>JBMNHF010000001.1:0-60119 GCA_050950205.1 Oscillospiraceae bacterium
GATCGTAGGAGAAGCCGGTTCCTGATCCAAAGCAAAGATGAGATCTTCCTTGCCTGCGGGAGTGGTGGCAGTGGGGGCGGCGGGGGCAGCTTTGCTTTCGCCACCGGAGGCTTTAGAAGTGCTGCTGGAGCCACCCGGTGCAGCAGGCGCAGCACTGGTGCCCGAAGACTGGCCGCCACAGGCTGTCAAGCCAAGAATCATTACCAAAACCAGTAGTAAAGAGATCAATTGTCGTTTTATCATGTTGACAGAATCCTCCTTTTCAATATTGTAAAGCCGAAACACAACGGCTTTTCCACACTTGTAAACTCAAAGGGCACCCTGAATACTCCACCAAGGCAGATAAAGCATAAGGATCAGAGGAATAAGAATGATCATAACAACAATTCCCAGCTTGGTGACGTAAGAGGCTGGAAAAAATCCATTGGATGATCCGATCATCATGGAAGTAGAGTGGAAGGGCAATATGTAATGAGGAGCCAGGCTGGTGTAGCAAATCAACAGAGCTGCTGTAGAGGAGAGAAGTCCCTCGCTGACCATAATAAGCCCCGGAAGCACCACCGACATGGTGGTGGTGTTGCTACCGAGCATCAGGTGCATTCCCATGGAGACCAGTACCATAACCGCCACATAGGTAAGAGAATACTGGTCCGGGAAGAGTTTTGCCACCCGGGAAAACACAATTTCGGCGATGCCGCTGGCCTTCATCACTGCCCCAATGGAAAAGGCGGCGGTGAGAAAAACCAAAGTGGTAATGTCAATGGATCGCAAGTCTGCGGGTTTGAGTGCTCCCAGTACAAAAAGCAGGATGGTAGCCACCAGAGTAACCAAGGTGGAGTTGATGGAAATGGGGAGCGATCCGCCCAGCAATCCTTCTCCAGCCCACAGCAAGATGGTGCAGATCACCACAGCCGTTACCAGCTTTTCCCGCCCTGTGAGGGGCTTTCTGATCGGAGAGCTTTCTCTGGGTTCAATGGTGACGCCCTTCAGCTCTTTTCGGAACACCAAAAGGATCAAACCAAAGAGAACGGCGCAAAACAACAAAGTGGGGAGAGCCATGTAAGCCATCCATTGGCGATTGGTCATATCCGACTGGGCAAAATTAACGGCTGCTGTGTTGAGGATGATATCGGCGTCCAACAGCATCATATTGACTGTTACATAAAATGCAAAAATCGAGAATAAAAGAACCGACTCCGCTTTAGGGGAAATGGTGGTCTTTTTTAAGTAGCTGCGGTAGATGCTGGCCACAACAATGAGTCGAGCAAGAGGTTGTGGAATCATGTAAATGGTGGCGGTCATCACCAAAAAAATAGAGAGCAGTGCATTGGCCGGAGTTTTGACAAAGCGAAAGAGCAGTGGCTCTAAGGTGCGTTGTGTCAGCCCGGAATTTTCTATTCCCTGAGAAAGCAGATAGGACAACACAATAAGGACAAAAGTTTCCGAAAGGGGAAAAGAAAGTACCACTCGCAAGGGAGCGGAGCCGAATACTGCAAAGGTGCCGAGTAAAAAAAGAGACGAAGGAATTTTGCTTACCAGTCCGGTAGACCACCATGTAATGACCAGGACCAGTGTTCCCGCAACCACACTTTGCTTTACGGTCATACCCAAAGGGCGGGCGAATAAAAGGAGAAGGGGAACCACAAGAGTGAGAATCCTTCGTATCCAGATATTCTTTGGACCAAAGGTTTGCAAGAAACAACCACCTTTCGGAAAAAGAGACGTAAAACGCGTTCTCCGTAAGAAAACGTTTTCATTTTTTCGCCCCTTTTCTAACATGGAGTATATCACTTCATCTAATTTAAAACAATCCATTTTTCAGATTTTCTACATCAGTTCCAAATCAACAAGCGAATATTGTTAGTTTTAACCAATTAACTGTGCCGATTATCCGGAAATCGTTTTCTCAAGTCCCGAAAATAAAAACCTTCGTTTGGGGTTTTGATTGCTTCTTCGCGCTTCCCCTTCCCTTTCGGGAATCGGCGGGGTGGGAACGGATAAAAGAAAGGGGGCAAAAGGAAGCCTACCCAAAGAGTAGGCACCTCCGCTCCCTTGCTTGCGATAACATCCCCTCTCAAAGCATAAATTCCTTGTCAGGAGATGCAGCGCCTATCTGCTGCTTTTCAAGCTCTGTCCATAGCCTGCCATGGGCTGCATTCAAAATCTGTAGGATTGAGAAACCTTAGGAACCCATTTCTCCGTGAACCTGCAGCAAGCTTTTGCGCAGCTCTTTCACACCAATCTGCCCGGGAGCAGAGGTGTTCTGTCCGGCACCAAAGGTAAGAGTGCTGCCGAACACGCCGCCGCAAATCCGGCTGCAAATTCCCAGTTGCCCCATGGACATGGTGATGAGGGGGATTTCGGCATACTGTGTTTCCATCTGGTTGGTGGCACAAAGCAAAGTGAGCACATCTTCGGGGGAGTTGGGCATCACCGCCAGCTTGGCAATATCGGCGCCGCAGCTTTGCTCCTCCCGCAGAATGTCAACGATTTCCTCCAGCGAAGGAGTGCGGGTGAAGAAGTGGTTGGAAAGAATCACCCCAACGCCCTGTTCCTTGGCAAAGGAAACCAGAAAGTCCAAGCCGTTTTTCACAGCTTCCAGCTCAATATCCACCAGATCTATCTTACCCGAGGCAATCACCTGACGAATGAGATCGGCCCGAACTTCCTGAGACAGCTTGGTAAAGCCCCCTTCTGACACATCCCGCAGGGTGAACAGCAAAGGCATTTCGGGCAGCTCGCCGCGAAGCCGATCTGCCATGGCCAGCAAAGCCTCTGCGTCTCCCACCTGCTTAAAGAAATCGGCACGCCACTCTATCACATCGGGACCAAGGGCCTTGGCTTCCTGCACCCCCGCCAACAACTCTTCTTCGGTTTTACCTACCAAAGGCATACAAATTTTGGGCAGCCCCTCCCCAATTACAATTGATTTTACCTGAAAGGCCCTTTTCTTGCGTTTCATACCCACATTCTCCTTAGCTCTTGTTAATCTGCTCCAGCAGTGTTTTGCGCATCACTTCCACCGGCGCAGGGCGTTCCAGCCAAATTTCAAACGCTCTGGCTCCTTGTCCCAGCAACATTCCCAAACCGTTTAGAATGGGGCAGCCTATGGACTGGGCATCGAGGAGCAGCTGCGTCTTTTCCGGATTATAAGTCAAATCGCAAACCATCAGCTCGGGGCGAAGAAGCTCTTTGTCTACCGGGGTCCTCTCAGGATGAGGATACATGCCCACGCCACTGGCGTTGATGATGCAGTCACAGGAATCTATACTTGCTTTCAGGGCCTGCCGGTCGCCGGCGGGAATGGTGGATGCGCACTGGCGTATCTTGGTATTGAGGTGCTGAGCCAACTCCTCCGCCAGGTTGGAATAAAGATCGGTGAGGACAATGCTCTGCGCCCCCTCAAATGCAAGGGTGACAGCCACTGCCCGGGCGGCTCCTCCCGCCCCCAAAATCAAAAATCGCTTGCCTTTTACCTTAAAATCCAGCTCGGCCAGGGAATCGACAAACCCCATGCCGTCGGTATTGTACCCGATCAGCTGGCCATCCTTCACCTTGACGGTGTTGACCGCTCCGATGACCCGGGCCATCTCGTCCAGTTCATCCAGATACTGCATAATCTCCACTTTGTACGGCTTGGTCACATTAAAGCCGATAAAATTCATGACGCGAATGCCACCCACCAGAGCCTTTAGCTCCTCAGCCTCCGACTCTATGGGCAAATAAATGCAGTTGAGGGAAAGGGCGTGAAACGCTTGGGTGTGCATTGCTGCGGAAAAACTCTGTCCCAGCGGCTTGCCCAGCAGTCCCATCAACTGAGTTTGGGTATCGATCATGGTGCCTTCTCCTCCTTTTTTGACAAAGGTCGTTCTTTATCCTATCTTCATTATAAATGGTGTGGCGTCAATAATAAAATCGTTATAAATTATCAAATCCATTTCGAATTGTTATAGCTAATTTGGCTGTTAGCTTCCCGGCTCCATGGTATACTCACGAATGATGTAATCGGAAAAGCACCGAATCGAGGGAACTTCGTATGTATCTTCCAGCACAGCAAAATAAATGGATTGCGCCAGATCTCCTACCAGAGGACGGGCCAAAAAGGAGTGGTGCCGATTCCCCGCCACAACCCGTTCGGACGCAAAGGCAATGCCCATGCCGTTGGCTACCATCTGAATAAACAGTTCGGGGTGGCTGGTTTCACTGATGACGTGAGGCTCGATCCCCAGGTTGTGAAAACCCGCAGAAATAGACGCGTACAGTGTAGACGACCGGGAAGGCATGATGATGTTTTCCTTTGCCAAATCGGCAAAAGTAATCTGGGACTTTTCCCCCAGCGGATGGCCATTGGGCATCAGAGCCATCATTTCGCTGTCAAAGAGCTTGGTTAACTGGAGCCGTGGTTCATCTGGCAGAGGATTGGAAGCCATGATAAAGGCCACATCCAGCTGGTGAGACATCATCATCTCAACCAGGTGTTTGCTTTGACTTACCGTGATGCGAGTGTCGATGGTGGGGTTTTCTTTTTTAAAAATAGCCAGCTTATTGATGATATTAAAGCAGCCAAAGGTGGAAAGCATGCCGATGCGGACCTTTCCACGGCGCAGCGAAGAGTAGTCCGCCATGGATTCTTTGAGCTTTTCCACGTCAGACAAAATGCGCTTGGCGTAAATGAGGAATTCCTCCCCTGCCGGAGTGGGGATTACACTGCGGGATAGCCGCACAAACAGCTTAACTCCCAGCTCGTTTTCCAAATTCATGATCTGCTGGGAAAGGGTTGGCTGGGTGACAAACAACTTGTTGGCGGCGGCGGTCATGCTGCCACAGCAGCTCACTTCGTACACATATTCCAGTTGACTGAGCTTCATTATAACACCCTCTATCCATAAGTTTTAGCCATTCATTTGCTTGCATTCATCTGTTGGTATAATAGCTTAAATGTTTACAAATATCAATCACAAAGACAGAACATTTCTTTCAGTATGACCCAAGAGCAATGCCCTTGACGAAAAACCAAAAGAAAAAAAGCCCCGCAAATTGCAAGGCTTTTGAGTAAACAGTGGAGTTTTTCAAAGAAATAGGCGACAGGTCTTTGGCCTGTCGCCTATTTTTCTGTTACTGTACCATAGCTGGCAGCTTTTGCCCAGCCTTTTTCTCCAGAACAATTTCGCCATCCCGAGCGGTGACCAGCATAATGTCTCCTTCCCGATAGTTTCCTTCCAGATAAGCGGTGGCGGCGACATCTTCAATATGGGTCTGGATGACGCGGCGCAGAGGCCTGGCTCCGTAGGCCGGATCAAACCCTTTTTCCACCAAAAGCTGGAGGGCTGCATCGTCAATTTCCATGGTAACCCCAAGTTCGGCTACCCGCTGGGAAAGATTTGCCACCATATTCCGGGCAATTTGGCGGATATGGTTGCTGTCCAGCTGATGGAAGACAATGACGTCGTCAATCCGGTTGAAGAATTCTGGAGAGAAGGCATCCTTAACCTCTGCCATCACCTTTTCCTTAATTTCGGATAGAGGCCGGGTTTCCCCCTCCTGCCTGTCTGCGGCAGAAAAACCAAGGGTGCCCCGCTGCTTTCCGGTGATGTTCTTGGCTCCCAGGTTGGAGGTCATCACAATGATGGTGTTTTTGAAATCCACCGTCCGGCCCTGGGCATCGGTGAGGCGGCCGTCCTCCATAATTTGAAGAAGTGCGCTCCAAACATCGGGATGAGCCTTCTCAATCTCATCAAAGAGAACGACGCTGTAGGGCTTGCGGCGAACCCGCTCGGTGAGCTGTCCTCCATCGTCGTAGCCCACATAACCGGGAGGAGAGCCAATGAGTTTGGAAACGGTGTGCCGCTCCATATACTCGCTCATGTCCACCCGAATCATGGCGTTTTCATCCTGGAACATAGCGGCTGCCAAAGCCTTGCACAGTTCCGTTTTTCCAACGCCGGTGGGTCCCAAGAAGAGGAACACCCCAGTAGGACGTTTGGGATCCTTAAGCCCTACCCTGCCCCGGCGAATGGCCTTGGAAACGGCGGTTACCGCCTCTTCCTGACCAATGACCCGCTGGTGAAGGGTTTGCTCCAACCGCAGAAGCCGCTGGCTTTCGTCCTCGGTCAACATGGTGACGGGGATTCCAGTCCATAAGCCCACCACAGCGGCAATGTCTTCGGCTGTGACACTGCCGGAACAAGTTGCGCTCCAAGCTTCCTGTTTGCGGCTTAATTCTTCCTGCAGCTGCCGCTGCAAATCCCGCAGCATAGCTGCCCGCTCAAAGTCCTGATTGCGCACGGCTTCCTCCTTTTCGGAGGAGAGAGCGGCAATGCGGCCTTCGATGGTCTTAAATTCCTCCGGTACGGTCAAGTTTCCAGTCCGCACCCGGGAAGCTGCTTCGTCCATCAAATCGATGGCTTTGTCGGGCAGGTAGCGGTCCTGAATATACCGGGCAGAAAGGCTGACCGCCGCCTGCAGAGCTTCATCTGTAATCTTTAGCTTGTGATGCTCTTCATAGCGATCGCGAAGACCCTGCAGAATTTTGATGGTATCCTCCTGAGAGGGTTCGGCAACCAAAATAGACTGGAATCGCCGCTCCAGTGCGGAGTCTTTTTCGATGTGCTTGCGGTATTCGGTGAGGGTGGTAGCTCCAACCACCTGAATTTCCCCTCGGGAAAGAGCAGGCTTTAGGATATTGGCTGCATCCATGGAGCCTTCGGCAGCGCCGGCCCCAATGAGGGTGTGCAGCTCGTCGATAAACAGGATGATGTTATCGGCAGCGGAGGCTTCCTCAATGCAGCCCTTGATCCGCTCTTCAAAATCTCCCCGAAATTTGGCGCCGGATACCATCTTGGTCAGATCCAACATGAGAACCCGCATGCCCATCAAATTTTCGGGCACCTGCCCATCGGCAATCCGCTGAGCCAATCCCTCGGCTACGGCGGTTTTGCCCACACCAGGCTCCCCGATGAGAACGGGGTTGTTCTTGGTGCGGCGGGAAAGAATTTGAATCGCCCGGGCAATTTCCTCATCTCGGCCAATCACCGGATCCAGTTTGCCCTGAGTGGCCAGCTCCACTAAATCGCGGCTATACTGCTCCAAGGTCTTGGTGGAGGGTTGCTCCTTTTTGCCGGTGGGTTTCACAACAGGGCGGGGCCAGCCTTTCCCCAGCTGTCCCAACAGATCGGTGGTGATTCGATCCAGGGGAACACCGGTAGAAACTATAATTTTGGCAGCTACGCTCTCCGGCTCTTGCAGGATGCCCAGCAGCAGATGCTCGGGCTCTATGCGGTTGTGACCAAGCTTTTTAGCCTGAGCCTCCGCCAATTCCAACACCCGATCAATGTCGGGAGCAAGGCCTTTGGCCTGAAGGGTCTCCGCTTTCCCCTGGCCGTCATAGCGCTGAATGATATCTCGGATGATCGAGCAGTCCAGCCCCGCTCGCTGCAGCACCTGAGAGGCGCTGCCCACGCCATCCCGGGCCAGGCTCCACAATAGATGCTCACTGCCCAAAAAACTGTGTCGCATTTCCATTGCCAGCCGAAAAGCGCCCTGCATCACTTCTTTGGCAGGGGCGGTAAAAATATCTCTATGTATCATAAATCAATACACCTTCTTCTTTTCTCAGGATCTCATCCCGAAGTTGTGCCGCCAGCTCATAATCTTCCCGTTCTACAGCCTCCCGCAGACGGGTTTTCAGTTCCTTCAGCACTCTGCGGCGTTTAATGTCCTCCCCTGCATCCAGGGGAAAAGGATCTTTGCCCAATTCCCGCACCTGTACGGTGTGAGAATTGGGATAGGTAGAAGCCGTTTCCTCTTCTGCTGCATACCGCATCATAAAGGCGATATGTTTCTGAAGTCCTGCCAGACATCCGCTGCACAGATAAAATTCGGCGGCTCTTCCCATTATATTTATGACAAAACCATGATCCGCTTCGTTTTGCCCACAGTAATTGCATTTCATCGACTATCATCCCTTTCTGATGAAGTTTGCCAGAGTTTGGATGCACTTTACTTCCATTCTATGTGTTTTTTCATCTTTGGTGTTTGGAATAAGTCTGCTCCGAGAGAAGCTGTATCAGCATCTGTTTGAATATTTCTGCTCTCACTCTGTTTTGCTGTTCCCGGGGCAAAGTTCCCAAAGCTCCTTCACCCATGGCCGCCAGCAAGAGTTTAGCGGTACCCTGATCCAGAGCCTCGGTGTCCAAAAGGTTGGAAAGAAGCGCTCTTGCGGTGCGAAGATCCACACTGTCACCGATGACGTTTATGGTGTGCATCATCAGGCATCTGGCATCCAGCTTAATCTTGCGGATACGGATATAGCCGTTTCCGCCCCGGCGACTTTCTACCTGATAGCCGTGTTCGGGAGAAAAACGAGTGGAGATGACATAATTGATCTGACTGGGCACACAACCAAACCGGTTGGCCAACTCAGAACGCTGCAATTCACAGCAGCCGTTTTCTCCTTCCAGTACCTCGTTGATGAACCTGGCTATCATATCGCTGATGCCCACAACAACCACCGCCTTGACTTTGACTTTCTTTGACCTTTAGTTAAAGTTTACTCTTTTCCTCTTCATTACACAATGGTCAAATTTGGCTAAATTTTATTTATAATTAAAATTAACTCTTTTTTTCTTTGGTTATCTCTCTATCTCTCAGGATTTCGTTATGCAGATTTGATGATTTGCGATGGTTGTCAGAAATTTTCTTCTTTAACAGCCATGGCCCCCTATCACCAAGCCTATGGTAATAGAGGGCCAAGAAAATTTTTATCGCCAGGGGTTGTTGTTTCCCCAGTATTTGCGGTATTCCCGACGGCGCTTGGAGGCCTGATAGTTCTGCTTTGCCGTTCGCAAGACATCGGGACCAAAGAAAGCGAAGAAATTGATCAAAGAAAATACAATGGCGGCCCGATCCATTGTGCTGCCAAAGACAAAGGCGAAGAGATAGAGGACCCAGTTAAAGATCGCCAACCATTTTGCCTTGATGGGTAATAGGAAAAACAGCATAAAGGTAGCGTTGGGGTAAAGGTAGGCATAGGCCAAAAAAAGGGACAGGTACAAATAATAATTGGTGCCGTATCCGGTTATGATGGCTGCCAAAATGGCTCCCACCGCCCCCAAAAGGTAGTAAATGGTAAACAGGGTGGTGCCCCACTCCATTTCCAGGGTATTGCCGATGTGATAGGTGGCATAAAGGGCAATAAACAATAGCAGGATATTCCCCCAGGTGGGAGGCAGGAATAAAAAGGTGATCAGCCGCCAGACTTGTCCCTGTAAAACAGCGCGCCAACTAAGCCCCAGATATCCAACGATACCGGGCATAAAAAAGAAGCCCATAATATACACCGCCAACATGGTGGAGGTGATATAAATCATCAGATTGGGGACGCCGAAATTTCGCCCCAGTCTGCGTTCCAGTCGATAAACCCACTTCATGTCATTCCTCCAGAAAATAGGATGCTGCCACAATACCATGCAATGGTATTATTATACAACGGCAGCACCCTAAATAAAAGAAGATTCTGTTAATTTTTTGAATTTGCAGAAGCTTTCTCAAAAATGTGATGTGGCAGAAGATACTCTACTAGGGGAACAGCCACATCCCAATCAAGCTTATCCTGCGTTGGGAACGTTGATGGAAGACTCGCATTGGTTTACACGAATCACCTTTGTAGGGCAAACCTTGACACATTCGCCACAATTGGTGCACTTTTCGGGATCAATGGCAGCCAGATTGTTGGTAACCGCAATGGCGTCAAAGTTGCAGGCTTTTTCACAGCGTTTGCAGCCAATGCACCCTGCCGAACACACCTTGCGGGTGACAGCACCCTTATCGGTGGAGGAGCAGGCTACATACACCTCGCTGGAAGCGGGGACAATTTGGATCAAAGCCTTGGGACAAGCCTTGGCACACATGCCGCAGCCGGTGCACAGGGATTTATCCACTTTGGCTATGCCGTCCACCACTTCAATGGCGTCGTACTGACAGACAATGACGCAATCGCCAAAGCCCAAGCAGCCGTGGGAGCAGCTGCCCCTGCCCTTGTAATGACTGCTGCAAGCCTCGCAGGTTTGAGGGCCTTGATAGTCCATGATGTACTGGGTCTTCTCAACGGTCCCGGCACAGCGGACGATGGCGACCTTGGCAGCAACCTCCTCAAAACCAGCTCCCAAAAAGTCACTGATTTTTTGAGCCGTTTCTGCTCCGCCAGGGGTACACAGGTTTGTCTTTACCCCTTCGTTTACCAGTTTTTCGGCATATTCATCACAACCGGCAAAGCCACAGGCACCACAGTTGGCGCCGGGCAGCATTTCCCGGACCTGACTAACCCGCTCGTCCACCGGAACCGCCATGTACTTGTCGGCTACGGTCAACAGCACGCCGCAGAACACTCCTATAACGGTGACGATTATCACCGGCAATGCAATTGCCATTCTCTTCCCTCCTTAACCGAATATGCCGTCAATAATGCCGGAAAAGCCCATGAAGGCCAATGATACGATGGAAGCGGCAATCAAAGTGATGGGAATTCCATCAAAGCTTTTGGTAATCACAGCGTTTTCCATTTTGGAGCGAACACCGGCAAAGAGCACCATCGCCAGCATAAAGCCAAGTCCGGCTCCGGTTGCATTGATGATGGCATGCAAAAGTCCATAGGTCTCCTCAATATTGAGAAGGGTTACGCCCAGCACGGCGCAGTTGGTGGTGATCAAGGGCAGGTACACACCCAAACCGCGATGCAGAGAGGGTATATACTTTTTCAGAATAATTTCCACCAGCTGAACCAGAGCGGCGATGATGAGAATAAACAGAATGGTGTTGAGGTAGGTCAGATTGTTGGGTACCAGTATAAAATAGTAAACCGGCCAGGTAGCTGCGGTAGCCATCACCATAACAAAGGTTACTGCAATACTCATACCAACAGCAGAATCCAGCTTTTTGGAAACTCCCAAGAAAGGGCAGATTCCCAAAAACTTGGAAAGAACAAAGTTATCGACCAAAATGGCGGAAAAGAGAATGATGATAATCTGCTTCATGCTTCACAGCCTCCTTCCGCTTTTTGGGCTTGACCACAGGATGAGGCGGCGGGACAGCCCTCGCAGCCAAAGCTCTTGCGCTTGACTCCCCGGCCCTTGGTCAAACGGTTGACCAGAGCAATGGTGCAGCCGAAGATAAAGAAGCCTCCGGGTGCCAGCAGGAAGATGGTCATAGGGTCGATGCTGTGAATCTGCACACCAAAGATGCTGCCGGAGCCCAACAGTTCTCGAACACAGCCGATAAAGGTAAGGGCAACGGTAAAGCCCAGCCCCATGCCCACACCGTCCAGAGCGCTGTCCAGCACGCTGTTTTTGTTGGCAAACATCTCAGCCCGGCCCAAAATGATGCAGTTTACCACAATCAGCGGTAAGAAGATGCCCAAAGCCTCATAGATGCTCTGGAAAAAAGCCTGCACAAAGAGCTGTACTACGGTAACCAGGCCAGCAATGACTACGATGTAACAGGGAATGCGAACCTTTTCGGGGATCACATCCTTAAGCAGCGCAATCAGGATGTTGGAGAACACCAGCACCACCGTAGCAGCGGCCCCCATGCCAAGGCCGTTTATCGCCATGGTAGAAACCGCCAAAGTTGGGCAGGTACCCAGTACCAGCACCAGCACCGGATTTTCTTTGATAATGCCGTTGGTCAGAATACTAAGCTTGCTTTTTTTCTGTTCCATACTTGCCTGCCCCTTTCTATGGATTCATATCCTTGAGCTGCTCATAGGCTTGTTGGGCGGCTCGCAGAGAATTTTTCAGTGCATTGCTGGTCTTGGTTGCACCGGTAATGGAGTCCACGGTATAGGGATCTCCCTCCAGACCCAAAAAGAGATTCAGATACTCGGGCTCTCCTACCCGGGAACCAAGTCCTTTGGTTTCGTTGTTGGTCATCATCTTGATACCCACAATTTTTCCTTGAGCATCGATGCCGATCATAAAGGGAACCTGGCCATCGTAGCCTTTGGCACTGGCCTGGAACACAAAACCGGCTCCGTTGTTGGCACGGTAGGCTTCCAAAACGCCTTCGGGAAGTTGGGTATCGTATTGGGCAAAGTCGTCGGCATCGGGCAATACCTCGATACGGGCCAGCCTTGCTTTTTCAAATTCCGCCTTTTCGATTTCAGGAAAGGTGAGCTGATAGGTGGCGGCTACCGCCCAGGTAATGGCCAAGGTGATGACAGCCAGAATGATGACAGGGCCGATAAACCCGTCCCGGAATTTCGTAAAATCCTTCATGCCTTTTTGCCTCCTTCCGCGCCCAGTGCTTTGATGCGGGTGAGGTTGTCGATATGGGGCGTGATGATATTCATAATGAGAATGGCAAAGCTGACTCCTTCGGGATAGGAGCCATACAGGCGAATCACAACGGTCAGAATGCCTGCACCGATTCCAAAAATCAGGCGGCCCATCTCGGTGGTGGGAGTGGTAACATAATCGGTGCCCATAAAGATAGCACCCAGCATGACGCCTCCCGCCAAAATGTGGAAGACAGGATCGGCACCCAGCAGCCAGCTCAATACAAACACAGTTCCCACAAAAGCCACCGGTTCGGTGATGGTGATCACCTTGCGAACCACCAAATAGACAAAGCCGATGAGCAGCGCCAGAGTGCAGGTTTCACCCAAAGAGCCGCCGATTTTACCTAAGAACATATCGGCATAAGAAGGCAAAGACGCAGGGGTGACGGAAGAAGCCGCATCCACGCCGGTAGCTTCCATGGCACTAACCAGACCCAAAGGAGTGGGACTGGTGACAGCATCTGCCCTCAGGGGAACAGGCCAGTTGGTCATGGGGGTGGCGAAAGAGATGAGCAGAACAATCCGTCCTACAATGGCAGGGTTGGCAAAGTTCTTTCCAAGACCGCCAAACAGCTGTTTTACAATGACAATGGACACAAAACAACCGATGACCGCCATCCACAGGGGAATACTGGAGGGCAGGTTAAAAGCAAGGAGCAGTCCGGTGACAGCGGCGGAAAGATCGCCAATGGTCATATCCAGATGCATCAGCTTGCGGTAAGCATATTCAAACAGAACGCTGGCTCCTACGCAGACAGCAGACACCAGCAGAGCCCGAGGGCCAAACCAGATCACGGAAGCGATGAGGGCTGGACACAGGGCAATCAGCACATCCAGCATAATGCTGCGGGTGGTATCCTTCGCGCGGAAATGAGGCGAAGAGGTGATGACCAGATTTTGTGTCATGTTAGCTCTTTCCCCCTTCTTTTGCATTTTGCTCCTGCATCCACTTGCGCAACCTTGCCTTGGCCAGACGGTTGGTCTGCACCAGTTGGCGCTTGGCCGGGCAGGAGTAGGCGCAACAGCCACACTCGATGCAGAGGTTGACTTTATAATCCTGAAGTCCCTGGTAATCGTCCTTGATAAAGGCATCTTCAATGCGCAGAGGCATCAATTTCACAGGGCAGGAGCGCACACAGCGCCCACAGCGAATACAGGCAGTTTCGGCATAGCCTTCTACCTGAGCCTCGTCAAAAGCCAGAATGGCATTGTTGTTTTTGAGGATGGGGTAATTTTCATCATAGAGCGCGGTGCCCATCATGGGGCCGCCCATCAACAGTTTGCGAGGCTCCTTGGAGTAGCCGCCGCAGAAATTAATCAGATCCTTAATGGAGGTGCCAATTAAAACCTGTACGTTCTGGGGCTTGGCAATGGCTCCGCCATCCACCGTCACGCATTTGGAGATGAGAGGAATCCCCTCTTTGAGATAAAGAGCCAACTGTGCGATGGTGGTGATGTTGCTGACAATGCAGTTGACATCGGCGGGCAGCTTGCCTTCGGGGACAACGCGGCCGGTGGTCTCATAGATCAGCACCTTTTCCGCTCCCTGCGGGTAACGGGACGAAAGGGACTGAACCTGAACACCGGATATGCCTTTGGCAAGCTCCTGCATCTTGGCAATGCCCTTGGGCTTGTTATCTTCAATGGCGATGATGCAGTTGGGAATGTCTAAGTACTTCATCACGGCTTGAATCCCAATCATCACATCCTCTCCCCGCTCCATGATGGTGCGGTAGTCAGAGGTGATATAGGGTTCACATTCGGCACCGTTGATGATTAAGGTATCCACCTCATCCAAATTCCTAGGGTTGAATTTGATATGGGTGGGGAAACCTGCGCCTCCCAGACCTACCAGGCCAGCATTCCGCACCGCTGCCAGAAAGCTCTCCCGATCGGTCACTTGGGGTTTTTTCACACTTTCGTGATAGGTTTGCTCCTTGTCGGTTTCAATCACCACCGCCTTGGAACGAGTCCCGTTGGGCATGATGATCTCATCAATCCCCGTCACCTTTCCAGATACACTGGAGTGAATGGGAGAACTGAGAAAGGCCGCCGAATCACCGATGACCTGTCCCACCTTCACCTCATCCCCCGGCTTTACCAGAACATCGCAAGGGGGCCCCATATGCTGGGACATGCAAATAAACACTTTGTCCGGCACAGGCATTTTTTGAGTTGCACTGTCCGTAGTGTTTTTGCAATGAGGAGCACGGACTCCCTTGAGCCGCTTATCGAAGATGCTCAACAACTGAATTCCTCCTCCTGATATGCTTAATTGCTGACCCACGAAAAGCTATTGAAATGCGTGTTCATCTGTTTACAGAAGATTCTGGCCCTAAACGCGCCAGAACAGGAAGCAGATGACGCAATAAAACCGCAGTTAGCGCTCCCACAAGGACGCCAACAGCGGCGAGAACCGGAAGGTAATACCAAAGTAATACCCCTTCTCTCAGCAACAGCGCGGCGCAAATTAGTTGCCCCGCATTGTGGGCAACCGCTCCTCCAATGCTGATGGCAGTATGGCAATTTTGTCGGAAGAAAAATCGCCGCAGCAACACCATTGCTGTAATGGAAAGGAGTCCGCCGGAAAGGCTTAGCAATGCACCGCTCATTCCCCGGGTCATCAGCACAAACAATGCCTTGAGGACACCCAACAGGTAAGCTTGTCCTGCGCCCATTGCATAAACGCAGTACATTACTACTATGTTGGAAAGTCCTAATTTCACTCCGGGAATGGGTACAGGGAGAGGTATCATTCCCTCCAAAAGAGAGAGGGCAAGAGCAAGAGCAAATAAAATCCCTGTCAACGCAACCCGGCGGGAAGGCCCGTTCATATGAATCACCTTCTTTGCCGAAAACCCTAAACATTTTAGCATATTAATCACTTAGTTGCAATGATTGGCAGCTATTTAACAGGTTTGGTGCAATATTCACAATCTTCCTTTTTCTGTTTGCGAATGCCCGATGCCTGTACACTTTCCACAGCAAAAAGGGCCTGCCACACCCTTTGTAAGTAAATACATGGACTAGATTAAGGAATATTTGTAAAATGCTGCTTAATAAAACACTAGATATTTCCATCCTTAAACACTGTTATGCCGGCTGATGATTCCTTTCAAGATAGAATGGGTGGTTCCCTTTCCAGCAACACTATGGAAAAACCCGCCTCTTACAGAAGGGCGGGTTTATAGCCCAAAGAATAATGGGCTCAGTCTTCTTCGGTATCTTCGATGTCTTCCGCGTCCAGCTCGCCATCCAGATCAAACTCCAGCAGCTCACCGCACCCGGGGCAGGTGATTTCACCTTCGTCCAGCATGTCTTCATCCACGCAGATGACATCAGAGCAGGAAGGGCAGGTTACCTCATAAAGCTCCCCCTCAAAGATCTCTTCAACATCTTCGTGGTCGTGGTGATGATGGTGACCGTGATGCTGGCAACCGCATAGGTGTTCGTCCTCGTCGTCCCCGTAGAGGTCTTCCATGATTTCTTCCAGGTCTTCATCCATGGATTCCAGCTGCTCGCCAAGGAGAGCAAAGCCTTCCCCTGTATCCACAAGGGTCAGCACCACATCGTCCAGAATGTCAATCATCAGATTGATGATCTTGCCCTCTTTGGTGGAATCATCCATTCCCAATCCTTCGGCAAGGCCCTTGAGGTACGCTACTTTTTCCTGTAGTTCCATGTTTTTCTCCTTCCAATAGGCAGGTCGGTCCGGTTATGCCCGCTCCATGTATTCGCCGGTGCGGGTATCCACACGAATCCGATCTCCTTCATTGATAAACAGAGGCACTTTAATTTCGGCACCGGTTTCAAGGGTGGCAGGCTTGGTGACGTTGGTAGCAGTATCCCCTCTGACACCGGGTTCCGTTTTGGTAACCTCCAGTTCTACAAAGAAGGGGGGTTCCACTCCAAATACATTTCCCTTGTAGGACAGCACCTTGACGTCGGTATTTTCCTTGACAAATTTAAAGTTGTCGTCCAGCTTGTCCGCACCGATGGGAATGTTCTCGTAGGTTTCGTTGTCCATAAAGTAGTAGAGTCCGCTATCCTCGTAGAGGTACTGCATTTCCTTGCGCTCCACATAAGCGGTGGGGAACTTGTCGGTGGGGCTAAAGGTTTTTTCGGTAACGGCTCCGGTAATGACATTGCGTACCTTGGTGCGGACAAAGGCAGCACCTTTTCCGGGTTTTACATGCTGAAACTCAATAATTTGCATCACGTTTCCATCCATCTCGAATGTAACGCCATTTCTAAAATCGCCGGCTGAAATCATGCGGCTTCCCTCCATACTAATAAACTCATTTTAGTTTACCCCAAAAGGCATGAGATTGCAAGTACTTTTCCCAATGCTGTTCCCTTTCTGCCTGGCGTTTTTAGATGTTTTCCGGTGGACTCAACCCTTTGGAAGGGTGCCGGCCTATGTAAGCCCCTGATGCACAGAGAATACAGGGGCTTTGGGGAAATGTGTCCTAACAATCACCTTTGGTCAGGTTTTCGGCATAGCTTCGCAGATCATCCTCCGAGCGAACACTTTCCCGGCGCTGCATAATCATCTCCTGCACATAGGTGGGCAGAGAGGAAAAATACTGCTGGGCGCTTTCCGAGCGAAGCACACCGTCCAAACCCTGAGACTGCTTGTTTTTCGGCAAGGTAATCACCTCCGCCTATAGTCTTGGCAGAAGCAGGAAGCTTCATGCGTCAAGAAGGCGGAAAAACACCGCTAAGTCCCAAAAAAGTCCCTATCTTTGATTAATTACACTTGGAATACCCGCAGTTGCGGCAGGAGACACAGCCGCCCTCATGCTCCAGCTTTTCGCTGCAGTCGGGACAAAGGCTATCGGTGTCTTTTGATTTTTTGATATTGTGGTTGACAATTCCCCGGGTAAACCCGCATTGGGAGCAGGTCTGACTGGCACCTTCGGTATTGAGGGCGGTTCCGCACTCGGGGCAGAATTTGTAGAGGATGGTTCTCGCCCCATTGATGGCGGTAAGCCGTCCGCTTTTCAGGTTGTCATCTACCTCTTTGATCACCCGGGCAATGGCATCGGGACAGGAGGTGCATTTCATTCCCTGCTGGCGGATGGTGGAGGGACAGCGGATTCCCCACAGCTGGCGGACCACTTCGTCCACATCCAGCCCTGACCGCAGCGCCACCGAGGCCAAACGTGCAGTGGCCTCGCTTTGAGAGGGGCAGCCCCCTGCCTTTCCGGTGGAGGTAAAGACCTCGCAGATGCCGAGATCATCATAATTTACCGTGATATAGAGATTGCCGCAGCCAATTTTTACTCGCTTGGTAACCCCCAGCATACTTTCGGCGCGATCCCGGGGTTTGACCACCAGCGGTGTCGCCAGAGCCTGATCCTCCAGCCCTTGTTGCTGGTCTTCCCTCTTCACCTTGCCGATGTTGAGAGTTTGGGACAGGCGGCTGCCATCCCGGTAGATGGTGATTCCTTTGCATCCTAAGCGGTATGCCAAACGATACACCTCCGCCACTTCTTCTCTGGTGGCGCTGTTGACAAAATTCACCGTTTTGGATACCGCATTGTCGGTATACTCCTGAAAAGCTGCCTGCATCCGCACATGATGCTGGGGAGCAATGTCGTGAGAACAGACAAAAACCCTTCGGATTTTCTCGGGCAGCTCCTGAATATGGGCAAGGGTTCCCTCTTCGGCTACCTTCCTCATAATTTCGTCGCTGTACAGCCCTTGCTCTTCCAACACTGTGCGGAGCACCGGATTGACTTCCAGCAGCTCGGTGTTGTCCATGATGTTGCGGATGTAAGCGTAGGCAAACACCGGCTCCACCCCTGACGAGCACCCGGCAATGATCGAAAGGGTTCCGGTGGGGGCAATGGTGGTGACAGTGGCGTTGCGCAGTGGAGCACCATCTCGGAACGTGCTCTCCTCAAACAGAGGGAATGGCCCTCTGGTCTTGGCCAGTTCTATCGAAGCCTGGCGTCCCTTCTCCTGAATAAAGCGCATCACCTCGCCGCCCAGTGCCACACCCTCGTCACTGTTGTAGGGAATTCCCATCCGCAGCAGCATATCGGCAAAGCCCATGACACCAAGGCCGATCTTCCGGCTTTGCTTGGTGACTATTTCGATTTTCTCCAGGGGATATTTGTTCACCTCAATGACGTTATCCAAAAAGTGCACCGCGTTTTGCACCGTCTTTTCCAGCTTACCCCAGTCAATCTCCCAGCGACCCTCTTGGTTGCGAAGCATCTGGTAGAGGTTGATGGATCCCAAGTTGCAGCTCTCGTAGGGCAGCAGGGGCTGTTCGCCGCAGGGATTGGTGCTTTCAATTTCCCCTTGAGTGGGAATGGGGTTGTCCCGGTTGAGCCTGTCCAAAAAGAGGATGCCCGGCTCTCCGTTCTGCCACGCTCCCGCCACAATTTCCTCAAATACCTGGCGGGCACTCAGAGAACCTGCCACTTCTTTGGTGACGGGGTGAATCAGCTGGTAGTCCTCTCCCTTTTCCACCGCATCCATAAAGGCCTCGGTCACTCCCACCGAGATGTTAAAGTTTTGAATATCGGCGTTGTCCTTTTTGCAGCGAATAAAATCTAAAATATCAGGGTGATCCACCCGCAGAATGCCCATATTGGCTCCCCGACGGGTTCCCCCCTGCTTGACCGCCTCGGTAGCCATATTGAACACCCGCATAAAGGAGATGGGGCCGCTGGCCACTCCACCAGTGGATTTGACGGTGCTGCCCGCCGGACGAAGGCGAGAAAAGGAAAAGCCGGTGCCTCCGCCGGATTTGTGGATGAGAGCCGCCTGCTTGATGGCCTCAAAGATGGCCTCCATGCTGTCCTCCACCGGCAGTACAAAACAGGCGGAAAGCTGCCCCAGCTCTCTTCCCGCATTCATCAGGGTGGGAGAGTTTGGTAAGAACTCAAGGTCTGTCATCATTTGATAAAAAGCTTTTTTGGTTTTGTTCACATCCGCCTGGGGATCAAAGATCCGATCCGCCTCTGCAATGGCAGATGCCACTCGGTCAAAGAGCCCTTCCACCGTTTCGATTGGGTTGCCCTGCTCATCCTTGGAAATATAACGTTTTTGTAATACCGTTATGGCATTTTCGGTCAGTTTCAACGCTTTTTCCTCCATCTTTCAACATCTTGCGTCTTAATAACCCTTTAAGTACCACATATTGTATCACAACCAATTTCATAAAACAATACAATTTCTAATAAATATGGAAAATTTTATCTGTATGTATTATATTCTGTATGATACTGCAAATAACAAAACCGGCCGCTAGACCGGTTTTGTTGTTATAAGCTCAGGTCGATTTCCAATGAAACGGGGCAGTGATCGCTTCCCATGATGTCGGGGTGAATTTCGGCAGCGGTGACACGCTCCATCAGACGTTGGGAAGCCAAAAAGTAATCCAAGCGCCAGCCAATGTTCCGCTCTCTGGCGTTTGCCCGGAAGGACCACCAGGTGTAGGCGTCCTTTCGGTGGGGATGCAGGGTGCGGAAAGTGTCCGCAAAACCCGCCTCCAGAAGCTGGGTCATCTTTCCCCGCTCCTCATCGGTAAAGCCGGCGTTGCGGCGGTTGGTCTTGGGATTTTTAATGTCAATTTCCTGATGGGCTACATTCAAATCCCCGCAGATCAGGACTGGGCGGCGGCTGTCCAGCTCCTGCAAAAAGCTGCGGAAGGTATCTTCCCACTCCATCCGATAATCCAGGCGGGCCAGTTCCCGCTGCGAGTTGGGAGTGTAGACGTTGACCAGATAAAAATCTTGGTAATCCAGCAGAATAACCCGGCCTTCCTCATCCATTCCTTCCACGCCCATCCCCAGGGAGTGAGCCTTGGGTTTTATGCGGGTAAAGACAGCGGTGCCGGAATAACCTTTCTTTTGAGCGCTGTTCCAAATTTCGTGGTAGCCCGGCAGGTCAATTTCTGCCTGACCCGGCTGCATTTTCGTTTCCTGCAGGCAGAAGATATCGGCATCCAAAGCCTGAAAAGCTTCCAGAAAACCTTTGTTCAAACAGGCCCGCAGCCCGTTGACGTTCCAGGATACCAGCTTCATGATACCGCTCCCCCATCCGAAATAATCTTTACCCAAAACCGACGGTTTCGGGGGCCATCAAACTCGCAGAACCAAATGCCCTGCCAGGTTCCCAGCAACAAGCGGCCGTTTTCCACGATGATGGTTTCGGAACAGCCCACACTGCTGGATTTGAGATGAGCAGGCGAATTCCCCTCGGCGTGATGAAACGCCCTGTTGTGGGGAAAAGCAGTGTCCATTCCCAGCATAAAATCCCGAACCACATCGGGGTCTGCATTCTCGTTGATGGTGATGGCTGCGGTGGTGTGGGGAGTAAAAACAACACAAAGGCCGCTTGTCACACCACTTTCCCGAACCGCCTGACTCACCTGAGAGGTGATATTCATCATTCCTTCCCGCGGGGTGGAAAGGTGAAATTCCCGAACGGACATATCAATCAGCTCCTTGGACATGATACTCATTGTAGCACAAAACAGCGCTCTGGGGCAAAGCCGATGCAAGAAATAAGCCGTAGCGGGTTCTAGAATCCGATGATTCCCAGATGTTCCAGCAAAATCTTAAGGCCTATAAGAATCAGAATTAAACCGCCGATCTGCTCCGCCTTGGACTTATAGCGAGAGCCAAAGGTATAGCCCACCTTGACTCCCACCATAGAAAGAACCAGTGTTGTGACACCGATGAAGCTGATGGCCGGTACAATCTTCACCGATAAAAAGGAAAAGGTAACTCCCACCGCCAAAGCGTCGATGCTGGTGGCAATGGCCAGAGGAATCATTCGAGCAGGGCCCAGAGAAGCCTCTTGGGTGATGTAGAGGATATTCCCTTCCCTGGTAGCTCCTTCCCCCTCAGGAGAAGAGCTGGTGGGAATCTGACAAACATCGCTGCAGCATTCGGGGTTTGCGTAGCTTTCCTTTATCATTTTCCCGCCGATCAATGCCAACAGGAAAAAAGCAACCCAATGATCAAAGGCCACAATCATATCCGCAAAAAAGTGGCCCACCAGATATCCGATTAAGGGCATTGCCGCCTGAAAAATACCAAAGTAAAGCCCTGTAATCAGCGCTTTTTTTAGTCGAAATTTTTCCAGTGTCAACCCGGTACAGACCGCAACGGCAAAAGCATCCGCCGAAAGACCCACCGCAATCAACAACAGCTCAAAAAAACCCATGTCTACTCTCCTCTTAGCACTTAAAATAAGATACAGCACCTCGTCTTGTTGGGGGTGGAAGCACCGGTACGCCAATGAAAAACCCAGACAGTCCATTCAGACTGCCTGGGTTTACTTCTTAACACAACCACGCGCAGCCCAAAAACGCCCAAGCATTTTGGGATACACGTGAGTCTCGCCCTTTAAGACAAGCCAGACCAAGAAAGGTCAGCATGTTGACTTGCCACGCTATTGCGCCGACTACTCCCCCACGAGTGCAATAAACACATGGATTCTAACATGGCTATGAAAGAAAGTCAAGCAAGAAAAAGCCTTTTGTAATACGGTTTTATCCAATTATCGCCTTGCATTTGATAAACATAACAAGTTTAGCCGAGGTGTACTTTTCCATACTCTTCTCACTTAGATTCCGGCATTTTTTCAAAGTGCTGATAATCGGGGTTGGACCAATAACCGCCCCAGGTCCATCCCCGGGAAACAAAAGCTTGGAAGCAAATGTCCCCTTCGGTGATCATGCCGGGCCTTGCTTCGCTCCGCTCCAGATACTCACCGGAGGGCCACACGCCGCTTGCCGTGACATAGGGATTTTGCAGGGGATTGATGTCCACCGCCCTGCCGTAGCTGTGGTGGGACCAACTTTCGGTTCCGGAAATTTTGCGCATGTTAAAGCAGGATGTGTTGTTGGCCTCCATGGAGGCCATATCGTCGCAGTCAAATTCCTCAATCAGGGAAATTCTGTGGATGGGATACTTGGACTGATAAAGCTCTAGAAAGATATCCGTCATCTCCTGAGCTAGGCTGTGATGAACAATCATCTCCCCTGTTTGGGTGTTCCCCTCAAAATCCAGATGGAGCAGCTTCAGGTAGCGCAAATCCTCCAAGGGGAGAAAATCGTTTTGCTTCCAAGAGTTTCCCGTAATCCGCTTCTTTAACTCAGGTGAGAGAGGGTAAACGGCAAAGCCCTCGGCCGGGGAGTACTGGGCTTTTTCTGCCCCCTCCTCTTTGCCGGGTTCCACTTCCGCCGCCTGCACTTCTTCCGGGAGCAAAAGTTCTGTCAGCTCCTGCATGGGGGTTTCATCCTCCAAAGGAGCCGATTGCATCCCATTGTCCGGCAGTTCCCCATCTTCCTGTGAAGTCAAGGGAGCATCTGCCCGGTCACAGCCGGTCAGCAGCAAAAGAAAGCAGAGCACGGTGGCAAAGCATCTCACTTTGGTCACTCCCTTGACAGTTTATTTTCATGGTAACAGGTTTGCGGCCGGGACGCAAGGATTACCGGTGGGTGTGTTTGTACAGTTGCCAGCACAGATCCGCTGCGTAAGAGTTGGTGAGGGCAGCCCGCGGATGAGCGTAGCCGTCATACAAATCCAGCATGCGGTAGGCTGCCAAATCCCGGTAGGATTTTACCGACCAGTCGGGCAGGGCGCCGGCGTCGGCCATGGTGAGAGGATAGCTTTTGACATCGTCAATTTTGGCGGCTCTTGCAGTGAGAACAACGCATTCCGCCCGGGTGGGAATCTCCTGCCATGCAAATTCCCGGCTGGAGGAGATGATTCCCTCCTCCATCGCCTTTTTGACATATCGCTTGTAGTGCAAGGGAATGCTCTCATCCCCCGGCAGACCGGTGTTCACTGTAGGGCTCATGGAATCGGTCATACCGGCCGCCGTGAGCAGCCACACCAAAAAGTCTGCCCGATTTCGGATCCGATCCGGCTGGAAAAAGTAGCTATTGCCGATTTTTTCCCCGGTATACACCCCCACCTTATGCAACATCAAAGCCGCGTACTGACTTGGATGAGTGGTCATATCAGCGTAGACAAGGCTTTGGTTTTCCTTGCCGATGGATACGCTGACGGTGGTCTCGGGGGAGTAGGCGCCCTTGCTGTCCACCGCACAAAGGAGAAAAGAGTCGGAACCGGTTTTGTTGTGCCATGGCCGATAGATCAGGGTCTTTCCGGAAATGGATACCTCCCCTTTTTTGGGGGCGGAAATTAGCTGCAGCCGGACAGGATCGCCATCAGGGTCCCATGCGGTGAGGTATTGATAGGCGTCAACATTTTTTGCCGTTTCTAAGGACAGGCTTTCCAGCACCGGAGGGCGATTGGCCTGGGCCAGCACCTGAATGTTCAGCAATACCGGTTCTGCCCCCTTGCCACGGGGCAGCAAACCTATGGTAGCGGTTCCGGGATTGGCTGCAGCGGAAAAGCACAGCTTATCCAGCTCGGAGCGCTCAAAAAATTCATAGTTCGTCACTTCCACTCCATCCACAAACAGTCCTCCGTATTGGCGGTCGGGAAGGCTGGTGACGGTGATCCCCTTGAGAGAGCCTTTTTCCAGCTCCAACCTCCGCTCCAGGTCGGAAGCGGAAAATTCCAACAATCCCCCTGCCTCCACCGACACAAGGGCATTTTTTTGCTCCGGTGAGGGCCCCAACACCGAACGTATGGCAAAGGGATTTTCAAAGGCTTTTATGCTCATTGCCGGTCCGGCTAGAGCAAACAAAACCGCCAGGGCGGCGCAAAACAACTTGGTTTTCATAGACATTCCCCCTGATGATGGCAGTAAATACAATTTCTTCATTATTCTTAACAAAGAAAATTCCATTATCAGTAGTATTATTTACCAAAGGGGCTGAGATTATGGTGAAAACTTCCTGGGCTTTTTCTGGTTTTTGACCATTCCCCATGCTATAATGACCGTAAGATGATCCAGCTGATCTGTGTGCGAAAGGACTGCTTTCGGGCGCTTAAAAGAGAGGTTAGGGCAAAAGCGCCCAATGACGCAAGCATACACCCGGAAACGTCCTGATTTTAGCTCCCCTTTGAGAAAAGGAGCTGAGACAATCTTTGGCAAGGATGTGATGATTTCGTGAAATACAATCCCGAACCGAACAATTCGGACCCCAACAGTGAAAACCCTCCCCCCTCTTCTCCACCAGAGGCAATGTCGCCTAAAAAGCTGGAGGAGCGTTCTGACTCCGAACAGGAAAAGATGGAAGCGCCCCCTCCCCCCAATTTTTTGCTGCCGCCTACCACAGTAAAACCGGTTCCCCCTCCCGTTAAGCAGGTGGCGTTTCCCCCCATGGATTACCCGCCCCCCATCGCGAATCAGGAGCGGAGGCTGGATTACAGCCAACAAGATGACGGCAGACAGGGCAAGTCCAACTCTCCCTTGGCGGTTGTTGTCATCATTGCCACCGTGGTAATTTTGGGATGTCTTGCTCTCATGATTCTCTTTGACTTGCCGGGACTGCGCTCTTTTTTACCGGCGGCGCAACCTTCCTTTTCTCCGGAAGAGCTCCCCCCAGAGCAAACGCAACCTTTAGAGCCGCCTGTTTCGCCAGAAAGTCCCGCCCCCTCCTGGCCGGAGCACTCCTCTTCCCTACCCGACTTGCCCCAGAAGGAAGAGCCCGGATTGGCCCTCGCCATTGATCTTACCTATCAACAGGTTTGGGATTTTGACCAAAATGGCCTGGCTGCGGTTTATGACGGCTGGGGATGGGGACTCATCGACAAAGAGGGCAACCAGGTGCTGGAATGTGCTTTTGACCATATTTATGAGTTTTCCCAGGGCTATGCCGTTGTGGAGCTGGAAGGGCTTTACGGACTGGTGACCACCTTTGGAGAGTTTGCCATACAGCCGGAATGGGAGGATGCTTTTTACTATTCCGAAGGGCTGCTTCCGGTAAGCCGCGACGAAAAGTACGGCTTTATCGATTTGTCCGGCAACGAAGTGATTCCTCTGCAATACGATGATGCCTACTCCTTTGAAGAGGGGTACGCTGTCGTCACATCCAAGGACGGTTCCTTTTTTATCAACGATCAAGGTCAGGTTGTCTCCCCCGTTTATGAGGAAGCTTACAGCTTTTCCGATGGACTGGCCCCTGTCTTCCAAAACGGAAAGTGGGGATATGTGGATGCCAGCTTTCAGTTGGTCATTCCCTGTATGTATGACGATGCAGGCTTTTTTACCCAAGGCTATGCCGTTGTGATGAAAGGCTCCCGCTCCTGTGTCATCGACGCTGCAGGCAACGAGATTTCACCCCCGGCTCATCGGGTATGGCTTCAGGAAAACGCCTATGCTCTGCTGGAACTGAATGGCTACCTGGGACTATATGACTTAATCGAGCAAAGCTATCTAATCACTCCCCAGTACCGGGACACCTTTCTGTTTTCCGAAGGGCTGATGCCGGTAACCCCCGACAACTCTATCTGGTACTACGTAGATGAGGACAACCGGCCTGCCGTACCGGGGGAATTCGACTTGGCTTTGCCCTTTCGGGAAGGAATTGCCCCGGTGGTGCAAAACGGCTATTACGGTTTGATTGACCCGCAAGGCAATGTCATTTCCGATTTCCAATGGGACTACGCAGGACCCTGCAAAAACGGCATGGTAGCCGTGGAAAAGGATGGCCTGTGGGGTTTTATAAAAGTTCCTCCACGTTAAGAAAACAGCAACAGGTTTTCCTGTTCATCAACTAAAAACAAGGCGGATGGCTCCGGCTATGCTCCAGCACCTGCCTTGTTTTTCTTATCCTATAAAGAGCATCCGATACGAAAGATTTCCCTGCGCCCTGCACTCCTTTGCGGGACATTCTTACAATATATTAAGGTTAAGTACACCTTTGATTTAAGATAGACAATATATAATTATTTTTGTAAGTAATTATATTTAATTTGCCAGTACATAAAATAGAAGGTATCGTTGATGTCTCTTTACAATATACTGCTGACTCTCCTGATTTCTTGCTGCATAGGGCTTATATTCTGTCGCCTGAAAATTCCCGGAGGTATGCTGATAGGCGGCATCATCGGCGCCGCCATACTAAATATTGCATGGGATATAGCGTATATTCCCCGGATGGGAAAAATTTTTGCCCAATCGGTGGCTGGAGCATTTATCGGCAGCTCTGTCAGGAAAAGCGAGCTCAAGGAAATGCGCCGCATTATAAAGCCCGCTACCATCCTTTTGGGCTCCTACTTGGTCATGAATCTTTTGATGGGGTGGCTTCTGTACACCATCAGCCCTATGTCTGCCGCTACCGCCTTGTTTAGTGCAGTTCCCGGAGGAATCAACGACATTCCTCTCATTGCAGCCGATATGGGCGCCAATGCCCCGCAGGTTGCGGTGCTGCAGTTTGTGCGACTGGTGATGGGTATTGGCGTTTTTCCCGGTATGATTCAATTGATTTGCCGCAATCGGGAAGAAATCGAAACTCCGCCGGTTTCGCCCCCTGCTTCCGGTCAAGCGGACCTGCCACCTCCAAAGCCGGAAAAGATGTCATATTTTTTTATTACCATGGGCGTTGCATTCCTTTGCGGTATGGCTGGATATTATACAGGCATCCCCGCCGGGACTCTGGTGTTTGCACTGGCCGGCACCATTCTCCTCAGTATTTTTTGGGGCAAAACATTTTTACCATCCAAAATCAAGCGATTTGCCCAACTGTTTTCCGGTGCATACATCGGCTGCTCCATTGGATGGTCCGATGTTCTGCAGCTGCGCTTTTTGGTTCTGCCGGCGGTTCTTATTGCAGCCGGCTACTCTGCTTTTTGTCTGCTGTGCGGATATGTTTTGCAGCGATTTTGCAATATGACCCCCAAAGAAGCGATGCTGGCGGCTACACCTGCCGGCGCCAGCGATATGGCGCTGATCTCCATGGATCTGGGGGTCCAAAGCACCGATTTGGTTTTGCTGCAAGTGTTGCGACTTATTGTAGTTTCTTCCCTCTTTCCACAAGTGATTCATCTTGTTTTGCCACTGCTATGAAATGAATGGAGGTTGAGCTATGTTCAAAAAAGCTCAAAAAATAGTCGGTTCCGTTTTGCATATTATCGAAGTATCCATAGCTGTGTTGCTCACCATAGCTATTCTATTTCTTTGCATTCCCTTGATCCCTTCCATTATGGATCTATTATCCCCCCATGCCAATATCAGCGATTTGCAAAATATTCTGGAATATGCTTTTTCACTGATTATCGGAATTGAATTTGTGAAGATGGTTTGCAAACCTACCGCCGGCAATGTGGTGGAAGTTTTGATGTTTGCCGTAGCCCGTTATGTAATTATTGACCATTCTGCCATCCTGAACAGTCTGCTTGGGGTTATCTCCATTGCCATTCTTTTTGCTACCAGAAAGTACTTGTTTTGCGAAGTAAGAGACTGTGAGTAAGAGCAGAAAGGTGCCCGTCAGGCTGAAATAAAGTCGCCAACCATGTTAATATAACGCAACTTCTTATGCTTCATACCTGCAAGGAGGGATTGTATGGAACTGAAAAAGGTAGGTGTATCAGGTACCTTGGAGTCCAGCGATGTGATGATAACCCTGGAACCAGGCAGTGGCGGAATTGAAATTGAACTGTCCAGTAGTGTGGAAAAGCAGTTTGGAGAAGCAATCCGCCGGGAAATTTTCTCTACCCTTGAGAGCATGGGAGTGAAGAGCGCCCGAATAACGGCGGTGGACAAGGGAGCTCTGGACTGCGTCATTCGCGCCCGGGTAAAAACGGCAGTCTGCCGGGCAGCGGATGTGGACTATGTCTGGGGAGGTGACAGTCAATGAAAAACCAGCTGCGGCGCACCATGTTGTATGTGCCGGGAAACAACCCCGGAATGATTAAGGATGCCGGCATCTATGGAGCGGACTGCGTCATGTTTGACCTGGAGGATTCCGTTTCCCTCAACGAAAAAGATGCCGCCCGCTTTTTGGTGTACGAGGCGCTGACCTCTTTGGAACTGGGAGACAAAGAGTACTTAGTTCGCATCAACTCTCTGGAATCGGGGCTGGGAATTGCAGATCTGGAAGCCATTGTCCGAACCGGCAAAGCGGTGATCCGTCTGCCCAAAACCGAAAGTGCCCAAGATGTATTGGAGTGCGAAGCGGAAATTGCCCGCATAGAGGAAGCTGCCGGTTTGCCGGTGGGTAGCACGCGGATGATGGCTGCCGTGGAAAGTGCCACCGGAGTCCTCAATGCAAGGGAGATCGCACTGGCAAGTCCACGGCTTATCGGCATTGCCTTGGGGGCCGAGGATTACGTCACCGACCTCAAGACCACACGGTCGGAGGAAGGCATCGAGCTGCTGTTTGCACGCAGCGCCATTTTGCTGGCGGCCCGGGCGGCAGGCATCGACGCCATCGATACGGTCTACTCCGATGTCAACAACGAGGAAGGCCTGCGAAAAGAAGTGAAGCTGATTCGCCAACTGGGCTTTGACGGAAAAAGCATTATCAACCCCCGGCAGATTAACGTCATTCACGAAATCTACACCCCCACTCAAAAAGACATTGACCACGCCCTTGCTGTGCTGGATGCCATCCAGGAAGCCGAGCGGAAGGGCAGCGGAGTGATTTCCCTGAATGGAAAAATGGTGGACCGTCCCATTGTACTTCGGGCTCAGCGGGTGATTAGCCTGGCTAAGGCCTCCGGTGTGTTAAAGGAGGGTACCTATGCGCAAGATTAATTTGGAGAGCATTCCCTATCTGGAAGAGCTCCATGAAGTAAATAAAGTATTCAATCTAAAAAAAGTTACCAAGAATACCAGAACGCTGGCAGAGCGGGAAATTCATCACAACAAAATTGTCAACAGCCTGGAGGAGGCCGTGCACCGTGCAGGGCTCAAAAACGGCATGACCATTTCCTTCCACCACCATTTCCGCAACGGAGATTACATCGTCAATATGGTGGTGGACAGACTGGCGGAAATGGGCTTTCGGGATCTTGTATTGGCAGCTTCCTCCCTCACCGACTGCCACGCTCCCCTCATCAAGCACATTGAAAACGGGGTAATCCGACGGATTGAAACCAGCGGCCTGCGGGGAAAGCTGGCAGAGGCTGTCTCCCATGGGCTGATGGATGTGCCGGTTGTGTTTCGCAGCCATGGCGGACGGGCAGGCGCCATCGAAAAGGGACATCTTCCCATCGACGTGGCCTTTTTGGGGGCACCTTCCTGTGACCCTTACGGCAACGCCAACGGCTACATTCGGGATCGGGACGAAGGCATTATGTGTGGCTCCATGGGCTACGCCAAAAGCGACGCCACCTATGCCGACAAGGTTATCATCATCACCAACCACATTGTTCACTATCCCAACACCCCCTTTGCCATTCCCGAATCCGATGTAGACTACATCGTCAAGGTAGATGAAATCGGCGACCCTGCCGGCATTATGACAGGGGCTACACGATTTACCACCAACCCCAAAGAGTTGTTGATTGCCGAGCTGGCCAGCAAGGTGATTTTTGCCAGCGGCCGTTTTCAGGACGGGTTCTCCTTCCAGACGGGGACGGGAGGCGCCTCACTGGCCGTTACCCGCTTCCTCAAGGACAAGATGCTGGAAAAAGGCATTCGCGCCAGCTTTGCTCTGGGGGGAATTACCGGCTCCATTGTAGAGCTCCACGAGCAGGGGCTGATTAAGAAGCTGTTGGATGTGCAGAGCTTTGATCTGCGGGCGGCTCAATCCCTGCGGGACAACCGTTTCCATCAGCAGATTTCGGCGGGGTACTATGCCAGCCCCTACAGCGAGGGTACCGCAGTCAATCAGCTGGATGTGGTGGTGCTCTCGGCGCTGGAAGTGGATACCTCCTTCAACGTCAATGTCCTCACCGGCAGCGACGGTGTGATACGGGGCGCCATTGGGGGACATCCCGATACCAGCTTCGGCGCAAGCGTCTCCATTGTGGTGGTTCCCTTAACCCGTGGCCGGATTCCCTGTGTGGTCAAACAGGTCAACACCGTTGTAACGCCGGGAAAAACGGTGGATATCATTGTGACCGACCACGGAATTGCGGTTAATCCCCTGCGCAAGGTGCTGCGGCAGCGGATGATTGACAACGGATTGCCGGTGTACACCATTGACGAGCTGCAGAAAAAGGCAGAGCAACTAGTGGGGGTTCCAAAGCCCATTGAATATACCGATAAGGTGGTAGGCGTTGTCACCTACCGGGACGGCTCCGTCATCGACCTCATTTATCAGGTGAAGGAATAGCAAATAAAAACGCTGTCGACCCATTTTATCGGCAGCGTTTCTATATTCCAAGGCTACGGTGTTTTTTCTATCATAGGATAGGGGGATATTGATGAAGTTGGATTATGCCTCTCCACCCCGGGGACGAAAGCTGGAACGCATTCGCGCATTTTTGGCAGAGCTTTCTCTGGATTGGGACCATACCATTGAGCAAACGGTATGCCTTTTGGAGGATGATGAAATTGTCGCCACCGGCTCTCTGCGGCAAAATGTTCTGCTGTGCATCGGCGTGGACCCCTCCCTGCAAGGGGAGGGATTGACGGCCACCATTGTAACCGAACTGGTGAAGCTGGCCATACAGGCCGGAAAGGCTCATCTGTTTTTGTTTACCAAGCCGGAAAACGAAACGGTTTTTACTTCCTTGGGCTTCTACCCTGTGGCCGGTACCTCCGATGTGCTGCTGCTGGAAAACAGGCGAGATGGCATCCGCCGCTTTGTGCAGTCGCTGCGGAAACCTCGTGTGGATGGCGTCATTGCATCGGCGGTGGTCAACTGCAACCCCTTTACCAACGGCCATCTGTATTTGATCGAAAAGGCCGCCGGGGAATGCGACCTGCTTCATCTGTTTGTGCTGTCGGAGGATCGCAGCGCTTTTCCGGCATCGGTGCGTTTGCAGCTGGTGCAGGAAAACACCGCTCATCTTCCCAATGTCATCGTCCACCCCACCGCCGATTATTTGATTTCCTCCGCCACCTTTCCCGATTATTTTCATAAAGAAAAAGGGATGTCCTCCCAAATCAACTGCAAGCTGGACCTGACCATTTTTGCCACCCATTTTGCACATCCCATGGGGATTACCAGACGGTATGTGGGCAGCGAACCCAACTGTGGGGTTACAGCGGCCTATAACCGGCAGATGAAGAGCTTTCTTCCAACCATGGGAATTGAGGTGGTGGAAATCCCTCGATACGAAACGGGAGGACAACCGGTCAGCGCCAGCAGAGTGAGGACTCTGCTGCAGGAGGGCAGGCTGGATGCCATAAAACCCCTGGTTCCCCCGGCCACCTTTGCCTATTTAGAAAGGATGACCCATCGTGACTGATCACCACTTTTTTCGGGATGCTGTCCCGGTGACGCTGGAAGAAATGCTCCTGGCGCGGGAAGAGCGGCAAAAACAGCAAAAGGAGCTTCTGAACCGGTATGGTCAGACGCTCCTCTGCTTTACCATGAACATTCCGGGGCCCTACAAAACCTATCCTCTGGCAGAAAAGGGATTTCGGGCGGGCATCCAAGCTATGGAAGCGCAGCTAAAGGCGGAAGGCATCCCAACGGTTTACCAGTCGGTTCACATTGTCCCTACCGGTTGCACCTACTGGAGCATTCTGGGTGCCCCCGCCGCCACGGTGAAGAAGCTGGCTATGGAAGTGGAGCAGCAGCATCCTCTGGGGCGCCTTTACGACATGGATGTGTTTGATGCCGATGGCAGGGCACTCCGAGGCGAGGATTTTGGCCGGAAAGAGCGCACCTGCCTGATTTGTCAAGAGCCGGTATGGGTCTGCTCCCGCAGCAGGGCTCACAGCGCCCAAGAGCTTTCCCTTCATGTGGCCAAGCTGCTCTGGAAATACGATTGCCACCAGTTTTCTCAAAAAGCCGGGCTTGCTGCGGTGCAGGCACTGCTGTATGAGGTTTCCGCCACCCCAAAACCGGGTCTTGTGGATCGCAGCAACAACGGCTCCCACCGCGATATGAACTTTTTTACCTTTTTGGATAGTGGAACCGCTCTCATCCCTTACTTTCAGCATATGACAGCAATGGGTCTTGCCCATCAGGGAACAGCTCAAACGCTGATCCCCGCTCTGCGCTATCAAGGCAGGCAGGCGGAGGGCCAGATGTTTGCCGCCACCGGTGGAGTCAACACCCATAAGGGACTGATTTTTTCTCTGGGGCTGCTCTGCGCCTGTGCCGGGTATCAGTACGCCCAAGACCTTTCCCCCACCGCCGACCAGCTTTTGGAACTGGCGGCTCTGGCTGCCGGTGGAGTTACCAAAGAGCTGGACTGCACTGCAACCCCTGCCACCCATGGTCGCAGAGCTTACGGCCGGTATTGCGCTACCGGCATCCGGGGAGAGGCCGCCGCAGGTTATCCCCATGTGCGAAAATGGGGATTGCCGGTGTTGAAAAAAATGGCAGCTCAGGGCTGCTCTCTGAACGATGCGGGTGTCATTGCGTTGCTTCATCTGATGGCCCATTTGGAGGATACCAATATCCTTGCCCGGGCTGATCGGGACACACTGCTTCAGATGCAGGCGCTACTGCGCAAGGAACTGTCCCGCACCCAGGATCCCGCACAGCTTCTCTCCTTTGCCAGGTTCATGGACGAGTGGATGGTCCTGCGCGGGCTCAGTCCCGGAGGAAGCGCCGATCTTCTTGCTGTCAGTTATTTTTTATATTTCCTTTATTGACGAGACGATACATCGGACACCATTTCAATTTCCCGAAAAAGTGCCAGATACTCATTGTTGACCGTATCCAAAAAGGTCATAAAATCATGGTGTCCTGCATATTCCATATCCCAACCAAATTTATTGCAGGTTTCTTCCCATTCCGGTGTTTTTACCATCTTCTCCAGGGTTTCTTCCCAGTACTGCCTTGCGTACTGGGGCATATCCTTGGGACCGAAAATGCCCCGCCAATTAATAAAGGTGGCCGGAATTCCCTGTTCCATGCAGGTGGGTATTTCCTGCACCAAACTGTTGTTGCCGATTCGCTTGTCGGAGGTGACGGCAAGAGCCCTGACATCTCCGCTTTCCACCAGACCAATGGTATCGCTAATGCCCGTTGACACAAGATCCACATGGCCTCCCAACAGCTGGGCAGCGGAGGTTCCGTCCTGAAACCCAATGTACTCAATGAGATGGAGATTTTGCACCCCCGCTGCATGGGCAAATTTTAAAAACTGGATATGATCCATAGAACCCGGCGCAGAAATTCCGCCGATCCGCACAGATTTGGGGTCGGCCTTTAACGCCTCCATCACCTGATTGATGGAGGTGTAGGGGGAATCCTTGCGCACGGCAAACAGCCCATATTCGGTGATAAGCCGGGCGATGGGAGTGGTGCTTTCCCGATAATTCAGGTCGGTGGAACCATTGAGGTTGATCATACAGATGGGCGGAGAAAAGACCGCCAAAACATCATCGGCCCCTGCATGTTCGTTTAGATATTCCAGGGCGGCAATGCCGCCGCCCCCCGGCTTGTTTGTAATAGGCAGCGGCACCGGCACCGCTTTGGTGTCCATCAGACACTGAGCGACCGCCCGAATGGTAAGGTCGTACCCACTTCCCGGGCCGGCCGGCGCAATCATCTCGATGGACTTTCTGGGGTATTCGGAGGTATCAGGCATTTCCACAGGAGGATAGACACATGAAACGGACAAAAGCAATAGAATAGACAACGCTGCGAGCTCAACCATCTTTTTCATTACAAGCACCATCATTCCGGTTGTTTTGTCATACGTTCGATCATCTGAATCATTTGGGAAAAATCAATTGGTTTTAGCAAAATTTCCGACAATACACCTTGCTGTTGCATTTGAATCGCCTCTTTTTCCACCAGCCCCGTTATAAGGAGAATGGGCAGAGAGGGAGCCAGCTTTCTCATGCGGCGGGCAAGGTCTGTACCTTTGTACTTGGGCATGGTGTAGTCCAGAATCACCACTCCCCACTTGCCGGGGTCCTGCTCAAATGCCGCAAGGGCTTTTTCCGCACTGGTAAAGGATTCTGTTTCATAACCAGCCTTGATGAGGCGCCGCTTCATATAATGTACGATTTGGTGTTCATCGTCCACCAGCATCAGGCGAATGGAGGCGCTTGGCTGGTTCTTTTTTGCCGGCAGCAGGGTTTCCGGCGTGATGGAAAGGTCTGTCAGTGGCAGGTATACGCTAAACCGGCTTCCTTTTCCAAGGGTACTTTCCACCTGTATGACACCGCCATGATTGTTGACAATGCTCATGGCTACCGAAAGCCCCAACCCTGTACCCTCACCGGACTGTTTGGTGGTAAAAAAGGGATCGAAAATGCGCTCCAGCAAATCCGGGCTCATTCCTGCGCCGGTATCCGAAACCTCCACCACACCATAACGGGTTACCTCTTCGTTGTAATAATAACCCTCCGGCAATTCATCCACTCCTATAATCCGGTTGCTGATGGATAGGATTCCACCATTTGGTTCCATTGCCTGATAGGCATTGGTGCACAGGTTGAGCAGCACCTGATGAAGCTGGGTGGCACTGCCATACACATTGGCCCCCAGATCCCGAATGTTCTCCTCCATATAAATGCTGGAAGGCAGAATCATCCGCACCATTTTGGTGACATCCCGTATGATGGCGTCCAGACTGACAGAGGTATAGGTGGATGAATCATTTTCCCTGCGGCTAAAAGGCAGTAATTGCTCTACAATTTCTTTGGCCCGCTTGCCAGCCTTGTGTATTTCATCAATATCCTCATAAATATCATCCTGCCGGTTCAATCGCTCCTTGACAAATTCACAGTAACCAATAATGGGAGTAAGCAGGTTGTTGAATTCGTGGGCAATGCTTCCCGCCAGTGCGCCAATGGTTTGTAGCTTTTGGTAGTGGCGCACCTGCTCCTTATTGTGATGAAGCTCTTCCAGCGTGGCGTTGATTTCCTGCAGATAGCGGGTTTGCATCTCCAACCGCTGACGTTTTCGGATGAGGTGCTGAATGACAATGGCACCCACCACCAGAACTGCAATGATGGCAACTACCAGAAAAGCAAACTGGCCCAGATTTTCGTTTACCGGCTGCAGAGCCTGCGACAAAGGCATGGTGGTGGAAACAAACCAAGACGTTCCTCCCAAATTCATGCGGGTGTACGCTATGATTTCATCCGAGCCGGGGTGAATGAAGGTCCGATAAAAGCCGGTGCCTTCTTCGTGGGTATACTGGTGCTCCAGCATATTTTTGAAGGAAGCGTACCGGGGATTTTCCAGCAAATCCGCAAAGTCGGTTCGAAAATTAATGCCCAGCAGATTGGGGTTTTGGTGCATGACAATAAGGCCAGTTTCATCCTTGATCGTCACATAGTCCGAATCTCTGGCATCAAGGGGAGCTACCAGGGTTTTGTAAAGGCTCTGCAAATCCACAATACCCACAATGTAGCCAATGGGGCCACTGCCGGCATAAATGGTATTCACCAAGGTCAGGCCATAGTGTTTATCCTTAATGGGGAAAACGCTTCCCATGCCGGTTTGACCCTGTCTGCACAGCTCCTGAAAGTTCAGCTCGCTTTCGCTAAACTCTTCCAAAAAAGGATATTGATTATAACGGAATATCTCGTTTCCGTTGATGTCCAGCAGATAGATTCTGGAAAGGCCTTCCTGCTGGGACAGCATATAGGACAAAATGTACTCTTTAACACCGCCTACACTGCCAAATCGATAATACTTCTGCAGCTCATCAATAAAGCCTGGTGTTTTGATTAAAATATCCACATCCCGCAACTGCTCGGAAAGGAATAGCTCCATATTTTGAGCAACAGAACGGGATATAACCAGCAGATGCTCCTGCTGTTGCTGAATGACGACTTTTGTGTAGGAATTATAAGTGGCGAGAACGGCATAAGCCAAAACCAGCAGAAGCGCGACAATAATTAGTCCCGCGATCCGCTTCATCAGTTTGCTGTCTCTCCACATCACCATCAACTGCCTTTATTAGAATAATTTGATTATAACATAGATGTGGAGTCATTGGCACTTTCAATTACAGGAGCAGGTTATGGCACTCGGGACAGGACGAAAGATGATTGAGAGGGATGCGCATATCCAGCTTATACCTGCAGCGGGGGCAGCGGTACAGATTTCTTTCAAAGATCCATGCGCCTAAAATCAGGCACAAACCCACCACCCAGTTACCTGCTACCACATAAAACAGAGCGGGAACAACCGCAACACGACAGATTACTTTAATGGCTCTTAACGGAATTCGGTATCGATTGGTCATCTCATCACCTATATAATAAGCGGCCATTACGTCTTTTTAGTCCGCAACAGCCGCTTATTTGAGTTTTATACCGTTGCCTTGGATTTTTTCAGCTTAGCTAGGTGAGGCTTTACTACAGGGTGTACCAGAACAAGTACGCAGATAATCATAATGATGGCCGTGGCCGGTCTGGCCAGTACATTTAAGGTTACCTGTAGCAGGGTATCTCCGTCGGCAATGGTGTATGCCCGGCGCAGGTTAGATTCACAAATCACACCCAGCACCAATCCCAAAATCAGGGCAGAGCTGTTGAATTTGCAGGTAACTACCACAAATCCTATCAATCCGGCAATTGCCATCAGTTTTACATCTACGGCCGTGTTTTTGGTGGCAAAAGCTCCAATGGTTGCCATCATCACAATGGTAGGGCCAAGGATACTGTAGGGAATCTTCAGCACCTGCACAAAAACACGTGCAATGATTATAGCCGCAAACACCATAATAATATTGGATACGAACATGGAAGCAAAGGTAGCGGACAGGAACTGAGGTTGATTGACCAGCAGCAGGGGACCCATGGTGACTCCCTTGAGCACCATAGCAGACATCATAACAGCGGCTGCGTTTCCGCCGGGAATTCCCAAGGAGAGCAGAGGCACCATGGAACCGCCGGATGCCGCGTTGTTCCCTGTCTCGGGAGCTGCAATGCCGTCAATAATACCGGTTCCAAATTTTTCGGGGTATTTGGAAAGCTTTTGCTCGGCGGAGTAGCAGAGGAAGGCAGCAATGGTTGCTCCTGCTCCGGGGAGAATTCCAACAACGGTACCAAGAACCGCACAGCGGGCAATGGTCCATTTCACCGACAGAAGCTCTTTAAGGGTAGGCATCTTGGTCTTGGTTTGAGCAATTCCGCCCACCGCTTCCAGCTTATCGCGTTTTACTGTCTGCTTGAGCACCTCTGTGATGGCAAAAAATCCAATCATTACGGGAATCATTTCGATACCGGAGGTGAGGAAGCGGGTGCCAAAGGTCAGACGGGGTACACCCAGAAGCGGATCCAATCCAATGCAGGCCAGCAACAGTCCCAGCAGTCCGGAAATCACAGTGCGGCAGATATTGTCGGTTTCCAAACTGGTCAGGATGGAAAGACCCATAAAGGAAATGGCAAACAGCTCGGCCGGTCCAAAGCTAAGGGCCGCTTGGGTGAGCTGCGGGCTGAGCAACAGCATGCAAAGGGCGGAAAATATGCCGCCAATGGCAGAACAAATCAGCTGAATGCCCAGTGCTTTTCCCGCCTCCCCTTTTTGAGCCATGGGATATCCGTCGTAGGTGGTGGGGGCACTGGAAGGCACACCCGGAATCTTAAAGAGAACGGCAGTCATACCACCGCCGGTAATGGATGCGCAGTAGGTTGCCACCAAAAAGGCAATGGCGCTGACAGGGTCCATCTTGTAGGTAAAGGGAATGGCCAGAGTAACCGCCATGGTGGCACTAACTCCTGGCAAGGCCCCAAAAAGTGTGCCCAAAAATACCGCAAAAATAATGAGAAGAAACATGGTTGGCCGGAAAACAACAGCCAATCCAGTTAACAGTAGGTCAAACATTTCCTGCCTCCCTTACATACTCTGGAATATCTTTTCAAGGAACAGTGCAATTTCACGAAGGAACGGCACATAGCCCCTGGGTAACAACACGCCGAGAAATACCGAAAATCCAACGTATAGGATCATGGTAATCAACAAAGATGTGACTACTAAAAACCAGTAACGCCGCTCTCCCAACAGGATGCCGTAAGCGAACAAGAACACAATGCTGGTTGCCAAAAAGCCAACTGGTTCGTAGGCCCAGGCCATCACCATCAGCAATACCATTCCAATAAAGAGCTTGCTTTTAAAGAACTTCACCACATCGGGAATAAAGTTTTTAAATGCCTGCGCAATATCGGACCGAGTATTTCTCTTAAAGTAGTTGCGCAAGTTCCAGAGAATAGAAATCACCAAAAGAATCAGAAGCGCCTGGGGCCATTGCTCCGCGCCCAACTCGTTGGCTGAGGATTTGGGCATGGTGGCGCCTACATAAAAGAAGCAGAAAATAGAGAACACAAGCAATAGAGCATTGACAATTAGCTCAATCGCCAAGCAAATCAACTCCCCTCATCGCTACACAGTGCAGTATCTAACGGGGGGCGAGAAAACTCGCCCCCACTTACAAGTAATTTACTTAGATCAGCCCGGCGTTTTTGAGATATTCCCCGAAGGTCTTATACTCATCATCCATCAGCGCCCGTGTGTCGGCCGCATTGGCAAAACCAGGACGGTCCAAATAGCTGGCTTGCTTTAGGAATTCCTGATAGGCAGGTTGATTCCATGCTTCTTCCACGGCAGCCGCCAAGGCATCAATAGCCGCCTGAGGGGTATCAGTGCGAGCCATCAGTGCTCTCCAAGTGCCTACGTAGGAGTCGATTCCCAGTTCCCCGGTGCACTGGACATCGGGCAAGGAGCTCATCCGTTTTTCAGACATCGAAACGAGAGGAACAATGTCACCAGATTCGATCAGACCCTTGATTTCGTCGGCTCCGGTAATGGAAATGTTGATATGTCCACCTACCATGGCAGAGCTGAGCTCGGAACCGCTGCCGTAGTTGACGATCTTAATGTATTTGTCAATCTCCTGGATGTCAACGCCCAGTCCGCCAGCCAGAGTCTGCTTAAGGGAAACGGCATCGGCACCGGTTGCGGTCAGCATGCCACAGGTCAGCTCCTGGGGATGGTTTTTCGCATACTCGATAAATTCGCTAAAGTTGGTGTATTTGCCTTCCTGCGCCTTTTTGGAGGAGGCGATCAGGTTGATGGAATGCACCAGCTTTGCAACGGGGACAAACTCTTCATAGTAATCCATGGGAAGAATTTTCTGAAGGTCCAGCATGATGATGGACTGGGTGCCCAGCACATAGGTATAGCCATCGGCTGGTTGCTTGTAGGTAAAGTCGATGCCGTTTGCTCCTCCTGCACCCTCTACGTTCACGATTTCCACCGGAACTCCGAGAATATCCTGCAACAATGGCTGCAGAGGCCTGAGAGTACCGTCGGCGCCGCCACCTACGCCCCAGGGACAAACCAGAGTAACCTTGCGCTCCCATTTCCACTCCTCCGCTGCCGGTTCCGATGCGGCAGGTGCAGGTTCAGCCGGTTGAGCACTGGACTGCTGAGGAGCAGATGCAGGTGGTGCACTGCTTGGGCTTGGAGCGGCATTGCTGCCACAGCCTGCCAACAGAGCGAACATCAGTACCAAGGAAAGAACTACTCGAAGGCTCTTTTTCATTTCTCATTCCCCTTTTTAAATAATAATGTTTAAAATCCATATATTTTTTTGATATTTTATAGTATACTTTATATATCTTAACTGGCGCACTATTAATTCTTAAATTTTATTAAGACTTACTCGGCTTTCTTTTTTGTTTATTTATGCTATAATTACTTGCTGAGGGGGGAAATTTATGGAACGCGCTAGAATCCTTGTTGTGGATGACGAGAGTATGGTGCGCAGGTTAATTTCACGTGTGCTCAGCACGGAGGGGATGCGGGTTTCTGAGGCCAAAAATGGACAAGAAGCCATTCAGATGGCCACCGAAAATGACTTCGATTTGATCATTCTGGATATTATGATGGAAGGAATGGATGGCTTTCAGGTCATTCAGGAGCTGAGAGCCCGTGATGTTTACACCCCTATCTTTGTATTGAGTGGACGCCAGCAGGACAACGATCAGGTATTTGCCCTTGGCATCGGCGCAGACGATTATGTCACCAAACCCTTTAGCCCATCGATTCTGTGTGCCAAGGTGCGGGCTTGTCTGCGCCGGATCCATTTAACGGAGCGGGAATCCGATTCCATCATACAAGCCGGCCCCTTTACATACATAGCGGAAGAAATGCGCCTGCAAAAAAACGGCAAGGATATTGAGCTTTCCAGCAAGGAGTTTTTTCTCATTAAATACTTTCTGAATAATGTTGGCAAGGTGCTTACCAAAGAGCAGATCTATCAAAACGTATGGGGAGACAACGTGGTGGGCGACAATACCATCATGGTTCATATCCGCCGTCTTCGCGCCAAAATAGAGGACGATCCTGAGACACCCCGCTACATAAAAACCGTTCGGGGTGTCGGTTATCAGTTTGTCATTGACCCTGAGCCTGAAGACTGATTGGCTTCTGCAAAAACCAAAGCGGCAAATAAAGCGCATGTTTGCACAACAAACTAAAAAGCCTCCCACCGCGGATCGTCCCGCGAGGGAAGGCTTTTTGAGTTTCGCCAAAAATATTTGGTTGCCGCAGGAGCTTATCTCTGCTTGGCTGCGGCATAAAAGGCCTTGGCCAGCTCGGTGAGCGCCAAGGGAGCCACCGAAAGGACGATAACCCAAACCCAGTGAAGCATGCTCAGATTGTGAAGCTTAAAGATGATTTCCAGTGCAGGTACCAAACAGAGAAGGATCGCCACAAAACCAGAAACAGCAACTGCTTGAACCATAGCCCGATTGGAGAAAAAGCCGATTTTGAACAGCGATTTGTCGCTGCGGCAGTTTAGTGCCTGCGCCAACTGACCCAGACACAGCACCAGAAAAGCCATGGTCATCCCAACTTCTTGAGAGGGAGGCACATAGGAAGAAACCGGGACCCGCAGTCCAATATAATATCCTGTCAGGGTGAGGGCTCCCACCATGAGACCTTGAAGTGAGATGATTACCCCCATCTTGCCGGCAAATATCCCTTGATTGGCGGGAATGGGTTTTCGCTTCATAATATCCTGATCCACCGGCTCCAGACCGAGAGCCAAGGCAGGCAAGGCATCGGTCACCACGTTGATCAGCAGCAGATGGATGGCCAGCAAAGGTGTTCCCCAGCCCAACATCATGGCAATAAAGATGACAAGGATTTCTCCCAGATTGCAGCTTATGAGAAACTGAATGGTCTTTTGAATGTTGTCGAAGATGCCTCGCCCCTGACGCACCGCCTCCACAATGGTAAAAAAATTGTCATCGGTGAGCACCATATCGGCGGCGTCCTTGGCCACGTCGGTGCCGGTGATGCCCATGGCACAGCCGATGTCGGCGGCCCGCAGGGCGGGGGCATCGTTGACGCCGTCCCCCGTCATGGACACAATTTTTCCCCGGCTTTGCCAAGCCTTGACAATGCGGATTTTATCCTGAGGACTTACCCGGGCATACACGCTGTAGCGGTGGATGTTTTCCATCAGGGTCTCATCGTCCATGGCGGAAAGCTCCTGGCCACTGACAGCCTCCTCCCCTTCCCGGAGAATCCCCAGCTCCTTGGCAATGGCCCGGGCGGTAACCACATGATCCCCCGTAATCATGATGGTGCGAATCCCCGCCTGAGCGCAAAGCTCCACCGCTTCCCTGCTCTCTTCCCGGGGCGGGTCAATCATCCCGATGAGGCCGACAAAAGTCAGATCGGTTTCCAGCGTTTGGCTGCTCACTTCCTCCGGCAGCTCCGAAATCTTCCGGCAGGCCACTGCCAGTACCCGCAAAGCATCTTCGCCCATGGTCTGGTTTACCTGTTCCGCCGCTGCCATATCCGCCTGAACACAAAGGGGCAGCAGCACATCAAAACCACCTTTGGTGATAACCAAATACTGATCCCCCGTGGAATGAACGGTGGTCATCAGCTTGCGCTCCGAATCAAAGGGCAACTCGGCCACGCGGGGAAGCTCAGCTTCCAGCTGAGACTTCACGAGCCCGGCATCCAAAGCAGCGGCCACAATGGCGGTCTCGGTGGGGTCGCCGATGTGGCGTTTTTCCCCGTCGGAAAGCTCCACCCGGCCATCGCTGCACAGCGTTCCAAGCCGCAGCAGGTGCAGCCCTTGATCACTCAGCTTTTCCGAAAGCTCCTGCACCTTTTCCCTCGCCGCCCAAACCTTGCGGACTGTCATTTGGTTAAGGGTAAGGGTACCGGTTTTGTCGGTGCAGATCACCGAGGCGCTGCCCAATGTCTCCACGGCAGAAAGACGGCGAACAATGGCCCCTCTTTCCACCATTCGGCGCACCCCCAAGGCCAGCACCACCGTTACCACAGCGGTCATTCCCTCGGGGATGGCGGCTACTGCCAGAGAGACAGCGGTCATAAACATCTGCATCACCGGGATGCCCTGTAAAATGCCGGTTAGAAAAATAACGGCACAGACGGCAAGGGCAGCCATGCCCAGATACTTGCTCAATTGAGCCAATCGCTTGAGAAGAGGCGTGGCTTCTTCTTCCTCGCTGTCCAACAGAGTGGCGATTTTACCCATTTCGGTGTTCATGCCGGTGGCGGTTACCAAAGCCTTACCTCGGCCGTAGGTGACCACGCACCCGCTGTACACCATATTGAGCCGATCTCCCAAGGGGGCATCTTCCGCCACCTGTGCTGCGGCATCCTTCTCAACCGGCACACTCTCCCCGGTCAGGGCGCTTTCCTCGCAGGCAAGGCTGGCACTTTCGATAAGGCGGCAATCGGCGGGAACAAAATCCCCTGCCTCCATCACCACGATATCCCCCGGCACCAGATCGGCGGCGGGAATCTGCACAAGGGTTCCCTCCCGCAGCACCTTGGCGCTGGGGGCGGACAGCCTTTTGAGAGCGTCCAGGGATTTTTGTGCCTTGCTCTCTTGCGAAACGCCCAAAGAGGCATTGAGCACCACAATCGCAAGGATGATAATGGAGTCGATAAACTCTCCTTCTTCGGAGAACAGAGCCAGCACAAAGGATATAACGGCGGCAATGATCAATATGATCACCATCGCATCCTTGAGCTGGAGCAAAAAACGCATCCACAGGCTCTTGGGTTGCTTGGCAGTCAGGACATTTTCTCCGTATGTTGCCCTGGCATCGGAAGCTTCGGCAAAGGTAAGGCCCCGGTGGGGATCGGTGCCAAAGCGGTCCAGTTGCTGTAAAATGGTTCCGGTATAATCGGTCATATTTTCGTCTCCCGGATCTTGCGGTTTCTGGATTACTCATTTATAGTATAGCTAATATCTAGATTATGATGCATTTTTTGGATTTCATACAAGGGAGGAACCCAGATGGAAGAGCGGCGGGGACTGGATTCTTTTACTTTAAAAATGATGATGACAGCGCTGATGGTGCTGGATCATCTCTATTTCTTTCTGCCGGGGAAGGGCTTTCCCATTTGGTTTACCATGGTGGGAAGGGTGGTTGCCCCTACCTTTTGTTATCTGATGACCCAGTCTCTGTATCACACCCAAAACAGAAGCCGCTATATCCGTCGGTTGACGTTGGCTGGTCTTGTGATGCTGGCAGGAAATCTTCTCATCATGCTGCTGGCAGCCTCCCGCAATCAGGGGCAGGTGATCCCATTGGAAAATTCCATCTTTCTGTCCCTTGCGGTGAGTGCCGTTGTGGTGGATCGCCTGGAGCGGCTCAAAGAGGGGTTTCACATTCGGCATATGGCCCTCATCATTGGGATGCTTTTGACCTCCCTGCTACTGGAGGGGGCTTTTTTGCTCCCGATGATGGCGGTGATCTTCTTCTTTTTGCGGGACCGCAAAGCCCTGATGTCCGTGACCTATCTTATCGGCAGTTTCCTTGCCGTCTATCTGCTGATGGGCCTTTCCGGTTCCAACCCCTACTACACCTTCCAACTGCTGGGGCAAAAGCTGCACACCCAGTATCTGCAGGCCTTTGCCTTGATTCCCATTTTATTGTATAACGAAAAACCAGGCCCGAGGACCTGGTTTTCCAAGTGGTTTTTCTATCTGTTTTATCCCCTGCACATTTGGGTTTTGTATCTGATCAGCGTGTTGGTTTAATGCACCAGCTTGTATAGGTTCTGATCTGTGGTGAGGGAGGCGAAATTGTAGAGCACCCAGATGAAGTCGTAGGTGTTTTCCTCCATAAGCGACGCAACATCGTTATAATACCGCAGGTCAACGACATGAACCTCCCGGAAATTTTCGACCAAAAAGGGCACCAAGCTGTTGCCGTAGCTGTCCTTAAACACCAGAATGCTCCCTTGGGCATCCTCCTTTCCGCTTTCAATCACCATCAAACCGTTGTTTCCGTGGAGAAAGGCTTTGTATTTGTCCTTTTGCTCCCACATACTGTGGTCGTACAGCCCCTGCGCCGGGGCACCGTCAATGGTGACGCCGTTGGTTCTAATGTCATACCAAGTGATGACATCGGGCAGGGCGTTCCATTTTTTTGCCTTGCTGTAGTAGGTACCGTAAAAATCCGGCACCTCGTGAGCAGAAAGCTTGTGTAAAGAAGCCGCCTTTCGCCCCAAAAACTCTATATATTCCTGGTAGGCAAGATAGGCTCCCTGGGTGGTCCAGTGGTGGTCGGTTCGGTAGTAGATATACTCGTCTTTGTGCTCCAGCATCTTGGGGGTAACATCGCAGATGGCAACCGGCTCCTCTGCAAATTTGTCATATTGCTGCTGGATGATGCTCATTTGATCAATGACAGGAAGTCCCTCGGGCAACAGATCCTCTAAGATTGCATAGGAGTTGGGTATGATGGTGAGGGTAACCTCTTGATCCGAGTGGGTTTGCACAAACTCCCATATAAATTCTATATTTTTATTCAGTTGCCGATCATCCAGCGCCGGGGCTTCTTCAAACAGCTGATTTTGTTTGCCGTAAATCACCCCGTTGTTTTCCAGCTTGCCCAGAGCCGATTCTCCCAGACTCTTGACGGTAATCCAGCTGTCCCGAGCCACAAATTGGTCGTTGACATACTCCTCGTATTTCAGGGTATAGGTGTTCTGAAAGAGAGAGCGGGTAGAAAAAGCAGGGGTTTGAGCCAAAGGGCGGTTTTCCAGCTGGGAAAATTCCCGCGGGGGCACCAGCATATCGGCCAAAAAGAGTCCCCAGATGCAGAGGGCAAAGAATCCAGTGAGTAAATACTTCTTCATGCCATGCACCTCCTAAAATCTAAAGTATAAAAAGGGATTGTAGGTGGAGTCCACCAGATAGGCCACCGACAGGATAAAGACAACGGCGCAGAACGCAGTGACCAAAATATGGTTCTCCCCAATCTTATCCCGCACCTTGCGCAAAATGGGAGTGGAAAAAAGAAAGCCCAGCACAAAGGTAATCCTGTAGTTGCGCAGGTAGTAAATCCAGTCGGATCCGGCATATCCACCAAAGAGGCGGGTAAAAAACTGACCCAGAAGCGCAAAATCGGTGATGGCAAAGAGCACCCAACTAATCAGTACCAGGGTGAGAAGGTAAATGCGGGAAAGCACACGGCTCTTTTCCAGCGCCGAAAGCAAAAAGGCTTTTTCGATGCAGAGAAACACTGCAAAATAAAGGCCCCACAGTACAAAATTCCAGTTCGCTCCGTGCCACAATCCGGTTGTTGCCCAAACCACCAGAATGTTAAAATACTGCCGGGCCACACCCTTGCGGTTCCCTCCCAAGGGGATGTAGAGATACTCCCGGAACCAGGAGCCCAAAGTCATGTGCCAGCGCCGCCAGAATTCGGTAATGCTTTTGGAAATATAGGGGTAATTGAAGTTTTGAGGGAACTCAAAGCCCAGCATCTTTCCAAGGCCGATGGCCATCAGTGAGTAACCGGAAAAGTCAAAGTAGATTTGCAGGGCAAAGGCCAGGATTCCAAGCCAAGCCAAAGGGGTGGATACGGTAGCAAAATCCATGGCCGAAACCCGAGTCCAAAGCGAGCCGATGTTGTTGGCAATCAGCACCTTGCTGCCCAACCCCATAATAAAAGTCTGGATACCTTTGCCCACCCCTTCCAAACTGTGGGTGCGCTCCTGCAGCTCCCGGGCCACATCGGAATATCGAACAATGGGTCCTGCAATCAACTGAGGGAATAAAGTGACATAGGTTCCAAAGTTGATGATATTATGCTCCACCTTCACATCATCCCGATAGACATCAATGGTGTAGCTCATGGTTTGGAAGGTGTAAAAGCTAATACCCAAAGGCAAGGTAAAAGCCATCACCGGGATGCTTGTCCCCAAAAGGGCATTGAGGTTTTCTGCCAAAAAGCCAGAGTACTTAAAAAAGCCCAAGCTCCCTACATTGAAGATCAGGGATAAAGCCAGATAGCCTCTGCCCCGAAATCCCTTGGCCCGACGGCGTTCAATCCCCAAAGAGGCCACGTAGTCCACCAAAGTGGAAAGCAGCACGAGGGGCAGATAGCGCACCTCTCCCCAAGAGTAAAAGATCAGGCTTGCAACAAACAACACCGCGTTTTTGAAGCGGCGCGGTGTAAGATAGTAAATGCCAAATACAATGGGCATAAAGCGGAACAGAAACAAAATACTACTAAATACCATACAAAGGCTCCTCGATTAGGAATTCGACAAAAAGGTTAAGCAGTATTATAGCAAAGCCGAAGGAAAATAGCAAAATTTACAAAAGTCACTTCTACTATTTTTTCTCCCTGCATAAGATATTATGGGGAGGTGACTGAAGATGCTCTGCCGCATTACCGATCTTCGCTACAAGGAAGTGATCAATGTAAGGGATGGCAGCTGTTTAGGTTATGTCTCGGACATTGAGGTGGATACAGTTACCGCCAAGGTTTGCTCCCTGATTATCTATGGCAGAGCCAAGCTCTTCGGCCTCTTTTTTCGCGGGGATGATATCCTCATCCGCTGGTGTGATATTGAAGTAATTGGTGAGGATACCATTTTGGTAAATATGCGCCCCGAATTCAGGGAGCATCGATCAAAAAACATCGGAATTTTTGGCCGTTTGTTTGGATAATAACCGAACACGGCTTTGGGTGTACTCCAGCAATAGACCCCGCAGGATTTGAGTAAAAGCCTGCGGGGCTTTCCCTTGTCAAGTTACATTATTCGTCCTGTTGGGGATAGAGCCGTTTGTATTCCTCAATGGACCGGGCTACAATTTCCACGGCAGCTTTTTGGCCCTGCACTTCGTCCACCGCCGTTTCCTTCATTTCCAGCGATTTATACACCGAGAAGAAGTGCTGCATCTCGGAAAAGATGTGCCGGGGCAGCGCATCGATGGAGCGGTAGCCGTTGTAGTTGGGATCTTCAAAGGGGATGGCAATGATTTTTTCATCTTTGCGCCCATTGTCCAACATGGTGATGACTCCAATGGGATAACACCGCACCAGCACCAGCGGCTCAATAGGCTCGGAGCAGAGTACCAGCACATCCAAGGGGTCCCCGTCGTCGGCAAAGGTAAGGGGAATAAATCCATAGTTGGCGGGATAATGCGTAGAGGTATACAGAATCCGGTCCAGCTTAATCAGTCCGGTTTCTTTGTCCAGCTCGTACTTTTTCTTGCTCCCCTTCTCGATTTCGATAACAGCGATAAAATCATCGGGCTTGATTCTTTCCTTATTAATGTCATGCCAAATGTTCATTGTAAATTTACTCTCTTTCCTCATTTTTCATTCTTACCGAACTATCCCATTCGGCAAGAAATAATCAACCACCATGAAGTCTAAGCGAACATTTATGAAAAGCATCTCCCATCATGGGCGCCAGTACACTGGGAGTCTTCTTATACGTCACACCCGGATTTCTCGGCTCTGGTTTCTTGTTACAGGCTGAGCAGCTCCTGAGCTGCCATCATCACACCCAGCTTGCCGGTGGGGTAGTTGAGCCCTCCCTGCATCCACGCTGCATAGGGCGGACGCATGGGGCCGTCTGCGGAAAGCTCGATGGAAGCCCCCATGTTAAAGGCTCCCGCCGCCATAATCACCTTGGAATCGTAGCCCGGCATATCCCACGCTTCGGGGTAAACAAAGGAATCGATGGGAGCGCCCCGCTGAATCCCCCGGCAAAAAGCGGTGAGCTTTTCCGGACTGTTCAGCACCACCGACTGGATGATGTCGGTGCGGCGATCCTGCCAGCGAGGATAGCACTCATAGCCCATCAGTTCAAACAGAGCAGCGGCAAAAACCGCTGTTTTTAAAGAGGCCGCCACCACCCCCGGAGCGTAAAACAAACCCATATACATGTTCTTGTTCTGCTCTAAAGAGCAGCCCACCTCCCGGCCCAAGCCAGGAGCGGTCATCCGGTGGGAGCAAAGCTCTACCAGGTCTTTTCTTCCCGCAATATAGCCACCGGTGCGGGCAATGCCCCCTCCCGGATTTTTAATCAGGGAGCCGATGATCAGATCCGCCCCTGCCTGTGTTGGTTCCTGCCGCTCCACCAGTTCGCCATAGCAGTTGTCCACCACAATATAGGCCTCGGGATTTGCCTTGCGCACCATAGCCGCAATCTCTGCCATCTCGTCTACCGTTAGGGAGGGGCGCAGACTGTATCCCCTCGAGCGCTGCAAATACGCCATTTTAGCGCCTTGGACCGCTTGGGGAACCGCCTGTAAATCCACCTTGCCGTTGGGCAGCAGGGGCAGCTCCCGGTAAAGGACACCAAACTCCGCCAGAGAGCCAATATTTTTTTCTCGCAGGCCCAAAACGGAATGAAGGGTATCGTAGGGAGTGCCGGAAAGGCTGACCATCACATCCCCGGGGCGAAGAAGTCCAAACAGGGCGGTTGCAATGGCCGCCGTTCCACTGGGAAAGCTGTGGCGCACCAAGGCATCTTCCGCTCCAAAGACAGTGGCCCAGATTTCATCCAAGGTATCCCTGCCCCGATCACCATAACCATAGCCGGAGGTGCCCAGCAGATGACTTTCGCTCACCCGGTGCTGCTGAAAGGCAGCCAGCACCTTGAGAGAATTGTATTCACAAACAGCGTCAATATGGGAAAAGGCACCCTCGCAGATTTCCTGGGCCTTTTGCGCCAACTCCTTAATTTGGAAGGAAAGCTGAAAGAATTCCTCCACCAATGCAACATCCTTTCCAAACACCAGGCAAATAAAAAATCCAATGCCCAGTATCACTCACTTCTAGTGGAATAGTATACATCAAAATACGAAAAATTCCAACTGTTACAATAAATTCCGCCTACCATGTGGAAAAAAGCGGAAGTTGGTGTATAATATGTAGTATGTCCAGATTTGACACAAGCTCTGGAGGAATCACCCATGAAACCAACCGATGGTCTTTCTCATCTGTTAAAAGGCAAAGAGATACTATTTGTGGGAATCGGAGTGAGCAATCGGGAACTGATTGCCATGCTGGCAGATGCCGGCCTTTCGGTCACTGCCTGCGACAAGCGCGGCCCTCGGGAACTGGGCCCAGTTTGCGACGAACTAAAAGCCAAGGGAGTCCGGCTACTGCTGGAAAAAGACTATCCCCAGCACTTTGAAGGGGATGTTCTGGTCCGCACCCCCGGCATGTATTTTCACCAGCCTGCTCTGGAGGAGTTCCGGGCTAAAGGGGGCATTGTCACCAGCGAAATGGAGCTGTTCTTTCGCTTTTGCCCCTGCCCCATCATCGCCGTAACGGGAAGCGACGGCAAAACCACCACCACCACCCTCATTTCCAAGCTGTTGGAAGAACAGGGGTATCGGGTGCATTTGGGGGGAAACATCGGCCGGGCTCTGGTGCCCGAGCTGGATCACATAAAACCGGAAGATATGGCCGCCGTAGAGCTTTCCAGCTTTCAGCTGATTTCCATGCGGTGCGCCCCACAGGTTTCTGTGGTGACCAACGTCACCCCCAACCATCTGGATGTCCACCGGGATATGGAGGAATATATCCAGGCCAAACAGAACATCTTCCTTCACCAAGACGCTTTTTCCACCACGGTGTTGGGGGCCGATGACCCGGTTGCTGCTTCCTTTGCTCCCCAGGTTCGGGGAAGATGCCAGCTCTTTTCCCTGGAGCATCCGGTAACCCATGGAGCCTATCTGGGCAAGGACGGGATGCTTCGCCGGGTGGAGGGCGGTGTGGAAACCCCACTGCTCCACCGGGACGAGATCCGCTTGCCGGGACTCCACAACGTTGCCAACCTGCTGGCCGCTATTTGTGCTACAGGCAACTTGGTCCAAGCGGGAACCATCCGCAAGGTGGCACGGGAATTTGCCGGAGTGGAGCACCGCATCGAGCCGGTGGGCACCATACAGGGAGTCAAGTGGTACAACGACAGCATCGCCACCTCCCCCACCCGGTGTATTTCGGGGCTTAAGAGCTTTCCCGATCAGGTAATTTTAATTGCGGGAGGCTACGATAAAAACCTCAGCTACGACCCCTTGGCTCCTGTTCTGGTGGAAAAGGTAAAACTGCTGATTCTAACCGGGGCCACTGCGGATAAAATAGAAGCATCTCTGCGCAGTTGCCCCTCCTATCAACCCGGGCAACCCGAAATTCTTCGGGCAAAGGATTTGGAGGAGGCGGTGGCTTTGGCCCACCGAGCTGCTCAGGAGGGGGATGTGGTCACCCTCTCCCCTGCCAGCGCCAGCTTTGACTGTTACCCAAACTTTGAAGCAAGGGGCCGGCATTTTAAGGAACTGGTGGCTGCCCTGGACCAATCCATCCCCACCTAATCTCAGGAAAGGATACCGTGTAACTGTATGAATCTCGAACAAGTACTCCTTGATTTTTCTGCTGTGACGGGAATCGCAGGGAGAGAAGAAGCCGCCGTAGCCTTGGGCGCCAAGTTGTTGGAGCCATACGGCAAGGTCAGTGTCCACCCCCAGGGAAGCCTGCTCTGCCGGGTGTGGGAGACTCACCCCGATGCTCCCCATCTGCTGCTGGACGCTCATATTGACGAAATAGGCTTCATCATCACCTCCATAGAAGAAAACGGCTTTTTGCAGGTGGCAGGCTGTGGCGGCTTAGACCGCCGGATTTTGATGGCCTCTCCTGTGGTGATATACGGAACACAAGGGCCGGTTTACGGCGTGTTCTGCTCCATCCCACCTCATCTCACCTCCGGCAAGGAAAAGAAAAATCTCAAGGTAGACGAAATGTATGTAGATATTGGCTGCACCAAAGAGCAGGCAGAAAAACTAATCTTCCCGGGAGATCGAGGCACCCTTTACGCTTCTCCCCGGAAGTTGCTGGGGGATGCCCTCTGCGGCAAAGCCATGGATGACCGGGCGGGCTGTGCAGCCATCCTGTATGCTCTGGAACTGCTCAAAGAGGAGGCCCCCTGCTGTAATCTGACGGTGCTCTTTTCCTCCATGGAGGAGGTGGGGGGACAGGGAGCCAAAACCGCTGCCTATCAGGTAAATCCTACCCATGCCATTGCGGTGGACGTCAGCTTTGCCCACACCCCCGACGCTCCCCGGGTCAAATGCGGCCTGTTGGAAAAAGGGCCCATGATAGGCTTTGCCCCCATTCTCTCCCACACCATCTCCCGCAAGCTCTGTGATTTGGCCAAGGCGGAAAACATCCCCTTCCAAACCGAAGTAATGGGCGGTAAAACCGGAACCAATGCCGACCAAATTGTAACCACCCGCTCCGGCGTGTTGACGGGGCTCATCTCCATCCCTCAAAAATACATGCACACCCCTCTGGAAGTGGTGAGTGTGGCCGATGTGGAAAACACCGGCCGTCTGCTGGCTGCCTATGTCCGCAGCTTGGGAAGGGAGGAGAGGAAATGATGAGCCTCATCGATTTGATTTGCGAGCTCTCGGATATTCCCGGGGTTTCCGGCTGGGAAGACCTGGTGCGGGAACGAATTGTTTCTCTGGTACAGGAGCACTGCGACAGCCTTCACACCGATGCGTTAGGCAACCTGATTGCCTTTAAAAAGGGAGCACAGCGCCCCAAAAACAAGCTGCTCCTTTCCGCCCATATGGACGAGGTGGGGTTTATCATCACCCATATCGAGGAGGACGGCCTGCTGCGCTTTGCCAGCGTGGGAGGCATCGACACCCGAGTGGTGGTGGGAAAGGCGGTAGAAGTTGGTCAAAATCGCCTTTATGGGGTAGTAGGCTCCAAGGCTCTGCACCTCCACACCGAAAAAGAGCGGGAAGAAGTGGCTGAATGGGAAAAGCTCTTTATCGACATTGGAGCACGCAGCAAGGAAGAAGCGTTAGAGCGTGTTCAGCTGGGAGACCGAGCGATATTTTCCGCCCCCTTCCTCCCGATAGGCGAGGACTGTATTTTGGGACGAGCCTTTGACGACCGAGCCGGCTGTGCTCTGCTGGTAAAGCTGTTGCAAAGCGATCTGCCCTGGGATTGTCATTTTGCCTTTACCGTTCAGGAGGAGACGGGCTGTACCGGTGCAACCGCCGTCGGACATGCCATTAACCCCGACATTGCCATTGCGGTGGAAACCACCACCGCCTCGGATATCGGGGGAGTTTCGGACAACAAGATGGTTTCCTGTCTGGGAAAAGGGCCGGTGGTCAGCTATATGGACGGCGGAACCGTCTATGATGCCGAGCTGTATCGTCTGGCCTTTGAGGTAGCAAAGGGGGAAGAGATTCCCTGCCAGACCAAATCCATGGTGGCGGGAGGCAACGAATCCAGGTCCCTGCAAACAGCAGGTACCGGCGCCCGGGTGATGGCGGTGAGCCTGCCCTGCCGGTATATCCACTCCCCTTCCAACCTTCTTCACAAAAAGGACGTGGAGGACACCTATCGTCTTTTAAAATCCCTCATCCAAAAGCTGGGCAATGATTTTTCATAACTGTATTATATAACAAGGAGTGATTATATGCTGGACTTTACCTTTCACAACCCTACCCGCATCATCTTTGGAAGGAATGCCCAGGCACAGGTGGGCAAGGAGACCCGAGCCATGGGGAAAAAGGCCCTGCTTCACTACGGAGGGGGCTCTGCTGTGCGTTCGGGGCTGCTGGATCAAGTCAAAGCCTCCCTTACCGAAGCAGGGATTGACTTTGTAGAACTGGGCGGTGTCAAGCCCAACCCCCTTTTCTCCTTGGTGAAGGAAGGCATCGCCCTTTGTGAGCAAGAGGGCGTTGACTGCATTGTGGCGGTAGGTGGCGGCAGCGTCATTGACTCCGCCAAGGCAATTGGAGTGGGCGTTGCCATGAAGGAGGACATCTGGCCCTGCTTTATCGGAGAAAAAGAGGTTACTGGCACCATCCCGGTGGGATGCGTCCTCACCATCCCCGCAGCGGGAAGTGAGAGCTCCATGAGTTGTGTCATCACCAACGAAGATGGATGGTTTAAGCGGAGCATTGGAACCCCTATCATCATGCCTGTGTTTGCCTGCATCAACCCCGAAGTCACCTTTACCGTTCCCCCCTATCAAATCGGCTGTGGCTGCACCGACATTCTGGCCCATATGATGGAGCGGTACTTTACCAACACCAAGAATGTGGACGTTTCTGACCGGATGCTGGAGGGATTGATGCGTTCGGTGCTGATCAACGCCCCCATCACCTACCGCAATCCCCAGGACTACGATTCCCGTGCCGAAATCTGCTGGGCCGGAACCCTGGCTCACAACACCCTGCTGGATCGGGGCCGCCTCGGTGACTGGGCTTCTCACGGCATTCAAATGGAAATTTCCGCCATCTATGACATTGCCCACGGCGCAGGCCTTGCCATCATCTTCCCCGCCTGGATGAAGTATGTCTACCGCCACAACATCCCCCGCTTCCTGCAGTTTGCCACCCGGGTCATGGGTGTGGATATGGCCATGGAAGACCCCGATGCCATTATTTTGGAATCTATCCGGCGTCTGGAAGATTTCTACCGTTCCATCGGCATGCCCACCCGTCTTTCCGAAGTGAAGGTTGGCGACGATCGCCTGCGGGAAATGGCGGAGAAGACGGTGGTTCATCTGGGTGGCACCAGAGGCAACCTGGTACCCCTCACCGCTGACGACATAGAAGCTATCTACCGGCTGGCACTGTGAGCAGGAAACGGCAGCGCATAATCGGCTGGGTATTGCTTTTATTGGGGATTGTGATGTTGGCCATTGGCATTGTGCTGATGATTTTTGCCGAAACGATCTTAATTGCTGTCATGCTCTTCGGTTCCATTCTGGTCAACACCGCCGCCATTTCCCTGCTGCGGCATACTGGATGGAGAGCACCCCGCAATAAGCCTAAATAAACTCTTTTGCATCCTGCCCTTTTCTTCACAGGGGAAGGGCGGGATTTTTTATGTAATGTACCCCCCTTTTGTAGGGTAATTTCCGTATTTTTATCCACCTTGTCGTAAATTTCACATACCCGTTTTGTGTGATTTTGCGGCAAGCAATTTTCTGAAATATGGACAAGTTATACATTTTTTTCGGTTTTATCTTACAATCTGTCCTCTCTTTACAAGGGGCGACATGTATTGCATTCTATGATGGGGTATTGTATAATATCTTTTGATTGCAAATTTAAGGTAGGCAAATCTAGGAGGGAAGTAGATGGATATTTTATATCAAATTGGCGAAGTTGTGATACCCGGTCTACTAATCGTTTTTATTGCATTGATCGTTTTGATTTTTGTGGTATTGATTATGGGCCGCATCTTATCTGCCAAAACAAAGACGGATACACCTGCACCTCAAGTTTCCGTTGATAATGCTACCCCAGCCGTACAGACCGCTGCTCCTGCTCCAGTGGTGGCAGCCGGTATTCCTGGGGAAACGGTGGCAACCATTTCTGCTGCGGTAGCCTGCTATATGCACGAAAGTGCACCCGGTGTTTCCTACACTATCCAGAGTATTAGCCGTCCCCGTCAAAGTCGTCCTGTTTGGGGATTTGCGGGTATGCTGCAGAATACACGGCCATTTTAACCCGAAAATTGGGGAAAGGGTGTTTTAGTTGTTAACACAAATTGCGGATGCTTTTGCTGCCCTAGCGGCAGAATCTGGAATTATGAACATGACTTGGGGAAACCTGTTGATGATTTTGGTTTCCTTTGTATTGATGTACCTTGCCATTGGCAGAGGGTTTGAACCTCTCCTTTTGATTCCCATTGCTTTTGGTATGTTTTTGGTCAATCTTCCCATGTCTGGTGTCATGGACGCCCCCGTTGTGAAGTTGCGGTTGCTGCAAGTGGGTGAACAATTGGCCATGGGCGAAACGCTTCAGTATATTGATGGAGTAGCCTATGCCGTAAAGCAAGAAGTAGGCGGCCTGCTCTACTACCTCTATCAAGGCGTTAAGTTGGGCATCTATCCTCCCCTCATTTTTATGGGCATTGGCGCCATGACCGACTTTGGTCCCCTGATTGCCAACCCCAAGAGCTTTCTTATGGGTGCAGCAGCACAATTGGGTATCTTTGTTGCCTTTATCGGTGCGGTTCTTTTGGGCTTCACTGCTCCGGAAGCTGGTTCCATCGGTATCATTGGCGGCGCAGATGGCCCTACCGCTATCTTTACCACCTCTAAACTTGCTCCTCACTTGTTGGGCTCCATCGCCATAGCTGCTTACTCCTATATGGCTCTGGTTCCCATCATTCAACCACCTTTTATGAAGATGCTCACCACCGATAAAGAGCGCAGAGTGGTGATGGAGCAGCTGCGTCCTGTTTCCAAAACCGAGAAGATTATCTTCCCTGTCCTGACCACTTTGGTGGTAGCTCTGATGGTTCCCTCCGCTACTCCTTTGGTAGGTATGCTGATGTTGGGCAACCTGTTTAAAGAGTCCGGTATGGCCGACCGTCTATCCAAAACCGCTCAAAACGAGCTGCTCAACATTATCACCATCTTCTTGGGCACCACCGTTGGCGCCACCGCCAATGCCAGCAGCTTCCTCACCCCCAGAACTCTGGGTATTGTGGTGATGGGCCTGTGTGCCTTTACCTTTGGCACTGTCGGCGGTGTTCTTTTCGGCAAGGTGATGTACAAAATCACTGGCGGCAAGGTGAACCCCCTCATTGGTTCGGCAGGTGTTTCCGCCGTTCCCATGGCTGCCCGTGTTTCGCAAAAGGTTGGCGCCGAGTACGATCCCGCCAACTTCCTATTGATGCACGCCATGGGCCCCAATGTCGCCGGCGTCATTGGTTCTGCCGTAGCGGCAGGTGTGCTGATTTCCACTTTGTCCAAGTTGGTATAACTTTCTTTTGCCATACAAAACCGGCGTTCTGAGAACGCCGGTTTTAATTTTTTAAGCTCAGTGCCTCATGATTTCTGTTTGGTATTTTAAATCAAAAAGTTGTGAGCCTTTTCCTCACCCCGAAGCACCCGCAGGCATCCCAGCGCAAGGGCCTCCATCTCGTTTTCTCCGGGCAGGCATATGATCGGAGCGATAAACGCCACATACTCTTGAATCCAGCCGGTAAACAGTTGGGAATAAGCAATTCCCCCAGTGAGGAGGATGGCATCCACCTTTCCCTTCACCGGTACTGCCAGCTTGGCGATGTTTTTGGCCACATTCAAAGCCATGGCTTTGTACACCAGCGCTGCATGTTCGTCTCCCGACCGGACCCGCCGCTCTACTTCCTGAGCGTCCTTGGTGCCCAGGTGAGCCTCCAGTCCGGCATGGTTTTTGATTTTATCCATCAGAGAGCGGTAGTCGTACTGCCCCGAGGTTGCCATCTTCACTACCTGAAACACAGGGAGTCCCCCCGCACGCTCGGGGGAAAAGGGGCCTTCCTCGTCGGAAATCATGTCGGTCATTCGCCCCTGCTGGTGGAGGGATAGGGTGATACCACCCCCTAAGTGAGCTACAATCAAGTTTAGCTCTTCATAGAGCTTTCCTGCCTTTTGTGCGTATTTCATGGCACAGGCCCGCATATTCAGGTTGTGACCCATCCCCTTGCGCTCCATCTCCACCAGTCCGGTCACTTTGTGAATGGGAGTCAGCTCATCCACCGTGACCGGATCGTAGATATAGGCCTTAACGCCAGCTTGATCGGCAATGGATTTGGCCAGTATCCCCCCAAGATTGGAGGCATGGATGTTCTGCGGGTGGTGGCGCAGAACATGAACCATTTCGTCGTTGACTTGATACGCTCCCGATCGGCAGGGGGGCAAAAGGCCTCCCCGAGCCATGACGGCAGAAAGGCTGTTTATTTCCACGCCGTGACGGCGCAGGCAGTTTAGGATAACTTCTCTGCGCAAATCGTACTGCTGGTAGATGTCAGAATAGGGGGCCAGCTCTTCCCCAGAGTGCTGGATGTTCTCCACAAAGAGAGGGGTTTCCTCTTGATATACCGCAACTTTGGTGGAGGTGGAGCCGGGATTGATAATCAGTATGGTATTGATATCCATCACCCCTTTGAAGAAGTTTTATGCCCTTTCGCTTTGGCAGCTTGCCGCAGCCAGACAGATGGAAAGGTACTTTTCCTCAGTAGAGGAGGCTCGGGAGGTGAGGATGATGGGAACCTTGGCTCCCAACACCAGACCTGCCATGGTAGCTCCCGCCAGCTCCACCATCGCCTTGGTTACCACATTTCCGCAGGTGATGTCCGGCACCACCAGCAAGTCCGCATTCCCCGCCACCGGGCTTTGGTATCCCTTGGTTTCTGCCTTTTCCTTGGCCAGGGACAGGTCCATGGAAATAGGCCCCTCGATGATGCAGCCGGTGATTTCTCCCCGCTGGTTCATAGCCTTAAGTTCTGCGCCGTCCAGACTGTCCTGCATCTTGGGATTGACGGTTTCGGCAGCGGCCAGCACCGCCACTTTGGGATTTTGGTAGCCAATGCGGTGCAGAAACTCCACTGCGTTTTCAATCAGCTGCCTTTTCTGGTTTAAATCGGGGGTTAGCAGCATTCCCCCATCGGTGCAGGCCAGCAGCTTGTGGTAGGTGGGAACACTGAGTATGGCCAGATGGCTCATGACACGGTGGGTGCGCAGTCCGGTTTCCTGCTTCACCACCGCCCGCAGTAGCTGGGCGGTTTCCAGTTTGCCCTTCATCAAAAAGTCGGCCTTGCCCTTTCGAATCAACTCCACTGCCTTGGTGGCAGCTTCTTCCCTATCGGGAACATGGTATAGGTTTTCCCCTTCAATGCTCTCTCCCAGCTGTGCCAAAATTTCATGAATTTTGACCTCGTCTCCCACCAGCACAGGAGTTGCCAGACCATCTCGTTTGGCTCGGTAAATGGCCTGAAGGCTGTGATGGTCCTGAGCAGCAGCCAGCACCACCCTTTTGGTGGCGGGGCGGGATTTTACCATGGCAATGATTTCGTCAAAATGTTTTAAACTCACAGAGGTGCCTCCTTAGAAAGGAATCGTAGAATTTGCAGCTATATTCTGTATGGTGAAGATAAAAGCCACCTGGAATCGCAGCGCGGATCCAAGGTGGCAATTATGTTTACTTGTTTGCTTATACCAACAGGCTCTTTCCGGTCATCTCAGCAGGCTGAGGCAATCCCATCAATTCCAGCAGGGTGGGAGCCAAGTCGGCCAGACGGCCTGTCATGGGCTCGGCCAACTTGCGATCGCCAATTCCCACAGCAATGAGAGGCACCGGATTGGTGGTGTGGGCGGTAAAGGCGGAGCCATCCGGCTCGTACATCTGGTCGGCGTTGCCGTGGTCTGCCGTAATGAGAGCTTTGCCCCCCATGGCAATCACCCGGTCAATCACCTTGCCCATGCAGGTATCTACTGCTTCCACTGCCTTGACAGCAGCCTCGAAGACACCGGTGTGACCTACCATGTCGCAGTTGGCATAATTGAGGATGATCACATCATACTTGCCGGTAGAAAGCCGCTCCAGCAACTCCTCGGTCACCTCGTAGGCGCTCATTTCCGGCTTGAGGTCGTAGGTAGCCACCTTGGGAGAGGGCACCAGGCAACGGTCCTCTCCTTCAAAAGGAGCCTCCACCCCGCCGTTAAAGAAAAAGGTGACGTGGGCATATTTTTCGGTTTCGGCAATCCGCAGTTGGGTAAGCCCCTGTTCGCTGACGTATTTGCCAAAGACGTTGTCCAGACTCTGGGGCCGATAGGCAACCAGAACGTTGGGCATGGTGGCATCGTACTGGGTCATGCAGACATAGGTAAGCTTGGGGAAAGAGCGGCGTTTAAAGCCGTCGAAGTCGGGATCCACCAGCGCACGGGTAATCTCCCGGGCCCGGTCCGGACGGAAATTGAAGAAGATGACCGAATCGCCCTCGGCAATTCCCACCCCCTGAATGCAGACGGTTGGAATCACAAATTCATCGGTAATGCCGGCATCATAGCTTGTTTGCATCACTTCATCGGTGCGGGCAGAGATGTTGCCTTCCCCATACACCATGGCGGCATAAGCCTTTTCTACCCGATCCCAACGGTTGTCCCGATCCATGGCATAGTAGCGCCCGATGATGGTGGCAATTTTGCCTACTCCAATTTCCTGGCATTTTTCCTGCAGCTGTGCAATAAAATCCTTGCCAGAGTTGGGGGGAACGTCCCGGCCATCCATCAAACAGTGGATGTAGACCTTTTCCAACCCATGGCGCTTGGCCAGCTCCAACAGAGCATAGAGATGGGTGTTGTGGCTGTGCACACCGCCATCCGACAAAAGGCCGATGAGATGAAGGGCACTGCTCTTCTTCTTACAGTTTTCGATCGCCTCCAGCAGAGCGGGATTTTCAAAAAAGTCGCCGTCTTGAATGCTCTTGGAGATTCGGGTCAGCTCCTGGTAGACAATTCGGCCTGCGCCGATATTGGTATGACCCACTTCGGAGTTGCCCATCTGACCATCGGGAAGACCCACATCCATACCGGAAGCGCCGATTAGGGTGTGAGGGTATTGATGCAGAAGCCGTTCTAAATTAGGGGTTTTTGCTGCCTGGACTGCATTGCCGTAATCGCTGTCGTTATAGCCAAAGCCATCCAGAATCATCAGCAGGGTTGGCGCTTTCATTCGGGTCTACACCTCATTTTAAGTGCTGTAGTGGTGCGGATGACAGGAATCGAACCTGCACGTCGGGG
>JBMNHF010000002.1:0-190168 GCA_050950205.1 Oscillospiraceae bacterium
GAAGGAACTTCAATCTGCTCAAACACAGCTCCCCCAGGATGACTTGTCACCCTTTGCGACTGTTTGTTTACCGCCTCTTTTGCAAGCCTTCCGTCGGGAAGAATGGGACAGGCCAGACCGCCTGCGGAGACATTATCCAGACGGGAACCGGCCACACCCATGCGAAGAATAGCCGAAGAAATATGAACTTCCCCCGAAACAGAAAGGATATTACCCGTATGGTGTTTAACGATTCCCGGTGAATGGACTTTAAAACCTCGTGCTGCTCCATAACTTCCTGCACAATATAGTTGGAGCCATAGGATTTCATCAAGCCTTGAATATCGATGTGGTCCTGGCCTTTTTTATAGAAAAAGATATCCACCCCTTCGCCGCTGTATATGGCAGGCTTGATTACAAATCTCTGCTCCGCCTCTAGCAGGGCTTTTGCCTGAGCAAAGCTAATGATGTTCCCGGCACCATCGAAAAAGCAGTGATTGCTATTCCTTACAATGGTGCGAGGCTGCTTGAGATAGGGAAACAACTGATGATAGAAGCATTTATCCGTGTATGCATGGCGAAAACGCGGGTTATTAAACGCAGGGTATATTTTTTGCCAATACAAATCGCCCGGTATGTAGCGGGGATCATATTTTGCATCCTTATAACAATAAAGGTCGTACCACATTTTACGGGGCTTGATTTTGTATTTTTCCCAAAAGGGAACCACCTGAGCACGAAAAAGCTCCCCGCTGCCCCCAAAGCCCCCGTTAAGGGTGGCCAGCTGACGCCGGCAAGCGCTTCGCGCATTTTTTGCTTCCGCAAACAAATCAACCTTTTGATAAATCGACCTGCAAAGTCGCTCCCAGCTTCCGGCCTGATTTATTGTTCCTTGCATGCCTTTCCTCCGTTCCTTATATGATCTATTCAGAAAAGAAATAACTCCTTCTCAGCAACGCAGAAAAGCCGAGAAAGAGCATTCGAATTTACATGGATGTTCAACTATTCCATTCGTTAATAAAATAACATATTGAATGCTCCATTTCAGATAGAAGAAGTGTCAGGTGTGAATAATAACCATTCTATACAAAATTATAGCATACAATGAAAAACGTTTCAAATTTTTATAGAAGATTATAACAAACTATAAAAATATTAAGATAGATCCTGTGCAAAAGTGTACAAACTGAGGTCGAATTTACTGGGTATAATGAATATAACGAAAAAGCATTGCAACACAAAGTTTAACGGATCCTTTCGGGGACAGTAGTATGGTTGGAAGATGCGAACCGATATTTTATTAAGATGCGCAGTTTAAAATAGAGTTGGAAGGGTGAAGTTTTCCCAATATTGTTATTAATTTAACAATATATCCAAAATTATATTGGAATGTGGCATATCCTTGAAAGTAATTTATATTGCATATTTTCCTCGGGCTTGTTAATATATTATCAAACCCAGTTGTTAAAAAAATATCAATCCCCAAAGGAGTTGACTTCCGTGATTAAAACCAAGAGCCCTGCGCCGGTTATTGTGATAGACAATATGGATGGTCTGCAAAAGGTACTGGAAAGAACCCGGGCAGCACAGAAAAAATTTGCTTCTTACTCTCAGGAGCAGGTGGATAAGATCTTTTATGCTGCAGCCATGGCAACCAACAAGGCCCGCATCCCTCTGGCCAAGCAGGCCGTAGCCGAAACCGGAATGGGCCTGGTGGAAGACAAGGTGATTAAAAATCACTACGCCTCCGAATACATTTACAATGCTTACAAAGACACCAAAACCTGCGGTGTCATTGAGGAAGACAAGGCCTTTGGAATTCAGAAGATTGCCAGGCAAAGTTGCTGGAGGTAAAAAATCTACGGGTTTCCTTTGACATGCCAAACGGTGAACTGCACGCTGTCAACGGAGTTTCCTATCACGTAGGCTATGAAGAAGTTGTAGCTGTTGTAGGTGAAAGCGGCTGTGGAAAAACAGTGACTCAGATGTCCACTATCCAGCTGATTCAAACGCCGCCCGGTAGAATACACAGTGGGGAAGTCATCTTTGAGGGTGTTGATCTTCTGAAATTCAAGCAGAATTCGAAGGAATTGCGAAGTTATCGGGGCTCTCAGATTGCCATGATATTCCAGGACCCTATGTCATCCCTGAACCCTGTTTTTACCATCGGAGATCAGATGGTGAATATTATTCGTACTCACAAAAAAGTATCCAAAAAAGAAGCAGTGGAAATTGCCGTAAACGCATTAGAGGCGGTAGGTATTCCAGATGCAAGGGTTAGGATGAAAAGCTATCCCTTTGAGTTGAGCGGTGGAATGAGGCAGCGCGTTTTGATTGCATTGCCGGTGGCCTGCTCATCCAAACTGATTATAGCCGACGAGCCAACAACAGCCCTGGACGTTACGACCCAAGCGCAGGTCATGGAGGTACTAATGGGCGTGGTTAGGGACTACAAAAGCTCCTTGGTGGTGGTCACCCATAATCTTGGCTTGGTATCGCGGTACGCTGACCGTATTTATGTTATGTATGCAGGTAGGGTAGTAGAGTCTGGAACAGCAGAGGACATCTTAATGCATTCAAAACACCCCTATACGTTGGGGCTTTTAAAGTCGGTGCCCAAGTTGGAGGACGACAAAGACGCTGATCTGGTTCCCATCTACGGTGCACCTCCCAATCTGACACAGTTACCTACTCATTGCGCTTTTGAGCCCAGATGCCCCTACGCTTGTGATCAGTGTAGGCAGTCACCTCCACCCGAACTGCGGCAGGTTGGAAAGAACCACCATTATTCCGCTTGTCATTTAGAGGTTGAGGAGGTGAAGGCGTGTGAATAAAAACAACCCATTATTAGAGGTGAAAGATCTTCGAATGTACTTTCCTGCGGGAAGGCGTTCAAAATCCGGTGGCGACAATTTTATCAAAGCGGTTGACGGTGTCAGTTTCTCGGTAGCGCAAGGTAAAACGTTTGGCTTGGTGGGGGAGAGTGGTTGCGGAAAGACAACAATAGGAAAGTGTATTTTGCGCATTCACAAGGCAACAGCGGGGCAAGTGCTATACAAGGGTTCCGATATCCTTGCCATGTCCGACCAAGAGTTTTCCCCTTTGCGCAGAAAAATGGGAATGATCTTTCAGGATCCCTATGGATCGCTAGACCCGCGCCAGAACGCCTTTTCCACCATCAAAGAAGTTTATGAGGCTGGAGGAACAAAGCGCAACCAAGCCGAGGTGGCAGACCGGGTGAACGAACTTTTGGTCACGGTGGGGTTATCGCCGGAACTAGGCAATCGCTATCCACATGAAATGAGCGGCGGACAACGTCAGCGGGTGGGCATTGCCCGAGCGTTGGCCTGTGATCCGGAAGTGATTGTCTGTGATGAACCGGTATCGGCCCTGGACGTCTCGATTCAGGCCCAGATTATTAACCTGTTTATGGATCTTCAAAAGAAAATTGGCCTAACCTATGTGTTTGTTGCGCACGACCTGGCAGTAGTACGCCATATTGCAGATGTGGTAGCGGTGATGTATCTTGGTCAGATTATGGAGATGGTAAAATCCGCCGAGCTGTACGATAACCCAATACATCCCTATACCATTACACTCCTTTCTGCAATTCCTATTGTAGATTATTACAAAGAACAGCAAAGAAAGCGGATTATTCTGCAGGGAGAAGTTCCTAGCCCAATTCATAAACCAACTGGTTGCCCGTTTCACCCCAGGTGCAATCGGGCAATTGAGCGGTGCCGGCAGGAGATGCCTGTGTTGCGTGATATTGGAAATGAGCACTACGTCGCATGTCATGAAGTATCGGCCGGCATATAATTGTTAAAAATGGGAGGAGCTTGATTATGGGACCAAAAACCACCCTTCGCGCCTTGTTGAAAAAGGGCGAGTTTATATGGGCACCCTGCATTTATGACTGCCTTTCCGCTCGATGCGCCGAGCTTACCGGTTACAATGCAGTGTTGTTAAGCAGCAGTGAGCTGGAATATGGATTAAATGGAACCCCAGCATCTCTGGCTAACTGGGAGGAAGTAATTTTTGCTGTAGAGCGCATAGCCAGTTCCTGTTCTCTTCCCTTGATTGTGGATGCAGACAATGCAGGAGGCACCCCAATGCAGGTTTATCGAAATTGCAAGCGGATAGCCAACGCAGGAGCCATGGCCATTACGGTGGAAGACAGCCAATCGGGCGGAATTTCCTGCGGCTACCATTACCGGGTACCAACGGAATGCATGCCCCGAGATTTGTTTGCGGCCAATATCCGTGCAGCAGTAGATGCTGTCAAAGGAACTGATTGTATGATTATTGCAAGGACAAATGCAAAAGGTGGCGGCGCTCAACACATAGGCTCCTTTGGCACAATGGGTGGATTGGGCTTAGACGAGGCAATTCTCCGGGCCAAGTTGGGATACCAGGCAGGGGCGGAAATTACAATGATACAAAATATTAACCATGCCAACTGTGAAGACGAGTGCAGGGCTATTGCCGAACAGGTACCCGGGTGGAGATTCTATCCCGATATCCATTGCACTGATGGAAAGTCGGACTGCACCTTTGAACAGTTGCAGGAGTGGGGGTTTCATCTGGTCTCCAATCATGTTGCCATGAAAGCTGCAGCCATCGGAATGCTGGAGAGTATGGCCCGCAACTTTGAAAACAAGAGTTCAGTCTATTCGGAGGAACTGGAATTCCCGAAAAATCTGAATCTACCTTACAATTTTACCCCTTATGTTTTTGAAGAATGGATTGAGTTGGATAAAAAATACACTCAATACCAAGTAGAGCTCAGAAAAAGCAACAATGAAGCAGAAAGCTAAATCCAGCGGTTGGACAGTGGTTGTTAGCTAGTTTTATCAGTATAAAAAGGGAGTTGGTTCTTATGGTACGCAAGAGCGACCAAAAAATTGTGGAGCATAAAGAGGCGCCCTTTCAGGGAATAGGGAGCATCAGCGTAGCCAGTTTGCTCAACGGGCCCGAAGAAATGTCCCAAAAAGGGCGGGTATTTGCACATACCACGGTATATCCCAACTGCTCGATTGGCTTTCATATCCATGAAGGAGATTCCGAAACCTATTATATAATTCGCGGGACAGGCAGGTATAATGACAATGGCACCATAATTGAGGTAACTGCCGGGGACGTTACCTATACCGCTCCGGGAGAAGGACATGGTATAGAGTGTATAAGCGAAGAGCCTCTGGAAATGATTGCACTTATTTTATACCAATAACGCCAGACTCAATATTACCGGGTTCCTGTGCCAATGGGCAGGAATCCGGTAATATTATGCTCACAATATAGATACCTGCTTGCCCTTTACATATTTATCCCGCATAGTCACCAATTCACCTATGCTTGATGATTTTTTTCTTTCGTTGTATAATCAAGTGACAAATGCTTTTGCATACTCAGGTGTGAAGGAATTGGAAAACAAAGAGGAATAAGCACCAAGCCTTTGCTTGCATTGGTGCAATTTTGGTGCATTGGCTTTTTGGCGGCCAAGCTGGGTACTTTCCTTGTTACAAGCAATCGCGGGGGGATGCAGGATGAGACAGTGTAAAGGCTGCGGAGCCAGGTTTTACAGGGGGGAACGGACTTGTCCCTACTGCGGTACCGACCTGATAACTGGAGCGCCGCCTTTTCGAGAGCCGGAGTCGGAACCACGGCCCCGGTGGGATTTTTCCAGAGCAAAAGAGACATTTGAATCGTTTAAAGAAAGTGGTGCTCGCTTTCGGTGGCCGGGGCAGGATTCTGGCTATGCTCCGCCCAGTGGCCCGCCGCCTCTGCATATGTTTCGGACAGGACGCAAACAGGCTCTTATTCAGGGGGTACTGGCTATCTTTTTTGGCAGCTTTGGGGCCCAGTGGTTTTATCGGGGACAAATTACCCGGGGGCTGCTTTGCCTTTGCTTTTCTTGGACGGGAATTCCCGGTATCTTGGGGCTAATCGAGGGGATCGGGCTGCTTCGACAAGCTTTGGAGGATGGGCCCTATCTGCCCTAACCCTTTTTGATCTGTTTAATTGCCTGCAGAGCAGGAAAGACAGGGTCGCTTTTTGCGATCCTGTCTCTATTTTTATCTTGTGAAGGCTAGGTGCTCTTTCCTTTGTAGTAGAAGCGAGCAGAGGGGGTATACTATAGGGGATCGAAACAAGAGACACTGCTTATACAAGGAGGGAAGGGTTCTGCTTGCCAATTCCACCCAAAGAACAATGGTCCGCCTTCTGAGTTTTCTGCTCCCGGCGGCAATTTTGCTGCTGGTGTTTGCCCGGCTGGGAGTCTACCCCTTTGGCCCAAAATCTCTGTTGGTGGTAGACATGAACAGCGAATACATTGACTACTATATGCAGCTGAACACAATTTTTCGGGAGAAAGGCAGCTTTTTGCGCTCCCAAGATATGGGGATGGGGCTAAATATGCTGGGCCTCATCGCTTTTTACACCGCAAGTCCCCTCAACATTTTGGTGCTCCTCTCTCCGGTGCACTACCTTACCGAGACGGTGCTGCTGATTACCTTGATCAAATTTGGGCTTTGTGGCCTGTTTTTTTCCCTTTACACCACCTATACCTTTGGGAGAACCGATGGGGTGAATTTAGGAGCCAGCGTTGCTTATGCCATGATGGGCTATAATTTGGCCTACTCCTCCAACCTGATGTGGCTGGATGGCGCTGCCCTGTTGCCTTTGGTGTTGATGGGGGTGGAAAAAATCTTAAGGGAAGAAAAATATCTTTCCTATATCATCAGTTTGATATTTTTGTTTTGGTGCAGCTATTATATTGGCTACATGGCAGGAGTTTTTACCTTTTTATACTTTACCTTCCGGTTTTTTACCCAGCCATCCGCTTTTGCCCACTACGTCAAGAAATTGTGGCGTTTTTTGGGTGGGGCCGCTTTGGCGGCGGGATGCTGTGCCGTTTTGCTGCTCCCCGCCTTTCTCAACCTCCTCAACGGGCAAGAAAAGCTGATGACCTTTCCCAAACGCGTCTTTTCTTCCTTTTACCCTATCATCCGGCTGGCTTCTAAGCTGGTGCCCGGGGTTTACGATTCTCTAACCGACTCAGGGCTGCCTCACATCTTTATTACCACCGCAGCGGTGCTGCTGGCTCTCTTGTTCTTTCTCAACAAAGAGATTCCTTTGCGGGAAAAGATGGTGTTTGCCTTATTTTCCGGTGTGATGATTCTCAGCCTTTCCTGGGAGGCTCTGGATCTTGCCTGGCACGCGTTTGAGGACCCCACCTGGTTTCCCGCTCGCTACTCCTTTGTCTTTTGCTTTTTGGTGCTTCATCTGGGGTTGCGGGGGCTTGCCCGCCCCCAAGGCCTTGTGCCCACCCGCATCTTGGTTGCCATGGGCATCTGGCTGCTGGTGCTCTTTGAAATTGCAGTGAGCAAGCTGAGCTTTGTGCAGACCAGACATATTCTGCTGGGGAGTTTTCTCACCCTCTGCTATGGGGGCGTTTTGCTGGCCATGAGAAGGAATCTGCCCCCAAGCAGCAGGCAGCTGCTTGTTTTGCTGGGGGTCTGCCTGCTTTGCGCCGAATGCTTTTACAGCGCCGATGCTCAGATTCAGGGGATAGAAGGGCAGTTTCATTACCGCACCCGTGCCGGATACTATGCCTATCGGGAGCGGTATCTGCCTGCCGTTGAGTGGTTAAAGGGGGAAAATCCGGGGGTATACCGCATGGAAGTGGTGGAGCTGCGCAACGCAAACGGCCCAATGGCGCTGGGCTATCCCGGCATTTCCCACTACTCTACCACCACCGACCAAAGGTTAAATACCCTGCTGCGGCGCTTGGGCTACAACACCGGAACCATCAACGAACTGAGATTTGCCAAAAACAATCCCTTTACCAACGGTTGGCTGGGGATACGGTACCTTCTCATCACCGAAAATCCCGGTTTTGGGTACGAATGGATGGATTCGGTGGGACAGGTGAATATTTACGAGAATCCCGCTGCCTTTCCCTTGGCTTTCTTTGCGGAGCACAAGGCTTTGGAGATGGATGCTCAGCAGCAGAATCCCTTTGACTTTCAAAACAAGCTGTCTGCTGCCTTAATCGGGGAGGAATCCATGCCACCCTTCCAGCCTTTGGAGGTGGTGGAGGAAAGCTTGGACAACTTTGCGTTCAGCGACAAATATTCCGGCATTTATTACTATTACCGGACGGTAAGCGGTGCGCCCGGTTCTTTAAGCTATACCCTTGCTAATCCCCAAGGGCTGGCCAGCTACGCCTTTTTCCCGGTTTACAACCGCCGCTTTTCCAAGGCTCAGGCCTATAGCGACGGCATTGCGTTGGGGCGGGAGCTTTCCTACCGCAACAACACGGTGCTGTATCTGGGGGATGAGGAGTATCCCCAGGTGCGGCTGGAGGTGGAATCCGACCGGGTTTATTTGGATGACATGCTGTTCTACGGGCTGGATCTAAAGGCTGCCCAATATGTGGCAGACCTTGCCCAGCAACGGGCCATGACCTTTACCCGATTCCAGGATACCGCCATTGACGGCGAAATCACCGCCCCGCACGATGGCATTTTAGCCACCACTTTGCCCTACGATACCGGCTGGACCGTGAAGATTGACGGCAAGAAAGCTCCCCTGCAGCGGTTGGCAGGAGTCTTTCTGTCGGTGGAACTTCCCGCCGGAACCCATAAGATTTCGATGCGGTACCGCCCCCCGGGATGGCTGCCGGGGTTGGCAGTTTCCGCTACCTGTGTGGCGGGGATGGTGCTGTGGCAGGTGGCAAAGAGACGAAAAGAGTAACCAAGGCTTGAATGACTGTGTGAAAGGCATCGAAAAAGCACCGCGCCGGACAGAGAATCTGTCCGGCGCGAGCCCATGTGCGTAGGGGGTATGTAAACCGGCTTGGGCCGGTGGGGGGCAACGGAATTTGCCTACTTTTTTAATTTTTCCAAAAGCTTTTGGGTGAGCGCATCCACCTTTTCAAAGTCGGTGGCGGCGATATAGAATTTTTCCAGCTGGTCATGAAGCTCCTTGGCTTCCCGCAGCAGAGCTTCGGCCTGATTTACCATTTGAGCGGCAGCCTTGCGGTTAAAGGTGAGCCGCTTTTTATGCTCTTTGAGTTTGCTGGCTTCGGTAAAACGCTGGCAGTTGACGATGCGGTAGGGATCCACCACCAGAGAAAAGTCGTGGAAGCGGTTGGAAGTTAAAAATCCAATATTCAGAGCAGGAATAAACAGCTGCTCCAGCTTATCAAAGGGCCCCAGTGGGCAGTAGCAAGAAATGACGTCAAAGCCTGCCGCCAACGCCTTGGAACGAAGATAACAGAGTATCAGGCGGGAAACGGCGCCGTACTCGTCATTGATCAAAAAGAGGCGTTTTGCCAGCAGCTTGGCGGTGTCGGTGTACTGCGCCACTCCCTGATCGGTGACGGCGGTGAGGAAGCGGACACTTTCTTTTCCGGTGCCGGAGCACTTTTTGCCCAGCTCCCGCTCGGAAAGGCGACTGAGATAACCGTTGAGCTTATGAGTATCCACACAGCTTAAGGCAATGCGGTAGCTGTCCCCCATCAAAGAGGCGGCAGCCGACAAAAAGCGGCAACAGTATTCATGGCATTTGGAGGTGCGGTTGGAAAGATGAATGATTTCTTCCCGGTTTTGGTACAAAACTGTTTCATCCCAGCAGGAGGAGAGATCCACCAGGGATTCCACTGCACCGGGATATTTTGGCTCCAGTGCGTGAGGAGGAGTGCCGTCGGCAATGGCGAATTTTCTGGAGGGGATGATAAGGCCGTCCAGACTATTCACACTGGAGGAACAGTGAATGTACTCTATATCAGCAGAGCCGTCATCCAGTTCCTCAGCTACCGCTTTAATCAAGGTGGATTTGCCGCTGCCGGGGCCGCCCTTGATTATGTAGGTGCGCATCCCCGCCTGCGGATCAGTCAATTGGTCATATCTTGAAACAAACCCCTGGGGCGTATTCGCTCCCAGAAGAAAACGCAATCTCTTTTCCTCGGGTTTCATGCAATGGGCCTCCTTCTTCATTGTGAGGGGAAGGCCAGAGGCGTTCGAAACGCTCTCTGAGGACCCCGGATTCGGGGCATTGTTTCCCACCTATTGCATGGTATTCTAAAAGCACAAAAATGGTGAGGAAAAAGTAAAATCACAGTCGAAAAGGCAGCTTTCCGCCCCTCTCCAGCATATGGGCAAAAGAGCCCTCCGGCAAGGAAGGCTCTTTTTGCAGACAACTTTTCTCCAATCATTGGGAGAAGAAACATTTCTTCTTACCCTTCATCCGAGCAAGGGGAAGAAAGTTCCCGCAGGCTCTGCATGATTTGTGCATATTCCTGCTCCAGAACAGCCTTGCGGTCCACGGTGGCGGAGGAAAGCTCCCCCAGTATTTGGGTGGCCCTTACCTCCAACAGCAGCTTTTGGGCGCGGTGGGGCTTTTGTTCTGTGTGAAGCTGCTGGTATCTCTCCCGGGAGAGCACTTTGCCCTCCTCCATCCGCAGTTGGGTGGTGGCCACCTGCTCCACAAAATCCCATTGATGGGAGACAAATAAAATGGTGCCGGGGTACTGGGTCAACACCCTGGCCACCGCTTTGAGAGAGGGCAGATCCAGATAGTTGGTAGGTTCGTCCAGCAAAAGGGCGTTGCAGCAGGAGGTGAGCAGCATGGCCAGAGACAGGCGCATCTTCTCCCCGCCGGAAAGAACCCCGGCCTTTTTATAAACATCATCCCCCCAAAAGAGCAGCCCTGCCAAGGTGGAACGAAGGTTGGACAGGTTCTGAACGCTTTCTCTCTCGGCGTTTTCCAGCACGGTTTTCTCCGGGTGGATGTGAGAAAAGTCCTGACGCAGCCAACCAAGCTTTAGTTTGGGAGCGCAGGAAATTCCGGGATACCCTTCATAAATGAGCCGCAGCAGGGTGGTTTTTCCCGCTCCGTTTTTTCCGGTGAGGGCGACCCGGGCTCCTCGCTCCACCGCAAAGGAGGCGTTGCGGAGCACCACCTTGTCCCCATAGGAAAAACTGACGTTGTGGCCGGTGATGACATGGCGGTTGCCCGGCGGGTCGGTAAGGGAAAAATCGATGCGTAAAGAAGGCGGCTCCTTTTTCAGCTCTACCGGTTTTAGCCGCTCCAGCCGGCGACGAAGCACTTTGGCCTCCCGCTCCAACTTCTTTTGCTTGGCTGCCTTTTTGTCCTTGCCCAGGCGCGCCTCCGAGTTCCCCATCCGGGAGGGGGTGCGATCTATCTTGGCGGCCTTTTGTTTTTTGATCTGCAAAGCCCTTTGTAACTGCGTCACTTCCTTGCGGTATTCCTGTGCTGCCAATGTTTGCTGGCGCTGCTGTGTTTCCAGCGCCACCTCATAATCGGTGTAGTTGCCGGTGTAGTGGGTAAGGCCTCCATCCTTGACCTGCACAATGCGGGTGCAAACGGCATCCAGCAAAGTTCGGTCATGGCTGACCAGCAGCAGGGTTTGCGCTTTGCGCAATTTGTGCAATACCCACTCTTGCCCTTCCCTGTCCAAATTGGCGGTGGGTTCGTCGGCAAACAGCACCCCGTGAGCACCTGTGGTTTCCTTCACAATGGTTTGTTTGGCATTTTCTCCGCCGCTGCGGGAGGGGGTAATTTCTCCAAATTGCCGGATGTAGGCACAGGTGCAGTGAAGGGTTATGGTGCCCTCGTCGGGAGCAATTTCCCCCGAAAGAAGACCCAGTAACGTGGATTTACCGGCTCCGTTGGCTCCAACAATGCCGATTTTATCTCCCTGGTAAACCTGAAAGGAGTCAAACTCCAAAATGGTGCGGTCTGCATAGCTCTTTTTGACTTGTGATGCCTGAATTAACAGCATAAAAAAACCTCCAGTGAAACAGGCTGTTTCGTTGGAAGTCATTGCACCGCAAAGCGAGGATCTAAAAAAGGATTTTGGCCATCCTCAACCGGAACCATTCTCCACTCCCAAATTAGGGCACAAAAAATGGTGGCACGCTGCTCTGCGCTGATTCCAACACGAAACAGACCCTGTATGGGTCGGGATCTTTTGATCCAATATTCGCGACAGAATCAGGCAATGCGCATTGCTACCTCCATTAACGTGGGATGTTCCACTTTTTTTAAAGTGTACCCCAAATTGATTTTCTTGTCAACCTCCACCTGTCAAAGGGATATCCGAGAAAAAATTCCCTTTTTTCCCTTGTGACAAAGGCCGGACTGCGCTATAATAAATGCTAATTCAGGAATAAAGGAGCCAATCCGCTTGAAAACTCCTTTTTGTATTTTAACGTTGTTGCTTTGCTTGTTGCTGGCCTGTTGCGGGGTACCCGTTCAGCCTGCGGGACCCGCCTCCCCTTCCTTGGAGGAAGCGCCGGCATCCTCCCGGGCGCCGAGTCCACCATCTCAAAGCAAGGAAACTTCCCCGCCTTTGGAAGAGAAGGAAGGGGAAGCCCCGGAAGATCCTTGGGAGCCCTTACCGGAACAAGGGGATGCGCAGGATGCCTTTGAGGAAGCACTGGAGGAACTGATGTTTGGGCTGGAGGGTTATCAGGAACCGGAGGAGGTTATCCGGGCTTATCTGGAACTTCAGTACTTAGGATACGCCTTTTTGCAGCCGGTGGATTTGGGGCTGGTGTTGGATCTGGACCAGGAGCTGATGCAGAACCTGCAAATCTGGCAGAACCTGTTGATTCAGCGCCGCCGCCTGCTTTACGAAACCGATCTCTGCTATGTGGAGCGGGAGCGCTTTGATTTTGACCTGACCTTTATCGACCCGGAAGAACTGACGGATGGGCGGCTGGAGCATTGGAACGGCTACAATTTCGGGGATAGGGGAGAAGGAATAGAATACCACTTTGTGGTGACAGGCCAACCGGGAAAGGCCTACCCCCCCTTGTTGGCCCTCAACGCCCAGCATACGGTGCGGTTGATTCCCCAGGGAGAGAGCTGGAAGATAACCTTTCACTATTTTCCCGGGGCGGGCCGGAAGTTCTACAGCCACTATCTTGCGCAGCGGGATGACGACGAGGTAATGGAGGAGCTTATCCAAGAGCTGACACAGGGGGACCGCTACACCAATCAAGGCCCCAAAGACACTTCCATCCCTTACCGGGGCATCTTTGCTGCCCGTTATGCCCTGCAGTTTGCCGAAACACCCAACCCGGACTATTACCATGTTGGGGACTGGTACGGCAACTGCATGAACTTTGTCTCCCAATGTGTGCTCCACGGCTTTGGGGAGGGCAAAATTCCCGACCCTACCCTGCGTCGCCTAATGACACGGGAGTGGTTTTCGGGTGGGGGAGGGGGAACCCTTGCTTGGGAAAACGTGGACCATTTTTGGGATTATGCCACAGGTGGCGGGCCTTTGCGCTGTCAGGTGCTTAGCGGAGCCGAGGGTCTGCGGGCGGGGGATGTTATTCAGACCCGCAGCAGTTACCTGCGTCAGGACGAAAACCCCCAAGACTTCACCCACAGTCTCATTGTGGCAGAGCCCCATACCCTGACTTTGGCGCAGAACAGCCCCGCCAATCTGGTGTACTTTTCCGATTTGGTGGGGGTCCACAAGCGCTATCTCAGACCCTTGTATCTGGATTAAATCAAAGAGATTGCCCGGCGGTGCTGGATGATGCCGGCTCAGTGTTTTAACCACGCAAGGTGGATGATCTTATTTAAACAGACGAGAAAGGAAGTCGACTCCATGCTGAAAACGGGATGCATCAACCCGGAGATTATGAAGGTGCTGAGCGGGTGTGGCCATGGCGATCAAATTCTGATTGCGGACGGCAATTATCCCCTGCAAACAAAAAGCGGGGATGCCCACAAGGTTTATCTAGGACTGCGCAAGGATCTGCCCGGGGTGACCGATGTATTGCGCACCCTGTGTGAGCACATTGTGATCGAGGATGCGACGGTGATGGTTCCAGCGCGGGGACCGGAGCCGGAAATATTCTTAGAGTTTCGTACGGTCACCGGTTTGGAACTGACGGAATGCAGCCGCTGGGAATTTTACGAAAAGGCCTGCGAACCGTCGGTGCGGCTGGCAATCGCCACCGGCGAGAGCCGCACCTTTGCCAATATCATCCTTACGGTGGGAGTGGCGTAGCAGCAAAAAAGATGGTGTAATCTTTCCGATTACACCATCTTTTTGCAGATTAGTACTTTTCAAATGCCATACCGCTTAGCGCCATCTTGGAGGAGGTTTCCTCATGGGCTGTTGTCTCCGGGCGTAAAGCACCCTCATATGTATCCTTGGTATCGGCACCCTTTTGCAGCTTGTATTGGTTCACTGTTTCTTTTAACAGTTCCGCTTGGCTATGGAGCTCCTCACTGGCGGCAGCAATTTCTTCCGCAGTGGCGGAGTTGGACTGCACCACCTGTGACACCTGGGTGATCCCCTCATTAATTTGTTTAATGCCCACAGCCTGCTCGTTGGATGCACTTGCAATACCGCTTACCAGGGTCGCAATCTGCTCAATTTCCGCCACAATTTTGTCCAGGGCCTGGGCGGTGTCGTGAGCGATTTTGGAACCATCCTCCGACTTTTTGATGGAGTTTTCGATCATAATGGTGGTATCTTTTGCTGCATTGGCGGAACGGGCAGCCAGGTTTCTGACCTCTTCTGCCACCACGGCAAACCCTTTTCCATGCTGGCCCGCTCTGGCAGCTTCCACAGCGGCGTTCAAGGCCAGTATATTGGTCTGAAACGCAATGTCGTCAATCACCTGAATGATTTTGGAGATTTTGCTGGAGGATTCGCTGATTTCGTCCATAGCTCCCAGCATTTCGTGCATCAGAGAATAGCCCTGTTGAGCGTTTGACTTGGCATCTTCGGTCAGCTCATTGGCCTGGTCTGCATTTTTTGCATTCCACTCGGTTTGTGCCGACAACTGTTGGATGGAGGCAGCAAGCTCTTCGATGGTGCTGGATTGTTCTGCGGCCCCTTGGGACAGAAGAATACTGGAATCGGACACCTGCTTGGAACCAACGGCTACCTGCTCGGATGCAAGATGGACCTTGGACAGTGCCATATGATTTTTCTGAACCATCTCGGCAAGGTTGTGGCCCAGCAAGTCATTGGCAGAACGAATGGGAACTTCTATGGTAAGATCGCCGGCAGCCACCTGTTCCGCTGATAACGCTTGATTGCGGATATTTTCAACCATTTTTGCAAAGGATGCAGCAAGACTTCCCACCTCGTCGTTGGTGTCTATGGCAATATCGATATTCACATCCCCCAAAGCAATTTGATCCGCTGCGCTTACCAACTGGGTGATTGGCCTGCTGATCATGCGGGCAATGAAAATCCCCAGTATTCCGGCCAGCAACATCCCCGCAACCGATAGGATCATCATGGTTATGTTGGCTCTGACTGATGCCGCCACAATCAGATCATATTGTGATTTCCCGCCTTCCACCTTTCTGCTAAAAAGGTTGGTCATTGCTGCGTGAACATCGGATGCCGATTGAAGCATTTCATCACTAAACAAGGCGGCCGTTGCCTTGGCTTTATTGCCGTTGCGAGCATATCCCATGATTTCTTCGGCCAAAGTGAGGTAGTGATTGTAATGAGAAGTAAATTCAGCAAACAGTTGCCTTCCACTATCCTCCACAAGTGTTTTTTCGTAGTCATCCATGATGGCTTGGATTTGAGCCACTCTTGTATTTATGGTGTCAATGGCCGATTGAATCTCGTTAGCTGACTCCAAAAGAACTAAGTTGCGAAGCTCCACACGGTTTTCCTGATAGGATTCCAGCGCTCCTGCCAGATCCGCAATTGGCACGGTAGCGTTTTCATACAAAACCCTGGCGTTTTTGCGTACATTCACTAAATTGATGATACCGGTGACGCCGATAAATCCCGCCAAAAGGGCCACAATCAAAAAGCTAACCATTAGCTTTACCCGTATTTTTTGATTTTTAAACCAACTCAATGCCATAACCCCCACTAAAATATGCATTCTATTCTGTCAAATCTATTCTGTCAGTGTGACGGATACTGTAGTGTGCTTGTTCCACGCTCCTCTATGATATAATAATGATAATTCTAATCCTTTCCATTTCACCCAAAACATGCTTATCATACTACTTAAGTTAAAACTTTGCAACATTAATTTGACACTCTTTTGACATTTTTCTTCACAAAATTTCTTATCATAGAAAAGCTGTGCTGCATTTGGGAAAAATAGGTTAAAACACCAGCGATTCATTTTCCCCCGCAGGCAAAAGACATAAAAGTATCGGCAAACTGCCGCCATTTTCTGTATCCCTGCCAGCAAGAGGCAGCTGCTTAAAAATAAGAAGTTAAGCCAGTGTCCAAAGAGCGTATGGTGCTTTGTCTGCGTTTTAAAAACGCCGCCGTATAAAACAATTATAAAGCTTGCCGCAGCGTGTTCGATCATCAACCTATCAACCACTAAAAAACCGCACGGTTTTACCGTGCGGTTTGAAACAATTTGGGTTGTAGGTGTGGGTCATCTCATCCTTTGAAAACGCAAACATACCGCCTACTTGGAGGATTTGAGCACCTCTACGAGGAACTGCCACACGCGGCCAACCGAGGAAATGCTCATGCTCTCGTGGTATGTGTGAACCTCCCACATATCCGGGCCAATGGACACACAGTCCAGATCGGGCAGTTTGCCTGCAAACATGCCGCACTCCAACCCTGCATGGATTGCCGAGATCTGAGGATCGCGACCATACTGCTTGCGGAACACTTCGGTCATCAGATCCCGCAGCTCCGACTCCTGTTTGAACTCCCAGGCAGGGTAATCGCCGGAAATATCAATGCTGCCGCCCAACAACTGCATTTGACAGGCAAGGCGGTCCACCAACATTTGTTTTTGGGAGGCAACGCTGCTGCGGAGGCAGAAGGACGCCAGCAGCTCCTTCTCCTCGGTGGCAAGCACCCCCAGGTTAAGGGAGGTCTGCACCAAACCTGGAATGTCAGCGCTCATCACCTGAATGCCATCCGGCATGCAGGTCAACAAGTTGATGACCTTAAAGGTGGATGCTTCATCCATGGGCAGATCGTTGGTGGAGGCGCTTTCTACCTTCACCCAAACATCGGGATCGGTACTGCGGTATTCGTGCTGGAAGGCAGCTTCCATTTCTGCCGCCACGGCGCCAACGGCATCGGCATTTTCCGCAAGGAGCAGGGCCTGGGCTTCCCGGGGAATGGCGTTGTCCTTGTTGCCACCTGCAACGGCAATCAGACGCAGCTGTGACTGATTTTGCACGGCATACAGCAACCGCCCCAGGAGCATGTTGGCGTTGGCCCGCCCTTTGTCAATTTCCACGCCGGAGTGACCCCCCAGCAGTCCTCCCACCGTAAGCTTCAGAGCGGTGCCGGAGAAGGGGGCACGCACTAAAGGCAAGCGGCAGCGGGTCATGTTGCCGCCAGCGCAGCTCACGGTGAAAATGCCCTCTTCCTCAGAGTCGATGTTGATTAGCTTTCTGCCCTTGAGGGGACTCATATCCAGCTCGACGGCGCCCAGCATACCAATCTCTTCGTCTGTGGTGAGAATCACCTCCACACGGGGATGGGATAGATCCTTTGCATCCAACACAGCCAGCGCCATGGCAACTGCAATGCCGTTATCTCCGCCCAAAGTGGTGCCCTTGGCCCGGATGCGGTCGCCGTCAACCACCAGGTCGATGCCTTCCTTTTCCATATCCTTGGTGCAGTCGGGCGCCTTTTCGCAGACCATGTCCAGGTGCCCCTGCAAAATAAGGGGGGCGGCATCTTCATATCCCTCAGTGGCTTCTTTGATGATGATGACGTTGTGGCAGCTGTCCTGATAGTATTCTAAGTTGCGCTCTTTGGCAAAGGCCACACACCAATCGCTAATGGCTTTGGTATTGGTAGAGCCATGCGGAATGGCCGAAATCTCTTCAAAGAAGTGAAAAACACTGCGGGGCTGCAAATGTTCCAATACTCCCATGACGATCGCTCCTTTTAAATCATTGTGTTAAGTGGTATTGTCCATCTTTTTTATTCCATTCCATCCGCTGTTGGGATAACAGATGATCCCTTACCTGCCGGGCAAAGATTTTGGGATTCTGTACAACGGCACGTTGTTTGGACCATAACCTGCCCGCGCGGACGTTTGCAACCTGACGCTCCATCTCCGCCATGGAAATAGCGCCGTTTCTTTGCAAATACTTTACCACACGCACCGAAGCCTTGCAAATTAAAATACGGGTTAAATCGTCTTGCTGGCGCATGGATTTTTTAAGGCCCCAAACATAGAGAACCGCGGAAATACAGGCGAACAGCAAAACACCAATTACCGTTTGCCACCAGGTCATTCTTTCACCTTATCCCTTCCGCGATACAAAATAAAGCGGTTGTTGCGCAGAATCTTCATATAGTGAACCAGAGCGGTCATACAGGGGTTCTGCTTTATCTCCAAATTCCGCTTTCATCTCATCGGCCAAATCACCCACAGAGCGGACACCGTCAATTTTCTTCCAGAGAAAGCTGCCGTAAGTGTCCAGTGCAATGTGGCTGATACGGGGAGAGCGAAAAAGCTTCTGGGCAATTTTATGATAAAACCCTCTGTGCACCATATGAATGGTGACGATGCCATCCTTTTCATCCCATGTATTGCGCGGGTTTGCCACCGGCACATAGTCAAGATAGTTTTGGCTCTTTCTTTTGCGCATGTTATCTTCTCCTATTGTGTTCAAACCGGGCTGCACACTCTTGCGAGTATGCAGCCCGATTCGTTGGTAAGCGCTCAATTATTTTTTCAGGTCTTTATTCCAGATCGTAAACTTCAGAATGGTCAGAAGCAGCAGGATAAAGGCAATCAAACCTGCGATGTTGCCAAATTGCAAGTTTGCAGGCAGCGCCACATTAATACCCAAGGCGGCAAATACAGCCAGCAGAATTCCAATCAGTCCTTCGCCTGCGATCAGGCCGGAACTGTAAAGCACACCGGACTGCACCATATCTTCCTTTGCTTTTTCCGAGGATGCCTGGCGCCTTTCCAGATACAGGCGAATCAGACCGCCGGCCATAATGGGCACGGAAAGATGAATGGGCAGATACAGACCAATGGCAAAGGGCAGCACAGGAACCTGTAAAATCTCAATAACAATGGCGATGCAGACTCCGGTAAATACCAGCGCCCAAGGCAGGTTTCCACCCATAACGCCTTCGACCACCATCTTCATCAGGGTTGCTTGCGGGGCAGGCAGCTCAGCAGAGCCGTAACCCCAGGCCATGTTCAGCAGGTAGAGAACGCCACCAATGGTAAGGGCGGAAACAATGGAACCCAGCAACTGACCAACCTGCTGCTTTTTGGGTGTTGAACCAATCAGGAAACCGGTTTTCAGGTCCTGAGAAGTATCGCCGGCGATGGCGGAGGTAATACAAATGACCGAGCCAATGGTGATGGCGGCAATCATACCGCCGGCACCATCGTTTCCGGTTACTTTAAGAATCAAAGTGGCAAGGAGCAAAGTTGCAATGGCCATTCCCGAAACAGGGTTGTTGGAGGAACCGATCAACCCCACCATACGGGAAGAAACAGTTGCAAAGAAAAACCCGAACACAATAATAATCAGTGCACCCAGCAGGTTGACAGGAATGGCAGGAACCAGCCACATAACCAGAGCAACCACCACAATGCCAATCAGAAGCACCTTTAGGGAAATATCCTGCTCGGTACGCAGGGTTCCCTGAGTATTTTGCCCAAAACCGGCAACAGCTTCCTTGAAGGTGCGGATAATCATGGGCAGGGTTTTAATCAAACTAATGATACCGCCTGCAGCAACGGCACCGGCGCCAATGTAACGGACAAAATTGCTCCAAAGGCCCCATGCTCCGCCGCTTTCCCACAGCTCTGCAACGGAAACGCTGGCAGGGTAAATGACCAGATCACTGCCGAAGAGGGCAATGAGAGGCATAATGACAAACCAAGCCGTAGCACCACCTGCAAGCAGGTAAGAGGAGACCTTAGCGCCGCAAATATAACCAACACCGGCAAGGGCAGGAAGTACATCCGCACCAATTCCGGCGCCTTTGTAAGCCGGAATCGCCCAGTCAATCTCGCTGGGGAACAGCTTTAAGCCATCTGTGATAAACTTATAAACGGCGGAAACTCCCAAACCGATAAATACGGTGGAGGCTTTGTTGCCGCCTTCCTCACCGGCCATCAAAACCTGTGCACAGGCTTGTCCTTCCGGGTAAGTCAGTGTGCCGTGCTCTTTGACAATCAAAGCGGTGCGCAGCGGAATCATAAAGAATACACCAAGAACACCGCCGCACAGGGCAATGAGCGTAATCTCAAGCAGAGAGGGCATGTCCACAAGCCCCTCTTTTGCCCACATAAACAAAGCAGGCATGGTGAAGATTGCGCCAGCTGCCAGCGCTTCGCCAGCCGAACCAATTGTCTGCACCATGTTGTTTTCCAAAATGGAATCCCGTTTGAGTATCACACGAATGATACCCATAGAGATAACAGCTGCGGGAATGGATGCCGAAACGGTCATTCCAACACGCAGACCAAGATATGCGTTTGCTGCACCAAACAAAACTACCAACAGAATACCCAGGCCCACTGAATAAGCAGTAAATTCTGGCACGATTTGATCTGCCGGAATATAGGGCTTATAATTTTTGCCTTCCAATACATTTACCCCCATCAAATTTGTTGCGATCACCTTTTGCACACGAAATACAAAAACATTAGTATTCTATCGCTTTCATGTGATTTCGTCAAGATTCTTATTTAAAATACTACAGCCAATATTATGTTATTTTGAAAAATTTAAAGTTGTAAAAACGGTTATTATACTGTTTTTGAGGACATTAAAATATATAAGTTTAATAAATAACCTTCTTCTATGTTTTCCTAAACTGTGAATTTTATAAAAACCATATTTTCCTTATGTTTTTTTGCGTTTTTGGCAGTTTATTGATCTGACTGCTATGTATTATAACCAAAAAAATGCGGTTTTGGAGTTTTCTCCAAAACCGCATTGTAAAGAAAAACTGGTGAACCATCGGGGATTCGAACCCCGGACACCCTGATTAAAAGTCAGGTGCTCTGCCGACTGAGCTAATGGTTCGTTTTTGACTCGAAGAACATTATACAATAATTGCCTTGCCCTGTCAATAAAGGAGTTTGCAAAATCAAAGTTTTTTACACAATGATGTCAGATAGGGGAAAAACAAAGGAGAAACCATCTATTTTGTCCTATTTTAAGTTCCGGACCTGAAGCGATTGCAGCTTTGGATTGGGTTTCTTGCAAAGAAGAGGCCAGCGTATGGGCGCTGGCCAGAGATTTTTCGGTCGGGCATTCGGCCGTTTTTTGGTGCGCTTTTGTTTTAATCAAAAGGCTGGGTGCAAGATACTACAGGGGTGTGTAGCGGGGGAGGTTATTTCATCATATAACTTACGTTGTCGATAAAATCCCCTACCTGGCGCAGAGCCCGCCCCGTGGATTTGCGCAGCTTTTTGGTTCTGCTCTTGGCATTGTTGCCGGCCATCATGTAGGCAGCGGCTCCTACAGCCATGCCAACGCAGGCGGTGGTGATTGCGGCGGTTTTATTTCGGTTCATAGAGGTACCTCCTAAAAATGTATTTTCAATCCTATTATGTCCCCTTGACGCTCTTGCTAGCCCGGATATTGAATGGTTAATTTTGGTGGGTATTTTTTAAAAAGAAAAACCGCCCGAATATTCGGGCGGCGGATGGCTCCCATCAATAAGCTGCTTTGGCTGCCTTTTGAGCTCGGTAATAACGCACAGCAGAGCGGCCGTAGATGATGGCATACAGAATCAAAGCCATGAGCAGACCGCTGACCACACAAATGACCGAATGCTGCTTTACAAATACGGTGGAAAGGATGATAAGGATAGCCAAAATCAAAGAGGTGGCATGGACTACCCTGCTTTGCCAGTATTTTCGGTTGAATCGGGTCAGTGCCCCATGGGTGGCGATGGAATAAACCACATGAATGCTGGGAGAACTGTTGGTGGGAGTGTCGATGGTGTAGAGAAGCTGGATGAGAGCCTCCAAAGGCCCCAGAGGGGAGGAAAGGTCGGGGCGCAGCATCTGGCCGTTGGGCCAAAGGGTGTAAATGATGCAGGCAATCAGCATACCGCTGGATAGAAAAGCGGCAAAGCGCACAAACTCGTCCGAGTCCTTGAAAAAGAGAATGACACCCATCCCTGCCACATAAAAGTACCAGATCACATAAGGGATGATAAAGGCAGAGGTAAACGGTATGAGGTCATCCAGCGGGGAGTAAAGTATGTAACGGGGAGGGAGCGCAATCCGTTCCAGCAGATAAAAGTACAGCCCGCCCAGCCCCAAGGGAATCAGCATCAGCCAGTTGCGGCGGGGAATGTTTTGAATGATTTTGCGCAGCATGAGGTTCCTCCTGTTGGGTAGAGCTTTTGAGCATTGCTCCATAAAGGGTATGGTTATCTCATTACCCTTCCGTGCAACGCGGGACAAGCCGGTGCCATGCTCCTCCCAAAGAGCTGCTGCACCCATTTCCAAGCTGGAGCATCACCGGTGCTTTATGGAAGGAATGTATGCGATAACCGCAGGATACATAAAATCGGGGGGTGTGGTTTTCCGCCCCCCGATAAAGAGAAACATAAGCAATTTAACATAAACAAAAAGAAGGGCGTCTACTAAATGGTTACCTCTATAAAGAGAGTGAATTTGCCCCTTTCCAACCTTGCGAACAAAAAAGAATCTTTGGTGGGCAAAGGCAGGGGGCTTACCGTTTTCCCACCGTTTCCAGGCTCACCATCTTTTCCAGTTCGTCCAGCAACCGAAGGCTTTGACGCTCAAAAGCCATGCCGTCCACATATATGTACCAGTCCTTCAAAGTGGCCTGAAGTCTTTTGTAATGGTCGCTGCGCTCCAGATGTTTGATGGTGACATAATCTTCGTAAAGGAATATGATCTCCAAGGAATTGAAGAGGGCGCGGCCTTCTTCGCTGGTGGCATCTTCCGGGTCAAACACCCAGTCGGTTTGGTGGGCGGCAATGTTTTTAAAGCCTACCCGTTCCATCAGCTCGCCTTCCAGGGTGTCCCCGGTGGCAACGGTGAAGGGCATCAGCCGCAGATAAAGGGCGGGCAGGGGGTGGGATTCGGGGTAAGCGGCGGCAATGCTGTCCAGCCGCGCCTGCAGATTCTTTACAAACCGCTCCCCGATGATTGCTCCGGTGGTGCGTCCCTCTAAGATGGAAGCCAGCTGAATGTAGGCTTCCTCCCACTCGGGGATGCTGCGGCAGTAGGAGGGTACAATCACCAACGTTGCTCCAATTTCCTCCAACGTCTTCATGGCTTCGGTGGGCAGTTCCTCTACCGAGAGCACCACCTGGGGCTTGAGCTCCCGCAACCCTTTGGTGTCGGGATACTTAGAGGTGCCGTACTGAGGCAGGGAAAGGATGGAGCTTGGGTAAGAGCATTCGGAAGAGCGCCCTGCCAAACGGTCTTCCAGCCCCAAATCGCAGATCTTTTCGGTGATGGAGGGAGCCAGAGACACCACCTTGCCCGGGCGGGCGTTGATGATGGCGGAGCCGACCTGCAGCGGGTATTCCGGGTCAGGTTCTGGCTGGGATAGTTCGGCAGGAGAAGAATCTGGGGAAGACTCGGTGCTTTCCTTCTGGTCACAACCTGCCAGAGAAAAGAGCAGCAGTGCGGCCAACACCGCGGCAATCCATCGTTTCAGCCTCATGGCAATCCTCCAGTTAAGGCATTCCGGAAAGGGATTCCGGCGTGTTGATGCTTGTATTATTGTACTGCATAAGAACAACTTTTGTCAATCAAAGAAAGGGAAGTTAAAGCAAGCTAACTTCAGGTTGCCTCCTCGGAACTTTGGTCTTTAAGAGCGTCCCGGGCCAGCTCTTCCAGCTCCTCGTAGCGGGTGAGCGTTCCTGCCCGGCGGCGCAGAGCGGCAGCTCCCCGCCAGCCTTTGCAGTACCATGCCACATGCTTGCGGGCTTCCCGCATGGCGATATATTCGCCCTTGTATTCCACCGCCAGCCGAATCTGCCGCAGCATGATGGCCATCTTTTCCTCGGGGCAGGGTTCGGGCAGACGCACCCCCTGCTCCAGCCACGCTTTGAGGATGCGAAAGACCCAGGGTGCTCCTTGAGCACCTCGGCCAATCATCACCAAATCCACCTTGGTTTCTTCGTACATCCGCTCGGCGCTTTCAATGTCGCAGACATCTCCGTTGCCGATGACGGGGATATCCAAAGCCTCCTTCACCCGGGCGATGGTGGCAAGGTCTACCGGCGGGGCGTACATCTGCATTCTGGTTCTGCCGTGGACGGTGACGGCATTGGCCCCGGCCTCCTGAGCCAGCAGGGCAAGCTCCACAGCGTTGATCTGGTCGCTGTCCCAACCGGTGCGAATTTTCACCGTCAGAGGCAGTTTGGTCACCGCCCGGACCGCCCGGATGATTTCGGTAGCCAGAGCAGGATTTTTCATCAGAGCGCTGCCGCTGCCGGCGCCCGCCACCTTGGGGGCGGGGCAGCCCATGTTGATGTCCAAGGCGTCGGGCCGGTATTGCTGGGCAATGAGGGCGGCCTGGGCCATGGACTCGGGATGGTCCCCAAAGAGCTGGACAGCGCAGGGCCGTTCGGCATCGCTGACGCTGAGCAGCTGGGCCGTTTTGCGGGAGCGGTGCTCCAGCCCCTTGGCGCTGGCCATTTCTCCTACGGCGTAACAGGCCCCTTCGGCCATGCATATTTCCCGAAAGGCGCGATCAGCCACTCCGGCCATGGGGGCCAGAGCAGCGGTTTTTGGCAAGATCAGGTTTCCCAGTTTCAAACAGGCATCTCCTTTAGAAAAAAAGGGCTACTTTTTGCCCCTTCGTCATCGATTCTAAAACTTTGTTTTCCATATGCGAATATAATTTAGCAAATCCTAAGGAAAATGGCAAGTTTTTGTGCTATACTAATGGCAAACCAAAAGGGATTTTGTCTAGCAAAGGAGAAAGCACTATGGCCAAGAAGACTCTGATTATCGGAGCCGGAGGCGTAGCCGGCGTAGCCGTACACAAATGCTGCCAAAACAGCGAAATTTTTCCCGACATTATGATTGCCAGTCGCAACAAAGATAAGTGCGACAAGCTGCGAGAAGAAGCTCTGGCCCGCACCGGAAGCTCCACCAAAATTTCCACAGCGCAGCTGGATGCCATGGATGTGGAGGCCACCACCAAACTGATTAAGGAATACGGCGCCGATTTGGTGCTGAACCTGGCGCTGCCCTATCAGGATTTGGCGATTATGGACGCCTGCCTTGCCGCCGGGGTGGATTATGTGGACACCGCCAACTATGAGCCGGAGGATACCGCAAAATTTGAATACAAATGGCAGTGGGCTTACCGGGACCGCTACAAGGAGGCGGGCATCACCGCTCTGCTGGGCAGCGGCTTTGACCCGGGGGTTACCAGCGTCTTTTCCGCTTATGCCCTCAAGCATTATTTTGATGAAATTCACTATATCGACATTCTGGACTGCAATGGGGGAGACCACGGCTATCCCTTTGCCACCAACTTCAACCCCGAAATCAACATTCGGGAAGTTTCCGCCCCCGGCAGCTACTGGGAAAACGGACAGTGGGTGCACACCGAGCCCATGGAAATCAAACGGGAGTACGACTTTCCCCAGGTGGGCAAAAAGGACATGTACCTGCTGCACCATGAGGAGATTGAATCTCTGGCCATCAACATTCCCGGTGTCAAGCGGATTCGTTTCTTCATGACCTTTGGACAAAGCTATCTTACCCACCTCAAATGCCTGGAAAACGTGGGGATGACTTCCATCGAGCCCATTGAATTTGAAGGACATCAGATCATTCCCCTGCAGTTCCTCAAGGCGGTGCTTCCCGACCCCTCCTCTTTGGGCCCTCGCACGGTGGGCAAAACCAACATCGGCTGCATCTTCCAGGGAATCAAGGACGGCAAACCCCGCAACCTGTATATCTACAACGTCTGCGATCATCAGGAGTGCTACCGGGAGGTGGGTAGTCAGGCCGTAGCCTACACCACCGGCGTTCCCGCCATGATTGGCGCCATGATGCTCCTCACCGGCACCTGGAAGGGCCCCGGTGTCTTCAACATCGAGGAGTTTGATCCCGACCCCTTTATGGACGCCCTCAACAAATGGGGTCTGCCTTGGGTGATTGACGAAAACCCCGTACTGGTGGACTAAAGCACCTGCCCGCCAAAGGCCCACGGTCTTTGGCGGTTCCCCTTTGGGGGGAAAGCGAATGCACTTTGAACAACGCCGGCCCCATCCCAAAGGGGAAGGTGGCTGCTTAGACACTTTGGCTGGCGAAGGATAGGAGGAAACCCATGGAATTTAACCAGCTTCCCACCCCTTGTTTTGTGGTGGATGAGGCTTTAATTGAACACAACCTCAAAATTCTGCGGGGGGTCATGGACCGGACCGGATGCAAAATTTTGCTGGCTCAAAAGGCCTTTTCCATGTTTCGCCTGTACCCCCTGATTGGAAAGTACCTGGCGGGAACCGCCGCCAGCGGCCTGTACGAGGCCAAGCTGGGTTTGGAGATGGGGGGCGAGAACCACGTCTTCTGCACCGCCTACCGGGACAGTGAATTTGAGGAAATTACCCAAATCTGCGGCCACATCATCTTCAATTCCTTTGGGCAACTGGAGCGGTTTGGGGAGAAAGCTCTGGCAGCGGGGGCCAGCATCGGCATTCGGGTCAATCCCCAGTGCTCCACCCAGGGGGATCAGGCCATCTATGACCCCTGTTCTCCCGGCTCTCGTCTGGGGGTGACCCTGGAGAATTTCCGCCCCGACCTCATGGAGCGCTATGGGGTGGAAGGGCTGCACTTTCACACCCTTTGCGAGCAGGACGCCGCACCGCTGGCCCAAACGGTGGAGGCCTTGGAGCGGAACTTTTCTCCCTTTTTGCCCCGGATGAAGTGGCTGAATTTGGGGGGAGGCCATCACATCACCCGAGCAGGCTACGATATCCCCCTGCTGGAGCAGATCATCCGCCACCTGCAGCAAACCTATGATCTGCAAATTTACCTGGAACCGGGAGAAGCCATTGCCCTCAACGCCGGATTTTTGGTGACCTCGGTGCTGGATGTCACCAAAAACGCAGAGGTGCAAAACGCCATTCTGGATGCATCGGCCGCCTGCCATATGCCGGATGTGCTGGAAATGCCCTATCGCCCCCCTCTTTTGCACAGTGGCCAGCCGGGAGAAAAGCCCTACACCTACCGTCTGGGCGGGCCCACCTGTCTGGCGGGAGATATTGTGGGAGACTACAGCTTTGACCAACCCCTAAAATCAGGAGATCGGCTGGTGTTTGGCGATATGGCCATTTACTCCATGGTCAAAACCAACACCTTTAACGGTATGCCTCTGCCCGCCATTGCGCTGCGCGGCAAAGACGGGGATTGCACCATCGTCAAAGAATTTGGATATGAAGACTTTCGCAACCGCCTTTCGTAACGGAAGGCGGTTTTCCATAAAATGTTATACATTATTCACAATTATTTTACATAATCTTATCCTTTTCTATTGACAAATGCGCAAATGGAAAGGTATACTAAAGGTGAGGAACGGGAAGAATGAAAGTAAGATTTCAGCTTGTTCCCGGACGAATATGGAACAAGGGAAAGGGGTGGTTCCGATGTACAAGGAAGATGAAAGCCCAAAGTACCCCGGGGCCCAGCGCCAGCCCCGACCGCCTTGCCCTACCTTAACACGCGGTATTTATCCATTGTAAAGAAAATGGACACAACCGAACCCCTCTGGCGGAGGCAGCCATTAGTAGCAGGTGGGTTTAGGCCGGATTGAATGGCGAAGAAATAAATTTGGAGCCAAGTTCACGCAAACAACAGATGAGTCCAAGTTTATCAAGTTTATCCAACAAATCATCGAAGACCAACCAAATCAAAGCGTATATCATTGGAATAAAGGAGTTTTAGATCAAGGGATTTGGGCAGTACGTGTCAAGTCTTGTAAGGCGCGCCTCTGCCGACAGAACCTGTAAAGGTAATCCAAGGAACGAATCTCCTCAGGTAACCATCCCCCGCAAACCTTGGCATCATGCCAAATCAGTTTAGGTTGACGTGGGGCAAATATCAACAAAAATGGCCGCACTCTCGGAGGGGAGTGCGGCTCTTTTGTATGCACTGTATATGTTGCTTTGTTATCCGTCTTTTTTCCCTTTGGGAAGAAGGACGGATTTTTTGCTCTCCTCCACCTTCAGAAACACGAAGTACATTTATGTGGTTGCCTGAAAGACAAACCAGTCGTCCTTGATTGAGAATTGGCACACTCCTCCGTGCTTTTCCACCATATGTACCATGCTTTTGATGCCAAAGCCATGCCCCGGTTGCTGGGATACAGGTAACCCCTCGTGGAGCACAGGCTCTGTCTGATAGCGGTTGCGAATGTCAATGCACAGTTTGGTATTTTTGGAATACACACGCAGCCGGATGATGCGCTTATCCCTGTCCGGTATTTGTTCTGCGGCTTGTATGGCGTTTTCCAAAGCGTTGGACAAGAGGGAGCAAAGCTCGGTGTCGCTAAAAGGAAGCAAGTCCGGCAACTTGGCATCGATCAGCAATTGGACTCCCGACTGTTTTGCTTTGGCGGCAAAAGCAGACAAAATTAAGTTGACGGTTTCGTTTTCGCAAAAACGCAGGGGGGTAATGGCGTCCATATCCGACTGTGCGGTGCGCAGATACTCTTTGATCTCCTGGATCTGTCCCTTGGATGCCAGTGTCTGCAAAAAGGCGAAATGGTGGCGCATATCGTGCCGGTAGGCTGCAGCGTTTTGCTGTATCTGCCGCAGAGAGGCAAACTCGGTTTGTGCCAGCCGAAACTGGGCATCCAACCAATCCCGCTCTCTTTGAATCCTTGCCTGTTCTTGGGTTTCGGCATAGTAAAGAAGGATAAAAATCAAATAAAATGTGGAGGACACAAAGGGCATAAACTGTACTGCCGCCCGTGAACCTCGGTACAAAAAATCGGTATAAACGGTGGTGGAAAAGTCGAACAAATAGTAAAAGGCTGGCATGGCGCCAAACAAAAGGCAAGATTTTACCGAGCGCTCCATCAAATGCCCAACGGAATTAACCACATATTTGCGCAGAAGATAGAATAGCAAGACCCCAGCCACCATATAGCCCACATGATCCATGGTAACACTTTGAAAAGCCACCCCTGTAACAGTTCCAATCCAACGGGGAGGTTGGCAGCACAGAAAGGAAACAAACATACAGGTTAGGGAAATCAGCCAGGAGCGCTTTAAGTATACGGCGATAAAAACAGCAACCGGCAGGTGAGAAAGGAGGGGATAGATTTTCACCGTCATTTCCATGCCGTAGGTCCGCAAGCAGAGCAGCTGCAGCAGGAATAAAACGGTGGTAAAGCATCCAACCACCAGATTGTTTTTACGGGTAAATATCATTCCCGCAAAACTGGTTGCCACTGCCACTCCAAAGGTGAGGACAAACCAATAGCGTAAAAACTCAATCAAGGTTTCTATCATACCTTATTCCTCTTCCATTTGATAATTGAGGTACCGCTGCTTCACCTCCCGGGCTTTGCCCTGCGCAATGGGAATGGTGGAAAGGGTCTGCAAGGTGATTTGGTGGTTATTGATGGTGTTTACATACTGCATATTCACAAGGTAAGAGCGGTGAGGCTTGATAAAACACTGATAGTTCAGCAGGGTATCGCAGACGGAGGAAAAAGATTCGGTACACTCAATTACTTTGCCGGAGCGCAGGTGGTACAGCACATTCCGGCCGATCACCTCCACAAACGTTAGGTTGGAGAGGAGTATTTTTTGTATCCCCTCATTGCTTCTTACCACAATGGCGGCATCGTTGTTATTTGTTTTTATCTGCTCCAACACCTCGTCAAGGGTGAAGAACAGCTTTTCTTTCGAGATTGGTTTTAATACATAGTTGATGGCCTTGACCGAATAGCTTTCCAAAGCAAATTCCTGAGAGGATGTAAAGAAGAGAGAATGGGTGAGGATTTGTCAAACCCACGAATCTCCTTTGCCACATCAATGCCTGTAAAGCCCGGCATAATGATGTCCAGACAGTAGATGTCAAACCGCTTTCCTTTTTCCAAGGCCGAGATCAGATCAAATCCGTTGGCAAAGGCGGCGTATTCGCAGTTTAGATGTTTGGATGCCCGGTACTGGCTTATAAGCTGTGCCATATTGGATAACTCGTCTATATTATCATCACAGACCGCGATCTGCAGCATAACGCAGTTCCCCCGTTCCTTTGTTGGCACAATAAGTGTATCACAAAAACGGAAGATCCGAAACTATGATTCGTGCAGAAAAAATCATGTTTCATGCAGCAGATGGTTTTGCAGGAAATATTTTTGATAGATTGAAAGAAAGGAAAGACTTGGGGTACCATCTGCCGTTTGCAAAAGATAGAGTTACAAGGCGTTTGCAACGCCGCTTAAGCCCCGCCACCTTGGGTAGGGGAGATACACAAAAGGCAGAGGCAGATGGCGGTATGTTGCATCCGCCTTTTTAAAAAACGGGAGGAAATGTCGATGCTACCAACGCTTATTGCCATTATCACAATTGTTGTGGTGATTGTTCTATGGGCAATTTCTACACAGCGCAGGCTGGTGGTGCTGGATGAGAATGTCAGCAATGCCATGAGCCAAATTGGGGTACAGCTTTCCAGCCGCTTTGATGCTCTGACGGCTCTGTTGGATTTGATCAAAGGTTACGCAAAGCACGAAAGCGAAACGCTGATGAAGACCATCAAATCCAGAAGAAGCGTGATTACTGCAAAATCCACGCCGGAGGATGTGCTGCGCCAAGAAGGGGTTATTTCCGAAGCTTTGGGAAGGATTACCATGGTAACGGAGCAATACCCCGAGCTGAAAGTAAATCAGGCCTATATCAAGACGATGGATGCGGTGCAGACCTTTGAAAACATGGTGCGCACCAGCTGCCTGATTTATAACGACAGCGTCACCAAGCTCAACCGGGAAACCCGAATGTTCCCCGTTTGTATCCTTGCCGGGATGTTGGGATTTCGGCAAAGGGAATACCTTGTGGATCAGGCCGACTAAGCCGATATGCCCAGCATGAAGTGAGGGGCTCTATGGGCAAAGGAGGAAAAGGGTCTTATTCTTTGCTTGATTCTGCTCATTGCTCTTCCCCTGCCTGATTTTGCGGCGAATCAGGTGCATACCATGGAGATTCCGGCGTTCTTTACTAGGACGGTTCCCTGCACATCACCCAAAACTGGGAGGGGAGCTTTGGGGAAGGCGCCGAATGCTATATCCCCATGAATGCACTCGATTACCTGACCAACAGCCAACTGACCGTATCCGACCAAAACGGCAGATATGCTACCCTGCCGGAATAAGCGGTTGCCATGCTCTGGTTGCAATCAACTCCGAGGAAATGTTTGAATAAAGCTCTCTCTATATGAGAAAAAGTAAAAAATCCCCGAACGGCATGTTCGGGGATTTTTTGGCACCATCTTTAGATATCAAAGCCAAAGAAGTTTTTAGTGTTGTAATAGCTGATATTTTCTACCAGGGGACGCAACAAATCGTCATCATCGGGGAATTCGCCGTTTTCCACCCAGGTGCCGATGAGGTTGCACAAAATGCGGCGGAAATACTCGTGGCGGGTGTAGGACAGGAAACTGCGGCTGTCGGTCAGCATGCCCACAAAGCCGCCCAGCAAAGAGAGGTTGGCAAGGCTGGCGAGCTGTTGCTCCATCCCCTGTTTGGTGTCGTTAAACCACCAAGCGGATCCCTGCTGAATTTTGCCCCGGATGCCCTCCCCTTGGAAGCAGCCCAAAACGGTGCCCAACATCTCGTTGTCTCCCGGATTGAGGGAGTAGAGAATGGTTTTGGGCAGCTCATTGGTTTGCTCCAGGGCGTTGAGGAACTGGGTGACGGCAACGGCGTCCAAGGTGTTGCCCATGCAGTCAAATCCGGTGTCGGGGCCCAGCTTTTCGAACATCCGCTGATTGGTGTTGCGCACCGCTCCGTAGTGCAGCTGCATCACCCAGCCCCGCTTGGCATATTGGCGGGCAAAGAAGAGCAAAATCTCCGTTTTGTATTTGAGAGCATCGGAAGGTGTTACAGCTTTTCCGGCCAGAGCATCCTTCAGAATGGCGTCTGCCTCCTCCTCGGAAGCAGGGCAGTAATAGGCATTGTCCAGTCCGTGGTCGCTGGCAACGCAACCCATTTCATCAAAGAAGTCCAGACGCTTTTCCAAAGCCTCTTTGAGGGAAGCAAAGTCGGTAATCGCAACGCCGGACACCTGAGAAAGCTGCGCCACATAGGGTGCAAAGGAAGCTTGATCGATATTGACGGCTTTGTCGGGGCGCCAGGCGGGAAGCACCTTCACCTCCCAGGTGGGATCCTCCGCCAACTGTTTGTGGTAACGCAGGTCATCGATGGGGTCATCGGTGGTGCAAATCAGCTTGACGTTGGATTTGCGGATTAGCCCCCGAACGCTTAAGGAGGGGTCGGCCAGCTTTTGATTGCAATGCTCCCAAACCTGCTGGGCGGTTTTTTCGCTGAGCACACCGTAATAGTCAAAGTAGCGCTGCAGCTCCAAATGGGTCCAGTGATACAGGGGATTGCCAATGGCTTGGTCCAGCATTCTGGCAAAATGCTCAAATTTTACACGGTCATCCGCCTCTCCGGTAATCTCCTGCTCCGGTGCTCCGGTGGTGCGGATTTGGCGCCATTTGTAATGATCTCCCAACAGCCAGGGCTGAGTAATATTCTCATACCGTCTGTCCTGGGCAATTTCGGCGGGATTGATGTGGCAGTGGTAGTCAATCACCGGCATTTTTGACGCATATTTATGAAAAAGCCGCTTGGCAGTTTCGTTGGTCAGCAAAAAATCTGCGTCCATAAAGTTTTTCTTCATCAAAGTTACCTTCCTTTTTTATGATACCTGCTTTTAAAATACTGCAGAATGGTCTACTTTATTTCTTATTATAGCGCCAATGTAAGGGCTTTACAATAGATTTGTTAGACAAGTCAATCATGAGAGAAAATTGTTTTTGAACATTTAAATTTTTGTTGGTTTTTACCTCGATACAGAATGTATTCTACAAGGTTACCATAATTTACCGTTAAATTAAAATAACACTTCTACTTTTTAACGAATCGTCAAATATTGTTGACTAATTTTTATTATTGTCGTAAAATGTAACATAAATGTTATTTATTTTAGCAAAAAGTGGTTTCTAATGAATTTTTTTACCTTTAGGGGGTGCTGTCGTACCAATCCCCATTAAATTGCACCATTCCAAACTACAACAATAAATATGCCCTTGAATGCATTTGGTCAGCCGAGCCTAACTCAGCGGAAAAAGTGGTAGACACAACAGTTTCTCAGACAGACGAGAAGTGCCGGGTGCATCGCAAATGCGAATGTACTCGGCCAACGATTTTTTCACATGCGACTTTGCTGTTGCTTCCTACAAAGGGTAGGCTGGAGCGATGGAATAACACATCATGAATTTTTATGGAGTGCCTTTTTGATCCAGGCGTGTTGAGAGTTTTCATTTCTGCCTTATTCATAGAATCCGGCGGGACGGTTCCCGCTATTTGAACTTTGCTGGGACTGGAAAACCGCGAAATACACCTGAGGAAACGAGGAGAGACATCACATGAAAAATCTATCCATCGGTAAAAAACTCACGGTGACCTTCGGCATTATTTTATTGCTGTATGTACTGACACTGGCTATTGCGATTTTTTGGGGAATGAGAAGTGTATCCGACTCCTTTGCCGAGTTTTATAGCGGCTCCCACCAAGTGACGCAGAAAGCAATGGATCTGCGCAGGGGATTGCAGGTAATTGAAAAGAACATTGCTCGTATTCTGTTAGAGAGAAACACAAAAACGGTACAGCCCCGCATCAATGAGATGGAAGAGGCGGTTGCCAGCAACATAGAAAACTGCAACTTTCTTTACGAAAACCTGGTCCTGCAGGAGAATCTGCACGAATTGGACCAGGACGTAACCCAACACCGTTTGGAACAGATTACAAAGCAACTGGAGGAAGCCCAAGCCATTCGGGAAAAGATACTGGATCTGGTGGATCAAGGCGCTTATGACAGCGCCGTATCCGTGTACCGAACCCTTTATGTTCCCTTGTCGGAAAATGTACAGTATCTGTCCATTCAACTCAGCCAGACTGCCCAGACAGCGGGAGATGATTTTTACCAAGCATCACAGAAAACCGTATGGACCACTACCTTGCTGGTCATAGCCTTTTTTGCGGTATCCCTTCTGGTTGCAGTGGCTCTTTGTATTTACATTCTGCGCAGCATTACAAAACCGGTTCGGGAAATCGAGGGGGCGGCGCAGTCCTTGGCTCAGGGCAAACTGGATGTGGAAGTGGAATACACTTCCAAGGATGAGATGGGCTCCCTTGCGGAAAGCATCCGCATCCTCATCCGCAGCCTTCAGGCATACATATCCGATATTTCCCATATTTTGCGGCGAATGTCGCAAGGGGATATGAGTGTTTCGGCGGATTTAGAATATCCCAATGATTTTGCCCCCATCAAGGACTCCATGCAGGCCATTATCGAATCCCTAAACGATATGCTGGCCCAGATTAAAGCATCGTCCCAGCAGGTGGCTACCGGTTCTCAGCAGTTGTCTGCCGGTGCGCAGGCTCTCTCTCAGGGAGCGGCCGAACAGGCTGGATCCACCGAAGAGCTGGCGGCATCCCTGAGCGAAATATCGGAAAAAGTAAAGGAAAACGCGATCAATGCAAAGCAGGCCAGCTCCAATGTGGCCGAAACTACCCTGGACTTGGAACGTGGCAATGAACGAATGAAGCAACTGGTCCAAGCCATGAACGAAATTGCAAATCAGTCCGGCCAAATCCAAAAAATTATCAAAACCATCGATGATATTGCCTTCCAGACCAATATTCTTTCTCTGAATGCGGCGGTGGAGGCTGCCCGGGCCGGTGCAGCTGGAAAAGGCTTTGCCGTGGTGGCCGACGAGGTGCGCAATTTGGCCAACAAGAGCGCGGCGGCCGCCAGAGATACCACAGAGCTGATTCAAAGCACGCTGGCCGCTATTGAAAACGGAGACAAGATGGTGAGCGAAACCGGAAAGGCCATGGAACAGGTTTCTCAGAAAGCGCTGCAGGTCCGCGAGCTGGTGGATAAAATTGCCCAGGCATCGGAAGCACAGTCGGAATTTATCGAACAGATCAACCAGGGTGTGGCTCAAATTTCCACAGTCATTCAAACCAACTCCGCCACAGCGGAAGAAAGTGCTGCTTCTAGTGAAGAGCTTTCGGCACAGGCAGAGATGCTGCAGACTCTTGTATCTCAGTTCAGACTAAAGCATGAAGAAGTGGATGGCGAGTATCAAGAAGAGCCGGAAGAAGAAACGGAAAATGAAATGAGCGAAAATCAGGAGGAAGATGGCTGCAGCCAGGCTATTTCAGGTATGGCGATTGGCCGGTAAAACGCAAAATCAATGAAGCTGAAGTTTAATTTCTATCAGTCGGTTTTTGAATTGCTGGATGAGCTTCCGGCAGACGAGCTGCGGCATATGCATCGGGTAGGCATTTTGACCGGGTTATTGACACAGGCACTCTTAGGTCATCAAAGCGAGCTGTTGCCGCAACACGTTCTGCTTTTTAATAAAGCTGCCCAGTATCACGATATTGGCAAGATATGGGTTCCTCCCGAAATCTTAATGAAGCGTGGCAAACTGACCGAAGAAGAAAGGGAAATTGTGCAGCAGCATCCCATATTTGCTCAGATGCTGTTGGCGCAAGCCAAGGCAGGTGCAATTTCCGGTATTCCCGAGCACCTCATCTCGTTGACCATGGATTGTGCCGCCCATCACCACGAATGGTGGAACGGTGAGGGGTATCCCTATGGCCTGAAGGGAAGGGATATTCCGCTGGTGGCGCGGATCACCGCCATCTGCGACGCTTATGACGCCATGACCAGCGATCGGGTGTACCGGGGTGCCCATTCTCACGAATATGCCTGTAAGGAACTGGAAAGAAATGCGGGAATTCAATTTGACCCCGCTTTGGTTGGCGTATTTTTAGAGAGCACCATCAATCAGACCGCAGTCTACGGTTAGACAGTATGTTTGCGGTTTTGCCATCAATGATACAGGCCCCCAACCGGGGGCCTGTATTGCTTTGCCAAACTTTATCGGACCATTGGCAGTATCATAGCTTACGGACAAAAGCTTGTTATAAATTATAAACCTCATCGGGTGCTAACAGGCGAATGCCGTTGCGGTTTAGCACCTCAATGGCCTTGTCACAATCGTCGGCCCGGAGAATAATCACCGCCTCGCTGCCCTTGCGGCTGACAAAGGCGTAGAGGTATTCGATTCCCACTCCCGCCTGAGAGAGAATGCCGACCGTGCGGGCAAAGCCGCCGGGCTCATCCACCATGGACACTGCCAACACATCGGTGGCTCGCACCATGACACCGGCTTCCAGCAGGGCGGCGTAGGCCATGTCGGGGCTGTTGACGATCAAACGCAAAATTCCAAAATCGCTGGTATCCGCCAGGGAAAGGGCCCGAATATCCACCTGTTTGGATGCAAGGATTTCGGTGATTTCCGCCAGACGGCCTATCCGGTTTTCCACAAAGATTGACAGCTGCTTGATTTTCATATTCTTCCCTCCCTTACCGTTTCCGGTTGTCCTGAATGCGTTTGGCCTTGCCTTCGCTGCGGGCAATGGTTTTGGGCTCCACCAGCTTGACGGTGGCGGCCAGCCCCAAGGTGGAAAGCAGCGCCGAGCGAATGCGTTTTTCGATTTTTTCCAGCCCCTTAACGGCGTCGGTGAACATCTCGGGGGTCATTTCCACCCGCACTTCTAGGGTGTCCAGAGAGCCTTCTCGGTCCACCACCAGCAGATAGTTGGGGGAAAGCCCCAGTTCCAGCAGCACCGTCTCGATCTGAGAGGGGAAGACGTTGACACCCCGGATGATCAGCATGTCGTCGGTGCGGCCCATGGGCTTGCTCATCTTGATGAGAGTCCGCCCGCAGGAGCATTCCTGGCGGGTCAAAACGGCAATATCCCGGGTGCGGTACCGCAAAAGGGGCAGAGCTTCCTTGGTGATGCAGGTGAATACCAGCTCTCCCTGGACCCCTTCGGGAAGAATCTCCCCGGTGTCCGGGTCAATGATTTCGGGGATATATTTGTCCTCGTTGATGTGCATCCCCGTTTGCTCCTCGCACTCAAAGGCGACGCCCGGCCCCATAATCTCGGACAGACCGTAAATATCGTAGGCCTTAATGCCCAGCAACCGCTCAATTTCCCCTCGCATTTCGTTGGACCAAGGCTCGGCGCCAAAGATGCCTGCCCGCAGATTGAGGGAATGGGGGGAGATGCCCATTTCGGCCATGGTTTCGCCAATGTACATCGCGTAGGAGGGGGTGCAGCAGAGGATGTTGGAGCCGAAATCCCGCAGCACATCGATTTGGCGGCGGGTGTTGCCGCTGGAAACCGGAATGGAGGTGGCCCCCAGCTTTTCCGCCCCGTAATGGAGCCCCAGTCCTCCGGTAAACAGGCCGTAGCCGTAGCTGACATGAATGTAGTCCTCCTGCGTACCTCCCGCCGCTACAATGGCCCGGGCGGTGTCCTCCGCCCAGTCGTCAATATCCCGCTGGGTGTACCCCACCACCGTCATCTTGCCGGTGGTGCCGCTGGAAGCGTGGATTCGCACCACCTTGTTCTTGGGAACGGCAAAGAGACCGTAGGGGTAGTGGTCCCGCAAGTCCTGTTTATAGGTAAAGGGCAATTTGGCCAGATCGTCCACTGTTTTGATGTCATCGGGTGTCAGCCCCATTTTGCGCAGCTTTTCCCGGTAAAAGGGGACATTTTCGTAGCAGTGACGCACCGTTGCCCGCAGTCTTTGTCCCTGTAACGTCAGCATCCGCCCCCGATCGGCGGTTTCAATCTCCGGGGAGAAGTATCGACTCATTGCTAGGTACCTCCAAATCTTCATCTTAGGTTTTATAAAAACGCAAAAAAGCCATGACAACACAACAGCACCCAAAACCCCCAAAACAAATAGGGATTTTGCGTGCGACTGTTCCGGCGACCCCGAAGGACTCACCGGCTCCCGGATGGGAGGTTGCCACGGCACATGTCTTCGGGATCGCCTAGCTAAAGAGGAAGCAAAAACGGCAGTGCACAAAGAGCATACTTGTCATCTTGCTTCCCCTCCTTCCCAAAAATCATGGCTGTAATTCGGATATTAGGTTTGTGGTACATTATAGCTTTCGGTGCAGGAAAATGCAACCATCTAATATTATTTTGTTGAAACGGTCAATAAAACCAGGCTGAAATCCGGAAAAAGTGGTGAAATACACCTGTTTCCCTGTTAAAATATTGAATTGAGTGGGTGTGCTTCGACAGGCAATGGATTATTTGTTATAATTGTTATTAAGGATTTATAACATTCTACTCTTAACAGTTTTTTAAATCATCGGCAAGAAAGGAGATTGCCTGTGAAGCAAGTCATCAGCGCGATGCTGGCACTGGTTTTATGCCTGGGGTTTTCGCTGCCTGTCATGGCGGCGGACAATTCTGGGGTGGACGCTAAAATTCAAGTGCTGGAACAAAAATATGACATTGCCATTCAATACGAAAAAGATCCCGACGGCTCCGCCTGCATTGGCACCGGAACACTACATACTTTGGATCATGTGCTGGAAAAGATCACGCCGGGAATTGTCAAACAGGTTTCGGCCCATGTTCGGGAAAAAACCGGACGCAAACTGACGTATTCCTTTGTCTATAAGGATCATTTTAACTTTGCCCTGCCCTCCAATGTGGAGGCTCACGGCGTTTTTTATGAGGAGCGGGGCCTGATTGAAATTCTTCTGCCCTCCTCCAGCGCCGGCACCTATTCTTCGGGGGACAATCCGCTGGCCCTAGCCCATGAGTTTGGCCATGCGCTGGAATGGGTTTGTCGCAGCCGGTATGGAGAGGAAAAACTTGCATCGGAGTGGAAGGCTCTCAACGGCGGGGCAGTCTACAGCGCCTTTGACGGAAGGGGTAGTTACAGCAACACCACCTTTGTTTCCCTCTATGCTTCCAGCAGCTATCACGAGGATTTTGCCGAGACCTTTGCCCACTGCGTGGTGCGGGACAGGGCGGGCTTAGGCTTTTATCACCTGCTGACCAAGGACGGGGTCAAAACGGCTTTGGGCAAAAAAGTGGATTATCTGGCGGCTTTGCTGCCCCAATGCCTCCAGAATGCCCAAGAGCTGAGTGCCCATCTGCAAAAAGTGTACACCACTCCCATTTACCGGGATTTTCAAAATCAGCGGCTGACCGGAGTTCACATGCAATATATGGGCTATTCCTATCCCCGGTATGTGCTGCGGGGCATTATGCACTCCCCCGAGATCAATGAGGAGATTGCCTCCTCCCATTGGTTCATCGAAATTGGCGGCTGGTATGTGGTTTCCACCACCGGCAGGCACTACCTGGTGTATCCCGGTGGAGTGGTTCGCCAACAGGCAACAGCGCTGAATACGGCAGCGTAACCTGCCCTTTTGCAGGGACCCGGAGGTGCTTGCCTCCGGGTACTTTCGTGACAAAAGCAAAGGCTCTTTAAAAAATGGGATGGTTTGGTACTTCTTGCAAATCGTAGGCAAAATACATAAGTTTTTATTATTTGCCTTCCTTTGTAACTTGAATCTTAAGGGTAAACCGTTTATTATAAGATAGAATTGTTATGCCGTATCCAAGGCTTTTGCCTGCTCCGGCGATGCGCGGCGGAGTCAAACGGCAGTTTGACAGAAGAAAAAGAATGATGTCCGGAAATACAACACCGTTTTGCCGGCCAACTGATTTGTCAACAGAATCTTTTTCGACATTCTGTGAAAGGAAGGAACGCGTTCATGTCCAAATTGGGACATTTCCTCTGTCTGAAATGCATGACGCCTTTGGAAGGTCACAACGCATGCCCTGTCTGTGGATGGCAGGAGGATCAAATATACGATTTGCAGTGCGCCCGCCCCGGTACCGTGCTGAGCGGACGGTACCTGCTGGGTCTTTCCCAGCGCAAAAACGGCGGGGGAGTTCTTTATGCCGGTTACGACAACTCCCTCCAGCAAAGGGTCTGGATTTGGGAGTACTTTCCCCAAGCCATTGCGCAGCGCTCTTTGGAAACAGGCAAAATCCTGCCTTTGGCAGGCTGTGGTGCACAGTATAAGGCCCTTGCCTCGGATTTTGTGGACATCTGCAACGAAATCCGCCGCCTGGGCGTCACCGAGCCGGTGGTGCCTTTGGAAACGGTTTTTTCGGAATACAATACCATATACGCTGTGTTTCAGGGGCTGGATCTCATCCCCTTTGAGGAGTATCTGGAGCAGCAGGGGGGAAGGCTCTCTCCCAAAAAGGCTTTGGCGCTGCTGCTGCCCATCTGCAACACCTTGGGCACCCTTCATTCCCATGGCCATATTCACCGGGGGGTCTCTCCCTACACCATATTCGTAGACCAGGCAGAGGAGAAGCTCTATCTTTGGGAGTTCTCCCTTTCGGCCACCCGAACCGCCGGCAGCGAGCTGGACGCACAGCTTTTTACAGGCTACAGCGCTCCCGAACAATACTCTCCCAGCGGTTGGCAGGGAAGCTGGACCGATGTTTATGCCATGGGTGCTTTGCTGTACCGCACTCTCACCGGCATTGTACCCCCCAAGTCCATACGCATCGACGGGGAGCGTTCCTTAGCGGACCTGTCGGAGCAGTTGCCCCATTTGCCTCAAAACATATCGGATGCGGTGTCCGCTGCCATGGAGCCGGATACCCAGGAGAGAATCCAGGCCATGCAAACCTTTGTGTCCCGCATGGTGGAATCCAAATCGGACAGCACCGCTGTTTACGATACCAGTAAGGTGATTCAGGCAGGAGAGTCCAACCAAACGCCTTTGCCGCCTAAAGAGGAGCGAACCAGGCAGTCCACCGCCAAATATGTGGTGCTGGGCATGCTGGTGATGCTGTTGCTGCTGGGGGGAGCCATCTGGTTTTTTGTCGCCTCCATGCTCCCCGATATCATCCAACCCGAGCCGGCAGGCCCTGCTTCTGTGGGGCAGGAAAGCTCTTTGTCCCAACCCGCCAGTGAGGATGCTTCCAAGCCGGCGGACGACAGGATGCCCAGCTTTTTTAACCAGCTTTACAGCGATGTGCGCAACAACCCCCAGTACAAGCGCTTTCAATTTAAGGTGAAGGAAGAATTTGACAGCAACTATCCTCAGGGCACCATCATCGACCAGCGACCGGTGGAGGGGGAACCCATCTACGCCACCGGCACCATCGCGGTGGAAATCACCGTCAGCAAGGGCCCTGTTCGCCATGAAATGCCCGATGTCATTGGCCGCACCATGACGGAGGCCACCGAGATTTTGGGCAATTTAGAAGGAGTCAATATCGAAATTATGCAGCGGTACGATGCCACTGCCAGACCGGGAGATGTGGTAAGCACCACCCCGGAGCCGGGAGTGGAGTTTGACCCCAAGCGCCAGACCGTTTACCTCTTTATTATGCCGGAGGTAAGTGTGGAGGAGGGAACCAGCCGTCCCGGTGGCAGGGACGACGAGATTACCTTGGGCGGGGATGACGATAATCGCAATCCCTGGCTTCGCAACCGCTGACTATACAATAATAATCGGGAGGAAATACCGTGGCAGGACATTCAAAGTGGAACAATATCAAACGCAAGAAAGAGAAAACAGACGCGCAGCGCGCCAAAATCTTTACCAAAATGGGCCGCGAAATTGCGGTGGCCGTGCGGGAAGGGGGAGCAGACCCCGCCTCCAATGCAAGGCTTAGGGATTTAATTGCCAAGGCCAAGGCAAATAACGTGCCCAACGACAACATCGAGCGGGCCATTAAAAAAGCAGGCAGCGACAAGGCTACCTACGAGCAGATTATGTACGAGGGTTACGGCCCTGCAGGGGTAGCGGTGCTGGTGGATTGCCTGAGCGACAACCGCAACCGCACCGCCGGAGACTTGCGACATTACTTTGACAAGCATGGAGGCAACCTGGGCCAGACGGGAAGCGTAGGCTACCTGTTTGAGCGCAAGGGAATCATTGTGCTGGAAAACGAAGGACTTGACGAAGACAAGGTAATGGAGGACTGCCTGGAGGCAGGAGCCCAAGACTTTGACTTTGGAGACGAGGCGGTGGAAATCTACACCGCATGGAACGAGGTGGGGGCGGTTCGGGAAGCTTTAGAGCAGAAGGGCTACACCTTTGCTTCCGCCCAGGCGGAATACGTTCCCTCCACCTATGTCAAGTTGGATGAAGAAAACGCAATCAAAATGGAAAAACTGCTGGACATGCTGGAGGAAAACGACGACGTTCAGGAAGTTTGGCATAACTGGGAACAGGAGTAAATTCCAACAAAGTCAAAGATGGACCAACTTGGTAGAGCCGCGAATCTAGCTGCAAAGGAGTCCTATTTGTGAAGATACGTTTTGAACCCGCCACCCTTTGGCAGGTGGAGGAGATGATCGAGCTGCACAATCAGGCCTTTGCCCGGGATTGGCAGGAGAACGGCTGCAGCTTTGGCTATGGACATTCGCCGGAAACCATGGCGGGGTTGCTGCTGACCTGTCAGGCATACCGAATTTTGAACGGAGAAGAAGCGGTGGGATGCCTGCTCTACCGGGAGGTGGGGGAGGAGGATTTTTACCTGGAAAGCCTTTGTGTCATCCCCTCCTATCAGGGTAAGGGAGTGGGCCATCTGGCCATGGACTACATAATCAACCTTCACCCAAAGGCTCGGCATTGGGCTTTGATGACTCCGGCGGATCACAAGGCAAACCGGGAATTTTATGGTCACCACGGCTTTGTTGTTACCCAAGTCTTTGAGGACGGCGGCAGAAGCATGGTGCGAATGGAGCGAACCCCAGCATAATACAAGGGGAGGCCGTTATGAATCGGATGCCGTTCTGTCTTGGTGTAGCACTGCTGGCCTTCCTCCTTTTTTTGACCGGCTGCAACCCAACACCGACTCCGCCGGCAGAGGAGCTGGTGCCGGAATCCTACGACGATGCTCTTTGGCTTCTCGCCCAACAACATCACATCGCCCTTACCGAGGAGGAGCAGAGCACCATCCGGCAGGATGCCTTGCAGGATGCTTTGGCTTTGCAGGAGGACGCCGCCCGGCTGGAGGAGCAGTACAGCCGGGAGCTGTTGGAACAAAAGCTGCGGGACTTTTTATTTCCGGATGTGTTTGCGGAAGATGACGCGGTAGAACAGTGGTACGAGGCCAGGGTAACCGCTTTGGAGCAGGCTTTTCAAAAACAGCCGGGGTTGTTTAAAAGCCAGCAGGAGGGGTATGAGCAGTACGGGGGCATTCCCCCTTTGGTGATTCCGGAAGGTTATGTTCGCTTTCGGCATATTCTCACCTCCCAAGAGGAAATAGCCCAACAGATCTGGGAAGATTTGGAGGCAGGGCAGTCCTTCGAAGCTTTGCAGATGCAGTACAACGAGGATCCCGGTATGCGGGAGGGCCCCTTTGCCCAGCTGGGATATTTAACCGGCCCTTATCCCAGCACCCGGGACTTTGTGCCGGAACTGAAAGAGCAGGTGCTGGCCCTTGAGAAGCCGGGGGAGTACAGTCCGGTCTTTGCCACCAAGGCAGGTTACCACATTGTGTTTTTGCAGGAAAAACTGGAGCCCGGCATTCTCCCTCTTGAGAAGGTGGAGGAACCCATTGCTCACCTGCTCACCACTGCCCTGCGGCAGGAGATGCTGGAACAAAAGGTTTACCAAAAATAATACCCTACTTCATTATGACATTATAAAAGGCGGTCTGCCATATGGCAGATCGCCTTTTGTATTCTATGAGTCGCTGGGTTTAAATTACCACTCAAAGCTCTCCACCCGGTGGCCGGCCTGTATTTTTTCCAGATCCTGCAACACCCGCTCCAGATAGGTGGAAGGAGTGAGGAAAAAGGGGAGGTTTCCGGTTCGGATAAACCATCGCCGGGGAGGGCCAGGATAAAACTCCACCCATTGCCTCTCACCGGAATGGTGGGTATAGGTGATGACAAGGGCCGGATTGCCGGGTGAAGAGGGCTGTTGGGTGTGCTCTGCCAGTCGGGCGGAGATTAAAGTAACATAAAACCGCAGGAAATTTTCGCTGTCGATGGCAGCACCGTCCAGGGTGACCGAAAGCTCCCCTGTTTCACTCCGGGCAAGCTGGAAACGGTAGCTTTGACCCGCTTCTAAATCCAGAGAGATTTCTTGGAGCTGTTCAATGTCCGGGGTGTACGCAAAAGGGTCCATCAGCTGGATGTATTGCAGATCCAGCCAGGGCAGCAAATCCGCCCGGGCGGTGTAGAGCAGGGGCACTCCTTCCCGATAGAGGTAGACCATTCCCCCGGCATCGGGGGCGGTGGCAGAGAGAAAGAATTCTCCCCAGCTGCCCGACACCTGAGCGGTGGCATAGGGGCGATTTAGCCCCAGAGCCTCCAGCTCCTCCCGGGTGGGATTGATGGCCGCCACACTGTCGGCGTTGAGACCCAGCAGGGTGTTGAGCAGAGCAAGGCCCATGCTCTCGTCCAAAGGCCGCTGCACTGGAGCGGAGAGAGCATACTCCTCCCCCTGCCTGCGAATGACCACTTGTCCTTGCTCCTCCCGCACGGTGCCTCCCAGAACCACGGCGTCGAACCCTTCGGCTACAGAGCCGGGGGTGATGGTGAGGTTGAGATAGGCGGTTTCGGGCAGGAGGTAGTTGTCCAGAGAGTAGGCGGGGACCAGATAGATGGCAGGACTGTCCTGCCGCTTGAGGTAGATGCCCGCGTTGCCGGGGGCGTTGTCTCCAATGAGCAGGGTGATGGTGCGCTTGGTTTCGTCGGTGACCTCCACCACCGCCCGGGGCTGGGCAAGGCCAAAGGACTGGTAATCGCCGGGGGATTCCTCCAAAAGCTCCAAAGCATACAGGTGACGAGAAGCGTTGAGAACACCCGTCACCCGGCTTTGGTTGACCAACTGGCTGTCGTAATCGCCCAAGGAGGCATCCTCCACCAAGTCCTCCTCCAAGGAAAGGGCGGAGAGAGTGAAGGAGGTTTTTTGCTCTTGGGTGATTTTTAGGCTGGTTACCGCCCCTTGGGTTTGGTAAACCAGAACGGTGGGGCCGGGGTCTGGGCCCTCCTCCCCAGGGGGAGCAAACCGGGAGCGCACCACAACCAAGGCGGCAATCAGCCCCAGAGCTACCGCCAACAAACTCACTAATATCCAGATGCTTTTTTTTCGTTGCAAAGCAAGGTTCTCCCTTTATGGTTCACGGCGCACCGAGATAGCGGGCGCCGCTGTTGTCTATATGGAAGCTTGGACGCTCCGCCACCGAATGGAAAGAGCACCGGTTACAAATGCCTGCGGTGGAGGAAGATGCCCACCCCCGCCGCCATCACCAGCAGGGGAAGCAGAACGGTGAAGACACCGCCCCAAAGGCTCATCTGAAACTCCGACACCGGCAGGTACTCCAGCCCAAGGGTTTTGGGAGCAAGGGTGATGCCCAAGTCCTGACCCGTCAAACGGGAAAGAAGCCCCAGCAGGAATTCACCGTTGCCCATATAGGGGTTTTGGAGAACGGTGGCCTCCATCATCAGGCTGGAGGCGGCCACCACCACATGGGAATACCGCTCCTCTTCCCCGGCTGAGGTGGTGCGGGTGGAGACGGTCAAAGCGGCAAAGGGACCAGATTCTGCCGTTTGCGCCGACCACTCGGCCGTTTCCTCAATGGGATGAATCCGGGCGGTTTCGGTGAAGATAAGGGGCTGGGTCACCTCCACATTGCCCTGCTGCTCCCACAACAGGCGGATGGGCCGCGCTTCCGGCATCAGGGTAAACAGTCCGCTTCGCAGAGCATCGGCGGCGTAGAGGGCTTCGGTGTACTGGGCGATGGACCAGTAATTGCTGTTGGTCACCAGTTTGGTGGTGTCCGTTTCCCAGATGACGCCGGGTTTTACCTCTATCCCCCAATCAGCCAGAAAGGCGTCCAGCAGGGGCGTTTCCGGCTGCAGGACATCAGCAAAGTAGAGCAGGGTTTTCCCCTGTTGCCCGCCGTTGTCCAAAAAGGCGTCCAGCTTGCGCAGAGCTTCTTCTGAATAGTCCCGCATGGGGCTACTGATAATTACCAAATCGGCGGAAGGATCGATGTCTTCCAGCAGTAGGTTTTGCTCCATCACTCGATAGTGATTGGCGGACAGCAAGGTGTGAAGTCCTTCGGTGCCGCCTTCCCCAAACCCTTCCACCAGAACGGCGGTGACCGGGTTTTCCACCGTCAGCCCCATGAGAGCACCGGTCATCACCTGTTCCGCCTTGGAGGAGACAATATACTGCTCCCCCCAAAGCTGGTCTGTTTCGATATGAAATAGATCGCTAAGGTTTACGGTGGCGGTTTGCCCCTCGCTTTCCAGCAGAATGGTTTGGCTGTTGAGCTGGTACTGGCTGAACTTAGCCTGCAATTGGGGGTTGCGGGCCAAATCCACATACTCCAGGTGAATGCGGGGGCTGGCGGCATAGCGGTGCAACACCTCGTTGGCCTGAAGGTAGTAGATATCCCCTGTAGTCAGGTTCTGCTCAGGGGTCAGGACATACATGGTGACATCCCGGTTGAGTCGGGCTAAAAATTCCTGGGTGGCCTCGCTGAGCTGGAAGGCTTTGTTCTGGGTCAGATCCGCCCGCAGCTGGAAGGTGCTGTCTAGGGCGTCCAGCAGCATCACCAGCAACACCAGCACCACAACCACCACAACGGTGATGGCGGTGGCCACACTGCCCTGACGCAGCGTTCTGGAACCTAATTTCATCAGCTCCACCGCCTTTTCTCAAACACGCGGATGGTGAGGAAGAGAAAGATGGCGGCAACGCCCAAAAAGAACCCCACCCCCGAGAGGCTTAAGATGCCCAGCGCAAAGCTTTGGAACCGCTGATAAAAGGAAAGCGCCATCACCAACCCGACCAAAGTCTCGTTGGTAAGGTAGGAGCCAAGGCCGTCCACCAAAATGAGAAAGAGAGCAGCTCCAAACCCGCCCACCGCCGCAATCACCTGATTCTGGGTGAGGGAGGAGATGAACATGCCGATGGCAATCATGGCCATGCCCAGCAACAGAGCACCCAAAAAGCTGCCCAGCACCATGGGCCAGTGGGGAGAGGTGAGGGTGGAGATGACCAGGGCATACACCAAGGTGATGGAAATGCCCAGCAAATAGACCAACAAAGCAGCCAAATATTTGCCCAGTACCATACCGGTGAGGGAGATGGGGGCGGTGAGCAGCAGCTGGTCGGTTTTGCCCCGCAGCTCCTCGCTCATCAGCCGCATGGTGAGAATGGGCACCAAAAACAGCAGGATGCTAAACAGCCCGGCAAAGACGCCGCTTAGGCTGGCGTTCATGCTGCGCAGACAGGTGAGGGTGAAAAAGTACCCGGAGAAGAAATAAAATACCGCCAAAAACACATACCCAATGGGGGAGTGGAAGTAGGCGGAAAGCTCCCGGCGCAGTACGGCTCTCACAGCGATTCCTCCTTTTCCTCCACGTCTTCCTCGAAAAGGTCAGCCTCTTCTTCCTCCAAGGCTTTCTCCCCCAAAGCCTGTTGGCGAGCCTGCTCTTCCGCCTGGGCGGTGAGGGCTAAAAAGATTTCCTCCAGCGACATCTCGTTGTCCTGTAAGGAGAGAAGGGGCCAGCGGTTGCGGGAAAGTCCATAAAAGAGAGGGCGCCGAACGTCCACCCCTTCTTTGGGGGAAATGGCCCACTCCAAGGCACCTTCCCGGGGGCCTAGCTCCTCCACCGCTTCCACACCGGGGATTTGCTCCAACATACGGCGCACCGGCTCCCGAGGGCCGTCGATGCGGGCGTAGAGGCGATGCCCTCCCGCCATGGAGCTGGCCAAACTTTTGGGGGACCCATCGGCAATCATATGCCCCTGATGAATCACCACCACCCGGGGACAGATGGCCTGCACCTCGGAAAGGATGTGGGAGGACAAGATCACCGTGTGATGCTTGCCCAATTCTTTGATGAGATTGCGAATATCGGTGATTTGGCGGGGGTCCAACCCCACCGTAGGCTCGTCCAGAATTAAAATAGGGGGACTCCCCAACAGCGCCTGGGCAAGGCCCACCCGCTGCCGATATCCTCGGGACAGGTTGCCGATTCGGCGGCTTGCCACATCTTCAATCCCCACTTTTTCGCACACTTGGGCGATATGCTGCCGCTTGTTTCCCTTCAGCTTTTTGAGCCGGAAGCAAAAACGCAGATACTCCTCCACCGTCATATCCAGGTAGAGGGGAGGCTGCTCCGGAAGGTATCCAATGTGGGTTTTGGCCTTGCCGGGCTGCTCCAGAATATCATACCCGCCTACGGTGACGGTGCCATCGGTGGCGGAAAGATATCCGGTCATGATGTTCATGATGGTGGATTTGCCGGCTCCGTTGGGGCCCAAAAGACCCAGAACCTCGCCCTCTCCCACCGAAAAGCTCACATTTTCCACAGCGATTTTAACACCGTACCGCTTGGTGAGCTCCCTAACTTCAATCATAGTTTTCCTCTTTCCAATCAAGGTTTCGGAACCACAAGAGTTTTTGCGCAACCGAGTGCCTCTTGGAGCAGAGAGCACTTTGCCTATTTATCATACCAAAAATTACTGAAAAATTTGTTAAATCAAAGTGAATCCACACCTTCCTGACCAAAAAACACGGCTGCAGCAAAAAAAACCTTGTCCTTATATATTTTATGATATAATAAGCCCAAAGTAACCTTTACGCTATATTTTCATGATATGTCACAATGGCATCCTGCTTGGCATCTGTGGTATCATAGCAAAGAGAAGGCAACAACCCAAGATTTCTAAAATCCAGAAGCAAAAGTTTATCCAAGAACTTACGGACCATGCAAAGGGCTGCTCCCCTTTGGGGGAACACCTTTGCTTGAAGACCTTATCACACTACCTGAGGAGGAAATGACAATGGCCACCATCAAAGCGTTTGGAGCATTGCGGTTTACACCGAAGGCTGGCTCTCTGGAGGAATTGACCTGCCCCCCCTACGATATCATCAGCGAGGAGGAGCGGGAGGCGTATTTGGCCCGCAACCCCCACAATATCATTCGGCTGGAGCTGCCAAGGGAAGGACAGGATCCGTACCAGCAGGCGCAAGCCACCTTCCGGGAATGGATGGATCAAGGCATTCTCGCTACCGACCAAGCCCCCGGCCTCTACCTCTACGAGGAGGTGTTTACCGTAGCCGGGGAACAAAAGAGCTTGCTGGGCCTTTGCTGTATGGTCAAGCTGGAGGAGTTTGAAAAGGGCGTGGTACTGCCCCACGAACAAACTCTTTCCAAGGCAAAAACCGACCGGTTTAACCTGATGACCGCCACCGGCTGTAATTTTAGCTCGGTTTATTGCCTATACTTTGATGAGGAGAACAACATCTTCTCCCGTTTGGAGGCGGCAACCCAGCAGGAGCCTTTGGAAGAGTTCCAAAGTGCCGACGGCATTACCCACCGGGTTTGGAAGATCGAAGACCCTGCCGAAATTCAGAAAATCTCCACCCTGTTTGAAGAAAAGAAGCTTTACATCGCCGATGGTCACCACCGCTACGAAACCGCCCTTAACTACCGCAACAGCTTGATGGCTCAGGGCAGGAAGGTGGGGCAGGCGCATTATGTGATGATGACCTTGATGCATATGGAGCATCCCGGCCTTGTGGTATTTCCCACCCACCGGGTGGTACATGGTCTGGAGCAGTTTGATGCGCAGCAGCTGCTTAAAGATTGCGGCGAGCACTTTACCCTTACCCAGGTAGCGGTGGGCGAACTGGAAGGGGTTATGAAGCAAGCCGAGCAGGCCGGAGAAAAGGTGCTGGGGCTTTGTCTGCCTCAGGGCGCCTATCTGCTGAAGCTTCGCAGCGAAGATGTGATGAAGGAGCTGCTACCCCAAGCCAGCAAGGCCTACCAGCTGCTGGATGTCAATGTGCTACACCTGCTGATTTTGGAGCGTTTTTTGGGTATAGATAAAGAAAATATGGCAAATCAGCGCAACCTGTACTATACCCGGGACGCGGAAGAAGCCTTTGCCACCGTCTCCCAAGGAAAGGCCAATTGTGCCTTTTTGCTCAACGCCACCAAGGTGGAGGAGATTGCCGACGTTGCCGCCGCCGGGGAAAAGATGCCTCAAAAATCCACCTACTTCTATCCCAAGCTGATTACCGGTCATCTCATGGCAAAGCTGCTGTAATAGGGCAGAGCCCTTTCCTGGCCGCAAGAGAGAAGGATGATAGGGGAGCAGCCGGATTGCCGGCACCCTGAATCATCCTTTTTCACCTGCAGGAAGGGGAAGATCGGCTCTGTGGCTGCCGGTGCTGCAGCGGTTCTCATCAACCGGTCAGAATCGTGATACAAGGAAGCGGTGCCATGTCCTGTCAATACCGGGCTCATCCCATTACCATACTGGGCAACCTGTGGCGTGTGGTTTACCTCATTATCATTCCATTGCTGCGGGGATTTTTTGCTGCCCTTGGAGACAACCTGACCGGATGGCTGGCCGGTGCCTGGGCGGATGTGATGATTCTGCTGCTGATGGTGGGAATTGCGGTATTGCGGTGGTGGAAGGTGACCTACCGCTTGGAGGGGGATACCCTTTCCATCTGCTCGGGGGTGGTGTTTCAAAGAGAAACCCTGATTCCCTGGCGGAAGATTGTGACCATCTCGGTGATGCACCCCTTTTACCTCCATCCCTTTCGGGCCGTGCGGTTACGGGTGGACACCATGGGAGGAAGCCGCTCCAACGCAGATTTTACCGTTATTCTTTCTCCAAACAATGCTGCAGCCCTTTTGCAGTGGGGCAAAAACCGAAAAGGCCAAGGCGGCCTTCCCAGGGGCACCGGGGCCTACACCCCCCGCACCTCCTCCATTTTAGCGCTGAGCCTGCTCAATTCCAACTCTCTGGCGGGAATTGTATTTATTTCCGCCTTGATCTCCCAAAGCGGAAGGCTGCTGGGGGTGGAGTTTTCCCGTCTGCTCATCGACACCTTTGAGGAGACCGCCCGAACGTTGGCCTTTGGCATTCCTCCGGCTGCTGCCGCCCTTGCCTATCTCCTGTTGGGGGGATGGGTGGTCAGCTTTATCCACACCTTTCTTCGATACAAAAATATGCAGGTATCCCGGCAGGGGGATCACCTGCATATTGTGGGAGGCACCATTACCTCTAGAGAATACTTGGTGAAGTACGGGGAGGTCAATTTTATCGACATTCGCCAGAGCCTTACCACCAAGGTGATGGGCCTTTACTCCCTTTACATTTCGGCGGTGGGCTACGGCAAGCAAAAAGAGGATATCACCTGTCTGGTTCCCACCGAAGGGGAGATCCGGTTCCGGAAACACCGCACCCTGCTGTTTCCCGCCCTGACTCCTGCGGCCCGCAGCCTTCCCGCCAGTAAGCGGGGGATTTTGCGGTTTTTGGCGCAGCCCTTGTGCCTTTGCTTGGGAGTTCCCACCATCACCGGTGTTTTGATCTGGCTGATGGAAGGGTGGACTGCCTTTGCTCTCTTTGTGGGGAGCATGGCCATGGTGCCCTGTGTGGTGTTTCTGCTGGCTCGTATTTTTGATTACCGCACCGGTGGGCTGGCCCGCCAGGGAGAGGTGTTTACCCTGCGCTATTCCAAGGGGTTTTATCTCCACACCGTGGTGGTGCAGCGGGATAAAATGGTTCAGGTGGAGCTGCGGCAGGGGTTCTTCCAGCGGTTTGGAGGCACCTGCGACGTTTTGGTCCGCACCCGGGGGGAGGGTCGCATCCTGCACCGCTGCCGGGCCTTGGACCGAAAAAAGGCAGAAAAGCTGTTTGCTTGACCATTGGTGATATGGTATAGTGAAGATAGTCAATCAATACCAAAGACAACAATTCCACCACACCGCCTGCACCTGTGAGGAATACGGTGGCGGGGAGAGGGGGCCTTGATATGGACAACTTTTCCATTACGGTCAGCAAGGACTTGGCAGATGTTGATCTTTTGCTGCAGGAACAGCCGTCTTTGCCGGAAGCCATGCGGCAGCTCAACCTGTGTGACGCCTTTGTGGGGGTGCTGGGGGGGCGGACGGTAGCGGTCTGTCTGCTGGCCAAGCGCAAACACTATCACGAGATTGTCAATTTGGCGGTGGCACCTCTTCAGGAGGAGTCAGAGGTCATCTACCAGCTGTTGATGTATGTGATGGACTATGTGCGGGTGCAGGGAGGGCGCTTTGTGGAAATTGGAGCCGGGGATGCCGATTTACGCCGCCATGCTCTGCTCATTCGCCTTGGTTTTCGTGTGGTGGGGGTGTGGAGCGATTACTATCTCCGCAATGGAAGGGTGGCCGGCCCAGGAAACAAAACGGTCAACCGGGATATGCTCCGTTACCGCATTGATTTAAATGAGCTGCAGCCCAAGTAACCGGCTGCAGCTCAATGTGTGTCGTTTCAGTGGTCAGAGTCGGAAAAAACCTGGGACAACTCCTGCTGTGTCAAGGACTTCCATTGACCGGGGGCAAGGTTTGGATCTAAAGCCAGACCCCCGATGGCGGTGCGCTTGAGGGCTATCACCCCAAGGCCAAAACGACCGAACATCCGCTTGACCTGATGAAACCGCCCCTCGTAAATGATCAGTTCGGCCACGGGGCAGTTGCCCTCTTCCAGCAGGCGCAGCTGGGCGGGGGAGGTGATGTCCCCCTTTCCCAAATCCATGGGTTGGGAAAAGGCCTGCTGGAGAGTTTCTAGCGAAAAAGGAGCGTCCAGCGTCACCCGGTAGACTTTCCCGATTTTCTTTTTGGGGGAGAGCATCCGGTGGGCAAAGGCACCGTCGTTGGTGAGGAGCACAAAGCCCTCGGTATCTTTGTCCAGCCGCCCCGCCGGAAACAGCCCTTTACGCAGAGGGGCAGGCAGCAGCTCCAGAACGGTAGGGTCTTTTAAGTCCCGGGTGGAGCAAACCACTCCGGATGGCTTATTGAGCATATAATACCGGTTCCCCGCCACAATGGGATTGCCGTCCAGAGTGATTAAGGCGGCTGGGTCGCAGTGAGTTTCCGGCCGGGTGACCACTTGGCCGCCTACCAGAACCCGACGGCTGCGAATGGCGTCGGCAGCTTGCTTGCGGCTGATGCCCGCCCCGTGAGAAACCAGCTTGTCCAACCGCATCTTGTTATCCTCCCGTTTTCAACTGGTGCCCTGCCCTGTTGGAATAATACCGGTGGCAGCCCTTGCCTTCCGCCCTTCTTGGTGTTGACGGCACCTCTTAGTATCCGGTGACTCCCAGCAGGGATTCATCGTGATTGATCCACTGATCCTGCACCACCGTGGTGGTATATTCCTCCTTGGTGTTGCGGACAATGACTTGGGAGATTCCGGCGTTGATAATCATTCGCTTGCACATGGAGCAGGGGTTGGCATTTTCTACGTACTCTCCGCTGGACATTTCTTTGCCGCAAAGGTATAGGGTGGCGCCCATCATATCCGTTCGTGCCGCATGAATGATGGCGTTGGCCTCCGCATGAACCGAGCGGCACATCTCGTACCGCTCCCCCCGGGGAATGTTCATCCGCGCGCGGACGCATTCACCGAGATCACTGCAGTTGCGCCGCCCCCGCGGTGCCCCCGAGTACCCAGTGGACACGATTTGATCGTTTTTGACGATGATGGCACCAAAGTTCCGGCGCAGACAGGTGCCACGCTCCAGTACGGTTTCGGCGATATCGAGGTAATAGTTGATTTTGTCGCGTCTGGTCAATGAAAGCACCTACTTTTCCTACAAAATCCCAATGGCGGTTGGTTGTCCCAACTGCATTTGGTTCATTATACTGCAAAACAAACAACCATGCAAATGCAAATCAAAACCATACAAACGGAGGTTTTTTCATGGCCGACCTTTCCAATCCGGCGGTGGTGCGGTCTTTGCTTGCCCGCCACCAGCTGCGGCTCAAAAAGGCACTGGGGCAAAATTTTTTGATCAATCCCGGCGTTTGCCCCAGAATGGCAGAGGCGGCAGGGGCGGAGCCGGGAGTGGGAGCTTTGGAAATCGGCCCCGGCATCGGTGTTTTGACCACAGAGCTTGCCCGGCGCTGCGACAAGGTGGTGACGGTGGAGCTGGACCAGAGCCTTGCTCCCGCCTTGGAAGAAACCTTGCAGGACTACTCCAACGTTGAAATTGTATGGGGAGATTTTTTAAAGCTGGATCTTGCTGCGCTGCTGGAAAAGTTCGGCGATCTGCCTGTTGTGGTTTGCGCCAACCTGCCTTACTACATCACCACCCCCATTCTGATGCGGCTGCTGGAATCCCGCCTGCCCTTGGTGTCCATCACCGTTCTGCTGCAAAAGGAGACGGCGCAGCGCATCTGTGCGGAGCTTCCCTCCCGGCAGGCGGGGGCAATCACCGCCGCCATTGCTTGGTACAGCAAGCCGGAGCTGTTATTCACCGTTTCCAAGGGCTCTTTTTTGCCGCCTCCCCAGGTGGATTCGGCGGTGGTGCGCCTGACTCTGCGCAAGGAGCCACCGGTGCCGGTCAAGGATGAAGGGGTGCTGTTTCGAGTGATGCGGGGAGCCTTTGCTCAGCGGCGCAAGACATTGCTCAACGGGCTTTCGGCGGCATTGAATCTGCCCAAGGAGCAGCTGACCGCGCTGCTGGAACAGGCAAAGGTGGATCCAGGTGCGCGGGCGGAACAGTTGAGTTTGGCTGACTTTGCCCGCATTTCCGACCAGCTCCACGGCCTTTTTGGTTAAGAGGGAGCTGGAGCAGCACCCGTCTGACCGTAAGAATATCCGGAAGAGGATACAGCGCTGACTTTAACACAAAAGCCCCGGTCATTGCGGACCGGGGCTTTGTGGGAAAACTGGGGATAGGTCGGTGCCAATTCTTAATTGCTTTGCTGTATGTAGAAAATTTTATACGACTTCATTGCCTTGAGCCAGATGGAGGGTAAGCTTTGGCAGGTCGTCGGGGGAGCAGATGTTTATGCCGCCCACCCCGGAAAGAAGTCTGCGGCAGATGTTTTGCCCCTCTTCATCCAAGCCGGTGTCCAGCAGGATGAGGTGTTGCGGCCGCGGGTTGGTGCTCCACCGCAGCAAAAAGAGTTCATAACGCAGCTGCGCTTCCAGCTCGTTGGGGTCGTTGCGCAGCGGCACCACCTGCATCGTGCCCCATTCGGGGTTGTGTGCCAATCCCATGATGAGCCAGCTTAGAGCCTGCACAATCCCCACCGAGGCCAACAGGCAGATGATAACAACTATAATGGCGTTCATCCCATCGCTCCCTTCCGATATACCACCTAAAATTTCAATTTTTCAGGGAATTTTGCTCCTTTTTGAGTGTCTGCCCTCTACTATCATATGAAAAGAAAGAAAATGTGTGAATTGGCAAGGCAAAGAGTGGAACCCTAAAGAAACAGAAAGGAACTTATTGATATAATATCTAAAATTTTTTGTGTTTTATCTAAAAATTGTGTGCGTATACGGTTTTTCCCTATTCTATTTACTTTCTGGCGATTTCGTGTTACTATTTACTGGGTATAAATGTATAATAATACTATGGCTGATCAAGGAACTTTTAAATTGGGAGGATACACAAGAATGGCAAGAAAAATGAAAACAATGGATGGCAACACAGCTGCTGCCCACGTTTCGTATGCCTTTACGGACGTGGCGGCCATCTATCCCATCACTCCCTCATCGGTTATGGCCGAAGAGGTGGATAAGTGGTCGGCGGGTGGCCAAAAGAATCTTTTTGGCCAGCAGGTGCAGGTTGTGGAAATGCAGAGCGAGGCGGGCGCTGCTGGTACCGTACACGGCTCTTTGGCTGCTGGTGCCCTGACCACAACGTTTACAGCTTCTCAGGGGCTTCTGCTGATGATCCCCAATATGTACAAAATGGCCGGTGAAAACCTGCCAGCCGTCATTCACGTGTCGGCTCGTGCCGTTGCTTCTCACGCTCTTTCGATCTTTGGCGATCATTCCGACGTTTACGCCTGCCGCCAGACCGGCTTTGCCATGTTGGCGTCTTCCAGCGTACAGGAAGTTATGGACCTTGCCGCGGTGGCACACCTAGCCGCCATCAAGGGCCGTGTACCTTTCCTCCACTTCTTCGACGGCTTCCGCACCTCCCACGAGGTGGATAAGATTGCCGCTTGGGAATACGAAGATCTGGCGGACATGCTGGACTGGGATGCGGTGCAAAAATTCCGCGACAACGCCCTCAACCCCAACCGTCCCGTACAGCGGGGCACCGCTCAAAACCCCGACATCTTCTTCCAGGCCAGAGAGGCCTCCAACGTCTTTTACAATGCCCTGCCCGAAATCGTAGAGGAATACATGGGCAAGGTAAACCAGAAGATCGGGTCCGACTATCAGCTCTTTAACTACTACGGTGCTCCCGACGCAGAGCATGTGATCATTGCCATGGGCAGCGTCTGCGGCACCATTGAAGAGACCATTGACTACCTCAACGCCAGAGGCGGCAAGTACGGCCTGGTTAAGGTTCGTCTCTATCGTCCCTTCCGCGCTGACAAGCTGATCGATGCCATTCCCGAATCCGTCAAGAGCATCTCTGTGCTGGATCGCACCAAGGAGCCCGGCGCTTTGGGCGAACCTCTGCATCTGGACGTGGTGCTGGCTCTTAAGGGCAGCAAGTTTGATCAAACTCCTGTCTACTCCGGCCGCTACGGCTTGGGCAGCAAGGACACCCAGCCCGCCGACATCATTGCCGTTTACAAGAACGCCGAGAACGGCGGCGTAAAGCCCAAGTTCACCCTCTCCATTGTGGACGACGTGACCCATCTGAGCCTGCCTGTGGGCGAAAACCCCGACACCTCCCCCGAAGGCACCACCAGCTGCAAGTTCTGGGGACTGGGAGCCGACGGCACCGTGGGCGCCAACAAGAACTCCATCAAGATCATCGGCGACCACACCGATATGTATGCTCAGGCCTACTTCTCCTACGACTCCAAGAAGAGCGGCGGCGTTACCGTTTCCCACCTGCGGTTTGGTAAAAACCCCATCAAGAGCACCTACTTCATCAACAAGGCCGACTTTGTGGCCTGCCATAACCCCAGCTATATCGGCAAGTACGATATGGTCAGCGATCTAAAGCCCGGCGGCACCTTCCTGCTCAACTGCCCTTGGTCTGATGCTGAGCTGGAAGAGCATCTGCCCGGCGACGTCAAGAAGTTTATTGCCGACAACAACATCAAGTTCTACACCATCGACGCCATCTCCATCGGCCGCGAGCTGGGCCTGGGCGGCAGGGTGAACACCGTGCTGCAGGCCGCCTTCTTCAAGCTGGCCAACATCATTCCCATTGATGATGCCGTGAAGTATATGAAGGACGCTGCCACCAAGAGCTACGGCTCCAAGGGCGAGGCCATTGTCAAGATGAACCACAACGCCATCGACAAGGGTGTGGAAAGCATTCGGGAAGTTAAGATTCCTGATTCCTGGAAGAATGCTTCCGGCGGCATGGGGCATGCCAAGGCCGAGGGCGAGGACAAGGAACTGGTTGACTATGTCAACAACATCCTCATTCCCGTCAACGCGCAAAAGGGCGACAGCCTGCCTGTTTCTGCCTTTACCGGCCGGGAAGACGGCACCTTCCCTCTGGGCTCCGCCGCTTACGAGAAGCGGGGCATCGCTGTGGATGTTCCCTGCTGGAAGCCCGAAAACTGCATTCAGTGCAACTTCTGCTCCTATGTATGTCCACACGCTGTCATCCGTCCCTTCCTGTTGACCGAAGAGGAAGCTGCCAAAGCCCCCAAGGGCACCAAGTTGTTGGATGCCACCGGCCTGCCGGGACTGAAGTTCGCCATGGTTCCCACCGTGCTGGATTGCACCGGCTGCGGAAGCTGCGTCAATGTCTGCCCCGGCAAGAAGGGCGAAAAAGCATTGGTGATGGAGCCTCTGGAGAGCCAGCTGGAGCAGCAGGATGTCTTTGCTTACTGCTTCGACCTGCCGGAGAAGGCAGAGGCGAATGCCAAATTTAAGGAGAGCACCGTCAAGGGCAGCCAGTTTAAGCAGCCCCTGCTGGAATTCTCCGGCGCATGCGCAGGCTGCGGCGAAACTCCTTACGCCAAGCTGGTCACTCAGCTCTTTGGCGACCGGATGTATATTGCCAACGCCACCGGCTGCTCCTCCATCTGGGGTGGCAGTGCACCCTCCACTCCCTATACCAAGAACAAGCAGGGCAAGGGTCCCGCATGGGCAAACTCCCTGTTTGAGGACAACGCCGAGTACGGCTACGGTATGTATCTGGCCCAGAAGACCATTCGCAACAAGCTGCGCCAGAAGACCGAAGAGCTGATTGCTCTGGGTGGTGCTCCCGCTCTGGAAGCTGCCGCCAAGAACTGGTTGGATACCATGGACGATGGTGCTGCCAACGCTCAGGCTACCCAAGAGTATGTCAAGGAGCTGGAGAGCATCAGCGGACAATCCGGCACTGCTGCAGAGCTTGCAAAGGAAATCCTCAAGGAGAAGGATTATCTGAGCAAGAAGAGCGTGTGGATCTTTGGTGGAGACGGCTGGGCCTACGACATCGGCTTTGGCGGTCTGGACCATGTGATCGCTTCCGGCGAAGACGTGAACATTCTGGTCTTTGACACCGAAGTTTACTCCAACACCGGCGGACAGTCCTCCAAGTCCACTCCCACCGGCGCTGTGGCTCAGTTTGCCGCAGCCGGTAAGGAAGTGAAGAAGAAGGATCTGGCGGCCATTGCCATGAGCTACGGTTATGTTTACGTGGCACAGGTTGGACAGGGCGCCGACTACAACCAGCTGATGAAGGCCATGGTAGAGGCCGAGAGCTACAAGGGACCTTCCATCATCATCGCATATGCTCCCTGCATCAACCACGGCATCAAGGGCGGCATGGGCAAGAGCCAGACCCAGATCAAGGACGCTGTGGCCGCAGGCTACTGGCATCTGTTCCGGTTTGACCCCCGCCTCAAGGCAGAGGGCAAGAACCCCTTCCAGCTGGACAGCAAGGCTCCCTCTCAGAGCTACAAGGAGTTTATCGAGCGTGAAGTGCGCTATACCAGCCTGATGCGCACCTTCCCCGATCGCGCCAAGGAGCTCTTCGAGGAAGCGGATCAGATTGCAAAGGAAAAATACGAGCATCTGCTTCGCCTTTCCAAGCTCTATGAAGTTTAAAGAGCTTTATCCCGGCAAAGCTGAGAGCTAGCACTGCGAAAAAATGCCGTCGCTTCTTTTGGGAAGCGGCGGCATTTTCATCAGCGAATGGATCGGATGTCTTACAGCACATTTTTTGGGTGATTTTTCGCTGCTTGTCAAATCAAGGCTCCTATTGTAGAATGATATCAATATCGTCAGGCAATGGGATTCCAGCGCTCTGCCCGACAGAAATTACAGGGGGATGGAATGTCTCAATCAGGCGAAAAAACTGATCTGCGGGTGAGCAGAACCCAGCGAGCTCTGCAAACAGCATTGCTATTGCTGCTGGAAAAAACACCGTTTTCTAAGATTACGGTCCAAACCATCTGCCAAAAGGCAGGGGTGAGCCGGGCCACCTTTTACATGCATTATCAGGACAAATATGCGTTGCTGCGGGTTTGTCTGGAGCGGCTGTGGCAACAAGCCAATCATCAACCGGGAGATCACAATGAGATCGTTCGCCGGGTGGTTTTTCTGACCTATCACAATGCTCGGCTCTTTAAAAATATTATATCCGACCGCAGCGATCAGGAACTAATCTATATGCTAAGCCAGGCCGTGGTTACGGATATGATGACAAAGCTCGAGAAACGCAAGGCAAAGGGAGCTCGGTACCCTGTTCCCGAGCAAATTTTAGCTCGCTTTATTTCGGGGGGGATGGCTCATCTTCTCATCTGGTGGATGCTGGATAATTGCCCCACCCCGCCGGAGGAGATGGCGGAGCATTTAAATGCTTTGGCAGAGCATTTGGATAACTTTCACCAAGAATAAGTGGAACAGTCGAACAGGAAAACAAGTAAAAAGGAGAATGAATTATGTTGCACAGCGACTTCATCACCCTAAGCATACCGGCCAAAAAAAGCATTGCTCTGATTGCCCACGACAACAAAAAACAGGAGCTCATCGAGTGGTGTCTGCTGCATAAGGATATTTTGGCCAATCACAACCTTTCCGGAACAGGCACCACCGCCATGATGATCACCCGCATGACCGGACTGACCGTGAAGGGTTACAACAGCGGCCCTTTGGGAGGGGATCAGCAGATAGGGGCTAAAATTGTAGAGGGGCGCATCGATTTTGTCATCTTCTTTTCCGACCCTTTGACCGCCCAGCCCCACGACCCTGACGTGAAGGCTCTGCTGCGGATTGCCCAGCTTTACGATGTGCCCATTGCCACCAACCGGGCCACGGCAGAGTTTATGATCACCTCCCCCTTGATGAACGCCACCTACGACAGAATAGTGAAGAATTTTAAAAGGGAAGTTGTCAAGCGCAGCGATACCTTGACCGAGCGGCAGGAAAGCGAAGGCGCTGTTTAAACCGTAAAAGGAATTATTGAGAAAAAGAGAAACCCTCGACGGTTAGGACCGCCGGGGGTTCCTTAGAAAAGGAGAGAGAAATGCAAAGGCAGTAAAAGGCAATTTCAGAATTTAAATGCCGCCGGTGGGAAGAGATACCTCTTTTTTCAGAGCTTCGGGAATCTGTTCCAGAATCTGTACCTCCAAATCCATGGTTTTGCCGTCCCGCACAATGACAAAGTTTAGAACATCCCCCACCTTGCCGGAGATCACCGCTTCGCTGACATGGGAGGCGGTTTCAATGGCTTTGCCGTTGATGCTGACAATCCGATCTCCCGGCATCAATCCGTTGTTGCGGGTGGTTTCCATCACATAGACCCCAAATTCCCGCAGGCCGTAATAGTTGGCGGTGCGCAGATCGGCCACCTGAAGCACCTTGATGCCCAGCTCCGGACGTCCGGTGACATAGCCGTATTCAATCAGATCCCGAGTCACTGCCAAAGCGGTGTTGGAGGGAATGGCAAATCCCAGGCCTTCGATATCCAGACCGCTGGACTTTGCGTTGACAATGCCGATGAGGTTGCCATTGCTGTCAAACAGGCCGCCCCCCGAGTTGCCGGGGTTGATGGCCGCAGAGGTTTGCATCAGGGTCATGGTTTCGTTTCCGATGGTGATCTCCCTGTCCTTGGCGCTCACCACACCGTTGGTGACGCTGCCCCCCAAAGTGCCCAGAGGGTTGCCGATGGCCACCGCCACCTGTCCCACCTGCACGGTGTCGGAATCGGCAAAGGTGACGGGAGTCAAACCTTCCGCTTCTATTTTAATCACCGCAAGGTCGGTTTTGGGGTCGGCTCCCACCAGGGTGGCAGGATACTCGCTGCCGTCTTGGGTGCGGACCATCACCTCCGAGGCATTTTCAATCACATGGTTATTGGTGATGATGTAACCATCCTGAGAATAGATGACGCCGCTTCCGGCAGAGTTAGACTGTTGTTCCCCAAAAAAGGTCATCACCCGGCTGCTCAGGCGAATTTCCACCACGCTGGGCCCTGCCTTTTCCACCACCGAAGTGATGTCCCCCCCTGCAGCGGCCTGGGGAAGAACAGCAGGTACAGACGGCGCAGGTGCAACCTGAGGCTGCGCTTCTGCCTCCGACTGGGAAGCTGCGACATCATGGGGAGCAAGTTGGGTGCTCATCCACCAAGACGTTGCACCGCCGCCCACCGCCCCGCCAATCAGGGAGAGAACAAGCATACCTGCCACCAGGGCAGCACGGCGTCCGGAGCGATTGCGCCGTTTGGGAGGTTCTTCCTCCAGAAGAGAAGGGGAGGAATAGGAGTTGTTGTCATAATAGGAAGGATAAAGCCTCTGGCTGGAGAGATTGGAGGAAGAGCTGCCAAAGCGGCTGTCCGATTCCTGGGAGGCTCCCCCCACATTCCAGCTGCCAAAGGTGTTCTGATTCATATGTTTATGCCCCCTTTGAACGAAACTGTTCATATGTAATGAGTTGGTCTATTTGGTATCTATATCATACCTATGAAATATGACAAGCTTTTAAAAAACATAAAAAAGGAAAATGAAGAAAAGTGGGAAAAATTATGAACGGTTCTCTGCATGGGGGAATGCTTTGAGCAGGAAAAACAAATTACCGAATCCGTATAAAGTGTGATATAATAACCAGAAAGCGATATACTCTCGATGCATTACCTTAGCATTGCCTTGTGCCTGTGGGGATCCATCCTAGGCAACAGGCGATATGTTCATTAGCAGAGCTGCCAGTTTGGCCGTTTTGACTCTGCTGCGGTTTATCCAACATCAAAAGGAGGTATATGGTATGGAATATAAACGTTTTGGAAACAGTGTGGTGGCGCGTTTGGATCGGGGAGACGAGGTGGTTGCCTGCCTGACCCAACTCTGTCAGCAGGAGGACATCCGTCTGGCCCAGATATCCGGCTTGGGTGCGGTGGATTATGTCAAGGCGGGGATTTTTTATGTGGACCAAAAGCGGTATCACCAGTATGAGCTGACCGGCCCCAGAGAAATCGTCTCCCTGACGGGAAGCGCCACCCGCAAGGACGGGGAAGTTTACCTTCACATCCACATTGCCGTCTCCGACGGGGAAGGAGCGGTGCTGGGGGGCCATCTCAACGAGGCAAGAATCAGCGCTACCGGGGAAATTATTCTGATGATAATGGACGGCGAGGTGGGGCGGCGCTTTGATGCTGGCGGTGTTCACCTCAACCTGTTTGATTTTGGAGCATAAACCATGAAGCAGGTTTTGATTGTGGTGGATATGCAGGAGGATTTTGTCACTGGGGTTTTAGGCTCCCAAGAGGCACAGGCGGTGGTGGAGCCGATCCGGCAGGAAGTTGCCCGCTATCGGGAGAAGGGCTGGCCGGTGCTCTTCACCGCCGATACCCACTCCCAGCAGGAAACCTCTCAGGAGAGCAGGCACATTCCCTGCCACTGCGTCAAGGGAGAGGCGGGATGGCGGATTCTCTCCCAACTGGACCCCAAAGACAGCCCGGTGGTGGAAAAGCCCAGCTTTCTCTGTCTGGAGCTTCCCCGAGCCATCGGCCCTTTGGAGCCGGAGGACGTCATTGCTTTGTGCGGAGTCTGCACCGACATCTGTGTGGTTTCCAACGCCCTGTACTTAAGGGCACGGTATCCCGATAATCCCATTGTGGTGTTGGAAAAGCTCTGCGCCGGAACCTCGGAGGAAAACCACAAGGCAGCCCTTGCGGTGATGAAAAGCTGCCTCATCGAGGTTAGGTGAAAAAATGTTGACCTATTCTATTTATGATACGCCGTTGGGAAAGATGCTAATTGCCGCCGATGAAATTGGCATCGTTCACCTGTATCCGGCTCAAAAAGTAGATACACAGGGGATGGAGCAGGGGGAAACGCCTCTGCTCCGTCAGGCTGCCCAAAAGCTGGAAGCCTATTTAAAAGGGGAGGGGGATACCTTATCCGATCTGCCCCTTTCTCCCCGAGGTACCCCTTTTCAAAAACAGGTGTGGCGGGCCCTGCGCACCGTCCCCTATGGGGAAACCCGCAGCTATGCCTGGCTGGCCCAAGCCATTGGAAAGCCCAAGGCAGCCCGGGCGGTGGGGGGTGCCAACGGAAAAAACACCATTTTGTTGGCCATACCCTGTCACCGCATTGTGGGAGCGGATGGCTCTCTGGTGGGGTTTGGCGCAGGGATGGAAATGAAAAAAACATTGCTCCGACTGGAAGGAGCCTTGTAGGATCAAACGCCGGCTTCTTTGCCGGTTAAAGAGGTGGTAGCATTGAACAGCCCGTCGATGGATGAGTTTACCCGTTTTCGCTTTTTGTCCGGTTTGCAGGCAGCGCCGGAAGGCGAACATGCTATCTTTCGGGTAACCCGCATCGAAGAAAACGAATACCGCCACACCCTGTGGCTTTGGAAAGGGGAGCAGGAGCTGCGGTCGATGGCCGAGTTGGGGACTTCTTCCCTTTTTGTTTGGGACAGCAGCAAAACCCTGCTGTTTGCCGCCCTTCGCAACCCCAAAGACCTAGCTCGAAAGAAGAAGGGAGAGGTGCCCACCGTCTTTTACCGGCTGCCGGTGGATGGCGGCGAGGCTGTGGAAGCCTTTCGACTGCCGTTGGAGGTGGAGCAAATCCGCCCCTTGGTTAAAGACACCTATCTGGTGCTGGCCCGGTGGAAAAAAGATGTCCCCCAGGGTTTGGAAGAAGGAGACTGCCAGATACTGGAGGAAGTGCCGTTCTGGCAAAACGGCAAGGGATTTTCCAGCGGAAGGCGCCTGCGCCTCTACCTCTATCATGCCTTGGAAGATCGGCTGGAGCCTGTTTCCAAAGAGGAAGAGGATGTGGAAGACTTCCGGGTGGGGCCAAAGGGGCGGTTTGCCTACACCGTCAACGTCTGCCCAAAGGTGGGGACCCAGTTTCAGTCCCTGTGGGAGTATTGCCCCCAAAACAAGGCGAGCCATATGAGGTTGGATGCCCAGATGGCCATCCACGAATTTGATTTTTGGGGAGAAAAGCTGGTGATAGCGGGAGCCGACGGCAGCCGCTATGGACTACTGGAAAACGACACCCTCTATCTGCTGGAGAAAGAGAAATTAACCACCCTTGCCCGGCCCGATTTAAAGGTGGGAGCGAGAATAAACTCCGACTGCCGCTATGGCTCCGGCACCACCTTTCAGGTGGCGGGGGACAGCCTTTACTTCACAGCGGTACAGGGGTATTGCTGCCATCTGTTTGAGATGAAGCTGCCGGGGGGAAAAGTTCGCCCGGTCACCCCGGCGGGGTATCAGGTGGAGCTGTTTGATGCAGCCAGGGACAAGCTTGCGCTGGTGGCCTTTCGAGGACAGGAGCTGCAGGAACTTTACTGCTTAGAGCAGGAGCAACTGTGCAGGGTTTCGGATTTTAACACCGATGCCCTCAAAGGCGTTTGGGTGGGAACCCCAGAGCACCAAGCTTCTCAGCGGGGGGGATGCCCCATCGACGGCTGGGTGATTCCCCCGAAAGATTACCGCCCGGAGAAAACATATCCTGCCATTCTCAACATTCACGGTGGGCCCAAAACCGCCTATGGAGACAACTACTTTCACGAGATGCAGTTTTGGGCGGGGCAGGGATACTTTGTCCTCTTTTGCAATCCCCGGGGCAGCGACGGAAAGGGAGATGCGTTTTCCGATATTCGGGGGAAATACGGAACCTGCGATTGTGATGATGTGATGGGATTTTTGGATGAGATGCTACAGCGCTATCCCGCCATCGACCCCAAGCGGATTGGCGTGGCGGGGGGCAGCTACGGCGGTTTTTTGGTCAACTGGATGATTGGCCACACCCATCGTTTTGCTGCAGCGGTTTCTCAGCGGGGGATTGCCAACTGGATCACCATGGATTTGCTCAGCGATATTGGAGCCCGGTTTGTGCGGGATCAAATCGGCTTGGGTCCCTGGAAGGATTGGAGCCGGTATTGGGACCGTTCCCCCCTCAAGTACGCCGACCAAGTCAAAACTCCCACCTTGTTCATTCACTCCGATGAAGATTACCGCTGCCCGGTGGGGGAGGGGTATCAGATGTATTCGGCCCTGCGGCAACATGGGGTGGAGTGCCGGGCCTGCATCTTCCATGGGGAAAACCATGAGCTTTCCCGCAGTGGAAAACCGGCACAACGTCTGCGCCGCCTGAAGGAAATCACCGCTTGGATGAACCGCTTCTGCAGGGGGTAGAAAAATCAATCACCCAAGAGGCGGGCAACGGTTCTGATTTTATCCGGATGGAACATTGAGTTTCCAGGCAAATAAAAAAGCCGGTGCAGAATTATCTGCACCGGCTTTTTGTTATGGTAGGGTTTTACTCATCGGCTCAGGCTCCTGCTCTTCTTTTGGGGTGAGCCGGACATGACAGAACCATAAAAGCAGGCCATAGCCCACTCCTCCAATCAGGTTGCCGATGGTGACCGGCAATAGATTGCGCAGCAGGTAGATGTTCCAGTTGAGATGCGAAGGAAAGATGCCTGCCTGTACCGCCAAAGGGGCGTACTGCGGCTGGTTGAGGGCCAGTATGCCCACCGGAATCAGATACATATTGGCCACGGCGTTTTCAAATCCGCTGATGATAAAAAACACAACGGGGATGGAGGCTCCCATAATGCGGCCGGGGGTATCCTTGGCGGAAAGGCTGCACAGTACCGCCGTGCAAACCAGTATATTGCAAAGGATTCCCAGAATGGTGGTGGCACCAAAAGACAGGATGGTTTTGGAATGGGCCAGTTGAATGGTGTAGAGTGCCAGTCTGCCATTGCTGAGGTTGAGCTGGCCGCTGAACACCACCAAAACGGAAATGAGCAGTCCGCCGGTTAGGTTGCCCAGATAGACAAGGAGCCAATTTTTCAGCACGGCGGGCCAGGAGGCTCGACGTGCCACCACGGCAGTCACCATCATGGTGTTGCCGAGAAATAGCTCACCCCCCAGCAACATCACCATGGAAAGCCCAATGGGCCATAAAAAACCGCTGATGACCTGTATCAACCCCGGATTTTCCAGGGAGTGAACGGCGGTGTTGCTGGCCACACCGCCAAACGCAAGAAGACTGCCTGCCATCACACCCAAAAGATACATTTTTGGGGCGGGATAGCGGGTTTTTTCCACTCCCAAATCGATATAATTCCTCACCACCTCGTGAGGGGAAAAGAGATTCATGTCATGCCTCCCGGCTTTTCCTATCATCCTTTTGGGAAAACATTGTAAGTCGTGTTCCAACCTCTTTTCTCTACTCGTGGAATCGGGCGGCCACACGCTGAAAAATCTCATCTGCCTTTCGGGTATACCGGTCTAACATTTGGGTGGCTTTCTGGTTATAACTTTGGGCCATCTGCCGGTCTGTCATGGATTTGGTGTTGATAAAAACATTGAGGCTGGCTGCCTGCAAAGCCGCCTTGCAGCAGATGACGCCGCAGCCCACATCAGAAATGGCAATGGCTGTGCCCTTGGCGGCAAACTCCTCATGCAGATCAATGGCTTGGCAGCAGGCCCGCATAATTTCCAAGGGAACTTCGCAGCAATCTTTGAGGGCTTGCTCCATTACCCTGGCTTTTTCTGCCCGCTGGGCTTCGGTTTCTTTGGGCATGCCGTAGGCCTTGGAAAGGGGCTCAAACACCAGAGCATCCCGCTGGATCAGGGAGAGAAGTTCCGCCTGCAAACCGTCTGCCTTCTCCTTCAGGGCGACAATATCCTCCTGCACGTCGGCGTATTTCTTTTTGCCAAGGGTCAGGCTGCCCACCATGTTGCCCAGAGCGATTCCAATGGCACCCACCAAAGCGGAGGCTCCACCGCCTCCCGGTACCGGCTCCTTGGAGGCCAGTGCTTCTACAAAATCTTCACAGCTTAATTTTGAAAAATCCATTTCATTCGCCCTCCTTATCCTTTTTATTCTAACAAAAATCCGTTTTTATGCCAAGGTTATAGATGGGAAAGATAATCGGCCCGCTCCATGGTTTTGCCATCTTCCAGGTAATAGCGGGGAACCCGAAGCCCCAGAGAGGTGAGCACCTCGTAGGGAATGGTGTCGGCGGCAATGGCCCAATCCTCCACCGTGAGCCGCTGGGCTCCGTCCACCCCCACCAAAGTGGCAATATCCCCCGCCTGTACCTGATCCACACTGGTGACGTCCAGCATGCACATATCCATGCAGATGCGGCCCACCTGAGGGACTTTTTGTCCTCTCACCAGCATTTGAATGCGGTTGGAGGCCTTCCAGAGCAGGCCGTCGCCATAGCCTGCCGACACCACTGCGATTTTGGTGCGAGCCGGGGCGGTCCAGGTGCAGGAATAGCTCACCGTTTCTCCTGCCTCCACCCACTTGACCTGAGCGATCCGAGCCTTGAGAGAGAGGACGGGGCGCAGGGGAGAGGGGTGGGCAGCATAGCCGTAAAGCATCAGCCCGGGCCGCACCATTTGAGCGTGGGTGTAAGGGTGCCGCAAAATGGCATCGCTGTTGGCACAGTGGGTGACCAAAGGCACAAAACCTTTTTCGGCAAGAGCCTTGAGCACCTGCTCAAACAAAGCGTATTGGGCCTCGGTAAACGAGTCCTTATCTTTATCTCCCGAGGCTGCAAAGTGGGTAAAGAGTCCCTCGGTCAAAAAACAGGGCCAGGAATTGAGCTCTAAAATCTCCTCCACCGCCTGATGGGCGTTGATCCCCAGGCGATGCATTCCGGTTTCCACTTTAATATGAACCTTGGCCTGAGCACCGTTTAAAGCCTTCCGGTAAGAGAGGGCAGTTTCCCGGTCAGGCAGGCTGAGGGTGACGTTGGCGGCCACCAGCTCCGGCACCAGCTCCGGGGGGACCACCCCCAGCACCAGAATATCATTTTCCACACCGTGGCGGCGCAGCTGAAGAGCTTCGTTGCCATCGGCCACTCCAAAGCTATCTGCCCCTGCCCGGGCAAGGGCCTGAGCTACCGCCACTGCTCCGTGGCTATAGGCGTCTGCCTTGATAATGGGCATAATTCGCTTGCCTGTACAGCGGCGAACCACCTCAAAATTATGCACAAGGGCACCGAGATCCACTTCAATCCAGATCCTGTCCCGATTTGTCGGACTCACAATGACATTCCTCCCAGATGGATTTCCATCTTTATAGTATGACACAAACCCCGCTGAAAAGAAAGGGGAAACCGGGGAAATTTATCGGTCTGCAAAGGCATAGAAATTGGGACAGGCCTCGCCGAAATCCTGCAGGAATCGCCTGGGTTTGGCATAATCTGTCCGGCGGGAGAATATCTTCTAATATAGAATGTGGAAGAGGTGAGGGCAAAAATGATTATGATTAGCTTTCGTTTGAGAACCGGAAGAGTGCTGTTGAGCTTGCTGGCCATAGCACTGATTGTAACTTTGAGCGTAATGGGGATAAAAGCTGTGCGCAGCGATGATGCCATAAGCACCGGCAGCGAGCAGGTGGAAGAGGCGGCCAAACCTAAAAAAACAAAGGTAAAGTCAGAACAAGACCGGCAGGAGTTTATTCGCTCCTTTGGCTGGGAGGTGGAGGAAGAGCCGGTTGAAGTACTGGAGGTCATCATCCCCAAGGAGTTTGACTCGGTGTATGAGGCCTATAACTCCATGCAAAAAAGGCAAGGGTATGATTTGAGCCAGCACGCCGGAAAACGCTGCAAACGCTATAGCTATGTGGTCACCAACTATCCCGGGCAGCCGGAAGATGTACGCATTAACCTGCTTATCAGGGGCAACAGGGTAATTGGCGGAGACGTTTGCTCCATGCTGGAAGGCGGCTTTATGCACGGATTTTCTATGGATCAGGCTTCGGTGCCCCAGGCAAAGTAAATAGGATGTTACATGGTGATTTGGGCAAACATTTGGCGGTTTGGGATGGGCAAAGTTGAGCGAAAAGCCCTCCAAAGAAAGGTTCTTGACCAATAAAAGACAATGAAAAACGGCTAAAACAGCAAAAAACACCCCATCTTCGGGGTGTTTTTCTTATTTTGGAGCAAGGGACACGCACATTTTAAAATGGTGGCAATATACTGTTTTGAGGTGATTTCTGTGTATTTGCTGCTGATTGGGTTTGCCCTATGCAATCTGCTCTACATCGCCCTGCACACTTTGCCCACCGGCTCTTTTCCCAAACCTCTTTCCCCCCAAGAGGAGCAGGAGTGTCTGGAGGCGATTAAACAAGGGGACCAAGAGGCCAAAAACCGGCTGATCGAACACAATCTCAGGCTGGTAGCCCATATCATCAAACGCTACTATGCCAGCTTGAAGGATCAGGAGGATCTCATTTCCATCGGCACCATCGGACTTATCAAAGCTGCCTCCACCTTTGACAACAGCAAAGGCACACGATTTGCCACCTATGCATCCCGCTGTATTGAAAACGAGATTTTAATGCATTTTCGCAATCAGCGCAAATGCGCCCAAGATGTCTTTATTTCCGACCCCATCGACACCGATAAGGAAGGAAACAGCCTGACCCTGCAGGATATTATGTCGGATGATGACAACATCTTTGACCACATCGATCTGCGGCTCAAAAGTGAGCAGATGTATCAGTTTATCGAAAAGAACCTCACCCCCCGGGAACAAAAAATTTTGATCATGCGGTACGGTTTATTTTGCCGCAGACCCATGACCCAGCGGGAGGTGGCCAAGGAGCTGAATATCAGCCGCTCCTATGTTTCGCGCATTGAAAAAAAGGCCATTGGAATTTTGCGCCGCCAGTTTGGGCGGGCAGGATTTTTGGAATAAAGGGCAAAGAACACTTTGCATCCCAAGATATCAGCAGGCCCATGACAGCAATCTTGTCTGTCATGGGCCTGCTTTCTATCGCAAAGCTCGGGCATCAACTCACCCACTGGATGGTTTTGCCGTCGCTGTGAAACAAGACAGTTTGTTCCACCGAAAAAAACCATTGGGTTCCCATCTCGTTTCCCATCTCCGCCAGATCTGGGCTGGCTTCTTTTGCTGTAACCACTGTGTAGGTGGGAGAGAGCAGCGAAAAGAGCTCCCCGGAGCGTGAATGGTGCCGTCCATGGTGGGGAAGCTTGTATAGGTCAACGGGATTCCATTCCACCTGCATCAATTCGCCAATTCGTTTGCTTTGCGCATCCCCTGGGAACAGCATGGAAACATCCCCGTGCTCTACATAAACTGCCAGAGAGTAATTGTTGTTCTCGTTGTAGTTTTTTTCCAGGGGCGGATAGATGTAGATCTCCATATCATGGACGGTATAATGTAAAATTCGGCTGGGCACCACGACCTTTACCCGGCTTTGATTTAAGCGAGCCTGTAAAAAACGATGGGTATCGTTCTCCTTTTGGTAGAAAGGTTGGATGACGGCGTCCACTTTTAGAGCGCGGACGATGTCTGCCGCTGAGCCGATGTGATCCTTGTCCGGGTGGGTCAGCACAAGATAGTTTAGAGTTTCAATCTTGTGCTCCTCCAAAAAGGACAAAATGGTTTGGGCGTCTCCTGCTTCCCCGGTATCAATCATCATGGCAAAATTTTCTTGCCATAATACAATACAATCGGCATCGTTGGCGGTGCCCACAAAGGCGATATTCAGGTTGGGGTCGTACGGTGGACGATCCATCAGTTCCAAGCCATAAATCAGGCCGATCATAGCGGCGATGAGCAGCAGGGTGGCAAATGCCTGCAAAATCCCTCTTTTCATTTTACATCTCCACCTTTGCGCAACCGGTCAAATACAAACTTCCCATAGGCGGTCAGCTCTTCTTCCCTCCAACCGCTCCAGCTTAAGGTATCCGGGTTGAGCAGAGCGTGCCCCTCTTCTTTGTTGGAAAGGGACCAGCACACCCAACTGGTTTTGGTTTCGTCCAGATAATCCAGGAACTCATCGCACGTTGCCGTCAGCTTTTGCAGCTTGTCTTGGTCATATTCGCTGGCCAAACCCCATTCGGAAACAAAAATGCCAAGTCCCTTTTCCTTTGCGCTGTTTAGGCGCCTGGAGTATCCCCCTTGGGAATAATCTGCGTAAAAATGGTAGGTGTACAGAATATGATCGAAGTCTAAGGGGTCTTGGATGGCGTCCTCTATTCTGGTGCTGAAGTTGGGGGTTCCCACCAAAATAACGGCCCTAGGTGCATTTTTGCGGATCACGGGAATCACCTGCTGGGCGTAGGCTTTAATATCGTCCCAGCTGGTGTCCCCATTGGGTTCGTTACAGATTTCATAAATGATGCCAGGCTCATCGCCGTATAGGGAAGATATGGTGTCAAAAAACTCCAATGCTTCCTTGAGGTAAACGTTGGGGTTTTCTTCTTTGAGCACATGCCAGTCTACAATGGCGTACATATCGGCGCCCAGCACGTTTTCCAAGGTGGTGCGAAGGGCCAACAGAGCTTCCTGGGGGTATTGATCGTACCCGCGGCCTTCGGTGGTATACATGGCAATGCGAAAGACGTTGGCTCCTTTTTCCCGCAGGGTGTGCAGAGAGCGAAAGTTGCCGTACTGGGGATACCATAAAATCCCGTGACTGCTTACCCCCCGAAGCTGAACGGCTTCCCCTCGCTGATCCACCAACTGACCTTGGCGAACGGAAAGGGCTCCGTGGTACGTGACGCCACCTTTTGGATTTTTGTATTCTTCCAGCTCCTGCTCCAGTGCCTCAATAGCCTGGCCTTGTTTGGCCATGGCTTCGGTCATTTGGAGCTTCTCTTCCAGCAGAAGCTGCACCCTCTGCCGCAGGGAAGCCGTTTCCTGATTCATTTTGATTAAAAGGATTAGGCTGGCTGCTATAAATGCCAGTAAAAGAATGGCCTCCATCGAAACTCCAGTCCTTTTCTTTCGCAAACTTCCTCTCCTCTTATACCGCTATGCCGTCAGCTCTTGAGTTGCAGGAACTTCCGCCTGGTTGGTGGAAGAGGCCAGGGCAAACAGCTTATTGCGCAGGGACGGCTGGGTGGAAATCTTCTGCCAATCCCGAATGCGATACAGCATGCTGGCACCTTCCTGCTGCTCACCCACCTGTTCGCAGGAAAGGCGCAGGTCTTCTCCCAAAAGAATGATGGGCTGTTGCTCCAGTGCGGGTGTGTTTTTCACCAGAATATACTCATAGTTGTAGTTGAGCAGCTCCACCTGTCCGCCGCTTGCGGTGGGCAGGACAATGTTCATCGGAATGCGGGGCAGCTTTCGGTTGGACTGCACCGGTTTGCTGACACTGCCTTTAAAGGTGGACGAAGTGTCCTTAATCACGTTGGAGCGAATGGTTTTTGGCAGCGTGTGGTCGCGGTCAAACACAATTTGCAGGTATTGCCTGCGGTTGGCCTCGGTGCAATCGGTGATTTTCAGACTGTATTTCCAATCCTGCTTTACCCTTTGCACATGGAGCACCTGGACAAACACCTCTGCCTTGTAATCCTTGTAGGCAAGCTCCACGGGGAAGCTTTCCCCATAAGGCAGATATTCGGGGTCGGTCAGCAAAACCGCCATTCCGTTTTCTGATAAGTCGGCCGTCTCTCCCTGAATTTCCAGGTGGCCCAACTTTAAGGTGACAGGAACTTCGGCGTAAAAGCGTTCATCGCTGCGGTAATTAATTCGGCCCGAAATCAGGACGATGGCGTTGAGAAGGGTGTACAGGTTCACCACAAGCCAGTAGAAGATGATGATTCCGCCATAGTGATTCCCAACAATAAAATCGCGGATGCAGAAGGCAAGACCTATCACAGACAGCACCGCCAGAATGATGTGGGGGATGGCATATTTGAGCTGGGAGTTTTTGGAGGATGTATTGTGTTTGGGGGTAACGTGAAACTGTTGCATCCGAGCGCCGAAGGTTTCCAGAATAACCGGGACAATCAGGTAGGGGAACAGGACGGTGTCCACAATATTGCTCCACCGAACGGTGCGGATATTGCCGGTCATCACCTTCATGGCTCGGTTGTAAATCAGGTAGGATGGCAACCAGATGAACAGCAGCTCTTTTAGAGAGCAGTCCACCACAACAATGTCAAACACCACAAACAAGATGGGGGAAAGGATGTAGATGAGCCGGCGCAAAAAGGTCCACCAGTACAAAAAGCATATCATGTAGCTGGCTTTGGCCCGCAGGGATAAGGAGCTGGTGATAAACCGCATGCTGCGCAACACCTGAACGCATCCCCGGGCCCACCGCTGACGCTGCTTAATCAGTCCCTTAAAGTCCTTGGGGGCTAAGCCGTGGGCCACCACCTTGCCAATGGCGTAGGTGGTGTATCCTGCTGCCTGAATATCCATGCCGGTGGCAAAATCCTCGGTGATGGTTCCGGTGCGGATTCCCCCCACCTTCTCCAGGGCTTCCCGGGAGATGAGGGTGTTGGAACCTGCGTACACCACCGAATTGGAGCGGTTGCGGCCGATATTTACCTCCCGGAAAAAGTAGTCCTGCTCGTTGGGCACATTTTTTTCGGCGTACAGATTAAATTGGAACAAATCTGCATTGTAAAAGCTTTGAGGTGTTTGCACAAACCCGATTTTTTCCTTTTCGTCAATTTCATCCTCCCTGCGCTTGCGCCAGACGCCGTTTTCTTTGATCATCTTGGGCAAGAAAAAGAAGGGCACCGTCTCCAGCAAAAATTCACTGGTGGGAATCATATCCGCATCCAGAGTCACCACAAGAGGTGAATCGGTTTTGGACAAGGCGTGATTTAAATTCCCGGCCTTGGCGTGGGTATTGTCGGACAGACCAAAATAGCCCACTCCCATCTGCTCGGCCAACTGCCGCATTTCGGGGCGGTTGGTGTCGTCACACAGATAAATGTGAACCTTGCTTTTGTCAGGGTATTTGAGATGGATGCACCCGTTTAAGGTTTTGTAGAGTAGACTGACCTCTTCGCTGTGGGTGGCCACCAGAATATCCACATGGGGATACATCTCGTCGGGAATCTCTGGTTTTTCCGGAACCTGGGATGCCCGCATATTCCAATAATGAGAAAAAGCCTCCAAAACCGCAATGGCCTCTGCCGTCACCAAGGTAATGCCAAAAATGGTGGACAGCAGGCCAAAGCGGAATGGTATGGTAAAAAAGATACGCCAACCTATGTAGATGAGTGAGGTAATTATCACCCCGGCTAAAAAGATGTTTTTAGGTTGCTTGAATGGCTGGGTACTGCTTTTTTCCACGTTTTTCGCCCCCAATTAATTGGTTAACTAGTTTGTGATGATGCTTACGATTCGCGCTGAATCAAGGTAATGCTAACGAAAAAAACCACCAAAAGCAAAATGACTAAAATGCCGGATGCCCACTTGGCTTGCCCTTCTCCAAACAAAAGGGTCAACACCGAATCGGCCGCTGTTTCCCTGCGGTGTCCGGGTTCCACAATACTGAACTGGTAGAGGGAGTCCAGATTGTTGTCCAACCAGGAGCCATGCTCCTTTAAAACCTGTTTGATATGGGCAATTTCCTCTTCAAAATTTCGGGTGTTGGATAGCAGGCTGGCATGAACCTTTCCGGTGGGACTGTCCCGATAAAGGGCTTGGTGGTCATTGTAACGCCAACGGTTCCAGTCTCTGACCACTGCTTTTCCCAGAAACGCTAGGGTGTTGTCAATAAACTCCTCGATGTACTCATCGGACAGAACATCCTGCCGCAGCTCAGCATATCGATTAATTATCTGATGGACAAACTCGCCATCCCGCAGCATCTGCCGAAACCAAACACCGTCATGCATGGCGGTGGATTCAATTTCCAACACATAGGGTCGGTTGTTGTCAATGCCTTGGTCATAGTCCCACACCGGGCCAAAAAAAAGCTTGCCACCGATCTTTTTGTGGAGGTAGTAGGAGTTAAATCCAGCGTCATAATTGGAGAAAAATTCATTGAGGATAAAATAGTCCACCGCCGAATCCACATCGATATAGTCCCTGTAAGTTAAAAACTCATTGAGGTCATCGGAGTAAAGGGCCCGCTCCAAACGACTAATATCCTCCTCGATATAGGAGATGGTTTGCGGCGTAATTTCGTTGGTGCCGGGGTACCGAACCGACAGATATCCCTGGGACAGCCCTTGCCGGGTGGCGTAGGTGTCTAAAATGGTGCGGCTCTCATCAAATCGGTCTCGGCACAGCAAGTAGGAGGCCTCGGCAAAGTGAGAGTCGTAGTCGGGGATGGCAACCCGGCTTTCCCCCTGCTTGACATTTTCCATCAGCAGGTACAGTCCAAGGTATGTATATTGCTCCTCGTCCTTTTCAAAAACTTCACAGTAGCGGACCTCGGGAGCATATCCCATAATCTTTGCACCCAGATTAAGGCACATATAATTGCGCAGCAGCGATTTGTCCACATACGAAATGTTGAGAACCCACTCCCAATCGGTGCCCATTCCTAAAATGTCCTGCCGGTTTTTGGTGCCGTCCTCCTGATACATTTTAATAAGATACTGGCGCTTGGCAAAGCTTAAGGAGGAGTGTCCCCGAAGCCGGGTCCGCGTATTGGTTTGCAGAATTGGCGTATCCCATAGGCGGTTGATCCCGTCTTCCTTGTAATACAGGTAAAAAACTCCATCTACAAAAGGATCTCCTTTTATGGGTTCGCGGTATCCTTTTTCCTCATTCCACACAGTTGGTGCCTTTGGCTCTTCATAAAAATCAACCACCACAATCGGAAGGTTGGTTTCAAATTCCTTTAAATCCTCTAAGGTACCAGAAGGCACCACCTCCATGTCGCCGGCGCCAGCCGGACTGAATTCGTGCTGGGAGATATGCGGTGATTGATAAACAGAGGAGGCAACCCCTTGCAGTGTGATGGGAACCAAGATCAGCAAAAAGGCCAGAATGGATACCGCCAACCTTCTGCGGCGGATCTTCATCGGCTCACCTCTTCGCTTTGCATCACCAAGTTTACTTGGCTTACTCCTTCAATCTCGTATAAAACATCATCTATTTTTTTGCCGTGAGGCAACTTTTTGTCTAAAAGAGATTGGGACAATTCATAGATGTATTCCTGACTGTCCCGGGTTGTGTTTTTGACCCGCATGGCCGCCTTGCCGGAATAGGCAGACAGCATGGCCAGTTCGATTTCGTCCCCGGTGTTGGAACCGGACCCGCGGATGATCAGCAAATAGCGATGATTGGCGTGAACTGCACCAAAAATCACCATGATTAGAAAAATGACCCCGCTGCCAATAGCAGGAACATAATATTCGGAAACACCGCAGCAAATGCCTACGGCAATGCACCAAAATATGTAGGTGGTATCCCTTGGGTCTTTGATGGCTGTGCGAAAACGCACAATGGAAAGAGCACCCACCATGCCCAGGGACAAGGCGATGTTGTTGCCGATGACATTCATCACCAGCGTTGTAACCACCGTCAACATCAAAAGGGAGGCATTGAAGCGGGGACTGTATACGGCCGCCGAATGAGAAAATCGGTAGGAGAGATAGATCAATAGTCCCAAAATCAAAGCGACAAGAAAATTCAGCAGGATTTCCTGGGGGGAAAGAGTACCGGTTGCGTTTTTTAGCAAACTGTGCAGGAACTGACCCATTTTCACAATCCTCCTAGTAAAAGGAAATTTGCCGTCCAAGGCAGTATTTACTGGTAGAGACAGGGATCTGATCGGCTAAATGCAGAAGATCCTTCATATAACTGAGCAAAAAATGATTGTATTTTACTTCTAAGATCACCGGGTATAAAATAGGGTACAAAGGAAGCTGGGGCGAGAACAAATCAAAGTTTGCCTCGGTTGCTGCCAGTCGGGTATCAAAGGTGATTCGGGTGTTGTTGGCTTGCCCCATATACGCAAGTCTGCGAAATTCCACAATGGTTTTGGGGACATACCCCTCCATCTGCATTTTATGCAGCACAGCTTGCAAAAATGGGGAGTGGTATTTTTGCAGCAGCCTGTCATAATCCCTCTGTATCAGTAGCTGAGCATCCTCTTTTGGAAGGGAAGCCGAGCGTTTCCACTGATCGCTGCCCTGTTTTTCCTTTACTTCCAGTTTGGCTGTGGTGTCTGCGGTGCTGTAAATGCGCAGCCGGATTTTGCGCCGCGTCTCAAGGCCATCTACCTTGTCGTAATAGTCTTGATCGTGGATGCTGTCAAAATACAGGGACCGCACCAAATATCCATCTGGTTCCCCCGGCCGGTCTACAGGCAGTACTTTTTCCAATCTCTGCTGCAAACAGTAAGCGGAACCTAGATCCAGCAGGTACTTGGTCTCCCTTCTTGCCACACTGGTTTCGGTCATATCTCCCTCCATCAACACACAAGGCGCAACAAATGCATCTCTGAAGATGCATTGGGCCATCAAGGTTGCAGTGGTCCGTATACCGTTTCATGCCACAAATTCCATTTAATACCATTATAGAAAATTAAATTGTCATAAAGACATGTAATTTGGGGTATTCTTACGATTTTTACTAAAAGATTGGATTGGCTTTCGGGGCTAAACGGCTTGACATGGAGCATATGGAAACAGGTATAATGATAAGAGCTTTGATTCATCCGATCAACTGGAAAGAGGAGGGAATGCCATGGAGGTCATAAAATCCGCCATCACCCGTGCCAATGAGGACAATCCCCAGCTTGCTGCCAATGTCGCCCAAATTATTGAACGGGTGCGCAGGGAAGGGGATGCCGCCCTGGTAGACTTTAACACCCGCTTTGATGGCAATACCCGCAGGAAGCTGCAGGTGACAAAGCAGGAAATCCAAGAAGCTTATGAGCAGCTTTCCCCGCTGGAGATCGATGACCTGAAGGCGGCGGCAGCCAACATCCAGGCGTTTGCGAAGGCCCAGTTGGGCTGCGTGAAAGCCTTAGAGGATATCTCGCCCACACCGGGAACCCTCCTGGGCCACCGGGTGATTCCGGTGCAGTCCTGTTGCTGCTATGTGCCGGGGGGAAGTTATCCCCTTTACTCCACAGCTCTGATGCTGGCGATTCCGGCGCGGGTGGCAGGAGTGGATAAAGTGGTGGCCTGCTCCCCTACTATGAAGGATAGCGAGAAGATTCATCCCAAAATTCTGGTGGCGATGGACATCGCCGGTGCCGACGAAATCTATGGGGTGGGGGGTGCCCACGGCATTGCGGCTTTTTCCTACGGTACCCAGCAAATTCCCGCGGTGGACATCATTGTTGGCCCCGGCAACCAGTATGTCACCGAGGCCAAGCGCCAGTGCTACGGTCAGGTGGGCATCGATTTTATCGCCGGACCCAGCGAGGTGCTGATCATTGCCGACCAAAGCGCCGACCCCGAGATTCTTGCGGCCGACCTGTTGGCCCAGGCGGAACACGATCTGCTGGCCAAGGGGATTTTGGTGACAACCCACCGGCAGGTGGCGGAAAAAACCATGGCGGCAGTGGAGGCTCAACTGGCCACCTTGGAAACAGCGGACATTGCCCGCAAATCCTGGGAGGACTATGGCGAGATTATTTTGGCCCAGGATCTGGAGGAGGCCGTTTGCATTGCCAATCACCATGCCCCCGAGCATCTGGAACTGATTGTGCAGGAGCCGGAGGTGGTGATTCCCCGGTTGGTGAACTATGGCTCCCTGTTTATTGGGCAGGCCACCGCAGAAGTGTTTGGCGATTACGCCTCCGGAACCAACCACACCCTGCCCACCCTGCGGGCTGCCCGCTATACCGGTGGTGTTTGGGTCGGAACGTTTCTCAAGGTATGCACCCACCAGCGCATGACAGCCGATGGTCTGAAAACCCTTGCACCTTTGACCTCCCGTATGGCCAGGGGGGAAGGGCTGATCGCTCATGCCAGAGCTGCCGAAATCCGGGCCGAAAGGCTATAGCTCTGTCCAAAAGGTCGGTGTGGCTTCGCTGTCAACCCATGCCTCAATGAATGACTGCACTTTACCGAAAAAAGTAGGAAAAGATAGGAAAGGGCCTGTTCTCGACCGGGTGGAGAGAACAGGTCCTTGCTTTGCAAATCCAAAAGGGCTGGAAAGCGCATGCTCCAGCCCTTTTTTGCTTTGGGGTTTAGCGAAAACACCCACCCGCTCTGCCGGTAGATGAAAAAACGGATAGAAAAAAGACCTTCCTTTGTTTTACGGGGGCTGATTGCATAACTGCAAAAAAAACCACCAGTTAAACTGGTGGTTTTGACTGTTGTTCACAGCGGAGTGGGTGGTTTTATTTCCGTCGTAAAAAGTTACAAAAGGATAAACAATGGAAGAAAAAACCTTTTGAAATTGCCTTAAAATTGTGAAAAAAGAAATAGAAACCAATGACAAATTCAGTGAAAATTTTCTGGAGTTAGTAGGATACACACAGAAATTAGCATTATTCACCGATATGCTTGAAATACTTTGGGGGATAACCTATAATTTTTTTAAACAATCGGGAGAAGTAATTGGGATCTTGTATACCAACCAGGGCGGCTACTTCCCGGATAGGCAGGTTTTCGGTCTGGAGCAAATGTAGAGATTTTATGATTCTCTTGCGGTTTAAGTAGTCTATAGGGGAGAGTCCGGTGGCCTGCTTAAAGACGGTGCGAAAGTAGTTGACGCTCATATAGGCCTCTGCCGCCAAAGCATGAAAATCAATCTCCTCCGCCAGATGATCTTCGATGTATTGTACTACATATTTCATAGTATTACTGGTTAAAGTTGGGCTATTTTGTGGATATCCCATGCTAATTTGCCGGGAGCGCACCCGATTAAGCTCCACTAGCACAATTTCAAGATAGGAGCGCAACACTCTTTGGTAGTCAGAAGACCGCTGCTGCTGCTCCCGATACATGTATCCCAAGAGGGCGGATATATACTCCCTCTCACTGGAATTGAGCCGAAGGATGAAAAACTCGTCGGTGGAATTCTCCACCTCCTTCCCCAGTTCGGGTGGAAACAAAGCAGCCCACTGATCATCCAGCTTGACCTTGTCCACATCTTTTTCGTTCTGATACAGATGGGAAGGCCACGATCCGCCCCAGAGCTTTTCCAGGCGGCGGGGATAAAACTGAACGTTGTAGATGGTCAGAGAAGATTCGATGATGTATTCGTGGGACTTATGGGCGGGAACCAGAAAGATATCCCCCGGAATCAGGATGCTTTCCTGCGAACCAAAGCGATGCTTGCAGGTGCCTTTGAGCACCAAAACAAACTCGTTAAACTCATGAAAGTGCTTGGGAACCGATTGCTTGCCGTGAAAAAGCTCCACTGCGATGGATGCTCCGGCTTCGCCCTTAAAGGGATAATAGGCTTCCATTTTTGTATGCCTCCTTGCTGAGTATGGCCATAAGAGTTAAGGTTCTCTTAAAAAACCGACTTTGAAAACCAAGAGAAAGGGTGTTAGAAAACGTGAAAAAACTTCTATCGGTATTTCTGGTTCTGGTATTGGTATTTGCAATGACTGGTTGTCAACAAAGTGCGCCTGCACCACAGCAATCTTCCGAAAAAGCTTCTGCAGCACAGCCGTCTGGAGACTCCAAAGCAGCAGCACCGGCAAGCCCTTCTCCCGAAGCAAAGCAGTATCAAATTGGTTTTTCTATTGCGGTTCGCGATCAGTTCCTAACTTCGTTGGAAATGGCTGCCACCAAAAAGGCAGAGGAGCTGGGTGTTAAATTTGAAGTTTATGAGGCAAAAGAAGACATCTCCACCCAGATTTCCCATGTGCAGACCTGCGCTGTTAAGGGATTCGATGCCATGGTTGTCAACATGGTAAATGCCGACAATGCCGCCGAGGTTTTGGCAGCGGCCGGTGACATGAAGGTCGTATTTGTAAACCGTGCCCCCGACCTTGCCCTTCTCGAAAAAGGAAAATACGTCTATGTGGGCTCCGACGAAAACGTATCGGGCAGACTCCAGGGAGAATTCCTGGCCAAGCACTTCCAGGCCGAGGGCAAAACCTCCATCAACATCGTGGTGTTTAAGGGCGACCTGACCCACCCGGCTACCCCCGCCCGCACCAACTCTGCTCTAAATGGCCTCAAGGAAGGCGGCATTGAGTACAACATTCTGTACGAAGACACTGCCAACTTCGATCGGGCCACCGCTATGAACAAGTTTGTACAGTTTATGGGTAAGGGTGAGACGGTAGATGCCGTCATCTGCAACAACGACGAGATGGCCCTGGGTGTTATTGAAGCCATGAAGACCAGCGGCACCGGCGAGATCTTCTGCCCCGTGGTGGGCATCGATGCTACCGTGGTGGGCTGCGAATCGGTCAAGGCCGGCGAAATGGCTTTTACCGTCTTCCAATCTGCCGTAGGTCAGGGTGCCGGCTCGGTACAGGCTGCCGTGGATATTCTCAACGGCAAAGATCTGCAGAATGCCAACGAAGATGGCACCATCAGCTGGGTTGCCTTTGAGCCTGTTGGCCCCGATAACGTAGACGACTATATGTAATATTTCATCGGTTATTCCGTGACCCACTGCAATAACTTGTTGCTGCTTGGGGGCTCCATGCCCCCAAGCCCTTATATTCAGAGAACAAGGAGCGGCTTATGAGCGAATATGTGCTGGAAATGAGGGATATTGTCAAGAGCTTTCCCGGAGTGCGCGCCCTCAAGGGAGTGCAGCTCAAGGTCCGGCCAGGGCAGGTTCATGCGCTGTTAGGCGAAAACGGCGCTGGAAAATCCACCTTGATGAAGTGTCTGTTTGGAATCTATCAAAAGGACAGCGGAACCATCATCTACAAAGGCAAGGAAGTTAATTTCAACAACGTGTACGAGGCCCTTTCCAACGGGATTTCCATGATTCACCAAGAGCTGACCCCTGTTCCTGCCCGCAGCGTCAGCGAAAATGTCTGGATGGGCAGGGAGCCTTGCAAAGGCATTCGGGTGGATCACAAGGCCATGCGGGAGAGGACCAAACAGCTCTTTGATCGAATGAGCGTTTCTATCGACCCGGACGCCATTATGGGTAGCCTGACGGTGGCTCAGATGCAGATGGTGGAAATTGTCAAGGCAGTGTCCTACGATTCGGATATTGTGGTGATGGATGAGCCCACCAGCTCCCTGACCGAAGGGGAGGTCGAAAACCTGTTCCGCATCATCGGCCAGTTAAAGGAGCAGGGAGTGGCAGTCATCTATATCAGCCACAAATTGGATGAAATTTTCCGTATCTGCGATGAGATTACCACCTTCCGCGACGGGGAGTACATCTCCACCGACAAAGTGGATGAAATCGACATCAATACCCTCATCACCAAGATGGTGGGGCGGGAGCTGACCGAGATGTTCCCCAAGGTGGAGTGCCCCATAGGGGAAGCGGTGCTGAAGGTAGAGCACCTTAGTGTGCCCAATGTGGTGCACGATGTTTCCTTTGAACTGCGGCGGGGCGAGATTTTGGGGTTTGCGGGGCTGGTAGGAGCCGGAAGAACCGAACTGGTGGAGGCTATCTTTGGACTGCGCCGCAAAAGCTCCGGCAAAATTTACAAAGACGGTAAAGAGCTTCAGATTAAAAATCCGGGGGATGCCATACGCAATCGGATTGTGCTTTTGACCGAGGACCGAAGGGCCCAAGGCACGGTAGGGGTGCGCAGTGTCGCCGACAACATTGTTCTTTCCGCCCTGGATCGATACGGTTTCCCCATCCGACACCGGGAAATTCGCAAAGATTCAGAGGAGTATATCCAGCAGCTTTCCATCAAAACCACCGGCATTCATCAGCTGGTGAGGGATCTTTCGGGTGGAAATCAGCAAAAGGTTTTGGTGGCCCGGCAACTGCTCAACGATCCGGATATTCTGATTGTTGACGAACCCACCAGAGGCATTGATGTGGGCGCCAAATCGGAGATACACTCCATTATTACCCAACTGGCTGGTATGGGGAAAGCCATTATCCTGATTTCCTCCGAGTTGCCGGAGATACTGGGCATGTCCGACCGCATCTTGGTGATGCATGAGGGGCGGATGAAAGCCATTCTGAGTCGCGAAGAGGCCAATCAGGAAACCATTATGAGCTACGCCACCGGCGGCGTGGAACAATGAAGGAGGCGTACATCGTGGATGTGCAAAAAATAAAACGGCATACCAGCACCCATTCCATCTGGCTGGTTCTGGTTGTCATGGTGGTCTTCACTGCTTTCATAAATCCAAGATTTCTCTCCGTGGATAATTTACATAATATCCTCATGACAGAAGCCGTAATCGGTATATTGGCCGCAGGGGTTATGTGGTGCATTTTGGCCAAGGGTATCGATCTTTCTCTGGGTTCGGTGGTGGCTCTGGTTTCGGTTGTGTCCGCCTCCTTTGTACAGGTGCATGACTATGCTGGAAAGCTGTTCCCCAACCTGCCCGATCTGCCCATTGGGGTAGGCGTTATCGCCGGCATTGTGGTGGGAACTCTCATTGGACTCGTCAACGGTTTGCTGGTGGCCTACACCAAAATTCCACCCTTTATCGCCACCCTGGGTACTCAGCTCATCGCCCGCTCTCTGGCGCAGCTTTACACCAATGCCTACCCGGTTCCCACCCTCAAGCCGGAATTTAAAGCCCTTGGTCAGGGGTGGATTTTGGGGATTCCCACCATCGTGTGGTTTATGATCATTATTCTGGCTATTTCGGGCTTTATGTTGACCCAAACCCGTTTTGGAAAAAACATTTACGCCATTGGCGGCAACGAGCAGGCCGCCCGGGTTGCCGGAATCAATGTGGAGAAAAACTTGATTAAGGTATACACCTGGAGCTGTTTTTGTGCCGCAGTTGGTGGTGTGCTGCTGGCTGCCCGGGCCGGTTCCGGTAACTCCAGCTATGGACTCAACTACGAGCTGGACGCCATTGCGGCGGTAACGGTGGGAGGAACCTCTCACTCAGGAGGTATCTGCCGCATTTCCGGCGTGATTGCCGGTATCCTCATTCTGGGTGTTTTGAAAAACGCCATGATTTTTATCGGCATCAACCCCTATGTGCAACAGGCCATCAAGGGTGCCATCATCATCGGCGCCGTGGTATTTGATATGCGCAAAAACGCAAAACGGATCTAACATGTTTCCAACAATATACCATAACAAGTAAAACATCTGCAAGGTATGTTATCGAAAGGAAGTTTTTTTATGAAGCTCTGCTTTAACGAGGCCACCACCATAGGCAACTCCACTCTGGAGCAGGATCTCATTCTCTGTGAGCGCTTGGGATACGATTTGATTGAGATCCGCCTGGATAAGCTGCGGGAATACCTGCAAACCCACTCCATTGCAGACCTGAAAGCGTTTTTTGCCAGCAGCAAGCTTAAGCCCTATGCCTTCAACGCTTTGGAGGGGATTAATTTCCGCACCCCTGAGGAGTGGGAGGAGCTTCTTTCCGGATTGGATCTGTTCTGTCAAGTGGGCAAGGAAATTGGCTGCAACAAAGTAGTCATTGTACCCACCAACGATGTGGGTCATAAGACCAAAGACGAAATCAAGGCATCCAGCCTGGAAGCCATCCGAGCCATTGACGAGAGAGCCCGGAAAAACGGCTGGCCCATGAACTTGGCCTTTGAATTTGTGGGCTACCCCAACCTTTGTGTCAATACCTTTGGCCAGGCCTATGACATTGTAGAGGCTGCCAACATGGAAAATGTAGGGGTTGTACTGGATTGCTTCCACTTCCACGCCATGAACTCCCGGTGGGAGGATCTGGAGCGGCTGGATATTGGCAAACTCTTTATCTTCCACATCGATGACAGCGAGGATCTGCCTGTGGGAGCCTTGCGGGATGAACATCGCCTTTGGCCCGGAGATGGAGCCATTGATCTTGACCGGATCTTTGCGCTGCTAAAGAAGAAGGGCTACTCGGAAATGGCCTCGGTGGAGCTGTTCCGGCCAGAATATTATGACCTGCCTGCCGAGGACACCATCCGCATTGCCAAAGAAAAAAGCGTCGCCGCTTTGTCCGGCCACTGGAACATAGAATAAGCAAATGGAATTGCTGGTAAAGGAGCTGTAGCGATGACAACTCGCGATAAAGATATTTTGCGCAAACTAGCCACCCAGTTAGCGGAAATCGCTGCTCTGCCGGTACAGGAAGAAACCCGAAAGCTCTGGCACAAACTGAACCGGCTGGAACCGGAGCGGACCATGTTCTTGATTGACGAGCTGCCCTGGCATGAGATGAACTGGGAGGATGAGCTGACCCTTCAGTGTGAGGACGAGGTCTGCCGAGAGCTGGAAACGGATCTGCGCCGGCAACTTTACCGCTGGAAGCATTTTCGGGACGACACTGTTTTCGAACCGGTGATCTATGTGCCTTATGCCATTGAGGGGCTGCATTACGGACTGCTGGTTCAGGAGGAGACCACCCAGCTGGACAGCGCCAACACCGTCAAGGCCCATTCCTACATCGATCAGCTGCAAACGCAGGAGGATCTGGAAAAACTGCAGCCCTGCAAGCTGACCCTGAATGAGGAACTGACCCAGCGCCGAGAGGGAACGGCCCGGGAGGCCTTTGAGGGCATTTTGGATGTGGTGATGGACGGGCCGGAAATCTACTATGCACCTTGGGATCGCATCATCGAATGGCGGGGCGCCGAGCAGTGGATGTATGATGTGATTGAGGATCCGGAGTTTATCGACAAGCTGGTGGACAAAACCATCGATTGCCATCTGGCCCTGCTGGATCAGCTGGAGGAAAACGGATGGCTGATACATATGAACCGGTTGGTTCACTGCACCGGCGCTTGGACCGATGAGCTGCCTGCCGAGGGGTACAACCCCGCAAAGCCCCGGGCCAAGGATGTGTGGACCTACGGCATGGCCCAGATTCTTTACATGCTTTCTCCCGAGCAGCACGATCGGTTTGAATTTTCCAAGGCCCACCGGTGGTACGAGCGGTTCGGTTTGGGTTATTACGGATGCTGCGAACCGCTGGAAGATCGATTCCAGTATGTCAAAAAGATTCCCAACATCCGAAAAGTCAGCGTCAGCGCTTGGGTAAAGGATTACCCCGGCTTTGCCCAACAGTTGGAAGGAAAGTACGTCTACTCAGTAAAGCCTTCTCCCGCCCGGGTGGCGGTGCCTTCCGCCTGGGACCCGGAGGCCACCGAGAAGGAGCTGCGCTTCTTCAAGCAGTGCGCCGACGATGCCCGCTGCCCCTGCGAACTGACCTTGAAGGACATTTCCACCGTGGGATATCGTCCTCAAAGTGTGTGGGAATGGGCTGACATCGCCCGCAAAATTGTGTTGGAATAGGGGGATTGCATGCATTGCGGCAAGCGGGAAATATTAACCCTCAGCTTTTCCAATGAGGGGCTGGACCGCGGCGCAGTAGAGGAGAGCATGTACCCTTGGGACAAAACGGTGGCTGCCTTTGTGGAGCAGGGGCTGGAAACCGACCTGCTGGATCGGGTACAGTTTGCCACCCTGCCCACCGATAACCTCTATGCCAAAAAAGAGCCCTACCCCCCTTGGGAAAACTACTACAACACCATGATGACCGAGCCGGTCTTTGATTACGAGCAGGCGTTGGGGCTGGACCCCATCAAGCGGATTGCCTTTCGCATCCCCTTTCTTTCCTATGAGGAGGAGATTTTGCAGGACAATGACCGCTATACCCTCAAGCGGGACCGGGACGGCTGGGTGCGCAAGTACCACAAACCGGAAACGATGCTGGTGGAGGACATCACCCCCGTGGTCACCGATGAGGAAAGCTGGGAAAAACACAAGGCTCACACCCTGGAAATGCTAAGGCTCCACTGCACCCCCGAAAACATGAAAAAAGCCTATGGAACATACCGGGAAGGATGCCAAAGAGGAGATTTTGCTCTGCGGCTGCGCTTGCAGGGATTCTTCTGGTGTCCTAGAGATCTCTTTGGCATTGAGGAGCATCTGATTGCTTATTACGACAGTCCCGAGCTGCTCAAGGAGATTAGTCAGTTTCAGCTGGATGTTTACAAAGAACAGCTAAACGGTATTCTCCGCATTGTTCAGCCCAGCACCATCTTTTTTGAGGAAGACTTTTCCGGAAGAAACGGCCCCATGATCTCTCCGGATCTCTTTGATGAGTTTATAGCGCCCTATTACCGGGAGCTTATCCCCTTCCTCAAGGAGCGGGGAGCAGGAGAGATTTTTCTGGATACCGACGGGGATTTTACCCTGATGATTCCCAATCTCATGGCCTGTGGTATAGATGGGGTGTTGCCGGTGGATGTCAATGCCGGTGTGGACATTGTCAAGGTGCGGCAGGCATACCCCAATCTCAAGTTTTGGGGCGGCTTTAACAAGCTGGCCATCATCCAGGGGCCCGAGGCCATTGAGGCGGAGTTTCGCCGGCTGGAACCGGTGATTCGACAGGGAGGCTGTATCATCTGCACCGATCATCAGGCGGCTCCCCAGACCCCTCTGGCGCATTACCGCTACTATCTGCAGCGCCTGCGGGAAGTGATGTGTGAAATGCGAGGCGAAAAAGCCGCAAGGTGAAGTGCAAGCCGGCCCCTCTGTAAAACGCCACACTTGCGAAGGTGAGCAGAATACCACTGTAAAAGCGATACAGCAATACAGTTTACCAAAGAAGGGTACTTTCACTTAGGTGAAAGTACCCTTTCTTTCTTGCAGTTGCACAGATAAACTTCCCGGAAGGGATCAGGTTTTATCAGACCGGGCTGAGGACAGCTTCTTCTTGGTCGCCGGGGGCTACTTCCCCTTCGTCGGCGGACAGGGCAAGACTTTCCTGGTCAGGGTCAGACCAGTCTTTTTTCAGAGCCAACTGGCTGGCGCCGGTTTGGTGGCTCTGCTTGGAGGAATCGGATACGGCCACGGTTTGTTTGAGCTTGAATTGGGAAACCAGAGATTTGAGCATATCGGCCTGGGCAGAAAGCTCCTGGCTGGAGGCGGCGCTTTCTTCCGCCGTGGCCGAGTTGGTATGAATAATGTTGGAAATTTGACTGACGCCCACATTAATTTCCTCAATGGAATCGGCCTGGGCTTGAGAAGCTTCCGCAATATCCTGCACCAACTGACTCACCGTTTGAGCCTTTTGCAACACCGCTTCCAGAGCTTTTTCGGTTTCGTCTGCCATTTCCTCTCCGTTTTCGATGGCGGCAAGGGTACTTTGAATCAGCTCGCTGGTGTCTTTGGCAGCCTGTGCGCTTTTGTTAGCCAAATTTCGCACTTCTTCGGCCACTACGGCAAAGCCTTTCCCGGCAGAACCGGCCCGGGCGGCCTCCACCGCTGCGTTGAGGGAGAGAATATTGGTCTGGAAGGCAATATCATCGATGGTCTTAATAATTTTCTGGATTCTGCTGGATTGGTTTGCCATTTCGTTCATGGCTTCCATCAGTTTTTTCATCTGCTCGTTTCCGCGCCCCAGCTCCTGCTCGGTATCAATGACATTGACGCTGGCCTGTTGGGCATTGTCTGTATTTTGCTTTACCTTTTGCAAAATTTCACTTAAGGAAGCCGCCAGTTGCTCCACAGAACCGGCCTGCTGAACGGAGCCTTGAGAAAGTGCCTGTGCACCGGAAGCCATCTGCTGAGAGCCGGAGGCAATCTGTTGGGAGGATGCATCGATTTGGGCAAGCATTGTGTTGAGGGAGGAGATGATTTCTTCCATGGAATGGCGGATGGGCAAAAAGTCATTTTGATATTCCCGCTCCACACGAACAGTCATATCGCCCTTTGCGATATGTCCTAAAATTTGGGAAATATCGATGATATACTCCCTTAGATTTTGAATCAGGATGCGGATGCTTTCCGCCAAGGAGCCCATCTCATCCTTGGAAGTGTATTGCACTTCCACATCCAGTTTGCCGGCGGCGAGGGATTTGGCAGCATTTTCCACCTCCCGCACCGGATTGAGAATGCTGTGAATCAGATATGCGCACAGCACAACGATAATGGCGATGGAAGCGCCAAAAAAGACCAGGACAAATAGGGTGGCGTTGATTTCTGTCGCCCTTGCGTTTTCGTAGTAGTCGTTGCCCACGGCCTCCACCGCTTGGCTGATTTCTATGGCAAGGTTCTGTATCTCCTTTGCCATTGGAACATATTGGGTTTGGTAGATGCTCAAAGCTAGGTTCTTTCGCTTTTGCTCCACGTACTGAAATAAATTGTGTCGGAACTCATTTGCCATTTCGTTGCTTTCATACATTTGCTCTATGCGATCGCGATTTTCCTGAGTGGTCAAGTTTTGCCGGAGAAACTCTATGTTAGCGGCTACCCCATCAATTGCCTCATTCATTTCTTGCTGATACTGGGCGATGGTTTCGTCATTTTGTTCCAGAATGATGTGGGCAATGTTTTTTTCAATGACCTGAAGGCCTCTGCGCAAATCCATGGCCGACTGGACAATCTTATGGGGGCCGTTATAAAACCCTTCAAAAGAGCTGGAGATGCTCCTCATTCCGCCAAAAATAGCAATAACAAGCGCAAGCACATAAAAAACCAAAACAATGGAAAAGGTCACCAATAGCTTTTTACCAATGGATAGATTCTTCATACGATGTTCCTCCTGTTTGCCTGTTAAGTCTTTGGCAATAAATTAAATATGTAATGGGGAAATTTATGAATGGCGGTCTGCTTTGGCAGACCGGTCTGGCCCGTTAAAACAAAAAAAGGATAGGAAAACATGGGCGCACAATTTAAATTTGCTTTGTTTGGGCAAAAGGGTCCGCTTGTGGGACCTTCCCCTGTCCTGATGAAAGGGGAGGATTTTTATGCGCCTTAAGTTTTCATATCCGAATCTCCGTCTCAAATTGGTTGCACAAAATAAAATAAAACTTAACTTATATTTTATGACAAAAACCATAAACAGTCAACAACAATAGACAATATTTTGTTATAAACGCCTAACATTTTTGTTGAAATATAGGAAAGCAAAGAGATGGCCTGTCAAACAGTTGGGCCGCTGTAATAAAAGATATTTTGTACCCATAAAAGCAATCTTGTTCCGGGCACCGCCCAGTAGCGGGAAAAACACATTTGCATTCAGGTGGCATAGAGAATGGGGAGATGGTTTGTAGCTTTTTGGCAGCTCTGTTGCTGGCTGTTTCAATGGCTGGAGGGTGGAAGCTTGTCTCATTTTGAAATAGAAATGCAATGCAGAGTACTTTTCTGGGGGTATCAAAGTGATACGTTGTGATACATATTTTTCAAAATGAGACAAATTGGATTAAAAGATAACCAAACGAAATCGGTCACAATTAACTATAATCCTAAAAAAAGTAACAATTTATTTATAACTATACACAAATCCATTTGTTTTGATAGAATTGGAGATGAAAGCAGCATACCCTTTACGGAGGTTATCAGTTTGGCACTGGAAAAAAGAAAAGAAGCCCTGTATACGGCGATTCTTCATCAAGAGTTAAAAGTAGCAATGGGCTGTACCGAACCAATCGCCATTGCATATTGTGCGGCCTATGCCCGAAAGGTGTTGGGGGCGCAGCCGGTTCGGTATGTTGCTCACTGTTCCGGAAATATCATCAAAAACGCCAAGGCGGTCACCGTTCCTCAGACAGGGGGGCTAAAGGGCATAGAAGCAGCGGTGCTGGCCGGCTCTATCGGGGGAGACCCCAGTCTCGAGCTGGAAGTGCTCACCACCGTCACCCCGGAACACCAGGAGGAAATTCGGCGACAGCTTGCAGCCAATGCGGTGGAACTTGCTCTGCTGGACACCCCTCATTCGCTACATATTGTTGTGGAATGTTACGCACAGGATGGCTCCAGCGCCTCTGCCGAGATTGTGGATACCCACACCAACATTGGGCAGGTGAAAAAGAACGGAGAGGTCATCCGCCAAAGAAGGGAAGCAACCGCTCAGGAAACATCCTCCGGACGGGAAGAGCTGAATGTCAGAGATATTCTCATCTATGCAGATACTGTGGATTTGGACGATGTGCGGGATGTTCTGGAACGGCAAATTGAGCTGAATATGGAAATTTCCCGAGAGGGCTTGACCAACACCTGGGGGACCAGTGTGGGAAAGACGTTGTTGGAACAGTGTGCAGATGACCGGTGCCGGCTGCGGGCCATTGCGGCGGCGGGATCCGATGCCAGGATGAACGGCTGCGCCCTTCCCGTTGTCATCAACAGCGGCAGCGGCAATCAGGGAATGACGGTTTCCATCCCGGTGATTGAGTATGCCCGCATGATTGGGGCAGAGCACGACAAGCTTTTGCGGGCACTGTGTGTAAGCAATTTGTGTGCCATCCATCAAAAAACGGGAATCGGGCGTTTGTCCGCCTATTGCGGGGCGGTCAGCGCCGCAACGGGAAGCGCCGCCGGCATTGCTTATCTGGACGGGCAGGACTACAACTGCATTGCACAAACCATCATCAATTCCCTTGGAAACATCAGCGGCATGATTTGCGACGGCGCAAAATCCTCCTGTGCGGCAAAAATCGCCAGCGCCCTGGAAAGCGCCCTGCTGGGCTATGACATGGCCAAGGCCGGCCGGGGCTTTCAGGACGGGGAAGGGATTGTGAAAGGGGATGTGGAGGAGACCATTAAAAATGTGGGGCGCATGGCATCCAAAGGGATGCACTGCACGGATTTGGAAGTGCTTCGCATTATGATTGACCAATAAGCTTTCTGCGTTACGGTGGTTTAGGGGCGATGGCACCGACCAAAGCCTTTAGATAAGCTCAAAAAATATTGAAAGGAGAGAATGTGTAGGAAAATAGCACCTACACGGGTAATGATGAAGAGAATATTTGCGATTGTTCTGGCAATGTGTATGACCCTAATGCTTGCAGCTTGCGGAGGAGGGGACGCCCCCAGTAGCGCTGCCCCCGCCCAAAGCAGCAGTGCCGCAAGCGCCGAAAAAGCGGCCAGCCCGGCAGCTTCCTCCGAACCGGACGGCATCATCAAGATTGCCGTGGCCGGACCCATGACCGGTGACAACGCCGAATACGGAATTGGCTTTTACTACGCAACAGAACTGATGGCCAAGCAGTGGAACGAAAAGGGCGGCGTCAATGTCGGCGGCAAAAAGTACCAGATCGAAGTGCTGAAGTACGACGACAAATCCAGCTCCGACGAAGCAATGGCCATTGCGGAACAGATTGTATCGGACGATGATATTATTGGTGTCATCGGTCACTTTGCCTCCGGTATCTGCATGGCGGCAGCCCCCACCTATCAGGAAAGCGGCTACATCAACATCAGCCCCACCTCCTCTCACGCCGACTATTCCAAAATAGGCGACTACATCTTCCGCAACAACACTGTCATCACCGTGGAAACCAGAACCGGTGCGGAAATGGCTGTTCAAGACCTGGGCGGAAAAGCCATTGGCATCCTCTCCATCGACACCGAGTGGGGACAGACCGCCGGCAACGCCATGGAAGAAAACATCAAAGCTCTGGGCGGCAACTTTGTTCTGCGCCAACAGGTGGCCACCGAGCAGGTGGACTTTGCCACCGAAATTGCCAACTTTAAGGGCGCAGGAGCCGATGTCATCATGGTGGCCGGCATGTACGGAACCCTGGCTCCCTTTGCAAAGGCCTGTGCGGAAAGCAACTATGAGGTCAAATTGGTTGGCTGCTCCAACGCTTACACCGAGAATCTGATTCAGATTGCCGGCGAAGCCGCCAATGGAATTTATGCCCCTGTTTCCTTCTTTGCAGGAGATCCGGATCCGGCCAAAAAGGCGTATGTGGACGAGTTCGCCCTGGCCTATGGCACCGCTCCCTCTGCTCTGACCACACAGGCCTACGACTCGGCAGGTATTTTGCTGCAGGCCATCGAGAATGCTGGAACTCTGGACCGGCAGGCCATTCGGGACGAAATCTACAAGATTGAGTATGAAGGCATGTCCGGATTTACTACCTTTGATGAAATTGGTGACGCTCAAAAAGTGTTTACCAAAATCATGGTAAAGGACGGCGCCTTTGTGCTGGCGGAGTTTAACTAACCAGAACAAAAACCGTTCAATTTGAGGTGCTAGGCGAAGGGCCATTGGCCCTTCGCCTGCGCCGAATCATCCGGGGCGTCAAGCCGCCAACCATTCAACTAAGGAAGGAGAGCGCGTTAACGCTGTCTTACACAACGGCGTGAACCTGAGTTGTATATGGAAACTTTGTTAGGAACCATTATAAACGGATTAGCCCTGGGTATGGCATATGCCTTGATTGCGGTAGGCTATTCAATGGTTTTCGGTATACTAAGGCTTATCAATTTTTCTCACAGTGCGGTATATGCTTTTGGCGCGTATATGGTATACTTCTTCGTCTCTCTTCACATTGGGCTTTTTCCGTCTATTTTACTGAGCATTGTACTGTCCGGACTTTTGGCGCTGCTGATCGATAAAGTGGCTCTGGAGCCCCTGCGCAAAAAGAATTCGATTCGCATTGCCACCCTGATTACCACCATCGGTGTCTCTTATGTCATTCAAAATGTCCTTTCCATGGAAAAGGTGTTTACCAGCGAAAAGAAGGGTTTTCCCTCCCTCAACCTTTTCCCCAACCTGTTTATTGGGAACCTCACCATCCAGAGCAGCCAGCTCATTATGTTCTTTGTTGCTCTGATCCTTCTGGTGGTTTTGACTACCGTTGTAAACAAGACAAAAATCGGCCTGGCCATGAGAGCCACAGAACAAAACATGAAGGCAGCTCACCTGATGGGCGTAAACGTCAATCAGGTTATCTCCTTTACCTTCTTTTTGGGCGGAGCTTCGGCGGCCATTGCAGGCTCTCTCATTGGCGGATATTATCAGATCATCTCCCCCACCATGGGTTCCCTCATCGGCCTGAAAGCTTTTTCCGCCGCAGTGGTGGGAGGCATTGGAATCCTTCACGGTTCGGTTGTGGGGGGACTGGTCATAGGCATTGCGGAAACCATTGCCGCACAATATCTGGGCAGCAATGTGCGCGACCCCATGGCCTTTGTCATATTAATTGCCATCCTGATCATCAAGCCCAATGGCTTGTTTGGCAAGAAGGGGGTTTCGAAGGTTTAATATGAAACAGAATAAATGGAGAAGCCATGACCTTCTTGTAGTGGTGGAAAGGTTTTGCGACAAATACAAGTATCTGTTCTTACTGGTGTTTTTGGTGGTGGCCTACGCCGTGCCCTTTATGGGCTTGTCCAGGCTAACCATGCGGATTCTGGTGATGATTGCCCTTTACAGCACCCTTGGGATGGGACTCAATGTGCTGGTGGGCTACATAGGACAGGTGTCTTTGGGCCACGCTGGCTTTTTTGCCATCGGTGCCTATACCTCGGCGCTGCTCAATGTCAACGCCGGCCTTAGCTTTTGGATTTCCGCTCCTCTGGGTGCCTGTTTGGCCGCGCTGATCGGGTTGCTGCTGGGCCTGCCCACCTTGCGCCTGTCCGGCACCTACCTTGCCATTGTCACACTGGGTTTTTGCGAGGTTGTCATCATGGTGCTCAAGCAGTGGGAGCCTGTGACATACGGAAACTACGGCGTTCGCAATATTCCAAAGCCGGTATTTTTTGGCAGGGAACTGAACTTATCCAACGGTGGATTTTACATCATCATCCTGACAATGGCCCTGCTAACCGCCCTTGTGTGTCATCTGATTCGCAATTCCAAGGTGGGCAGAGCATTTGTGGCCATTAAAGAGGACGAACTTGCGGCCACCATGATGGGAATCAAAACCGCCCGGTACAAGATTTTGGGCTTTGTTATGTCTGCCTTTATCACCGGATTTGCCGGGGCCTTTTACTCGGTGATCAACAACGGCTATATCGAACCGTCCAACTTTACCTTTGACACCTCCATTATGATTTTGAGCGTGGTGATTGTAGGCGGGATCGGCACCACGCGAGGCATGATATTTGGCGCGGCTCTCCTCCTTTTATTCCCGGAGGTATTCCGCTTTTTGGACCAGTGGCGTTTTGTCATTTACGGTGTGCTTCTCGTGCTGATGATGCAGTTTCGGCCGCAGGGTGCGCTGGGCTGGAGCTCTACCCTGCCCTACAGGCTGCCCAAGGCGGTTAAGGCGCAACTGAAGGCGCGGCAAGAGCGAGAAAGCAGCCCGACGCCCACGTCCATGTGAGTACCTTGGAAAGGAGAAAAGCCATGGCGTTTTTAGAAGCAAAGGAAATTACCATACAATTTGGCGGCCTGGTGGCGGTGGACAAGGTATCCTTCCATGTGGACAAAGGGGAAATTGTTAGCCTGATTGGTCCCAACGGCGCGGGTAAAACAACGGTATTTAATATGTTGACAGGGGTTTATCAGCTGACATCCGGCTCCATTGTATTTGAGGGGGAAGTGATCAGCAATTTGGAACCCCAGGCCATTGTGGACCGAGGCATTTCCCGCACCTTTCAAAATCTGCGGCTGTTTCCCAAAATGCGGGTGATCGAGAATGTTCTGGTGGGCGCCCATATCCGAACCCGGTATCACTTCTTCGATGCTCTGCTGCGCACCGGGAGATATCGGCGGGAGGAAGCCGAAAAAACTCTAAAGGCCATCGATATTTTAGAGAGCATCGGCCTTGGGGACGAAAAGGACAACTACGCCGAAAACCTGCCCTATGGAGAGCAGAGAAAGGTGGAGATCGCCCGGGCCATTGCAACCGATGCCAAGCTGATTCTTTTGGATGAGCCTGCGGCAGGCATGAATCCCAACGAATCGGAGGAGCTGCTGCGCTTTATCCGGGAACTGAGAGACAAGGGCTACACCATCCTTTTAATTGAGCACGACATGAATGTGGTGATGAACATCTCCGACCGGATTTACGTATTGGATCACGGCAAGCTGATATCTCAAGGGCTACCCCATGAGGTTGCCAATGATCCAGCGGTGGTTCAGGCCTATCTTGGAGGTGTGAAAGCAGATGCTTAAAATAGAAGATCTCCATGTCAAGTACGGAAACATTCATGCCATCAAAGGCATCAGTCTTGAGGTGAACGAGGGGGAAATCGTCACCCTCATCGGCTCCAACGGTGCGGGGAAGTCCACCACTCTGGGTTCCATCAGCGGTTTGGTCAAAACCTTCAGCGGCAATATTTTCTTTAAAAATCAGAATATCACCAACCTGCCACCCTATAAAATTGTCAACTTAGGCATCAGCCTTTCGCCGGAAGGCAGAGAGATTTTTCCCGCCCTGACGGTGGAGGAAAACCTTTACCTCGGCGCTTATAGCCGCTCCGACAAAGGAGAGATCCGCCAGTCCTTTGAGCGGGTGTACGATCTCTTTCCCCGGCTAAAGGAAAGGATTAAGCAGCAGGCCGGAACCCTTTCGGGAGGAGAGCAGCAGATGCTTGCCATCGGCCGCTCCCTGATGAGCCGCCCTCAGCTGCTTCTGTTGGATGAGCCTTCTATGGGATTGGCTCCCAATCTGGTGCTTATGATCTTTGAGCTGATTGAGTCCATCAACCAGCAGGGCACCACCATACTGCTGATCGAACAAAATGCCAATATGGCGCTTTCGGTTGCCGACCGGGCCTATGTGCTGGAAACCGGCAGAGTATCCCTTGCCGGAGATGCCAAAGAGCTGGCGGATGATCCCCGGGTAAAAGCAGCCTATCTGGGCGGCGCCCATCAGCAAAGCGACCAGGCAGAGAAAGGAGCGTTAACATGAAAAAATTAATCAATCATCCCAACGACGTGGTTTCCGAAATGCTCAAAGGGCTTGCCAAAAGCAATCCCAAGCTGGTATACACTCCGGATTTGGAAGTCATCTCCCGCAAAGAGAAAAAACAGGGCAAGGTGGGGATTATTTCCGGTGGCGGATCGGGGCACGAGCCCGCTCACGCCGGGTATGTGGGAACCGGTATGCTGGATGCAGCCATTTCGGGCAACGTGTTTGCCTCCCCCAGCCCCGACCGGATTTTGGAGGGAATTAAACTGGCGGACAGCGGTCAGGGCGTTCTCATGATCATCAAAAACTATTCCGGCGACATCATGAACTTCCAGATGGCGGGAGAGCTTGCCGAAATGGAAGGCATCCAGACCGACTCTGTTGTGGTGAAGGACGATGTGGCGGTGCCGGACAGCACCTATTCCACCGGGCGCCGGGGGATTGCAGGCACCGTGTTTGTTCATAAAATTGCCGGTGCTGCCGCCGAAAAGGGCATGAGCCTCCAACAGGTAAAAGCGGTGGCCCAGAAAACCATCGACAATGTCCGCTCCATGGGTATGGCAATGACCCCCTGCATTCTTCCGGGGGTGGGGAAGGCCGGATTCTCTCTGGGCGAGAAGGAAATTGAAATTGGCATGGGAATTCACGGGGAACCCGGTGTCAACCGGGAGGAGATCAGCTCCGCCAAAGAGCTGGCCGAAAAAATGCTCAACCGCGTGCTGGAAGACTATGATTTTGCGGGCAGCGAGGTGGCCGTCATGGTCAACGGCTTGGGCGGAACCCCCTTGATGGAGCTGTACATTATGTACCACGAGGTGGAGGAGTTGCTGATCCAAAAGGGGATTGGCATTTACAAATCCTTTGTGGGCAATTACATGACCTCCCTGGAAATGGCAGGCTGCTCCATCACCCTGCTCAAGCTGGATGAGGAGCTGAAGGAGCTGTTGGATGCTCCGGCAGATACCTCTGCCCTCAAATGCTAAAGGAGGCTTAATAAACATGGGTTTTACACTCAGTGCCAAGGATTATGTAGGCTATCTCAAGACTGCAGCTCAAAAAATCGGAGAAAACAAAGATTATATTTCTCAGCTGGATGCCGAAACAGGGGATGGAGACCACTGGTTTAACATCAATCTGGGATTTGAGCAGTTGGTAGCTGCCGCCCAAGAGCTGAGCGCTCTGCCCATGGACGCAGCTTTTCAAAAGATCGGCATGATTATGATGTCCAAAATCGGCGGAAGCTCCGGCATTTTGTATGGCGGCGCCTATATGGCGGCGGGAAAAGCCATCAAGGGCAAAGAGGTTATTGGCAGCGAAGATCTCTGCCTCAGTCTGAATGCCATGGTGCAGGATATGATGAACCGGGGCAAAGCGCAGCCGGGCTACAAAACCATGATTGATGCCCTTTATCCTGCGGTGGAAGCCTACAAACAGGCTTTGGCAGCGGGCAAAAGCGATGAGGAAACTCTAAAACTGGTGGCCGAAGCGGCGGTACAGGGCGCGGAAAGCACCAGAGCCATGGAAGCGGTGAAGGGCAGAGCCAGCTACCAAAGCGACAAAGGGGTAGGACATCTGGACCCCGGTGCCGTTACCATGTCCTATCAGATCGAATGCCTATGCCACTACATTCAGCAGCATCTGCTGTAACAATGCCTTGGTGTGTTATGGTGGTTGCAACCCAAAAACAGGCAGACGGATGAAGCTTGTCCGCTGCCCCACGATGAGACAAGGGAAGGCAATAGCCTTTTCCTTGCAGATTGGATAAGGAGGAATCGCGCCCGTTGGAACTTTCGATGATAGCCGATAGCGCCAGCCAGATTGCATGGGCCATCAACCGGATTATGGAAGTTGACGTTGTCATCATCGATGCCAAACTGCAGCGCATAACCGACACCTTCCGATATCCCAGGCAGAGGATAGAAATCCGAAAGAACTCCATCATCGGCAGAATTGTGGAATCCGGAAAGCCACTGGCCATCGACGATAAATCCATTTTCCGATCCTGTGTGGACTGTCCGGACAGCCATATCTGCAACATGGCCAGCTTTATTGGTGTGCCCATTATCTACAAAGGGGAAACGGTGGGAGCCATTGGCCTTGCCATTGCAGCAAAGTACATTAAAAGCCTGTTTGGAAACTTAAGCCACACCATCAGCTTTTTGGAAAAGATGGCGGAGATGCTTTCGGGAAAGCTGCAGGCCGCCGACGACTACGGAAAGCTGACCATTGCAAAAAAAGAGCGGGAGCTGTTGATTGATACCGTTGAGGTGCTGCTGGTACATATTGATGCAGCGGGCAAGATCACCTACTACAACAAAGAGTTTGCCGACTACTTTGTAATGGGCGGTTCTGCCATTGGCAAGCCCATTTCACAGGTGATCAGCCATCCCCAAATCGAGGCGTTTCTCCGGGATCATCAGGAAATTGAAAACCACCTGTTGTACTACGAATCGCCCAAAAAGTTTTTTGACGGTGTCTGCAACATCCGGATTCTGGAAGTGGATGGTGTTTATTCCGGTGCGGTGCTTACCTTCCGCAGCATTCATATGGTTTATGATTTGCTAAGCAAAATGGAGGTAGGTCTGGTAGGGGGGCGCCAAAAAAATGATCAGCATATCAGCGCCAAAATGCGAAAAGCCATTGCCGTGGCTCTGGACGCAGCTAAAGACAGAAAGCCCATCCTAATCGAAAGTCGTTCCGGAATGCGCAGCTTGCAGCTTGCCCGCATGATTCACAATGAGTCCCCCGACAATACAGGAGGCTACTTTGTGGTGGACTGCAACGAAAATGGGGATGATCAGATCAGCGCCCAGCTGTTTGGCACCAAAACCTCCATGAGCAAAATACGTTTGGCAAATCAAGGTACGCTGTGCATTGCCAATGTCAACAAGCTCTCCCTGTTTTTGCAGCGCAAGCTGGAACAGTGTATGGCCAGCGGCATGCTGGAGGCAGACGGCCGACCGGTGAGCATCCATACAAGATATGTATTTACCTCCACCGAAAACCTTGCCAAGTTGGCTAAGCTGGGAATCTTCGACGAGGGACTTTATCAGCGTATGGCTTTGCATCAAATCTGCCTGCCGGATGTGGGCGATGATTTGGAAGAAACCTCTTGCGAGCTGGAAAACAGCTTTAATTACTATGCAGAGCTGTATGGGGTGATGGACCTGCAGCTGGAGCAGGATGCCTTTGATATGCTGTGTCGTCTGCATTGGAAGGGCGATGTGCGTCAAATGCATCGGGTTTGTGAGTATTTGGTGCTGCATGCGGCAAACGGCAAGGTGACCAAAGAACTGGTGGAATCCATGCCCTTTGGCATGGCAGCACAGCGCAACCAATCCATTAACAGCTATACCGAAGAACAAATTCGGGAGCTGATCCATCAGGGCAAAACAAGGGATGAGATTGCTGAAATTTTACAGATCAGCAGAGCGACATTATACCGCAGATTGAAAAAATACGGTATTCAATAAGAGTCTTAAGAAAAAGGAGAATGACCATGATTAACAACACACCCAGCAAAACCAGTGATCGAATTGACCTGCTGCGTTCGGCCATCGAACACCGCGCCACATGGTTTGCCCTTCTGCTGGACGAAGCGCAAAAAGCCGGCCTGGACAAAAGCTTTGCCAGCAAGGCGATCTTCCGCTGCGGCGCGTTCCACGCTCTGACCAAATACCCCAGAACCGATGATTTGCTGGAATTTGCCGATGCCTTTGCCAATCCCGATGTGGTCGGCGTCTTTGAAATGGATGTCAGAAAAAGCGAAAAGAATCTGGACATCGATTTCCACTACTGCCCTCTGGTTGCCGCTTGGCAAAAGCTTGGCATCCCCGAAGAGGAGCTGGCCGATCTCTGCGATATCGCCATGGATGGCGACAGAGGAATTATCAGTGAATACGATGCCTTTGAGTTTGAACTGGGTAAAACCATTGCCAAAGGCGACGATATCTGCGAGATTCGCATCAAAAAGGTAAAATAGCCATACATAAAACCCCGAAGCATATTAGCTTCGGGGTTTTGTAATGCCTCGATTGCGATGGAAAGAAGAGCGGTCCCTTTACCCCTTCCTTTCATGGCATAATTGTTTGGGGGGAATTTTCATTTGACTTTAGGTTGGAAATGACCTTTCTGACCGGCAGGATGCAGGGGGGAGGGACGGACAGCATATCAATCCCCAGATCAATCCATGTTGGAATCAGGGAAAGATCCGCCGCTGCCTCGCCGCAGATGCTCACTTTTTTGCCTGCTCTGTGCCCATGGCTTACCACCATTTGCATCAGGCGCAGAACCGCCGGATGCGTTGGGTCGTAAAGCGATTCCACCCGGGGGTTTTGTCTGTCTGCCGCAAGGGTATATTGAACCAGATCGTTGGTGCCGATGCTGAAAAAATCCACCTTATGGGCCAACAGGTCACTGATCAGGGCAGCTGCCGGGGTTTCGATCATAATGCCCTGTTCCACCCTGCCAAGGGGGACGCCCTGCTGGTTGAGGTCTTCCCGAACCTGCTCAAACAGATTCAAGGCTTTGTCCACCTCATCCGCCGACACAATCATGGGGTATAAAACGGCGATGTTCCCGTATGCGGAAGCTCGGAGCAGCGCCCTGAGCTGGGTTTGAAACATCTCTGTTTTGTCCAGACAGATGCGTATGCCGCGGTAGCCCATGGAAGGATTTTTCTCCTGCTCCATTCCCAAATAGGCGGTCTGTTTATCGCCCCCCAGATCCAACGTGCGGATGATAACCTTTTTGCCTTGCATGGCTTGGGCTACCCTGGCATAGACTTCAAACTGCTCCTCCTCCGATGGGGGGGAGGATTTGCCCAGGTACAAACACTCGCTTCGGAACAGACCGATGCCTTCGGCATCGTTTTGTATGGCTGCCTCAAGGTCCGGAAGGCTTCCGATGTTGGCAAAAAGCTGGATTGTCTTGCCGTCCAAAGTGACTGTTTTTTTTCCCTTGAAAGATTGCAAACCCTGTACTTTGGCTTGCTGCTGCCGGGCCATTTTTTGGTATCTGCGTATGGTTTGGCTATCCGGTTCTACGATAAACAGACCCTGTCCTGCGTCGGCAATGGCGAGTGCACCGTCCGACACTTGGCCCAAATCGAAATTGGTACCAACCAAAGCGGGAATCCCCATCATTCGGGCCAGTATGGCTGTGTGGGAATGTACCGAACCTTGAGCTATTACAAAGGCAAGCACCTTGTCTTTGTCCAGCAGGGTTGCTTCGCTGGGGCTAAGGTCATGGGCTACTACAATGGCCGGCTGGGACAAAGCATACCGGTGCTCGTCCCATGCTCCCTTTAGAGCATCCATCAGCAGGGCGGCCACATTGCGAAAGTCCGATCCTCTTTCCCGCATATAGGCGCTTTCCATCTTGCGAAACAGCTTGGCAAAATACTCCCCCGACTGAAAAATGGCATATTCGCAGGTCACCTGTTGCTGTTCCAGCAGATGATAAATATAGTTTAAATAGTCGGGGTCATCCAACAAGGTGCTCTGCATTTCAAAGATGGCTGCGCCTGTTTCGCCCAGATGCTCCGATGTTTTGTGATACAGTTCCCTCAGCTTTGCCTGTGTTTGCATTCTTGCCTTTTCAAAGCGCAGCTTTTCCCCCAGGGGGTCTTGGACCTGCTCCTTTTCCACCTGTTGCGGTTTTGGTTGCAATAGCTTGATGTTCCCCACAGCGATGCCGCCAAACACAGACTTGCCCCGATATGTTTTCATTTTAAAAGCCTCGCATGTGTCCGAATGATTTTATTCCCCTTAAAAACAGTTGCTCTTAGCCATTGGCAGAGGGGGTTGGCAGAGCTTTTTGCTTATGGACAACCCTTTTGTATCGGATCCCATCACCAAGGAGTAGATTTAGAAAACAGACCAAAGATAAAGTAATTTAAATAAAATTAAAGAGAAAAATCACCTGTTTATTATGCAATAATCATAACATGATTGAGCCGGTAAATCAATACCAAGGGGCAAGCATTGGGCCCTTTCATAGATGTTTCTGATCCGGGAATACCAATGGATACAACAATGTTAAATATCTATTGCCGGATGACTTGGTGCCATGTATAATAGGAGCAACGCGTATGCGTTACATTATATTTGCGCTGCATCCTGCATGGAGCGGCAGCAAGGAGGAATGGAACATGAGTAGAACCGTCATCTCTACAGGCAAGATGGCACGTTTGGCCGTACTTGTCGCAATCCTGCTGATTTTGGCCTTTACCCCCCTTGGTTATTTAAAGATCGGTTTGGTCTCCATCTCATTCTTGATGATACCGGTGGCCATTGGGGCCGTTGCCATTGGTCCGGGCGGCGGAGCTTTTTTGGGCGCAGTTTTTGGCCTGACCAGCTTTGCCCAATGCTTTGGCACCGATGCCTTTGGGGTGGCCCTGTTAGCCATTCAGCCTCTCTTTACCTTTGTTCTGTGTATGGTGCCCCGTATTTTGGCGGGATGGCTTCCGGGGCTGTTGTTTCGGGCACTTTCAGCTCGAGTATCCAAAACCACCGCCGCTTTTATGGCCGGACTTTCCGCCGCTGTGCTCAACACGATTTTATTTGTCACCGTTTTGCTGCTTTTATTTGGACAGACAGAGGTGGTTCGCTCCTTAGGGAGCAATGCCCTTGCCGTGGTTGGTGTTCTGATTACCAGCAACGCACTGATTGAGGCACTGGCCTGCACCGTGGTAACCGGAGCCATCAGCAAGGCACTGTTTTACCAAAACCGGTGAAACCCAAATTCAGAAAAAAGGAGTCAGCATCGTGATTCTTGCCATTGATGTGGGAAATACACATATTGTCATCGGTTGCCTGGAAGATGGGAAAACATCCCAGGTGTTTCGCATGGTAACCGACCTGAAAAAAACCGAAAACGAATATGCCGCAGGCATTAAAAGCATCCTGGATTTTGAGGGAATCCCCTGTGATCGGTTTGAAGGCGCCATTCTCTCCTCGGTGGTTCCCCCGTTGTCCAGTGCCATCAAATCCGCCATCCAAAAGGTGACGAAAATCCACCCCATTGTTGTGGGGGCCGGCATCAAAACCGGAATGAACATAAGGCTGGACGATCCGGCACAATTGGGAGCTGATCTGGTTGCAGCCGCCGTTGGAGCCATGGCATCCTATCCGCTGCCGCTGATTATTTTTGATATGGGCACAGCCACCACCATATCCGCCATCGATGCAAACGCCAATTTTATCGGCGGTGCCTTGTATCCCGGCACAGAGCTTTCCATGCACGCTTTGGCCAGCGGCACCTCCCAGCTTCCCAAAGTGCCCATTGAGCCCCCCGCCCGCTGCATTGGCACCAATACCATCGACTGCATGAAGAGTGGCGCGATTTTTGGAACAGCCTCCATGGTGGACGGCATGATTGACCGCTTTGAAGGGGAGCTGGGGATGCAGGCCACTGTGGTTGCCACAGGGGGCCTTGCCGGGAAGATTATTCCCTATTGCCGCCACACCATTCATCATGACGAATACCTGGTTTTACACGGACTGGGCATCATCTACCAAAAAAACAAAAAGCAGACTGCCCGCAACAGAGAGTAAACGCACTGCTTCTGGCTGCCCCCTACGGGGCGGCCGGTTTTTATATTCCTCAATTTTTGATTTGCCGTTCAAAATGTTTGTGAAGGGATTGACAAACCCCGTCTCCAGCAGTTATGATACAGATAGGCTAAGCTGCGAGAGGTAAACTCTTTCTGCAAAGCTCATACAGTACATATTTTATATGCTCTGACACAAAGAACGGTTCTGAGTGAAAGGCACAAGGTATCTATTCTATGGATAATTGCGCCTTTTTGGGCGCTTTTTTTTCGTTATTGTTATTTAGAAGGAGGAGATTGTATGGAAACCAGAGTGGTGGTCATTGGAATCATTGTCGAAAACCCCGATTCGGTGGAAGCACTCAACAACATCCTGCATAACTACGCCCCCTATATCATCGGCCGCATGGGAATTCCTTACCGGCAGCGGGAAGTGTCCATCATCAGCATTGCCATGGATGCTCCCCAAGACGTCATCAATGCTCTGTCCGGCAAAATCGGAAAACTGCCCGGTGTCAGCAGCAAGGTGGCCTATTCCAATGTGAGGAGTACCGAATGAATACGCAAACAAAGGCTTTGATCGATGACCTTGCCGCCCAGCATACCCTCGATGCCCAGGAACTGCTCACCCTGCTGGAACAGCGCACTCCGGAAGGGGCCGATTATCTGTTTGAGCAGGCACGAAAGGTTCGCCACGCCATCTATGGCCGGGATGTGTATATGCGAGGTCTGGTTGAATTTACCAACTACTGCAAAAACAACTGCTCTTACTGCGGGATTCGAAGCAGCAACCGCAAGGCGGAGCGCTACCGGCTGACCAAAGAGCAAATACTGGAATGCTGTGCCCAAGGGCATGCTCTGGGCTTTCGCACCTTTGTCCTGCAGGGTGGGGAAGACCCCTTCTTTACCGATGAGAAGATGGTGGAAATCATTGGTGCCATCAAGGAAGCTTTCCCCGACTGCGCCATCACCCTTTCCACCGGAGAAAAAAGCCGGGAAAGCTATCGGCTCTTTCGAGAAGCCGGAGCCGACCGGTACCTGCTGCGCCACGAAACCGCCAACGCCGACCACTACGCCAAACTCCATCCCCCTCCTTTGACCTTGGCAAACCGTAAGCGGTGTCTGTGGGACTTAAAGGAGCTGGGCTATCAGGTGGGCTGTGGCTTTATGGTGGGCTCCCCCCATCAGACCAACCGGCATTTGGTGGAGGATCTGCTCTTTCTAAAAGAGCTGCAGCCCCATATGGTGGGGATTGGCCCGTTTATCCCCCACAGTCAAACCCCCTTTGCCTCGCAGCCGGCAGGCACGCTGGAGTTGACCCTTTATCTGCTGGGCATCGTTCGGCTGCTGCTGCCAAAGGTGCTGCTGCCCGCCACCACCGCCCTTGGCACCATCCATCCCACCGGGCGGGAGGCCGGCATATTGGCCGGCGCCAATGTGGTGATGCCCAACCTATCCCCCACATCGGTCCGCAGTAAATATATGTTGTATGACAACAAAATCTGCACCGGAGACGAAGCCGCCGAGTGCCGTCAATGCCTGAGTGGACGGATGAACCGCATTGGGTACAACCTGGTGGTTTCCCGAGGGGATTATCCAAATTCATAAACAAGGGGGAGTGCGCCCCTTCATATCACTGACGGGAAAGAGCCATCTGCCCCGGAAGAAAGGAATTTATTATGTATAATCCAAAGTCCATGAAAGCGGAGGAGTTTATCTCCCACCAAGAAGTTTTGGAAACGCTGGCTTACGCCGAAGCCAACAAACACAACGCCGCCCTCATCGATTCCATCCTGCAAAAGGCAAGGGAGCGCAAGGGTCTCAGCCACCGGGAAGCCGCCGTTTTGCTGGACTGCGACCTGGAGGACCGGAATCAGGAAATTTACGCTTTGGCCCGGCAGATTAAGCAGGATTTTTACGGCAACCGCATCGTGATGTTTGCACCCCTGTACCTTTCCAACTACTGTGTCAACGGCTGCGTCTACTGCCCCTATCACAGCAAGAACAAGCACATTCCCCGGAAAAAGCTGACGCAGGAGGAAGTGGAGCGAGAGGTCATCGCCCTGCAGGACATGGGCCACAAGCGGCTGGCCATCGAGGCGGGGGAGGACCCGGTCAACAACCCCATCGAGTACATACTGGACTGCATCCGCACCATCTACAGCGTCAAGCACAAAAACGGGGCCATCCGCCGGGTCAACGTCAACATTGCCGCCACCACGGTGGAAAACTACCGCAAACTGAAAGAAGCGGGAATCGGCACCTATATTCTCTTTCAGGAAACCTATCACAAGGAAAGCTATGAAAAACTGCACCCCACCGGACCCAAGCACAACTACGCCTATCACACCGAGGCCATGGACCGGGCGATGGCGGGCGGCATCGACGACGTGGGCCTGGGGGTTTTGTTTGGCCTGGAATTGTACCGCTACGAATTTGCCGCATTGCTGATGCACGCCGAGCACCTGGAGGCGGTTCACGGAGTGGGGCCCCATACCATCAGCGTACCCCGCATCCGCCGGGCCGACGACATCGACCCTTCCGTCTTCGACAACGGAATCGACGACGACACCTTTGCCAAAATTGTGGCCTGCATCCGCATTGCCGTACCCTATACGGGGATGATTGTCTCCACCCGGGAAAGCCCCGCCTGCCGGGAAAAGGTGCTCCGTCTGGGAGTTTCCCAAATCAGCGGAGGTTCCCGCACCAGTGTGGGAGGGTATGTGGAGGAGGAGCCGGAGGATGAAAAATCCGAGCAGTTTGATGTCAGCGACCGGCGGACTCTGGATGAGGTGGTGCGGTGGCTGATGGAGCTTGGACATATCCCCAGCTTTTGCACTGCCTGTTACCGGCAGGGGAGGACAGGCGACCGGTTTATGAGCCTGTGCAAAAGCGGACAGATTCAGAACTGCTGTCACCCCAACGCTTTGATGACGCTGGAAGAATATCTCATGGACTACGCCTCCCCCCAAACCCGGGACATTGGCCAAAAAATGATACAGCAGGAGCTGCCCAATATACCCAATCCAAAGGTGCGCAGTCTGGTGGAGCGCAATTTGGAACAAATCCGGCTGGGTCAGCGGGATTTCCGCTTGTAGGGAGGGGTGCTTATGGGACTGAATCAAACGCCTCGGGCCAACCGGGTTCACATCGGAATATTTGGAAAACGAAATGCCGGAAAATCCAGCCTGATCAACGCTATGACCGGCCAGGATCTGGCGGTGGTTTCTCCGGTGGGGGGGACTACCACCGACCCGGTGTATAAGGCCATGGAGCTTCTGCCCCTGGGTCCGGTGGTGTTCATCGACACCCCCGGCATCGACGATGAGGGGGATTTGGGCAAACTGAGGGTGCAAAAAGCCCTGCAGGTGCTAAACAAAACCGATGTGGCGGTTTTGGTGGTGGACGCCGTGGCAGGCAAATCCCCGGAGGATGAGGAGCTGCTCCGCCAATTTGAAAAGAAGGGGATTGCTCACATTGTGGCCTACAATCAATGCGATCGTCTGCCTGGGCTGCCACAATCCGGCCCCCATGAGATTTATGTCAGTGCCACCCAAAATATTCAGATTCACCAGCTCAAAGAGAAAATTGCAGCCCTTTCCATCACCGAACCACCCAACCGCCCCCTTGTGAGGGATATGCTTGCCCCTTACGACTTGGTGGTGTTGGTGACCCCCGTCGATTCGGCGGCCCCCAAAGGGCGGCTGATTCTGCCACAGCAGCAGACCATTCGGGATATTTTGGACGGGGACGCCGTTGCCGTTGTGACAAAGGACGATCAGCTGCAGAAAACGCTGGCGCATCTGGGCAGGCCTCCCCGCATGGTGATCACCGACAGTCAGATTTTTGCCAAAGTATCTGCCTTGGTGCCGCCTTCCATTCCCCTTACCTCCTTCTCCATTTTGTTTGCCCGATACAAGGGAATACTGGAAGCTGCCGTACAGGGTGCCGCCGTACTGGATACTCTGCAGGAGGGCGACCGGGTGCTGATTGCGGAAGGCTGCACCCATCACCGCCAATGCGAGGACATCGGCACCGTCAAGCTGCCCCGCTGGATTGGCAATCATACGGGAAAGCAGCTGTACTTTGACTTTGTTTCCGGCGGCGATTTTCCGCAAGGCCTGCAGTCCTACCGTCTGGTCATCCACTGCGGCGGCTGTATGCTCAGAGAGCGGGAAATTCACCACCGCCGGGATTGTGCAGCGGGCCAACAGGTTCCCATGACCAATTACGGCATCGCCATTGCCCACATGCAGGGAATTTTAAAGCGGAGCATTGCTGTCTTCCCACAGTTCTCGGAACAGTCGGATGGATAAAACAAAAACAGCGGGCCAAAGGGCCCGCTGTGATTATTACATCGCTGATTAATCAAACAGTATATCCGGGTTACATTCCGCCGGGGTTTTCCAATCGATGCCATGCTCTCTCAGCAGCTGTTTTTTCTCTCCCAATAGATATGGCAACTACCTAACCCGTAACCTTGCCTATCCAGATTTTCCATCAGGCTGTCCAGTTCTGGTTGTATTTTCGTCATTGCTTGCAGAAAAACCTCGGTATCTTCGCTTGGATCGCGCTTCATTGATGATCTCCTCTCTGGAATTAAAATCGAGTCAACCGCTTTTTGGGTCTGTACCAAAGCTTTCCACCTATTACTACCATCTTAAGAAGCGGCAGGCTGCTTTGCTGAAGGTATCATACCAAAAAAAAGATGGCAAGTGTATCACAAACCCTTGAAAAGTCTGTATTTCACCTGTTCCGCGAACATCTGTATAGCGCCGTGATTATCACTGCGCTTTCGCACCTTGATCTTCTCGTAAACCAAGTCCCAGGTTCGCCGGTCGATGATGGGTTCATGCATCCATCTTCATGCAGAGTGCGACAAAGGTTTTATCCTCCAGTCCGGGCTACCGGGAAATGAACGAGCAAGCAAGTGTTTTCGTTGCTGATGGGTCATCCGGCGGATGTTGCGCCAGATGCTGAATATTCAAAGTTGAAACCCACCATGGGATAACAGACATCTCATCGTGGGTTTCTCAATTGCCTCACTCGCCGTATTCAAAAATCTTCCTCGTCGTCTTTGTCCTCTTCATCCTCTTTTGAGAGCATTTCATAAAAGAACATGAATTCTGCAGCTTGCTCAAAACAGTCGAGCTCTCCGTCACGGTCAAAATCAAATAAATCTCCAAAAACGCCTTTCATATCAATTCCTCCCGTTCCCAACCTCAATATTCTTCCGTTTGCTGTCCGGCATCCAATTTTTGTCTCGGATTCTGTGCGAGGGATGACTTAGTGCGCCCATCCAGCAGGAGCCATGTTTTGGTGTATCCAACTGAATATGTAACATCTTGCCCACAAGAAATAGCATTTACATACTTGATGAGTGGGGCTTTACTTATAATTATATCACAGCATCTGTCCAGCCTAAAGGACTTTGTTCAAAGAGTGGCTTTAGCTGCTGTAAACTGTTAAATTCCCTTAAAATAATTAGTGTTATCTGTCGTCTGGTGCTATTCATCCTAAAGTTTGTATAAATATATTGCTCTAACCAAGTACAAAGGCATATAGAAACAAAAAACAAGGGTTTTGAGTATTACCCAAAACCCTTGTAATTGGTGGAGACGATCGGGATCGAACCGACTACCTCTTGAATGCCATTCAAGCGCTCTCCCAGGTGAGCTACGCCCCCACAAAATCCATCTGGCTGACTATTGTGCTGCGAGTATTTTTTTGATATCCCCGAGCACTTCAAGATTATATACCAAAAAAAATAAAATGTCAAGATGCTTGACCGCAATATTTTTTTCTTGAGAAAAAAGGACAGAATTCAAGGAATTATGCAGTATTTTACACCCAATCTATACACTTAATATACGGCAGACAGGAATAGAAGACCCCTGCCCGGCATCAGTTAAAAATTGGATTTTATGATTTGTTAACATTTTGCCCATATTTATGGTATAGTATTTTTATAAAACAAGCTTTTTTAGCGCCTCAATTCTAAGGATTCCGGCATAATATTAAAAAAGTTTCTAATTTTTTTTACTTTTTTCCTCTTTACATGTTGTAATATCATGGTTTTTTAGGTAAAATAGAAAAGAATCAGTTTGGCCAATCGTACAACATGACCATTTTTAGTAACAAAAGTATAAAGAGGAGATTAGGATATGTCGAACAGGCTGTTTCAGAGAATCGTGCATCAAATGCGGGAATCCATTGATCGGGTGCTGGGTGTGGTAGACGAGACGGCTACGGTAATCGCATGTAGCGACCTGACCAAAATTGGCGAGACTTTTGAGTATATGATGCTGGGTATGGGGGATGTCTCCGACGTTTTTGTGCGGGACAACTACACCTTTAAACCCTTTGGCAATGTGGCAAAACCCGAATACGCCGTCTTTGTGGAGGGCACCGATGAGGTTGCTGCGCAATTCTGCAACATCCTGTCCATATCTTTTGCCAGCATCAAACAGTACTATGACGAAAAGTACGACCGTTGCAACTTTATCAAAAATGTCATCTTGGACAATATTCTGCCCGGTGACATTTATATCAAAGCCCGGGAACTGCATTTTAACATCGATGCTTCCCGAGTGGTCCTGCTGATTCGAATTGTCTCTGCCAACGATATTTCTGCCTTTGATGTGATTCAAAATCTTTTCCCCGACAAGCAAAAGGACTTTGTCTTTAACATCAACGAAACCGATATTGTTCTGGTTAAGGAAATTAAGGCAGGCATTGACTCCAAAGACTTAGAAAAACTGGCTCGCTCCATTGTGGACACATTGGGCAGCGAGTTCTACACCAAGGTGATCATTGGTATCGGCACCGCTGTGGTGGGCGTTAAGGATTTGGCCAAATCCTTTAAAGAAAGCCAGGTGGCTCTGGAAGTGGGCAAGGTGTTTGACACCGACAAGTCCATTGTGAGCTACGACAACTTAGGCATTGCCAGACTGATTTATCAGCTGCCCACCACCCTTTGCGAAATGTTCCTGCGGGAAGTGTTTAAAAAGGGCAGCATCGAGAGCTTGGACCATGAGACTCTGTTTACCATTCAAAAGTTTTTTGAGAACAACCTTAATGTGTCCGAAACATCCAGAAAGCTGTTTGTGCACCGCAACACTCTGGTGTATCGGCTGGAAAAAATCCGCAAGCTTACCGGATTGGATCTGCGGGAGTTTGACCATGCCATTATCTTTAAGGTGGCGCTGATGGTGAAGAAATACCTCACCTCCAATCCAGTAAAATACTAACCTACGGCACTTGGCGGCCGGCAGTCTCCTACGGCTGCCGGCAACCGCGAATGAGGGCGATTGTAACGTGATAGAATTTGCTGGTGTGTCCAAGAAATATAAAAACGGTACCCAAGCACTTAAAAACATTAGCTTTAAGGTGGAAAAAGGGGAATTTGTATTTGTGGTGGGTGCTTCCGGCGCTGGAAAAAGCACCATCATCAAAACCATCCTGCGGGAGGAAATTCCCACCTCCGGCCTTGTGGTGGTCAATGGGTACAACCTAAACCGGATGAAGCGCCGCCATATCCCCAAGTACCGCCGCTCCTTGGGAATTGTCTTTCAGGATTTCCGCCTGATTCCCAACATGACGGTTTATGACAATGTGGCCTTTGCCCTTCGGGTCACCAATGTGGTCAAAAAGGAGATCCGTTCCCGGGTGCCTTATTGCCTCAAATTGCTGGGCCTTGCCCACAAGGCAAAGTGCTATCCGGAAGAGCTCTCGGGAGGAGAGCAGCAACGGGTAGCTTTGGCGCGGGCTTTGGTCAACAACCCGTCCATCATCATTGCCGATGAGCCAACGGGAAACATCGACCCCGAGCTTTCCTTTGAAATTGTGGATCTTCTTTCCGAAATTAACATACAGTGCGGCACCACCATACTTATGGTAACGCATGAGCACGAGCTGGTGAGCTACTTTAACAAACGGGTGATTACCATCGACGACGGTATTCTGCTGGCCGATACCCGAAGCGGCGGGGCAGACTACCTGTTTACCGGGGTGGACCTGATGAACGGTTACTCCAAACCCTTGCCCAGCAGGGAAAGGGCCATTGACTTTTCGGACAAGACCCTCCCCGGCGCCGAAACCTTAGACCCCTGCGCCACTGCCTGTGCGGCGGAATTTCCTGTGCGGCGCAGGCCGGACAAGGAGAAAAAGCGGGACAGCGCCCCTGTAGGGAGGAAGGCATGAGGCTGCACAATTTTGGTTATCTAGTAAAGGAAGGCGCTCGCAGCGTTGTTCGCAACAAGCTGATGAGCTTTGCCTGTATTGGTGTTTTGGTAGCCTGTATGCTGCTGATTGGCGGCGCTACCATGCTCTCTCTCAACGTCACTGCCATGGTGGGCTTTGTGGAGGAGCAAAACGAGGTGTCGATTTTTCTGGAGGATTGGCTCACCCCTTCCGACTTGGAAATGATGGAGCTGGAGCTGGGCAGTATGCGCAACATTGCCCGCTGCGTTTTTATCTCCAAAGAGGAAGCCTTGGAAGAGCTGATGCTGCAGGACCCGGTGATGTTTGCAGGGCTGGAGGAAGATAACCCCATGCCCAATAAGTTTATTGTACAGATTGCCGACCTGGCCCAGATTGAAGATACCGTAAACCAGTTGCGGCAGATGGAAGGGGTAGAAAAGGTCAATGCCAACACCGACGTGGCTGCCATGCTGGTGACGGTGCGCAAGGCCATTGCCTATTCCGGGGCGGTGATTGTGGCCATTTTGCTGATGGTCAGCGTGGTGATCATCACCAACAATATCAAGCTTACCATTTACTCCCGCCGGCGGGAAATCAACATCATGAAGTACGTAGGGGCCACCGATATTTTTATTCGCATGCCCTTTTTGGTAGAGGGTGTCATCATTGGGCTGGTATCAGCTGTTGTGGCCTTTTTAATTTTAGGATTTGGCTATACCTACCTGATTGCATGGGTGGGGGAGAAGTTCAGCGCCTTTCTCGGCCCAATTTTCGGACGAGCCATCGATTTTTGGTCCATTGCCCATTACATATTTGGAGCCTTTGCCACCATGGGAATCTTTATAGGCGCGGTGGGAAGCGGCATTTTTGTTCGAAAGCATCTCAAAGTCTAATGGAGCGACTTTGGGTTAGGGAACTGCCCGGCAAAAGTTGGGGGCAATTCCGCTAAATGGTCAGACAGCACGATACATACAGAGGGGGTACTGTATTTTGCCATCCAACCGTTATGTTGCATCCATTTTATCTCTGGTGCTTTGCGCTGCAATTTTAGTGGCCGGTCCGGTTCGGGAAGCCTTTGCTGCCACCGTCATCAACGGCCAGCCTGCCACCCTGCAGAGTACGGTTTCAAACTATCAAAGTCAGATTGCCCAGATCAACTCCCGTATGAAGCAGATTGAAGAGGAAAACAAGCAGCTTCAGAACGAGATTCAAAAGGCCAAGACCGAAAAGGAGCAGGCCAAAGCCAAGCGCAACGTCATTGACCAGCAGATCAAGCTGACCAAAGACGAAATTTCCCTGCTGCAGGAGCGCATCCAATTGTTGGAGCAGGATATTGCGGAGAAAAAAAGGGAAATATCAGAAAAGCAGGCGGAAATTGACCGCAACTACGCTTTGTATCTCCAGCGGATGCGGGCCATGTACATGCAGGACGACACCACCACCCTGGGACTTTTGTTGGGTGCGGATAGCTTTACCACCTTTTTGACCAACACCGACTCCATGGCCCGAGTAGCGGAACATGACCGCAAGCTGGTGGCCAACCTAACATCCCAGCGGGAAGAGCTGGAGCAGGCCAAGGCCGAGCTGGCCCAGCGGCTGGAACAGTTGGAAAGCGATAAAGCGCAAAACGAAGAAAAGCAGCAAACCCTTTCGGGGCAGCTTCAGGCGGCGGATCTGCAAATTCACTCTCTGGATCAGATGGAGAAGGAGTACTATGCCGACCTGGAAAAGAACAAGGCCATGTTGGCTGCCATGCGGCAGGAAATCAACGACCTTTACGCCAAGATCGAGTGGTCTAAGAACCCTTATGTGGGCGGTGAGATGGCGTGGCCGGTGCCCGGATTCTACCGCATCTCTTCCGAGTACGGCTACCGCTTTGGCGGCAGCGACTTCCACACCGGCATGGATATCGCCGGTACCAACGGCTCCATCTACGGAGCTACCGTGGTGGCGGCCAACACCGGCACCGTCAAATATGTCAATTGGAGCTACACACCCGGCCGGGGTTACGGTATCTACCTGATTTTGGACCACGGCGGCGGTATATCCACCCTGTATGCTCACCTTTCCAACATTACAGTCAGTCTGGGGGATGTGGTGGGCAAGGGCGATCCCATCGGCAACGTAGGTTCCACCGGGTGGTCCACCGGACCTCACCTCCACTTTGAGGTTCGTGTCAACGGCAGCCACACCAATCCCAAGCCCTATGTGATTGGAAGGTAGCCGGCAGCTCATCATAATAAACACCTGTCAACCGGGGAGGCTTTACTCTCCCCGGTTGGTGCATATCTTCTCAAAAGCATCCAGATACTGGAAGCGAATTTGGCTGGAACAGCCTGTTATTTCCGGAAAGGATAAACCCTTATGAATAAGAAAGTCTCACTGGGCGCAGCCATTGCCATGATGTTTTTGGTGGCTGCCATCACCTTTTCCATTACCTTTGATGCGGTTACCCGGCAGGTAAACAACCGCATCGTCGATCTGCGGGAACGGGAAAGTGCACAGGCCAAATATGCCGAAATCGACCGGGAGGTGCGGGCCAACTACAGCGGCGACATTGACGAAACCCAGCTGCTGGACAGCGTGGCCAGGGGCTATTTGGCAGGAATTGGAGACCAGTATGCCACCTATTACGATGCAAAAACCTACGAGAAAATCCTGCGCTCTCAGGAAAACCCGGTGGCGGATATTGGAGCAGTGCTTCGGGTTGGCCCCGACGGATACCTGGTGGTGGAGGAAGTGTACCCCGACTCGCCGGCTTTGGCGGTGGGAATTGTGCCGGGAGACCAGATTATTAAAATTGACGACACCGACCTTACCCCTGAAAACAGCGCCAAAATGAAGGATGCCGTGCAGGGAGAGCAGGGAACCCGCATCACCCTCACCATCCGCTCCGGCAATGTGGACCGCACCGAGGAACTGACCCGGCGGGTGGTGGTGGTCCCCAGCGTCACTTCCCGTATGCTGGGAGATTCCAAGGTGGGTTACCTGATCATCACCGAGTTTAACACCAACACTCCCGACCAGTTTAAGCGGGAATTGGATAAGCTGATCAATCAGGGGGCGGAGTCTCTCATTTTTGATCTGCGGGACAACAAGGGAGGACGGCTGTCCGCCGCCGCCCGTATTCTGGATCGGCTGCTGCCCGCCGGCCCCATTGTCAGCTCTTTGGACGGAGAGGGAAACCTCAATGTACTGGCCACCTCGGACGGAGCAGAAATTGACCTGCCTATGGTGGCGCTGATCAATGCAGGTACCGCCAGCAGCGCCGAGGTGTTTGCCCAAGCTCTGAAAGATTACGGCAAAGCCCGGGTGGTGGGGGTTACCTCCACCGGTAAAGGCGTAATGCAGAGTATCATCCGGCTTTCTGACGGCTCCGCCATTGAGATTACCACCGCCACTTTGGTGACGCCCAAGGGAGAAATCTTTAATGGAGTGGGAGTGCGGCCCGACTACGAAGTCACCATGGATACCCCGTGGCAAGATTTAGGGGAGGAGCTGGATTCTCAGCTCAAAAAAGCCATGGAAGTTGCCGTAGCCATGCACCGCACCAGCGAGGTGCGGCAGGAGCAGGAAAATGAGCTGTCCGGGGAAGAGAGCAAGCCCGAATCTTCCCTGGAGGAATCCCCTGCACCATCTCTGGAGGAAGCATCCAACTAAGATGCTTTTAAGGGAAAGGCCCTGCCTGCAGGTTCTAAAACCGCTAAGGGCTTTTCTTATGCTACCGGCTTACACAGCTGCCCTAATCCTGTTTTGGAAAAGGGCGGCTTTTTATTTCTATTGAAAATGAAGTCTAATCCCCCGGGAGGCAGCATAAATTTGAGATATGCGCAGAACCTTTTTGGGGATTCAAAGAGCGGCGTATCAAAGTTGATCGCCGGTTTTTGTGCAACATGGGAGAACCCTTTGCCCATTTTGGGTCCACCATATAGGGCTGCGCCGAATTTTTCCTTGCACTATGGCGGAGGCTGCAGGTTGTTTGCTTGCTTAGAATTAATTCCACCAACCCCCCAAGGCATAAGGGGACTTTTTTCCCCCACCCCCACCCGGACAGAGCTGTTTTCTGCCCGGGTATTGGGAGCGGAGTTTTTGCGGCTGGAAGCTCAGGTCAATCGAAGGGGAAAGCCTGACTGGGACGCAGTGGCGCGGCTGGTCCGCCCGCTGACCCCATATCTGCTTGCTCCTGCAGGGTGCCAGCCGCCAAAACATCTGGGCTTTGCACCGCCTGTGTTCACCGCATTTGAAAGGAGAGTGCTGCTGCAGTGCGCCTGTGATTTGATAAATGGCAGCCCGGTGCCGCTGTACCGCAGAAGGTTGGGGGTGTACGACCCTGCAGGTGAGTGGGCGGAAGAGCTGTTGTATTTATTGCACTACTATACCTCGGTTCGAGTGGTAACCCAAAATTTGAGGGCTTACCAAATGGCTGCTGATTTGGCCATGGAGGAGCTGAGAGCTTTGGTGCTGCTGGGAGAAGAGCCTTCTGATTTTTCCGACTGCATCCTGCTGCTTTGTCCCGGCGACGTTGCCCAGCCGCTGCCCTTGCTTCCCGCCTGCCCCGTTTTGGCAGGAGGAATTTTTGCAGATTTTCAGGGCTGCAATGTGTTTTCTGCCCCTCGCGTATCGGCAACCTTGCCCCAAATTTCTCAGCTGCCCCGGGGGAGTGATCTTCATACCTTTGCAGGGGCTGTGTTTCACAGCTATGGCTACTGGCTGCCCAACCTTCGACTGGGGCAGCTTCTCATCAACGGAAAGGAGTCGTTGCCGGAGCAGGCCAGGTATATTCTGCTGCGGGAAGCCGGTATTTTAACCCATCTCTACTGATGTTATAAAAATATGTTTGAAAAGACAAAAGGTTTTATATTTTTTAGCTTGACAGGGGGATACACTTTGACTATAATTAGGTGTATTGAGCGGAGCCCTATAGGGTTTTGCAGCTGCGGCCTTGGGCCGCAGTTACTGTGTGAAAGTATGTTTTTATCAGGATCCAAGGTTATCCGGCGGCGTCGCGGGGTCGGTCCCGCTCAGCCGCCTTATTGCTTGATAGAAAGGAGGGTGTCCGGTGGCAGGTGAAATACTGATAACTCCCGAGGGTTACCAGCAGCTCAAAGCAGAGCTGGAGGAACTGAAAACAGTTCGGCGCAAGGAAATCAGCGAGAAGATTCGTGTGGCCCGCGGCTTTGGCGACCTTTCCGAAAACAGCGAGTATGATGAAGCAAAAAACGAGCAAGCGCTGGTGGAGGCCAAAATTGCAACTTTGGAGGAACAGCTGAAAAAAGCGCAGCTCATTCAGAAGGATAAGATTTCGACCGAGGTGGTGTCCATCGGGACAACCGTTACGATCCTGGACATCGAGTTCAACGAGGAAACTACCTACCGCATTACCAGTTCCCTGGAATACCATCATGCCGATATGGAAACCATCACCGATGAGTCCCCTGTGGGCAAAGCGTTGATGGGGCATAAAGTGGGCGATGAAGTAACGGTTACTGTCCCCAGCGGCAGCACCGTGCAGTACAAAATCCTGGATATTAGCCTGTAAAAGGCGAAAGAACAGGGCCACTCGATTCCAGAGCTGGAATTTCTGTGCCAAAGGCGGACGGCTGTCCGCCTTTTTTGCGCCAAAAAGGCTCCCTGTCCAAAAAGGACAGGGAGCCTTTTCTATGGGATTAAGAGGTCGCAGACCGTCTTCTTAGAAGAAGGACAGGTGCTTTGAGCAGTCTTCCTCGCCAAAGGGTACGCCTACAAGGGGTTCCACATAGCGGATCAGCTCCTCGGTGACAAAGTTGCCCCGGGCATTGATCCACTCGCGGGGGATAGCCTTTTCCAGGTTGGCGATGGTGGTGGCGTGGACGGTAGAGTACTCCACCCGGTAAGGGTTATCCGAAACGCGGGTAAGGACACTCACTTCGCCAGAAACGCCTTCCAAAGCACGGGAAAGGCTCATGGCGCCCAGAATCTTGGATTCCGCCAGGTCCACCGGGGATGCCAGGTGAGCGGCGCAGCGCTGCATGAGAGAAAAGTCGATGCAGCGAACCTTGCACTCGATATTGTTATTGATCAGGTCTTCCAGCACACGGCAGGCTCCGCCCATATGTTTGTGGCCAAAGGCGTCCACCTTGGCGTTGCCGTTGTCCTCGTTGACAAATTTGCCGTCTGCCCGGCGAATTCCTTCCGAAATGGCAATGACAACGGCGGAATGTTGAGCCAGCTGCTCCTTCACATCCTCCAAAAACTTGTCGTCGTCAAAGGGAACCTCGGGCAGGTAGATGAGGTGGGGGGCACTGCCGGTTTTGCGGGCCAAGGCAGAGGCAGCGCAGAGCCAGCCCACATGACGGCCCATGGTTTCCACAATGGTGACGGTGGGGTAATCGTAAACCTTGGCGTCGCACCAGATCTCCGAAAAGGTGGTGGCAATATAGCGGGCGGCAGAGCCGAAGCCGGGGGAGTGGTCCATACCGTAAAGGTCGTTGTCAATGGTTTTGGGAGCTCCCATAATGGCCACGTCGATGCCCTGGTCCTGTGCGTATACGCTTAGCTTATGGACTGTATCCATGGAATCGTTGCCGCCGATATAAACAAAATAACCGATATCGTAACGGGCAAGGGTATCGAAGATGGTTTTATAGGCAGCCGGATCTTCTTCGGCGCTCTTGAGCTTATGGCGGCAGGAGCCCAACGCAGAGGAAGGGGTGTGAATCAGCCGAAGCATGGCGTGAGATTCCTTCAGGATCTCACCAATATCAATGAGGTTATCCTCCAACACACCTTTGATGCCGTGCTTGGCGCCGTATATCTTGCCCACTTTGCCGGAAATCATGGCCTGTTCCACCACGCCGGCCAAGGTAGCGTTGATGGCGGAGGTGGGTCCTCCCGACTGAGCAACTAGAACGTTTCTTTTCTTCATGAATTATCCTCCTCGAGTGCTATTAATGACTGGTAACGAAATGGATGGTGCTTTGTGCTATGCGTTGCAACCCATCCCATAAGCTTATGAAAGGGCGGCTCCCTGTTCCCGAAGCCGATCCCGTAGCTTGCAAAAATCATCCAGAGCATCGGTCTTTTGGTTTGGATTGCGCAACAAAGCCGCAGGATGGAAGGTACCCATCATCATAACGCCGTCTTTTTCCACAAACTGGCCGTGCTGTTTGGTTACCCGAAAATCGGGATCCATAAGGTTCTGAGCGGCCACCCGGCCCAAACAGACGATAAAATCCGGGCGAATGTGCTCAATTTGTTTCTTTAAATATCCAATACAGGCACTTACCTCGTCGGGCTGAGGGTCCCGGTTGCCCGGGGGGCGGCACTTGACAATATTGGTGATGAAAACATTATCGTCTCGGGAAAGGCCAACGGCCTCCAACATTTTATCCAAAAGCTTGCCCGCCCGTCCCACAAAGGGCTGGCCGCTGAGATCTTCCTGTTCGCCGGGGCCTTCTCCAACCAGCAGAACCCGGGCGCCGGGATTGCCTCCGCCAAACACCGGGTTGGTGCGGGTGGCAGCCAGCTTACAAGCGGTGCAGGCAAGAACCTGTTCTTTTAACTGGGCTATGGTTTCCATTCGATCTTCCTCTTAATTCTCAATAAATGACAAAATTCGTGCATTCCAACCGTTATTCGATCTTATACTTGTTCATATTCATTATAACATAAAAAAATCTGTTTCGTATAGGCGCAAAAATTTGCATTTTAGCTTGCTTTGAGTTAAAATAATGGGTGAATTCGTACAGCTTTCAATTTAAAAAGGGACAGGAGTTACAAAGGATGAGTAAAAAGATTCTGGTAGAAACATCGGCACGACATGTACACCTTACCCAGGAGGATCTGGAAACTCTGTTTGGACCGGGAGCAGTGCTTCACTGCAAAAAAGAGCTGAGCCAGCCCGGACAGTATGCCTGCGAGGAGCGGGTGGACATTGTGGGACCCAAGCGGACCTTGACGGGGGTTTCGGTACTGGGGCCTACCCGCAACGCCACTCAGGCAGAAATTTCCCTTACCGATGCTCGGAGCATTGGGGTAACGGTTCCCATTCGGGAATCGGGGGACCTTGCCGGTTCTGCGCCCCTTACCCTGAAAGGCCCTGCCGGACAGGTAGAGCTGAAGGAGGGTTTGATTGCAGCCAAGCGCCACATTCACACCACACCAGAGGATGCAGCCGCTCTGGGCGTTAAGGACAAGGAAATTGTGGGCGTTAAAGTTGAGACTGCAGAGCGGGCCACCGTTTTTTACGATGTGGTGGTTCGGGTTAGCGATTCTTTTGCCACCGCCATGCATATCGATACCGACGAGGCCAATGCCTGTGGTGGCGGCGAGCTGTACGGCGAAATTGTAAAATAGTGCCGGTGCTGCCAGGCAGGTTGTTTTGCACCACTGGAAGAAAAAACATCCCGCCGAAAGGGAGTTGGGCTTAAAGTTTACGAAAATAGGTGAATTTTGACCGACTTTCTGCAAGTGGAAGTAGGAAAGGCCAGCTGTTCTCAAGCATAAAAGCTTGGAATAGCCGGCCTTTTGCTTTTTATAATGATTCCTATCTTGCATAGTGGTCTGTATACCAAATCACCCTCGCTGAATAGACAACATATAATGCAAAGAAGGGAGTGATTAGAGTGAATGATTCTGATAAAAGATACTCCAATACAAACGAAGCTTATAAACCGATGTATAAAAAAGACGGTAGAATAAAATGTTTTAGAAAAATACTCGAAAAAAAGGCTTTATTGTGCAGGAAGGAAAGCTGCAGTATATAGATATCCTAAAGCTGGTAAGCGAAGGGAATTGTATATGGCGTCAATCACACACAAACGGGATTTGCAACTTTTATCAACGTGAGCTTGTATGGCAATGAGCTCTGGAACGGCGTTGCAGGAACCGTGTTTACCGAAGAACTCCAGTACCTGCCGATGAATATTTCCCTAAATGTGATAAAAACAGCAAAAACTATTATGTAGTGAAAATGGCAAGACGTGCCACCGAAAGAAATGATGTTACGATACCTTATAGTACCGGCAACCCAAAAGGGTCGGCTTATGGAGTGGATAACAATCAAAAGTTATTTTTAGTCATCAGAATGCATGTCGACCGGAAAACCAAGGTGGCCTCCGCTCCCTTTGATATTATCTGGAGCCATGCAATTCTTTTTACAAAACGGAAAAAACACTGTCCGGATCAATAAATCCCTAAAATATTTTTATTTTAGGGATTTATTAGCCTCAAAGACGCCCCCTCCTTCAAAAGGCGGGTGTTTTTCCAACATACTCGATGCCGCCGGGTGTTAGCGGGGGCCTTTGGTCTTTGTGATATTAGGGTATGACGTGTTCCAGAACACAGGGGGCAGGAATCTGCAGTTGTTCCAGAATCCGCTGATAGACATCAAGGGTGCCGCTGGTATAAATTTTTAAAGTTCCCTGCCCCTTGGTTTCCAGTTCCTGCTGCTTCAGCCAAAGGGTCAACGCCTTGGCCGACTCCACGGCGGGATCCAGAAATTCGATGTCAGGGTATCGCCGAACAAAAATATCCTTGACGATGGGGTAGTGGGTGCAGCCCAAAATAACGGTTTCCGGCGGGGGATTGTGCTCCAGCAAGGGCCCGAAGCGGGACTGGATTTCCTCCTCAATATCCTGCACCGGTGCTCCCTGATCCACCAGAGCGGCCAGATGGAGGCTGCCTTGACTTGCCACCTCAATGTTCGGATTGATTTCCTGAATCAGCTTCTGGTAGGTGCCCACCGCAATGGTGAATTCGGTACCCAGAATTCCCACTCGCCTAGCACCGCTGCGGGCCACCGCCTCTGCTGCGGGAGACACCACACTGAACAGCGGAGTAGCAGTGTTGCTTTGCAGGGTGTCGATAAGGGTGGAAATGGTGTTGCAGGCGATGACTCCCACATGGATATGGCTTTGTTGGAGAAACGAGAGGGCTCGGAAGGTCAACTCCAAAATTCTCTCCCGGGTTTGATTGCCGTAGGGACAGTTGGCACTGTCCCCAAAATATATGATGTCTGCCCCCGGGCAAAGGGCAAGAATTTCCCGGACAAAGGTAAGTCCTCCCACACCGGAGTCGATCACTCCGATCCGCGCTTTTTCAGCCATACGCCACCTGCTTTCCTGTTTCTGCATTCATTATAAAAAACACCGGGGGAAATGTCAAAATCCTTTTTCCTTCTTGAAACTTCACCGGGCAAAACCCAAGAAACGGCCCATCCATCTTTGCTTTAAACCCTTGCCTTTGCGGCAGATATACAGGCTGTTGGCATGCTTCCTTTCCGGTTTCCTTCCTAGTGCGCCGCAATACAGAATATGCCATATTTTTCAAGAAGATAACCGTCACTGAGGACGGTTGTTTTTTTTCAGCAGCCGTTGAAACAGCTCTCTGTTTTTTTCTCTGCGGCGCTGGGTCTCCTGGGCGTCTACCATCCAGCCCTGCGGAGTCTGCCGCAGCCAGTCCCCTTCCTTCACCCCGGGGGGAAGGTCTGCCAGAGGAAGAATGGTCTGATTTTTTGCTTCATCCAGGCAAAGGGCCATTTCACCCTCCAGCCGATCCACCACCAACAGCCGATCCATTCCCTTCCTCCTTTACGCCGCAATCTTGTTTTGGGCCACTTCCATTTCAATGGTTTTTCCGTCGGATGTCAGCACCACAGTGCCGTCCAAATCGGTGCGCAGCACCCGAATACCCAGAGCATCCAGCCGCTCCATCACCTCCCGGTGAGGGTGACCGTAGCTGTTGTCCAACCCACAGGAAATGACGGCCAGCTTGGGCTGCACAGCCTCCAGAAAATCCTGTCGAGAGCTGGTTTTGGAGCCGTGATGCCCCACGCTTAGCACGGTGGAGGCAAGGGGGACTTCCTGTTTTACAAGGTCCCGCTCAGCGTCTTTTTCCATATCCCCGGTGAAGAGGAAGGAGGTGGAGCCAAAGCTGATTCGAGACACCACGCTCATGCTGTTGAGGTTGTCGTAATCCTGCAAGGGGCCCAAGATGGCCAGCAGGGCCCCTCCTCCCAAATCGTACCGATCACCGGGCAGGGCGGGGGTGATTTCCAGCCCCGCTTCATCAATGGCCTTTAGCAAATCGGTGAAGGTGACGGTGGAGGGAATGAGCTCATCGGGAAGCATGGGTAGAATCACCGTTTCCACCGGCATCTTGCTGAGCACCACATCCATCCCCCCAATGTGGTCCGAGTGAGGGTGGGTGCCGATCAGCAAATCAATGGAGGAAACCCCTTGTTCTTTGAGATACCGCACCACCAAATCCCCTTGGTCGTTTTCTCCCGCATCGATGAGAACGGTTTTTTCAGGCGCCAAAATCAAAATGCTCTCCGCCTGTCCTACATCCAAAAAATGAACCTCTAAATCCTCCCGCAGGGTGAGGGGGGAGGAAGCCGGCTTTTCCTTGGCAGGGGGAGTTTCCAGTTCCCCCAAAAGCTCCTCCGGTCCCGGCAGGGAAAAGGAGGGAAGGCCAAAATCGTAGCCGTATTTTTCCTGCACTGAAGAGAGAATGAAATAACCACAAACGGCCACCACCAGCAGAAACACAATTTTGCTGGTGCCGGGCCGATATCGTCTGCCTCTTGCCATAAGTCCTCCTGTTAGAGTTGTGAGAAACGGTCGCTGTTTTTTGTACCGGTATCTTTAGGATAGCCCCAAGGATATAAAGATGCCAAAAGGTTCAGCGGTGGGGTGTTCCCTTGCCCCGGCGGGGCTTAGATTGCCGTCCAGCTTTGGGTTTGGAACCGGCAGCCTTTTGAGGCCGGGCAGAAGGGCTCCCCGGCACCAGACAATTCGGCCCCGGACCGATGAGGTCGGCTCGTCCCGCACGGCGCAGGGCTTTGAGGATCAGTGTTCGGTTTTCCGGGCGCCAGTATTGGAGTAAGGCCCGCTGCATGGCTTTTTCCTCCGGGCTTTTGGCCACGTAAACCGGAGCCATGGAAAAGGGATCCAGCCCGGTGTAAAACATACAGGTGGAGACGGTGCCGGGGGTGGGGTAAAAATCCTGCACCTGTTCCGGACGAATGCGGTTCTTTTTGAGGTAAACCGCCAGCTCTGCCGCCTCCTTGAGGGTGGAGCCGGGATGGGAGGACATGAGATAGGGCACCAGATACTGCTCCTTCCCGGCTTTTTTGGTGGCGGTGTAAAAATCCTTGGCAAAACGGTCAAAGGCTTGAATAGAGGGCTTGCCCATTTTTTCCAGCACTCTGGGGGAGCAGTGTTCGGGGGCAACCTTGAGCTGTCCGCTGACGTGATGGGTCACCAGTTCCTGCAAAAAGGTGTTGTCCGGGTCGGCGTTGATGTAGTCAAACCGCAGCCCCGAGCGGATAAACACCTTTTTTACCTTGGGCAGAGTCCGCAGGGTGCGCAGAATATCCAGATACTCGGTGTGGCTTACCTCCAGGTTGGGGCAGGCGGTGGGAGCCAGACAAAGGCGGTTGCGGCAGACTCCTTTGGTGAGCTGCTTTTGGCAGGACGGTCCCCGAAAGTTGGCGGTTGCCCCCCCCACGTCGTGGATGTAGCCTTTAAAACGGGGAGAGTGGGTCATGGCCTTGGCCTCCGCCACCACACTTTCCTTGCTGCGGGCGGTGACACTGCGCCCCTGATGCAGGGCGATGGAGCAAAAGTTACAGCCTCCAAAACAGCCCCGGTTGTGCATGATGGAAAACTCCACCTCTTCGATGGCTTTGACCCCTCCCAGGGGCTGATAGCTGGGGTGGTACATCCGCTGAAAGGGGAGGGTGAACACGTCATCCAGTTCCTCTTGATTGAGGGGAAGGGCCGGGGGATTCTGAACAAGATATAGGTTGTCCCCATGCTGTTGGACGACGGCCCGTCCGGTGATAGCATCCTGCTCGTCGTACTGCATTCGAAAGGCGCGGGCAAAGGCGGTTTTGTCCGCCTTTACTTTTTGAAAGGAGGCGCAGGTGACGGAGTTTTTGGGCAGGTTGGTCTCGCCCACCAGAACACAGGTGCCCCGAACATCGGTGATGGTTTGGATGGACTCCCCCCCTGCCAATCGGGTGGCAATTTCCCTGGTTTGGCGCTCTCCCATGCCGAAGGAAAGGAGATGGGCCCCACTGTCCACCAAAATGGAGGGGCGAACGGCATCCTCCCAGTAATCGTAGTGGGCAAACCGCCGAAAGCTGGCCTCCAGCCCGCCAATCATGACAGGGATATGGGGAAAGAGCTGGCGCAACCGGCGACTGTACACAATCACCGCCCGGTCGGGGCGCCGCCCCGCCTTGTTTCCGGCGGTGTAGGGGTCATCGGAGCGCCTGCGCTTGGCGGCGGTGTAGTGGCTGACCATAGAATCGATGTTGCCGGAGGTGACAAAAAAGCCCAGCCTTGGCTCACCCAGCTGGGTGTAATCGGCATCATTCTGGGGTTGGGAGATGATCCCCACCCGAAAGCCCATGCTCTCCAAAAGGCGGGAGATGATGGCAATGCCAAAGGAGGGATGATCCACATAGGCGTCTCCGGTAATGCAGATGAAGTCCAGTTCATCCCAGCCCCGGGCGGCAGCCTCTTGTTTGGTTAGGGGAAGAAAGCTCATAGAAAATCCTTTCTGGGTATCGGAGTTGGTGCGCAAATTGGGCAAAACAGGAGCCTTGCAGGGGATGCCATAGGACAGAAGACCCGCGGCGAGAAAAGCCGCGGGGTAGGCAGTTTAGAACAGCTTGCGCTCGTCGGAAAAGATGGTTCCCAGCACCTGCTCGTTTCCGGTGAGAAGGGCCATCACCCCTTTGTAGATGGTCAAGGGGGCGTTGAGAAACCGCTTTTTCATCAAATCGCATTCCTGTCGGGTGGGGGCAAAGACCCGCAAACCAATCAGCTCTCCATCCTTGTCGGGGATGGAAAGCTCCAACAAAAAGCCGCCTGCCGGGCAGGGGGTTTCCTTGATGTTGACCTCGGTGAGCCTGCGGTGACGCTCCAGCACCCGGCGGGTGGAATCCAAAGCCTTTTCCCGCATGGAAAGGGGAAGGGTCCGTTCAAACTCGGCTCCAATCTCCCGGCCCAAAGAGGTGATGCGGTATTGCTGGGTGCCCTGCTCGTCGCAGACGCTCAGCTGTCCCAACTGGCAAAGGTCATCCAGTGCCTGCACCAGCTCAAAGTAGTTGACCAAACTGTGTTCACTCAAAGCCTCGTGCAGCTGAGTAAAATGGATGGGCTCCTCTAAATGAGATAGAAGATAGCAAAGCAGCATTTTAATTTCAATATCGGTGGAGGGAGACCCGGGAGCCACCCCCGCCCGAAAGATATCACTTTCCATATCCGCTCCAAAACTTTACGAAATATTCATAAATCGTATTGCGTATGATAATCATTGTACTATAAAATAAGAAAAGAAACAAGTTGCAGGCAGGCGGAGGCAAAGGATGAATCGGACAGAAAAGGACAAGCTGCGCAGGTACTTGCACAGGACAGTGCTTGTGCTGTTGGGACTGGGCCTGGCTGCCGCAACCATTTGGGGAATCTACGGGGTGCTCGCATTAAAAAATCCCGATTATTTAAATCTGTTTCAAAGCTACATTGCCTCTTTGGGGGTGGCGGGGTGGCTTGTTCTTCTGGCCATACAGTATTTGCAGATTGTCATTGCCTTTGTTCCCGGGGGACCGATTCAGATTGTAGCGGGTGCTCTCTTTGGCCCGGTGGGCGGAATGCTGACCTGTCTGCTGGGAACCATAGCTGCCACCGCCACCGTCTTTGCTTTGGTAAAGCGATTTGGCCGCGGGGTGCTCTTTTTCTTTGTGGATGAGAAGGACATTCAAAAATACAGCTTTTTTTCCAATACCAAAAGTTTGGAACGGCTGATTTTGCTTCTCTTTTTTATTCCCGGCACTCCTAAGGATGCCCTTACCTATCTCTTTGCCCTTACCCCCATTGCCTTTGGACGGTTTGCCCTTCTTTCCATTTTAGCCCGGATGCCGGCCATGCTCACCTCCGTGCTGGCGGGGGATAGTGTGGTGAATGGGCAGTGGCTCAAGGCAGGGATTTTGTTTGTGGGGATCACCGTCATCACTGCAGGGGGCTTTGTTCTTCACAAAAAGATTATCCGGCCCCATATCCGAACCGAAAAAAAGACGGGATAACGGCAAGAAGCTTTGCCCCTTGCTGTTGTCCGCATATCTGTCACCGCCCTTTACGTATATATGTAACATGACGTGAAGGGCGGTGCTTTATCCATGCTGGAGGGCTTGATTCTTGCGCTGATTGTGGGAGTAGTGTTTGTCAACGGTTGGACGGATGCCCCCAACGCCATTGCCTGTGCTGTGTCCACCAAGGCCATGGATTACCGCCGGGCTGCCTGGATGGCGGGGATCTGCAACCTGCTGGGGCTGCTAACCGTCAGTGCCACCGGAGCTGCGGTCACCGATACCATAATCTCTCTGGTGGATTTTGGCGGGGACAGCCGAGCGGCTCTGATTGCACTTTCCGCCGCCATGGCCTCCATCATCCTCTTTGCGGTGGCGGCTTGGCGCTTTGGAATTCCCACCAGCGAGAGCCACGCCCTCATTGCCTCCCTAACGGGGGCTGCTTTTGCTTTAAACAAGGCCCCGGGCATTGACAAAACCGCTTGGGGTAAGGTGCTGGCGGGACTGCTCTTTTCCATTGCCTGCGGGTATTCTTTGAGCTGGCTGTCTGCCAAGCTGCTGGCAGCTCCCCTGGGACGGCTGAAAGAGCAGACTCTGGGCCGGATGCAGGTGTTGACAGCGGGAGGAATGGCTTTTATGCACGGAGCCCAGGACGGCCAAAAATTTGTGGCAGTCTTTGTGATGGCGGAGCTGCTGGCCAAGGGGCAGTACCATCCCGGGCCGGTTTCGCTTGGCCGCCATGTGTGGGTTTTGCTTCTGTGTGCCTTTACCATGGCGTTGGGCACCTCGGTGGGAGGCGGCCGAATTGTAGAGCTGGTGGGCGGGCGGATGGTGCAGCTGCGAAAGCGGGAGGGCCTTTGTGCTGATTTGGGAGGGGCGCTCTGCCTTCTCCTTGCCACCCTCTGGGGGATTCCCATGAGCACCAGCCACACCAAAACCACCGCCATGATGGGGGTAGCCTCCGCTTCCGGCGGCAAGGTGGACAAACAGGTGGTAGGGGAGATTGTCCTTACCTGGGGCATTACCTTTCCGGTTTGCACTCTTTTGGGCTGGATGCTGACCCGATGGCTTCTTTTTATCCTGTAAAGAACATAGCTTTACACCAAACACAGGCCCATAATTACCTTGTTTGAAACCAGGTTTTGAGGTATAATGAGGAAAACAACAGCGAAGTTTGCTGTTGATTGCTTTATCCGATTTTAGCGCGGCGCAGCCAAGGTCTTGCAACCAAATGGAGAGAGGGTGACTGATAAAATGACGCAGCTTGGCCCTGTAGATCTGACGGATGCCTGTGAAAGGTTACCCTTTTGGCCCCACCTGTCCCCCCAGGAGCGGGAACGGGTGATGGGGCGAATGACCATGCTCCACTATCAGGCCGGGCAGACGGTTCGAGGAGGAAACAGCGATTGCCTTGGCCTTGTCATTGTGATGCGAGGGGTGCTGCGGGCCTATCTTCTCTCCCCTAACGGGAGGGAAATAACCCTGTACCGCATGAAAGGGGGGGACAGCTGTGTGCTGGCCGCCTCCTGTGTGTTGGACGCCATATCCTTTGACACCTTGGTGGATGCGGAAGAGGACAGCGATATTCTGCTGTTGCCGGTGGATGTTTACGCCGCCCTGATGAAAAACAACCTGTATGTGGAGCGGGATACCTATAAAATGGCCACCGAACGATTTTCCGACGTGGTGGCCGGGCTGGAGCGTCTGGCCTTTATGAATCTGGAGCAGCGGCTCATCTCCTTTTTGCTGGACGAAACCGCCGACAACGGCTCCAACACCATCCGCATGACCCACGAGCAGATTGCCGTCAACATCGGCAGCGCACGAGAGGTGGTCAGCCGCTCTCTGAAAAGTCTGGCTGTCAGAGGATGGGTGGAGCTTTTTCGGGGAGGAGTCCGGCTCAAAGACAAAGAAACTCTATATCAGTTGATTCAATGATTGATAACAAACAGTATAACACGCTACATATTATACAAATCTATGTTGCAGCAGTGTATTCTAAAAGGAATATACATAGGAAATTCTACTGTATGTTATCACAGGACCTGCAAAAACAGCTTTGCAGGTCCTTGTTATCCCAAGGGTTGCGGCAAAAGTCACCCCTTAGATTTGGATGATTTTAGGCGGCGAGGTTTCCATTCTGCCTTAAGCATCTTACCAGCCCTGTATCGTTGGCGCAATAAACCGGACGGTGTGAATGCTTCTCATAAGCTGCAGTCGTCCATGGCTTGCAGCAGGCAGTGGGCGATGTGTTTGGTCAGGTGGGCGCTGAGATAAGGATGAATGGGCAGGGAAAGCAATCGACCCGCCAGGGTAAGGGTGTTGACCAGCATCACCTGATTCCACTCATTCCGATCGGTCTGCATGCCGCAGAAGGGGGCCCCTGCGGGGATATTCAGCTCCCGGAGCCTTGCAACTACCTTGCTGCGATCCCGAGAGCGGGGCAGGGCCACCACCATTTGACTATAGACGCTTTTTGCTCCCCGAACCAGCTGTTGCATTCTTACCTTATCTGCCAAAGTGGAGCGGTAAATCCGGGCGATTCTTCGCCTTTGCTCCGCCTGATGGGCGCAGCTTTCCAACCGGGCGCCAATGAGAAAGGCGTCCACGCAGCCCATTCTGGGGATGGCCGGTTCTTCCAAAACCTGTTGCTGTTTTGTTTGGCGCAGGGTTCTCAGCCTGCGGGCATCCTCATCCCGCTGACAGAACACAGCACCGCCTCCCAATTCCTCTAAGGGGGAGGGGTTGGCAAAGGAGGCCACGGCAAAGCGGCCAAAGCTTCCGGTGGGGCGGCCGTTCACCTCTGCTCCAAAGGCGCCGGAAAGATCCTCAATGACGGCAATGCCCCGGCTGCGGCAGATTTCTTCCAAAGCGGCATAATTGCAGGGAGCGCCAAACAGGTCGGTGGCAATTAGAGCTGAAGGGACAGGCCTTCCCATGCGGCGCAGCTTGTTTAACGTGGATTCCAAACAGTAGGGGTCGAGGGTGTAGGTGTTGGGATTGATGTCCACAAAAAGGGGAGAGGCCCCCACCAACATAATCCCCTGTACCGGCAGAGCACAGCCCAAAGCGGCACAGAGCACCGTTTCTCCCGGCGACACCCCGGCGGCGGTCAGGGCCAGAGCAATGCCGCTGGCAGCATCGGATACGGCGATGCAGTGCTTGGCTCCCACCCACTGGGCCAATCGATGCTCCAGCGTATAAACATCTTCGCTGAGAATCAATTCCACCGCAGGAATCAGTCCCAGTTCCTTTGGGGGAACTTCCTGCTTATAAATTTTTTGAAATACTTGCTGCTCCATATGATAGCCCCCGTATTGGTAATACCGTGGTCCCAATCGATGATGACTTCTACCATTATACAATTTGTAGAAATCACATCCTGTCGAACGGTTGAAACTGGGGGAATTCGAAGGTGAAAACATCTCCTGGGGAGGGATTCTATGAAGCTGATCCATACATCCGACTGGCATTTGGGCAAAAACCTCTACGAACACTCTTTGCTGGAAGATCAGGCCCATTTTTTGGACTGGCTGCTCAGGGTGATGGAAGAGGAAGAGGTGGAAGCTTTGGTCATTGCGGGAGACGTCTATCACAGATCGGTTCCTCCGGCCGATGCCATAGCGCTTTTTGATGAGTTTTTAAGCCGTGCTACCCTAAAGCTGGGTATTCCTGTGCTGACAGTGGCGGGAAACCACGACAGCGGCGCCCGGCTGGAATTTGCCGGGGAACTGTTGGGGGCCATGGGCTACCACGTGGCGGGCAAACCCAAAAAAGAGCTGGTTCGGGTCACCTTGACCGACCGCTACGGCCCGGTGGTGTTCTGGCTGCTCCCCTACCTGTTCCCCGCTGATGTTCGTGCTCTGATCCCCAAAAGCGATGCCCGCACCTTTCAGGCAGCCTATGAGGTGCTTCTAAAAGAAAACCTGCCCTTGATGGACAAAAATGTCCGCAATGTCGTGGTGGCCCACGGCTTGTTTTCCGGACAGGAGCCGGTGATCCTAAGCGAATCGGAATGGAGCGTCGGGGGGATGGACGCCGTAAGTGCCGCTCTTTTTCAGGACTTTGACTACGCTGCCTTGGGGCATCTTCACGCCCCTCAAAAGGTGGAGGCAAAGGTTCGGTACAGCGGCTCCCCCCTCAAATATTCCCTCTCAGAGGAAAACCAGCGCAAATCGGTGTCTTTGGTGGAGATAGGAGCTCCCGGCAGCTTTGCCCATGTGCGGGAAATTCCCGTACCTGCCCTTCACGATGTTAGGCGGATTGGGGGTCATTTTGATGATCTCATGAACCCCGATTGGCATAAAAATAAAAACTTTGAAGACTATGTCTTTGCCGAGATTTTAGACGAGGGCGTTCTGTACGCCATGGAAAAACTCCGCACCCTCTTCCCCCGCATTTTGGGCGTCAGCCTGCCCTTCCGGGAGATAGAGGGAGATACCGTGCAGATTGGGGCGGCTCGTGAGCGGATGACCATGGAGCAGCACTTTGCCCGCTTCTACCAGGAAAGCACCGGAGAAGAGCTGCCAGAGGAGCACCGGGCGGTGCTGGGAGAGCTGGTGGAAGCATTGGAGGAGGAAAGGCGGGAGGTGTACCAGAGTTGAGGCCCCTTTTACTGACCATGAAGGCCTTTGGCCCCTATGCCGGAACCCAGGAAGTGGATTTTTCCGCTTTGGGGGGAGAGGAGATCTTTCTCATCACCGGGGATACCGGAGCGGGAAAAACCACTCTCTTCGATGCCATTTCCTTTGCCCTGTACGGCAGTGCCAGCGGGGAGGGAAGGCAATCCCATAGCTTCAAAAGCCATTTTGCCAAGGAAGAGGAAACCTGCAGTGTCACCTTGCGTTTTTTGCTGGGAGATAAAATCTACCAGGTATTTCGTGCTCCCAAGCAGCGTGTTCCCAAACGGGACGGCACCTTTCGGGAAATTGGGGAAAAGGCGGAGCTGACCCTGCCCAATGGGGATATTTTGTCGGGCAGCCGGACGGTGGATGCCAAAATCATTGAGCTGTTGGGGCTGGATCACCGCCAATTCAAACAGACGGTGATGCTGGCTCAGGGGGAGTTTGCCCGCTTAATTGAGGCCAACAGCACCGAGAAGCAGGAGATTTTCTCCCGGATCTTTGATACCGCCGCTTTTGCCGCCTTGGCTGCCAAACTGGCTTCGGAGGAAGGGGAGCTGCGCCGCCTGCTGGAAGGACAGCAGCAGAGCGTTGGCCGCATCATCCGGGAGCTGGTTCGGCTGGGACACACTTCTTTGGATACACAGGATGCTCCCTTCCAGCCTTGGGAGGTCATTTCCAAAACCGTACAGGATGCGGTGGAACTGGACAAGGCCAGAGCCCAGCAGCTGGCGGGGGATATCGCTGCTCTGGAACAGGAACGCCTTGCCATGGATCTTCCCGGGAAAAAGGCCATCAACCAAAAACTTAGCCGGCTGGACCAGTTGACGGAGGTACTGGCGGGACTGGAGGAACAAGCTCCCGCAATGGAGCGCCGCAGTGCCCTGCTTAAGGAGCTGCGCAAAGCCCGGGAGCTGACGGCACAGGAAGGAGCTCTCAACCACACCAGAGAGATCGTCCGGGAGGCCAAGGAGCGCATTGCCGCTCTGGAAGCAGAAATGCAAAGGCAGCAGCCTTTATATCTTCAGGCCCAAGAGGCCGCCCTGCAGGCGCCTGCCTTGGCTGCCCAAGCAGAAGAAGCCCGCCGCAAAGCCGATGAGCTTGCCCGACGAGAAGAAAAGGCCCTTCTCCACCTCCAACGCCGTCAGGAGCTGCAAAAGACGCAGCAGCGCCTGAATAAGGTGCAGGAGGAGCTGCTCCTGGCGGACCTTGCGCAGCAGTGGCAGCAGCGGCAGGAAAAGATGCAGGAGCTGGAAGAGCTGCTTCAGTCTTTGCAGGAGCTGGAACGCCTCACCCAAGCCGTTGGACAGGCAGATGAGCTGCGCAAACAGGCGACCCAAAAGGCGGATGCATTGCTGCGTGCCTTTTTGGAAGGGCAGGCGGTGCTGCTGGCCTTGGAACTGGAGCAGGGGAAACCCTGCCCGGTTTGCGGCTCGGAACATCATCCGGTGCCGGCTCGGTCGGAGCAGACTCCCCCCGACCAAGCAAGGGTGGAGCAGGCCCGGCAAGAGGCTGCTCAGGCGGAGAAATGCTTGGGTCAGGCACAGAGGAAGGTTGCAGCCCTCACCGATCGGGTGACTTTTCAGGCCAAGGCAATGGGCTTGGAGCCTCAAAGGGCAAAAGACGATGCCCAAAAGCAGTTACAGGAGCTGACGGCTCTGCAAAGAGAGGAAGAAAAAGCCCACCCCAAATGGAAGGAAGTAGCGGGTAGCAACCTTATCGCCCGCCGGGAGGAGCTGGAGGCAGAGGCGGCTGCGCTGCGGGAAAAAGTGGCTGCTCATCAGGCGGTACTGGAGGCCGAAAGCGAGGAAGATCCTGCCGATTTGGCAGAAGAAAAGGCAATTCAACTCACTTTGGCTCAAGAAAAGAAGATTTTGTACGATAATCTTATGGAGGAGTTGAGCCGCACCAAAGGAGAGCTGGAGCGTCTGCAGGCGGCGGAAAAGGCTGCCCGGGAAGGGTGGTTGGCCGCTGCCAAACGGCTGGAAGAGCTGGAAGCAGCCTTCCGGCAGGGGCTACAGGAGGGCAACTTTGCCTCCTACGAGGAGTATGCTGCTCTGCTTCCCCAAATTCCCCGGATCGAAGCGCTGGAGGAAGAAGCCCAAAAATTTGCCGCTGCTCTGAGTGCCACCCAAGCGCAGGTGGAACAGCTGCGGGAGGAGACGGCAGGCGCAAAGTGTTGGGACATCGCCTCTTTGGAGGAGCGGTGGAACTACTTAGGGGAAGAAATCACCCAAAAACGGGAGGAAAAAGCCCGCCTTGCCATGACCATCAGCGGCTCCTTAAGCTGCCTGGAAGAGCTGGAAAAGCTGCACAAGCGCACCCGCTCCCTTTCGGAGCGCTACGGCATTGTGCATGAGCTTTCGCGATTGGCCAAAGGCAATCGTGCGCCCTATATCTCCTTTGAGCGGTACATATTGGTTTCTTATTTTGAAGAAATCATTCAGCTGGCCAACATTTATCTGGCCAGAATGACCGATTCCCGCTTTCGACTGCGGCGCAAGACGGCCAAATCCCGCACCGCCGGCCTGGATTTGGATGTGCTGGATCAGCGCACCGGCACCTGCCGGGATGTCTCCACCCTTTCGGGAGGGGAGAGCTTTAAGGCGTCTTTGGCGCTGGCTCTTGGACTTTCCGATGTGGTGCAGATTCACGCAGGAGGGGTTAATTTGGGGGCCATATTCATCGACGAGGGCTTCGGCTCTCTGGATGATCGCTCCCGGGAAAGCGCAGTATCCACCCTGCTCTCTCTTCGGCAGCAGGGGAGGATGGTGGGCATTATCTCCCATGTAAAGGAACTGCGCAGCTACATTCCCGCCCGGCTGGAGGTATTGGCTTCCCCACGGGGCAGCCGCCTGCAATGGATTTAAAAGCCCTTTTGCCGCGGGCCGAATCGGATTCCGGCTTTGGGTAATCTAAAAAGCAAAAGCGCTACCAAAGATGAATGGTATCCCTTCCATCAAGGGATTTTACGAAATGCTGCACCATCAGCATGAAGGATAAAGGAGAAGGAGGTTGGATAGACTTGCTGCATGAAAATGGAGAGGCCGAAACCTCCCAGAAAGTGCCGGAACCGGGCGGAAAGTCCGCCCTTGCCGCAGAGGAACCAATTCTGGAGTTGCTGGCGGAGGGGGCTACCTCTATTCGGCAGGTGGAAGGTTACCCCGATTCCCCGGTGAATGGATGGAACCTGGAAGAGCCACTGCCTTTCGAGAAATTAGATGATCCGCTGAATTTTTCGCTGGAGGATTTTCCCCTGCCCCCTCCTATCCAGCAACCGGATTTTCCGGAGCCGGTATCTGCTGAAGTGACAGAACCTCAGGCCAAGGCAGAACCCGAGCCCTTGCCCGGCGACTCTGCCCAGCAGGTTGAGGCAAAGAGGGGATTTCGGGATAAGCTGAAGGGGATGCTGAGCTATCGGCTGACGGTGACTCGGGTGGGGGGATTTGCCACCGGAAAAGAGGAAGTGGAAGGCGAAGAACCTCCTCCTCCCAAGAAAAAAAGACCTGTCAAACAGGTAGTTGCCAAAAAGGCCCGCCCCAAAAGGCCCAAGGGGGTAAAGGCAGCAAGGCCAAAAGCCTCCGGGCTGAAACAGGGCCAATCCAACCGCAAAAAACAGATCATTGTTGCAAGCGCTGGGATTGCAATTTTGTTGGGGAGTGTAGGGGCCGTTCTGCTGACAAGAAGCTGGCAGGAGCCAGCCCGCCTTTTGGACAAGGCCCAGCAGTATATGGAGGATGAACGATACGACAAGGCCATTTCCACCTACGAAAAGGTCATAAAAACCAACGAACTCCTTCCCGAAGCTTATTTGGGAATGGCGGAAGGTTTGGTGGCTTCCGATGATTTGGAAGGCGCTTTGGGGAAGCTGTCCCTTGGCTACCGGGAAACGCAGGATGAGCGACTTTCCCAGCGGCTGGCAGAGCTGGATGTGCAGCTTGCTGCCGGAGAAAAGCCAGAAGAAGCTTCTTCTCCTCCCTCTCTTTCCGCTGAGCCCATTGAGTGGAAAGATCCCGCCTTTGAAAGCATGGTGCGTCTTGCTTTGAACCAGCCTCAAGGCCCCATTAGCGAAGCGGACTTGGTGGGGATAACCAGCCTGAAAATTCTGGGAAGCGGCCATGCCTCGGTGCAGGGGGATCTGTATGCCATCAACGGAGTGGATGGATACACCATCGGTGGGGAAACCTATACCCAGCGGGGGAACATCACCTCTTTGGATGATGTGATTTATTTTAGAGATTTAACCCGCCTGACGGTGGGCTATAATCAGGTGCGGGATATTTCCGCACTGGGGAAGATGAACTTGTCCACCGTCAGCCTTTACGCCAACGACCTCTCTGATCTTTCCCCTTTGGAAGAAGTAAAAACTCTGCGCTATCTGTTTCTTTACAACAACAATATTTCCGACATTTCCCCCTTGGCGGGACTAAACGAGCTTGTTTGTCTGTCCCTGCAATACAACCAAATTCGGGATATTACTCCTTTGGCGGGGCTTTCCCAGCTGCAGGAGCTTTATATCAGCCACAACGAGATTGAGGATCTCTCCCCCCTCAAAACGCTAAAACATCTGACCTTTCTCGATGCTGGCCACAATCGTATCTCCAACTTGGATCCCGTAGCGGGATTAGAGGGACTGACCGATGCCAGCTTTGTGGGCAACCCGGTGGTTGATTACTCTCCCACCTCTCGGATTCAAAATCTCAACCGCCCCTTTGGAAAAACTCGCTGACCACCGCGCCGGCTTGTATGGTTTTGCAGCAAGGGTTCCACAGGTGCGGGGGTGGCAGACGGAGGTTTAAAAATGTTTCGACGCATTCCTCACCACGTGGGAATTATTCCCGACGGCAACCGGCGCTGGGCCAGCCAGCAGGGAATGGAAAAACGGGAGGGCTATCTCCACGGAATCCCTCCCGGTCTTCGGCTGTATGAACTGATGCTGGAACATGGCATCCGGGAAGCTACCATCTACGGCTTTACCCGGGATAACAACAAGCGGGCCAAAGATCAGCGGGACGCCTTTACCAGAGCCTGTGTGGAGGTGGCCCATGCCCTGCAGGACCGAGATGTCGACCTGCTGGTGCTTGGCAACACCCAGTCGGCGGCTTTTCCTCAAGAGCTGCTTCCCTATGCCGGAAAGCGGGTTCGCTATGGCAAGGGAACCATAAAACTAAATCTTTTGGTGAACTATGATTGGGAGTGGGATTTAAAAACTGCCCTCACCGATGGAGGGCAGATTGCGTCCCGGGATATTTCCCGGATTGATTTGCTGGTTCGGTGGGGAGGCCGCCGGCGGCTTTCTGGTTTTTTGCCGGTTCAGAGCGTTTATGCCGACATTTATGTGGTGGACGATTATTGGCCGGATTTTACCGATCAGCACTTTTTGGATGCCTTGGCCTGGTATCAGGACTGTGACGTCACCCTGGGGGGATAGGCAGGCTGCAAACGAACGGACAGATAAAGTGCAGGGATACCAAAAAGCCCCCGGTATCAAAGCCGGGAGCCTGTATGCTCACTCTATGGTTCGTCGGGGAATTCCAGCATCCGCTCCAACCAGATGGATGCAATTTTCAGAGCGTCGTACAAGTTGTTTTTCTCGGTTTTTTTCTTAATCCGCTCTTTAAGGCGCAACTCAGGGTTGGTGGATAGAATCTGCACCGTTACTTTTTTGGATAGCTCAAGGCCCTCAAAGTCCCCGGTTTCCAGTATTTGCAGCATGGCCACGTATTCGTCTGCCATATCTCCATAATAAATGGTGTTGCCACTGCGCACTAAGGGCTTCCCCTTATAGGTGAGCATTTTTTTGGTTGTTCCTTTTCCGGCCATCTGCTTCATCCTCTCGTCTTGCTGTAAGGCAAAGAGCCGTTGCCGTGGACGGCACACTGCCAGCATACTTATTAAGTATAGCACAATTACAGGCGGTTGTATACCGCTACTCCTGTAATTTTGCGGATTTTCCTGATTGCAACAATTTTTATTATCTCTCCGGCAGATAGAATTCACATTTTTTTAGACTGGAAGGAGTGCTCTACCATGCTGATTCCCACCAATACACCAGATGCCCCGGCAGCCATTGGCCCTTATTCTCAGGCGATCCGTTTTCAAAATTTACTGTTTACCTCGGGGCAGATTCCGCTGGATCCCGCCACAGGAGAGGTGGCCGGAGAGGATATCGCAACCCAAGCGGAGCTTGTTATGCGCAACCTGGGTGCAGTGCTCAAAGCCAACGGCATCGGTTACGATAACGTCATCAAAACCACCTGCTTTTTGGCGGATATGAAAGATTTTGCCACGTTTAATCAGATATATGCCAAGTACTTTGTCAGCAACAAACCCGCCCGCTCCTGTGTGGCGGTCAGGGAACTGCCCAAGGGAGTTCTCTGTGAGGTGGAAGCCGTTGCCGCCATTGAAGAGTAACCTAATCCTAAGCTCTACCGCACAGGGGTGACCAGCATCTTTTGCTACGCTTCAGAAAGCAAATGCCTTGGATGTAGGGTCCCACTACATTTAGGCCGGAGATTGAAAATTGGCAGTTTGGGAAGGGATCCAATCCTTTCCTGCACCATGGAAAAGGATACGAAAAGCCCACGTTTTAACCAAACGTGGGCTTTTCGTCCTTCCAAGGTTTTTTAGGGCAGCAGGGTGTGGATGCCCTGTTGGTTGGGGGGAGACACCAGAGCAGAGGCAGGCAAATTGCACACGGGCCGAACTCCAAGGTTGGAGAAGTTCGCCATGGTTGACAGGCGCAACCCGGACGAATCGACATATCTGACAGCGTTGGCCGTGTTGTAGGAAGGGGTTCTAAGCCACCACTTGGCGGGTTGATCCTCTGCAAGGGTGCAGTTGGCCAAGGCCTCCGGCGTATAGGAACAAACGCGGCTCTGCACATCAAAGAGAGGGAACTTTGGCCCTTCCTCCACACTCCCTTCTTTACTGAGCCCCAGCTCGGTGCTGGCGGGCAAAAACACTTTGGCTTCCAAAGAATCGATGCTGTCTCCATCGGTTTTACTCTGCCGGACCGTCAAATTGGTGAGAAGGAGCTTGGATGCAAACTCCTCCCGCCATATATGCAAAAACCCCGGCAAATGATCGCTGGCGTTGATGTTTTGATAGACGTTTTCCTGGGTGGGAGGAGCATCATAAGGGTGTGTAGGCTCAAACCATTGACCAGGCGGAGCATCGCTGTTCAGCCACTGGGCAATATTGGAGTGAATGTAGCGGTTGTTGCCGTCATAAGCGCGGTATACATTGGGGTTTTCCGGTTCGGCTGCATCATAGCACATGGCAAAGATGGCGTTGTCTGTGATCAAGGTGACCGAGTCCGCAGGATATCCAGGGTGCCGAATATCCGCAACCCGAAATACAAGGTATTCTCCAAATAAGCTGTGAAACTCACCTTTTACCGGCACCTGCACCAAAGCTCCCAGAGGCAGACTTTCCAAAGGGGTTTTGGTGGAAGGGACTTGAACCCAAGCAGGCCCCGCTTTTCCCCGCGTGATCATGCGCCAGACACCACCTTGTAAATGGTGGCCTGAGCGATAAAATCAAAGTCGGGCTGCCCACTGGCCACGGCGGAAAGAACACCGTGGTGATTTTCAAAGTGAACGAGAATTCCCCCCTGCGCCAGTTGGTGCAACACCGGCATGGGGGCGGAAAAATCCGCTTGCTCCCCATCTGCGACGGCGAGGGACAAAGGGTGGCGAAAGCCATCCTCGTCTTGGATCCAGCCTTGGGCGGTGAGACTGACCGAATAAATCCGATGGGTCAAGGCCTCTACCTGCGCGGCGGAAGCCTTTCCCTCCAGGGCGGTGGACAAAGCTTCCAGCTCTTCGTCGATGCGGGTGATGTGGGTGGCGTCCGCCTTGGCGGCCAAATCGTCGGCGGAAGCCTTCCCCTCCAGGGCGGTGGACAAAGCTTCCAGCTCTTCGTCGATGCGGGTGATGTGGGTGGCGTCCGCCTTGGCGGCCAAATCGTCGGCGGAAGCCTTCCCCTCCAGAGCAGTGGATAAAGCTGTCAGATCCTCGTCAATGCGGGTAATGTGGGTGGCGTCCGCCTTGGCGGCCAAATCGGCGGCGGAAGCCTTCCCCTCCAGAGCAGTGGATAAAGCTGTCAGATCCTCGTCAATGCGGGTGATGTGAGAGGCGTCCGCCTTGGCGGCCAGAGCTTGATTGACTGCTACAATGGCAGCCTCCAGCCGGGCAATATCCGAAGGATCCAGCTCACCCTCACCGCCAAGGCCGGCAATTGCGTGTTCCAAAGCTGCAATGGCGGTGTCAATGCGGTAGATGTGAGAAGTGTCCGCTTTTTGCAGCTCCACCTCATCCAGACGCTGGGAAAGACTGTCCAGGGATTGGCTGAGTTCCTCCACTGCCCCTTGGTTGGCTTTGCCGGTGTTGAGAGTTTGAATGTTGCTTTCCAGCGTCTCCAGCGCCTCGTCCACCCGCAGAAGCTCCTGGGTTGAGGCCTTTTCCTCCCCTAGGATGAGGATATTTTCCATTAAAATGTTGGCGTTGTTCGCACTCCAGGCGTGGTAGATAAACTCGCCGGCGGGCCAGTCGGCGGCGGTGGTACCCAATCGCCCCCTCTGGCAGCCGGTCAGATGCCCTTCTTCCAAATCCATGCCGGTGTAGAGGATGGTCTCGGCATTGGAATCAGTCCCTACCGTGACAAAGTTGGGGGGAGTGGGGAACAGGGAGACATGAGTGACGGCAATGACACAATCGGTGGACAAAAGGTCCTGGGCCAACTGTACCGTCACCGGATTGTTGGCGGGATACATAGGCTTGAGTGGCATACAAAACCTCCTGTTGATGTTTACGCAAAGACGTTATATAATTTACGTGTATACGTAATACCAAATATACTACGCAGTAGCAGGCAAAGTCAATCCAATTTTACGTATTTGCGTAAAATCATTCCAAAGGTAGGTGCTGTATGGCAGGGCTGTATCACAGAATCGAGGAATTGTGCCGGCTGGAGGGGATGAATATGTCCCAGATGTGCCGGCTGGCCGGTGTCAGCCGGGGAGCGCTCACCGATTTAAAGTCGGGGCGCAAAGGGGGACTTTCGGCGGCAACCCTCACCAAGGTGGCAAAATTTTTTGGAGTTTCGGTGGACTATCTATTAGGGGGTACGCCGGAGGGGGCAGTGGTGAAAAAGAGGGAAGGGCAGGAAAATTTGGATTTGCTAAAAGAATATTTTCACAGAGCAACCGGCCGTCTGCCCACCTCGGAAGAGCTAAAGGGAATGGAGGGGTATGTGGCCATTTACCTGAAAAGTCTGGGATGCTCCGCCGAAAGAAACGGGTAAGAGGGTTTGACAAAACAAAAAGGGGAATACCCATGTATTCCCCTTGGGGTCACCGGTGGTTTTCGGTGGCCTTATTTCTTTTTAAAGAGAGGCATCACCTCTTCGGCAAAGCAGTGCATCTGCTCTTTGGTGTCTTCCAGAGAATTTCCGGCAAACATCAGGGCAGCAAAATGGGTGACGCCGGCGTCGATATAGTCTTGGATCCGCTGGGCAACCTCTTGGGGGGAGCCAATGATCCGCCGCTCGGCGTAGTTGGTAATATCCTTGCCTTTGTAGGTGGTATTTTGCAGCGAAAGACTGTGCTGGTAATGCTGGCTGTTTTGGTAGGCGGCATGAGCTTCCTCGTGGGTTTTTTTGATGCAGATGCCAAACTGGGGAGCAATGTCAATTTCGTCCAGGCTCCGGCCCTGCTTTTCGCACTCGCAGCCAATCTGCTCAACTGCATGACGAAGCTCCTCCACCTTGAGGCCGGCAGGCAGCCATCCCGTTCCGTATTTGGCCACCCGCCCATAACTCATGGTGGAGTTACCTCCAAAGTAGAAGGGATAGGGGGACTGAATCGGTTTGGGGAAGCATTTGAGGTTGCGCACCGAATAATACTTGCCCTCGTGGGTGACGTTGTCTTGGGTAAAGATGCGGTGCAGCAGTTGAATGCACTCTTCCAACATCTCGCCCCGGTTAACATTGGCGGCATCCCGGCCGTATTGGGCTTCAAATTCTTCCCGGTAGGCGCCGATTCCCACCCCTAACCGCACCCGCCCCCCCGAAAGATGGTCCAACGTGGCCACCTCCTTGGCGATGTTGACAGGGTGCCGGAAGGGCAGCACCAGCAGCGCGGTGCAGAGCAGCAGGCTGGTGGTATGTTCCGCAATAGCGGCCAGTTGCATCAGGGGAGCGTAGTAGCGGGGGTAATCCCCAAACTTTTCGTATACATATTCCTGGGTTTGGATATGGTCGTTACCCCAAACCGAATCAAATCCAAGGCGCTCGGCCAGCACCGAAATTTCCACCACTTCCCGGGCGGAAGAGTAGGGAATGGGGTACATAAGTCCTTCGGTGCCGGTTGCAATCCCCAGTCCAAAACGTATTTGTTTCATGGCACAATCCTCCCTTGGGTTACGTGATAAGAAAAACCAAGGGAGAAAAACGCCCTTGGTTTTTGGATGGTTGTCATAACAACGCCAGGCTACTTGGCGGAAGCAGCCAGTTTTGCTTCGGCGTCCATAACTTCTTTGGTGACATCGGCAGCGGTGGGAATGATCCAGATTTCGCCCTGCTCAGCGGTAATCTTGTCAAGATCCTTGCCTTTGTGCAGGTTAAGAGCCACATCAAACACTAAGTAGAAGACAATGTAGCACACAAAGCCCAGGATGATGGCGGTAACAGCGGGAATAGCAGAGGAGGTCATCTGGGAGCCAAAGCCAGCCACTGCCCATGCAAGCCAGCCGGAAAGGCGGAAATGCTTGGGAACAAAGTACCGTGTGCTGCGGTTAAGAATGAGGTAGTGGGCAATCATCATGCCAGCCAAAGGCCCGGTGAGAGAACCGGTAAAGGAAAGCCATTTGGCAAAGTTAGAGGCAATTCCCATAAAGGAAACCGCTACCGCAATCAGAACGCAAACAATGGTCCAGAAAGGTTTGGGAATATTTTTTCCAAGAATTTTGGAGGAGTTGGTAAAGGCCAGAGAAGCAGAGTAGATGTTGTTGTCCGTTGTGGTCCACAGGGCAAGGCCCAGAATCAGCACGGCGGGAATTAAAAGCCCCAAGTTGCTGAACACAATGGCCAGATTGGCGCTGCCGGCTACAATGGCCGCTACCACGGCAACCAACTCAAACAGACCGGAACCGCAGATGTAGCCGATGGCAGCACCGCCCCAAACATGGGATGCTCTTTTACTGTAGCGGGTTAAGTCTGCTGTCATACCGGCTCCTGCAACCCAGGTGGCAACTGCCGCCCCCATTGCGGTGATAAAGGGCATGGTGGTTTCGGGAGTCCAACTGGTCAGTGTGCTCACACCACCCTGGCGCATGGCCATGATAAAGGCAAGGGAAGCCAGGGCCCACAGGGCAGGTCCTGCAATTTTGGAGAGAATCTCCAAACCCTTAAAGCCGTTGATGGAAGTCAGAGTGATGCAGGCCGCAAAAATAAGGGTAGCAAGCCATTTGGGGAACCAAGGGATCAACTGAGACAGGGTGTTGGTAAAGGAATCGATGAGAACGCCGATAAAGCTCATGGCCGAAATGCCGCGGATAACAGCCGAGAAGGTAGAGCTGGTGGAACCAAACATGGCTTCAAACAGCTGGTAGGTGGTGCGCCCCGAGCGGAAACCAATGACACCGCACAGGCCGCCAATCAGCACAAGCAAACCGTTGCCCAGTAAAACAGCCAAGACAGCCTGAGACAAGGAGGAGCCAGCTGCAATGGTTCCACCGGTCATAAAGGCAGAAAGGCTAATGCACCATCCAACCCATACCATTGCCGTACCGTAAAAACCCCGGCGCTTGTTGAGAGGTACAGCTACTGTGGCGTAATCGTGCATGAGGGAACTTTGCTCGGTGAGATCAATACCTAGTTGCTCTACATTTTGTTTTTTGCTCTCGTCCATAAAAACACCTCTTTCTATACACATTCTTTACTACGCCTTGCAGCAGGCGCAGCTGCCTCTATTATTCCGCCGGAGAGCGATGCCCCCAGCGCAACAACCTCCTTACAGACAAGGACAAAGCCTTGCCTTTACGCTTGCCGTAAAAATCCGAATGTATAGTGCTTAATCAATCAGGTATGTTTTAATGTTTTCGATGCACTGTGCAGGGGTGCTGACGCCGGGTGCTTCGAAGATGACCGGCATATCCACACCGGCCTCGATGTAATCTTCAATACGGCGGCGGCATTCGTCGGGGTTGCCTGCGATCACCAGGGTATCCACCATGTGGTTGGTAACCGGCAAGGTAGGCTTTTCGCCCTTCATAAAGGCCTGCTGAAAATGAGTCAGCACCTCGGGATCCAACCCGGAGGTGGTCAGAATGGGCTTTGCGCCGTGAAGTCCCATGTAGCGGGCCACAGACCCCTTTGCCTGCTCCTTGGCGGTGGCGCTGTCCAGATGGATGTAGGTGGGCAGATAGGCGGCAATCTTCACTTCGGAAGGATCCCGTCCCACCCGCCGTGCGCCGGTCGCAATCTTTTCTCTGGCGTACTTGACATAGGCGATGGGGGAACCGGCCGAAAGCAGAACCCCGTCGGACACTTCGCCCGCCAGCTCCAAGGCGCGATCTCCCTTTACTCCCATGTAGATGGGCTGATCCCGGCGCAAAGGGGTGTTGCTGAGCTTTACCTTACCGGTTTTAAAATACTCGCCGGAAAACTCGATTTCCTCGCCGGAAAGAAGCCCCTTCATAATTTGCACACATTCCTTGGTGGCGGTAATGGGCTTGACATAGGGAATACCGGCCTGAATTTCCATCCAGCGCTTGTTGCTGGCACCAAGGGCCACAATCATCCGGCCACCGGAAACTTCGTCTGCGGTGGCGGCTTCCATGGCAGCCAGGGTAGGGTGGCGGGTATAGGGATTGATGACTCCAATCCCTATTTGGATTTTGCTGGTGGCCATGGCGCAGGCCGCCGCCAAGGAAAATCCGCCCGCCTCAAAGTAATCCTCGGCAATCCACACCGATTCCAGGTTCGCTTCTTCTGCCAGCTTTACCAGCCTAATGGTCTCGGTGGCGGTGTAAATACCCGAAAAGCCAAAACTGAGTCTTTGTTTCATACAGATTCAATCCTCCCGTTTTATCATCGCGCGGGGATATAAATCAACCCGTTGTTGTGTTTGGTCAGGCGGCGGGAACCGTTGGCTGTTACTTCTACCATGTATTCGATTTGTATGCCGAAGGAATCGTACAGATAGTAGGGTGTCTCAATGCAGAGCACCATGCCCTCTTCCAGCAGGGTGTGGTTGGAGGAAGTGATGACAGGGTTGTCGTTAATGAGCATACCGATGCCGTGGCCTACATGATGGCGGTAATAATCGGGGATTCCCTTTCGCACCGCCTCCATGGCAGTTTGGTAGAGCTGACTGACCACCGCTCCCGGCTTGATGAGATGCTCCATCTCCAAAACCCCGTCCAGAATATAGGAGTAGAGGGATTCGATGGTTTCGTTCCGCTTGCCAACTATGGCAGTGCGGGCAAGGTCGGAACAGAAAAATTGGTGGGCAGCGCCGTAGTCAAAACGCAGAATGGAACCGTCCTGAACTTTTTGCTCCTGGGTGCAGCAGGTGTCGGAAAAGGAGGAGCGCCGGTCGGCCGTTGCCGTAATAAAATAGCCGTTGCCCCCGCGCTTTGCCACCTCTGCCCGGTAGATGCGATCCATCTCCCATTCGGAGGTTCCCACCTTTACCTGCTCCAGCATGGCCAGAAGAGAGTCTTCCGCCATATGAGCCGCCTGCTCCAGCAAAGCGATTTCATCAGGATGTTTGATTTGGCGCACTCGTTCGAACAGAGAAAGAGCGGGAACAATTTGGTGCTGGGGAAATTCGGCGCGCAGTCTCTCCCAAGTTTGAATGGGGGTGCGCAACTCATCCAGCGCAATCTTTAAAGGGCCATTGCCGGCTTTGCGCACCGCATCTGCCAGGGCATCCCCCACCGAGTCGTAGATGCGATGCGTTTTTTGGGCAAGAATTCCCGCGGTTTTGCTTTGAGGGTCCACCGCAAAACGGAAAGCACCAAAGCAGTGCAGCTCGGCGTTGGGCAGATGGTCGATGGCCGTTGGGGCGTCCACCATGGAGTTGACCAGAATAATGCTGTCCTTGGCGGGACAATAAACCCCATAAGCCTGGGTTTTGGCATGGTAGGTGGCCCCAAGGGCGGTAAATCCGGTCAGATACAGGATATGCTCCGGCAAAGAGGCGATCAGCACATCCACGCCCCGCTGCTCCATTGCAGTGCGAATTCGCTCCTGGCGAAATTCCTTGAGTGTTTTCAAACCGTTTCTCCTCCGTCTCAATTAGTCGCAGATCCGAAGGTCGTGACTCATCAGGCCATGGGTTGGGGTGAGGCGGACAGGGCCATCTGGGGTGACAAACACCTGATCCTCAATGCGCACTCCAAATTTGCCCGGCAGATAGATGCCCGGCTCGATGGAAAAGACATACCCCGGCCGGATGATATCCCGATTCCCCGCCGAAAGGTAGGGGTGTTCATGAACGTCCAGTCCCAGTCCGTGTCCCACCCGGTGGGTAAAGTACTTGCCAAAGCCTGCCTCTTCAATGACCTTGCGGGCGGCTTGGTCCACCTCTTCGCAGGGAGTTCCCGGAACCGCTGCCTCAAAAGCAGCCTGATTGGCTCGATTGACGGTGTGGTACACTTCTTCAAACCCTTCGGGAATGGAGCCGACACAGAAGGTGCGGGTGGTGTCGGCCTGGTAGCCGATCCCCGGCTCCTCCCCCACAAAATCAATGCAGACTGGATCTCCTGTTTGGATGACACGGCTGCTGTTGTGGTGATGGGGCAGAGCGCCGTTGGGGCCGGAGGCTACAATGCCGCCGCTCACCGCCACGCCCTCCTGGGCGCAGAAGGTTTTTAAAAGCTCAAAGGCCTCCACTTCGGTCAGACCGCAAAGACCGTGGGTCATCAGTTTAACAAGACCATTGCAGGCCTTTTCCTGCACTTGGCGCAACAGCTCAAATTCCTGCTCATCCTTGCAGATGCGCAGCTCGGTGAGGATGCTGTCGGCAGACTGCCACTCACAGTGGGGCATAGCCTTCATTAAATTAAGCAGCACCCAGCTGGGAGCGGTGCGGCCAACAGCACCGATGGTTGCATCTCCCACCAGCTTTTGGACCAGGGCAAAGGGGTCTTCGCCGTCCTTCCAGCCGTGACAATCCAGCAGGGAAGCGCTGGCGGCAGAAAGGTTTCCCAGCTCAAACCCCGGAGCCACAAAAAATGCCTGGGTCTTGGTAAGCAACAGGCAGGCCAGACGTTCCCAAATATGTCCGGTGATGCCGGTGAGATAGGCAAGGTCGGTGGAGTGGGTGAGCAACACCAACTCCACTCCCTTTTCTTGCATTAGGGCCCGAGCACGGGCCAGCCGATTTTGATAAATCATATAAGGGACCTCAGATACCTGTCAAGCAGATGCCGATATGCCCCCGCTTATAGCGCTTGTTCATTCCAATAATCATGGGGGTGAGGGCCTCCAGGGTAGAGGCGTGGTTCAAACCGCCGGCATGGAAGCCTCTCAGGCCAATTTCGTTGCCCAAGGCCAGAATCGTTTCCACCGTTTGGTCGTCGTTCCCCACCACAAGCAGATCCCCCGCCACCGTCTTGCTGAGATTGCAAAGCATGGCGGCAGACACCGTGTGGAAACCGGCGGCAACCTTGGCGTTTTCTCCCAACACCGCCAATACTTCCAAAGCGTTGGAGCCTTCGGCCGGCGGGGCGTAGCGCAGGGGGTTAAAGGCCATGGGAATGGTCACGTCCAGCACAGGGGTGTCCCCAATGGCGTCCTTCAGTGTCTCGAGGGTGGGGCGGTGGCCGGCAGCGGGAACCGAAATGACAATCAGGTCTCTATCTTTGCAGGCAGAGACGTTGTCCAGTCCGGTGATGTTGTCGCATCCGGCCTCTTCCCGGGCTTTGGCAGCGGCTTCCTGAGCCTTTTCCAGCTGCCGGGAGCCGATGCAGATGTCGTGGCCCAACCGGGCCCAACGCAGGGCAAGGCCGTAACCCATATCACCCGTTGCGCCAATAATGGAAATCCTCATGGTTTCTCATTCACTCCTGATTCTACAGGCTATAGCCGTAGGAATTTTTAAGGGCTGCACGCAGATCTGCCATGGTGGGCTGAATCACAGGGGGCTTGGGCAGATACTTGGCAGTGGTTTCGGGATCTCTCATGCCGGTGGAGGTGATGAGAGCAACCACCTTGTCGTCCGGCTTGATGACGCCCTCTTTGGCCAGTTTTTCCAGAGCCAGCAGGGAAAGAACGGAGGAGTTCTCGGCATAGATTCCCTCCCGGGAGGCAAGCCGTTTCTGCATAGAAATGGCCTCTTCATCGCTGGAGCTGCGGGCATAGCCGCTGCTACCCCACACGGCTTCCAGTCCTTGGACAGTGGTGTGGGGAGTGCCCACCGAGAAAGCCACCTTGGTGCTGCCTTCCACCCGAACGGGAGCCTTTTCTTTGCGGCGGAGAGTTTCCTCAATGGTGCCGACGCTTTCACCGGCCACCATGCGGGGCAGTGTGCCGATATAGCCCATATCTTTCAGATCGTTCATGCCTTTGTAAATGCCGTAAAGGCCGTCGCAGTAGGCGGTGGGTGCGGCAAAGAAAGCGGGAGCCTCTCCGCCCAGCTGCTCGTACACCTCAAAGGCAATGGATTTGTAGCCGTCAATGGCATAGCAGTTGCTGCCAATGGGGGGATTTTGGAATCCGCTGGCGGGCATCCAGCCCAGCTCTTTCACACACTGGCCCATAATGGTCCACCGGTCCTGCGCGGTGGGGCAAACCATAACATAGGCTCCATAGGACTGCATCAGAGTTTTCATAGCGTCGGGGACATAGGGGACGGTAAACACGATGCAGGGAATCTCGGCAACAGCGGCGTAAGCGGCCATGGCAGCGCCGTGGTTGCCGGTAGAGGATATGGTAATGGCCGGTGCCTTTTGTTGCCGCGCCATGGTTGCCACCAGGGAGCAAAGCCGATCCTTAAAGGAAAGGGTGGGATTGCGGGTCTCATCCTTGGCGTAGAGGTTATTGAGCCCCATTTCCCGGCCCAGACGCTCCAGTTTTAGGAGGGGGGTGTTCCCCTCCCCGATGCTGACGGGGGCAACATCCGGTGCAATGGGATAAAAATCCCGAAAACGGTAGATGCCCGGCTCCCCGTTTTGGCCGGGAAGCTTTGCGCCGGTGACATCGTAGACGGTGGTGTAGTTGGAGTTGACCCCGGCTTGCTGGCAAGCTGGGCACCCTTCGTAGTAGCGGCCATCCTCTTTTAGCAGTTGCCCACACCGGATACAACGCACTTCTTTAAAGTAACCCATCTGTTGTTTCCTCCTTTAAGCCAGGACAATCAGCTCATCGCTGCTCTTGTCCAGGTAACGGGCTCCGGTTTCGGTAACCTCTACCGTGTTTTCAATCTGCACGCCGCCCCAACCCAATTCATAGTAAGGGGTTTCGATGCAGCAGACCATTCCCTTTTCCAGCTTGATGTCGCAGCCGGGGGCAATGGAAGGCATATCGTAGGCCTCTAAACCGATGCCGTGGCCGCAATGGTGGCGCGCATAGTGAGGAATCCCGTTGCGCTGGGTGGTTTCCACCGCAATGTGAAAAATCTCGCTGGCAGGAACCCCTGGCTTGATGGCTTTGATTGCCTCGCGCGTGCCAGCCAGAACGGCATTGTAATAGGTTTGGGTTTTTTGGTCCGGCTGACCCAACACAGCGGTACGGGCAATATCGGAGCGATAGCCGTTGTAGATGCAACCGTAATCAAAGCGGATCAGCCGCTCAATCACAAGGTCGGTATTGCAAACATCGGCATAGGCGGCCCGCAGATCTCCGGTGGCCACAATAAAGTAGGGCTCCGCCTTGCGGCTGGTTACCTCTTCCCGATAGGCCCACTCTAAATCCAGCTCGGTCATGCCCCGCCTGAAGTTTTTCAGCACAGCCTCTAAACTTTCGGCTGCAATTTCGGCGGCCCGTTCAATGCCTGCAATTTCCTCGGGGTGCTTGATAATGCGGGCCTGCAAAAAAACAGGCTGGCCGGGGATAAAGCTGCAGTCCTTGCAGGAGCTTGCAACCTTTTCCCAGCTGGTGCGGGTCATGCGGCTCTCGTCCAGCGCAATTTTGGTTTTGCCGGTGGACCGAATGGCGGCAATGAGGGCCTCCTCGCCGCTGGCATAGGAGGAGAGAGCTTTTTCCTGCACCAGTTTGTTGACAAAGGCATCCCCCTGGTGGCAAAAACGGAAGGAACCGTAGGGGAAGATTTGAGCATCTTCCCCCACCCGCTCCACAACTCCGGGGATCTCAGCCAACGAAACCGCAAACAAAAACCGGTTTTCGCTGGGAATATACAGAGCGTAAGACTGGGTGCTGTGCACCACATATTGTCCTACACTGGTATAGCCGCTGACATATTCAATGTTGGCGGGCAGTGTAGCCACCAACAAATCCACTCCGGCTTGCTCTGCCGCCAGATTGAGGCGATGGCGGCGAAATGCTTTGAGGTCCATGACTTTTCCCCCTTATTTGCTGTATCTTGCAATGATTTCCTCGGAGAAAAACTGCATGTGTTCCCGGGTTTCTTCCAGAGTATTGTCGGCAAAGATAAGGGCCGAGAAGGTGGTGACCCCTGCTTCGATGTAGCGCTCTACCATCTCGCGGACTTCCTCCACAGAGCCTACCAGGTTGCGCTCGGTGTAGTTGCTGGCATCCTTGCCCTTCATGGTGGATTTGCCCAGCGAGAGAGAATGACGGTAGATTTGGGATTTTTCAAAGCGGGCTTTTGCCTCCTGGCTGGTCTTGGCGATGGAAACGCTGATCTGAGGCGCAATGTCGATGTCGGCAAAATTGCGGCCCTGCTTTTCGCAGTATACCCGAATCGCGTCGCAGCCGGCTTTTACTTCGTCAGGAGTGAGCAGGGCAGGCAGCCATCCTGTGCCCCACTTGGCAACCCGGGCGTATCCGTTGGTGGAGTTTCCTCCAAAGTAGAAGGCAAAGGGCTTTTGAACGGGCTTGGGATAGCACTGTACATCCTGCAGTTCAAAGTACTCGCCCTTGGCACTGACATTGTCTTCGGTGAAGAGACGGTGAATCATCTCGATGCTTTCATCAAACAGCTTTCCGCGCACAATCTCTTTGGCCTTGGAGCCGAACTGGGCCTCAAACTCCTCGCGGTAAGCTCCCAGCCCCACACCCAGCAGCAAACGGCCGCCGGACAAATGATCCAGGGTGGCGATTTCTTTGGCCACCACGGCGGGATGACGGAACGGAATCACCAGCAGAGCGGTGGCTACCTTCAGGGTGGTGGTGCGCTCGGCAATGGCTGCCAGCTGCAGCAGAGGGGCATAGTAACGGGGGGGTTGGTCAAACTCTTCCCGCACATAGTGCTGGGTGGTGATGTGGTCGTTCCCCCAAACCGAGTGGAAGCCCAGCTTTTCGGCGTATACCGAAAGCTCTACCACATCGCGAGCCGAAGAATAGGGAATGGGATACATCAGTCCCTCAGTACCGGTTGCAATACCTAAACCAAAATTTGCTTTCATGTTTACTCATCCTCCTACAGTTACAATAGATTAGTTTATAAATTGTTGCATTTGCTTTTGTAGAGCAAGATGTTTTAAGTCCTCCGGGGTATCCATGTCATAGGCAAATCCCCGGGTGGAGAGACAAAAAGCTTGGAGCCCGGCCTGTTTCACCGCTGCCAAATGGGCCTGAAAGCTTTGGGAACCAAAATGAGTTTCCATCACATCGGGAGGGGACAGAAGCAGGCCGTTGGTTCCGCTGTGGCGGCAATCCGGCATCAAAACCACCGGGTACTTTAAGCCAAGAAGGGCAGCGCGGCTCACATCCTCCTCGGTGAGCAGAGGCAGATCCCCGAGCAAATACAGCATGGAATCGAATTTGTCCTCCTTGAGTCTTTGGGCCGCTGCCGCCGCCGATTGGTTGATTCCCCCGGCGTCGGGTATGCAGATGGTTTGAGGGTGATTTGCCTCCACATACTGCACAACGGCCTGATCGGAAGTTGCCACATACACTCCCGCAACCTGCTTACAGTGCTCCAAAACACCAAGCATATGGCCGAGCATTTCCAACACAAGGCAGGTGCGTTCTCCTGCTGTAAGGACATGACTCAACCGGGTTTTTGCATTCGCTGTCATTTTTATGGGAATGACCGCCGCCAAACGCATTGTGATCGCCTGCCAATATGTATGATGATAAATAATAAACTATTATTAAAATAACACCTTTCCCCCATAGAGTCAATACTTACAGATACATATTAATAAAAAACTTTTATTTTATAAATCTTACACAGTTGTTGACCCAACTTTGCATAACCAACTGACTATTGACAAAAATTTTTTATTATGCTACACCTGTAAAGGAGTGTTTAAAGGAATCGGATTCCATGGAAAATAAGAGTGCAGCGGGCAGTATTTTGCCATAACGCAAAACACAATCATGAAGGATGACGTGCATTATGGAATATCTCGGGTTTTATCCCCTTTTGGGCATTGGTGAGATTCGCAAGGGGGACGATGTGGCAGGGCAGCTCATAGACGCTTTAAAGCGGGGGGGACACCACCCCCAAAACGGAGATGTTCTGGTGGTGGCACATAAAATTATATCCAAAGCGGAGGGGCGTCAGATAGCCTTGAGGGATGTGGTGCCGGGAACAAGGGCACAAGAGCTGGCAGCAGCTACGGGAAAACCTCCTGCCCTGGTGCAACTGATTTTGGAGGAATCGGAGGAGGTGGTGGCAGCGCAGCGGGGCATTCTGATGTGCCGCAGCCGGTTGGGATGGCTTTGCGCCAACGCCGGCGTGGATCAATCCAATGCCTTGGATGCAGACCACGCCATCCTCCCTCCTTTGGATCCCGATGCCTCTGCGAGGGAAATTTCTCAGCGGCTGGAGGCGTATTTTGGCAGCAAGGTGGCGGTGATTGTCAGCGATACCCACGGCCGGCCTCTGCGGGAGGGCATAGTTGGCGTTGCCATCGGTTGCTGGGGGATGGATCCCATGCGGAGCTACATCGGCAAGGCCGACCGGGCCAATAGGATGATGAGCTCTTCGGTGGAGGCCATTGCAGACGAGCTAGCCTCGGCGGCATCTCTGCTGTGCGGGCAGGGCGCAGAAGGGATCCCCGCAGTGCTGGTAAAAGGGTGCGGTCTGCCCTGGAAGGAATGCGGCAGCCAGTCGCTGAAAAGAAGCCCGGAGCGGGAGATTTTCGCCCCTAAGAAAGGCTAAATGGTATAGAAAGCCACCTGCCATAGCCGAAAGGCCATGGCAGGTGGCTGGATGTAATAAAAAAATTATGAAACGAGGCGAGGAAATATGACCACCCTAAGACGCAACACGACAGCCGCTCTGTTTGGAGCCACCGCCTTTGTGGTGATGTTTATGTTTGGCATTCCCCTCCTTCCCAGTGCAGCCTTTTTAAAGTACGAGCCAAGTGGTATGATTATTTTGACTTCCACCGTCCTGCTGGGTCCGGTTGGCGGGGTGTTTGCCTGCTTTTTAAAGGATGCAGTGTTTATGCTGGTAGGTGGGGGAAATATTTTTGGCGTCACCTCGGATTTTATCAATACCGCTGTGTATGCGTTGGCGGCGGGGATGGTCATTCGCCGGGGCTCCACCCTTAAAAACCATCTCCTAGGCTATCTGGTCGGCACCTTAGCAGGCACTTTGGTGATGATTCCGGTCAATTTGGTAATCCTGCAGCTGGAATTTGGAATGACCCCCGAAGCCATTATGGGAATGATGCTGCCCGCCATTCTTCCCTTCAATGTGCTGAAGGGTCTGTGCAACGGACTGGTCTACCATCTGGCAGGCAGGCCGATTTTAAAGATACTCAAAGCCCATCAGACGGTAAATGTCGCATAATGGGCGCCATTCATTTACTCCCGGTAGCGGGGATTGGCGAAATCAAAGCGGGCGACGATTTGGCCGGTCTGTGTGTGGAGGCTTTTGCCGATTTTAGAGACAACGATATTCTGGTGGTTTCCTCCAAGGTGGTTTCCAAGGCGGAGGGCAATGTGGTGCCGGAAAGCAGCCTTTCCCCTTCGCCCTTTGCCCAGCATCTGGCCCAGCTCACCGGCAGTTCCCCCCAATACTGTGAGCTGGTGCTGCGGGAAAGCGCAGGGATTTTGCGGATGGCAAAAGGAGTGGTCATCTGCCGTACCCACCACGGCTTTGTTATGGCCAATGCAGGGGTGGATGCCTCCAACACCGGAGGGGAGGGCTTGCTGATTCCCCTGCCCAAAGACCCTGATGAAAGTGCCCGCAAAATAGGGCAACAGATTCACGCTCTAACGGGAAAACACGTGGGAATCGTCATCTCGGATACCTTTGGCCGGGCTTGGCGGGTGGGGCAGATGGATCTGGCCATCGGAGTGTGGGGAATTTCGCCTTTACGGGACTATCGCGGGCATCCCGACGACGATGGGCGGATGATGCACAAAACCTGCATTGCCGCAGCCGACGAGCTGGCTGCCGCCGCCGAGCTGGCCAGCGGAAAAACCGATCGGGTTCCCGCTGTGGTGGTAAGGGGATACCAATGCAGCGGCAGCGGCAGCGCCAAGGAGCTGCTGATGAACCCGGCCATGGATTTGTTTCCTTAAACAACAAGGGAGGAGCGCATTTTCTCCTCCCAGAATTTTTTCTGCAACGGATTTAGAAAACGAGGTTATGACTATGCAACCCCTTCACCCCAAGATTGAGGCCATGTTAAAAAGGCGGTCGATTCGGCGTTATGCAGCCCGTCCGGTGGAGCAGGCTGTGCTCAACCAGATTTTATTAGCCGGCATAAATGCCCCCTCTGCCCACGACAGCCGCCCTTGGAAGGTGGCGGCGGTTACATCTCCCGCGGGAAAACAGCGGCTGACTGCCGCCCTTTCTTCCCGCTTTCAAAAGGATATGGAAGCTGCCGGCTTTTCTCCCCAGGAGGTGGAGCGGCGGCTGAGCCGCTCCCGGAGCATTTTTGCAAGCGCTCCGGTTCTTGTGGTTTTGTTTGCCCGGCAAAGCCTTCCCGACAATCCCTTGGCGAAAACCAAAAAAACCGAGGAGCTGCTGACGGTCCAAAGTGTTGCCTTGGCGGCAGGGCAGATGCTGCTGGCGGCTTCCCATCTGGGATTGGCGGGATGTTGGTTTGCAGCGCCTTTGTTTTGCCCCGGCGAGGTCTGCGCCGCCTGTGAATTGGACGAGACCCTATGGGCTCCTCAGTGTTTGCTCACCTTGGGATACCCGGCAGAACAGCCCAAGGAAAAGGCTCCCCCCCAATTGGAGGACAGTGTTATCTGGCTATAAAAGGTCGAAAATTGGAAAAAAGTACTGTTCGAAAGCGACAATATATTATACAATAGGAATATAGGAGCATGAGGGATATGGCAACAGTAGTACTTTCGGGAGGAGTAGGGGCGGCCCGTTTTTTGACCGGACTGGTAAAGGTGATGGATCCGCGGGATATTACCGTTATCTCCAATACCGGGGACGACAGCGAATTTTACGGGCTGTATGTTTGTCCCGATATTGACACGGTGATCTACACCTTGGCGGATATGGTCAATCCCCAAACGGGATGGGGGCTGGTGGATGACAGCTTTCAAGCCCTTGCAGAGCTCAAAGCTCTGGGATGCGAAACCTGGTTCCAGCTGGGAGACCGGGATTTTGCCACCCATATCTGGCGCACCATGCTGCTGCGGCAGGGACAAACCCTTTCCCAGGTGACCCAAAAGCTGGCGCAGATGCGGGGACTGGAGCTGACCATTCTGCCCATGAGCGACCATCCGGTTCACACGGTTTTAAAGACCGAGATGGGGCGGCTTGCTTTTCAGGAATATATGGTAAAACACCGCTTTCAAGTGAAGGTGGACAGCATCTGTTTTGAAGGGGCCGAAAAGGCACTTCCTGCTCCCGGTGTGCTGGAGGCCATTGCCGGTGCCCGGCAGATCATTATTGCGCCCAGCAATCCCTATGTCAGCATCGGCACCATTTTGTCGGTGCCGGGGATTCGCAAGGCTTTGGAAAACGCAACCGGCAAGGTAGCCGCCATCAGCCCCATTGTGGGGGGGGACGCCATCAAAGGCCCTGCGGCGCGGCTTCTTTCCGAGTTTGGACAGCCGGTCAGCCCCCTGGGGGTGGCCCAGCTCTACCAAAACTTTGTGGATCTGATGATTGTGGACGAAAGGGACCGTGCCCTTCTGCCCGAAATCAGGGCGCTGGGCATGGAGGCGGCATCCGCCCAAACGATGATGACCTCCCCTCAGGCAAAGGTAACCCTTGCAAAACAGGTTTTGGAGCTCATGAAATAATTAGTGGCAGGAGGAGATGTTTTGAGAGACCGCGAACTGTTAGAATCCTATATTCCTATGGTAAGGTTTATCGCCGCAATCTGTGGCCCGCGCTGCGAAGTGGTGCTGCACGATCTGAAGGATATCGAGCATTCCATCATAGCCATCGAAAACGGCCACATATCCGGCCGCAAAGTAGGGGACGGCATGATGGACTTTGCCTATAAAAAGTTTGTTGAAGAAACCGACGAGTTTTTTGTCAATCACAGCGGGAAGACCACCAACGACAATAAAACCCTTCGGCTATCGGCCTTTCCCATCCGGCGCAAAAGCGACCGGGAAGTGATTGGGTTGCTCTGTGTCACGGTGGATATTACCGATTTTATCTACATGCAGCGCATCATCAACAGCGAGCTGTTTATCGACGGCGGTTATTACACAGAGTCGGAAAACCCGGCAGGTGCCTTTGCTCTTCCTCTGTCCGACACTTTGGAGGCTATGTTTCTCCACGCCATGCAGGAAAGCGGCTGCGAGAGTGTAGACCAGATGGACAAGGACGATAAAATGCGTATCATCTCCATATTAAAAGACAATAACTTGTTCGAGATTAAGGGAACGGTAAGCTTTATCGCAAAAAAGTTAAAGATTTCGGAACCGTCCGTTTACCGTTACCTGAAAGAGGTAAGAAACAGCAGCGAATAGCTCTGTTTCTTACCTCTTTTCCATATTTATATTAGGATTTCATAAAAGTATAAAAATATTTTGGAGTGTTTTATCATTGACAGATGATGACAATATCACTATGATATAATATAATTTATTATTATGCAGGTTCCAAAAACTTGCTGCGGACGAATTGCTTTTTATATAGATTTATCGATATTTTTTTATATTAATAAGATTCGCTACGAATTTCCGTCGATTATTTTAATTTTTTTATAATATAATTAGATTTTAACTCATATTTGTGCTATCATATAATAATGAATTTTTATTAACCAATTCCCTTCCGTTTTGTTGTTTAAGGAGGATTTTGCATGGATTAACTCGGCAAGCTCCAAAGTCTACGGAAAATATACAGGTTAAGCGATTGCTTGCCTGATTCCGGCTACCGCGCAGATGCCCAAAGCCGGAAGGGAACCGCACCGTAAACAAACAGTTTATGGCAAAAAGGGGTGTAAAAAAGGACACCATCTTTGCCCTATGGCACCAATCATGACCCTTGGCGCTCTTTTTTTATGGGGTAAAAACAGGGTACAGCTTAAAAACTCATGGTTAGGAGAGGGGAAACGTATGCATAAGTACATATTTAAAAGGCTGCTTATGATGGTACCGGTCCTCATTGGCATCACGTTTATTATCTTTATGATTCTCAACATGACGCCCGGGGACCCGGCGCTTATTATATTGGGCAACGAGGCCACCGATGAGACGGTTGCTCAACTGCGGGAAGAGCTTGGCCTAAATGACCCGTTGCTTCTGCAGTACGGCAGATACATGCTGGGCCTTGTGCGGGGAGATCTGGGCTACAGCTACCTCAACAACCGGGCCATTTTCCCGTCGATTATGGAGCGGTTACCCACCACCCTAAGCCTTGCCTTTCTGTCGTTGCTGGTATCGGTGGTGGTTGCCATACCGCTGGGTATTATCTCGGCCACCAGGCAGTACTCCGTTTTGGATTCCGCCAGCATGGTGCTCTGTCTCATCGGCGTTTCCATCCCCAGCTTTTGGCTGGCACTGATGCTTATTTTGTTCTTTTCTGTCAATCTTTCCATCCTTCCTTCCGGTGGACTCAATAACGGATTGGTCAGCTATATTTTGCCCGCCATCACTTTGGCCACCAGCGGTGCGGCCAGTATGGCGCGGCAGACCCGTTCTTCCATGCTGGAGGTAATCCGGCAGGATTACATCCGCACGGCACGGGCCAAGGGCGTGCAGAAAAACAAGGTTCTGATCCGCCATGCGCTGAAAAACGCCATCATGCCCGTCATCACCCTGATGGGACTTACCCTGGGGCGGAATGTTGGCGGCGCAGTGGTGGTGGAGTCCATTTTTACCCTGCCCGGCACAGGCAGGCTGCTGCTGGAGGGAATCCGCAGCAAGGATATTCCCATGGTGATGGGGTGTGTGGTGGTTCTTTCCATTCTCATCAGCATTGCCAACCTGCTGGTAGACATTGTGTACGGTTTTGTCGACCCGCGGCTCAAAGCCGAGTATAAATAAGGGGGGAGTTTCGGGTGAGCGAACAGGCAAGCACACTGAAAAAATACAAAAAGCGCAGCCAGGCGGCAGAGGTTTGGCGACGCTTTCGCAGAAACAAGGCCGCTATCATTGGTCTGATCATCTTTACCTGTATCCTGCTTGTATCCATCTTTGCGGATGTTCTGGTGGATTATGAGACCAAGGTAAAGGAACAGAACTTTATGAACCGCATGGCTTCCCCTTCCTGGGAGCATCCCTTTGGCACCGATGAATTCGGGCGGGATATTTTTGGACGGGTGATCCACGGTTCGAGACTTTCTTTGGCGGTGGGATTGGGTTCCGTTGTCATTTCCCTGCTGATCGGGGGGACTCTCGGGGCCATTGCTGGCTACTATGGTGGTCGGCTGGACAACCTGATTATGAGGATTGTGGACATTTTTATGGCCATTCCCTCCACCATCATGGCCATAACCATTATGGCGGCGCTGGGCGCCAGCACCTTTAATCTGATGCTGGCCATTGGAATTTCCTTTATTCCCACCTATGCACGGATTATGCGCTCCTCCGTCATCAGCTTGCGAAATACCGAGTTTGTAGAGGCTGCCAAAGCCATTGGGGCAAAAAGCTCCACCATTATCCTAACCGAGATTCTTCCCAACTGTTTGGCGCCCATTCTGGTGCAAGTGACCATGAGCTTTGCCTTTGGAGTGCTCAACGTCTCCACCCTTAGTTTTATCGGACTGGGTATTTCTCCACCTACCCCCGAGTGGGGCAATATGCTCTCCACTGCCAGGGAATATTTGCGGGATGCTCCCCATATGTGCTTCTTCCCCGGCATGGCAATTGTCCTCACCATCCTTTCCCTCAATTTGCTGGGAGACGGATTGCGGGATGCCCTTGATCCCAAGTTGAAGCAGTAGGAGGAACATCAATGGAAAAACAGGCCTCTGAAAAGAATATTGTACTGGAAATCAAAGATCTTGTGGTCAATTATGAGACGGAAGACGCCACTGTCCATGCGGTCAACGGGGTAAGCCTTAAGCTGGAACGGGGCAAAACCCTGGCACTGGTAGGGGAAACCGGCGCTGGCAAAACCACCATTGCCCTTTCCATTCTCCGGCTCATTCAGGACCCGCCGGGAAAAATCCGGGGGGGAAGCATTACATTGGAGGGGGAAGATCTTCTCACCTATACCGAGCGGCAGATGGAATCCATCCGGGGCGACAAGGTTTCGATGATCTTTCAGGATCCCATGACCTCCCTCAACCCGGTGCTGACGGTAGGGGACCAGATTGCCGAAGTGATTCAAATTCACCAGAAGGTCTCCAAGGTGGAGGCAGAGCAAAAGGCCCGGGAGATGCTGGAGCTGGTGGGTATTGACGGCGATCGGGCCAAGGAATATCCTCATCAGTTTTCGGGGGGGATGAAGCAGCGGGTGGTCATTGCCATTGCCCTGTCCTGCAACCCCACCTTATTAATTGCCGACGAGCCCACCACCGCTCTGGACGTGACCATTCAGGCGCAGGTGCTGGAGCTGATGAAGGAGCTGCGCGAAAAATACCAAACCTCCATGATTATGATTACCCACGACCTTGGCATTGTAGCGGAAACCTGCGATGAAGTTTCCATTGTCTATGCGGGGCGGGTGGTGGAGCACGGTACCCTGCGGGATATTTTTAAGGAAACCAAGCATCCCTACACCGTTGGGCTGTTCAACTCCCTGCCCAACATCAAGCGGCGGCAGGAAATGCTCAAGCCCATCAAGGGGCTGATGCCCGACCCTTCCAACCTGCCCACAGGCTGCCCCTTCCATCCCCGCTGCGACCATGCACAGGCTATTTGCTCCACACGCAAGCCGGCAAAGACCTACCTGAGCGATACCCATTTTGTGGAGTGCCTGGCCTACGAAAGCGACACGGGCGTCACCATTACGGGAAAGGAGGGATAGCAAATGGCCGAAACCCTCTTAGAGGTAAAAAACCTTAAAAAGTACTTTAAAACCAAAAAGGGTATGCTCCATGCCGTAGACGATGTTTCCTTTACGGTGGAGCGGGGAAAAACCCTGGGAGTGGTGGGGGAATCCGGTTGCGGAAAGTCCACCACAGGGCGCACCATTTTGCGCTTGCTGGAACCCACCTCGGGTCAGGTGTTTTTTGAGGGAACGGATCTTTTCTCCCTCACGCCCCGGCAGATGCGGGCCATGCGCAAAGAGATGCAGATTATCTTCCAGGATCCTTACGCCTCTCTCAATCCCCGCAAAACGGTGGGTGAGATTATTGGAATGCCTCTGGTGCTCAACAAAATCATCACCGATCCCCGCAAGCGGGAGGAGCGAGTGCTGGAGCTGATGGAGACAGTGGGACTGGCCGAGCGCTTTATCAATACCTACCCCCACGAACTGGACGGTGGGCGCCGGCAGCGAATCGGCATTGCCCGGGCACTGGCCATGGAACCCAAGTTTATTGTGTGTGACGAGCCGGTTTCTGCCCTAGACGTTTCCATTCAGGCACAGATTCTCAACCTTTTGACCACGCTGCAGAAAAAACTTGGGCTCACCTACATATTCATCACCCACGACCTTTCGGTGGTTAATTACTTCTCTGACGATATTGCCGTGATGTATCTGGGGCAGCTGGTGGAAAAAGCGCCGTCGGAGGAGCTGTTTGCAAAACCGCTGCACCCCTACACCCAGGCACTGCTTTCTGCCATTCCCGTTCCGGATATTGACCACAAGCAGGAGCGGATTATCCTAAAAGGCGAGCTTGCCTCGCCCATCAACCCCAAACCGGGGTGCCGCTTTGCACCCCGCTGCAATTATGCCTCAGACAAGTGCATTGGCAAAACACCGGAACTTAGAGAAGTTAGTCCCGGCCATTTTGTCGCATGTACTTTAACTGAATAAAAACAGGAGGAATACTATGAAAAAGGCACTGATATTGACTCTAACCCTTGTTCTGTTGGTTGGATGCGTTCTGGGTGGATGCACCAACAACCCCGATGCTCCCAAAACCAGCGCACCTGCGGCCAGCACTTCTGATACAAGCACCGGTGGCGCTACCGGCGGCGATGCAAACGCCCCTGCCCCCAGCAGCAAAGCCGGGCAAACCACCATTACCGTTGGTGTCTCTCAAGACATTCTCTCCTTCGACCCGCACGGCTATACGGGAATTGCCTCTACCATTCCCGGACGCCATATCTACGACACCCTTGTGCGCATCATGCCCGACGACTCCCTGGAGCCCTGCCTGGCCGAAAGCTGGGAGGTTCTGGACGACACCACCATCCAGTTTAAGCTGCGCAATGATGTAAAGTACCACAACGGTGAACCCTTTACCGCCCACGACGTAAAGTTCTCCATCGAGCGGCACCTGGGTACCACCTTCACCCTTTCCATGGTGTCCGCCATCGATCATGTTGAAGTCATTGACGACTACACCTGCAACGTGATCCTCAACACTCCTGCCACCTCCATGACCCTCACCAACCTGGCTTACCCCACCTGCGGTATCGTCAGCAAAAAGACGGTGGAGGATCTGGAAGCTGCCGGCAAAACCTTGGACGAAAACCCCATCGGAACCGGCCCTCTCAAATTTGTCTCCTACATGTCCGGTGACAGCGTAGTGCTGGAAAAGAACCAGGAATACTGGGGCGTTCCCGCTGCCCACGAAAAAATGGTTCTGCGCATCATCACCGACGACTCTGCCCGCTCCATTGCTCTGGAAACCGGAGAAGTGGACGTGATCCTGGACGTTCCCAGCTCCGAGTTTGACCGCATCCGCAACAACAACGAGCTGGTGCTGGAAGAGTATGCCTCCACCAAGATGGAGTTTGCTTACCTCAACACCACCAAGGCACCCTTGGACAACAAGCTGGTTCGTCAGGCTCTGAGCCATCTGGTTCAGCGGGACGCCATCATTGCCATTGCGGAAAATGGAAACGGCTTCCCCCTCTACAGCCCCATTGCCGAAGGTCACCGTTACTACATGCCTGAGGTTACCCACTACGAGTACGATGTGGAAAAGGCAAAGGCCCTTCTGGCAGAAGCCGGATATCCCGACGGCTTTGATCTGAGCCTTGTGTGCATCAACCAAACCCGGGCCCGCATTGGTCAGGTTCTGCAGTCCGACTTTGAAAAGGCCGGCATCAACCTCAAGGTGGAGACCATCGAGAACAGCGCCTTCTTGGATATGACCAAGAACAACGACCATCAGATCGCTCTTTCCAGCTGGACTTCCAGTGTGGATCCCAACGCCACCTTCCCCTCTCTGTTCTCCAACGGCCCCTTGGGTACCGCCAACAACCGCAGCCGGTACAACAATCCTGCCATCGAGCCCATGCTGGAAGCAGGCCGTGCCGGACGCACCTTTGAAGAGCGCTACGAGATCTACAAAGAAGTTCAGAAGATTCTGATTGACGACGCTGCCATCATTCCCTTCTACACCTGCACCGGTGCCATTGCCCGCCACAGCGAGCTGAAGGGCATGCAGCTTTACCCCAGCGTACAGCATCGTCTGGATCAGCTGCACTATTAATCACAATTTAGGAGAGCTGATATGATACTGACTGCCCGAACCATGTTAACGGGCGACGGCAAGAGGGTATTAAAAAATCAGGCCCTGCGTGTTCAAGACGGCAAAATCGTTGCTCTTGGGCCGCTGGACTCCATAAGAAAAGGCGATGAGCCGGTGAGAGACTACGGGGAGGCTACCATCCTCCCCGGTCTCATTGATATGCATTTGCATTTGGCTGCCTGGTGGAGCGAGCGGGACAAGCATCTGTACGACGATTATCTGCGGGGGTACTTTGCCCTGGACCGGGCGCAGCGCGCTCTTTGGTCGGGTGCCACCACCGTCCGGGATATGAACGGCCCCCAAAACCTCTGCCGCCAGCTGGTGCGCGCCGCCAAAAAAGGCTGGATTACCATTCCCCGGGTTATTTTCTGCAATCAGGCCATTACCGTAACCGGCGGACATACCTACTATGCGGTAGGGGGGACGGTGGAACGGGACGGCCCCGAAGAAATGCGCAAAGAGGTGCGAAAGCAAATCCGCGACGGTGCCGACTGGATTAAGCTGATGGCAAGCCACGAGGACGGTTTGCGGGAATTTACCCAGGAAGAGCTCAATGCGGCGGTGGATGCCTGCCACGCATTGGGAAAAAAGGTAGCGGTTCATGTGGCTGCCCAGCCGGCCCTGCAAATGTGCATCGATGCCGGTGTGGACACCATTGAGCACGGCAATTTTCTCACCCGCCAGCAAGCCCTGACCATGAAGGAAAAGGGCATTGCATGGGTTCCTACCATCTATGTCTACAAGTTTGCTCTCAATTGGTTCCAGCAGATTGTGGACAAAGGGGATCCTGACTCCGATCTTGCCTTTGCCCGCCATCAGGTGGGGCGTTACCAGCGCTTTTTATCTTCGTACCACAATTTTTTAGAGATTGCCGACACCGGCGTTACCATTCTGGCCGGCACCGACATGGTGTACGAAACCTCCAAGGTAGAGGCGGCCCCCGTTGCAAAAGAGTTGGCCTGTATGGTGGAGCTGGGCTTTGATCCGCCGCGAGCGATTGCCACCGCCACCTCCGACGCTGCCAGGGTTCTTGGTATGCAGGACAGCATTGGCATGTTGAAGGAGGGCCTGCTGGCCGACATTCTGGTGGTGGAGGGGGACGCTTCCAAGGATATTGCCTGCCTAGAGCGGGTTGTCGATGTGTTTTTGGAGGGCAGGCAGGTGCAAAAACCGCAGTCATTACCGGGTACGGTATAAACGAACCTTAGGAAAGGATGGGGTAGTATGGATTGGAAGAAGTATGTGGATAAAGACCAAATGGTGGAGTGGAGACGACACCTGCACAAATACCCCGAAGTCGCCTATCAGGAAAAAGAGACCAGCGCCTACATTGTCAAAGCTCTGGAGCAGATGGAGGGCATCGAGATTCTGCGCCCTGCCGACACCAGCGTGGTAGGGGTGCTCAAAGGAGCCAAGCCCGGCAAGGTAGTGGGCATTCGGGCGGATATTGACGCTCTTCCCATGCAGGAGCAGACCGATGTGGAGTACAAATCGGTATACGATGGCGTGATGCATGCTTGCGGCCACGACTTCCACACCGCCACCCTTCTGGGTACCGCCAGTGTGTTGAGCAAGATGCGCCATGAGCTTTGTGGCACCGTCAAATTCATTTTCCAAGCGGCGGAAGAACAATTTCCCGGTGGGGCTCAGGCCATTGTGGACTCCGGTGCCGTAAGCGACTGTGATTACTTTATCGGCGCCCATGTGTTGGCCAAGCTCAAAACCGGACTCATCTCCTGCTGGCCCGGCACGGCCACCGCTTCCCCCGACAAATTCCTGATTCATATCATGGGAACCGGCAGTCACGGGGCAGCGCCGGAGGCCTCTGTGGATGTGGTAACGGTGGCAGCCCATATCGTCACCAACTTAAACAGCATTGTCTCCCGAAACATCAGCCCCTACGACAATGCTGTGGTGTCGGTCACCCGCTTTATCGCCGACTCTTCCCTCAACATTCTGGGGCCCAAGGTGGAGCTGGGGGGAACCATCCGCACCATGAATGAAGAAGTTCGGGCCTACATTCATAAGCGCTTTGACGAAATCGTTTCGGGCATCTGCCAAGCCTACGGTGCCACTTACGAAATCGATATGATGAAGGGGTATGCCCCCATTATCAACGATGAGTATGTCACCCGGGTGGTACAGGAAACCGCCAAAGAGCTGTACGGAGAGGATATTCTGGTTCGCCCCCGCACTCTGATGGCGGGAGATGACTTTTCTGCATTTGGCCAGATTGCCCCTACCGCCTTCTTCCTGATTGGCAGCGGCTCGGCGGAGGAAGGGTATGAATACCTGGTACACAATCCCAAGTTTGCCGCCAATGAGGACATTCTGCCCATCGGTGCCGAAATGTTTGTGGCCTGCACCCTCAAGCTGCTAGAGTCTTAATCCCACAATCAAAAAGAGCACCGGTTGGTTAAACCGGTGCTCTTTCCTTTTTGTGTTTGAAAACCCCCGGCTGTGCCGGGGAGTTCTAAAAAAGCTTTAGCGTTCCATATGATAAAAAAACTCCTTTTGATATAGTAAAGATGCGGTCTGGCCACTGCATCGATCAATCAAAAGGAGGTCATTCAAGATGAACGACACAAATAGTCTATCTCATACGAAATGGAATTGCAAATATCATATCGTATTTGCACCAAAGTACCGTAGAAAAATATTCTATGGGGATCGAAAGGCGGAAATAGGAAAAATACTCAGAGAGCTTTGCGATTGGAAGCAAGTGAATATTTTAGAAGCAGAGGTGTGTCCCGATCATATCCATATGCTGGTTGAGATACCACCCAAAATGAGTGTGTCCGGCTTTGTAGGATTTCTGAAAGGCAAAAGCAGCCTGATAATCCACGAAAGACATGGGAACTTGAAGTATCGCTATGGCAACCGCAGCTTTTGGTGTAGGGGATACTATGTGGATACTGCTGGCAAGAATGCAAAGAAAATTGCAGAGTATATCCAGAACCAATTGAAGGAAGATCAAATCCACGATCAGATGACACTAAAAGAATATCAAGACCCGTTTAACGGGTAGCTGGTAGCAATCCCCTCGCAACTGCCAGATCGCAAAAAGCGTCTTTAGACGCCGCTAGTAACATAGGGCTTTGCCCGCATATGAAATACCCCCGGCTAAGCCGGGGGATCTTTATTATATAAACTTATGGCTTGCTGTTTGTACCTGCCGGTGTGGCATCCGCTCTGCGGGCGGCAGCTTCTTCTGCCCGGGCATTGCTGATGCTCCACGCTGTTACCGTTGTCAAAACCAAGATGCTGCCCATTATAGCGGAAAGGCTGGGCTGCTCCCCATGAAACAAAAAGACCCAAAAAGGCGCTGCCAAGGGCTCGATGACGGAAATCAGGCAGCAATGAAGAGGCGAACAGTCGTTGGCGGCCATGGACATAAAGAGATAGGGAATCCCCAACTGAAATACGCCCAGGGACAGAACTAAAACAAGGGAGGTGGGGGTAAGGGTGGCCGCCACCTGTGGCAGAAAGGGAATTCCAATGACAAAGCTCATGAGCTGGCCCAATAAAATCCCGCTCATCCGGGTACTGTAGTCCGATGTTCCGGAAAATATGTACATACAACCATAGGATAATCCACCAAAGATGGCAATGGTGTTTCCCAACGTGGAACCTTGTCCCGTCTCGCCCAAAAAGCAGAGAGCAATGCCCAAAAAGGTAAAGGCAATGGCGGCAAAATCCAAGCGGCGAAAGCGCTGCTTGTAAAATAAAATTAGTATGACCACCATAAAAATGGGGGCGGTAAACTGCAGTACCGTGGCGTTGGCGGCGGTGGTTAGCTTGTTGGCCGCCACAAAGCATATCATGGTAACACTTATGGCAAAGCTGATTAACAATGAGTTGCGGTTCCAGCGAAAGGGGATGTTGCGCACCCGCATATACAGATAAATCACACCTGCTGCAATGATGCTCCGCAACGCCGAAATAGCAAGGGCAGACCAGGGGAGCAGTTTGATGAACAGCCCTCCCAGGCTCCACATCAAAGAGCAGGTTACCATCATGCCGATTGCCTTGATTTTTCTAGTTTGAATGCTCAAAAGAATCCCCTTTCGTTTTCCGAAATTGCACTCCTCACAAGATAAGAGAAACGCTGTACAGGAGCAGCAATCCCTTCTCCCACCCAGGCAGAGTCTTTGATGCATGGAAACCAATCGAATTATTTGGCCGTCAGAGCATGGTCGATCCCAGTCAACACAAAGCGAAAAACAGAGGCTCATAAAAAAAACCGCCGGTTTTTCGCATAACCAAGCGGTTTTTATCTGGAGCGGGTAATGGGAATCGAACCCACACTCTCAGCTTGGGAAGCTGATGTTCTGCCACTAAACCATACCCGCATGATACAGTAATATTATACGACTTTTTGTGCAAAAGTCAATAGGACACGCCGGATGTCCCAAGGTTTTTGGGGGTGGTGACAATGTCGGCCTGTAAATGGCTAAATTTTTACATAATTATGAAATAACCTTGAATTTTCTGTGTAAATATGGTACGTTTAATTATATTTATACTTTGAAAGGATGTTGAATGTGAGCAAGACCCGCAGAATTCTATCCGTCCTCATGCTCTGTGTTATCCTGCTGACTGTAATGGCTACTCCAGTATTAGCCTCGCAGGATGAGCACCAAAGTAAGATGTATGCAACCATCTGGTCTCTGGTGCCTCCCATTGTGGCCATTGTATTGGCTTTGGTAACCAAGGAGGTATATATCTCCCTCTTTGTGGGCATCTTGGCGGGAGGGTTGTTTTACGCCAACTTTAACCCGGTGCTCACCATCACCAGCATTACCGACAAGCTGATCAATGAAGTGGCCGGTAACATGGGCATTATGATGTTCCTAGTGATTTTGGGTGTTTTGGTGGCTTTGATGAACAAAGCGGGCGGTTCGGCTGCCTATGGGCGCTGGGCAGCTCAAAAAATCACCACCCGAAAAGGCGCTTTGCTTTCCACCGTGGGCCTTGGAATGCTGATTTTTATTGACGACTACTTTAACTGCCTCACTGTGGGCAATGTGATGATACCGGTTACCGATAAATACAAGGTATCCCGTGCAAAGCTTGCGTATGTCATTGACGCCACCGCAGCTCCCATCTGCATCATTGCCCCCATTTCCAGTTGGGCTGCCGCTGTGACCTCCTCTGTCCCCGAGGGCAGCGCAATTGATGGCTTTAATATGTTTCTGCGGGCGATTCCCTATAACCTCTATGCCCTTCTGACCATTGCCATGATGATTTTGATTACGCTTTGGGAAATTGACTTTGGCTCTATGCAGCGCCATGAGCAGTTGGCTTTCAAGGGTGATCTGTTTGGGGGAACCGGAAACGAATATGCTGATCCCCAGCAGGAGGAAGGAACCAAGGGTAAGGTTCTGGATCTGCTGCTCCCCGTTATTGTTCTGATTGTCAGCTGTATTGTGGCTATGATCTATACCGGCGGCTTTTTTGATGGGGAAAGCTTTGTGGATGCCTTTGCCAACTGTGATTCCACCGTGGCTTTGCCCTTGGGCTCTTTGGTCACCCTGTTTGTGGTCTTTTTGCTTTACATACCCCGCAAAATCATCACCTTCCGTGAGTTTGCCGACTGCTTGCCCGAAGGTTTCCGGCAGATGGTGCCCGCCCTTTTGATTCTTTCCTTTGCTTGGACCCTTTCCAGCTTTTGCAACGGCAGTTTGGGTGCCGATGTGTTTGTAGCCAATGCGGTAGCCGGCAATGCGGCCGCCAGCGTCTTCCTTCCCGCTGTATTTTTCCTGATTGCTTTGGGCCTTGCCTTTGCCACCGGAACCTCTTGGGGAACCTTTGGCATTCTGATTCCCATTGTGGTGGCTCTCTTTACCGATGGCGGCGAAATGCTGGTGATCAGCATCTCCGCCTGTCTGGCAGGAGCCGTTTGCGGCGACCATATTTCCCCCATCTCCGACACCACCATTATGGCCTCCACCGGTGCTCAGTGCAACCATATCTCTCACGTTTACACCCAGATTCCCTATGCCATGGTGGTGGCAGGCATCTCCTTTGTAGGGTATGTGCTTGCCGGTTTTGTGCAGAATGCTCTGGTGACTCTGGCTGCCGGTCTGGCTATGCTGGTAGGCGTATTGCTGTTTATCCGCTCTCGGGTGAAGAACACCGATGAGGTCAAAGAGCCTGCCCGCAGCAGAACCTAAAAAAGAATCTAATTCCATTTCAAAGGCCCCTCTGCCGCATTGCGGCAGAGGGGCCTTTTTGGTGGCCATCTTAAAGTGCTGTTTTGTAGGACTTATCTTTGGCCATAAAACACCACACAAAGGAGCCTAGGGGCAAATCCCATCCCCAAAACGGGGCAGAGCAAAAGCGCTGCGGACGAGAAAAAAGAGGGCGGAACATCCCGCCCTCTTAAAACATTGGTTACAGTGCAGCAGCAATGATCTGGTCCAGCAGTTCCTGATTCAGGCTCCAGTCGGGGGAATTGGCCTGATCAAAAATATGGCTGTATTGTTGGGGGAATTTTTCCTGCTGCAAGATCTGAACAATTTGCGACTTGACGGACTCCAGATCGGAATGATCCATCTTTTCCATGATGTGATATCCGTAGGAGGTCTTTACCATGCCCTGATCGCCAGGCTTTGCGGCAAAGGCCCACTCTTCAAACTCGGGCACCATCTGGCCTTTTCCAAAGGTGTACTCTCCGTTGTTGTCCTTGGAGCCGGGGTCGGTGGAATGCTCTGCCGCCAGCTTTCCAATATCGGCGCCGCCCTGTACCTGCGCCAGAAGATCCTCCGCTTTGGCTTTGGCTTGGCTTTGCTCTTCTTCGCTCATTTCGTCGGTGCAGTCAATCAAAATGTGGCGGACGGTTACCCGATCCAGACTGTCCTGATTGTTCTTGTAGTACTCAGCAATTTCCTCTTGGGACACTTCGATTTCATCCAGAGCCTTGTTCACATATTGAGTCACCAGGCTGCTGCGCTCCAGCATTCCCTTCATCTGCTCCGGGGTGAGGGCAAAAGCGTTGAGGAATTTCTGCTCATTGTTCTCGAACTGGGCTTCCAGCACGCTTTGTATATCACTGTGGATTTTATCCAGCTCTTCCTGGGAAAGCTTCATGCCCGCTTGGATGGCGGCGTTGTACAAAACGGCAGACTCCTTGACCATGGCCAGGGTTTCATCGGTGAGGTATTGCTGCACCGTTTGGCCGTCAATCTCCTGCTCCCAAAAGGTGTTCATATCCATAAAAGCACCATACTGGGCGATCATGTTGCTCCGGTAGAGGTTGTAATAGTACACATAATCGGAACTGTAAACCACATGGTCGGCCAAAGTGGTCAGGGGCTGCTCGGGAATTTCCTCCCGGTCGGGCTGCACTTCGGCCGGCTCGGCCGGTTCTTCTTCGGGAATGCTCTCTTCCTCAGAGACTTCTGCCTCTTGGGACTGTTCGGGAAGATCCACCACTTTGCAGCCGGCAGCGGTGATGGCCAGTATCAGGGTCAGTAGAATGGTCAGCAGTTTTAGTTTCATCTTGGTATGCTCCTCTTCCGGGCGTTGGCCCACATATAATACCGAAAGGCTTTAAAAAAACACTGTGGTCGCTGGCGACAAACAACTGTGGGCAAATGGTGTTGTCGCAGGGGATGAAGGGCTGTCCCCACCATTTTGCCCCAAGCATTTCTTTGCACAAAACAACCGCCTAACAGCCGTCCGTTAGGCGGTTGTCGATTTGTCTGCAGTTGTTTGACCGCAGGTTACATTATAATATACAAAAATGTCCCCGTCAATTGGTGAAGGAAAAGGCTTTGTAAATCTGATACAAAAGATAACCCTTAAAAGCCTGCCTTGTCAAAGCATCGGAACGAGAAAAAAGCCGCGGCAAAGGCGGCTTTTGCAACAGAAAACCTATCATCGCCAGACCAGGTATACATAGAGCTGGCCGTCTTTGTTGAGGCCGATGCTGGTCTGCCCTCCCTGATTGGCGCTACCCAACTGCTTGGCCTGAAACCCGGTGGGGATGGTTTCCACCCCGGAGGTGCAGCCCTGCTGGGTTATGACGGCAAAGTGGGTAAATTGGGCGTTACCTGCTGCGTTGAGAGTCATGATGGGGGTGTTTTCGGCAAAAACAAAGCCAAAGCGGGGCCGAAAGCCCAGCACAATCCCTTGGAAGGGATTGCCGTCACCTACGTAGGTGCCCACCACCGGAGCACTGCTGGCAAGGTCAGCCCTGTCCTGCGCAGAAAGGTGCGCCTCCTGGTCAGCCAGATGGTTGTCCAGCCGGGGGTCGGCTCCACCTTCGCCGGGAATATCGTTGATTTGTTCCTGCAGTTGGGCAAAGGCGGCGTCCAGCAGAGCATTGTCGGCGTTAAAATCCGCCATTTTGGGAATGTCGCTCCCAATCCAGCTGTTCAGCTTTAAATAGGGTGTCTTGTTGCTGCTTGGCATTGGTTTTCCTCCCTATGATGTGGTGATTCCGGTAAAGGCCAAAAGAGTCCAGCTCTTATCCAAGGCGTCCAAAGCGTTCCAAGTAACTTCCAGTTGGTCCAGACTCTCCCAATCATGGCCTTGGGGATTGGTTTCCACCGCCAGATGAGCCGGTAGACTCTCCAAGGCCAGTTGCCAGGCGATGTCAGCGTCCAGCCCTTGGACCACCCCGGAAGCAGCCAGGTAGAGAACGCCATCCCCCTCGTAGATTTCCGGATCCAGCAGCCCTGCGGCCTTTAGCAACTCCAAAGCACCTTCCGGCGTGGGCAGAAAAGGCCGCTGCTTTCTCGCCAAAAGAAGAGCCCGGCGCTCCCCAGTCGAAGCACTGCGTTTTGGCAGTCCCACCGCCATCTCGTGGGCATCCAGCCCCTGGGAGGTGGCGGTTTGGGGCAGAATATCCTGCTCCAGCCGGGAAAGCTGCTCTTCCAACAGGGAAAATCCGGCTCCATAGGCCTCCAATTCTTTGTCAATGAGGCTGTTTTGGCCTAGGGCGTAAATCCGCAGGGGGGAAAGAAGGGCGGTGAGGCGACGGACGCTGTTCACAACGACGCCACCTTTCCAATATCCACCTCTCCCAACACCACAATCTGGTCTTCCCGGGGCGTTACATCACCGGAAGGGGAGAGCAGGCGGAAGTTTTCCACCCCTTCCACCTCCAGCAGAGAGCCGGAAAGACGGGTGACGAGCAGGGGCTGGCCGATTTCCAAACCGGAAAGATAGCGGGAAATGGCGGCAGTGCAGCTCAAGGCTACTTGGGAAGGGTCATATCCCGAGGCGGTCACCACCAAAGCCGCCACCTCCACCGGCAGGGCTTCGGCTTGCCGCACCAGCACCTGGGTGCCGATTTCTCGGGCTTTTTGATACTCCTCCTGTAGTTGGGCCACTACCTGGGCGGGTTCAAATCCCGCAGCGCAGGCCACCACCACATCCAAGGTGCCCACCCCTCGGTGCCGGGGAAGCAGTGTCACCGACCGCACCCCGGGATGCCGGGTAGCCACCGCCCGGTAATAAGCCCGGTTGGCGCAGTCGGGAGGGGTGGCCAGAGCATCCAGCAGGCGGCCGCGCAGCTCTTCATCGGATTCGCCGGGTTTTCCGCCGGTAAAGGGGGCGGGATTGCGCACCGCCGAAATTCCCGGCAGGGCGGACAGGAGAACGGTTACCGTCTCCGCCGCTACATTGCCTTGGGGCCCAGCAGTCAGCGCCTCGGCGGGAATGTCCACAAAGGTTTCGCCTTGGAGGATGGTACCCTCCGCCTTGGTCCGAAAACGCAGGGTCCCCTCCCGGTTAAGGCAGAGGGTGCCGGCGGGAATGGTGACAGCAGCGCCGGGAAGGGTGCGGGAAAAGCGCAGAATACCGGCAGCACAGTAAGGGGAAAGGCGAATAAGCCCCGCCGCTTCGGCATGCAGATCCAACGCCTGCCCCTGTGCCGTTTGGGGAAAGGCATCGGCATAAGCCCGGCTCATCCGCTCCCCCAGTGTGTGCAGCTCCTGGGCCAGTACCCGCAGCCGAATGCCGATATCGGAGGCATCCACCGCCTCCAGGCCGGTCAGCTCCCGATAGTGTTGGCTCATGATGTGGTAGTATTCCTGAGCGGTGGGCAACGTCTTCATAGGGCAACCACCTCCAAAGGATAAGATTGATGGTCAATTTTCACGGTGATGTGCACCGCAAGGCCCCCTTCCCCCATCAAATAGCAGACCGCTTGCTCCACTTTGGCCCTGGCTTCGGGCAGCAGCGCCTGCTGGGCGTAGTGGAGGGCCAGACGGTTGGTCTGCTCCCCGGCAGCACAGGGCAGGCGGTACAGCTCGCTGCCCAGGGAAGGGTCGGGCAAAAAGCTGCCTTTGCGCACACTCAGGCGGATGAGCAGCCGCTGAATCAGAGCCCGCACCCCGGTTATGGGGATGGGAAGACCTCTTTCATCCAGGGCATAGGTTCCGTTTTCCAGTAAGGTGTCCATAATTCCTCCGTTGTCAGGCAAGATGTTTACAGGGGAATGATCTCCCCCTCCTTGGTGATGGTGACGCCGTTGAGCAAAATGTCGCCGTTTTGGCAGAGGCGAATGGTGGCTCCCCCGGAGGAGGAGAGCCGCAGTTCCCCGGGAGCCAGTCCCGCGGTGGAGGTCAAAGCCCCCATACAGGTGTCGGCTCCGGCCACCGGCATCAGCAGCAGGTGATCTCCCGCACAGGGGCGGTAGGCAATTCCTCGGGGGGCAAAGACCAAAGCACCGGTGATTTCGCTATCTCCCACCACCCCAAAGCCGTTTTCGTTGGAATAACTCACTTGGGCAATGACAGCGCTTTCCCCCTGCTGGGGCAGATCTCGTACAATTCTCATTACAAAACCTCCGAATATCTACTGATAGAGGAAGGAAAGGAGCACAAGTTTTGTCTTTTCCCCCTTGGGTCCGGTGGAGTGGATAACCTGTTCCACCTGCAAATTGGGCAGGGAGGCAAGATTATGTTGAATCCAAACCGTCTCCCCCGGCGCAATTTCCAAGATGCCGGGCATCTCCAGTTCCACCTGCACCATCTGTCGCATACTCCGCCGAATGCGCTGGTCGGCATCCCACAAGGGTTTGCAGTGGTATTCTCCCGCCGGGATAAAGTAACGGGTGCGGCTAATACCTCGGCTTTGAGCCTCGGGATTGCTGACAGCAGTAGTGTAGTTTCCCGCCCCATCCCGGATGTAAACCTGAGAGAGGACAGGGTAATGGCTGATGGTGTGGGACAGGCTGGAAAAGGGGTAGTCCTTTCCCCCCAGCACCCAGGTTTCCCCGCCCAACGGCAGGGCGGTAATCACCATATCCCCTTTGACGTAGGGCAGATGTCCGTAGGAAAGCCGGGCCAGGGTGCAAAAGGCATCCCAAAGGCTTTGCCCCTTGCGGATGGTAAAGGCGGGGACGTTGATGGAGGGGTAGCCGTCCACCAGCAAAAAGCCGTGGGGGGCAATCAGCTCCTGAAACATCCGGTGGACGGTGAGATTCTGATATGCCTTGGGCCTTGCCTCGTTGTCCAGCAGCATCGCCCCCTTGTCCCGAGCCTCCACCTCCAGAATGACGCCCTTTTCATCCACCCGGGTTTGCTGGCGATCGATGCCGCCCTCCAAGAGCGGGCGGCCCTTGTACTCCACCCGGGCCCGCAAAAACTCCGGGGGAAAATCGGGAAGAGCAAAGCGCCCCCACAGACTGCAGGCAGGGGAGGAGAGGGAGGAGGTAAGGGTGAGGGAAAGGGGCTCCAGCTCATAATCTCCCCCCGTAAAGGCGGTGGTGAGAGTGACGTGAAAGCTCATTCCGACACCTCCGCCTGCAAAAAAGTCATGGTGTAGGGCACCTCCCGCCCTTCGCCCACCGCCTCCCAACGCAGCTCGGTCAGCACCGCCTCCATACTGCCAAGGCCCGGGAGAACTAAAATACCCGGAGTGGAGTCGGCTGTTTTTTCTTCAAACTCCGCCACTAGGGCTGCTGCCTGTGGGGGGGTGGGGGCTAAAAAGCTGCCGGAGCAGCGCACCTGCTTGACGCCCGGGCCCAGCGCTTGCACCACTTCCCCGTGGCCCGGCCGGAAAAAGACAGCGTGTCGCCCCGGCCTTTCCACCACAATGCTGGCCGGGTTGTGGGGGAATATAAAACTTTTAAACTGCATCTTTTCCATGAAAGGCCCTTTCTTTCGTGTGCTTGGTCTGAATATCCATTCGCTGTTGATACACAGACGCTGAGATGTCACTCCTCCAGCAGCGGCTGGGACATAAGGCGGGATTCCCGATCCAATCGGTAAACCAGCCGATCCAGCAGCTCATCGTCATCGGAGGAGGAATTTTCCAGCCCCTGGGGGAAAAGGGAGGAAGTGTGAGCCTCTAAGGGGTAGACCGGCTGGGGCTGGGGTGCTTCCACAGCGGGAAAGGCAAAGGCTTCTTCTTCCACCGGAGGAAGGGAGGGAAGCAAAAGCTCTTCCCGTTCCTGTTCTTTCTGGAAGTATTTTTGATAAGCCAAGCGATTGGCGATTAAATCTCCCCCAATGCTCACAGCGCTTCGTCCTCCTTTTTGCGTTCCTCAAGCCGCCGGCAGCCCTCGGCGATTTGCCTAAGGCTCATCTGCTCCAGCACCCCTTTGGGGGAGGTGATGTCTTTTCTTTGAGAGCGCAGGGCGTAGTAGAGGAGGGTGGCGTTGTGGGCCAGAGCCGCTGCGTCCTCCAGCGAAAGGCCGCTGCGCATGAGCCCCGGAATGAGGGAGGGCGCCTGCCGGAGAACCGCCAGCTCCTCGGTGGCGCTCAAAGGCTGTAGGGGAAGGGTGCATTCACTCATTTCAGCTCCATCCTTCCCGCCGCCAGAATGCTCACCGACTCCAGCACCACACTGCCCAGAGAGGCGCTTTCGTCAATGTTGGACCACTCGCAGCCGGAGTAGATCACCCGGCGCCCCGGCTTAGCAATGACCACGTTGAAGCCGGAAAGGGCAAAAAAGTCGATGCCATCGGAGGCAGCGTCCTCCAAAAGCTGCACCCGCTGCAGCTCCAGCCGGTGGACACAGCGCCCCGCCACGGTACCCACCGGCTCCTTTTGGCCAAAGGCTTCCACCGGGCGGCTGTCCCGGGTGGAGCGGGCGCGGTAGCTTTGAGCCACCGCCAGCCGCCGACCGTTGACTTCGATGGTGATATCCCCCGAGGTGGGAAAGGTAATCATAATTTAAAACCTCCCTTATACCCGAATCTGGGCGGTGATGTGGATGGTGCTGACCAGATGGGCTACCGAAAAGGCCAAATCCACCTGACAGACGGTGGGGTCTCCCGCCGACGGGCGCACCACCGGCGGAGAAAAGTCGGTGAGGATGCCGGCATCCCGTTTGGCGGCCAGCTCCACCGCCACCTGATCCCGCACGCTACCCAGGGAGGTAATTCCCGCGCCCTTTAACCGGGCTTTGAGGCAGCTGCGGATGTGGCGGATGACGTCGTCTACAATCAGCACGGTGTTGAGACTGCGCAGACCGTCGTCGGCTGCGCCGTTTTTGGCGGTGCAGGTGGTCATGGCGCGAATCAGCTCCACCCGGCTGCCCACCCTTTCAAAGACGCAGACGCCGGCGGAAAGCAGCTCCTGCACCAAGGGCTCCGGCAGGGGGGCCGCCTCAGTCATCAGGGGAAATTCCTCTCCCGAAAGGTTGACCACCGGGCTGCCCGCCGTTAAAATCCGAGCGGCCAGACTGCATGCCCCGTACAGAGGACTTGCCGCAACCTCCGGCGAGGAAGTGATGGAAGGGGTGCAGAGCACCACCCGCTGGCAGCAGAGCTGGGCGGCTACTTCCTTGGCTTCTTCCGGCGGAGCGGCGCAAAATCCGATACACTCCCGCATCTGCTCGGAGGCGCTCATCACATATTCTTTCAGCGCCGCATAGTCTTCGGGAGTTTGGCAGTGGCAGATGATGGCACCCAAATCCCCCTCTCCAAGCAGACCAAGAGCATCCTGCACCGTTGCTCCACTTGCTAAATAAACCTTGCCCACGCCGCCCTCCAACAAAAGGCGTAAGCATTCCCGGACCGTGGCTTCCATCTGGCTTGCCTGCGCCGGAGAGGTTACAACGGTAAGCTGTTCTTCCCCGCCGGGCAGAACCAGAGCGCAGTCCCGCAAGGCGGTGGCAACGCAGCTTCCTGTAATCTGATATCGGGAATAGACCCCCGGTCTTAAATTTTGCAGTACATCAGACATAGAGCTCACTCCTCACCTCATAGTTCCGAATTTCTTCGGTGGTTTCCCGCCCGGTAAAGGCTGCCCGCAGCGCCGCCCGAGCCGTTAGGTGGCTGGCTGCCATGGCGCTTTCATACTTGAGCGCCTCGCACCAGATGCGCAGCAGCCCAAATCCTGTGGCGTGGTTGGTGAGGGCGGCGCAGATTTCTTCGTACAGGCGGTGGCAGCCGCTGCCATCACTGCCCGGAAGGTACAGATCCAGCCGCAGAGTCAGAATAGCGGTGCTGCCGTACAGGGCGGTCACCTGTCCCGGAGGGGAGGAGGGGTCCCGGCCCAGATAGCTGTCCAGCCCAGCGGGGGAAAGGTCCACCCCCTCCAGCCCAACCACCAGAGTGGGGCGACGGATGGGAAAAGCTCGCTCCTTGGGGTATTCGCAGAGAATCTCCACCCGGCTAAGGCCGGTCCAGCCTGCCAGATACCGGGCAATGGTTTCCTTCACTTTGGTCAAAATTCAGCCACCTCCCATTGTTGCAGGGATGCCCATACATACAGAGGCGTTCCCTGAAAACTGCGGGTCTCCACCTGAAGGACCTGGTAGCAGTCTTTCCCTGCCCGGATGTGGTCCTCCGCCCTAAGGGAAAGGGCAGCCCCTTCTGCCGGAGCGTACAGAATGGCAAAGCCCCTTCTCCCCGCTCCCAAGGGGGAGGACTCCTCCCCCTGGAGCTTGAGAGCAGGCTGAACACAGGCGGAAAAGGGGATTTCCCCTTGTGGGGTAAGGAGAAACACCCTATCTCCCAACCGGTGGAGAGCGGCCTTTATTTTGGCGCCGATCACAGGGCTACCTCCGGCGGAGCCGTTTGCCCAAAGACAAAGGCAGGCTCCAGTAAATCCGCCACCAATCCCTCAAAGTGTTGGCGCAGTTCGGTGGTGGCTGCTTTGCCGCTTCCCGCGGAGTTTTTGACTGAGATATCCCCCACCTTGATTTCTTCGGCGGTGTGAAGTCCTCCCGTCAGATCCAGCCAGTCACAGTAGGCATAGCCCGCTGCGGCGGTGGCAAGGCGCTCCAAGTCCTCCTCCTTCAGCCCTGTTTTTGCTTTGTAGGAAAGAAGGGAGGCGGCTGCATCGCAAAAGGGGCGGTACCGCAGAGCAAAATCTTTGTCCAAATCGGCAAAGAGGGTGAAAAGCTCAAACACCTTTTCTTTGTCCACCATGGCAAACTCTCCTTTAAGCTGTAGCAAGCACCTTAACGGCGGCGGGGAACAGCTTGGTAAAGCCGCAGATGGAGGTGACCGCCGCCCGCTCCAGCTGAGAATCGATGAGTTTGTCGTACTCCACCTGCACGCCCCCGGCGGTAACCATTTCCAGCGCAAAGCGCTTGTCCAGCCCAATAATTTTGCCGTCGGGCACCGCAGAAGTTTTAATCAGCTTTGCGCCCAGCGGGGTGACGTTGCCGCCCTCTTTGGCAAAGCCCAAGCCGGTGGCAGGGTCCCGCAGCTCGGGGATGCTTAAAATGGCGGCGGCGGTGGTGGGGGAAGCCAGCAGCACGTTCATCTCAAAGTCTTCAAATTTGCTCCAAAGAGCCAGCAAATCGGCATAGGAAAGGGCGCTTTCGCTTTGGGGGATGGTTTCGGCGGCGGTATCCCCGCTGCCAATCAGAACTTCGATGGCGTCCTTGAGCTGGGCCTTGGCAATATAGGCCCCAATCTGGCGCAGCGCCACCGTAAAGACGTCCAGCCGCTGGAACTTGATGGCTTCGTAGGAGGCCCGCAGCAGCCGTCCCCGCTTTTTCAGGGTGACCAAGGTCTCGTTGAGGGTAATGTTGGTGACGGGGATTTCCTCTCCCTCGGCGATGGTGTCGCTAAGGTCGGAAGCATTGCCAAGGTCGGTGGTGATGGAGCGGTAGTCCATGGACGAAATGTCGGTTCTGGCGCTGACAATTTCCGCAAGGATGCTCTCCTCTTGGGCTCCCTGAGCCACTGCACGGGAGACGTATTCGGGGAAGAGGGCAGCGGAGTCGGCGGTGGAGAAAAACTTGGCAATGGGGGAGCTGCCGGGGCCGCTCACCTTGATGTCAAACCGTTTGAGCTGCCGCTGAAAGGCGTCCAACCCCGCCAGTTCGGTGCCCCGGTAATGTTCCGAAGGGTCCAGCTTTTCCAGGGCAGCCAAAAAGCCGCCGGCGTTTTTGTAAAGGCTTTTGTCTACCCGGATGTTTTGATACTGCATCGTGTTACCTCCAGATGTCATGTTGTAAATGGAATAAAATCTGCCTAAATGACAAAGGGATTTTCGCTCTCGTCTCCTTTGGTGTCGGACAAAGAGCAAAGCTGAGGCATGGGCGGGAACTTTCCAGCCGCCGCTCGGGTTAAAGATTTTTGCAATTCATCCAGTTGGGAAAGCTCCAGCCTTGCAGCAATTTCTCCCGCCAAGGCAGGGGAGATTTCCGGCCTGGTCACAGCCAGCAGCTTTACCACCTCTCCCTTCAGGCGAGCAAGGTACTGTTCTCCCGCTTTGGCCTTTTCCTCCAAAGCTTTGTATTGGGTTTTTAGCTCCTTAAGATCCTGAGGCGTAAGGGAGACGCCCTCCCTGCTTTGCCACAGCTTTTCCAAGTCCATATAACGGCAAGCCTGCTTGGTGACTCCGGCATTTTGCTGGGCGGGCACCGCCACAAAGCTCCACTCGTAGGCATCGGTGGGCTCCTCCAGCCGGTGATGACAGAGCTTGTCTGCGTAGCGCATTCCCTTTTGGTGGGCACAGGGCTCCTTCTTCCAGTCGGCGCCACAGATAGAACAGGTGATTTTGGCAACGGCGCAGCCCACACTCACCTCTTTTTTAATGCCGGCGTCAATTTCCAAAATCAAATCCTTGCTTTTATCGCTGCGCACCATATAGGCCCAGGCGCGAAGCTGGCAGCGGGGTTCCCCCTCCACCTGCCCGGGAAGTTCCTCTACCTGGGTGTCGAAGATGCGGGCACTTTGATTTTGACTGATGGGGCTGTGGTCAAAGATGCCGGTTTTGCCCAAAAACAGCTTGGCCAACACGTTCAAAGAGGCTCGGGGGAATCGCTCCCCGTCCCGGTCAATTTGGTTGTCGCAGAGGATGAGGGAAAAGACGAATACCTCCTCCTTTTGAAAGGCCCGGCGGGTGTACCGATTGATTTGCTCCAGCTGCCGGTCGGTGATGGCCCCGCTGTCCATGGCTTTTTCAATCTGAGATAGCAAGCTACCATTCCTCCTTTCCTTGGGATTGGGCAATTTCTGCTTCGATGGCTTTGGCTCTTGCGTTGAGCAGCCGGATGTTGGCGGCTTCCGCTTCGTCCTGCAGGTTGATGTCGCTCCAGACAGGGCGGGCGGTGGCGGCGTACCCCCGCAGGGCTAAAAAGAGATTGCAGATGCGGGTGAGCACCGGATTGAGCAGGCGGCGGTAACTTTCCAGCTCGCTGGTGAGAATATCCGCCTGCTGTACACTCATCCGCTCGGTGGTGGACCAGTGAAGCCCCAGCATAAAGGGAGGGATTCCCAGCTTGGCCACCATCTGCTCCAGCATCTGCCGCACCGGCACCTGGGTTTCCAGCATCTGACTGTCGGCGCCGATGACCTTGATGTCCACATCCCCCACCGCCACAAAGTCCCGCACCGAGCCGGTGGCGTTCATGGCGGAGCTCCACTCCCGGGCAATGTTCTCGGCAATATCCTTGGCGTGGACCTTGTCCAGCCGCTGGTCGCCGGGACGGTAGGTGACGGCGTAGCGGAGATTGCCCGCCCGCTCAAAATTGGTGCCCATGCAGTGGAAGATTTTGATGAGGATTCCGCTCACAAAGGGAAGCCCCCGCAAAATAGGAACCCCCCGCAGCTCTCCCGCCGGTGGATTGAGGGCGGTAAACAAAATCAGGTCCGGATAGGGAACCGGCTGCAGCTGGCCGTTTTTTAGGGTGCAAAGCTCCACCTCCAACGGGGAGCGGCCCTGCCGGATGTGCAGATCCCGGAGTTTGGCATTGTATAGGGCAACAATTCCCCCGCCGTCGGGGTGGGGGATGATTTCCCCCGCAGCGTTGCCGTAGGTCAGCAGGCTGTAGAGATAGGAGGAGACAAACTGGTGAAGCCCGGAATAAGAAGCTCCTACCTGGACGTTTTCTACAAACTCGTCCAGTTCCTGCTGGTACCGGGGGGAGGAACATTCCATGGCAAAGCTGCCGGTCAGCCGAACAATCTTGTCCAGAGCGGCATCGATAATGGGAATGGCCTCCCGCATGGCATCAAACAGGGCGGCATCGGGGGGGACCAGAGGGATGTATCCCAACCAACTCTCGTAGGAATTTCCCGAGGGGCGCCCGGTTTGCACCGCCACCCCTCTGGGCCGAAAGGAAAAGAAATCTTTGAGGCTCAATGGCATAACCTCCGTATGATGGAATAAAGCAGGTGCTATGAACCCACTGCTCCGCTTCGAGAGATGCCGGAAGCATAAAAGCCCGGCTCATCCCCATCCAGAAAGCGGGTGGCAAAGTAGCGAATATCGTCCATGGCGTGATCGTCCTGCTTGAGAGGGATATCTCCGGCAGCTCCCTCCTTCCAACGGTAGAGGGAAAACTCCCGGATGGCATCCTTGCAGGAGGCGTGAATTCGAATCTGTCCAGAGCGCAGTGCGCAGGCAACCCGACGAATGCCGGTGAGCACCTGGTTGTCGGCAGGCTCCACCCTCCAGCGGCCTCTGCGGTGCAGACATTGGATAAAGCTGGCGGCGGAAGGGTCTACCACCACCGCTTCCGGCTGCAGATCCCCCACCAGAGCCTCCAGGTCGTCGGCATATTCCTCGTCGGTTTTTTGAATGCCGGTGGCCCTGGCGTCGTGATAATATTCCCGCAGCCGGTACCAGACCCCGTCTTCCCCCTGTCCCCAAAGCCCGAAGGAGGCGGGGTTTAAGGTGCCGTAATCGCAGGACACCGCATAGCGAACACAGGGGGGAACCCTGTCTACCACATGTTCCTTGCCAAACATGGGGTAGACCGCTCCGTGGGCAGCCACCCATCGGCCCAGCACAAAGCGCTGATAAAAGGCACCGGAATACAGGTGTTGGTACCGCTTTTTAATGTTGGGGGAAAGGCTGGGGTTGTCCCCCATGGTAAAGCGCAGGTACAGGGCGTTGCGCTCCTTGGCTCTGAGAATCCACTCGGTGTAGAACCAGTGATGGGGATGCTCCGGGTTGCAGCAGAAAAAGAACTTGGAGCCTTCCACCGAGCAGCGAGCCAGAGCCTGCTCCACAAAGGAGCGGGGCATCAGCACCACCTCGTCCAGCAGCACCCCCGAAAGGGTAACTCCCTGAATGAGGGCGGCGCTGCCCTCGTCCCGCCCGCCGAAGAGGTAAAAGCGCAGGGTATGACTTTGGTTGTACACCTCCAGCAAATTTCGGGAAGTGTACAGCCGGTGAGGAATTCCCATCTGGGCAAGGGCGGCGCAGAGGGGAGTGACTACATTGCGCCGCAGGGAGGTGACGGTCTTGCCGCAGAGGGCGAAGTTCCCCTGCCGGTGGCAGACCAAAGCCCAAAGGACAAAGGAAAGGGAAAGGCAGAGGGTTTTGCCGGAACGAACGGCGCCGTCGCAGATGATGGCGTCCCGGTGGCGGTGGGGGCTGCCTTCGCACCACCAGGTGAGAACGGCCCGCTGTCGGGGGGAAAAGGGCTTAAACTTCATCGGGTTTATCCGCCTCTACCGCGGGATGGACACTGTCCCTCAAAGCAGCATACAGGCTTCCGGGGCCGTCGGGGGTTTTCAGGTCGCTGGAAGTTTTGAGCAGAAGCTCCAGTGCCTCCAGCCGGTTGTGGAGCTTTACCTCGCAGCCCCCACCCTTGGGCCGCTTAATTTCGGAGACGCAGTACAAATCCATCCGCTCCAGGGTTTCGGTGTCCGGTTCCTCTTCCGTCAGGGCAAGGCGAACAGCATCGTTACAGGAGCCAAGGGCTAATCGAAGCAGCCCCTGCAGGGCAAGGGAGGAAAGGTCGCCGCTTTGGGTGCCATGAGCACATTCTTCAATTTTTGCCCGAATCTTTGGGCGCTGAAGCAGTTTGGCGGCAATCAAATCGGCTTGTTCCACCGGGTACCCCGCCCGCAGGGCAGCTTCCCTTGGGTTGCCCAACCGCGCGCAGAGCCAGCAAAACACATGCTCGTTGCCGTGGGGCATGGGTTCACCTCCAAGGATCATTTGAAAGGCCTTTCACCTATACCGAAAATTCGACAAAAAATTCCCCTCTCGGGAACAAAAAAACCAAAGCCTTTTCCATCCAAGGCTTTGGCATCATTTCTTGTGGCATGGGGGATAAGTTATGGGATTGGTAAGAACAAAAACGCTCATTCTGGCCCATGGCAAGCTCAGGGGGGAATGATTTTTCCAACAAGAAGAAAACAAAAAAGGCCCAGCGAGCAATTCACCCGCTGGGTCCTTATCTTTTCTGGCTGTTGTCAGCCGTCCTCTTCTTTTTTGGCTTCCGGTTCTTCTTCCTCCCACTCTTCGTTTCCATCTTCTGCATCTTCTATGTTTTGCGTCTCTTCTTCTGCGTTTTCCACATCATCCTCTTCTATGCCTTCCGCCTCTTCTATAACCTTTGTATCTTCCCCTTCCTGCATGTCTTGCCCATCTTTTGCACCCATTTCGGTATTTTTTGCACTTTCACTTTCTATGTCTTCCCTTTCCTCAAGAACAATATCATTGGAATGGGGTTGCTCCTCTTCCTCTTTGTCTTGTTCTTCATCTGGGTTGGGACAGCACTCAGATGGAGGGGGAAGGTCATCCTTTTTAGCCTCACAGATGGTTTCCTGCTCCCGTTGCATATCTTCGCAGGGCTGGGAAGGACTGAGGGCCTGAGGGCTTTTGCGCTTTTTACTGATATAACCTGCCAGTACCAGAACTGCCGCCACCACTACAACTACTACAATCGGATTCATCGGCAAATCCCCTTTGTTAAAATTTCGGCTCAAGGGCAATTTTATCCTTTTATTACCATATCTATGAGATAAAGGGGTGTTTGATGCGAACAAGACAGAAAATCCTGTCGCATCATCCCCCAAAACGAGGAAATACTGATATGGAATTTTTGAAAAGGCTGGTGGTGCCCTTTGGAGTCCGGGGTAATCTATCTGCTGCGCATTCTCATTATTTATTACCTCAATTTGTGTATGGTGGGAATTGTAGGGCTGCTGCGGTAAAAACAAACAAAGTCTGACTCATAGATTTTCGAAACAGCGCTGTTTTGCACACTCCAGTTTTGTGGCATAAAAAAAGCGAGATGCATGCTTGCATCTCGCCTTTTGTTTTTACGAATTTCTGCGAAGCCAGATGGAATCGCTTTCGGAATTGGAGCCGGTGTCCAGCACGTAGTTTGCATAAGGGTCGTCGGAAGCCGGAGTTTCGGAGGCAGCGCTGCTTTGAGTTTGAGCGGCAACCTGTTGGGCTTGAAGCTGCGCCAAATTAACCGGCTGGGTAAAGTCAGGATGCTTGATGTTGGGGTTGTGGGTTATGTTGACCGAATCCTTTTCACTTTCACCGGGACGGAGCAGGCGGGCCACCACCACAAAGCGCTGATTTTCGGTGGAACCGTGCTGACGGGTGCAGGTGGTGAGGGTGAGCAGGACATCGTCTGCGTTGACATCCACATCAAAGTTAAAGTGACTGCGCTTGCGCCACTCGCTAATCAGCTCCTGGCGCTGTTCTTTGGTGGGGTTGGGGTTGTTGTAGAAGAAGTTGGGGCTAATTTCGCAGTAGCCTACCGCAAATACCCGCCAAATGCCCTCGTAGTCGGCGGTGGAAAAATAGATGTGGGGCTGCCACTTGGCAAACTCAATACTGGTGTAGGAGGGCAACTGGCCAAACATACGGTGGGTGCGGTCGTTGGCCTGGTTGCTGCCAATATCAAAAGGAGCTCTCAGGTTGCTCCAGTTGTGACCGTAAAGCACCACATTCTTGGAGGAGGTCTGCCAAGAATCCCCCCAGCGATGGCGGTAGTCTACATAGGTAGTGTTATCTGGATAGTTATACCAGTTCCTCCAAGTTATGTTGGGGTAGTTGTTGCCTTTCCAATCCCGGTAGAGGTAATAGTTGTTGTCTTTATTGGAATAGTTTACCGGCATATTGATGTTGGTTCCGGGAATCATCAGCCAGCCTTTGACCTCGGAGTTCACTGCAGCATGGCTCTTGGTGGCTTTGGATAGGACGGAAAAAGGATTTACCTCACTGGTGACAAAGGTGGCGGGAGCCTCCTGCTCGAGGGAAATCTGATCTCCCAAAAGGGAAAGAGCCATACCGGATGTGGATGGGGCGGTTGGAGAAAAAAACTGCGCCGCAACCAGCAAGCCCAGCGCAAGCGTACATAGGGTGATTTTGCTTTTTTTGTTCCTCATACCTGGGAAAACCTCCTGATGCAAATGCTTACAATAAAATACAGTATACCACAAATTCTGATCTGAGAAAAGACCTAAAATCTGTGGCTGCATCCATATAGTGCTGCAAGACAGTCAATTCCCTGCAAGGGACAAGGGTAGAAATTTAAAAAAGATTCGCCGATTTTTGCAGATGACGCACGGCCGTGTTCCATAGCAAGGGGCGCTTTCTGTCCTTCTGCAAAAAACAAGAACCACTTTGGCAAAATACCGCAAGGTGGGTCAATCTGCCTTGGCCGCGCAGACTTGGTTTCTTCCATTTTGTTTGGCCTGGTACAAGGCATGGTCTCCCAGCCGGTAAAGATGATCAATGGTGGTGTTTTCGCTGGGAACAAGGGTAGATACTCCAATACTTACCGTATACTTTATTGTATGATTTACAGCCGTTCCCTCCACCGAGCTGCGCACTCGCTGGGCAATTCCGTAAGCTTCTCTTTCACCCACTCCCGGCAACAAAGCGGTAAACTCCTCGCCACCAATTCTGCCCAGAACGTCATACCCGCGCAGTTGCTTCTTTAAGGTGCTTGCAAAGCTTTTCAGCACCAGATCCCCCATCATATGCCCGTAAAAGTCGTTGATTTTTTTAAAGTGATCCAAATCCATAATCAAAAAAGAGATGGGAATCTTCTGTCTGGCACAGAAAGAGATGCACTCTTTGGCCCGCAGGAAAAAAGCGCGGCGGTTGTATAGATCGGTTAACTCATCGTAGGTGGCGGCTCGGGTTAAAATCCGATCCGATTTTTCCTTGGACAAAAGGACAAGGCCGATATTTCCCGTCAGCATCACCAAATACAGCCAAAGGAAAAACAAAATATGATAAGCGTTACCGGTTGCGGGGGTTACGGGAATATAAAAATAAAGCACCTCAAAGGTTTTGAAGATAAGAAGAACAATCCACACACCGTACACATAGGTGATGAGCTTTTGCAAAGGGGATGCCCTTTTATCATGGATGGAGGAATAGACAGGAATGCTCCAAAATACAGCCAAACTGAAGGACGCCACCGCGGTGCGTATGTTGTGCCCGGAGCCAAAGAAGGAGAGCGCCAAGGGAAGAAGAATCAGAAACACAACAACCACCCAACCACAAATCCGCTTGACCTGAGGGGTGAGGTGCTCTTTTACCGAGAAGAAGGCAATGATTTGCAAAGCGCTGCCAAACATCAGCAGAGAGCTTCCGTCAATATGAGCAACTGGTTGGGGAGGCGTTCTCCCAGTTCCAGTAGGGCCCAGGCAAGAGCATCACACAACCGTGCCAGCAAAAAAGTGTAAAAAGTAACATCTTTTTTTCGTCTGGCCAGATAAAGGCCGCCCAGCAGGCCGGTCACAATATGCCCTGCTATCAGCGCAATAATGATTGTTTCGATATGAATGGTTAACATCATTTTGCCACTCTCCAAATTCGGTGCTCAAGCTCCCGCTGCCAATCAGGTATCCAATCGTACCAATCGGTTGGGTTCCAATATTGATTGCTTCGGGCATCCAGACTGCACCAAGCAACAACCCATTGTGCCGAGTCGAATAAACCATCCCGGATGCTTTCTCACAGCAGTCCAATGGTTGTCATGCTTTTTTGGGATATGGCTATGGCCTATGTCGTGATGGACAGAAGACCATTCTGCCCAGAAAAATTTACGATTTCGATTCCTTCTATTCTCATGTTACCCAAGCAAAATACCTCTGTCAAGAAAAATATGGCAAAACAAGGCTCTTCGACGCAATCATACCTTTTTGGCAAAGATATTTGCTTTATAAGGAAAAATTTCCTGCAAGGACGTATCCTTGCAGGAAATTTTTAACCCTAAAACTATCTCTTGGAGAACTGAGGTGCCCGGCGGGCAGCCTTGAGTCCGTACTTTTTGCGCTCCTTCATGCGAGGGTCGCGGGTGAGGAAGCCGGCCTTTTTCAGCTGAGGACGCAGTTCCTCATCGTAGATGAGCAGGGCACGGGAAATTCCGTGGCGAATTGCACCGGCCTGTCCGGTTACGCCGCCGCCGGATACCCGAACGACAACATCGAACTTGGGGGTGGTCTGAGTCAATTCCAGAGGCTGGCGGACAATTAGCTTAAGGGTATCCAGACCGAAGTAATCGTCAATATCTCTGTCGTTGATGGTGATTTTGCCGGAGCCGGGATACAACCGCACTCTGGCCACCGATTGCTTTCTGCGGCCGGTACCGTAAAAATAAGCCTTGGTATCATAAATTCCCATAATCTGTTATCCCCCTTTCCTACAGCGTCCAGGCTTCGGGTTTTTGAGCCTGATTTTGATGCTCGGCACCGCGGTAGATGCGGCAGCGAGTCAGACTTTTGCGACCAACGGAATTGGCAGGCAGCATCCCTTTAATGGCCAGCATCATGGCCTGTTCCGGGCGCTTTGCCATCAGAGCGTCGTAGCGGATTTCCTTCAGACCGCCAACCCAACCAGAGTGACGGCGATAGTACTTTTGCTCCAGCTTGTTGCCGGTGAGCACGGCTTTTTCGGCGTTGATGATCACAACATGGTCGCCGCAATCGGCATGAGGTGCAAAAGTGGGCTTGTGCTTGCCCCGCAGGATGTGAGCCGCAATGGTGGCGGTTCTGCCAAGGGGCTTGCCGGCAGCGTCAAGAAGATACCACTTGCGGGTAATCTCGCCGGCTTTAGGCATATAGGTGGACATGTTTCGATTCCCTCCTGATTTGGCGGCATATTTTTGCCGCGTTGCGTATTCATCCAAGGATTCAACATTCCTTAGTATACCTAAGGAGTGCCGGACTGTCAAGAACAATTTTAATCTACGTTTTGCTTCCTCTGCATTTCTCGATTATTCTCTCGAATACTCCGCAAAGCTTCGTTTCAATTTCACAAAGTACAAGCCTCTTGCGGCTATTGCCCGGACTCCTGCGCCTGCGGACTGATTTTGGGGTTGACATGCACCATACAGTGTTTGATGTTGGGGAAGTGGTCCTCCAAAGCATCGTGCACAGTGTGGGCGATGTCATGGCTGTCATATAAGGAGACGTTGCCGTCCACGCTGATTTCCACATCCACATAAATCCTGTCGCCAAATAGTCGGGTGCGGAGCAAATCGATCCCCAACACTTTTTCTTGGGCAAGAACAAGGGCGCGAATTTCCTCCACCGTTTTGTCGTCGCAGGCCCGATCGGTCATTTTGTTGATGGCGTCCATAAAAATATGAAGAGCGGTTTTTACAATAAACAGGCTGATGATCAGCCCTGCTGCCGGATCCACCACCGCAAAACCCATGCGGGCCCCTGCAATCCCCAATAGACTGCCCACCGAGGACAGAACATCGGAGCGGTGGTCCAGGGCGCTGGCCAACAAGGCGGTGGAATTAATTTTTTGAGCCACCATCTTCGTATATTGGTACATACCAATTTTAACACCAATGGAGATCACCGCTGCACCCAGAGGCAGCAAACTGGGAATGGTCAGAGCGGCGTATTGTCCGGCCAAAATGGTGCGCAGGCTACTCAGTGCGATTCCCCCGCCGGTAATGCCCAGCATTCCCGCCAGTAAAATAGCTGCAACGCATTCAAAGCGTTCATGGCCGTAAGGGTGTTCCTTGTCGGCTTTTTGGTTGGCAGCCTTCAAGCCAAAGAGAACGACAATGGTGCTGGCTACGTCGGACAGGGAGTGAACCGCATCCGAAACCATGGCAGCGGAGTGCCCGATGATGCCGGTTAGCAGTTTTATGGCCGACAACAGCAAATTGAGAAGAATGGTGCGGATCGAAACCTGCATTGCCAGCCGCTGGCTGTTTTGTTCCATAGAAGTTACCTCCATTTTCATGTCGATAGCTCTTTGGCGCCTGTAGACTGTCCCCCGCCATACAAAAAAGGCATACCTGCGGGACAATACGACTGTCCCACAGATATGCCCAGCGTTTGGCAAAGTCTGCTGCCGCGGTGCGGCCCGGCCCCAAAACCGTAGATGGTTTCGGCCTGCTCAGTTTGTACTGGTGATGTCGCTTCCCTTTGAGAAGCGTGATACAGTGCAAAGAGTTTCCGATAATTTATCATATTGGTAAGAGAATGTCAAGGTGCCTGTTTTCTGTAAAAAATGCAAAAATCCTTGAATATCCCTGGATAGCAACCTTGAAAGAGGAAAAGATCAACAGATTTGGGGCTAATTTTATTCCTGCACCGCAACCTTCTTCTGTGCCGGAATACAAAAACTTGTGACGGATCTTTGACGAAAGGAAACGAAATTTTAAAAGGAAAGGTGATGGAATGTGGGTAAGCAAAAGCCGCATTGTCAAGCCGAACTTGGCTCAACAATGCGGTTGGTTG
>JBMNHF010000003.1:0-29653 GCA_050950205.1 Oscillospiraceae bacterium
TGTTCTAGTGTATGGCCCCCGCTTTTCGCAGGGACTACGAAGGTGTCAATTCTTCTACCGTCACACACACCGTATATGTATGCGACGTATACAGTTATGTCCATTTCCCCAGTGCAGTCCTGGACAATACTGTATTTTTGTTCTTGTTCTTCGGCAACCTTTTCCCATGTCCAATTCCCTTTGACATGGTTCCATCTTGCCTTTTCTTTGTATTCTTTCAAATTATTCTGCGACTCTTGAGGGGTTTTCTCCCCTCTTGACTTCAAACAGGGTGAACTGTTTCCCGTGTCCTCTGTTGTCACCAATGCTGTACAGGCAGCTGAGCTGCCCGCGAATACAGTCATGGTCCGGGTCGTGGTAATATAGTGTTCCTCCATCACCTTCAGAACGAATTGCAATTAATACCTTATCTTTTTTCATCTATAACATCTCCTTTTTAATTTAATTATGGGTCCGGATAAGCTCCGGACGGGCTTCAAAAATCAAATGTATATCCAGCTTCCCGGCAACCGTCGAAATCAAGTTCACCAGCGACGTCAAAGCTGCTCACGCCGTCAGGAAAATTGAAATCAGTTTCCCAAGTTTCCGTTTGTGCATCCCAAACAGCTTCATAGGCAAGCTTGGAAGCTTCATCAACGAGGATAGCGTACCTTTCACCATCGACTAAGCAAGTATCAAAAATTCTCAAGCCTGTGGACGTTTTGGGTAGAAGCTCCTGCAATGCAGCAAGAGCCTCTACTTTGGAAAGGTAGAAGTTTTGGTCACGCCTGCAAGGCACCGCCCTGCAGGTCGGATTGTTTTCAACCTCAACGATGAAGTACACATCGTCGAATGAATTCTGCCAATCTGTGATGAGAGTAGGAACGTCCTCCCAGTTCACGACGGCTGTACCTGCATCAACATCTTCTTCCAAAAGCTCAAATGTTTGATCACCAGTTATGTCAATTTCAGCGACGCCATATCCAAAGCGGATAGGTCCCTCGTCGCTATCCTTTTCTTCAGTCCATACGATGTCGCTAATACCGTCGAAATTTCCGGCCCAAGCGTAATCATCGGGAACTACGCAACCGGATATAAATTCTGCAAAAGTCGTGCTGTCAGGGTCAAAACCTTCCCAGTCAGCGTCGGGAAATCTTTCAACAAAAACCAATTCAAATTCGTCATAGCTTTCAAAGTCTGCCTTGTCATCGTCATCCATGCATATCCATTCAAAACGTGCGTCCCTTCTCATCATGTCCATATATTCACTGTCGGTCATGTAGCTATTTGTGTATTTGTTTTTATACATGCTAATCTCTCCTTATAAATTTATTTTTTTTGGTATGGGTCCGGATAAGCTCCGGACGGGCTATTTTACATAAGGTTAATTTCTTTAAGGCTGGTGTAATGATTAACATCTCCAACTATAACATGGTCAAGTACATGTATGCCTAGTATCCCTCCTGCTTTTACTAGCCTATCAGTTACATCTATATCTTGCGGTGACGGTGTAGTATCTCCGCTTGGGTGATTATGAAACAGCAGGATACTGCACGCATTGTTCAGAATTGCCTGTTGGAATACTTCCCGGGGGTGTACTATACTTGCGTTTAAGCTGCCTATGCTGATTATATGTATTCCGATTACGTTGTTTTTTGTGTCTAACGTAAGAATGCCAAACTTTTCTACTGTGCTATTGTGCAAGTCCAGGACAGTTTGTATTAGCTTGTGTGCATTATATGGGTTGTTTATTACCTTGTCTTCCAGGTCGTAAAGACCGCCATTTTCCTTCACGAGTTTTGCTGTATATCTGTTTATTCTTACCATTTCCTTACCTCCTTGAAAATACGGGGTGTTGGAGGCAATGGAGCGGGGATACCACCGCCTGATTTTGACGGGAATGCTGGGGGGGCGTCTGGATCACACCCTGGCCAACCTGGGCCTGTTGACCTATGTGGTGGAGCAGGGGGCCGATGCTTTACTCACCGATGGAGTCTGCCATGCCCATGCTCTGGTGGGAAGGGGAGAGCGCCTTCTGGCCCAAAGGCCGGGATGCTATTTTTCCCTGTTGGCTTTGGCGCCCTGCCAAGGGGTTACCATTTTGGGAGGAAAGTACCCTCTCAACGATTACCCGCTTTCTCCCTGGGACCCCCGGGCGGTGAGCAATGAATTTTGCGGCACCGATGTCACCATTCTGCAGCAAGAGGGAGTACTGGTGATTCTTTCCCAGCCCAAATAGGGTGGGGATGGCTTTTTCCTAGCTTTTCATCCATTATATTTTATGGTTGAGATTTATTACCTATTTGGATGCGCCAAAAAGGAGGGAGCACCATGCGAAAAACCCTAAAGCCCAGCCCTCAAATCATGGGGGTATGGCGGTCCTTGTTGGTTTGCGTCACCTTGGTACCCGCCTTTGTGTGCTCCTTGATGTTTCGGCCCGGTTCCCGCATTTGGCTGATTCTCACCTTGTTGTGGGTGGCAATCTTTTTGTTCTGCTATCTCTACTACCTGCCTGCCCGTTTTCGGCGCCTTTCTTTGGAAATCGCAGAGGATCGCTTTGTCCTCTCCACGGGGGTGTTTCGTCAGGTGGTGCGAACCATTGCCTTTGAAAACATTCAGTTTCTCTCTTTGCGTTCTTCTCCCCTTCATCGGTATAAGAAGCTGTGCTCTCTGGTGATGGTGGCTCCCGGTGGCCGGATGCAGATGCCCGGCCTTGCAGAGGAAGAAGCCCGCCGCTTGGTCAATGTCTTTTTTTCAGAACAGTAAGTCAACCAATGCACTCCCATGCCCCCTGCATAGGGGGCTTTTTTTGTGGGGTTTTAGCTTTTATCAAACCACAGTTCAGTGCTTTTTCTTTTCTTAAAATGATGTAAGGTAGTTTTTATATTTCAAAATCAATATTTCTTTGCTGTAAGAATTGAATAAGCTCTCACCTGGAATTGTTTGAAAACTTTGTTGATTATGAGGTATTTTGGCAAGCGACTTGATTAATCTGAATAGGTGAGGTATAGTTGGTTATGAAATTTTTAAATTACGTGGCTGCATAAAATAGTTGGGAGGGCTACATTATGATATATTTTGATAGTAAGCGCAAGGTCTTGATGGAATCGGAATATCGCTATCAGCTGCAGGATAGGGATAAGCCCAACTTGTACCGCGAAATGTTCCCTTACAGCGAAATTCCCAAATGCACCTTTAACCACCGGATCAGTCCTCTGGATCCTCCGGAAGAAATCTGGATTACCGACACCACATTCCGGGATGGGCAGCAGAGCCGTGCGCCCTACACCCCCGATCAGATTGTGCATCTGTTCAAGCTGCTCAACAAGCTGGGAGGCCCCAAGGGAAAAATCCGCCAAAGCGAGTTCTTCCTTTACAGCGACCGGGACAAGGAAGCGGTGCGCCGCTGTCAGGAATTGGGCCTTGAATTTCCCGAGATTACCGGTTGGATTCGCGCAACCAAGAAGGATTTCCAGATGGCCAAGGAGATGGGCCTGAAGGAGTGCGGAATCCTGGTAAGCTGCTCCGATTACCATATTTACCATAAACTGAAGAAAAATCGCCGCCAGGCCATGGAAGACTATTTGGCCATTGTAAAGGAAGCTCTGGATGTGGGGATACGCCCCCGCTGCCATTTTGAGGACATTACCCGGGCCAGTTTTTATGGCTTTGTGGTTCCCTTTGCTCATGCTCTCAACGAGCTTTCCAAAGAAAGCGGCTTAAAAATAAAAATCCGCGCCTGCGATACCTTGGGATACGGTGTGCCCTATCCCGGTGCTTCTATGCCTCGGTCGGTGCCCGGCATCATCTATGGTTTGCGCAACTATGCAGGGTATGAGCCGGAGCAATTGGAGTGGCACGGCCACAACGATTTTTACAAGAGCGTCGTCAATGCCGCCACCGCTTGGCTGTACGGAGCAGCCAGCGTCAACTGCTCTTTGCTGGGTATTGGAGAGCGCACCGGCAACACCCCTCTGGAGGCCATGGTCATTGAATACGCTCAGCTCCGGGGCACCTTGGACGGAATGGACACCACCGTCATCCGGGATATTGCCGACTATTATGAGCATGAGCTGGGCTACCAGATTCCCCCAAAAACCCCTTTTGTGGGCAGCGATTTCAACACCACGCAGGCGGGCATCCATGCCGACGGCATCCTCAAGGATGAGGAGATTTACAACATCTTCGATACCCGTACCCTGCTGAAATCTGCCCCCAGCGTTGCCATTTCCGCTACCTCGGGAGCGGCAGGGGTAGCCATGTGGCTTTCCTCTAAGGTTCTGAATGGGGAAAAGGTGGAAAAGGATGATCCCCGGGTGCTCAAGCTCAAGGAGTGGGTGGATGAACAGTACGCCAGCGGCCGGGTGACCGTCATTGGCACCAGTGAGTTGTGGCAGGCAGTTCATCTTCTCAATATTGTATAATCCATCCTCAACAAAAGCCCTTTGGACTTCCGTCTGTGTGGAAGTCCAAAGGGCTTGCATTTTGGAATACTCTCCTATACATCCAAGAGATGGCTGACTTTGAGGTGGGCAAAAGCAGGATCGTTTTGCAGATCAATGTATAGGGGGGTGGCGCTTCGGTTGCCTAGCAGGCGCAGGCGGGGCCGCTCCGGCGCAGCCACATAGTTTTGCACCACCATGCACTGCACCCCCGAGCTGAGCTGCACACAGGTGCCGGCAGGGTAAAGGGACACCACTCGGCGCAGCACTGCGACAATTTCGGGATCGAACATGGTGCCGGACTTGGATTGAATATACTCCATCGCCTCGGGAGGGAACTTGGGAGCCCGGAAGGGTCTGCGGGAAACAAGAGCATCGTACACATCGGCCAGAGCGATAATTCGGCCGTAAATGGAAATTTTATGTTTCTTTAACCCATAGGGATAGCCGGAACCATCGTAATGCTCATGGTGATGCAGAGCACCGACACAGGCGTCGATGGAAATTTCAAAATTGTCCCGCAAAAACTCAAAGCCAATTTGGGTGTGTTTTTGAACGGTTTGGTATTCCTCGGGGGAGAGCTTGCCCGGGTGGGAGAGGATTTCCTTGGGAAGAAAGATATTGCCCAAATCGTAGAGCAGAGAGGCCATACCCAGCTCATACAACTGGGTGCCGGATATTCCCATTTCTACCCCCAGCAGCAAAGATAGCACCACTACGTTGGCTGCATGGTAAAAATCGTAATTTTCAAAGGGCTTGAGGTCGATGCGGTCCACCACCCTCCGCTTGTTGGCGATGAGGGCTTCGATGATGGAAAGAACAATCTTCTGCTGCGGGGTGACGCTGGTTTTACGGGGGTTTTTGGGGTCCATCCGTTCGGCCTGTATTCTCAGGTCCTTGGCGGCTTTGATGGTGGACAGACGCAGTTGGGTGGGTATGACATCCTGTACCACCACATCCTCCGACAGCTTATCGAGAATATAGACACCGGGATACCCCAACTCGTTGAGGCGGCGAATCTGGGTATTGCCCAAAACCAGGCCTTCGCCCATGACAATTTCAAAATTTTCGCCATAGATGTTGTTGCCCAGCACCATACCCTCCTGCAGACGAGGGAGAGACACATAGCGCATACTGTTTTTCCTTTCAAAGGAAATATTTACATACCTTAGTTTACCGATGTATCCGGTTTTTGTCAACGATGCCGGCAGCAAAAAGGACTGGTAAAGTTAACATGGAACAGAGCGGCTTGCTTGGAAAAAGAAGCAGCAGATATTTCTCCAATCTGGAATTTAAGAGAAGTTTGTGTTACTATAGCTTTATCTAAGCTCGGAAAAGGTGAGACGATGCTGCAACAACGAAGAAAAGGAATTCTGGAAAAAGTAAAAGCACATCGAATGGTAAAAGCCTTGGATCTTGTCAAAGAATATGGCGTTTCGGTGGAGACCATTCGCAGGGACTTGGAATATCTGGAAAGTGCCGGACTGCTTCGAAGAGTATATGGCGGGGCGGTGGCTCACGGCCTGTATGGTCAGGAACCCAATTATTCTCATCGGGAAGTGGTGAACTATCAGGAAAAGGTGGCTATTGGCATCAAGGCTGCCCAGCTCATAGAGGACGGGGACACCGTCATCTTTGATGTGGGCACCACTGCCTTGGAGGTGGCCCGCAATCTCAAGGACAAAAAGGACCTGACCATTATTACCAATGCCACACTCATCGCCCACGAAATGATACAGCAACAAAACAGCCGGGTCATTTTGTTGGGTGGGGAGCTTCGTGTCGGGGAACTTTCGGTATCCGGCCACATCAGCGACCGAAATCTCAAGGATTTTTATGCCAATAAACTGATTATGGGGGTGGGCGGAGTCACTCTGGAAAACGGATACACCGATTATCACCTGCAGGAAGCCAATACCAGAAGGTGTATGATCGAACAATCCGATCGGGTGATTGCGGTTGCAGATTACAGCAAGTTTGGGGTAACCGCCATGAACTTTGTCTGTGGTATCTCCCGGGTAGACAAGTTGGTGACGGATTGGAGCACCCCCGATCCTGTCGTCCGGGCTTTTCGGGAAAAGGGCACCGAGGTGCTTGTGGCAGAGGAGCCCAGAACAAAGGAATCGCATATTTAAGGTCTCTTTCTACAAAAAACCTCCTGTTGCGGACTGCCGTAACAGGAGGTTTTTTCAGTATGACAAAAAATTGGCAATTACAACATGTTATTATAATATAGTACAAAAATAATTTATAATAATTGTTCACAATGGGGATATTGACTTATATTCAGAATGATGTTATCCTGAACTTACCAATGTTACAATCAAAATGATTGCAATGTTGGCAATCGGTTGGCGATGGAAAAAACTGCATGGTCAATACAACGAGGAGGGTTGGGAATGTCTTTTAGCGATGTCATTATGTGGGTTATGGCAATCGGCGCGATCATCGGCGGGATTGATCGCATCCTAGGCAACAAGTTGGGATTGGGCGAAAAGTTTGAAGAAGGCTTCAACTCCATGGGTCCATTGGCACTTGGAATGGTCGGAATTGTCTGTTTGGCACCTGTAATCTCTCAGTATCTTGGCCCGGTAATCATTCCAGGACTGACAGCCATCGGGGCGGATCCGGCTATTTTTGGCTCTATCCTTCCCAATGACACCGGAGGGTACCCTCTGGCCATGAGCCTGGCCATCAATGAGCAGGCGGGGCTGTTTTCCGGCTTGATTGTATCCTCTATGTTGGGATGCACCATCGTATTTTCCATTCCTGTGGGGCTGGGCCTCATCGAAAAGTACGATCAGCCCTATTTTGCCAAAGGGTTGCTCATTGGCCTGATTACAGTGCCGGTCGGCTCCATCATCGGCGGCGCCATCGCTGGATATGATATGGGCATGGTGCTGATTAACAGCGTACCGGTGATTGCTATTTCCGTGCTGCTGGCCCTGGGACTCAAATTCATTCCAAACGGCATGATCAAAGGCTGCATTATCTTTGGAAAATTCATCGTTGTAGTCATTACCATCGGATTGGCGGCGGCAGCCTTTGAGATGATGACCGGTGTAGTTATCATTCCCGGAATGGCTCCTATTGGGGAAGCGCTGGAAATCATCGGAAGCATTGGTGTTGTGTTGCTGGGTACCTTCCCGGTACTGTCCATCTTGACCAAGATTCTGGATAAACCTCTTTCCGCCGTTGGCAAGCGGTTGGGAATGGATGCTACCTCCACCGCCGGCATTGTATTTACGCTGGCAAACTCCATTCCGGTCTATAAGATGATGAAGGATATGAATGCCCGAGGCAAAATCATCAACACGGCATGGCTGGTTCCTGCCACAGCGGCTCTGGGCGATCACCTTGGCTTTACAGCCGGCGTACATCCCGAAGCAATCACCGCTGTGGTGCTTTCCAAACTGGTGGCAGGTGTTCTGGCGGTTCTGTTGGCTATGCTGATGACCAAGAGCACCGAAGCGGAAGACCGGCAGAGTCGGGCACTGATGGCCAAAGAAGAAGCGGTAGCCCAAGGATAAAACCAAAAGCTGAAAGGAGGAATTGCGGAATGTCCAAGCGATATTATCTGGGAATTGACCAGGGAACCACCGGAACCACCACCCTGCTGCTGGACGAAAACTGGAATGTGGCTGCAAGGGGTTATAAGGAGCATACTCAATATTACCCGGAAGCCGGTTGGGTAGAGCACGATCCCATGGAGATTTGGGACGCCATTTTGGAATCCATTGATATGGTGCTCAAAGAGGTGGGGGCTAATGCGTCGGATCTCATCTGCATCGGTCTGGACAACCAGGGCGAAACCTGCATGATATGGGATAAAAACACCGGACAGCCGATCTACAACGCCATTGTCTGGCAGGACCGCCGCACGGCGCGGTATGCCGACCAGCTGGCAGAGCGGCACGGCCCCATGATCCGGGAAAAAACGGGCCTTGTCATCGACTCCTATTTTAGCGGCACAAAATTCAAGTGGATTTTAGATCATGTGGAAGGAGCCATGGAGCGGGCCAAAGCGGGAGAACTCATTGCGGGAACTCTGGATTCCTGGATGATCTGGAAGCTGACCCACGCCGGTGCCCATGTCACCGACCAGTCCACCGCCTCCCGGACCATGCTGCTCAACATTCACACCGGGCAATGGGATGACGAAATTCTCGAAATCCTAGGGATTCCCAAAAAGATCCTCCCCGAAATCTGTGACAGTGCACAGGTGTACGGCTACACCGATCCGTTGGATTTCTTTGGGGCAAAAGTTCCCATTTCCGGCTCGGTGGTGGATCAGCAGGCTGCCCTGTTCGGCCAGGCATGCTACACTCCCGGCACCGTAAAGACCACCTATGGAACCGGGTGCTTTATGCTGATGAACACCGGAGACAAGCCCATCTACTCCGAAAACGGACTGCTCACCACGGTAGCTTGGGGCCTGAATCAAAAGCTCTCCTTCGCTTTGGATGGCGGTGTGTACATAACGGGAGCTGCTGTACAGTGGCTGCGGGATAAACTGCAAATTATCGAGAACTCCGCCCAAACAGAGGAGATGGCCATTGCTGCCGGCCATACAGGAGGTGTGTACTTTGTGCCGGCCTTTGCGGGTCTGGCAGCTCCTCACTGGGACCAGTACGCCAGAGGCACCATGGTAGGCATCACCGGAGGCACCACCAAGGAGCAGATTGTGCGGGCAACCTTGGAGAGTGTGGCCTATCAGGTGTACGACAATCTGGAAGTGATGAACCGGGATTCCGGCATCCCCATTCAGGTCATGCGGGTGGACGGCGGCATGGTAGCCAACAACTTCCTGATGCAGTTCCAATCGGACATTATGGGCATCCCGGTGGATGTGCCGGTAATTACCGAGACAACGGCGTTGGGTGCGGCTTATCTGGCGGCTTTGGGAATGGGGGAATTCTCCAGCCTGGATGAGCTGGCCTCGAAATGGAAGTTGGGACGCCGGTTTGAGCCCAAGATGAGCGCCGATCAGCGGGAAAGCCTGCTCCACGACTGGCGCCGGGCGGTGGAGCGCTCCAAAAAATGGATTGAAGAAGCAGCAGAAGAAGCTGTTATGGTTTGATGAAATGAGAATAAAGATCCGGCCTGCCCAGCAATGGGGTCGGCCGGATCTCACAACGTTTCCTTTGAAAGGGGTCTTTAAACATGTTACAAACCGATGTGTTGGTAATTGGTGCAGGAGCGGTTGGCTGTGCAATTGCCAGGGAACTCACCAAATATCAGCTTAAGGTTTTGGTGGTAGACAAAAACGAAGATGTGGGAGGGGACGCTTCCAAGTCCAACAGCGCCATCATACACACAGGGTACGATGCTTCGCCGGGAACTCTGGAGTCTCAGCTGGTGGTGGCGGCCAATCCCATGTACGAAAAGTTGACCCAGGAGTTGGATGTGCCTTACCAAAAGGTGGGGGCCATTCTACCTGCCATCACCGACGAACAGTTTGAAAAGCTTCCGGCGCTGAAGGCAAAGGCCTTTCAAAACCGGGTTTACGATGTGGAGTATCTCACGGGGGAACAGCTGCTGACCATGGAGCCCAACTTGAATCCCGAAGTGAAAGCGGGGCTGTATATTCCCAGAGAGAACATTATCGACCCCTTTCTACTGGTGGTTGCCTACGCAGAAAATGCGCAGCAAAACGGTGCGCAGTTCCTATTAAACACAAAAGTGACGGGGATCCGGGTAGAAAACGGCAAGGTGGTGGCAGCTCAAACCACGGCGGGAGAAATTAGGGCAACCTATATCGTCAACGCTGCCGGACTGTATTGCGACGAAATTGCAGCCATGGTGGGGAAAAATGATTACACCGTCAATCCCCGCAAGGGCCAATTCTATATTTTAGATAAAAACACAACCTGCAAAGTCAACCACATTGTGCTGCCCATTCCCACCAAAGTCACCAAGGGCAAGCTGATGTGCCCTACCATTCATGGCAATATGCTGGTGGGCCCCACCGCAGAAGACTTGCAGGATAAGCAAGACTATGCCACCACCGCCGAAGGCCTTGCCAGCATTGAAGCCGATGTGCGCAAGCTGATTCCCAATGTCAATCTCAGGGACAGCATCACCCAGTACTGCGGTCTTCGCCCCAACCGCAATCCCGAGGGGCTTCATGTGGATACCTACGATGACGTGAGAAACTATGTCAACCTTTCCGGGGTTCGCTCCACCGGACTGACCGCTTCGGTTTCTTTGGGCAAGTATGTAGCCCAAACACTCATCGATTTGGGGATGCCGGCGCAGTTTAATCCAAACTTTAATCCCATTCGCAAGTCAATTCCGCGATTCCACGAACTGACCTACCAGGAACAGGATGCTCTCATCAAGCAAAATCCCCTGTATGGAAAGGTGGTCTGCCGCTGCGAAACCATTACCGAAGGCGAAATTGTGGACGCCATTCACCGGCCCATTCCGGCCCGGTCGGTGGATGCCATCAAGCGGCGGCTGCGGGCGGGAATGGGAAGATGTCAGGGAGGCTTCTGTGGCCCTAGGGTCATCGAAATTTTAGCGAGAGAACTGGGAGTATCTACACAGGAGATTCAAAAAAACCAGCCGGGTTCTCACATGACTACCGGAAAAGTCCGCGGGGAAAGGGTAATTGCCAATGTATGAGCTGAGTTGTGATGTAGCAGTGATTGGAGGAGGCCCGGCCGGATTGGCCGCAGCAGTCTCCGCAAAAAAACACGGGGCAGAGCAGGTTCTCATCATAGAAAGGGATAGCTCTTTGGGAGGGATTCTGCAGCAGTGTATCCATCCCGGGTTTGGGCTTACCTATTACAATGAGGAGCTGACCGGACCGGAATATGCCGGACGGTTTATTCAGCAGGCCCGGGAACTGAAGGTAGAAGCCCTTCTAAACTCCATGGTGCTGGAGGTGCTGCCCGACGGTACGGTGATCTGCACCAACAAGGAATACGGAATCACCAAAATTAGCGCCAAAAGCGTGGTGCTGGCCATGGGTTGCCGGGAGCGTACCCGGGGCAATATCCAAATTCCGGGCACTCGCCCTGCCGGAATCTACACCGCCGGTGCAGCCCAGCGGCTCATCAACCGTCAAAACGAAATGGTGGGCAGACAGGTTGTCATCCTTGGCTCAGGGGATATCGGCATGATTATGGCCCGCCGGTTGACCTTAGAGGGCGCAAAGGTGGCGGCGGTGGTAGAAATCATGGACTTTTTGGCGGGACTTACCCGCAACCGCGTCCAGTGCCTGGATGACTTTGGAATTCCCCTGCTGCTCTCCCACACCGTGACGCGAATTGTGGGAAATCAGCGGGTGGAAGGGGTGTATGTGGCCCAGGTGGATGAAAACAGAAAGCCCATGCTGGAAACAGAGGAATTTTATCCCTGTGATACCCTGTTGCTCTCGGTGGGACTGATCCCGGAAAACGAATTGAGCCGCACCGCACAGGTGGAAATCAGTCCGGTAACCGGGGGACCGGTGATCAACCAGTGGATGCAAACCTCTCTGCCCTGTCTGTTTGCCTGCGGCAATGTGGTTCATGTCAATGATCTGGTGGACAATGTGTCTCTGGAAAGTGAAATCGCCGGAAGAGAAGCCGCCCGTTACGCCATGGGCACCTTACCCGAGTCCAGCGGCACCGTAACCTGTCAGCCGGGGGATAATGTCCGGTATATCTGCCCCCATCACATCAACCTGATGGAGGAGGATTCGGAGGTTGACTTATATTTCCGCGTCAATCATCCGGAGGAAAAAGTGGTGATTCGCCTGCTTTGCAACGGAAAAGAGCTGAAGAAGAAAAGGGCTGTTAAGGTAAACCCGGGAGAGATGGAGCACATCAGGGTCTCCTTGTCCGATTTGACAGCAGGCAAACTAGAAGTTCATGTGGCGAAAGGGGTGTAGAGCATGAGGGAGAAAAATATTATCTGCACCATCTGCCCCATTGGCTGTCACATTACCGTCCGTGGGGAGGATCAAGTGGTCCATTCCATAGAAGGGAATCAGTGCCTGCGGGGGGAAGAATATGCCCGCAATGAATTTATCCAGCCAATGCGTATTCTCACCACCACCGTCAAGGTGGAGGGAGGGGACACCCCATTGCTTCCCGTTCGCTCCGATCGACCCGTTCCTTTGGAAAAGCTGATGGAGTGTATGGAGGTCATCAAAGAAGTTTCGGTCTCCAAACCGGTCAATCGTTACCAGGTGATTATCCCCAACATTTTGGGCACCGAAGCCAACATTGTGGCCACCGGAGAAATTTTATAACAGAACTGTGTAAAACAAACAAGCCGAAGGATCAAAATCCTTCGGCTTGTTTGTTGCGTAGTAAAAAGGTAGTAAAATGTCTGGTTGTAAGCGGGAGGTGATTAAAGGTCAATATCCTCCGAATTGGTCAGCTTGAAGAACAGCAACAGCGAAACCACCATGGTGATGGTCAAAATGGTGGAAAGAGCAGAAGCTGTGCCGTAGCCGCCCCGGCTGATTTCCTGGAAGATGGTGACCGTCATGGTTTGGGTTTTTCCGGTGTAGAGCATCAGGGTAGAGCTCAGCTCGTTGATGATGGTAATCCAGCTGAGGATGGCTCCCGATACAATACCAGGCACCATAACCGGCATGGTGACCCGGAAGAAGGTCTGCATCGAGCCGTAGCCAAGGCTGGCGGAGGCTTCGTCGATGCTGGGGCTGATCTGCCGGAGAATGGCTGCGCTGGAACGTACGGTGTAGGGCATACGGCGCACGACGTAGGAGATGATGATGATGGCTGCCGTGCCGCTGAGAACCATAGGAGGCTGGTTGTAGCTCATCAGAAGAATCAGACCAAAGATGGTGCCGGGAATAACGTAAGGGAACATGATGAATACGTCCAGCAATTTGGAAAGAAGATTCTTCCGCCGCACCGTCAAGTAGGCAAACAAAGTTCCCAAGATGACGACGAGGATAATGGCAATGACGGCAAACTTAAAGGTGTTGCTGATCGAGCTGATAGATTTTTTAAATACAGTGGTATAGTTGCCCAGCCCGTAACCTTCCGACCACATAATGCCGTTGGTATTGCGGAAGGAAATGATGATGATATAAACCTGGGGCAGGGTAGCCAAAAACACGATGAGATACACATAAGCGTGGGCCAGCAGGTTGCTAATTCCCTTAAGCTGCTTGGCCTTAGGGGGATTGAGCATGCTCATGGTGTAGTTTTTGCGATTGGAAATATACTTTTGCAGAGAGAAAACAATTGCTGCCACGGCCATCATAATCACGGCCACTGCGGAGGCAAAGTAAGCATTGGTTCCCGTCTCGCTTACCCACTCCTGATAGATAATAACAGGTAGAGTACTGTATCCTTCTCCAATCAAACGGGGAGTACCATAGTCGGCAAAGGCGCGGAGGAAAACGATGGTTCCACCGGCCAAAATGGTGGGCAACACAAGAGGCAAGCTAACCTTGATCACCTTATGAATACCGTGGTATCCAAGGCTTTCGGCTGCTTCGCCCAGAGAAGCGTCTACTTTTTTTAGTGCACCCTTGGTATACATATAAATGTAAGGAAATAGCTTAAGGGTAAAAACAAGAAGAATGCCGCCAAAGCCATAAATACTGGGCATCTTAACCCCGAACAGAGATTTAAAGAAGTTGGTGATCACTCCGTTGCGGCCCAGCATCAAAATCCAGGAATAGGCGCCCAAAAAGGGAGGCGACAACATGGAGATGATGATGAGAATATCGACAATTCTTCTACCTTTAATCTTAAAGGTGGTGGTGACATAAGCCAGTGGAACACCAATAAGGATAACCAAAAGGGTGGCAGACAACACCACAACGACGCTGTTTTTCAAAGCGATGCTGTAATAAGGGCGGGAAAAGAACTTGACGAAGTTGTCAAGGCTAAAGCCGGCGCCTTCGGTGGTCTGGATAGAGTAGATAAGCATTCGTGCCACAGGAATGACAAGAAACATTCCAAAAAACACAATGGAAACAATGCCCACAAAGCTCCAGAAGTCGAACCGGACGCCTTTCTTAAACATTGCTCTCCACCCCCGCAACCAAGGTTGTCAGCGTGTCTTTGTCAAAGAAGTTAATCCGACGAGTATTGACGTTCATGTATACTGTTTCACCGGGCTCGTAAATGCGTTCGGCGCTGCTGGTATCGGCAGTTACTTCTACCGGCTCCTGGGTGCCAAAATCGATGTGGTAGTTGATATACTTGCCCAAAAAGCGCTTGACGGTGACAACGCCCTTCATTCCCTGATCCTGAGAGGTGAAGACAAACTCTTCCGGACGGACATAAACCAGAATTTCCTGATCCTTTTTCAGGGGAACCAGGTTATCTACCTCAATGACCAGACCGGTTTCCATCCGAACGGTGGTTTTGCCGGCTTCCTGAGAGAGAACGGTGCCTCTAAAGTGACAAGAATGACCGATAAAATCTGCAACAAAGGTGTTGTAAGGGCGGGAGTAGATGCGCTCGGGAGCGTCAATCTGCTGGATGTCACCCTTGTTCATAACGGCGATGCGATCAGAGATGGCAAGGGCCTCCTCCTGGTCATGGGTAACATACACCGTGGTGATGCCAATTCGCTTTTGAATTTCGCGAATGGCTTCCCGCATTTCCAGACGGAGCTTGGCGTCAAGGTTGGAGAGGGGCTCGTCCATCAGAAGCACCTGAGGCTGCACCACAATGGCACGGGCCAGGGCCACACGCTGTTGCTGACCACCGGAAAGCTTGTCGGGGTAACGGTCTTTGTAAGGAGTGATCTGAACCACGTCCATAATATCCGCTACCCGCTTTTTAATTTCGTCGGGTGCAAGCTTCTTGTTTTTCAGTCCGTATTCAATGTTGCGGTAAACGGTCATATTGGGGAAAATGGCATAGTTTTGAAACACCATACCAAAATTCCGCTTGTGCACCGGAATGTCGTTAATTACCTTGTCATCAAAGGCAATGGTGCCTTTTTCCACTGAGTTGAAGCCTGCAATCATCCGCAGAAGCGTTGTTTTTCCGCAGCCGGAAGGCCCCAGCAGGGTAAACAGCTCCCCTGTGACTATGTTTGCCGAAAGATCGCGGATTACCACGTTATCTTCGTATTGCTTCATTACGTTTTTAATATTAATTGATACTGCCATAGTGCGCTCCATTCCTCCGTAATGACATGACCGCCTTTGGCGGGCACAAGTATGGAATATAATGGTGCGCCCGCAGCTTGTTACGGCGGCGGGCGCCTAAAACTATTCAGTTGGATTAAAACTAGGAAAGAGTGGTCCAAACATCCTGGAACTGGGTTTTAACATCGGAAGCGGTAACATCCTGAGGATAGGGGATGGAAACCAGATCGGCGGTGGCAACACGGCCCTCGGTGGTCATGGGAACATCCTTGCGGGCGGGGCGCACGTTCAGCTCAGCTTCCATGGCGGTCTGGCACTCCTGAGAAGTGACAAAGTCTACAAAGAGCTTGGCGTTGTAGAGGTTGGCGCCGCCCTTGATGATACCAATGTTGGAGGTACGCAGGGTGATGCCTTCCTTGGCGTAGACAGCGTAAACATCAGCGCCGGCCTTCATATAGGAGATGGTCTTATCTTCGTTGCAAAGGCCTACTGCATACTCGCCTTCCACGACGTTCTGGTAAGCGGCAGAGGAACCGGAAGCCAGTTTGCCGTCCAGGTTGGCCAGGTACTTTTCAGCAAATTCCCAACCGTCGTTGGTGTTGTCGGTGGGGGACATGGCGGCCAACATGTTGATGAGCACTTCCAGAGCGGAAGAAGAGTCGGCGGGGCTTGCAAAGGAGATGTTTCCCTTGAGTCTTTCGTCGGTGAGGGATTCCCATCCGTCAACGGTTACGCCCAGCTCATCAATGAGGGTCTTGTTCACGATGATGGAGTTGACGTTGATGTAGCAGGGGGTATACAGACCTTCGGGAGAAAGGAAGTCTTCGAACAGCTCGGGAGTGTTGGGGGTGACATAGCTTTCCAGCAGATCGGCGATGCCCATGTAGGTGGTGGCGCCGCCGCCCATCAGCACGTCGCCGTAGGGAGCGCTCTTTTCAGCGTTGATGCGGCTGGCAAGCTCGCCAGTACCGGCGCTGACAACTTCGACATTGATTTCGGGATATTTTTCGGTGAACAGGTTGACAATCAGTTCGTACTCACTAGCGCTGGCAGATGTGTACAGTACCAGAGAATTGGTCTGCTCTTCGGCAGCGGGCTCTGCGGTTTCGGATGCAGCAGGCTCGGAGGGAGCGGCAGACTGAGCAGGCTCGGCGCTTGGAGACGACTGATTACCGCCGCCACCGCAGGCTGTAAGTCCCAGTACCAATACGGCTGTCAGTAGAATGCTTAAGAGCTTTTTCATGATTTTCCTCCTAGATCGTCATTCTTGTTGTTGTAATTATTTGTCTCACACGGTAAAACCGCGTAAAAACCTATTTGGATTCCCAAGGCGGGGTGCTAGGCAAGCTCTTGCTAAAACGATCGATCAGTTTTTGCTGATAGTCTCCGGCAAAGCGATCCTCCAAAAAGTGGTCGGCGCCTTCCTCACAGAATTCCCGCCAAGATTGAATTTCGTGCCCCGGCAAAATGGGATAAAACAAAATTCCGTTGGCCTCGGCCGCCTCCTGATCTCCGGGAGCATCTCCCATCATCAGAACTTTGTTTTGCTCATAGTGTTCCTTAATGGAAGCAATACAATCCTTCTTGGAACCATCTTCCTGTGCGCAAAGCAAGGTAATGTATTCCATCAGGCCGTGCTCATTCCATTCCCGCTCCAGAGCCTCGCGGGGAGTGGCAGATACAATGACAATATCCGCATGCTTGAAAAGACGCTCAAAGCTCTTTCTTACACCGGGGAAGGGGGGAACACCCTCTACCATTTCGGCAGCGCGCAGGTTCATTTCCAAAGACCAGCGCAGGGCTTGTTCCATAACCGGGCCTTTCTGTTTGGCCAGCTCCTCGTTGTTCAGCAGGGGAGCGGTTTCCACCCACTGGCGCAGAGGGGTGATGTCGGGAAGCTCAAAGTCGTATTCTTTCAGCTCTTCCCGGCGAGCCAGCAGGTCAAACACCAACAAAATCTCATGGAAGCGGGAGCGGCCCCGATCCTTGGAATAAAGGTTGGAATACTCCCACGCCTCTCTGACATATTTGGAAATGGGCTGAAGTCCCCAAGCGTGAATGGTGGCCGGGCAAAAACACTCCTTGTGCTTTAGCTCCATGGTGTCGAAGACGCAACCATCCGAATCCACACAGATGAGTCGATCGTGCTGGGGCTGATAATTAGGAAAGAGATTCTTGTTCATGAAAACCTCACAATTGATATTTTTACAGCAGATACTTTTCGATAGCAATTGCCACACCGTCTTGGTCAAAGGGAGCAGTGACAAAGTCTGCAACCTTTTTCACACTGTCGGGGGCGTTGTCCATGGCCACCCCAATGGCAGCCCGCTCAATGGAGGGGAGATCCAAAACACTGTCCCCCAGAGCCATTACGTTTTCGTAGCCGATTCCCAAACGCTCGAACAGAGCTTCCAAAGCTTTGGCCCGGTCCAGCCGCTTGGGGAAGAACTGAATATCCTTGCCGGCTCCCGGTGTAATCTCTACAAATCCGGTATCTTCCAAAGCCTTGAGCAAAGGCTGTTGCTTTTCCTCGGGCACGCCATAGATGTTGATCTTCTCAATGCCGATTTTTTCATTCAGGAAAAATTCGGAGGGCTTGTCCAGCTCAACCTGCCTGCCCTCTTCCAGGAACCAGACATGGTGAGGGGGAACGGGATAGGAGCCAAGATCCTGGCAGATCTCTTTTTCCATATAGATCAGGCCATTTGCAGAAATTTCGGAATAAATCTTCTGCCCTTCGTACAGACGACACACCTGCGCCGACTCTTCCGGTGTGAACAGCGATTGATAAATGACTTCCTTGGTCTGACGATCCACTACCCGAGCGCCGTTGGCGGTTACCCAGTAGCGAATGCGTTTATCGGCTTCGATTTGGGGCGGAAACATATCCTCAACCCGCCCGGTGGAAGGAATAATCTGAATTCCTTTTTCCATCGCTGCCATCAGGGCCTGTTTGTTGCGGTAGGATATATAAACCTGATCCCGTTGCAAGGCCGTCCCGTCAAAGTCCAATAGTATTGCGCGAATATTCATCCATGGCACTCCTTACAGCACTGTGATCGAATTCTTAACAGTACAATCATAACTATTAAATCGGAACGTGTCAATAGTTTTTTGGAACGTGTCATAATCTTGTTATAATTTTTATTTCTCCTGCAAAAAATGTGTAAGGGTTTCAGACTTGCAATTCGAGTGTAAAATATTGTATTTTGTTTATAGCTAAGCCTGCAGACAGTCACGGATGAGGTTTGAACCAAAAGGGTGAACTGTTTTGGGGCAAGGTCGGAGGAATCCTTGACGGGTTCTGACGAATCGCGTAAAATAGAGCCAACGATTGCAAGGCGATAAGAGGGTAGAACATGGCCACCATCAAGGACATTGCAAAAGCTGCGGGCGTTTCCCACGGAACGGTATCCAACGTACTAAACAAGCGGGGTGGGGTGAGTTACGAAAAAATCCGCCTGGTTGAGCAGACTGCCAAGGCAATGGGCTATTCCATTGACGAAAAGGCAAGTTTGTTGCGGCGGGGCACCACCAAAACCTTAGCGGTAATCTTGCCGTCTCTTACCAGTCGCGGTCATGCAGATTTGTTTACGGGAATTCTGCGCCGGGCGGAAGGAGCCGGTTATTCTGTGCGCCTTTTTTTGACTGATGACATGCCCTATCTGGAGCGCAGGGCCATCTCCGATGCTTTGGCACTAAAGGTGTGCGGGATGTTTGCGGTATCCTGCCTGGAAGACCATAAAAAAGAGTATCAGTCTATTCTTTCCCGAAAAATACCCATTTTATTTTTGGAACGGCCGTCTGCCTGCAATGAATTTGCATCCTATACCTTTGATATGGGACAGGCGGCCCGCAAAGTGGCATCCTACCTTAAAAAAGGGGAGAAAGTTTGCCTGCTTTCCGATGTGCTGCAGTTTGGAGATCAAGCTGCTTTTTATGAAGGATTGCGCCAAATGGTGCCCCTGTCAAAAGAGGATGTCTTCCAAAACGCAAGAGAGGAGCAATCTCCGGCGGCTTATGCTGTCATCCGCCGCCAGAATGTGGACTGCGTTATTTGCACCAATGAATTTTTGGCCGAAAAGGTAGAGCGGGCCTATATTGAAAGTGGCCTGCCGGTCCCCCGCCTTGTCACTCTGGCCTCCCTGCGCACATCGCAAAATCCAAGGTATCACAACATCACCCTGAACTTTCGCCGGATGGGCCATGAGGCAGCCGGTGTCATGGTGGATCGGGTGCAGAACAATCAGCGCCTGTCCTCCCGGGTGTTTCCCATATCCAGCTGCACCAAACCTTTTGCCGGGCCGGTGCCCTTGCGGCAAAAGCCTCTGCGGGTGTTGGCCCATACCACCCCTTCCATTACGGCTTTGGAATATTTGCTTCCCCGTTTTACCCAGCGGTATGGGATTCCGGTGGAGCTTTGTTCCTGTTCTTCTCTGACCGAGGTTTTGGAGCGGGTTGTCTCCCCCGACGAAACTTGGGATGCGGTTCGGTTGGACCCTTCTACGCTAACCTACTTAGGACCTCGCCTGCTGCGTCCTTTAGACGAAGTGGACCCCTCTGTCTCCAGTGCTCTCAACCAGTTTTTTCCCAACCTGCAAAACGACTTTTCGGTGGTGGGAGGCAAGCTGGTTGCCCTGCCCTTTGACATCAGTGTGCAGATGCTGTTTTATCAGCGGTCCCTCTTTGAAGACATTGGACAAATTCGGGCTTTTTACGAGGAAACCGGCGAAACATTGGAGGTGCCCACCACCTTTCAGGAGTTGGACCGGATTTGTCGCTTTTTTACCAAAGCCCACCGGCCCGATTCCCCCATCCGCTACGGAGCCAGTCTGGCACCCACCAACCCCACCTCCATTTCCAACGATTATCTGCCCCGGCTTTTGGCGGCAGGGGGTCTTTCTTACAGCAGCAACGGCTGTCTGGATCTCACCACTCCCGCTGCTCTTTCCAGCCTGCGGGACTATCTTGCCTATGCCTCCTGCACCAGCCTGGATACGGTGCAGAGCTGGAGCGAAATCGCCGCAAACTTTGTGGACGGTCAGACCGCCACCTCCATTTTGTATGTCAACCACGCTTCCAGTTTTGTGCGGGCCCAAAGTGCCAATGTAGGGGTGGAAATCGGTTATGCTCCCATTCCGGGAGGGCATCCTCTGCTGGCGGGGGGCTCCTTGGGAGTTTGCCTCAAATCCCCTCAGCCGGAAGAGGCCTATCAGTTTGTCCGCTGGGCTACGGGAGAGGAAATTGCCCCCGAGCTGGTGATGATGGGAGGCACCTCCGCCTGCCGCTGTGTCTACGAACACCGGGAGATTCTGGATGCCTATCCTTGGCTGGAAGCTTTGCAAAATAACATCCGCCTGGGGATCCGCAAGCCCATTCTCTCCCCGGTGGAAATCGACTACAACCAACGGGATTTTGAGTACAACCTGGGACTGCACATTCTGCGCTGCATCAAAGGAGAGATTACTCCCGAAGAAGCGCTGTTGAGCACCCAAAAAATCTTGGATGCCATTTTCTAAAACCGCATCCTCTGAATATGTAAAAATGAAAGCGCCCTCTGATGTAACACATCGGAGGGCGCTTTCATAGAGCTGCGCAGTACGGTCAAATTTGGAGACGCAATTTACCAATATGCAGAAGAAACCCAGGACGCAGGTGCAAACTGTGCGGTGACATCTAAAATTTTGCGGAATGGTTCCGGGTAAAGTTTTATTATGCCGTGTAGTAAACTCTTCCCTGGCTGGCGGTAATCTCTCCGGTAAAAGTAACCGCAGGCGTATAGGCAAACTCTGAGGAAGCCGGAATATCTGTGCCGGAGCTGACAGTAAGAGGAAACAGCACATATTCAGAATTGGTTCCATCGGAAAGAAGTGCACCGTAGTAAATGACGGTTCCGTTTTGCTCTGTTGTTCCCCCGTAGTTAAAAGTAATTTCTACCACGCTGTTTGGCGAATTCTCAGACATGGCGGTTGCAGTTGCGTTTACAGTGATAAGTGCCATCGTGAAGTCCCCCTAAAATGAATGGAAAGATGTGATTCATCTTTTGGTACAGTATATTCCACCCTTTGAAAAAGTTGAAAGGGATGGCACCCAGACTGCCAGCACATATACTGTAAAAGGGGTGAAACCGATGAACACCATTGACTTAAAAGCCCAAACAGCTTTTCATTATTCCAAAGACTGTTTTTTTCTCGAGCCACCAAAGCATTTTTTAAAACTAGGCGCCGATCATTTCATTTATCTTTCCTTCTCGCTGCCGTTATGGCTCAATGACTGGGTGGTGCAAAAAGCCAGATTGATTCTTTATAAGCTTACCCCTTCCGATGATCCCCACGTTTTTGGGCGCTATCTGCTGTTTCCGCTACAGGAACCGTTTAATGTATGCGGTTATGCCGATTATTTTCCCTCTGTTTCCATCAAGGATGCCATCTCCTTTACCGATTCCTGTAAAAGCTACGCCCAAATTGATCTCACCCACATGGTGCAGCGCTGGCAGAGCAACCGTTTAGAAAACAATGGGATTCTGCTGATGGGAAAAGACTGTGCTCCCACCATTGTTTATGCTTCCCCCCGGCATTGCTTGCCTCAAATGTGCCCCGTACTCCGGCTAACCTGCATCAATGCCACCATCCCTCTTTCTTTGCAAACGGTTGACTGCCATGTGGATGTGTCGAATTCAAAAAAGCAATCCTAGCCGAAACCGGTAAGTGTTGCGATGAAATAAGCATTGTCTGGTCTTTAAAACCAGGCAATGCTTATTTTTTGTGGAAGTGGCAGGTTTGCTTATAGCAGAGGGCAAAGCCTCCGGACAACCTTGCCTTATTTTTTGAGAGAATGGGATTACACTCCCCGAAATGTTAAATGGAGCATCTCATTCAACAGATCAACCGAACCGGAAAAATTTAACCAACGTCTTCTCTGGTCAGAGGTTCTCGGATCTCTATATGCCCCATCAAGGAATCTGCCTGATCGCCATCCACCAATACTTGCACCGCGTCCACCTCCTCCAATTCCGTTAGAGAGTACACCAGTTGCAGCAAGATCATCGATTCCGTTAGGCTACCGCCGGATAATTGCTCCCCGGAAATATCTACGTATGCAATTCCCCCAACGGTATGAACCTTTAACACATCCAGATCTGTCAGCAGGGTTGTGAGCTGCTCTTCCTCCGGCTCCCTTTGCAGCTCTGCTACAATTAAATCCTCGATGGCTCGCTCTCCCACCAAGACATCTTTTTTAACCGGAATCACTTTGTCTAAGGAGTCATCCCCTGTCCGGATATAATCCTCATTTGCATAGTACACGGTGATGGTTACCTCATTCTCCTCCGGCTGGGAAGATGCTGCATCATAACTGGTTTGGCTTGCTGCCGGAGATGTCTCGACAGACCTTTTAGGGCTACAACCGCTTACACACACCATGGCAACAAGGGCCAGCATAAGCCATCCTAATTTTTTCATTGCAATTGTCCTTTCTTCTTGTTCTGATCGTCCCCGTTTTTTGTTCCCTGCTCCATGGAATAGAATGGGACAAAACAGAGGGGGTTAAACAGAAAAAAATCTGAAACTAAAAGCTGAATCAAAGAAAATCCTCCCGCTGGTGCTACAGTGGGAGGATGGCAAAGCTCCCTGCTTTGCTTACATGGTTGCCCCGTCCTTGAGCATGGCAATATCCCGGTAGTGGTTGATTTCGTTGAGGGTCTGTTTTTCCCCGGAAGCAACCTTGAGCACGCAATGGAATAACTGCCTGGATAGAGCATCCGTTGTCCCTCCTGCAAGGAGGGGGCCTGCGTCGAAGTCGATCCAGTTCTTTTTCTTTTCGTATAAAGGGGTGTTGCTGGAGATTTTCACCGTTGGCACGGCGGCGCCCAGGGGATTGCCCACACCTGTGGTGAACAGGATGATCTGACACCCTGCCGCAACCAGGTTTGTAATGGCGATCATGTCGTCTCCCGGGCCGCTTAGAATGTTCAGGCCGGGCTTTGTTGCGCGCTCGCCGTAGCGCAACACGTCGGTGACATTGCTTGTACCGCCCTTCTGGATGCACCCTAACGATTTTTCTTCACAGGTGGTGATGCCGCCGGCCTTGTTTCCCGGCGCAGGATTTTCGTCGATCGGTTCGCCGTATTTGAGGTAGTAGTTCTTAAAATCGTTGATCATGGCCACCATTTTGTCAAAGACGGTGCTGTCAACGCAACGGTTCATCATAATTACTTCCGCGCCAAACATCTCGGAAATTTCGGTCAAAACAGCGGTTCCTCCCTGGGCAATCAGCCGATCGGAAAAAGCACCCACCACAGGATTGGCCGAAATACCGGAAAAGCCGTCGGATGCGCCACATTTTAAGCCCACCTTTAGCTTGGAAACAGATACTCTTTCCCGCTTGTATCTGGCGGCGTTTTCCACAAGCTCGCCAATGAGCTTTAGGCCTTCCTCAATTTCGTCCGCCGATTCTTGGGCGACGAGGAACTTGACGCGTTTTTCGTCGGTTTTCCCCAGCACCTTTTTAAATTCGGCGATATTGTTCCGCTCGCATCCAAGACTTAGTACAAGCACCCCGGCGGCGTTGGGATGATTCACCATCCCGGCCATAATACGCTGAGCATTCAAAAGATCCTCCCCAAGCTGGGAACAGCCATACACATGGGGAAAAGCGTAAATCCCGTCCACCAAGGAGCCGTATTGTTCCATAGCCAGCCTTGCCAGATTTTTCGCCGTGGTATTGACACAGCCCACGGTGTTGACAATCCAAATTTCGTTGCGGATGCCCACGTCGCCGTTGTCGCGCACATACCCCATAAACGTGGCCGGTTCCGCTTCGCTGTTTTTTGCTGCAAGTTGGGGCTCGTACCGGTAATCAATAATTCCCTGAAGATTTGTTCTAACTTCATCCAGATGGATATAATCCCCCGGAAAAGCGCCTTTTCGCATGGTGCCGATGGGATACCCGTACTTGATCACAGCCTCGCCTTCTTGGATCGGCCGGATGGCAAACTTGTGGCGGACCGGCACGTCCTTTTCAAGGACAATCTTTTGCCCGTCCACCACAACCGCCTCCCCCTTTTTTAAGGGGCACAGCGCCACCGCTATGTTGTCCTTGGGATTTACCACAATAAACTGATTGGATAATACCATCTGTATGTACCTCTTAATCTTGGCATAAATTTTTATAGCATGCCACGCACTTTTATGATATCGGGTTTTTAACCATTGTCAAGTTGACTTTGTATGATTGTAGGACAAAATTAAGTAAGGTTGCGACACAAATTCAATTGCTTTAGCCGATGTGGCGGCGTATAATATATACAATATTTCTGACGATGGCAAGGAAAAAAAGAGCTAATAAGTCATGTGGATTACTGGCTGGACGCAAGAATACTTGGCGCATAAAAATCTCTCTGATTTGAGCAAGAAAAGAGAGGACGGGACGGGAAACCTCCTTTAAGATGGAGATAGGAGATGATGGCATGGAATGGCTAAGCAGGATGAATGCTGCCATGGGATATCTGGAAGAACATCTCACAGATGAAATAAACCTGGCGCATATGGCACAGATTGCGGCCTGCTCTCCCTTTCACTTCCAGCGCATGTTTTCCTATCTGGCGGAGGTGCCCCTTGGGGAATATATACGCAGGCGGAAGATGACAAGAGCAGCATCGGATTTGCAAAGCGCAAGCGAACGGGTCATTGACATCGCGTTAAAGTATGGCTATGATTCGCCCACGGCTTTCAACCGTGCCTTCCGGAGTGTGCACGGAATTGCTCCCTCCGAGGTGCGAAAATCCGGAGTTATCCTGAAGGCCTATCTGCCCATCAGCTTCAAAATCACCATAAAAGGAGAAGCTGAAATGAATTACCGCATTGAAAAAAGGGAAGCATTCCGCATTGTTGGAGTCAAGGAGCATTACGAGCTGAATATTGAGGAGAACTTTGCGCAGGTTCCGGCATTCTGGGCAAAGACCGTACAGAGTGGCAAATTCCCGCAGATCTTGAATTTGCTAAATCAGGAACCGAGAGGAATTTTGGGTGTAAGCAGCTGCATGAACGGCAGGGATTTTGATTATTATATTGCCGCTGCCAGCAATATGGCTGTGCCGGAGGGCCTGGAGGAATATACGGTTTCTGCCTGCACTTGGGCAATTTTCACCTGCATCGGCCCGATGCCCTCGGCCATTCAGTCTCTGCAAAAGCGAATAGTCACCGAATGGCTTCCAACCTCCGGCTATGAATACGCCAACGCACCCGATATCGAGGTGTACTTTGAAGGCGATCAACAGGCCGAGGATTACCGGTGCGAGGTATGGCTGCCTGTGATCAAAAAATAGCTCAGCAATTTAAGATCAAGGGAAGGAAGTTATGCCGATCCCTGGTGCCGAGCAGGTTGTTGTGGGCGACGAACCCCAGAAACGCCGCCCATTGGGCCATAACTGGGTTTTGGACATTCGAGTGGAGTGCAGACGGCAGGGAGCTTACTTTGAGTTTCCAGGAAAAGACCAAAATCAATAGGACGTTTTTATGGATAAGCTCACCTCAGGAAAATCCCCCTTTCCTCATCCAAGCATGAGGAAAGGGGGTGAGAAAGGAGGAGAGCTTTGCTGTTATCTTTGCAAATACCAACAACAACCTGCAAGAATCAACCATTTGGGGTCGAATCAGTCAAACTCCCAGTAAAAATCACTTGTTAAAGCTTCTTTTTTTAGGAATCCCTATGACGATGGCTCCCGAAGCAAGCAAAATGACAGGAAGATCGGTCATAAGGAGAAATGAAAAGGATCAGCACCTGTATTGGGATTCATTTTCTCCGAATGCAATGGATAGGGACGACTTGGAACTTCCGGAGCGCCTGCATCATTGGAATCATCCGGTCTGTCGGGTTTAGGGCGGGAAGAGGTGTTGGTAATGGTCCAACTGGTGCCGTTGCGAGTTATGCTCTTGGTGTAACCCGCTATATGGCTGATTTCATCGGCGGTCCATAGGGCGGATGGATCCAGACCGGTCCAGGTGTAATACCAATTATTTTTTTCCTCCAATGTTACCCTATCACCATAGGCAATGCCGTTTTTGTAAAGCTGAACCATCACATATTTGGGACGTATGTTGCTATGATCACCCTGCCACACCTTACGGACGGAGACGGAGCTATCATCCTCTGCGGTGGTATTGGCAAAAGTCGGTGTACCACCATAGGCTTGGCTGTTTCTTTCATACAATTGATGGCTGAGCATGGTGATGGTGGTTGGGTCCAGGAAATGCAAGGTGCGCTGAACGCAATTACGGTAATATACAAATTATACCATATTTCAACACAATTTCTACCTTCGAAAAGTGAAAGATTGCAAAACGGGAAGCCCGATGTCAACGCCGACTTGATTTGACCCAAAAACGCCGGGGAGAAATGACCCAAAACGCCGATTTCTCTACCGCCGATCAGCCTACCGCCGGGATGTCCGCCGGTGGTGTCAGCATGACGCCGGATTTTCTGCGATCTTTGAGCCTGTAGGTATCGCCCCGGATGTTCATCACATGGGCGTGATGCAGCAATCTATCGAGCATGGCGGTGGCAATAACGCTGTCGCTCATAAGCTCGCCCCAGTCGCTGAAATACTTGTTGCTGGTCAAAATAATGCTCCCATGCTCATATCTCTCGCACACGAGCCTGAAGAGCAGCTGCGCCTCAGTGCGGTCAAGCTGCAGGTAGCCTACCTCGTCAATGATGAGGATATCCGGTCTGAGATACACCCGCCAACGGCGTTCCAGACGGTTCTGCTCCTGTGCCTTTTTCAGGTCTGCGATCAGCTGCGAAAGATTGGTGTAATAGACGGCCAGGCCGGACTTCAGAGCTTGCATGGCAAGGCCCACAGCCAAATGTGTCTTCCCGACACCGGGCGGTCCCAGCAAGATCACATTCTCAGCCCTGGCGGCGAAGGCCAGCGTCGCCAGCTCGTCAATCTGCCGCTTGTCGATGCTGGGCTGAAAGTCGAAGTCAAACTCGCCAAGTGTCTTTCTATGAGGGAGCCGGGAAAGCTTGATCCGCATTTCCTCACCTCTACGCTTACGCTCCGTATCCTCCAAAGTGAGAAGCTCCAGGAGAAAGGCCAGATAGGTGTTCTCCGCTTTCAAGGAGCGCTCCAGCTGCGCATCCAGAAGCCCGGCCGCCGTTTTGAGGCCCATATTCTCCAGTAAATCTCTGGCATGCTCTAATTCAACCATTGGACGCCACCTGGAACAGCCGGTCATATTCACCCAAATCCCGAGCCTCGACCTGTGGTGGATGCTGCTTGGCGAAGCTGTTCGGCAGTGGTATTCCACCCTTTTCGCTGAGACCGGCGTATTGTCCGGTGAGCCATACAATTTTACCGCCGGAGTATTTGGCCTCATGCCTTGCTATGAGTGTGTTGTCGAGGTGAATCTCGACATACCCGGCGCACAGCCGAACCTGAACCTGCCTGCCGCTATACTGCCAGGGCACACCATAGCGTATGCCATCAAAGCTCACTAAGCCGTCTCGGGTCACGCTTCTGGTCTCCCAGCGGTACTTGTCCATAACCTCCTGTGGCGGGAGCGAAAGCAGCCCTTCCTTTGAGAGCTCTATAGCCGGAATTCTTCCGGTCGTTCCATGAACCTTCCCGTCATGCTTACGGCACCACTGCAGTGCCTGACGGTTCAGGTCGTTTAAGTCCTCGAATCTGCGTCCGGGCAGGAAGTTGTCCTTTACATAGCCGACGAGACGTTCAACCTTGCCCTTCGTCTGCGGACGCCGGGGAGCGCACACCTTTGGTATGAAGCCCATATCCACGGAGAAATCCTCGAACGCCGTGTTCCAGATGGGCTTGCCGCCATCTCTGCCGATAATCACTGTCTTCATGTTATCCGTCAGCACCTTTTCTGGCACGCCGCCGAAGTATGCAAAGGCGTTTACCATGCAGCGCTCAAGGCTGGAGAGGTCACAGCGGCTTGTGAATTCTATGTATTTGGCTCGGGAATGCCCCAGCACCATCACAAATACCGGAACCTTGTGCACTGTGCCGCCGGTGTCCGTGTAGTGGCAGATGCCCCAATCCATCTGCGCCTGCTTCCCGGGAGCTGTTTCATACCGCCGCACGGCCGGCAGCTTCTTTGGCGGACGAAACGGATGCACATAATCCTTGAGGATGCTGATGCCACCGTCATATCCGGCCTCACGCAGCCGATCGAGCAGTACCACGCAGTTGTAGATCCCATCGGCCATCAGCTCATGCAGCAGCGGCTTGTACGCATCCAGCTTCGATGGACGGTCAATTTTCTCCGGCGGTGAAACACCAGGCTGCATGTATTTTCGGGCTGTGTTTTTAGAGATGCCCAATTCTTTGCCGATGGCGTATGCACTCTTACCCGCCCCAGCCGACTCTTTTATCTTCATAATTATCCCACTCCTTAGCATATCGGGCACCTCCAAGACGCTTTGTCTTGAGGGTAACCTCTCTATTCTCGTGGGTCAATTCTCGTCGGCGATTTAAGGTCATTTTACTCCGGCGGTGACAATACGGTCTGCCAGTTGCGCAAAGCTGTTACTTGCTGCCCGTAAACGGGCCAACTTCACTCATTGTTAATTGTTCCCCTAGCTGATCTTCTTTAAGTTGATTTTTGATATACTCCGCAATTCGGCTGGTGTTTTTTCCGGCTGTATCTACATAATATCCTCTACACCAAAACTCTCGACTTCTATACTTATACTTCAACTCGCCGAATTGCTCATATAGCATGGTGCTGCTTTTCCCTTTAAGATAGCCCATAAAACTTGATACTGCTATTTTTGGCGGTATCTCTACCAGCATATGTATGTGGTCGGGGCATACTTCGGCTTCTACTATCTTTACACCCTTCCATTCACATAACTGCCTGAGTATTCTGCCTACTTCTAATCTCTTCTCCTTGTAAAATGCTTTTCTCCGATACTTCGGGGCAAATACTATATGATATTTGCAATTCCATTTCGTGTGAGATAAACTGTTAATGTCGTTCAGACCCATCTGAATGTCCTCCCTTTGCTATTTCTTGTGCAGTTGGCAGACCGCACTTCTATTCTAGCAAAGGAGTTTTTATTGTCTTTCTCATCGGCAAAAGCCTCTTTTGAACCACTCGCCTAGCGAGTGGTTTTACTAGACAACAAAAAGCCG
>JBMNHF010000004.1:0-94105 GCA_050950205.1 Oscillospiraceae bacterium
TAATAATTCTTGTAAATGCCATATCCCGTAGCCATAAGATTGGTCATTTCTCCGATACTGGATTTGGTTGCTTTAGCAGTGATACCGGCAATACTTGCATACCCCGCCACGCCCTCATCCGTCAGGGAAGAAATGCCAGATTTAATATCATAAGCGGCGGTTAGGAATTCATCTTTCGTGGTACCGGCCCACTCGGTTGTGAAGCTGGTAGCGGCGTTTTCTAGAGCGGAAAAGTTTTCGATCCCCAGTGAGGCTAATTCTCCCAAGGCGTTCTGCGTTGCAAAGGTCGCCTCTACTGGGAGAATGGCGGCTTTGGCAATCGCCGCACCTGCTCCAATCATGGCTCCGCTCTCTAGTGTCATGGAAGCCATATTCTGTGAAAGTCCCATCACAGAAGTGTTAGTATACCCCAGCAGCGAGTTTATTTTTGTAGCCGGGCCGGATATGCGATCAACCATATTTACCAAAATAGACAGCTTATAGAGTGATTCTAATGCCATCATTTTTCACCTCCTTCCCTAAGTTGACATTTGAAGTGCTTCAAAACCCCGTTATAACGCGTTATAACGGGGGAATACCGTCTTCTTAAGGCAATCCCTCCTGTGGGAGCAAGAATGCCGTTAGAGGCCCTTGGCGTGGCCTTGGCGGTATTGCTGCATGTCCCCTGGGGTAAGCCCTAACAATTCATCACTCCGGGACAATTCACCGTTGCGTATGACTCCGGACGTTTTGACAATCCGACCCATCGGAACCATTGTCGGCGTATTTTTTAGCCAAAGCGTAAAATCATCATAGCTGTTCATGGCCGATTGAAACGCCCACTCCCTTTGAAACGGAGCAATCTTCCCTTCCCTCAATGCAAGCTCAACGGTGTTTTCTACCAGTGCTTTATGAGCTTGAAATTGAAGTGTATCCACCTCTAACTTTAGTGTGGTCTGCGTTCCAAGCAGTTGGGATACCGCTTGATAGATATCCTCTATCGTAGCTGTTGCGGGAAGCTGTAGCAGCTGCGCCAGGGTCTCCATAGATGCAGAGGGCTTTTGCACACCCCCATTAGGCAGCATATCTTCGGGTTTGCTGCTGTTTACAATCGGGGTCATAGCATCAATGGCCGGGGTATTTGTTAAGGCAACCGAATGCAGCTTGACTGCCTTGCGATCACTGGAACGCGCCATGATAACTGGTGAGCAATATTTATATTCCTTGTTGGTCAGGAATTCGGCAGCTTTTGGTGTCCATTCCACTAAGCCGTAAATGCCGTCCGGTTTCAAAGACAGCTCCTTGATCCAACCTGCAGCGGGAGCCTGCATATCCTTTAAGGTTTGATGCTCATAGTCGATGGGAATTTGAAGCTGCCTTTGCCTAAAATCCTGCCGAATGCTGGCAAAAGATTCCTCATCCACAAGAAAGTCTCCCTTTTGGCTTTTAACCAGCCCCAAAGGCAGGATTTTGAGATGTTTTGGCACACCATCTTCCATAGAAACGGCATTTTGAATCTTCAACAAAAAATCAGTCATAAATTATTCCTCACCCGTAGAGCCGAAAGCAAGCTGCCAAAGACCGTAACCAGCATTGCAACGGCTGTCCACGCCATATATGTATTCCTTTTGGAAGAATACATTGTCATCGCTAGGATTGTCCTTAGGCACCAATTGAGGCTTGCGCCTGTTCTGAAAGATAAACGGTTTGATGGGCCGCTTAGTGCACAGCAAGAACCACTGTGCAGGATGCGTGGCCAGTTCAGGAACTACCAGCAATTCGGCAGTATCCTTGTAAATGTTGGTACCTTGTTGGATTTCATCAGCCATAAGGATTTTACGGGCAACGGCTTCATTTTGGGGGGCTACAACCAGCAGATCGGGAATAATGTAGAGCGGTTCACCCTCATCATTCATGAGAGTCATCATTTGGGAGCGCGCGGCTCCATAGCTATCAGGTGTTAGCTTCGAGGTGCCTTTATTGCTTTGTTCTGCGATCTTGGCGTTTGAATATAGTGGTTTGTGCTGGTCGGAAATAAAAGGCTTTCCATCAAAGCATTTTTCCGTAAAGGCCTTAGGGAACAATTCAAATACTAGCTTATCCGGGTGCAGCTTGGCGCTGTAGGCCAAATCCTGCATTATGGGCTTATACACACCAATTCGGTCATCCTCAATATCATTTCGGGGGACAGAAACAGTTAATTCAAAATCGCGGTTCTTGATGGTATAGTCATAGGTCGCAAGGTTTTTTATTTCCCGTTCGCTAATCCATTTGTCAAGGGTCAAATAAAAATGTAGTTTTAAGGTCATATAAGAATGTAGGAAAAAGGTCAAGGGAAATGTAGGCTTGAGATCCGATATCCTATTTAGCCAGGTAAAGCCCCCTTGGTTTCCATATAATCCTTCATTCTGTAGGACTTGCCATTGATCGAAATAATCTTCGAATGATGGATCAGCCTGTCAATAATGGCGTTGGTCAGCTTTTTGTCCCCAAAAACCTCTGTCCACTGAGATAGCGGAATATTGGAAGTAAGAATGGTGGATTTCTTCTCGTAGCGCTTGTTGATAAGCTGGAAGAAAAGGTTCGCGCCATTGGCCGACATTGGCAGATAGCCGATTTCATCGATGATTAAGAGGTCATATTTGCTGTATCTTGCCAGCGTGGCCTCCAGGGTCCCTCTTCTATGGGAGCGGTCCAGCTTTTCGACCAGCTCATTGCTCGGAGCAAACAGGACGGAGAAATTTCTATGGAGCCGCCTCCATTCCAATGGCGGTAGCTAGATGGGTTTTGCCAACGCCGCTGTTGCCAATGAACAGCAGATTGTCCTGGGTATCCATAAACCGCAGGGTATTCAGGTCCATGACTTCCGCTTTTTTCAGCTTGGGCTGGAAGTCGAAATCAAAGTCTTTGATGCTTTTTAGAAATGGGAAGCAGGCCCTCTTTCAAGCGGCTTTCCAGTGCGATTTTCTGGCGGTACTCCAGCTCCTTTTCCGTCAAATCAAGCAGGGAATCGGTCAAAGACAGCTCCTGATGAATCGCCCTTTCCAAGTGAGTGGGGAACAGGTCCTTTAAATGGAAGAGTTCCAGTGATTCCAGGTTGTTTAGCAATTTATGATAGCTTGACATCCTCATTTACCTCCTACAAATGGTCATACGCTTCTAAGTTCTCATCCACATAACGTTCCAGTTCTTCCTCGTCCAGATGTTTGAAAACATCGGAGCGAAGAATCTCTGTGTAATCATCCCGATGATAGTTAAAAGGCTTGCCCCGTATGAGGTGTTCGCGAATCAGCGCGTCGCCATCATAAATCCGAAGAATGTCTTCATCGGGAGTAACGGTTACTCGACTTCCGATATACTTTACAGGAACGGAATATTTGTGATAGTCATACAGGATCATCGCTTCTTTTGAAACGACCCGCTGCGTTGGCAGCTCCTCCATGTACGATAATAGTAGTTCAGAGTTCAACCTTTTAAGGAAAGCCTTCTCTTTTGTCCATCGATCCGCGGGTCGTTCCATGGTACCCTGTGAAATTTCTTCAAAGTTTAAATCATAATTCAGCTCATCCACAATTTGATCCAATGCAAGAAAATCCTCAAATTCATGGTTGAACACACGGAGCCGCCCTACAGTTCTGGCTAAAGCCTCCACCTTGCCTTTTGTCTGCGATCGGAATGGGCGACAGGCAATTGGCTTAAATCCGGCGTCCTTACTGAAACTTCGGAATTTTTCATTCAAAACCACTCGGGTAAATTGCGTCCTGCTCTGATCCACAACAGTACGCATGTTGTCAAACCAAATCTCTTCCGGCACACCGCCTGTATACGCAAATGCACCATGAAGGCAAGAGAACAAGGTCTTCTGCTGTTTCTCAATGGTCAGGCGGAGGTATTTCATTCGGGAATAGCCCAGCACATACAAAAATATGTTGACGAAAAATACTTCTCCTTGCCGGCTGATCATTTGGACGCTTTCCTTCCAGTCTACCTGCGCAGAAAGCCCGGGGGAGGTTTCGATTCGGACGGTTGCCTTCTGTATCCGGCACTCCCGTTCCTTTCGGCAATATCGTTTTACCATGGGGTAACTGCCCTGATACCCTTTTTTCTGAATGAAATAGTATATGGACATCGCCGTGCAGCCCAATGCAAGCTTTTCTTTTATTACCTCTTTGTACTCATCCAGCAGCGTGGATTTTGCTCGTCGCTTTTGCTGTAGCTGGTCTAATTTTCCTTCCTGTCCAAGATCATAATATCGTTTCACTGTGCGGTAATCACAATCATATTGCTTTGCTATTGCCGCAAAAATTAGGTTTTGTTTCTCCCATAATATGCAGGAGCACTCCTTCCAGCACATCTTTCCTCATCTCGTTTCCTCCTTGGAAAGCCTTATGAGAAAAGTGTAGCAGGTTTCTTTATGACCTACATTTTTATTTGACCTTTTTACGACATTTTAGCATGACCGTTTACACCCTGATGGCGGCACTGATTCCGCTGATGCGGTTTCCCATGTGCCGTATGGTCAGGCGCACTTCCGCTGCGGTTTTCGCATAAAAATATCCACCCTGGTCGCTGGCTATGGGAACACGCTCCCGGCGCAGGGCATTGACCAAATCCCGCAACTCCTTGCCAGTAACAGAAAGGTTGTGCTCCAGCGCCCTGCTTGTAATGGCATTTTCTTCTCCGAGATGATATCTATGCAGATATTCTGCAAGCTGATCCTTTTGCATAATTGCTCCTTTCCAGCCGTTTCTCCGGAAAGGGGTGTGAAAAAGAGCGCAAAAAACAGGGTCGCAATCCTCTCGGGAAAACGGCCCTGTTTATATGAGTGGGGTCTAAAAAAGCACAGATATTTGTGCCCGTGTTGCTACTTGATTACACCAAGCTCCCGAAGCAGTGCTACGCAGTCTTTGGCTCCTTGAATGTAAAGATATTTTTGAAGCGCACTGTCCGTTTCTGCTGCCTTGGAGAGATATCGCTGTACCAACCCCTTGCTATCTTCACTGATGCCGGTGTGATTCTCCACTTCTTGGCTAAGTATAACCAATTCCTCTACCATAGCGTCCAGCTGTGGATCGGATTGGCGCATTGCAGCAAAGGCGATCTGCACCCGTTCATCAATGCTCTGGCTCAATAGTTCCATCACTCTTTCATCCACCCGCTCACCTCCCTTTTGACAACACAATGCCACACATTTCTTGAAATAGCTATATACATCTTCCATAAATTATGGCTGTATGGACTGTTCAACTCATATCCATCTGTATGTCAGACCTTCCAAAGCACTGCTCCAGCGTCTGGCCATTAAGAGGCAATAAAACACCATAATCCGTATTGATTGCACCGCCTTGCTCCATGAGCTTTGTCCCGTAATGGGCGAGGTGGGCGCGAGATAATAGATCATCAATCAATGGGAGGCCATGCTTTTCCAGTTCTTTTCTGGCATAGTCTGCGGGAGAAGAGGTTCCCTGCATCAGAGTGAATTCTTCCGTATGATCGGCAAGATCAATGGCATCCTCTAAAGAAATGCTCTTAGGTGCGGCCTCCAACATCGCCTTATAGGTAGTAAGCCGCCCCTCATGCTTGAATTTGTAAAGCTGATCGGTAAGTGCATCCAACACCGTGATGTCGCCATCACAACCTGCCAGTTCTCCGGGGAAGAGTTCCATGAGCCCTGGGGCGATGCAGTCATCTATGCGGAGGGTGCATTCCTGCAAAGCTTTTGCTCCCACGGACTCTAACACTTGGAATACGGCTGCGTCATCGGCAGGAAGGGGCAGGAGAGCAACCATATGATTATCAAGTTGGGGATCATTGGCGGATTCCTTTCTCACTTGGAGGAGAATCATATAGTCCGGATTTTCTGCGGGGATCGCATCGCCGCTTTGGTAGGTCTTTGCAATCTCACCATTTTGCGCGACATAGCCATGGGGCGTAAATACGCCACCCTCACCTTCACGCATTTCCTTGCCAATTTTCCCGTAGTCCAGACAATCAAACGCATTTTCCGGCAGGGATTCCGAATCGGGGACAAACCCATTGTCCACATAAAATTTTCCGAGAGAGGCATCGTCATGTGCTTCGTAGGCGATTTGACAATGCTCCATACTGCGGGTCATGTTGATGAGACGTTCCACCGGAATAGGCGCATATTCAGTCTGGATGGCATCCATCATTACCATGCCTTCAAAGCAGTCTAGTTCCCATTCATTTAGGGCGGATAATCGGTGAGCGAGGTGATTGAGCTCGTGCAGGTTTGCATCTATATCAATAAATCGAGGTAGATACTCTAGTTCGCAAGTTAGAATATCCGAGGAATAAATAATATCATCGGGTATTCTTGCTTTCTCCAGTGCATCTTCCAGCTTGTAAAAGGTAGCAGGAAGTGTTATTTCAACAGGTGTGTTTGCACCGCAAGGATTCCAACGACCGGCTTTTACCTAAAATATTTTCTCTTTATCCAAATTGTATACCTCCCATCTGCGGTCCTTGTGAAGCATTCTGGCGGAGCATCTCCTCTATGGCAGGTGTGCAACCCTGGTATGCGATGTAGCCATAATCAGTGAAGCAGCCATTTTCGCTTTGAATGCGCTGTTCGCCATACCCTCGGAAGTCAATATGTTCCTCTAAATTCTCATCAAAATTGTAGCAACCGGAATCGATAATCATGTATCTGCCATAGTCAGTCGGGGTTTTGATTTCGGGTATTACGGTGAACTCATATAAGTTATCCGCCAGTACCGCTACGTCCTCCGGCGTTTTGGGCTGTGCCATCTGGGTGATGGCGTGGAAATCATCCCTTGCCTGTTCATCAAATCCATATAGCTTCTTGCTAGATTGTTCAGGGTATAAAGATGCTCGGACAGTGGATAGTCCTCTGTGAATATCTGATAGACTTGTTCACTTATGCCCTCAAAGTCGAGATGAGTGGCACAGGAGTGGGGGGATTTTAATCCCAGACGGTTCACTGCCTTTTCTATTTCCGTATCCCAGCAGGGCAGATAGAGATATTCATTTTGAATACCGCTGTGGTAGTCGCCAGATTCCAAGGTAACGACAGCCACACCACTATCTCTCCAATGATATTCCGGAAACTGCTCGCCGTTATATACCTGCTCCGGCATGTTGCCGGTGGGGTATAAAACACCATAGGTCGTGACAGTACCTTTACCGTCACTTAAGAGCTTTCTTCCCATAGACGCAAAATCTGTATTCTTCATCTCATCCGTGGGGATTGCCGTTCTTCGGCAGAGTTCATATATCTGCCCGACAGCATAGATATTGGAGAAATCAGAAATTAGCGCATAGCAATGAAGGTTGAAGGTCAGGTTGATGAGGTCTTGGACTTCGGTCAGCTTTTCCTGCTCTGCCGCCGCATAGAGGGTGTTCAACTCGTCCTTATCAAAACTATCCATTCTCTTGGCAAGATACTGAACCTCATCGGCATTGACCAGCGTTCCCGCCAGAGCCTGCAATCCTCCATGGTTATTTTTAACTGCATCGACCACGCACAGCTTTTCTGTTGTGATGCCAACACCGATGTCATCCATCGCTTTTTGCAAATCCTGCTCACTAGCGGGAAAAGTGATGACCACCGTGGGATGAGAGGGGATATCATGCCTTCGGAGTTTCATTTCTATCATTGGCTTTCTCCTTCCATAAAAAAGGTATTACCACTTCTACTGTGGTAATACCTCAGAGTGTCAAAAAAGGTCGCCATGAGCGGCCTTTTTTGATATAATGAATGCGGTGATGGAAATGCTTGAGCGAAGTGAAGATTTACGCTACACAACAAAATTTGCGTGTCTGGACAGCCTGGTTCCCGAGGGGCACCTGCTGCGGAAGATCGAAAAAGTGATTGATTTCTGCAGGATTTACGAACTGGTGGAGCACCTCTACTGCGAAGATAACGGGCGTCCGGCGGTTGACCCGGTCGTGCTGGTGAAGATCGTCTTGCTGCAGCATTTGTATGGAATCAAATCACTGCGGCAGACGATGAAAGAGGTAGACATGAATATCGCCTATCGCTGGTTCATCGGCTACGACATCGACACACCGGTACCGCATTTTGCGACTGTCAGCTATGCGTTCGCGAGTCGGTTTCCCAGCGAAGTGTTCGCAGAAATCTTTGCGTGGATCCTGGAGGCGGTGGTAAAGAAAGGCTTTGTCAAAGCGGAGATGATCTTCCTTGACGCAACTCACATCAAAGCCAACGCCAACCGGAAAAAGCACCGCAAGGAGTTGGCGGTAAAGGCAGCGCGTGTGTATGACGAGCGGCTTCGGGAAGAGATCGGTGCAGACAGAGCATCCCATGGAAAGAAGCCGCTGCGCGATAGCGACGATGATGACGGCTCAGCTGCGGGCGGGATGAAGGAAGTGAGCGTGTCAACGACCGATCCTGAAAGCGGTCTGTTTCACAAGGGCGAACACAAGGTGGAATTTGCGTATACCGCCCATGTTGCCTGCGATAAAAACAACTTTATCCTCGGCTGTGAGGTGACACCGGGGAATGTGCATGACAGCATGGTTTTTGATCGTGTGTATGATGCAGTGGTGGATCGATTTGAAGAAGTGAGAACCGTAGCGGTAGACGCCGGATACAAGACGCCGTGGATTTGCAAAAAGGTGCAGGAGGATGGGCGAAATCTTTCCACCGCATACAAGCGTCCCATGAGCAAAAAGGGATTCTTTCGCAGTTACGAATATGTTTACGATGAATACTACGATTGTGTGATTTGCCCGAACAATCAGGTTTTGAGTTACTCCACGACCAACCGCGGGGGTTACCGGGAGTTTAAAAGCAATCCCAAAATCTGTTCTGTCTGCCCGCATTTAAGCCGCTGTACACAGAGTGCCAACCACCAGAAGGTGGTGACAAAGCACATTTGGGAACATCATATTGACGCTGCCGAAGATTTCCGCCACAGTCCGGCTGGACGGGAAAGCTACGGTTTGCGAAGTCAGACAATTGAGCGCGTGTTTGCCGATGCGAAAGAAAAGCATGGCATGCGTTACACGCTACACAAAGGGCTTGAACGGGTAAGAAACTGGGTCAGGCTTAAATTTGCTGCCATGAACCTCAAAAAGCTGGCAATGTGGGCGTAAATACGCCCTTTTTTCTTGCGCTTCCACTTGATTCGCAAGAAGAACCCCTGATTTCACGGAAGAAATCAGGGGTTCTTCGACACTCTGAGGTATTACCACTTCTACTGTGGTAATACCTTTTACTTATTTGTATAGGTTGATAATCTCAAGATGTTGTTTTTCTGCCATACGAACGGTTTGGGCCGTTCCGCTGACTGCCTGTTTGTTCCAGTAGCAAATGACTCTATTGCTGCGGTCTACCATGTATTGATTTCGTTGGGCATAACACTGGCTATTGTAGTGGGTATTTAAGGTGATAACATCGTCACACTTTGGCATGATTTCATAATACCGCTCATGGTCGGAAACGGAAAATCGTACTGCTTGTTCCTCAAAGGGAATCACCGCAATCAGCTTAATCTGCTTCGGGTTTTGCAGATCAATCACTGCTTTCTTTTTAATTACTTCTTCGGCTGCCATAAGATCCCATCCATAGGCACCTCCAAATAAAAAGGTATAGTAGTTATCTTGTATCGCTTGTTCAATTTCCTTTGCCAACCTTATTCGCAAATTTTCTAAAGCTTCACCTTTCGGAAGCTTTTCACTTCGGTGTCCTGTGAAGCATACCGTTTTTTCTCTAGCAATTTGTCGGTTCATTTTACATCCTCCAGTCATAATACTCATTCTTATCATGGACATAATCCATGAACAGCATAAATACAATGACTGTTTCGGTCAAGCTATAGGGATATAATTTATATTGACAATGTCCATATAAGAAAGAGGAGATACTTATAGAACGCTTGAAACAGCTTAGGGATGCTAAAAACCTGACACAGCTTCGTCTTGCAATGGATCTGAATGTGTCGCAGGAAACCATCAGCGGTTATGAAATCGGCAAAGCAGTACCGCCTGCAGATATGCTGGTGAAGCTTGCGGATGCACTGGATACCTCAGTGGATTATATCCTTGGGAGAACTAATATTAAATCCACGTTAAGAGCCTCTGAACTCAGTGAACAGGAAGCGGAGATGCTTACGATCCTTCGCAAACAGCCACAGGATAAACGAGTATTTGTATATAACATGATTAAAGGTCTTGATAAATAGGAAACGGCAGGATGTTTTATACATCTTGCCGTTTTTCTATCCCATGGTTAGATTCAAGCCTTGTTCTTCTTCAGGCTCTATTACGGAAAAACTGTCCTCACCCGGAATCAGCGAAAGACTTCGACCATTATCCCAATGCATAACCAGCTGTCCGGCATCATCCACCGCCCGTACCACACCTTCGGTACCGGGTGGGATCGGTGCATGGGGGTCGTCCATATAATCAAGGCGAATTCGAGTCCCTGCCGGATACCGTTCCTTAATTCGTTCTACTTGTTCCCTTGTGGGAAATCCAATCATTTCATATTCCTCCAAATAGCTTTCTGTATTTCTGTTCCGATGAAATGCGGTTTTGATATAGCATACTATAGGGTGTAATCAGAGGGCGGAGATTTTCGCAAGTTTTTTAAAGCATTTGAGAACGAGATAATCGCCGTCAAGTTTCATCACAAAACAATCTTGAATGCTGGTATTGCCGTTCCCAATTACCGCCAGCTTAGGCACGAATCATTGCATCACCTCCAATACACCCGAACCAAATCGAGCGATGAGTATAGCATCCACCATAACCGCCAGCATGGAATTGCAAATGAGCTTTCCATCGGCAAGCTCAGAAACTGTGATTTTGGCCTGCCCGGTAGAGAGTGTTCTTGCCATTTGATAGAATGCATAGCCATCCGTACTGATACCGCAGAGTTTGATGCTCTCAAAGCCAATGGTGTCGCCCGTGACGATGTTTTTGCAAAGCTGCCAGAGCTTTTCATCCGCTGTTAGGAGGAACAGGGCTGCAATGTGGTGATTAGGAGTTCTTCCGGATAATATTCGCAGGCTATTATCCACCAACTCAAAGCGATGCCGATGGCAAGCATCTTGAAACCATCTACCGTGAAACCCTGCTGCTAGATGTTGAAGTCTCACCTGCAGACTTTTATGATCCATACCTCGGAAGCACTCTTTCAGCAATTCACTATAGCTCACATTACAGGCCTCCAGCCGCTCTACCAGCCACGGACAGTACGGAGCACCACATTCCTTTATGTTCTCCCACTCCATGCAACCTCGGCAGTCGGTGGATTCTTTTGTGTAGCGGAATCGGTTTAGTATGGCAACACCACTTTGACGTTGCTTAAAAAATGGGGGGAACATCATGGCGGTTTCCAGCCCCGCCAGACTGGTGTCTCTCATAAAGTATCTGGACATATTTCGAATCCTTTCTCTTAATTAAAATAAAAAAAGGCGGAGTCTTTACGGTCTGCATGACCGTGGACTCCGCCTTACGACAAGATGTAGGCTACATAGAGTGTTCCTGGGGCTTCTGGAGACTTTCCTCCATCATTTCAAAAATATGTCTATTGATATCGGGAATCATTGCTTGGATTTGTAGTTGGAGATCGGTGAGCTGCTTTGCATCCTTCTCTGTCAATTCATAGCCGGCTTCAAAGGTATCGTTCACGCTTTGATAGATATCGATGAGTTGTTTATCGGTAAATAACCGCTGTCTTTCGATCAGGCCGGCGCGGACAGCAAAGTCTTGCTTTGCGTCCGTATATTTGTCCATATAATAGTGGCCCCACATGACGCCTACTCCATCGTAGTCACGCTCCCATGTGACAAACTGATACCCTTGTTGGGTTTCCCGTCCTGCAAGGACGGCTCCGTTAAACTCGGCCAGCAACCGGAAATCTTCGTCTAGTGCTACAGTTTCGAGTAGCGGTGCTCTTTCTATCGCAGCCATGTATTCTTTTACCATTCTGGAAATGGGTGACACCTTACTGTACAAATCGCTGGCTTCGGGGGTATCCAAATCGCCGGGGTACCTAAACAGCTCGCCGCTGGATTCCACCCGACAGGCGGGATGGGTGTTTAGTAGGATGGGGAGAGTATTCCGCTCTGGGGTGCTGTTTGAATTCCGTTTTTTTCAAGAATGCGACTTAGCTCTGTAAAGTATTTTTTAATATCCATAAATGTTCTCCCTTCATTTTTCCTAGAAATAAAAAAAGGCCCGTACATTTCTGTACGAGCCTTAGAGTGTCTCTGAATTTTATCAAGTGTCCGATCTTTTTATTTGTAGTAGGGTATGAAAAAACCACAAGACATTTTTGGCCTTGTGGTTTATCATTTTTGGTGGAGATAAGCGGGATCGAACCGCTGACCCCCTGCATGCCATGCAGGTGCTCTCCCAGCTGCGCCACGCCCCCGTGTTGGATATTTAGTTAGTTTGCCTGCATGTTTATTCTTTGCGTCTTGTTGTGATTTACTGCGGTCTGCTACTATAGTACGCTGTGGATAGAGGTAGTTTTCTTATAATGATCGGCATCCAACTTCTTGTTGGTTGCCGGTTTTATCAATTTCGAGAAATTGTAAAATCGGCGGAATTTTTTTTGCGAAAATCCAGTTTGCCGTTTTGCGGAGGCTTGTGCCTTTATCCGATGTCAAGAGACCTCTTGAATGCCATTCAAGCGCTCTCCCGAATCATTCGGTTTACTACCTGACGAAATTAAGTGAAAAGGTAGAAAATCGTTTGATAATCCGGGACTCTTGCCAGACATATTGTGATTCAACGGTGCGATGTTTTTGGGGCGGAGTATGGTTGATTCGCGGGTTATGGAAGCCATGCTCAATTTGCATCAGCGCTTCCAGGACCTTTCAAGCTAGCCGCCGCTTCCGTCAATATAAGCAGCATCGGGAACAGGGCAGCCTTCGAAGGCACCGAAGTGAATGCTTCGTTGGGCAGCCCGTAAGAAATATAGGACCTCGGTGACGCTCATGAACCGATTAAAATCACTTGACTTTTTAGGCGCGGCATGTATAATGAATTCAATAAAAGTGAATACGGAACAGCTCTGATAGTAGGAAGACGGGTGAGAATCCCGCACTGTCCCGCAACTGTATTTGCCGAGCAATGACCACGATGCCACTGAGAGGAAGCCCTACGGGCTTTTCTTGGGAAGGCGGTCAACGCGTTGACGCATAAGTCAGGATACACAGTCAAAGCTGCAATCATCCTTACGATGTATAAGGGGGATTATTTGTTTTGGCTATTTTTAGTTGGTCAGGATTAATGCACCTTTCATCTGGATGGAAGGTGCATCTTTTTTTATGAATCGGGAGGACTCATGGGTCACAAAACACTCCGAGCGGTGCTCATGGCGGTAATTTCCGCGGTTCTGTTCACCGATCTCCAAGCTGCTGCTCCGGGACCTACAGCCGACGATGCTGGCAGCACTGATCTATTTCGGCGCGGGTATCGGAATTAGTTTGGTCAAGGCTGCAAACCGTCACCGCATGAGGGCGGGAGAAACACAGCGAATCGCAAAAAAGGAGATACCCGTCGTCCTGCTGATAGTCGCTCTGGACACTGTGGCAGCCGTCTCCCTCATGGCCGGCCTGAAAACAGTTTCCGCAGAGAGTGCGTCACTGCTGGGGAATTTTGAAACGGCCGCCACGGCGCTCGCTGCAAGGTTCCTTTTCCGGGAGCCAATCGGCGTACGACTTTGGATTGCCATCCCTCTGATTACGGTATCGAGCATTATTCTATCCGTCAATGATATCGGCGGCCTCACGATCTCTGTCGGCGCACTGTTGGTTCTTTTGTCTGCCATAAGCTGGGGCTTTGAGAACAATTGCACGAAGCGTCTGGCCGTGAAATACCCTTTGGCTGTCGTCATGATCAAAGGTTTCGGTTCGGGCTGCTGTGCGCTGGCGGCTGCACTGGCCCTGGGGGAAACGCCAAACAGCTTCTATGCCATTCCCATTGCACTGTTGCTTGGATTTCTATCGTATGGGTTGAGCATTTTCTTCTATGTGTCTGCCCAACGTACACTGGGCGCCTCAAAAACGGGGACGCTTTACGCAACGGCGCCGTTTGCCGGAGTAGCCGCCAGCATACTAATCTTTCAACAGCCGCTGATGGCATCATTTTTTGCCGTCCTGCCAATCATGCTGGCAGGCACTCTCTTTGCGGTACTTGACAAGCACCGACATGTTCACACGCATGAGCCAATAACCCATACTCACACTCACAGCCATGGAGACAGCCACCATGACCACAGCCACGGGACGACGGATGATAAACATTGGCATCCGCACCGGCATCAGATGCAGACACACAGCCATGACCACCGGGCCGACAGCCATCACGACCACGCTCATTGATTCTATATTCAGTGCCAAAAGAGAGATCTGATATACGGAAGTCGGGTGAAAATCCCGCGCTGTCCCGCAACTGTGATAGCGGAGCAATGACCAATATGCCACTGTAAAAGGCTCTTAGGAGACTTACGCAAGTTTCATTTGAAGCTTGCCAGCTGATATCAGAAATGAAATCGGCTTGGGAAGGCGGTCAACGCAGTGAGGCTTCAGCCAGGATACGGCATCAGATCGGAAGAATCCAGGCCTTACGATGAATAGGGAGGATATCTGTATGCTTGAGTTTTACTGACGGCCGCAGCGGCAGCCCCCTGAGTGGGTTTATAACTTTTTTAGGAGGTAATTATGAAAAAAAAGCAGATTGACGAAAGAAAGATTATCAAATTTTCCGTATTTGTTTCCGTTATATTAGCCCAGCCGATGACCTTTTCCAGTGCCATGCACATCATGGAAGGCTATCTGCCGCCGGTGTGGAGCATTTCCTGGGGTGCTCTGTGTATCCCCTTTGTTGTGGCCGGCTTCTTCTCCATTAAAAGGAAGATCGCTGGCAATTCAAGAATGCTTCTGCTGCTGGCCATGTGCGGTGCCTTTGCCTTTGTGCTTTCGGCCTTGAAGCTGCCGTCCGTCACGGGCAGCTGCTCCCACCCCACCGGCGTCGGGCTGGGCGCCGTTATGTTCGGCCCGGCTGCCACCTCGGTCCTGGGCGTGATCGTCCTGCTGTTCCAGGCAATACTGCTGGCCCACGGCGGGCTGACCACCCTGGGCGCCAACACGTTTTCCATGGGAATCGCCGGTCCCTTCGCCGCCTTTGGGATTTACCAGCTCTTCAAGAAGCTGAAGGCCCCGGCTGCCGTCGCTGTCTTCTTTGCCGCGTTTATCGGCGACCTGTTTACATATGTGGTGACCTCCTTTCAGCTGGCCGCGGCCTTCCCTGATACGGTCGGCGGCGTGATGGCGTCGGCGGTCAAATTCCTCGGCGTGTTCGCCGTGACGCAGCTCCCCCTGGCCATATCCGAAGGCCTTCTGACGGTCATCGTCTACCAGGGTATCAAAAAATACAGCCGCAGCGAGCTTGATCTGCTCAAGGTGGTTTGACGGAGGGCATGTAACATGAAATTATGGCAAAAAAACCTGCTGCTTTTTATTCTGGTCGTCGTGATTAGCATTGTCCCACTGTTTATCGCCAGAGGTTCCGAATTCGGTGGCGCCGACGGCGAGGCTGAAGGCCTGATCACAGAAATTAACAGTGACTACGAGCCTTGGGCCGCCTCCTGGTTTGAGCCGCCCAGCGGCGAGATTGAATCGCTTCTCTTTGCGCTCCAGGCCGCGATAGGCGCGGGCGTCATTGGCTTCGGCTTCGGCCGGCTCTCGGCAAAGCACAAAGCGGGGGAAACGACTTGAGCGGTATTGACAAGTACGCGTATCAGTCAAAACTCGCCCGCATCAATGCCGGTACAAAGCTGCTGTTCGCTTTGGCTGCGATGGCTATCTGCCTGTCCTTCAGCTCTGTACTTGTCAGCATACTGACCATTGCCATAATGTCGGCAGCCACCCTGCTAATAGGCGGCTGCCGGTTGAGGCGTTACATACGGCTGTTAACGATACCTCTCGCGTTTCTTATAACAGGCACCATAACGATAATTGTCGGTCAGATTACCCAGCCAACCCAAGCGCTTTTGTCTTTCACGCTGTTCGGCAGCAGGTACGGTATCAGCACCGATTCACTAAAAACCGGTATTGGTATCTTGCTCAGAGCCTTCGGTGCGGTCACCTGTCTCTACTTTTTTTCACTCAATACGCCGATGAATTCTTTCCTATCACTGCTGCACCGGAAATTTCCGGGTCTCTTCGTGGAACTGATGGAGCTCTGTTACCGGTTCATTTTTGTGGTGTGGGAGGAAGCCGGCAAGATCCATACGGCACAGGACTCAAGGCTGGGATACGACGGTTTTATACGCAGCCTGCATTCCTTGGGCGATCTCGTCACAAACGTGTTCCTCCGGGCCTTTCGGCGGGTGGACCGGGCAACGGCGGCCCTTGAGTCCCGCGGCTTTGACGGCAGCTTTGAGCTGCTTGCCGAACAGGAGCAATCCAGCAGGCTGCTGTCGGGGCTGGCTATTGCATCCATAACATTTCTTATCATAATTGGTTTACTTGAAAGGCTGATTTAATGAACATCATTGAGGTGCGGAATTTATGCTATGCCTACGAGGACGACGCGCCGGCTTTAGATAACGTCAGCCTCAATATCGCCGCCGGGAAGACAACCGCCGTTTTAGGCGGTAACGGCGCCGGGAAATCGACATTGTTTCTTAATTTGAACGGCGTTTTAACGCCAAAGAGCGGCAAGGTTTTCTTTGAAGGAACCGAAGTGAGATACAGCAAAAAGGAGCTGCCGGAGCTCCGGCGAAAAATTGGGATTGTGTTTCAGGACCCGGATGATCAGCTGTTTTCAGCCAGCGTTACAAAGGATATTTCCTTCGGACTTATGAAGTTTGGGCTCACCCGGGAGGAGATTCAAGAAAGGGTTGACCGGGTTGTTCGTCAGACGGGTATCGAGCATATTGTCGGCAAGCCCACCCATGCTCTCAGCTTCGGGCAGAAAAAACGCGTGGCTATCGCCGGCATACTTGTTATGCAGCCCTCGGTGATTATTCTCGACGAACCGACCGCTGGACTGGACCCGCAGGGTGTCAGCGAGATACTCCATCTGTTGAGGGACATCAAGGAAACAACAGGGATCACGGTGATCATCTCTACCCACGACATCGATCTGGTGCCCCTCTACTGCGACGATGTGATCGTACTGGATAAGGGCAGGGTTATTTTCAGCGGGACGCCGGAGCAGCTCTTTGCCGAGCCGGAGCTGCTGCGATCTCACAATCTTCGCCTGCCGAGGATCAACCACCTGATGAACATCCTGCACAACAAGGACCATCTTGATGTGGATACAACAGCATCCACCATCTCGGCGGCACGCGTAAGCATAAAGAATCTGTTAAGCACGGAGGAGAACATATGACCGGTACTCTATATGGTGTCGGCATCGGGCCGGGAGACCCGGAGCTCATGACCTTGAAAGCAGTCCGTATTATCAGAGATTGCAGTGTCATCGTCGTCCCGAAATCAGGCGACGGCGAGCGGGTAGCTTTAAACATTGCCGCACAGGCGGTGCCGGAGCTGGGTGATAAGCAGCTCGTAGAACTGGATATGCCAATGACGCGGGACCCTGAACGGCTCCGTACCTCCCACAAGGCGGCGGCGGACACTATCGCAGGCTTCTTGGCGGACGGTCTCGACGTGGCCTTTATAACGCTGGGAGACCCGACAATTTACTCAACCTACATCTATGTGCACCGCCTCGTCGGTGATAGGGGGTATACGGCAGAGATCATCCCAGGCGTTCCATCCTTCTGCGCCGTATCGGCAAAGCTGGACGATTGCCTCGTTGAGACGTCCCAGTCGCTGCATATCATACCGGGATCTTACGGCACATTGGATGAATCACTGGCATTAAAGGGCACCAAGGTCCTGATGAAATGCGGAAAATCCTTCCCCAGAGTCCGGCAGAAGCTGCGTGACCTCGGTCTGGCGGATAATGCGCGCATGATCGAAAACTGCGGGTTTGAAAGCCAGCGAATCTATACCAATCTGGAAGAGGCAGACGAGAGTGCCGGATATTTCTCAGTAATCGTTATTAAAGACCCGAATTAATCCAAACAATTAATAGGAGTCACTATGAACATACAGATGGCGGGCATTGACTTCAACAACGCCTCAATAGAACACAGAGAAAAATTCGCACTGACAGCAACGGCACAAGCCCAGCTGCTCACGTACTGCACCGGACTGCAGGGTGTGTCGGGCAGCGTCATCATCAATACCTGCAACCGGACGGAGCTGTGGCTGAGTTGCCAAGAAGGCGCCGAAATAAACCCGTATCAGATTTTATGCGGGTATTTTAAGGCCGATCCGGAGACCAACAGGGGCTTTTTTTCGGAAAGAAGCGGTGCGGCGGCTGTTTCCCATTTGTTTGAGCTTGCCTGTGGTCTCAAATCCATGGTTTTCGGAGAGGAACAGATTTTGTCCCAGGTCAAAGACGCCATTGCCTTCGCCCAGGAATGCAAAACGTCCGACGCGGTACTGCAGGCAATGTTCCGCTGGGCCGTCACGGCGGCAAAGAAGGCAAAAACCGAGGTGCGGCTGCAGGCGGTAGACCGCTCTATTGCCGGAACGGCGGTCAATTTTTTAAAGCAGGCAATTGGTGATCTTCATGGCGTCCCATGTCTTGTCATCGGCAACGGCGAGATGGGACGACTGGCGGCTAAGGGACTTGTATCGGAAGGCTGCCGTGTCAATATCACACTGCGCCAATACAAATCGGGGGATGCCATCATCCCGTCCGGTTGCAAGGCCGTTGACTATGAAGACCGGTACAGGATCCTGCATGACGCCAGAATCATCATCAGCGCTACCCGAAGTCCACACCACACGCTTATATACGAGCAGGTGAAGGCACAAGTGGGGGACGGCGAAAAAATCATGTTCGACCTGGCGCTGCCCCGTGATATCGATCCTGCCGTAGGCACACTGCCCAATGTCCGGCTGTATGATATCGATCATTTGGGTGGCCGGCTCGTAGATGACAGCGACAACATCGGTATTGCCAGAGTGAAGGCGATCATCGCCGAGGGCATCGGTGAATTTAATCGCTGGCAGACTGCCCGGATGCTTATGCCGAAGATTAACGAAATCGGAGCGCTGGCGGCTGCCGACGCCACGGCGCGCCTGCGCAGCAGCCTGAAAAACGCGGCTCTTGACGATGCCTGCCTGCAGCTGATTGATGAAGCGGCCGCCAAGGCTGTGGAACATGTCGTGGAGAACATGCTTCTCTGCCTACAAAAAAACGGCGGCCACGCGCTGCTTGCCGGCGTTTTGCCGGAGGCAAAAGCATCCATCGAAAACGGGCTGTCTGATAATAACAGGCCGCTTCCGCTTAGGTTCCCGCTGTTTGTGGACCTAACCGCCCGCCGCGTCGCGGTCATTGGAGCTGGTCCCGTTGCGCTGCGCCGTATCTTGGCCCTTTGCTCTTACCCATGCACCATCCGTGTTATAGCCCCCGACGCACTGCCTGAGATCGAGCAGCTTCATGCGGAAGGTAAAATTACTTATGTAAAAAAAGCATATGATTCTTCCGATCTGGACGGTGCTTATCTTGTGATCGCCGCCACCAACGACCGTGCGCTGAACAGTCGGATAGCGCTTGATGCCCGAATGAACGGCCAGTATTGCAGCGTTGGCGATTGCAAAGAGGAATGCTCTTTTTATTTCCCTGCCACGGTTCATTATGACGGCGGTGTCATCGGCATCTGCGGTACCGGTGAAAATCATAAAAAAACAAGGAAGATCGCCGCTGAAATACGGGAGTTCATCTCATCTAAGGAGCAGGTATGAAACGATTAATACGGGTCGGCAGCCGCGAATCCAAGCTTGCAGTTACCCAGACCCAAAGCATCATTAACATCATCAAGACCCATCACCCGGAGCTGGAGTTTGAGATTGTCACCATGAAGACAAGCGGAGATATGATTCTTGACAGGAATCTCGACGAGGTTGGAGGCAAGGGGCTGTTTGTCAAGGAGCTGGATATCGGTCTGCGCAGCGGTCAAATTGATTTCGCTGTCCACAGCCTGAAGGATATGCCCATGCTCACCCCCGAGGACCTTCCGGTCGTCAGCCTGTCTGTGAGAGAAAATCCGTATGACGCCTTGGTGCTGCCCCGAAAAGCCGGTGAGGTGGACCTTACAAAGCCCTTCGGCTGCTCCAGTGCCAGGCGGAAGTTGCAGCTTGAAAGACTGTATCCCGGCATCGCAGTCAAGGGTATCCGCGGTAATGTGCAGCTCCGGCTGCAAAAGGTGGACAGCGGCGATTATGCGGCCACCATCTTGGCCTGCGCGGGACTCAATCGGATGGGACTGCAGCACCGCATATCCAAGGTCTTTACAGAGAAGGACATGATTCCCGCCGCCGGCCAGGGCATTCTGGCCATCCAGGCCCGGGCGGGAGAAGACCATACATATCTCCGCTGCGTCAATGACCCGGCGTCGCAGATTGCCTTTAACGCCGAGCGGGCCTTTGTCCGGCGGCTGGACGGCGGCTGTTCGTCCCCGATTGCGGCCTATGCGAAAATCAGCGGCGGTCAGGTGATTCTGCACGGCCTCCATTATGACGAGGAGACCGGCCGACATGCCGTCGGTGTGATGGAAATGCCCGTAGCTGAAGCGGAGAAGCTCGGTATTACATTGGCCGAGCAGCTGCTGGCCAAACTGAGCAGTGCGAAAGGAGCCGTTATATGAAAACAGGAAAGGTATGGCTCGTGGGCGCCGGACCGGGAGATGCGGAGCTTTTGACGCTGAAAGCAACGAGACTTCTGGCGGAAGCCGACGTCGTTTTGTACGACAGCCTGGTGGGCGGCGGCATCCTGACGCTCATCCCCGCCGGCACCAGACGGATTGATGTGGGAAAGCGCGCCGGCCACGCCATGATGGCGCAGGAGGACATCAACAGGACGCTGCTGGAGGAGGCCCTTGCCGGCAATAAGGTCGTCCGGCTTAAAGGGGGCGATCCCTTTTTATTCGGCAGGGGAGGCGAGGAACTGGAGCTCCTTGTTGAAAACAACATCCCTTATGAGGTTGTGCCGGGCGTCTCCTCGGCTATTGCCGTGCCGGCATACGCCGGCATCCCCGTCACCCATCGGGATTTTTGCTCCTCAGTCCATATAATAACCGGCCACCTGAAGGACGGCGACAAGCCTCGTATCGATTTTGAAGCCCTGGTCCGGATGAACGGCACTCTGATCTTTCTGATGGGTGTGGGCGCGCTGGAATATATTTGCGAAAGCCTCATTGGCGCAGGGATGCGCCCCGACATGCCCGCAGCTGTCCTGGAAAAGGGGACGACCGCCGATCAGCGGCGCGTCGTGGCAACGCTCAAAACACTTCCGCTTCAGGCCAAACAACACAAGATCGCCACACCCGCAATTATTATCGTCGGAGAGGTGGCAGGCCTTGCCGGGAAGTTCCACTGGGCGGAGGACCGGCCCCTGGGCGGCACCCGCGTTATTGTCACGCGGCCGCAGGAACTGGTATCGAAGCTGTCAGAAAAACTGCGGCGGCTGGGCGCGGAGGTCCTCGAGCTGCCTGCCATTAAAACAGTAGAAATTGAGGACAATACAGAAATCCTGGCTGCGCTCGAGCGTTTGAGGGAATACGGCTGGATTGTCTTCACAAGCCAGGTTGGCGTAGACATTTTCTTCAACCTGCTCCTGCGTACAGGCGTCGATATCCGCACACTGGCCGGCATTCGGTTCGCCGCCATCGGTACGGCCACGGCGGAAGCCATCAGGGCCCGCTGCATATCGGTGGATTGCATACCGGAAAAATACGATGCAGCGTCGCTGGGAAAGGCTCTGGCTGCAGCAGTTGCGCCGGTTGAAAGGCTCTTAATACCCCGCGCGCGCATCGGCTCGCCGGAGCTGACGGCAATACTGGATCAACAGGGCATCCTGTATGACGATATACCTGTCTACGATACTGTGACCCAAAGCGGCCGCTTATTCCCGCTCTCCGATGTTCTTAAGATGGAAAAGCCGCCCTATGTGGCGTTTACCAGCGCATCCACCGTCCGCGGTTTTGCCGCTATGGCAGACGGCGCAGATTTGTCAAAGCTCAATGCCGTCTGCATCGGAGAACAGACAGCGCAGGAGGCTTTGAAATATGGCATGAGCCCGGTGACCTCAGATGAAATCACCATCGACAGTCTCGTTGCCAAAATTATCGAAATCCACAATGCTCTAAAAATGGGGGGCTAGCATGGAAATGACAAATAGGCCGCGGCGGCTTCGAAGCAGCATGACACTGCGGGATATGGTCCGGGAGACGCGCATCTCGAAAACTTCTCTCGTTTATCCTCTGTTCGTCAAAGAAGGGTCCGGCATTACGGAGGAAATTGCATCCATGCCGGGTCAGTTCAGGTACAGCATTGACCGGCTGCCGCTGATTGTGGACGAGCTTCTGAAAGACGGTGTCAACAAGGTGATGCTCTTCGGCATCCCTGACAAGAAGGATGAGGCCGCAAGCGGTTCTTATGCTGAAGACGGCATTGTCCAGAAGGCCTTGTGGAGGCTAAAAAAGGATTACCCCGAGCTTTACTGCATTACCGATGTCTGCCTGTGCGAATATACCTCACATGGTCATTGCGGCGTACTGAACGGGCATACCGTCGATAACGACAAGACGCTGCCGTTGCTGGCAAAGACGGCTCTGTCACATGTGCAGGCTGGGGCGGACATGGTGGCGCCCTCGGACATGATGGACGGCCGCGTAGGTGAAATCAGGCGGCTGCTGGATCAGAACGGGCAGACCGATATCCCAATCATGAGTTATGCCGTCAAGTACTGTTCTTCTTTCTACGGCCCCTTCAGAGAAGCTGCCGGTTCGGCTCCCGCCTTCGGAGACCGGCGATCCTATCAGATGGATTATCACAATAAAAAAGAAGCCCTCAAGGAAGCGTTGTCAGACCTTGATGAGGGCGCTGACATCCTGATGGTCAAGCCGGCACTTTCTTATTTGGATATCATTCAAGCCGTATCATCGTCGGTGAATGTCCCGGTGGCGGCTTACAGCGTCAGCGGAGAGTATGCCATGATTAAATCGGCGGCGGCCGCCGGATACATTGACGAAGCGGCAGTTATTTGCGAAGCAGCAGCCTCGGTCTTCCGTGCCGGAGCCGATATCCTCATTACTTATTTCGCGCCGGTCATTGCAAGGTATATCGATGAAGGGAGAATCGGCTGATGAGCCTCTCGGAAGCGTTGTTCAAAAAAGCAAAACGGGTTATGCCCGGCGGTGTCAACAGTCCGGTTCGGGCCTTCTCTTCCGTCGGCTCGTCACCCAGATTTATAAAAAGCGCCAACGGCGCGGTCATTACTGACGCTGACGGCAGCAGCTATATCGACTATGTGGGTTCCTGGGGGCCGATGATTTTAGGCCATAATCACCCCGTCATCCGGGAGGCCGTAATCAAGGCGGCGGAAAAAGGGCTGAGCTTTGGCGCGGCTACGGAGGGCGAGGTCACCATGGCTGAGCTGATCTGCACGCTCTTTCCCTCCGTCGACATGGTGCGTATGGTCAACTCAGGAACAGAGGCCGTAATGACTGCCATCCGTGTCGCCCGGGGGGCGACTGGACGGGACAAGATCATTAAGTTTGAAGGCTGTTATCACGGTCACTGCGATGCCATGCTAGTCTCCGCCGGCTCCGGACTCATGACCGCCGGCGAGTCCGCCAGCGCCGGCGTCACCGAGGGTACGGCAAAGGACACCTTAACGGCGCCATACAACGACCTGGAAACGACTGCACGGATGTTCGAGGTGAATAGAGGCCGGATTGCCGCGGTCATCGTTGAGCCGGTGGCAGCCAATATGGGGGTTGTGCTGCCGGAGCGGGGCTTTCTTGAAGGCCTTCGGGCACTGTGCGATGCCCACGGGGCGTTGCTCATATTTGACGAGGTAATCACCGGTTTTCGCCTTGGGCTCGGCGGCGCTCAGGAGCGATTCGGCGTCCGGCCCGATCTGACTACCTTCGGGAAGATCATCGGGGGCGGTCTGCCGGTGGGCGCTTACGGCGGCAGACGGGAGCTAATGGAGCAGGTGGCGCCGTTGGGCAAAGTGTATCAGGCCGGGACCCTCAGCGGCAACCCCATCGCCATGGCCGCCGGCATCGCCCAGCTGACGTATCTGAAAGAGCATCCCGAAGTTTATGCACATTTGGATATGCTGGCCGAAAAGCTTTTCAGCGGAATGAAGAAGATGATTGCCGATCTCAAACTCCCCTGTACTTTAAATAATATTGGCTCCCTGGGCTGCTTGTTTTTTACCGAAGGCCCAATCAGAAATTATCAGGAAGCCCGGGGTTCGGATACGGCGGCTTACGCCCGGTATTTCACGCACATGCTTTCTCGGGGCATCTATATCGCGCCGGCTCAGTTTGAGGCGATGTTCATATCAGATTCCCACTCGATTGAACATATTGAGGCAACGCTTTACGCTGCCAGGGACTATTTTGAGACGAAAAAGGAGTAGATAACATGACAGGCATTTTACTATTAGCCCACGGCAGCCGCGAGGGTGATACGGAAGTGACTATGCACCAGGTCACAGCTTACGTTAAGGATATACTCCAAAATGACATGGTGGAGGAAGCTTATCTGCAGTTCCGGGAGCAAAACTTGGAAAACGGCCTGCTGCGTCTCATTGAACGCGGCGCCGGCGAGATCATTGTGATTCCTTACTTCCTGTTTGAGGGCGTTCACATCAAAGAAGACATCCCCGCCGAGCTTAAAGAGTTTTGCTCACATCATCCTGACATTAAAATAACCATGGGTAAAACACTGGGGGCTGATCGGCGGCTTGCGGATATCGTCGCGGACAGAGTACGAGAATTATTGCAGCTTCCAGAGTAATCCCAGGGCGTTTCATCACGGGGCGCCCTTCATTCCATAGACCCGCGGCGTACCTGAATATTCGCCACAAGACCGAACTTTTGGACATTCTCGGGGAGACGGCGCAAAAAAACAAGAGTTCTCCGGCAATGTGAAATGGTGATTGGCGCGGGAACGCCTGCATGAGCATTTAACGAAGCGAACATGAGACTTCTGAAGCTGGCGGAGGTGAGCAAAATCCCCGTCTGTCGCGGCGGGATACCGTAAGGGGGAAGAAACGGCCATGGAATACACCATCCCGCGCGTTGTATTCGCCGGTACAAACAGCGGATGCGGCAAAACGACCGTCACCTGTTCCGTTTTGCAGGCGCTTGTAAATCGGAAGATGAAAGTCGGCGCATTCAAATGTGGACCGGATTACATTGACCCTATGTTCCACAGCAGAGTGATTGGCGCCAAAAGCTCCAATTTGGATCTGTTCCTCTTTCAGGAAAACACACTCAAATATCTGCTTTCTAAAAACGGGGCGGGCTGCGAGGTCAATATCATTGAAGGCGTGATGGGCTTTTATGACGGCATGGGGATGACCACCGAGCGCGGTAGCACCTACGATGTGGCGCGGGTGACGCAAAGCCCCGTCGTCCTAATCGTGGGAACGCAGGGTGCGGCACTGTCCGTGCTGGCGCAGATTCACGGATTTCTGACTTTCTGCCCGGACAGCGGGATTTGCGGCGTGATTCTCAACGGATGTTCTGCTATGACGTATCAGCTTCTGGCGGAGGAAATCACAAAACGCTTTGGCGGGTGCGTTCGCCCCATGGGGTATCTGCCGGTGCTGCCGGAAGCTTCCCTTGAAGGCCGGCATCTCGGGCTCGTTACGGCGGCGGAAGTCGAAAACCTGCGGGAGAAGCTGCGCATCTTAGCAGAGCAGGCTGAAGGGACGATTGACATAGATGGGCTCATAGCTCTGGCAAAGAGCGCTCCACCCATTGTTTGCGAGCCGGTCGCGCTGCCGCGGTTTACCGACCCGGTGCGCATCGCGGTAGCGCGGGACAAGGCTTTTTGCTTTTACTATGAAGACAGCCTGGAGGCCCTCACAGAGATGGGCGCCGAGCTTGTGCCCTTTAGCCCGCTGCATGACGCCGCCCTTCCCCCCGATATCCATGGCCTGTATATCGGGGGAGGGTACCCTGAGCTGTATGCTGAGGCGCTGAGTAAAAATGCAGCCATGCGCGCATCCGTCAAAAGTGCGCTGGAGCAGAGGATTCCCTGCATAGCCGAGTGCGGCGGATTTATGTATCTCACGGAGTCCATTGGCGATGCTCCTATGGTCGGTTTTTTGCCGGGGCGGAGCTTTGACACGGCAAAACTTGTGCGCTTCGGCTACGTTTATCTCAAAGCGAAGGAGGATACGATGCTCTGCCGGGTCGGGGAAGGAATACGGGGGCATGAGTTTCACTACTGGGACAGCGAGCACCTCGGCAGCTCCTTCGCCGCATCGAAACCGTCCGGAGCAAGCTGGGACTGCGTGTTTGGTTCAGAGCAGCTTTACGCCGGATATCCGCATTTCCACTTTTATTCAAATCCTGCTTTTGCCGTAAAATTTTATGAAACCTGTTTAAGGGAGAAACATCGCCATGATTCACAACACCAAGCCCATGGACATTGAAAAGCTCAGCTTTGAAATCATCACGGATTTACTCAGCGATAAACGCCTTGATCCGGAAAATGAATCGGTTATCAAGCGCGTGATTCATACGACCGCCGATTTTGATTACGCAGACAGCCTCATTTTCTCTGAGCGCGCCGTGCAGAAAGGAATTGAAGCCTTAAGGAATGGCTGCGATATCGTGACCGATACGCAGATGGCAAGGGCCGGAATCAACAAAACGATTCTCGGAAAACTGGGCGGCACAGTCCATTGCTTTATGTCCGACAGTGATGTGGCCGAGGAAGCCGGGCAACGCGGCGTAACACGCGCCTTCGTCTCAATGGAGAGAGCGGCGCTTCTTGAAAAGCCCTGTATTTTTGCCATCGGCAACGCGCCGACCGCGCTGGTCTCCTTGCGGGAGCTTATTGATGCGGGGCGGCTGTCTCCTGCGCTCATTATTGGCGTGCCGGTAGGTTTCGTCAATGTCGTGGAGAGTAAGGAGTTAATTATTGCATCCGATGTGCCCCATATCGTCGCCCGCGGCCGTAAGGGCGGGAGCAATGTGGCGGCGGCTATCTGCAACGCACTTCTTTATCAAATCATGCGGTGACCCCGATGGAGGAGTACATAGAAAAGGACGGAAAGCGCCTGCGGCTCGGTTATACCACCGGCTCCTGTGCCGCGGCGGCGGCCAAGGCGGCAGCTTTCATGCTGTTGACCGGGTGGAAAAAAGAGCGCATCCGGCTTCGCACACCCAAGGGAATCGAGCTCGATTTAGTCGTCCATGCCATCGCCATGGGGGAGACATCCGTCTCCTGCGCCGTCGAAAAGGACGGCGGCGACGACCCCGATGTAACGAAAGGGGCCCTTATATTCGCTACGGTATCCCGCACCGATTCCCCCGGCATCTTCATTGACGGGGGAGCAGGCGTAGGACGTGTGACGAAAAAAGGATTGGATCAGCCCGTTGGAGCGGCGGCAATTAACTCCGTCCCGCGCCGGATGATTAGGGAAAATCTCGAGGAAGTGTGCCAGATGACGGACTACCGCGGCGGACTTTCGGTCGTCATATCGGTACCCGAGGGTGAGAGGCTTGCGAAAAAGACCTTTAACCCGCGACTTGGGATTGAGGGCGGTATCTCTATCTTGGGGACGACGGGAATCGTGGAACCCATGAGCGAGCAGGCTCTGGTGGACACCATCTGCGTGGAGCTCAGGCAGCGCCGTGCCATCGGAGCGGAATACGTTCTCTTGGCACCGGGGAACTACGGCGCCGAGTATATTCGAAGTTCCATCGGTTTCGACCCCAAAAATGCGGTGCTGATCTCCAACTTCATCGGAGAATCGCTGGATATCTGCCGGGAGCTTGGATTTAAAGGCGCACTGCTGGTGGGGCACATCGGAAAACTCGTGAAAATCGCCGGAGGCATGATGAACACGCATTCAAAGTACGGCGATTGCCGCATGGAGATTCTCGCCGCCCATGCCTGCGCATCAGGGCTTTACGCCGATAAAACTGCGCAGCTTCTTCAGTGCGTTGCCTGCGACGATGCCATTGCCCTTCTCGACGAGGCGAGGATTCGTCAGCCGGTTCTTGCGCGGCTTACGTCCAGAATTGCGTTTATGTTAAATTATCGTACGTCCGGCGAGATGGAGACCGGAGCCATTGTGTTTTCACAAAAATACGGGCTTTTGAGCGAAACGGAGAATGCCCGAACACTTTTACGTCAAATAACGGAGGAATAATCTCATGGTACATTTTGTCGGCGCGGGCAGCGGAGCGGTTGACCTGATTACGGTGAGGGGGGCGAAGCTCCTCGGGCAGGCGGATGTGGTCATCTATGCCGGCTCCCTCGTCAATCCCGAGCTGCTCTCCTACACGAAACCCGGCTGCGCCATCTGCAACAGCGCGGAAATGACGCTTGAGCAGGTCATGGATGTGATCACTGCGGCGGAAGCGGAAGGGAAAATCACGGTTCGTCTGCATACCGGCGATCCCAGCATTTTCGGCGCCGTGCGGGAGCAGTATGATGAACTGGCGAAACGCGGGATCTCCTACGACGTCTGTCCCGGTGTCAGTTCCTTTTTTGGAGCCGCCGCCTCTCTGAAAACAGAGTACACCTTGCCGGATGTGAGTCAAACGGTTATCATCACCCGCGCCGCAGGGAGGACCCCCGTTCCCGAGCGAGAATCCATTCGCGCACTTGCGGCCCATCAGTCCACTATGGTGCTGTTTCTCAGCACATCGCTCACTGAGGATGTGCAGGCCGACCTGCTTGCTGGCGGCTATTCCGGCAATACGCCGGTTGCAATTGTGTATAAGGCTACATTCCCGGAGGAGAAGATTTTCCGATGCACGCTCGAAACGCTTCATGAGACGGTGACGAAAAACGGCCTGACTAAAACATCGCTTATCATTGTTGGAAACTGCCTGGGCGATCAGTACCAGCGCTCCTTGCTGTACTACCCCGGCTTTTCAACGGAGTACCGTGAGGCGACTTAAATGAAGATAGCTGTCTTTGCTTACAGCCGTCAGGGATGCCGCGTGGCGCGCCGGGTTATGGAACATTTCGAAAAAGAGGAAGTGCGCGCTTTCACCATGGAGCGTTTTGGCGAAGACGGCTTTGAGCCTATTTGCCGCCCATCCGTCCCTTTTTACGGGCCGATTTTTCACTGGGCGGAGGCCCTCGTGTTCATCGGCTCTTGCGGAATTGCCGTGCGGGAGATTGCGCCCCATGTGCGTGACAAGAGAACCGATCCCGCTGTGATTGCAATCGATGAACTGGGGCGTTTTGCCGTTCCGCTTTTATCCGGCCATATCGGCGGGGCCAACGCGATGGCGCTGGATCTTGCCCGGCTGCTGGGGGCAACGCCCGTCATCACCACGGCGACGGACATAAACAATCGCTTCTCGGTGGATACATGGGCGGCGCGGAACGGATACGTCATCCCAAACATACACAGAGCAAAAATCGTGTCCGCTCGAATATTGGAGCAGGACGTGCCATTGCGCAGTGATTTTCCGGTGTTGACGGCTTATCCGAACGGCGTTGTGCCCGGAGATTCCGGTGAGGTTGGGATCTGCATTAGCTACAAAAAAGAGGAGCCTTTTATTGAGACGCTCCGCCTGATACCGCCTGCATTGCATTTGGGAATCGGCTGCAGAAAAGGCGCGACCGCAGAGTCGATCCGAGAGGCGGTGGAAGCCGTGCTGGCTCGGCATAACATTGATAAACGAGCCATCGCGTGCGCCGCGTCCATCGACCTGAAAGCAAATGAACAGGGACTCTTGGATTTTTGCTGGGAAAACGGATGGCCGATTTCCTTTTATTCCGCCGAAGAGCTTTCCAGGGTAAGGGGTGATTTTACCCCGTCAGACTTTGTGGAAAGCGTTACGGGTGTGGATAATGTGTGCGAGCGCGCGGCGCTCACTGGTGCGAAGGAACTCATTGTAAAAAAGACTGCCATAGGCGGCGTAACCATCGCCATAGCAGCGGAAAATGTGGAGGTGCGCTTTGGGTAAAGTTGTCGTTGTGGGAATCGGCCCGGGTAACTATGAAAACATGACGGTCGGGGCGGATCAGGCCCTGCAGAAGGCGGATGTTATTGTTGGATACCACGTTTATGTGGATTTGATTAAAGAGCGCTATCCTGAAAAAGAGTTCATCACAACGCCTATGACGCAGGAAACAAAGCGCTGCCGGATGGCCCTCAATGCCGCCGGGTTGGGCAAAACCGTCGCCATGGTCTGCTCCGGTGACAGCGGCATCTATGGAATGGCCGCGCTGATATACGAGCTGAGGGGCGAGAGTGAGGAGCCGGAAATCGAAGTGATTCCCGGCCTTACTGCGGCAAGCAGCGGGGCGGCGCTTTTGGGGGCGCCGCTGACCCACGATTTTGCGGTCATCAGCTTAAGCGACCGTTTAACCCCGTGGAAAACGATTGAAAAACGGCTGGAGGCGGCGGCTGAAGCGGATCTCTCCATCGTTTTATACAATCCGGCGAGCCACGGTCGGCCCGACCATCTGCGCCGGGCATGTGACATTCTTCTGCGCCGTCTGCCGAAGGAGCGCCCCTGCGGGATAGTCCAGCATATCGGACGGGAGGGGAAAACCGCCGGTTTACGACGCTCGGGGAGCTTAAGGACGCCGACGTCGATATGTTCTGCACCGTTTTTATTGGCAATGCCTCCACCAAAGTCATCGGCGGCAACATGGTCACGCCGCGAGGGTACCGCGATGTATAAGCTTTGTGTGTTTGCCGGCACAACGGAGGGGCGCAGGTTGATTGAGTTTCTTGCCGCCCAGCCTGCCTGCGTCACCGCCTGCGTGGCGACGGAGTACGGCGAGGCCCTTTTGGAGCCGTCTGAAAATCTTACGGTGCTTAGCCGACGGCTCACAGCGGATGAAATGACGCAGTTTTTTAAGGAAAACGCTTTTGAGCTCGTCATCGACGCCACGCACCCTTATGCCGCAGCCGTCACCGAGAACATTCGCCATGCGTGCGGATTAGCGGGCACAGAGTATCTGCGGCTCGCTCGGAAGGATTCGGAGATTTCCGCCGATGCCGTCTGTGTGCCCGACGTTGCCGCGGCCATTGAGTTTTTAAATTCAACGGAGGGAAATATTTTGCTCACAACGGGGAGCAAGGAAATCAACAAGTTTGCAGGACTAAATGGGTTTTCTGAGCGTGTGTACGCCCGCGTTCTTCCCATGACAGACTCCCTTGAAGCCTGTCGAGCCGTTGGGCTTCAGCCGGATCATATCATTGCCATGCAGGGGCCGTTTACGGAGGAAATGAACGAGGCGATGGCGCGGTTTGTCTCCGCCAAGTGGCTTGTTACGAAAGACGGGGGAGATGCGGGTGGTTTTGATTCCAAAGCGGCCGCGGCGCAAAAAGCGGGGGCCCGTATTTTGGTTATCGGGCGGCCGGCTCAGGTAGAAGGGTTTTCTTTAGCGGATACAATCGAGCAGCTGTGTTCACGGTTTGGTTTTGTTCGGAAACCGTGTGTGAGCATTGTGGGTATAGGCCCGGGCAGCCGGGATTCCATGACAGTCGCGGCGCGGCGAGCCATCGAAAAGGCCGACTGCCTCATCGGGGCAAAACGCATGCTTCATGCGGTCGCCTCATCTGGGAAAAAACTCTATGATGCGATAGCGCCGAACGATATAGCGGCTTTCATTAGAGACCATGGTGAATATCGACGTTTTGCGGTTGTCCTATCCGGCGATGTGGGTTTTTATAGTGGAGCGAAAAAACTCCTGCCGCTTCTTTCCGACTGCGAGGTTGAGGTTCAGCCTGGCGTGAGCTCTCTTGTCTATCTGTGTGCCAGACTGAAAACCTCTTATGAAGACGTGGTTACGGCGAGCGTTCACGGGAGGGAAGAGAATATCGTCCCCGTGGTTAAGGGGAATCCCCGCGTGTTTGTTCTGGTCGGCGACGAGGGGGGCATGGCAGATTTATGCCGGTCTTTAATTGATGCCGGGCTTGGAGACGTAAAGCTGCATATCGGTGAGCGGCTGAGCTATTCCGATGAGAGAATAACGTCAGGTACGGCGAGAGAGCTCGCTTGCGGCGTGTATGACGCGCTCTGCGTCGCCCTTATAGAAAACGAGAAGGCGGGCGCCGTTGTTACCCACGGGCTGCCGGACGAAGCATTTTGGCGGGGAAACGGAGAGGACGGAATCGTCCCCATGACGAAGAGCGAAGTGCGCTCGGTCTGCCTCTCTAAACTTCGGCTCACGGATCGGGCCGTCTGCTGGGATATTGGCGCAGGGACAGGGTCAGTAGCCATTGAAATGGCGATTCAAGCAAAAAACGGGCATGTCTTTGCCGTTGAACGAAATGAAGCAGCCCTCTCTCTTATAGAGAAAAACAAAGAGCGTCTGGGCGTCCGCAACTTGACAGTGGTGAACGGCTATGCTCCAGATGCCTGCCGTGACCTGCCGGCTCCGACCCATGTGTTTATCGGCGGCAGCAATGGCAATATGCGGGAGATTCTCGCGCTTTTGCTGGAGAAAAACCCAAACGTTCGCATTGTAGCGACGGCGGTTACGCTGGAGTCGATTGCGGAGCTTGCAGACTGCATGAAGGAGTATCCTTTTACGGAAACCGAGACTGTCTCTATGACAATCGCGCGGGATAGGAAGCTTGGCGCATACCATCTGATGACGGGGCGTAACCCGGTATACATTTATACCCTGCAGGCGGGGGACGCTGCCGGCGGGTAACCCAAAGATCGTGGTTGTGGAAAGGAAACGACGATGGCAAAGAACATTATGATACAGGGGACCATGTCCAACGCGGGAAAGAGCCTGCTGGCGGCGGCGCTGTGCCGCATTTTTAGGCAGGACGGCTACCGCGTCGCTCCCTTTAAGAGCCAGAACATGGCCCTCAACTCCTTCATCACGGAGACGGGGGGCGAGATGGGGCGGGCGCAGGTGGTGCAGGCGGAGTGTGCCGGCATCGCGCCGGACGTGCGCATGAACCCCATTCTCCTCAAGCCCACCACGGACAAGGGCAGCCAGGTTATCGTCGGCGGCAGGGCGCTGGGGAACATGACGGCGACGGAGTACTACGCGAAGAAGATGGACTTTCTTCCCATGGTCATGGACGCCTACAACAGCCTCGCCGCGGAAAGCGATGTCATCGTCATCGAGGGGGCGGGGAGTCCCGCGGAGATTAACCTTAAGCGGGACGACTTCGTGAACATGGGCCTTGCAAAACTCGTGGACGCGCCGGTGCTGCTGGCGGGGGACATTGACAGAGGCGGCGTCTTCGCCCAGCTTTACGGGACGATTGTCCTTCTCGACCCGGACGAGCGGGCGCGGGTTAAGGGGACTATCGTCAACAAGTTCCGGGGGGACCGCTCCATTTTAGAGCCGGGGCTGAAAACCCTGGAGGAGCTCTGCGGCGTCCCCGTGGCGGGCGTCGTGCCATACATCCACGTGAACATCGACGATGAGGACAGCCTTACAGAGCGTTTCCACCGAAGCACCAAGAAGGGACTTATCGACATCGCCGTCATCCGCCTTCCCTATATCTCGAACTTCACGGACTTTGCCCCCTTCGAGCGGCAGGAGAACGTCTCCCTGCGGTATGTGGAGAGCGTTGGGGAGCTTGGCCGCCCGGATATGATTATCCTGCCCGGGACGAAAAGCACCATCGCAGACCTCGTCTGGCTGCGGGAGAGCGGCCTTGAGACAGCTATCCTGCAGGCGGCGTCTTCCGGAACGCTGGTGTTCGGCATTTGCGGCGGGTATCAGATGCTCGGGCGCAAGATATCCGACCCGGAGCAGGTGGAGTCGGCGGGGCTTACGGAAATTCGCGGCATGGGCCTTCTTGAGATGGACACGGTTTTCCGCGGGGAAAAGGTGCAGACCCAGACGAAGGGTGTGTTCGATGCGGTGCCCGGGATGCTCTCGGGTCTTAGCGGCATGGCCTACGAAGGCTACGAGATTCATATGGGCCGCAGCGAGGAAAAAATGCCCGCGATTATGGGCGCGGGCAGCGTGTACGGCAGCTACATCCACGGAATTTTCGACGCGCCGGGGATTTGCGAGACGATTCTCAGAGCCTTGTGCCGCAAAAAGGGGATTGCCTTCGAGACCCTCGGGGCGGAGGACCCCCGGGCATACAAGGAAAGGCAGTACGACATCCTCGCCGCCGCCGTGCGAGAAGGCCTCGACATGGACTTTGTGTATCGGGCGCTGAATAGAGAGGTTTGAGTCTACTGTAATTGAAGCATGGTCTCGAGTATTTTTGGTTTGGCGGAATTATTCTTTAGTTGAAAACATTAAGCCATCAGACACATAGATAGACAGAAACTCGGGCAACTAAAAGCAATAACCGATGTCTGCCAATATATACTTGTCAATAGGCTTAAATCAAATGGGGTTCCACTGGCACCCCATTATTTATGTAGGGAATACCCAGTGATGAAGGATCAATGTTGTTACTAGGACAACATCCAGCTTTTCGGAAACGATTTCGCCGACCGGCTTGCCGGTCGGCGAAATTTCTTTTGCTATGTCTGCAGCATGGAGTCATAATTACCTTTGCTGTGTGCATCCAGATGGGCGTCTTTCAGATACATTTTTTCAACCGATAGGTTTGGGTGTTCTTCGAGAATCTTTCGTACTGATCCATCATTTTCATTTTTCTTGAGCAGTAACAGAATATTGTTTATCGTAATGAGTGGCTCGAAAAGATATGCCCGGCTTTGGGTTTTTCGGTAAGCTGATAATATATATCATAGGCTTCCGTAGCCACATCAATGGACATTACCTGTGCTTGTCCCACCGAAAGGAGTGCATCTACTCTTGCCTTTAGGTGCGCAATCCCGGGATAGGACAGTTCGTCATAAACAGTTTTAGGAATAACGATCCTACCGGGATATAACTTAACCAATAAATTTTCATTCCCAACCCACAAAAAAGCCGAGATACAGTCGCTATCAAAAAAGAGCGAATCAGTCAAGCAATTCGCCCCCTTCGATTTCCTCCCCATAGACGAGGTCGGAACGGAAAGCAGATAGCAGCAATTCATCATATTTGCCGCTGGATATTAGCCCTTGTTCCAAAGCTTTTTCCGCCTGCTGAATATAGTAGCCGTATGTCCTGTATCGCTTATCTTCGGGTGTCGGTCTATAGAGTGTATCATCGTAGCCAAGATTAAGAGCAGATAAAATTACGTTTTGGCGCATTGAATCAGCTTCTTCACGGGTTAATTCATTTTCGCTGAGCAGCCGGTAAAGGATAGCTTGGCGGCTAACACGAAAGTATTGCTCCAAACGCACAACATCATGAATGGAAAGCTTGGCGGAGCTCGACTTTTTCAGCTGGTCAATTTTATCCGAAAGGGCATCCGGGGGCATAAGCAAATACGATGCAAACTGATCTGCTTGCTTTTCCTTTTCATTTCCCTCGCCGATTGTTTTTGCACACACCGCAGTGAGTTCGTCATCATCAAAATACAGGTGATATAGTTCATGAGCCATGGAAAAGCGCTGCCTTCCAAGGGTCATGGCTGAATTAATGGCGATGACATTGCTGCCGGTTCCCTTAATACAAATACCGCTAATGTGATTCCCCATCGGATAGTATACGATGGATAATTTATCGATTGTATGAACCAATGCCAATATATCGATCGGAGAAGTCGCATCTTCTCCAAGCTCTTTCCGTAAACTGAGAGCTTTTTTCCATAACTCTATTCTATCCATTGGCATGCTCACCCTCAAGCAATTGAGTCATAAAGTGGCTATTTAAAGCAATCCTGTTTATGGCGCTAATTGCGTCCAAGTCATCTTCTCCGATTTCGCTTGCACGAAGCGCAAAGGACAGCGGTTTAACCTTCATTTCCGGCTCCATGAGTGCAGATACCCGCGTACCAAACAAGGCTGCAAGCTTATCCAGCATATCCGCCGTCAGTGCCCGTTTGCCTTTCTCGACCATAGACACAAGGCTTTGATCGACATGAAGATAATTAGCCACATTGCTTTGTGTAAGGCCGCTATTTTCGCGCAGAGATTTTATCCTTGCTCCGATGATCTCCAGAGAGTTATTCATGATAATGCCTCCCTTCTATATTTATAGTATATGCCGCATTTGTCATATTGTCGATCAAATTTATAGCTTATTTTATGACAGTGCTTAGGCATTTATTATTCTCTGATTATGCTTCTATACATTGATACTGAATTTAATGGGATTTTGTTTGAAACAACAAGTTCAATGTGTTCAATTTTTATAAGATATATCTTTGATGTTGTATTGTTATGGAAAGAGATAAAGAGGTGTTTTGTTTATGATTAAACGAGAGTCACATATGAGTCATATTCGTCCCTTCATAGGAAACGATCTCATTAAGATTTTAACCGGCATCCGGTGTCTTATTTTCGATGCCAGTTGCAGTCAGCGAAATTCAATTGATATTCTAAAGAAATTCGTGTATAATATCTTTAGAATTGTGTAAGGAGGTAAACGCTATGCCAAATATAAAGTCCAGCACTGACCTGCGGAATAACTATAATGAGATATCCACCTTCTGTCATGAAAGCCGTGAACCTGTTTTTATCACAAAAAACGGGCAGGGAGATTTGGCGGTTATGAGCATTGAAACCTATGAGGCACTCAGCGGCAAGCTTGAACTGTATCACCTGCTTGACGAAGGACGATCGGCCGTCAAAGCGGGTAAAAAGCGTCCACTTCAAGATGTCATGAAGGATATTAAGCGAGGCATCGCCGATGGCGAAATATTGGGTAGATGTATCTGAACCAGCCGAAAACGACCTTAGGGACATTGTTCGGTATATTGCTTCTCAGCTGTCAGCTCCCATATCGGCAACTCGTATGATGGAGCTTTTTGAAGAGGCAATGCTAAGTCTGTCCGATATGCCGCAGCGCTGTCCGCTTGTTTCAGACGATCGTCTATCTCAAATGGGATACAGGAAACTAATTGTAAAAAATTACGTTGTGTTTTTTTCCATAGACGAGAAGAACAAGGTGGTTGACGTTGAAAGAATTCTGTACGGCAGACGCGACTGGATCAGATTTTTATAATCGATACAAGAACAGGGTGACACTATGCAAAGTAGTCACCCTGTTTTCATGTAAATGGATGCGCCGAGCATTTAGGGATTTCGATACTGATCCAGCAGCTCTATATGCTTTTTGGACTTCTGATGGATGCGGCAAGCTTCTGTTGCCATATAGTTTATCAAGCTGTCCTTTGGCACTAAATACTTGGTATAATACCATACCCCCGTTATCTTTTCTGCCTTGATCCATTCAGATACTGTGGTTTGGCAGTATCCCGTTAGCTTTGTGACATCATTTACCGTGAGGGCATCCGGAAAAGTGTGCCACTTGTTCTTAAGCATTGCCATAAACTTCTCGGAGTTGATTGCCTTCGCCGTTTGGCGCTTCGGTTTATATTTTATTCCGCTTGAAAATATCCCCGGTGGTGTCAGCAGGGTCTCAGGAGATTCTTCCAAGCGGGTAAGGTATGCAATAACGTCGGTTATTTGGATTTTAAACCTGCGGGTCTTTTTGCCGGTATCCTCGCAGGGGATATATCCGTTCTCCAAAAGCCATGTGGCTTTTCGTTTGCTTATGCGGCAAATTCTGTAAAGCTGGTCTTGACTTATCTTCTCCGGATATTCAGCCAGAAGGTAAGAGTAGTCGGTGGCCATCATCGTTCCTCCCATCACATTGATCCTTAGGACAGAGAATTATGCTCTGTCTGCTGCAGGATGTTCTGTTAAAAATCAATGTCAATGGTAGGATACGCTTGGTTTTGCTTTTTCAAATCGCCGGGAAACTAAAGTATCTTAAGGTTATTTCGCCGGTTGTTTTTCTACGGTTTTTCTACACTTTTTCTACACTTTGCCCTGAAAACCGCTAAATCAGTGTGGTATGCCCCTGCGGGGAAATATCGGCGTTTGTGTCTGAAAAGCCTTTATTTATGCGGGTTTGCGGGATTTTATCTTCTCCTAAAGTTACTCTCGCAAACTCATAAGAACTTGCCTTCAAATAACTCGAAATCAGGTTGTCGAGCAATCGGCACGTGAGTTCGAATCTCACCGCCTCCGCCAAGGTTATCAGGATAGAATGGATGCATCACATGATTCTATCCTGAATTTTTATTATTATGATGTGGATAACGATAGCCCAGCCGGGATAGAACGTCTTTTGAGGCTCCTTATTTCGGCATGGTAGACAGATTGTGGAGCTTGATCGAATGAGAAAAATTGACGAGATCATCGCAAAGGGAAGGATTAAAGCAAAGGTACTGTTTACAGGGGGACTTTATGACAAGCGGACCGGAAAATTCATGAATTGGGGTTATGCTTATATCCGCGATCCAGATCGTATCCTGCCCAATTATCTTCCCGACAGAATATTTATCCCTCCTAGGGACCTCAGTCGTTTAAAGGCGCAGGGGCTTCGGCGTTTGGATGATGTCCTTCTGTCTGTTAAGAAGGATTCGAAGGGAAGGCTCTATGGAGTGGATATTGAACTGATCAAAAGAGATTAGCCAACCTGCCTGTTTTTAGTCTAATGCCATGTACTGGATTGCAGGCCATCCACTGGTTTTAATCGGACAAAGCGTTCCTTATTCCAGTGTTTTTAACCGGACAAATTGATGCAAGGGTGACAAAGTCCATGAGATTTTCAGGACGGCAGCGTCATAGAACTTTCATCGGGTGTTCAGCCATAAAAATCATCTGCCTGGCAACCAATCATGGTTGCCAGGCAGATGATTTTTTGCTTGGTTACAAAGGCACCGACTTCGACCGGACAGTGCCCTCCAATCAACGATGGGTCAACTTCTTCGAACCAAAAGATGATCGCCGTTGTTTAGTTGTATCACATTGGCTTCAAAGGTTTCGGCCATTGTTTCCAGAAACTGCTGGCGAGCCTCGTCATTGGGCATGTGGAGTGCCAGGGGATTTCCTGTAATCACCCGCTCCGGGCAATCGGTCACATACATTACTATTTCCATGCCGTTACCTCTTGTGGGACAGCTTGCGAACACTCTCTAAAATTGGTGTGTTGCGCACTGCAGTTAGTATTTTTTCTTTATCCCTTATGATGGGAATAAATGCAATCACAATTCTGCCATCGGATAAGCTGCGCCTTGTAAACAACAGCTCTTTGGCGCCAAAGGAGCGAACCGCATCGTATAAAATAGCTGTTCGCTGTCCGTTGTTTTCCAGGGTAAGCCGGTGCTTTTCCGTTTTTGGAGTTGCCACCAGCGCCACCCCCTCATCCCGAAAAAACGCTTGTCGTTTGGGCAGGCCCAACATGGCGGTAATCCAGATATCGTCCACATACAAATCCGTGCCTCTCACCTCAATCTGCCCGAAATGAATGGTGCAGATGTCGCCGATGCACTTGCCTTTGGTAAAACGCACCATAACCCAAATCAGGACAGAGCCCACCACCAAAGCATTGGCCAGGTTGAGCCAAATGTCCTCGCTCAGAAACAGGTAAAGTGACAAAACGGTGCCCAGCGCTGTCAACAGGGAAAGGTAATTTCTGGCTTCAAAGGTTTTGGAAATGCCGTCAATATAGGCGCTTCCCCGGGGTGCAAATCCGGCCGAATCAATTTGCTCCAGACTTTCCTGAATCTGTTTGCGGATATCCCGAAAATGCTGAACGGCCAACATTAAAAAGGTAACCGCCGCAAAATCGTTGGTCAACAGGGAAGGGATCGCAACGGCGCCAAGGCTTGCCGCAAAAAATCCGGTGACCAGGTTGATAAAATATCCGTTGGGATAGCTGGGCACCTGCCGCAAATCGACACGCAAGGTAATCATACGGGCAATGGTTCCCATTAAAATACCCAGCAAGATTCGTATCAAGGTAATCTGAGAAATTACATCGGGGGCCGAATCCATGGCTTTTCCTCCTGATTGGAAACAATCGTCATTATGGTATAAGATTTCCTGGTTGGCACCCCTTTATTCCGCCATCAGCGGACGCAACGGCGCATCCATTTCATAAATTGCAATTTTTCGGAAAAGCTATCAGGGCAACCAAATCAACACAGGATGGTGATTGTATGGAAAAGCAAAAGCAAAAAAAGAACAACAAAGACAGTTTAGCGCATCTGGATATAGACGTTGTCAGCGCAGCGTCTTCTATGGATTGCACCGGCTTAATTCCCGCCGCTCCCAAAAATGAATTTGAGGAAGAGGCGTATAAATCACTGTACCATTTTGAAGCAAATATCAACCAATAATCAGGAAAGGCAGGCTGATCTTGTGGCAGACCAGAAGAAAAAAACAGGGCCGACCCTGCATGGAAACCAAGCAAAGATCGACGCATCCAATAAAAATCCACTTTTTTGCCATAGCTACGAAGCGAAAACAGCGCCGCAAACCTTTGACTTTGAATCCCTTCCCGGCAGCAAAGCGGATCTGAAAAACGCCCGAAATGAGTTCAAGTCCGAAAAGACCAACCCATAAGCACCGGGCCATGGATCTGCAGTCTGTCAGGACTGCTGAAAGTTGCGGGTGAAGAGATCGCTGTTTTGCAGAAGCTCCTTGGGCGTGTGGATGCCCAAACGCTTGAGCAACTCGATGACATGGGGGTTGTCCATTGGGGTGGGATAGGTGGCCCCATCCCCATACTCATCAACCAGCTCGGCGGCTTTCTCCTTTGGAATAATTGCTTTGGGCCCGCCAACGCACCCTCCCACGCAGCCCATGCCCTCAAAGAAATTGGCGCTTATGTTGCCTTCCAAAATATCGTTGAGCATTGCCTTGCAGGCCTTGACACCATCCGCCTGCTTTGTTTTCAGGGGCATGGCGTGATGGGGGCTGATCCGGTGAACCGTTGCCTCTACCGCTTCGCTGACCCCTCCAGTTCTGGCGTATATCCTCCCGGCTCGGGAGGATATTTCTTTTTCGCTTTCTTCCATCTGGGCAGGGTCCAGCTCCAGCGCATTGAAAATCTCCAGTGCCTCCTGAAACGTCAGTACATAGTCTACGGCGTCCCGAATATCCGCTTCTCTGGCCTCTGCCTTTTTGGCCAGACAGGGACCGATAAACACGGTGATGGCGTCTGGGTGCAGGTGCTTGATGGTGCGCCCGCAGGCCACCATGGGGGAAACCGCCGGCGGCACATGGGGGATCAGCTGATGATACACCCGGCGAATCATGGCAATCCACATGGGGCAGCAGCAGCTGGTCAACTGATAATCGCCGTCCTCCAAAATATTTTCTATAAATTCATAAGATTCCTTTAAGGTGAGGATATCGGCAAAGACAGCAACCTCCAGCATCCCGTCAAAGCCCAGCCGCTTCAGGCAGGTGCGCAACTTGCCGGGGGTCACCTCCTCCTGAAACTGTCCCAAAAAGGCCGGAGCTATCATGGCATAAACCAGCTGCCCCTGTTTTTTCTGGGCCAGCATTTCCAGCACGGCAATGGCATCCCGGGAGGCAATCAGGTTGTTTTCCTTGCAGTGTTCTATGCAAGCAGCGCAGCCCACACAGTTTTCGTTAATCTCCGGGCCTTCGGGGGTCATGTGGATGGCGTCAAACTCACAGCTCTCCACACAGGAGGAGCACTGGGGATCCGTGCAGTGGCAACTGCCCAGCCGCCAAATAATCGGATGCTTTTGGGGATGGAGCAAACAATCCAGATGCTTTACATCATAGGGTTTGCCCTTCCATTCCTTTACCGTTTGGGAAGGTGATTTTTCTTTGGCATTTTGCAACAAACGGCGATACAGCTCTTCCAAGGTGATGTTCATATCCTGCATATTTCTCTGCCTTTCCTGTTAACCACAATATAAGATGATTTATTTTACCATAAATTTCAACCCATTGAAACTGCAAAAAGGCAACGGGCAATGGGTTTGCTGTTTTTCATTTTCTAAAACCCTGCTATTCTTTTTCTTTTTGATACATCCTCCTGACTGCCTTGCGAATCTCCTGATAACTGGTGCAGCGGCAGAGATTGGACTGGAGCCACTCTTCCACAATGTACTCCTCCGGCAAAACGGGGTACTGCATTTGAAGACCATGGCAGACCATCAAAAACCCGGAGGTGCAGTACCCGCACTGGAAGGCATTGTCCTCCACAAAGGCCTGCTGGATGGGCGCATTTCCCCCCAGACCCTCCACCGTCAACAGCCGATGTCCCTGCGCCTCCACCGCCAGCACCAGACAGGATTTCACCGGCCACCCATCCATGAGGATGGTGCAGGTGCCGCAATCCCCGTTTTTGCAGCCGGGTTTTGCCCCGGTGAGACCCAGTTGTTCCCGCAGCACATCCAGGAGCAAGTCAGACGGGCGCACCGCCAACTGATGGAGTTCCTGGTTGATCTCAAGGGTGATGACGGTTTTTCCCTCATAGCGGACCATGGGCAACCTCCTCCAGCAGAGTTTGCATAATATTTCGAAAAACAAACTTGCGATATTCTGCCGAACCCTCCACATCTCCAAAGGCTGGTTGGGGCAACAGTTGCACCGCTTTGTCCGCCCGGTCTGCACAAGAAAGGGTGCGGTCGTTGAAAACCGCTTCCATTTCCACACTGCGAAAAGGATCCAGACACAGACCGGAACAGGCCACCCGCAGGGAATGGTTCTGCCAAAGTGCTGCAATGCTCACCAGGGGATAGTCGATTTTCTCGTTGGCGGTCTGTTTGATGTGGTAATGGGGTGCCTGCAACGCTTCTTTTGGCACATGAATCTGCACGATAAACTCCCCGGGGCTGTGCTGCATTCGCCCATCAAAAACACTGGCAAAAGGCAGAGTGCGCAATCCCTGCTTTCCAAACAAGGTGATGGTGGCATCCGAAACCAGCAGGGGCAGACAGGTTTCCCGGTATCGAATGGTGCCGCAGAGATTCCCCCCCAAGGTAATCCGGCACTGGTTGGTGTGGTCGGCAATTCTGCCGCAAGCCAACCCAAGGAGGGGAAACAGCTTGGACTGCTTTATTTCATTCAAGGTACAGATAGAGCCTAAGCAAAGGCCGGTAGAGTCCAGTGCCAATGCCTTGCATTCTGGAATTTGCTTAAGGTCAATCACCGCTCCCGGCTGGATGCTTCCAGCTCTGGACATGGTGATAATTTCGCTGCCCCCCGCATAGTAGACAGGGTTTTTGCCCTGAGATTCCAGTTGCACAAAGGCCTGAAAAGCTTCTTCCAAGGTGTTGGGGCGACAATAGATCAGGTCAAAGGGAATCATTGGAGATCCTCCCTCACCGTTTTCCAGATCTGCTCCGGTGTTAAGGGCAAAGCAAACAGCTCCTTGCCCAAGGCGGCGGACAAGGCGTTGCCCAAGGCCGCCGGAATGCCGATGATGCCGTGCTCTGCATAGCTGCGCACCCCGTAAGGGGATTCCAGCTCCGGGGTTTCCACAAAGCCCACCCGGTAATCCGGCTCCTGCCCGATGTGAAGAAGTTTATAGGTGCGCAGATTGGGTGCCCGGTTAATTCCCTGCTGGTCATAGGCGGCAGCTTCCCGGCTGGCCAAACTCATGCCCATGGCCATGCCACCCGCTATCATGGAGCGCATCAGCTCGGGGTTGATGACCTTTCCCACATCCAGGACAGCGGAGGCGGAAATGATGCGGTAGGTAAAGGTTTTAAGGTCTACCTCCACCTCTACCACCTGTGCTCCCAAAGTCCAGGATGGGCCTGTTTTCCCTTTTCCGGTTTGGGGGTCCAATAAGCTTAAACCTTTCAGCATAAAGCCACCCCGCCCCAGCACCGGCTCCCCGAGGGACTCTCGCTGCGCCGACCGACAGCCCTGCACAATGTCCCGAAAGGCGATAAAGCGGTCGGGATTTTTGAGGGAGAAGACACGACCGTTGGCAATTTCAATCTCCTCCATGGGACACTGCAACGTCTCGGCACCGTTGCGGCGCAGTTGGGCAATGAGGTCATCGGCTGCCCGCAGAACAGCGTGACCCGCCATGTATTCCGTCAGGCTTGCCACCGTCTTCCAGTGCTCGGGGGCTGTGCGGGTATCCACCGGCATCACCACATGAACTTGACTTGGGTCCATCTTAAGCCGTTCCGCCAGAATCTGTGCCAAGTTGGTTTGCCCTCCCGAGCCCATCTCCACCACTCCGGTATGGAGGTTCACGCTGCCGTCTGGGTTAAAGGTAATGAGGGCGCCGGAAATCGCATCGGTGGGGGGATTTTCCGTCTTCCACAGGCAGGCCACCCCTTTGGCGCGAACGGTATCCTTCTTGATGGCAACCGCTTTCCCCCCATCCCATTGGGACAGCTCCTTTGCCTGCTGCAAGCACTGGGAGAGATTCCCCACAAGGCTGTCGGTAGCCACCACCTGAGTGGGGGTTAAACTGCCCGGGCGAATGGCATTTTGGATGCGAAACTCCAACGGGTCCAGCCCGCATTGTTTGGCCAGCAAATCCATGGTGCGCTCGATGCAAAAGGTGTAGGATTCGTGGGCAAAGCTGCGGTAGGAGGTGGCAAAGGTGTGGTTGGTGTAGACGCAATAAGAATCGCAGCTTAAATGTGGGATGTGATAGGGTCCGGTGCAATCCACCGCCGCCGCCTTTGCCATATAGGGGGAAATATCGGTGTAGGCGCCGCAGTCCAGCCAGTAGGTGATTTCGGCAGCCTGAATTTTTCCCTCCCGATTGGCGCCCAGCTTAATGTCCGCCTCCAATCCAATGCGGCTGGGCGCGCAAGCCATATCCTGTTCCCGGGAGAGGGTGAGGCGAACCGCCTTTCCCCCCACGCTGCGGGAGGCCAAAAAGGCCAGTATCTCCAAAAAGACGGGGGCTTTGCCACCAAATCCCCCACCCACAAAGGGGACTTTTACCTGTATCTGTCCGGCGGGAATCAAAAAAGCCTCCGACAGCTGCTTTCTCACCGCGTAAGGGGATTGGGAGGATGTGGTGATGATGACATTTCCGTCGGGGGAGATTTCGGCCCGGGCAGTTCGCACCTCCATGGCCATGTGGTAGGAGGGGGGAAGGGAAAACCGCTGCTGCACCACCACATCGCACCCCGCCAGCGCTTTTCCGGCATCGCCTTTTCGGATGCGGTAGTGGCTGGCAATGTTGGTGCCCTCTTGGGGGTAAAGGTCGGGCACCACCTTTTTATAGCCATTGGTTTTTTTGTGTACCAAAGCTGCTCCTTCCGCCAAAGCCTGAGAAGGTGTCAGCACCACCGGAAGGGGAGCATATTCCACTTCAATCAGCCGGGTGGCCAGTTCTGCGGCAGGCTCATCCTGAGCCACCACAAGGGCTATCGGCTCCCCTGCATAGCGCACCACATCCCGAGCCAAGGCAGGCCGATCTAAAACCAGAGGGCCAAACAGCTCTGGACAATCCGCTCCCGTCAAAATGGATTTGACACCCCGAACTGCAAGGGCCTTGGAAAGATCAATCCGTCCAATGGTACCATGAGCCCACGGGCTGGTAAGCAGTCGGGCAAAAAGAACGTCCAACCCAGGCAGATCATCGGTATACTGCGCTTTTCCAGTCACCTTTTCCCACGCTTCCTTGCGCTGGACTGCTTTCCCAATGGCATAGTTCATTTTTGCATCCCCTTTCTTTGGCGTTATAGCTAAGTTTTTCCATCCTGCCGTTGATTATTCGGGATGAGGTATAGCTTGCCGCCCCCCGGAAAAGATAAATCAAAAGGAAGGATATTTGAAAGGGGATGTTTCCATGAACCCATTTGAACAAAAGCCGGTTCCCATCAAAGAGACCATTATGGATTGGTGCACCGTTTATCCCACGCCCTACAACAAAATGACGGTAGACCCCTATACAAAGGTGCGCATCATCCTGATGAACGGCATCGAAGTAGAAGCGACGCTGTTTAAGCATCAGTTCCACCGCAACTGCCAAAACAATGACCTGCGCAGGGAGCTGGCACTGTCCCGCCGCATCGAACAGCAGCAGCAAAAGCACATTAACTGGCTCAAGCCCATTGATGAAACCCAACTGGAAACCACCATCGGCTATGAGCATGTAGCGGTGGACTTAACGGCTTGGCTTGCTCAGAACGAGCCCAACCCTTACGTCAAACAGGCGCTGGATTTTGCCCTGTTGGAGGACTTTGACCATCTGTACCGCTATGCCAACCTGTTGGATTTGGATGCGCAGATTCCCGCGCAGCAGCTGGTAAAAAGCTATGTGGACATCACACCGGGGCGCCCCACCATTGCGGAACACCGCTTCCCCTTTGATTCGGTCAAGTTCCCGGTGGACTTTAAGACCGCCGATCTTCGCACCAAACTGAATATTTTAATCATCACCGCCGGCGAGCAGCAGACCATGAACTTTTATATGAATATCGGCAACACCTACTACAACGACCTTGGCCGCCAGCTTTACCTGGAAATCGGCATGATCGAGGAGCAGCATGTCACCCACTACGGTTCGTTGCTGGACCCCAACTGCACTTGGCTGGAAAACTTGCTGCTCCACGAGTATATGGAGTGTTATCTCTACTACTCCTTCTACCAGGACGAGCAGGACGCCAACGTAAAATCCGTTTGGGAAATGCATCTGCAGCAGGAAATTGCTCACCTTCACGCAGCGGTGGAGCTGTTGCAAAAATACGAAAACAAAGACTGGCAGCAGGTTATTCCCGGGGGCCAGTTTCCCAAGCTGCTGCAGTTCCACGATACCCGCGACTATGTCCGGCAGATTTTAGGGCAACAGATTTTGCTTACCGCCAACCGGGAAGAGTACACCCCTGTTCCGCAACTTCCCAAAGACCACGAGTTCTTCTTCTACCAAAACAAGGTCAACCACGACGTCAACGCGGTGGCCAGCCACAACGTCATCGTACAGCACCAAAAGAAGTGCAACATCGACTATCGGGCCGAGGCCCAAACCAACCCGGTGCAGGAATTGACCGATCGCACCGTGGACAACACCACCATTGCCCGTTCCTAAACCCAAAAACGCCGTCCCAAAACAGGACGGCGTTTTTTGATTTATACTTGATCTGGTGTGACAGCAGCAAATCAAGTGCTATGCCTTTTTCACACCAGCTGCGCCGTGGAAACCTTGGATAAAAAAGCAGATCGCCTATCCTCCCTATTTCGCATCGATCTGGAGGGGATAGGTTTTTTTCGGTTTTTATTTCTCCAGTTCTTGCTGGATATCCCGAATTTCTTTTTCAATGCCTGCAATCCCGTGCTGGCGCCGAATGTTTTTTTGCCTGAGCTGTTCTTGCTGGGCGTCGGAAGGTGTTTCGGCCATAATCTCTTTGGATACCTCGATGTTATATTTGGTGGTCGCCAACTTTTTCCGAAGCTGCCGAATCCGCTCCCACTTCTGTTCCTTCTGCATTTTTTCCAGCGCTTTGGTGGAGTTATTCATTTCCGCCACCCCCTATGACATTGGGGCTGTCGGCGGCCAGCTCCTCCCGCGCTTGGGCCTCTTTCATTTCCCGAATCATTTGGGGAATGACCTGGGCCCGGCGCTGGTTGGCCTCTTGCAGCTCTTGAACCTTTTTGCTGTCCTGCTCAAAAGCCATCATCTCCTCGGCCGCTTCCATATTGTGCAGGGTCGATACAATGGTGTCCTGAATTCGCCGGGCTTTTGTTTTGCGATTGGCAATGCGCTCAATCACCTGCAGTCCCGTTGCACAGTCGTCGTACTTTCCGGCGTTTATCCCCCGAATCGCTTTTTCTAAGGTGCGCTCGTAATATGCCTCCGGTGATGTGCCGCTGTAAAACTGGTCCGTTCTGTGGTCGCGGGTTTCCTGTTGTGCCAGCCGCGCGTACTCGTTCTTCACCTGCTGAATCAATTGCTCTCTGTTCAAAAAATTCCCCCCTTGAGCCACAATATTACCCCGAGGTTTTTCGGTCGCCGTCGGAAACGGTGTTGAGCCCGAATTTGGCTCGGGCACTTTCCCCTTGCGGATCGTGTTTGATGTTTTTGGAATGGAATTTTCCGTCCTGTTTTTTGTTTTGTTTGGTGTTTTTCATTTTATTTTCGCTGCTCATCTTTTTCACCTACATTCTGTGTTGCTCTGTTTTGCAGCTGTCCACCTGATAACCAAGCTGCTCCAGTCGGCGTTCCAGCTGATGACAGTTTACCCCGGTGTTGTCATAGTCCACCGCCAGTGTATTCTTTTCCGGATTGACACTCACCGATAACACACCCCGAAAAGCATCCAGCTCCCGCTTGAGGGTTTTTGCATCCCGCTTTCCGCTTAAATTGCTGATTGCAAAATATGCGCTTTCTTTGGACATGTTTCATCATCCTTATCGTGATTATCCAAACGGCTCAGATCAATGTTTTAATTTTTTATGCCCAAGGGCACAGATTTATAGTTTTCGTTTTCAAAACAATTATACCGCCCATGCTTTTCCTTTTGGTATGGGGTTTGAAAAAGCGTTTTTTCCGCAAAGTTTGCAAGACTGCGCATATCGCATACTTAAAATGCAATCGGAAACACTAAAGCTGGAGGTGTTCTGCTATGGCATCACGCAAATCGGTGATAACGTTTGGTATGGTGGCCATTCCCATTGCCATGTCCACAGCCACCCGGGACAATGATATTCATTTTAATCAGCTGCACAAAGAGGATCACAGCCGCATTCGCTACAAAAAAACCTGTTCCCACTGCGGCGTGGAAATCAAGGCGGAAGACATTGTCAAGGGCTTTGAATACGACAATGACAAATATGTGGTAATCACAGACGAAGAAATTGAAAAAATCAAAACCGAAAAGGAAAAATCCATCCAGATTCTGCATTTTGCCCAACTCAACCAAATTTCCCCCGTCTATTACGACAAAACCTATCAGGCCGCCCCCCAAGCGGGAGGGGAAAAGGCCTTTGAGCTGCTGCGCGCCGCATTGATGGCGGAACAGAAAATCGCCATCGGCAAAACGGTGTTGGGCACCCGAGACACCTTAATGGCCATCATCCCCCGGGAGGACGGCATCCTCATTTCTACCATGTTCTACGCCGATGAAATTAAGGAGCTGCAAAAGCCGTATGGAAAGCCGGAGGTTTCCGAGCAGGAACTGAATATGGCAAAAATTTTGATCAATTCCATGGATACTCCCTTTGACCCCTCCCAGTATAAGGACGAGTATCAGGCCAAGCTCCGCGCCCTGATCGAAACCAAAATCTCCGGGCAGGAAGTGGTGGCTCCCGAGTCCGAAGGACCCAGCAAAGTCATCGACCTAATGGAAGCACTCAAGGCCAGCGTGGAAAAAGCGCAACAAGAAAAGGCACTGGCGTAATGGCAGTTCGGCTGGAAGAGTATTACCAAAAGCGAAATTTTACAAAAACCCCCGAGCCGTCGGGGGAAGAAGAACCCAATCCCGAAGCAGAGCCCCAAGGGCTGCGGTTTGTGGTGCAACACCATATGGCGCGGCGAGAGCATTACGACCTTCGGCTGGAATGGAGGGGCGCACTGCTAAGCTGGGCGGTACCCAAAGGTCCGTCCTATCACACCCGGGACAAGCGCCTGGCCATTCAGGTGGAGGATCACCCTCTGGAGTACCGAAATTTTGAGGGCACCATCCCCAAGGGAGAGTATGGCGGCGGCACCGTCATGCTCTGGGACGAAGGCTATTGGGAGCCCCAAAACAATGTGGAGGAAGGGCTTCGCAGCGGCTCCCTCAAGCTGGTGCTAAAGGGGCGAAGGCTCAAGGGCAAATGGGCCCTGGTGCGGATGAAGGCAAAGGCGGGAGAATCGGCCGACAACTGGCTTTTGCTCAAGGAAAAAGACCAATATGCCCGGGAGGATGACGGAATTTCGCAGTTTACCACCAGCATTCGCACCGGGCGCACCATGGAGGAAATTGAAGAGGGGGCAGAAGAAAAATTCACCCGAAACCCTTTTCGGCAAACCGGCGTGCAGCTGGCCAAGCTGGTCAAAGACATCCCGCAAGGGGACGGCTGGCTCTATGAAGTAAAATACGACGGTTACCGGATGGTTGCCTACGTGGAAGGCAACGGTGTGCGGCTGATCTCCCGGGGGGGCAATGACTATACCGGGCACTTTCAACCGGTGGCGGATGCTCTGGTGGATTGGGCTGCCGGACGGGCCATGGTTCTGGACGGGGAAATGGTGGTGACCGACCCCCAAGGCAGAACGGATTTTCAGGCCCTGCAAAATTATCTGCGAAAGCCAAGGCCCCAACATCTTGCCTACATTGTCTTTGACCTTCTCGCTTTGGATGGCGAGGATTTGAGAAGCCAACCCTTAACCCAGCGAAAAGAAACGCTGGAGGCTTTGATGCAGGGCGCCCCCAACTATCTTCACTACAGCCGGCACACCATCGGCAATGGGGAGGCAAGCTTTTGCGCGGCCTGTCAGCTGAATTTGGAAGGCATCATCGGCAAAAAAGCCGATTCCATTTATAGCGGAACCCGAAGCGGCGATTGGATTAAGCTCAAATGCGATAAACGGCAGGAATTTGTCATCGGGGGATATACCCGGCAAAAAGCCGACCGCATCATCAGTTCCCTTCTCCTTGGCATCTATCAGGACGGGGAGCTGATTTATGCCGGCCGCGCCGGGACGGGATTGAGCCAACGGGACATGAAACAGCTGATGGAAAAATTCGAGGGCATCCAAAGGGCGCAATCACCTTTTTTGACTGCTCCCAAGGCCAGAGCCAATGAAAGCATCACTTGGCTGGAGCCGCATCTGGTGGCGGAAGTCAAATTTGCCGAGTGGACGGAGGAACATTTGTTGCGACAGGCAAGCTACCAAGGCTTGCGGGAGGATAAAAATCCGAAAGAGGTAAAAAAAGAAGGGGCAGATGTTCCGGCGCAGCCGGCATCATCTGCCCAAGAACGGGAGAAGCCAATGGATACAAAGGGTGACAATATTCTGGTGGAAGGAATCAAAATCAGCAGCCCGGACAAGGTGATATTCAACCACCCCAAAATCACAAAAGCAGATGTAGCCCGCTACTACGCAAAGGTGGCAGAGCGGATGCTTCCCTATGTGAGCCATCGTATTTTGAGCATTGTGCGCTGCCCCAAGGGGGTATCCCAGTCCTGTTTTTACAAGAAGCATCCCGGCTCCAGCAGTCGGGAGGTTGTCACCATCCCCATCACCAACAGCGACGGAGAGACAGAAGATTATTTTTATATTGAAAGCCGGGCAGGGCTTATCTCCGAAGCCCAGATGGGCACCTTGGAATTTCACGTCTGGGGCAGCCGGGTGGAACATCTGGAGCAGCCGGATATGATGGTATTTGACCTGGACCCGGATGAGGGAATGGCGCTGGATTTGGTTCGCCAAGGGGTAAGGGATCTCCAAAGTATTCTGGCGGAGCTTTCCCTGATTTCCTACCTCAAAACCAGCGGGGGCAAGGGATATCATGTGGTGGTGCCGTTGACACCATCGGCTTCTTGGGATGCTTTCAGTGATTTTGCCAAGGGGATTGCCCAAGTGATGGAGCAAAAATGGCCGGACCGCTACACCAGCAATATGCGAAAGAGCAAGCGCACCAACAAGATCTTTATCGACTGGGTGCGAAACGGCAGAGGGGCCACCAGCGTTGCCCCTTATTCCATTCGGGCAAGAGAAGGAGCCACGGTATCCATGCCGATTGGGTGGGATGAATTGGACACGGTTGAACCAGACGGCATTCATATGGAAGATGCACTGCTGAGAATCGGTGGGGCAGATCCCTGGGAAGGTTTTTTTACACACCAACAGCAGTTGAAATAAGGACATTGCTATCTAAGCAGCCATTAAAAAACAAAAGATCGCCGAAAAGCATCGGCGATCTTTTGTTTTGGTGCCGCTGACGGGACTCGAACCCGTACGGTGTTTACCACCGAGGGATTTTCTCCACCACACACGGTTACCCGTGCCGCAAACAAGTTTGCGTTGTAGCCCGGACTATGTCTTCACCCTGCCGATTTCCCGGTTTAGGTGGCTGCCGTATAGTCTCTACACCTTCCGGCGCTTTGCCGGCTTGGCTCGGCGTTGCCCACAATCATGCAGGTGGGTGTTCACCGAATTTGACAGCATCCACATGGCGGTTTCCCATCCATGCGCTCCTTCTGAAGTCCCTTGCGTCTGCCTGTTCCGCCACAGCGGCATTTTGCAATTTGGCTCTGTCATTATACAATAAATTGCAACCCGCGTCAATCAAAAGGTAACCTTGTCCATGCCGTAAGCTCATTGCTTCCATCAAAGGGACACATCACCATAAAAATTCGCTTGAGAGCAGAGGGCACATAAAGCGATGTGTCCCTTATAGCAGTATTTTTATGGGAGAACGAGCCGGTTCTCCCATAAAATGCCGCCACTCTCTTTCCAACCAATTCCACAAAGCTACCCTTGAATCAAGGATTTACCGGCCTTTCGGTACCGCTGGGCCATATCCGCCGCCTGAGGATGGCTTTGGGCGGCAACGGTGTAGTAAACCTTAATTTTGGGCTCGGTGCCGGAGGGGCGAATTAAAATGGTGTTTTTGTTCTTCAGCTTCAGCTCAATCATATTGGTGGAGGGAAGCTCCACTTCCCGGCTTTGTCCGTCTGTGATCTCACGGCCGGTCTGATAATCCAACACAGAGACTACTGGATCCCCTGCGATTTCGGCGGGGGGGACGTTGCGCAACCGCTCCATAATTTCTGCCATGGCCTCCATGCCCGATGCTCCCTCGAATACAAAATTATCCACATCGCTGCGCCAAACCCCGTGTTTTGCGTACAGCTCCTCCAGCCAGTCCACCAAAGTCATGCCCTCCACCTTGGCGGCACAGGCCATCTCCGCCACCAAAAGGCTGGCATCCACCCCATCCTTATCCCGAACAAAGGGACTGGTAAGGTAACCGCAGCTTTCCTCAAAGGCAAAGATAAAGCGGTCGATCTGGTTTTCTGTCTCCAGCTGAGCAAGCACCTCTCCCACATGTTTAAAGCCGGTGAGAACTTTATACAGCTCCACCCCATAACTGGCTGCCACCTTGTCGGCCATGGCAGAGCTGACCACAGAGCGGATGGCTACCGGATGCTCCGGCATACGCCCCAGCTTTTGGCGGGTTCGGCAGAGATAATCCAGCATCAAAATGCCCAGCTCATTGCCGGTGAGAATGCGGTACTCCCCTTGGTGCCGCACTGCTGTTGCCACTCGGTCGCAGTCCGGGTCGGTGGCAAGGAGCAGGTCGGCCCCCGTTTCCTCACAAAGGCGAAGACCCAGCTTTAGAGCGTCATGGGATTCCGGGTTGGGATAGGGGCAGGTGGGGAAGTTCCCGTCGGGATGCTCTTGTTGGGGGACAACAATGACATCCTCAATCCCCAGACGGTGCAAAGTATGGCGGACGGCTTTGTTCCCCGCTCCGTTGAGAGGGGTATACACCAGCTTGAGCCCCGCTTCGGAACACACCCGAGGCTGCAGCGATCGCCCATAGATTCTGTCCAAATACTGCTCCACCAGGGAATCGGAAATCCACTCGATCAGCCCTTTTTCCATGGCCTGATCAAATTCCAGATAGCGTACCCCGTCGAACAAATCGGTGCTTAGAATCTCTTTCTGCACCCGGTCGGCGATTTCGGTGCCGATTTGGCACCCGGTGGGGTCATATGCCTTGAATCCGTTGTAGGCCGCAGGGTTGTGGCTGGCGGTAATCACCACTCCGGTGTCGCAGCCCAACTCCCGCACCGCAAAGGAAAGGGCAGGGGTGGGCATCAGCTCCCGGTAGAGGTAAACCTTCACCCCGTTGGCGGCAAACACACAGGCGGCGTGGTGGGCAAACTCTTGGGAGCAGTGGCGGGAATCGTAAGCTATGGCGGCGCTGGGATGGGTTACCCCGGTGCCCAGCAGATATTGGGCAAGGCCTTGGGTGGCTCGCCCCACCACATAGCAGTTCATCCGGTTGGTGCCCATTCCCAGAATCCCCCGCAGCCCGGCGGTTCCAAAGGAAAGCTCCCGGTAAAACCGGTCTTTGATTTCCTCCGGATTCTTTTGGATGTCCGCTAATTCCTGTTGAGCCTTGGGATCTTTTTTTGTTTTTTCCAGCCACAGGCGGTAAATCTTCTCTTCTCTTGTCATGGGCATATCCTCTTCCTCTATCTTTTCTAAGGTCATTATGCCGCAAAAACGGCGTTACATGCCATAGCCCGGGAATACTTTCCCGCATTCCTCTCATACTAGAAGCAAATTAGAACCATCATCATCCCCTTGAAAGGAGACCTGCCTGTGAAACAAGGCAAACGCTGGCTTGCCTGGCCCATGGGGCTGGCGGTGGGGCTGCTCAACGGCTTTTTTGGCTCGGGAGGCGGTATGGTGGGTGTTCCCATGCTCCGATTTATGGGGCTGGAAACCCAAGAATGCCACGCCACCTGCATTGCCATCATCGCCCCGTTGGCGGCAGCTTCCGCCGGGTTCTACCTGTATCAAAAAGCCTTTGCCCTGCGGGATGCTCTCCTCTACCTGCCGGGAGGGCTGGCGGGCGCTTTGGTGGGGGCCTGGCTTTTGCCCCACCTGAAAACTGTCTGGATTAGGCGGGGATTTGGCGTACTCATCCTCTTTGCAGCCCTGCGGCTGCTCACCCGATGAGCTGGGTCTGGGCGGTGGCGGCCTCCTTTTTAGGCGCCATCATCAGCGCTTTGGGGATGGGAGGGGGCGGCATTCTTCTCATCTACCTCACTGCCTATCTGGGAATGAGCCAGCTGGAGGCCCAGGGCATCAACCTGATCTTCTTCCTTCCAGTGGCGGCGGTGGCCCTCTGCATCCACGCCAAACACAAACTGATTCGCTGGAAGGTGGTGCTCCCCTTTGTGGCCTTGGGACTGCCCGCCGTCTGGCTGGGGGCATGGCTTGCCCAAAAGGTGGGGTCGGACCTTCTCTCCAAGCTGTTTGGCGGTTTTTTGCTTTTAATTGGGGTGCGGGAGCTGTTTTCCAAAGATCCGTCCAAAAAGAAGGGTTAGTTTTTTAGGATAACCCCCGAAAGGCCTCCCAGACTTTTTTCATCATACTCTCCGTAAACGGCGAGAGGTGTCGAAGTTTTAAAGCCTTGGGGCAAAATCAAGGGGTGAGTCTCCCCACTGCGGTTGACGGCAAAGAGGATAGAACACTCCCCCTTTTTACGGACAAAGGAGCAGACCTCGTCGGAAAAGCACACGGGGATAAACTCCCCTGCGGAAAAGATGGGAAACTCCCTTCGAACCCGCCCCAAAATCTGCAGGAAGGCCACCAAGCCGATATCTTCCCTTCCCCAAGGGTAGCACCCCCGGTTAAAGGGATCCTGATAGCCGCACATCCCCGCTTCGTCCCCGTAATAAAGGCAGGGAATCCCCGGCAGTCCATATTGCAAGATGCAGCCCAAGGCAAAGAGATGCCTGCCCCGCCAATACTGCTCCTCCGGCAAGGCTTGGCGCTGGCTCTGCCAGTGGCGGTCGTGGTGCTCTACCGGCTCTCCTCCCAAAGCGGTGATGGCCCGCAGGGTGTCGTGAGTGGAAAGGCTGTTCATCAGCACCGAGACCACCGGCGGGGGATAGTGCTCCAAAATTTGCAGGATGGTGTTCAGAAAGCGGCTTCCGCCTCCATACCGCAGGTAGTGGAGCAGTGCGTTTCGGAAGGGGTAGTTCATCACACTGTCCATCTGTCCCCCCAGCAGATAGCGGCGACGCTTACCGTAGCTTATTTTGTTGGAGGCATCCTCCCACACTTCGCCAATGACGGCGCAGTCGGGGTCGTATGCTTTAACGCAGGCGTACAGGGCATCCAGAAAGAGGTCGGGTAGCTCATCTGCCACATCCAGCCGAAAGCCACAGGCCCCCAGCCTCAGCCACTTGGCCAGAACGCCACTTTCTCCGGTGATATATTCCAGGTAGGAGGGCTCGGTCTCCCGGACGTTGGGCAGGGTGGGAACCCCCCACCAGCACTCGTAGTCCTCCGGCCAGCGGCGAAACGGATACCAGGCAAAATAGGGGCTGTTGGTATCCCGGAAGGCTCCCCCTTGCCCGTAGCGGCCCTCCCGATTAAAATAGCGGCTGTCCGCCCCGGTGTGGGAAAATACTCCGTCCAAAATAACGGAGATCCCCCGCTTTTTGGCCTCCCGGCAGAGGGAGGCAAAGTCCTCCTCGCTGCCCAGCAGAGGGTCGATTTTTTCATAGTCGGCGGTATCGTACCGGTGGTTGGAATGCGCTTCAAAGATGGGGTTGAGGTAGAGGCAGGTAACCCCTAAGCTCACCAGATAATCCAGCTTTTCCTCAATGCCCCGCAGGTCTCCGCCAAAGTAATCGTTGTTGAGGATTTTGCCATTCTCGTCAGGGCGCCATTGCGGCAGCCCTCCCCAGTCGGAGCGCAGGATCCGGTCGGCGGGGACCTTTTCTTTGGGCGTTCCGCTAAAGAAAAACCGGTCGGGAAAGATTTGATACATCACACCCTCCCCAAGGCAGGAGGGTGCTTTTAGATTGCGGTGGTACACCGTCAGCTGCCAGTGGTCTCCCCCGGAAAGGGACGCCTGCCCATCGGGGCCTCGCAGCACCCTCCGGCATTGGCTTTGCGCTGCCAGTTCAAAGTGGTAGAACCAAAGCTGGGGCTCATCCCCCACAAAAGCGCAGCGGTAGTAGTTGCTGCAAAGGTCCGACTCTACCAGCTCCATGGGGACGGTGAGCGGTTGGATGGAGTGGTCTGCAGAAATCAGTTGAAGGCGGCATTCCCCCGCCCAGTCTTTCCCCACCGCCAGGGTGAAGGAAACCTCCTGTCCGGTGGAAACGGCTCCAAAAGGAGTTTTGCAGGAAGGAGCTTCGGCTGTCGAAGTAGACCTTCATTGCTCCAGCCCCCAAATGTGGCGGGCGTACTCCCCAATGGCCCGGTCGGCGGAAAAGATACCGCTCTGGGCGATGTTGATCAGGGACATCTTAAGCCAGCGGTATTTGTCCCGGTACAGCTCCCCGGAATACTGCCGCACCCTGCGGTAGGCGTCAAAGTCGGCCAAGGTCATGTAGTAGTCGCTGTCCCGGAGCATGTGGTACAAATCGGGGAAGGCGGTTTCCCCAAACTCGGTCATCAGAGCATCCAGCGCCCGTTGGATAACGGGGTTGCTCTCGTAAAGCTCCACGGGGCGGTAACCTTGGGCTCTGCGCTGCTCCACCTCTTGGGCGGTCATACCAAAGATAAGAATATTCTCCCTGCCCACCGCCTCGCTGATTTCCACATTGGCGCCGTCCAGTGTTCCCAAGGTGATGGCGCCGTTGAGCATCAGCTTCATGTTGCCGGTGCCGGAAGCTTCGGTGCCCGCCAGGGAAATCTGCTGGGAAATGTCGGCGGCCGGCAGCAGCATCTCCATTTTGGAGACGTTGTAGTCCTCCAAAAAGATGACCTGCATTTTATCCCGGACGCAAGGGTCACTATTCACCTTGTCGGCCAAAGAGCAGATCAGTTTAATAATCTGCTTTGCCATAAAGTAGCCGGAAGCCGCCTTGGCTCCAAAAATATAGGTGCGGGGGGGAAACTCCGCGGTGGGATGGTCTTTTAAATAGTGGTAGGTGGCCAGAATATCCAGTGCGTTGAGCTGCTGGCGCTTGTATTCATGCAGCCGCTTGACGTGAACATCAAAGATGGAGTCGGGGTTGAGGGCAAGGCCCGTCATACCCTCTATCTGCTTGCAAAACTGCTCCTTGCTGCGGCGCTTGGCCTGAGCCAGCGAATCCAGAAAAGCGGTGTCCTCGGAAAAATCACCGAGCTTGGCAAGGGAGGAAATATCCTTTGCAAAATCCGTTCCGAGGGCTTCCTGGATGAGACTGGTGAGGTTGGGGTTGGCCTGCGCCAGCCAGCGGCGACTGGCAATGCCGTTGGTGACATTAGTGAACTTTTCCGGCTCAATCTGGTAGAAAGGTGCAAAGACATCGTCCTTGAGAATCTGACTGTGAAGCTTGGAAACACCGTTGACGCTGTGGCTGCCCACCACCGCCAGATGAGCCATGTGAATGCGCCCCCCTTGCAGGATGGCCATACTCTCCACCACTTCCGGGCTGAGGCTGCGTGGGGAGAGCGCTTGCCGGTGTCTGCGGTCAATTTCCTGGATGATGGTGTAGAGACGGGGCAGGAGGGGGCGGAAGAGGTCCACATCCCAAACCTCCATGGCCTCCTTCATCACCGTGTGGTTGGTGTAGGCAAAGGTGCCTTGAACAATGCGCCATGCCCCATCCCAGCCGTAGCCACAGTCGTCCAGCAAAAAGCGCATCAGCTCAGGAATGGCCAGGGCGGGGTGGGTGTCGTTGATGTGGATGGCATTTTTCTCGGCAAAATTGTCCAGCGTTCCGTACACGCTGAGATGGCGGCGGCAGATGTCGGCGATGGAGGCAGCACAGAGGAAGTACTGCTGCCGCAACCGCAACAGTTTCCCCTCCAGGTGGTTGTCGTTGGGGTACAGCACCTTGCTGATGGCCTCGCCGTAATAGGTTTGCTGAAAGGCACCGGCATAATCGCCCCGGTTAAAGCGCTCCATATCCATGCCTGTCATATGTTTGGCCTGCCACACCCGCAGCAGGGAGATGCCCTCGGAGCGGTAGCCCGGCACGTGAATGTCGTAGGGAATCGCCATCACGGTGGAATAGCCACTGTGCTGTACCAGATGCTTGTTGTTCTCCCAATACTCTTTGATCTGGCCCCCAAAACGCACCGGAACCTCGTACCCCGGCTTGGGAGTCAGCCACGCGCTCCCTTTGGGCAACCAGTTATCCGGCAGTTCACTCTGCCAACCGTCGATGATCTTCTGTTTGAAGATGCCAAACTCATAGAGGATGCAGTAACCGGTGCAGAGATACCGCTGGTGGGCGGCGGCATCCAGATAACAGGCTGCCAGCCTGCCCAATCCGCCATTGCCCAGTCCCGCATCCGGTTCCAACTGGTAGAGGTTTTCCAACCGGACGCCAAACTCCTCCAGAGCCTGAGCCATCTCCTCTGCCATGTCCAGATTATAGAGGCAGTTGCGCAGCGAGCGGCCCAGCAAAAACTCCATATTCAAATAGTAGACCTGTTTTTTTCCTGCCGAAAGGTTGTGGGCCCAAAAACGCTTGCGCTTTTCCAGCATGATATCGTTGAGGACATAAATCACGGCCTGATAAAACAGCTCATCCGAAGCCGAAGATAGGTTCCCCACTCCCATATGGTGGGTCAGCTTGTTGCGCAAAAGCTCCATCAAACGGTGTTTGGTGTATGGGGATTTCATCAGGCACCTCCATGCTCTCCAACGTTTTGCACCGGCCGCAAACAAGGCTGCAATCGGCTTTATTTACTTATTTAGTATATAGGAAGGGTTTTAGGTTTTCAATCCCAGGACAGGAATAAAATGGCATTTATTTGCTTTTTTACAGGAAGCCTTTCCCTCCCCTTTCTTATTGCGGAAAAATGGGTTATAATACATATAAAATATTCTAGGGCTTAATGGTAACGTTACTTTTCGGCCCTGTATCATTACATAGGAAAAAGGAAGTGGGTTTGTGGCTGGAAACCGAGTTGTCATTACCATTAACGGAGTGCGCTACCCCATCCGATCGATGGAAGAGCCGGCCTATGTCCACAAGCTGGCAGAGGAAATGGACGCCACCCTGCATACGCTCATTCATCAGGGCAATCTCAGCCTCAGCGAGGCTTTGGTTCTGCTGAGCCTGGAATATCTGGACAGCTACCGCAAGGCAGAACGGAACCTGGACAATATGCGCAGCCAGCTTTCGGAGTATTTGGAGGATGCGGCCAAAGCGCGTCTGGAGCGGGACGAAGCCCGCCGGGAAGTGGAGCGGTTGGAGCGGCTGCTCAAAAATAAGGAGCCTGCTTCGTCCGGCAGTTATTAGACAGCACATCATTCAAAAGCATTCGAATACGGAGGTTTTCCCATGCATCAGCGCTATATCAGCCCCTTTTCCACCCGCTATGCCAGCGAGGAAATGCAGCACCTCTTTTCGGAGGAAAAGAAGTTCCGCACCTGGCGCAGGCTGTGGGTTTCCTTGGCTCAAGCCCAGCACAAGCTGGGGCTCCCCATCACCGAGGAGCAGATTGAGGAGCTAAAGCGCCATCAGGATGACATCAACTACGATGTGGCCCAAGCGCGGGAACGAGAGGTTCGCCACGATGTGATGAGCCATATCTACGCCTATGGGGTGCAGTGCCCCGGGGCAGCGGGCATCATTCATCTGGGGGCAACCAGCTGTTATGTGGGGGACAACACCGACATCATCATTATGAGAGAAGCTTTGGATTTGGTGCGGCACAAGTTGGCCGCCGTCATTCAAAAGCTCTGCGACTTTGCCTTGCAATATAAGGACATGCCCTGTCTGGCTTACACCCATCTGCAGCCGGCACAGCTCACCACCGTGGGCAAGCGGGCCACCCTTTGGGCCAATGAGCTTCTGATGGATCTGGCGGAGCTGGAATACCGACGGGACAACCTTGCCCTGCTTGGCTCCAAGGGAACCACCGGCACTCAGGCCAGCTTTTTGGAGCTGTTCGAAGGGGACGAGGCCAAGGTTCTGGAGCTGGAGCGGCTGATTGCCGCCGATGTTGGGTTCCAAAAGGTGGTGCCTGTTTCGGGCCAGACCTATTCCCGCAAGATGGATTTTCAGGTGCTGTCGGCGCTGGCGGGACTGGCCCAGTCGGCCAGCAAATTTTCCTATGATATGCGCCTACTCCAAAGCTTTAAAGAAATGGAGGAGCCCTTTGGCAAAAGCCAGATTGGATCTTCCGCCATGCCCTACAAGCGCAATCCCATGCGCAGCGAACGGATTACCGCTCTGGCTCGCTATGTGATGGTGGATTTGCTCAATCCCGCCTTGACTGCCGCCACCCAGTGGTTTGAGCGGACCCTGGACGATTCCGCCAACCGGCGGATCGCTGTTTCCGAAGCCTTTTTGGCTACCGACGCCATCCTGAATATTCTGCTGGATGTCTGCGACGGTCTGGTGGTCTACCCCATGGTGATCCGCCAGCGGATGATGCAGGAATTGCCCTTTATGGCCACCGAAAACATTATGATGATGGCGGTGAAAAAAGGCGGAAACCGTCAGGAGCTACACGAGCGGCTGCGCCTTCACTCCATCGAAGCGGGGAAAGTGGTGAAGGAGCAGGGGGGCGAAAACGACCTGATGGCCCGCATCGCCGCCGACCCGGCCTTTGGCCTGAGCCAACAAGAGCTGGAGGAGGTTCTAAAGCCCGAGGCGTTTACCGGCCTTGCCCCTGAGCAGACCCTGCATTTTGTGGAACAGGTGGCAAAGCCCGCTCTTCAGCCCTATCAGGGGCAGATGGCTCAGCGCACCGATTTGCGGGTATAACCGGCCGCTCCTTATACAGTTTTTCTAATTTCCAAGCCTAATTTTTGAGAATTTATGGCATTTCACCCGATTCTATCGGGAAGCGGTTGCAATTTTCACCTTTATCCTGTATAATTCACTTTGTCAACCGGGCTTGTCCCGGTTTGTTTGGACGATTAGCTCAGCTGGTAGAGCATTCGCTTGACGTGCGAAGGGTCAGCGGTTCGAGTCCGTTATCGTCCACCAAGGGGTGCTGTCCTTGCAATAGCGGGGGCGGTACTTTTTTATTCTTTTCTAGGTACGGGGAATGACCTTGCCCTCCATGGCAAGGGGGTATTTTCCAAAAAGGCGGCATCGGGACAAAATTTGCAGCCCAATCCTTATTTTGTTTGATCGTATCCAACTAATTGTGCAAAAACGCTTGACGGACCAGCCGGATTGTGTTATAGTGTAGTCACCTCTAGAGGGTTTTATTTTTTTGCGCTTAAATGCAAAGACCCTCGCAGTTCGCAAAAGTGGGGAAATTGGCTTTATGCCGCAGTTTTCTTGTCTTGTCGGCTGCACGGAGGGAGGCAGGGTCGGCGCGGCTTTGCTGTGACTGCGACCCATTATCATTCCGATTAAGGGAGGCGCCGAAAGTATGCGAGTAAAAATTACCTTGGCCTGCACAGAGTGCAAGCAACGCAACTACAACACCATGAAGAACAAAAAGAACGACCCCGACCGTCTGGAGATGAGTAAGTACTGCAGATTCTGTCGCAAGCATACTCCTCACCGGGAAACCAAATAGGCGGAAAGGCGGAGAAAAAAATGGCTACAAATGCGAACACCGGCGAAGCAAAAGTCGGTATCTTCGGTCGGATCGCCCGGTTTTTCCGCAATGCTAAGGGCGAGATGAAGCGAGTGGTTTGGCCCAGTCGCAAGCAGGTTCTCAACAATACCGGCGCGGTGCTTATGTTTATGGTTTTGGCTGCCATAGTGGTTGGCGGCTTTGACTTGTTGCTTGGCACTTTGATTAAGCTGGTCTTTGGATCGTAAGGAGCGTAATATGCCGGAAGAAGCCAGGTGGTACGTGGTTCACACCTATTCGGGTTACGAAAACAAGGTGGCCACCAACATCGAAAAGGCGGTGGAAAACCGCAAACTGCAGGATCTGATTCAAGAAGTGCAGGTTCCCACCGAAACGGTGGTGGAGATCAAAGACAATAAGAAAAAAGAAGTGGAGCGCAAAATTTATCCCGGCTATGTAATGGTCAAAATGATTATGACCGACGATAGCTGGTATGTTGTGCGCAACATCCGCGGAGTCACCGGCTTTGTAGGTCCCGGTTCCCGGCCTGTTCCCCTCACCGACGAGGAAGTTTCTCGTCTTGGTGTGGAAAAGCGGGAAATTGTGCTCAACTTTAAGGTAGGGGATTCGATTAAGATAACCGACGGTTATCTGGAGGGCTTTATCGGCACCGTAGAATCCTTAGAGCCTGAAAATGACTTGGTTCGTGTTTCGGTTTCCATGATGGGTAAGGACGTTTTGGTGGAGCTGGAGCTAAACCAGGTAGAAGCTCTCAATTAACTTGTTATGGGCAGCTCTTTGGGGCTGTTTGTAAACCATGTGCGGATGGTCCGCACACTGGGTCGGCGTGTTCCGAGCCGGCCTGTGGGAGAAGGGGAATCAAATCCTCTTCGCAAGGAACCACTAATTTTGGAGGTGCAACATGGCACAAAAGGTAATCGGCTATATCAAGCTGCAAATTCCTGCGGGCAAGGCTACGCCCGCACCCCCTGTTGGCCCCGCTCTGGGTCAGCACGGTGTCAATATCATGGCGTTCACCAAAGAATTTAACGAGCGTACCAAGAACGATGCAGGTCTTATCATTCCGGTGGTCATCACCGTTTATGCAGACCGCACCTTCTCCTTTATTACCAAAACTCCTCCTGCCCCTGTGCTGATCAAAAAGGCCCTGGGACTGGACAAGGGTTCTGGTGTGCCCAACAAAGAAAAGGTTGGCACCCTTACCAAGGATCAGGTCAGGGCGATCGCCGAGCAGAAAATGCCCGATCTCAATGCGGGTAGCTTGGAAGCTGCCATGAGCATGATCAAAGGAACCGCCCGCTCCATGGGTGTCCTAGTGGAAGAGTAGGAGGGGATGCAGAATGTTTAGAGGAAAGAAATATAGAGACAGCCAGAAGACGTTTGAGCGCACTACTCTTCACAATGTGGACGAAGCCCTTAAAATTTGCCTGGGCACCGCCAAGGCAAAATTTGACGAGACGGTGGAGCTCCATGTCCGCTTGGGTGTAGACTCCCGCCACGCCGACCAGCAGGTTCGCGGTGCAGTGGTTCTTCCCAACGGCACCGGTAAAAGCGTGCGTGTTCTTGTGTTCTGCAAGGAAGACAAGATGGAAGAAGCCAAAGCCGCAGGCGCCGAGTATGTGGGCGGCCAGGACCTGGTGGAGAAAATCCAAAAAGAGGGCTGGATGGAATTTGACGTGGTCATCGCCTCCCCCGATATGATGGGTGTTGTGGGTCGTCTGGGTAAGATCCTCGGTCCCCGCGGACTGATGCCCAACCCCAAGGCCGGCACCGTTACGCCCGATGTGGGCCGCGCCGTCACCGAGGCCAAAGCCGGTAAGATTGAATACCGCTTGGACAAAACCAACATCATCCACTGCCCCATCGGCAAGGTTTCCTTTGGCGTAGAAAAACTGCAGGAAAACCTTTCTACCCTGATGGACGCCATCATCAAGGCTAAGCCTGCCGCAGCCAAGGGCCAGTATATCAGAAGCTGCGTGGTAGCAACCACCATGGGCCCCGGCGTCAAGATCAATCCTTCCCGTTTTACCGCTCAATAATAGAATGAATCAAACACCGCAGACTCGTTGGTCTGCGGTGTTTTTGTTCTGCCAAAGTCCTGCTTTTGAAGCTCCCCTGTTCTGAACGCCAAAAGGGCCGCATCTTCACATGCGGCCCAAGGTTTTCTATTTCATTGATATTCAGCGGTTAGGACAGGTAATCTGTCTTAAACTCCTGAATGGCTTTGAGCAGGCGCTTTTCCAACTCGGGAGAAATATCCTGTGTCTGGCCAATTTCATCAATCATTTCACTGTGCCAGACTCCAAAATGATCAAGGAGGTGCTGCTGGAAGTCCAGCACATCCTCCACCTTAATGTCGTCCAGACAGTGGCGGGTCATGGCAAAGAGAATGAGAATCTCGTGCTCCAGACGCATGGGGCTGTACTGGGGCTGCTTGAGAATTTCCACAATCCGCTCCCCGTGGCGCAGCCGCTCCTGGGTATCCTTGTCCAGATCGGAAGCAAACTGGGCAAAGGAAGAAAGCTCCCGGTACTGGGCCAACTCCACCCGAATGGGGGCGGCGATTTTTTTCATAGCCGGCACCTGGGCTGCCCCTCCCACCCGGGATACCGATAGCCCCGGATTGATGGCAGGGCGGATTCCAGCGTTAAAGGATTCGGTTTCCAGATAAATCTGGCCGTCGGTAATGGAAATGACGTTGGTGGGAATGTAGGCGCTCATGTCGCCGCCTTGGGTTTCGATGATGGGCAAGGCGGTGATGGAGCCGCCTCCATACTGCTCGCTCAGGCGCCCCGCCCGTTCCAACAGGCGGGAGTGGAGATAAAACACATCGCCAGGGTAAGCCTCCCGGCCAGGGGGGCGGCGGAGCAGCAGGCTCATGGTGCGGTAGGCCACCGCATGCTTGGAAAGGTCATCCAGCACAATGAGAACATCCTTGCCTTGCTCCATCCAGTGCTCGGCAATTGCCATGCCGCTATAGGGCGCCAGATAGAGCATGGGAGCGTTTTCCGAAGCGGAGGCCACCACCACTGTGGTGTACCGCATGGCGTCGTATTCGGTCAGGGTGTTGACAATGCCGGCCACGGTAGAGTTTTTTTGCCCAATGGCCACATAGACGCAGTAAACATCCTTGTCCCGCTGGTTGAGGATGGTGTCCAGCGCGATAGCGGTTTTTCCCGTTTGACGGTCCCCGATAATCAGTTGGCGCTGGCCTCTTCCAATGGGCACCATGGCGTCAATGGCCTTGATTCCCGTCAGCAGCGGGACATTCACCTTTTGCCGGGCCAAAACACCGGGAGCCACCCGCTCAATCGGGCGGAAGTTCTGCACCATCACCAGGCCCTGTTGGTCTAAGGGTTGACCCAGAGCATTGACCACCCGGCCCAGCAAAGCATCTCCCACCGGTATTTGGGCCACCCGTCCGGTGCGGGTGACAAAGCTGCCCTCTCCCAAGCCGGCGCCGCTGCCCAAAAGCACCACGCCGATGTTGTCTTCCTCCAGGTTCATGGCAATGCCTACAGAGCCGTTTTCAAACTGGAGCAGCTCGCCGCTCATGGCGCTGCTCAGTCCGATCACCCGCACAATGCCGTCCCCTACCTGCAGAACCCTTCCGGCCTCCTCCACATGAGGGGAAAAGAGGAAGCTGAGTACCTCGTCCTTAATAATCGAGCCGATTGCTGTGGGGTTGAGATCCATTATCGCAAATACACCCCCTCATAAACGGCTTTTTTCAGATCCGAAAGTTTGCGCTTGATGGATTGATCGATCACTGTGTTGTCCACAATAATTCTAAGCCCTCCCAACAGAGAAGGATCTACGGTGGTGCGGATATCCAGCTGCTTGCGGGTCATGCGGATCAGCCGCACCTCTATATCATAAAGCTGCTGCTCGGTAAGAGGCACTGCAGAGATCACCTCTACCGGCACTAAGTGCATTTCTTTTCGAGCCAACTCCAAAAAGATGGAGAGAACCTGTTCCACCTCTTGAGGGGGAACCGCATGCAAAAACTCCGACAGCGGAACCGGCGCCTTTTCGATGGTGGGATTTCCCTCCAACGTCAACGAAAGCGCCTGCCGGTAGATGAGAGGCAATCCCCGATCCTGTGCAAAGCTCAGCAGGGCCAGAGCATATCGGCGGGCCAGCTTTAGCTGCCTCATCTAGCTCTCCTCCCATTCGGCCAGCGCTTCGGCGATGAGGCGATCCTGGGTTTCCCGGTCGATGGATACCTCTACAAATCGGCCTGCCATTAAGGCGGCAATTTCTATGATCTGACGCTTCATCTCGTCGGCCACATTTTCTTTTTCGATTTCCAGCTCGGAAAGCGCCCGTTGATAGATGTTCTCTGCCTCCCGGCGGGCGGCAAACAGCATCTGGTCAGAGCGCTCCATGGCCTTTTTGTAGGCAGCGTGGAGAATTTCTTCCCGCTCTGTTTCGATATCGGCAATCATCCGCTCGTATTGCTCCTTAAGTTCCAAAGCTTCGGCTCGGTCTTTCTGAGCAGCCTCAATCTCGGCGGCAATCCGCTCTTTGCGCTGAGCCATAAACTGTTTGACCGGCTTGTAAAGCAAAAAAGCCAGCACAGCGGTGAGCAAAAGCACGTTGACAGCCTGAACCGCCATCTGGATCAACAGATCCTTGTCCAGATTTAAAATGCTTCCAAGGGGCAGTTCAGCCCCCGCCAGAGCAACAGTGCAAATTCCTTGAAACAAACCCATTCCCCCTTTCGGTTTTCCCCCCGGTGTGGAGCAGACATTAAATCAGGGGGTTGGCCATCAGAAGAATCAGGGCGATGACAAGCCCGTAAACCGAACAGGTTTCGGCCACTGCTTGACCGATCAGCATGGTGCTCAAAATAGAGCTCCGTGCCTCGGGCTGGCGCGCCACTGCTTCGGCTGCCTTGCCGGCGGCAATGCCCTGGCCCAGCCCCGAGCCCAGGCCCGACAAAGTGCAAATTCCCGCAGAAAGTGCAGACATTCCTAAAACAAACGATCTGCCATCCATATCATTTACCTCCTGTTTCTTTCAAGATGATGGGGAATGCGCTAAGCGGTCATTCCCCCAAATAGCTTTTGGCAGGTTGTCCGATGGGGTTTTAGTCGGAGACAACGGATTTTTCCGCAATAAAGGTCATGCTGAGTATGGTAAAGATAAAGGCCTGCAGCGAACCCGAAAATACATCAAAGTATGCGTGGAGAATGTCGGGCAGTACAATGCGCAGAGCCAAAGGCAGCATACCGTAAACCAAGGTCATAATGATGACTCCCCCCAGTACGTTGCCAAAAAGCCGGAAGGCCAGAGAGATGGGCTTGGAGATTTCCCCCACCAGGTTGATGGGGAGCATGACAGGGTGGGGAGAGAAGTATGCCTTAACGTAATCCCACTTTTGAATCCGAATGCCCCGAAAGTGGATCAATCCAAAAGTCATAAGAGCCAATGCCCCCGTGGTGGCCAGATCGGCGGTGGGCTGCCGCAATCCAAACAGGCCGCTGTAGTTGGAGAGAAGGATAAACAAAAACACGCCAAAAAAATACGGGGCAAAGGCATCGCTTCCCGGTCCCATGGTGCTGTTGGTAAAGCTCTCCATAACCTCCACAGCGCTCTCCACCGCATTTTGAAAGGCTCCAGGTACATCCCCAAAGCGGCACAACTGCACCCGGACCACCACCGCCAGAAGAATCAAAATTCCCATAATAACCCAGGTGGCAATCAGAGTGTCGGTCAAATAGACAGGGGTATCCCCTAGATGGAATAGTATTGCGTGGTAGCGGTTCGAAAAATCCAAGGTTTTCCTCCTGTTAAAAAATTAGTTACCTAACTATTATAGTAAAATGCTGGTTATTGCGCAAGCAATATGCACGATATTCAAAAAAATCTTAATTATATAAAAATTTTATAAAGGTGTTTTATTCTTGCCAGGTTTTGTTATAATGGATGCTATAGTGAAGGATAAATTCTATCAAAAGCAGGTCAAAGGTTTCACACCTGTGAAGAGATAAAAGGCATGGGGGCAGAATATGCCTGCCAAAATAGATTCCCATACTTTAAAGTTTGCCCAAAATGAGATGGAGTTGACCATAAAATGAAAAAACAATTGGCGGAACGAATCTATGCCGATTCTCCCAGGGATTTTGGCATTGTTTTGCGCAACAGCTTAAAGTTAATTGGCGTAGTGTTGGCCACCGCCCCGCTCGCTGAAGTGTTGGCGGGGCTTGGTTTGGAAACCGAAAGCCTGCTGATGCTGTATATGCTGGCCGTGGTGGTTGTTTCGGTGTTTACCCCCAGCTACTCCTATGGAATTGTGGCGGCGGTGCTTTGCTCTTTTTCTTATGACTTCTTTATCACCGAACCTCGCTACGGTTTTTCCATCACCCTGCGCTTTCCCATCACCCTACTCACCATGCTTGCCGTTACTTTAATCATCAGCGCTTTGATTGTTCAAAACAAAAAGCAGGCCGACCTTGCCATGAAGCGGGAGCAGCGAACCAAGCTCCTTTACCAGCTGAATCAGGAGTTGCTGGCCTCCCGGGATGTTCCGGAAATTGTGGGGGTGACCCAGAAGTATATTCAGCAGCAGATGGAGCGCTCCAATGTCTTTTTCCTCAAAGACCCCAAGGAGGGGGGAGAACCGTCCCTGGTGCTTCTGCACCCAGAGGATCAAGATCTCTTTACCGATAAGGAGGCTCTGCGCCGAGTCCACCAAATGTTTAAGGTGGGGGCAGAACAGCCGGAGGAGCTGCTGCCCAAGGACCCAAATATTCATTACGAGGCGGTGGTTTCCCACGGTAAGGTGCTGGGAGTCATCGGTCTGGATTGCCGGGAACTCCCCCTCACTCCGGGCACCCATGCCTTTTTGCATATCATTGCCTCTCGGGTGGCCTTGGCCCTTGCCCTGCGCTACTTGAGCGAGGAGCAAAACAACCTGAAAATCAGCGCCGAAAAAGAAAAGATGCGGGCCAACTTGCTGCGCTCCATTTCCCATGACCTGCGCACTCCCCTCACCAGTATTCTCGGAGCCAGCTCCGCCATTTTGGAGCAGAGGGACATGAATGAGGAAATGCGACAAAAACTGACGGGGGATATTAGGGAAAATGCCCAATGGCTCATCCGCATGGTGGAAAACATCCTCACCGTCACTAGGATTTCCAAGGAGACTACCACCGTATACAAAACCATGGAGGCGGCCGAGGAGATTGTTTCCCAAGCGGTTTCCATTGTGCGCAATCGCTTTCCCGATTGCCTTATCCACGTAAGTGTTCCCAACGAGCTGTTGATGGTTCCCATGGATGCCACCCTCATCTCCCAGGTACTGATCAACCTGCTGGAAAACGCCATCAAAAACAGCGACGAAGGAGCCCTGGTTTTGCTTACCCTAAAGAAAAAGGGAGATTTTGCACGATTTGAGGTATGCGATCACGGCAGGGGCATCCCCGAACAGCTGCTCAGCAACCTCTTTGAACTTCACTCGCCTCACTCTGAGTCGGAGGATTTGGGTGCCGATTCCTCTAAGGGATTGGGCATCGGGCTTTCCATCTGCAAGACCATCATTCAAGCCCACGGCGGAGAGATCGAGGGCTGCAATCGGGAGGAGGGTGGTGCCCGCTTTATCTTTACCCTACCCTTACACCAAATACAGGAGGAACAGCATGAATCGTAACAGTCTGCAAACGGCCATTCTGATTTTGGCCATTTTATTGGGCGCCGCCTTTTTACTGCCAATCGCTTTCAACCTATTTCTGGGAACCATCTGGCTGGCCATCCGGCTCATTTTCCTTCTGGTTCTGGTCTATTTGATTGCCAAATGGTTCCGGGGCAGGCGGTCATGAAGCACCCCTTCACCGTGTTGGTGGTGGAGGATGAGCAGGCCATCGGCAATCTTTTGGGCGCTATTCTGGACGCCCAATACCGGGTGCTGTTTGCCTCCACCGGAGGGGAAGCTCTGGCCATGGCGGCCTCCCACACGCCCGACCTCATTTTGCTGGATCTTGGGCTGCCTGATATGGACGGCATGGATGTTTTAATCCAGCTGCGCAAGTGGTTTGATCCGCCTATTATTGTGGTATCTGCCCGGCAGAAGGAGCAGGAAAAGGTGGCGGCTCTGGATGCAGGCGCCAACGACTATGTCACCAAGCCCTTTGGCAACCGGGAGCTGTTGGCCCGAATACGCACCTCTTTGCGCCAATATGCCCGCATGCAAAATTCCCGTTCCCGGCTGGACAGTGAGTTTTCGGTGGGGGATCTTCACCTCAACTACGCAAGGCGGGAGGTGCGGATAGGGGACAAGCTGGTTCACCTCACCCCCATCGAGTACCGCATTGTGGTGTTGCTGGCCCGCAATGCGGGTATGGTGTTGACCCACGATCATATCCTCAAGGAAATTTGGGGGCCCTTTGCCAGCGACAGTCAGCTGCTGCGGGTCAACATGGCCAATATTCGCCGCAAGATTGAACCCAATCCCGCCGATCCCCGGTACATCCTCACCGAGGTGGGGGTGGGTTACCGCATGATCGACTGCGAGCGCTAGCATCTTGCGGGTTTCGACGCTTTTTCCCCGACACTGCAGCACCAAAGCAGCGGCAGTGGGTACATCCAAGTGAAAAGACAGGAGGCACAGCAGATGCTTCCTGTCTTTTTCTGTTCCTCCAGAAACAGACGCCACCAATCGATGGAAAGGACAGTTCCCTGCACCTTTTGCCTCCAAGCCGGAACATTCCTGCGGGAAAGTATCTTATCGGCAGGAGGCGGGGCAGCTATATCTGTTGCCGGGCCGGCAAAATGCCCCTTGGGTCCAAAAACCCAAGGGGCAGATGGAATTGGTTTGCTTCTGGCTATGGGACAGGAGGGGAGGACTACTCCTCTTCCGCCATCTTCTTGGCTTCTTCCTTCACCGCTTCTTCCAGGTGGACAGGAAGCTGCTCATAGCGCTCAAAGGTGAGGATAAAGCTGCCCCGGCCCTGGGTGACCGAGCGCAGGAAGGTGGTAAAGTCGTGCATTTCGCTCATGGGCACTTCGCCCTCTACCTCCTGCATGCCGCCGTCCACAGGGTTCATGCCCAGCACACGGCCCCGGCGCTTATTCAGCTCGCCCATTACGTCGCCTGTGTTGGCGTCGGGCACTGTCACCTTCACGTTGCCGATGGGTTCCAGCAGCACAGGGCTGGCCTGGGCCATTCCCGCCTTATAGGCCAAAGAAGCGGCGGTTTTAAAGGCCATTTCGGAGGAGTCCACCGGGTGGTAAGAACCATCCACCAGGGTGGCCTTTAGGCCCACCACAGGGTACCCTGCAATGACGCCTTTTTTAATGGCATCCTGAAGGCCTTTTTCCACTGCGGGGAAGTAGTTCTTGGGCACCGAACCGCCAAAGACGTTGGTCTCGAAGATAAGATCTTCTCCATCGTGGGGCTCAAACTCAATCCAGACATGACCGAACTGCCCGTGGCCACCGGTTTGCTTCTTGTGCTTGCCTTCCACCTTGACCTTCTTGCGAATGGTTTCCCGATAGGGAACTCTGGGGGCAATCAGATCAATCTCAACCCCAAACTTGGACTTCAGCTTGGAAACCACCATATCCAGATGCTGCTCGCCCAAGCCGGAGATCAATTGCTGCTTGGTTTCGGCGTTTTGCTCAAAGCTGATGGAGGGATCCTCTTCCATCAGGCGCACAATGCCGCCGGCCACCTTGCCCTCGTCGCCCTTCTTCTTCACTTTGACTGCCATGGAAAGGGTGGCGCGGGGGAACTGGGTTTTTTGGAAGGATACCACCCGCTTGGGATCGCACAGGCTGTCGCCGGTGATGGTTTCTCCCAGCTTGGTGATAGCGCCAACGTCTCCAGCGGTGAGGAACGCGGTCTCCTCCTGCTTTTTGCCCTTGACATAGATAATCTTACCCAAACGTTCCGGCTGTTCTGTGCGGGAGTTGATGGGTGTAATTTCGTTGGAGAGCTTTCCGGCAACCACCTTGACATAGCTCAGTTTACCCACAAAGGGGTCGGCTACGGTTTTGAAGATATAGGCGGCCAGAGGCGCTTCGTCGGTGCATGCAATTTCCACCGGCTCGCCGTTGGCGTCTTCGGCAATTTCGCCGGCGCTTTCATAGGCAGAGGGGAGGTGATCCACAATGGCATCCAGCAGCATATCGATCCCCTCCAGGGTGACGCAGGAGCCGCAGAGAACCGGTGTGATGGAGCCGCTCTTGACTCCCTTGTGAATACCGGAAATGATTTCGTCCCGGGTAAATTCTTCACCGGAGAAGAACTTTTCAAACAGCGCTTCGTCGGTTTCGGCCACTGCTTCGGAGATGGCGCCCCGCAGCCCCTCCAGCCGGTGGGCAAAGTCGGGCATGGCGGTTTCCTTGGGATTTCCCTTGGCGTCGTAGGTGTAGGCTTTATTTTCCACCAGATTGATATAGCATTCGGCTTTGTCGCCGTTGACAAAGGGGATCACCAAAGGACAGACCGAAGGCCCAAACGCTGCCTTGAGCTCTTCCAGCACCTTATAAAAATCGGCATGTTCCACATCCATCTTGTTGACAAAGAACATGCGAGCCTTGCCCATCCGACCAGCCAGGTCGTAGGCTTTGTGGGTTCCCACCTCTACGCCATCCTTGGCGGAGAGATTGATGACTACACTTTCGGCTGCCCGAACACCCTCGTACATACCGCCGGCAAAGTCAAACAGTCCGGGAGTGTCAATGAGGTTGATCTTGACGGAGCCCCATGTAAAGGGATACATGGAGGAAGAGACGGATACCTGTCGCTTAATTTCCTCCGGGTCAAAGTCGAGGGCGGTGTTTCCGTCAGCCACCTTGCCCAGCCGGTCAATTTCCCCGGCCTTAAACAGCAGCGCCTCTGCCAAAGACGTCTTGCCGCTTCCCCCGTGACCCGCAAGCGCAATATTTCGTATTTTCCCCGCTAGATATTGCCTCATGTTATTGCTCCTTTCGAGTATCGCCAGCAAGTGCGCCTTACAAGACACACTCGGCGTACCATCAAAATAATGGAAGGGACCATGCGTCCTGTCCCAATCCGGTCATAGCATAAATTATAGCAATATTGTGATAAAGATACAAGCCATAAATGAGCAAACCCGGGTAATTTTAGCGCATTCGTTCGAGAAATCGGGAGAACATTTTTATATATTACCTATAATTTTTTATTATTTGCTCCTCAAAGGGCGTTGCGGTGGCAGAATATGCAGCAGTATTCATCCTTCTTAAAATGCTTGCCGGTACACCTTGCCCGGTCATCGCTGTAGCACTGTGTTCTGCAATCAAAAAATCCGCCTTTGGAAAGCACTCGGCTGGCTTTCCAAAGGCGGATGGATGGAATGAAATGTTATGCGCCGGGCAGCACTGCGTGGGTCTGGCCTTCTCCGCTGATGTCGTCCCGCACCGCTACCACCTGATAAGAGTCCCCCACTTTTTTCATGACATACACCATGTACTTATCTGGCTGAGGGTTCTCTCTGTCTCCCTGCAAGTTGGCAGTATAGGCACCGGTTGGGGGGATGTACCCCACCCGAACCAGATACAGCTCCCCGCTTTTTTCGATGCTCTCCACCCAGGGAGAGTATACGTAGAGCTGAATGGTAATGGGAACGCTGTAGGTTTGCCGCTCTTCGTCATAGAAGTAGGTGTTTTCGTACTCACCAATGGTCTTGTGCTCCAAGGTCACCTCGGGGCCAAAGAGCTTGGCAGCTGCCACATCTAGGTCCGAGGCGGGCACCAGCATCTCCTGATTTTCGTCAATGCGGTACACCTGCCCCTTGGCATCCAGCAGGGCAGACCACATGCAGATATAGAGCATCTGGGTTTTGTCGATGTCGGTAGCCCGCTCAAAGGGCACCGTATCAAACATGACCAGAGGCCGCACAATATCCTCCAGTTTATTTTTCTCCGAGGAATTGTCCAGCACCCGCCCGGTGAGGTAGATGCTGGCCACCACCACGAAAGCCAATCCGATCAATGCCAGCAGAATAAACAGTCCGCCGATGGGGGCTGCGTATCTGCGTCTTTTTGGTCTTGCAGCAGACATGTCAATTCTCCGTTCTCTGCTAATCAGTTGCTTAAAATTAGCAGCTCCTTACATACAATATGATATCATCAACGGGTTTGACCGTTGCCGTTGATGATGTACTTATAGCTGACCAGCTCCCGCAGACCCATGGGGCCACGGGCATGAAGCTTTTGGGTAGAGATGCCGATTTCTGCCCCCAGGCCAAACTCTCCACCGTCGGTAAAGCGGGTGGATGCGTTGACATACACCGCCGCACTGTCCACCATGGAGGTAAACTTCCGGCTGTTGTCCAGGCTGCCGGTGACAATGACCTCCGAATGGTGGGAGGAATACCGGGCAATGTGGGCAACTGCCTCCTCCAAATCGGCCACCACCTTTACCGCCAGGATATAATCCAAAAATTCCGTCTCGTAATCCTCTTCGGTGACCGGGGTGATGGCATCGCCCAAAATCTCCCGGGTTTTGGGGCAACCTCTCAGCTCTACGCCGTGTTGGTCCAACTGCGCCTTGATCCGGGGCAAAAACGCGGCTGCAATGTCCTGATGAACCAGCAGCGTCTCCAAGGCGTTGCAGACGCTGGGCCGCTGGGTTTTGCCGTTTTCCACAATGCGAATGGCCATCTCCAAATCGGCGCTTTGGTCGATAAAAGCATGGCAGTTGCCCACCCCGGTTTCAATGACCGGAACGGTGGCGTTTTGCACCACTGCTTGAATGAGGCCGGCGCCTCCCCGGGGAATGAGCACATCCACATATTGGTTGAGCTTCATCAGAGCTGTGGCCGTTTCCCGGGCGGTGTCCTGGATGAGCAGCACCGAATCGGCAGGCACCGCTGTCTGTGCCAGCGCCTTTTGCATCACCTGGGTCAGGGCAAGGTTAGAGTGAATGGCCTCCTTGCCGCCCCGCAGAATGCAGGCGTTTCCGCTTTTAAGGCAGAGAGCAGCGCAGTCCACCGTCACATTAGGGCGGGACTCAAAGATAATCCCCGCCACCCCCAACGGCACCGAGACCTTGGTGATGGAAAGGCCGTTGGGTCGACGGCTGCCCTCCAGCACATAACCCACCGGATCGGGCAGGGCAACCAGCTCCCGGACGGCGTTGGCCATGCCGGCAATCCGCTCTTGGCTTAAGCGCAGGCGGTCCTGCATTGCTTTGGTCATGCCGTTTTCTTGGGCGGCGTCCAAATCCTTCTGATTGGCTTGGAGAATCTGGGAAGCATTTGCCTGCAGAGCATCGACAATGGCCAGCAGGGCTGCATCCTTTTCCGCTGATGAAAGCTGCGAAAGAACGGCGGCCGCCTGTTTGGCCCGAATTCCCAGTGCGGTTAAATCATGCATTCAGCCCATTCCTTTCTCATGCTAAACCTTAAGCAGGTAATCTGTCCATGGTTCTCACTTGGTTCTGTCTTGAGACAGGGCGGTGTTGGCTAAGCGCGGTGGGCTTTGAATACCGTCCCCACCGAACTGCCTCCAAACAATTCGTAGAGAAGCTCGGGATTTTCGCCGTTGATGATGGCCATATCAATCCCGGCAGCCGTGGCAATCTCGGCGGCGTGGATTTTGGTGACCATCCCCCCGGTGCCCCGATTGGACCCTACCCCCGATGCAAGGGACCGGATGGAATCGTCGATGGCTTCCACCACCGGAATGAGACGAGCGGAGGAGTCCTTGCGGGGGTCGGAGGTGTAAAGCCCGTCAATGTCCGAAAGGAGCACCAGAGCATCCGCATGCACCAACGTGGCTACCACAGCGGAAAGGGTGTCGTTGTCGCCAAAGTTTTCCCCTTCCAGCTCGTCGGTGGCCACCGAGTCGTTTTCGTTGACAATGGGAATCACTCCCATTTCAAACAACTGTTCAAAGGTGTTGACAGCGTTGCGCCGCAAAATGGGGTTTTCGGTCACATCCCGGGTTAAAAGCATCTGGCCCACAATGTGATTGTATCGGGTAAAGCTCTGGTCGTAGAGGTACATCAGCTCGCATTGACCCACTGCGGCAGCAGCCTGACGCTCCGGCGTGGTGGAAGGGCGCTCTCTCAGCCGCAGCTTGCCCTTGCCAACTCCAATGGCCCCCGAGGTGACCAGCACAATTTCCTTACCGGAGTTTTTCAGGTCGGAAAGAACCTCCACCAACTGCTCCAGTCTGCGTATATTGATCAGCCCCGTATCATAAGTCAGGGTGGAGGTGCCCACCTTTACCACGATACGGCGGGCTTCCTGAAAGGTTTCCATTACCGCTCACTCCCATGCTCGGTCCGGTTGGTTCGGCCGAAAATTTTGCCTTTCTATTGTATCAGAAATCCCGGGGTTTCACAAGCAAAACCACCTTCTCCTTCTCCCATGACCCAAAAGCCATAACACCGGCAGAAAAAGCGCTTGCCTGCGGCCCTTTTTAGGGGATATCCTACATGAGCGTTTTTGTTTTGGTTATCATACCACAGTGGAGGACATCTTACCCCGGAAGATTAGAAAAAACTGTCAGCAAATCCCTAAAAAAATACTGGATTGATGGATTGACTTTGCCAATACGGTGTGCTATACTATCTTGACAGTATGGAAAACAGGGACAAACAGCTTTCCATGCAAATATTTTTTTGACCACTTTCTTCTACCCAGGATCTTGAGAAGAAAGTCAAGGCCATGCGGACAGCCGGGTCAAATGCCGATTGGCAATTGGTTGCCTTATTGATTGAGTTAAAAGCTCGAATTTTATAAGTTGGTTACTTATAACCAGTGTGCGCGGCACACCAAAACTTGTGAAACGGTCAATAAGAGTACTAAGAGTAAAAATGTTTGCTTGGATAGACTCTGAGATCCCGTGTCTGCATTTTGAATAAAAAAAAGCGGGTGCCTTTCTTTGCTCCGCTTTCGCAATAAAACAAAGTCAGGAAAACACAAGTAATGGTGCAGCGCCGCTGCATTATCCTTGTGTTTTTTTATTTTTCCGCGCTGCCCGCCCCCTACCTGTGGGTGCCGGCGAACCGGACTCTTATTTTTGCTGGAAAGGCAGGGTGGATGTTGATGTCTGAGAAAACCAAACTTTACGGATTTAACAATCTGACCAAATCTCTAAGCTTTAATATCTACGATGTATGCTATGCCAAAACCGCCCGGGAGCAACTGGATTACATTGCTTATATTGACGAGCAGTACAATTCCGAGCGGTTGACCAATATTCTTACCAATGTGACGGATATGATTGGAGCCAAGGTGCTCAACATTGCCCGGCAGGATTACGAGCCTCAGGGAGCCAGTGTCACCATTCTCATTGCCGAAGGGCCTTTGTTTCCCACTCCCCGCTCCGAAACCATTCTGGGCCATCTGGACAAAAGCCATGTCACCGTCCATACCTATCCCGAATACCATCCCGAAAACAGCATTGCCACCTTTCGGGTGGATATCGACGTGGCTACCTGTGGGGAAATTACTCCCCTTTCCACGCTGGATTATCTGATCGGCAGCTTTGATTCCGACATCATCACCATGGATTACCGGGTGCGGGGCTTCACCAGGGATGTGGAGGGGCGCAAACTGTTTAACGACCACAAAATCACCTCCATTCAGAACTACATCGACAAGGCCACGCTGCGCAAATACGATGCAGTGGATATCAATGTTTATCAGGCCAATCTCTTTCACACCAAGATGCTGATTAAGGAAATTGACCTGCAAAACTATCTGTTCAACGCCGATGTTTACGAGCTACCCCCCAAAGTGCGGCTGGAGATTCACGACAACCTGCGCCGGGAGATGATTGAAATTTTTTCGGGGCGGAATGTGTTCTAAGCCGGTTAAAACAGCAGCTTTGAAAGGCACCCTCATCCCCTTTGGTTGACACTGCTCAAATTTAACGATATAATAATTTAATACCATAAAGAAGCAGCTTGCAAAGCGGGGATTCGATTGATGATAAGGCAAGTGAAAAGCGGCAAACGAATGCTCAACTCCCGGACACATTGGTGCGGGTGATTTTGTCGTGCCTTGGTGGGCTTTTGGAGCCCGCTGCCATAGGTGTTGATATATAATCGCAGAAAATCCGCAGGTGTCCGGGAGTATGTTTTTATGCTCCGGGCACTTTTTTTATGAAACGGCCCACAATTTGATTGAGGTGACAGATATGAAGCTGATTCAGGTGATAGAGGCGCCCAAACCCTCTCTCTCTTTCGAGATTTTTCCGCCCAAAAACAGCACCGCCTATGAGAGTATTCAAAAGGCGGCCGAAGCCATTGCCCAGCTTTCCCCCAGCTATATGAGCGTCACTTATGGAGCCGGCGGTGGCACCAGTGCCTATACCGTCTCCATCGCCGCAGATATCCAGAACAAATTCAACGTTCCGGTGATGGCCCACTTAAGCTGCATCAGCTCCACCCGGGAAGGAGTGCGGCACCAGCTGGACACCATGCGCCAAAGCGGCATCCAAAACGTATTGGCCCTGCGGGGGGATCTTGCACCCGGCACCTCTTTGGAGCCTCATTGGGACTACCACTATGCCAGTGAGCTGGTGGAGGAAATCCGGGAGTATGGCGGCTTTTGCATTGGGGGCGCCTGCTATCCCGAAGGTCATATCGAATCTTCCAACCAGGCGGAGGATATCGCCAACCTGAAAAAGAAGGTGGAGGCGGGCTGCGAGTTTCTCACCACCCAAATGTTCTTTGACAACAACATCTACTACAACTTCCTCTACAAAGTGCGGGAGGCCGGCATTCAAGTGCCGGTGGTGGCAGGTATTATGCCGGTGACCAATGTCAAGCAGATTGCCCGCATCACCGCCTTGTCCGGCACGGTGCTGCCCCAGCGGTTCCGCTATATTCTCGACCGCTTTGGCCACAACCCCGAGGCCATGAAGCAGGCGGGCATTGCCTACGCCACCGAACAAATTGTAGACCTGTTTGCCAACGGGGTTCCGGCTGTTCATGTGTATTCCATGAACAACGCCTTTGTCGCCCAAAAAATTCAGGATAACCTTTCGGAAATTATAAAGGCATGAGGAAGGCGGTCGAAGTCCTGGAGCTTTCGGCTCAGGAGGTGGAGATTCCCCTGTCTGCCGTCTACCGCTATCTGGGTATGGGAGTTAAGCAGCCGGACGAGGCCCTTGCGTCGCTGGCAAGGCAATGTGTGGACGAATTTAGCGAGATCGCCCGCTACCGAGCCTGTCGGCTGATCCTCCCTGTGGCGGTGGAGGGGGAAGGGGTGGACTTTGGCGCCTTTTCCCTTTTCAGCCGAAGCCTTTCCAAACATCTGGCCGGTTGCCATAAAGCCATTTTGTTTGCCGCCACCACCGGAGCCGAAGGGGAGCGGCTGCTCAGGCGGACCGCGGTCACCTCCCCCGCCAAAGCGGTGGTGTTGGACGCAGTGGGTACAGCGGCTATCGAGAGCTTCTGCGACGCCCTCTGCCGCCGGTGGGCAGAGGAGTTTGCGCCCCATTCTCTGCGCCCTCGCTTTAGTCCCGGCTACGGGGATCTGCCTTTGGAGCTGCAAAAAACCTTGCTGGCCTGTTTGGACAGCAGCCGCAAGGTGGGAATTACCCTGACCCAATCGCTGCTGATGATTCCCCAAAAATCGGTTTCCGCCATGGTGGGGATAGGAGCCGGCGGCTGTGAGTCCAAATGGCATGACTGTACACTGTGTGACAAATCGGACTGTCCATTCCGAATGTAGGAGATGCCTATGAACGTTTTGGATTGTGTAAAAGAGGGAATTTTTTATCTGGACGGAGGCACCGGCACCCTGTTGCAGGAGCGGGGCCTTGCCCCCGGCGAACTACCGGAGCTGTGGAATCTCACCCGCCCGGAGGAAATCATCGCCATCGGGAAAGCCTACTATCAAGCGGGGAGTCATGCCGTCTGCACCAACACCTTCGGGGCAAACGCCCTGAAGTTTGACGGCAAGGAGGGCCGCCCCACCGTAGAAGAGGTGGTGTTTGCTGCGGTGGACTGCCTTAAACAAGCCCGGGAAGCCGCCGAGGGTGGGCAGACTCACAAATTCATCGCCTTGGATGTGGGGCCTTTGGGCCGGCTTTTCGCCCCCATGGGGGATCTTCCCTTTGAGGAAGGGGTGGAGCTGTTTGCCCAAGTTATTAGGGCAGGAGTCAAGGCCGGAGTGGACCTCATCCTCATCGAAACCATGAACGACAGCTACGAAACCAAAGCGGCGGTGCTCGCCGCCAAAGAAAACTCTAGCCTTCCGGTGTTTGTCAGCAATGTCTACGACGAGGGCGGCCAGCTGATGAGCGGCGCCAGCCCCGAGGCCATGGTGGCCATGCTGGAGGGGTTGGGGGCAGATGTCATCGGCCTCAACTGCTCCTTGGGGCCCCGGCAGATGCTGGAGCTGCTGCCCCGGTTTACCGCCTGCTCTTCCACACCTTTGCTGGTTAAACCCAACGCCGGCCTTCCCCGGTCGGAAGGGGGCAGAACGATCTTTGATATCAGCCCAGCGGAGTTTGTGCAAATCATGTCTGAAATGGTGCAGCAGGGGGCCCGTGTGGTGGGGGGCTGCTGCGGCACCACACCGGAGTATATCCAAGGCTTAGTGACCGCTACCACTGGCCTTGCTCCGGTGGAGGTGACTCCAAAGCGTCGCAGCGTCATCAGCTCCTACACCCATGCGGTGACCTTTGGGGATGCGCCCATCCTCATCGGCGAGCGGATTAACCCCACCGGCAAAAAGCGGTTTCAGAAAGCGCTGCGCAGCAGGGACATCGGCTATGTGTTAAAAGAGGGCCTTGCCCAGCAGGAGCAGGGAGTTCAGGTGCTGGATGTCAACGTGGGGCTTCCGGAACTGGACGAGCCGGCTCTGCTGGCCGACTGTGTCCGGGAGCTGCAGGGGGTTTGCAACCTGCCCCTGCAGCTGGACACCTCCAACCCCGCCGCCATGGAGCGGGCCATGCGGATTTACAACGGCAAGCCCATGGTCAACTCGGTGAGCGGCAGCGCCGAAAGCATGGACGCCATCTTCCCGCTGGTGAAAAAATACGGCGGCTTGGTGGTCTGCCTGACCCTGGACGAACAGGGCATTCCCGAAACGGCGCAGGGCCGCCTTGCCGTTGCCAAGCGAATTGCTCAGCGGGCGGCGGAGTACGGCATCGACATCCACGATTTAATCTTCGACCCGCTGGCCCTCACCATCTCCTCCGATTCCAAAGCGGCACAGGTGACGCTGGACACCATCCCCCTCATTCGCCGGGAACTGGGAGCTCGCTGCTCCCTGGGGGTGTCCAACATTTCCTTTGGGCTGCCTCACCGGGATTTTATCACCGCCACCTTCTTCACCATGGCTCTGGCCAAGGGGCTGGACGCCGCCATCATCAACCCCTACTCCACCGAGATGATGAAGGCTTATCACAGCTATCTGGCTTTGGCAGGACTGGATCCCAACTGCAGCTCTTATATTCACTTTGCCCAGAATCTGACGGTGCAAACTGCCAGTACCGCCGCTTCTACCTCGGTCCTGCGTCCTTTGGTGGGCGAGGGGTTGCAGGGCGCCATCATTCGGGGATTGCAGCAAGAAGCGGCGCGGCTCGCTCGGGAGGCTCTTGCCACCGCAGAGCCCCTTGCCCTCATCAACGAGGAGATTGTGCCGGCACTGGATGTGGTAGGCCAAGGGTTTGAAAACAAGACGGTGTTTTTGCCCCAACTGCTCATGAGCGCCGAGGCCGCCAAAGCCGCCTTTGAGGAGGTTCGCCGGGCCATGCCCACCGCCGAAGGTTCGGGGCCTTTGGTGGTGCTGGCCACCGTTAAGGGGGATATTCACGATATCGGCAAGAACATTGTCAAGGCGCTGTTGGAAAATTACGGCTACCGGGTCCTCGACCTTGGGCGGGATGTGCCGGCCCAGAGGGTGGTGCAGGCAACGATAGAGCAAAGCGCCCGGCTGGTGGGACTCAGCGCTTTGATGACCACCACCGTCCCTTCCATGGCGGAAACCATCGCTCTGCTGCGAAGGGAATGCCCCGACTGCAAGGTGGTGGTGGGAGGCGCCGTTCTAACCCAGGAATACGCCGATCAAATCGGCGCCGACCAGTATGCCAAAAATGCCATGGAAACGGTGCGTTATGCCGGAAAGGTTTTTTCCCGGTAGGTGACAAGTATTTTTCCAATCGGTCGGCGGGATAAAAGGAGCGGCTCCAAGCCTGACGACGGGGTTTGGAGCCGCTTTTCCTGACCCGGTGAAATAATTTTAACATTGACATTTGAAACTGAATATGTTAGTGTAAAAGTCAAAATTACATACCGACAAGTGAAGTTCGTAGGAAAATGACTGCGGTCTGCCGAAGGAGTAACACTCTCAGGCGCTCGAGGGTTCGGGCAAAGACTATGAATGGATGTGGCTCTGGAGAATCCCGTCAATCGGGTGCCGAAGGTGCAAGACGCGATTAGCTCGCGTTAATCTCTCAGGCAAAAGGACAGAGTTGGAAAAGGTATTGGGGCCTTTGGGCCCTTGTTCCTTTGTTTCTGGAGCCAAATCATGATTTGCATGGTTTGGTTTTTTTATTTGTCGGAAGGAAGGGAATGTTGTTACATGGAACAATTTACACAACTGGTGGATCAGGTCAGCGGCTTTATCTGGAATAATGTGCTGCTGTTTTTGCTGGTGGGAACAGGAGTTCTGTTCTCGGTGCGCACCCGCTTTGTGCAGATCCGCCACTTTGGCGACGGACTAAAGCATCTGTTCGGCAGCTTTCGCTTAAAAGGCGAAGAAGCCGGCAAAGAGGGGATGTCCTCCTTCCAAGCCCTTACCACCGCCATTGCCGCCCAGGTGGGAACCGGTAATATTGCCGGCTGCGCCACCGCCCTGTATTCCGGGGGCCCCGGCGCTATCTTTTGGATGTGGCTTTCTGCCTTTTTTGGGATGTCCACCAACTACGGGGAAGCTGTACTGGCCCAAATCTACAAGACAACCGATGCCGACGGCGAGGTGCTGGGCGGCCCGGCCTATTATATCAGAGCCCGCTTTTCGGGGCGGTTTGGAAAATGGTTGGCAGGCTTTTTTTCACTGGCCATCATCTTTGCCTTGGGCTTTACAGGGAACATGGTGCAGTCCAATTCCATTGGCCAAGCCTTTGAAACCGCCTTTCACATCCCCCCTCTATACGTGGGGCTTGTCATTGCCGCTATCTGCGCCTTTACCTTTTTAGGCGGCGTTAGGCGCATTGCATCTCTGACCGAAAAACTGGTGCCCTTTATGGCATTCTTCTACCTGCTTGGCGGTTTCGCCGTTTTGGCAATCAACCGCAGCGAGATATTGCCTGCTTTTCGTTCCATTTTTGTCGGGGCCTTCAACCCCCAGGCCGTAGTGGGCGGTGCCGTGGGGATCGGCGTTCGCCAAGCCATGCGGTACGGTGTTGCCCGGGGGCTTTTTTCCAACGAAGCCGGCATGGGTTCCACCCCCCACGCCCATGCCCTTGCCAAGGTGGATAGGCCTCAGGACCAAGGAATCATGGCCATTGTCAGCGTATTTATCGATACCTTTGTGGTGCTTAACATGACAGCCCTCGTCATTTTAACCTCGGGTCAGCTGCAGCCGGGTGTGGAGGGCTCCCCCCAGGGAACAGCGCTGACACAGGCAGCTTTCGGCAAAGCCTTTGGTTCTTTCGGCAATGCGTTTGTTGCCGTCTGCCTGTTTTTCTTTGCCTTCTCCACCATTATCGGGTGGTACTTCTTTGGCGAAGTCAATGTCAAAGCCCTGTTCGGAAAGAAGGCAACCAAAATCTACGCCCTGATTGTGGTGCTGTTTATCATCCTCGGCTCCTTCCTCAAGGTGCAGCTGGTTTGGAACCTTTCCGACCTCTTTAACGCCTTGATGGTATTCCCCAACCTGATTGCTCTGCTGGCCTTGTCCGGCGTGGTGGCCAAGGCTGCTTTGGAACACGGGAAAGACCGTGAAGGAAAAAAATAATTTGGCCCAGATAAATTCCCGGAAGAGGACACCCTTCCGGGAATTTTTTATCCTCTGCAGGAAGAAGGGTGGAAAACCGTGGAATCCTATCGTATAATAGAAAAAACTTCGGAGGTGCCAAATGACTCGTCGGGTACTCATTGATGCCGACGGCTGCCCCGTGGTGGATGAGGCGGTCTATCTGGCCGGACGGTTTGGCGTGCCCTGTCTGATTCTCTGCGATACTTCCCACCACTTTGAAAAGCCCGGCGCCCAAACCCTCACCTTTTCCAAGGGGACGGACAGCGTCGACTTTGCTTTGGTGAATCTGGTGCGGCCGGGGGACATTGTGGTCACCCAGGATTACGGCCTTGCCGCCATGTGTCTGGCGCGGGGTGCAAGGCCCCTTCGTCAGGACGGCATGGAATACACACCCCAAAACATCGACAGCCTGTTGCTGGCCCGCCATACCGCCCGAAGAATTCGCAGCGGGGGCGGACGGCTCAAGGGGCCGAAAAAGCGCACAGCCGAACAGGATGAGGCCTTTGTAAAGGCGCTGACCAAACTGCTGCAGGAGGGATAACGGTGCGGCTTTTTATTGCCATTGAATTTGACGAACAAACCAAGGCAAACATACTCCATGTTCAGCGGCAGCTTGCAACATTGGGACAGGGCCGGTTCACCCATCGGGAAAACCTGCATCTAACCCTTGCCTTTTTGGGGGAGGTGCCTCTCTCCAGGGTAGCGGCCATTCGCCGTGCCATGGACCGCACAGCGGTGGAGGCCTTGACGCTGGTGTTTGACCACACCGGCCGTTTTCGCCGGGAGGGCGGGGATATCTGGTGGATTGGGCTTGCCAAACACCAAAGGCTGCTGGAATTGCAGCAGGAGCTGGTACAGCATCTGGCGGCGGAAGGCTTTGCGCTGGAAAAACGCCCCTTTACTCCCCACATTACCCTGGCACGGCAGGTGCAGCTGACGGTGCAGCCCAAGGAAAGGGAACTGCTGGAAGAACCCTTTGAGGCAAAGGTTGACGGGATTAGCCTGATGCGCTCCCAGCGAATGGACGGCAGGCTTATCTACACCCCCCAATACCGCAAAAAGTGCTGATTTTCTGAAAATCTCCAGTGCATTGCTTCAGAGAGCACCCAACCATAACATAGCAAGGGGCAAAGGAGATTTTTCGGGACAGCCTATTGACAAAGTGGTCAACCCGTGCTAAAATAATCTTCGTCACGCGGATATGGCGGAATCGGCAGACGCGCTAGATTCAGGTTCTAGTCGGGGCAACTCGGTGGAGGTTCAAGTCCTCTTATCCGCACCATAACTGGACACCAGTTTTGATACATCAGTATCACGATTGGTGTCCAGTTTTTTTTGCAAAACCCTTATTTGCAAGAATGAAATAACATGTAACAACCAAAAGGAACGAATTCGTTGCAGTGAAAAAGAAATGCTTGACCGGGGCAAAATCGACGTATATACTGAAAAAAAATAGCTATAACCCAAAAATTTACAAAAAAATAAGGGTGGAACATATGAAAAATTTATCCATATCCAAAAAGCTCGCCCTATCCTTTTCGATTATTTTGATCCTCTTTGTTGTTACGATCCTGTTCTCTGTTTTTATGGGATTGCAAACGGTAACCACATCCTTCAAAACCTTTTATACCAGCCCCTATACGGCGACCAACACCATCAACAATATGAGAAGACAGCTCTAGGGCATTCAAAAGGATATGTCGTACATCATCATTGACGATCCTTCCAACTACCAGACCTGGCTGGATGATTGGGATAGCAGAACCGCCGACTTTGATCAATCCATTGCCAAAATTGAACCGCTGCTAATGTCGGACCAAAACAAACAGAAGCTGCAAGAACTGAAGGCAGACTGGGAGCAGTTAAAGCAGATCGGCACCAAATTCATCGATGCCATAAAGAGCAAGAACACAGACTCTGCAAAGAAAATCTTATTGGAAGAATATTACCCTGCCTCTCTAACCGTAGTGGATTTTTCTAAGGAGCTGATTGATAGCGCCAATACAGTAGCCGCCAACTATTACCAGCAGTCCCAAAGGGCGGCTCAGTTTGCGTTTTTCCTTTCCATTGCGCTTTTTGCAGCATCTTTAATTTTGGGCTTTATTTTGTGCGTTTACATTATACGGTCGATTACCAAGCCATTGCAGGAAATCGAGGTTGCCGCCGGTATGCTGGCAGATGGCAACCTCAGCACTCATATTACATACGAATCTAAGGACGAGCTCGGATCGGTTGCCAAGAGTTTTCAAACCGTGATTGAAACCTTGCAGCTTTACATCTTTGATATTTCCGAGAAGCTGAGTGAAATCGCAAAAGGAAATTTGGACTTATCCGTTCATACGGATTATAAAAATGACTTTTTGCCCATCAAACAATCCCTTGAGAATATTATTGCATCGCAGAGCGAGACGTTTGCGCAAATTACCACTTCGGCAGGGCAGGTGAATGCTGCCGCCGATCAAATTTCTTCAGGGGCACAGGCGTTGTCCTCCGGCGCTTCGGAACAGGCCGCAACGGTGGAGGAGCTCACCGCATCCATTGCCAGCGTGTCGCAGCAGGCGGAGTATAACAAAGCAAATGTGCAAAAATCTGCAGCCTATGTGGAGCAAGCGGCAAAAAACATCCTGGACAGCAACGAATCGATGCAGCGTCTCAATGTATCCATGGGGGAGATTGGCAAAGCGTCTCAGGAAATTTCCAAAGTCACCAAGTTGGTGGAAGACATTGCCTTCCAGACCAACATTCTTGCCCTCAATGCGGCGGTGGAAGCTGCGCGCGCAGGCAGTGCCGGAAAAGGCTTTGCGGTGGTAGCGGATGAAGTGCGCAACCTTGCAGCAAAATCCGCCGAAGCCGCCCAAAAGACCGCCGAGTTGATCGAGACCTCTGTTGTAACCGTGTCGGAGGGGAAACAAATTGCAGATGATACCTTAAAGCGCTTGGCGGAAGCTTCCGAGAAAGCAAAATTTGCCGTACAGTCCATTCGCGAAATTGAAACGGCCACCAGTGAGCAGGCGGTATCGATTGAACAGATTAACGAAGGCCTGACACAGGTTTCTGCCGTGGTGCAAACCAATGCTGCCACCGCAGAGGAAAACTCCGCCGCCAGCGAGGAACTGCTGGCACAGGCACAGACCTTGCTCTCCGAGGTGAGCAAATTTAAGCTCTCCCATACCCTTAAATTTTCCGCAAATTCCCCAGAAAGAGGACGTGCGGGGCAATCTGACGGTGAAGAGGAATCCCGCATGAGCCTTTCCTATGGGGCAGGCAAATATTAACCGTTGCAATTCTCTATCCATGCTTGATGCAAGCTTTTCAAGGCTTCCACTTTCAAAGTGGAAGCCTTTTTTGTGGGTTTGTATAAACTCTAAAAACTAAAAAAGGGCGCTGATTTTTCGGCTGCTTCAAAGCAGGTAAGGGCGGCGCCCACTTTTTGGCATAAAAAAGTATTTCATGTCGAAAAAATAGTGTTTCGTGCAGCGGACGGATTTTGGGGCTCCTATTTTGGTAATGTGTTATTTAAGGCAACGTGTGTGCTCCGCCCATAACTGGACAATGGCAATCCCCTGTTTGCCCTGCCTCTTGCAGCTTGTGGGGAAAGGGGCGGGGTGAACGATGTTGTTTAAACAGGGTGTGGATCCTCTTGCCAAACCCTACAATACTCTTGAAAAAAGCCTTTTGCAAGAAAAGGAGGACAGTTTCATGAAAAAAGCGCTGAGTCTGTTTTTGGCACTGTGCATGGTGTTTACTACTTTTCCGGTATGGGTGATGGCGCAGGAAGTGGACACCATCACCGGCTTGAGCGAAGAAATCATCGGTTTTTCTGCCCTTGCCCAAACCGAAAAAACCGTAGCGCTGGGTACATCCCTCAAGGACTTGGATTTACCCGCCACACTGACCGCTACGGTGCAGGCGGTCCATTCTGTCGAGGAGGAGGCTAGGCCAGATTCCGGCAGCGTGGGCGAGGATCCATCCACACCTGATGAGGCGTTAGAAGAGCCTGCGGACGACGCCGTAAGCGGCGATGAGGATACACCCGCACCCGCCGGCGCATTGGAAGGGCCTGCGGAAGGCTCCGGCATCTCCGCACATGATACATCCTCAACCGCTGAGCAAATGGCTGCCGCCTCCTCCCCCGGGGAGGAGGCCGACCAGCCGGAGGAAACCGGCAAAACCACCCGAACCATTGCCGTCACCTGGGCTTCCCAGCCGGAATATGACGCAAACGCCGAGGGTGAATATCTCTTCACCCCGGTGATAGAGGGCTACACCGTCAGCGCAGAACTGCCCCAAATCAAGGTGACGGTGCAGTTTACCCCCGCCCCTGCGGCGTTGGGCATGTTGTTGGGCTCTACCGGAAGCATCCTCTCCATTCAGGTTTCCACCGCAGATGAACTTATGGCAGCCATTCCCGATATAGCAACGAATGGCACGATCTTTTTGACAGATGACATCACCCTCACTGAGACGGTTACCATCAACCACTCCAGAAGTTTTACCATTAACCTTGGCGGCAAAACGCTGGACGGCGGCGCAAGCACCTGCATTCAACACAATGGCAGCGGTATCCTGACCATTCAAAATGGCAAGATCACTGCGAATACAGATACGAACAAGCACACAATTGAATTAAACTCATCATCCGGTGGGCTTAGGGTGATCGATGCGACCGTGGAAAATACCAGTTACGGTAATGGAATTGTATCTTGGTCCGCCATTACCATTGAAGGCGGAACCGTGAAAGCCGCTAAAAATGATGCCATTGAAATCAAAGGGCAAGGTGGCCTGAATATTTCCGGCGCAACCATAGAAGGAGCCGTCGTGTGGTATTAGAATAAGTGCCACTGCCACAACACCCACCGTTACTATTGGTGGCGGAACTTATATTAGTAATCATGATTCTTTGGGCAGTGCCATTATTTTGCTTTCCAACAACACCACCCTAATCCTCAAGGGCTGCACCGTTTATTCCGAGGGCAACTATGCAGTTAGTATTGGTTTCGGCTCTAATGCAACCTTCAAAATCCAGGGGGAATCCCCTGTCGTCCTACAGGGTAAACGCACTAGAGCGGCATATAATGCCCCGGATTTGAGCGGCTATACGGGTATTATCCATGCCAGCACCAATGTTGACGGTTCCCAAAGCCAAGTCATTTCCGCCGAAGTCCTGAACAATAACATCAATCCCTATAAATACCTTGCCTTTACGCCTGGCAACCCTAAAATTCGCAACGCAACCACCAATGCCTTTTATGATAACCTGCAAACCGCCTTCGATGAGGTACGGGAGGGCGAAACCATCGAACTGGTGGGCGACCTCACCCTTGCCGAGACGGTGGAAATCCCCGCGGGTGACGACCGCAGCTTTATCCTTGATTTAAATAACCATACGCTGGACGGCGGCAGCGGCACCGGCATCCGGCACAACGGCGGCGGCACCTCTGACCATTGCCAACGGCATCCGCGCCACCGCCCAAACCGGCACCATAAAAGGCGGCATAGACGGAACCGGAAGGGTGGCAATTGCCGGCCCCGTTGTTATCCAGGGCGCGCCTGCTTTCAACAATACCAATTTGGTTTTAGATGGCGTGATGGTGGTCAAAGCCAGCACCAGCCCCGATGGCAGCACGTCGGCCCCTTACGATGAAAGCCAGCTTTCCAGCTACCGATATCTCGAATTTGGATTCTCTTTCTATGCCAAAATCGGCGACACGGGTTACAGCCTCCTGGAGGATGCCGTTGCCGCGGTGCAGGCGGGAGAAACCATTGTGTTGCTGGAAAACACTACCCTGGATAACACCGATTACCATTGACAAAAGCTTATGATATTACCCTTGACCTGAACGGCAAAACGATAGAGCATGCGAACAAATTTTTTTACACAGGTTCCGGCAAACTGACCATTGACAGCAGCTTGGATGGCGGCGCCATCCAAGCAACAAGCGGTGCGGGTATTCGAATCGATTCCGGTGCTATCGCTTTAACAATTAAGGATTGCACTATAAGCGGTAACACAAGCGGAATAGCCTTTGAGAACCCCAGCGGCTTCCAGAGCTTAGATATCATTGCCTCCACGGTGACCGGACAGCAAGGAATTTACTACTCAAGTAACTGTAATTATAAGCCTGTTGGCGCAATCAATATTACGAACAGCGACATTATTGGAAACGGCACATCTTATAATCTTTATGGCATTCAGCTCAATTATGCAATGACCGACGGTATTCATATTGACGGCGGTACAATCTTTGGCGTTTCTAGAGCCGTTTATTGTCAAATTGGCAGCACCAATAATATTATAACGGTTTCCGGACCTGCGCTTTTAAAAGCTACAAATAATTCTGCAATCATTTCTGTAAAACTGCAGATGAATGGCGTAAAAGTGGTGAAGGCAAGCATGAATTCCGACGGTAGCTTGCCGGACAACCCTTACGATGCCAGCAAACTTACCAGCTACAAATACCTTGAGTTTGCGCCGAAAGATACCTATACCATCACCTACAACGCCAACGGCGGCGATGGAACCATGGAAGCCGGAACAGCCATCGAGGAGGAAGCCTTTACCCTGCCGGAAAACGGTTTTACCCCTCCTGCAGGCAAGCGGTTTCAAGCTTGGGCCATCGGCAGCACTTCCGGCACACAGGTGAGTGCGGGCGGCAGCTACACCTTCACCGCAGATACCACCGTTTACGCTATATGGGAAGATATCACCTACACCATCACCTACAACGCCAACGGCGGCACCGGCTCCATGACAGCCGGAACGGCTACCTATGGCAAGCCCTTTACTCTGCCGGCAAACGGTTTTACCCCTCCTGCGGGCAAGCGGCTTAAAGCTTGGGCCATCGGCAGCACTTTCGGCACACAGGTGAGTGCGGGCGGCAGCTACACCTTCACCGCAGATACCACCGTCTACGCTATATGGGAAGATATCACCTATACCATCACCTACAACGCCAACGGCGGCGCCGGCTCCATGACGGCCGGAACGGCTACCCATGGCAAGCCCTTTACCCTGCCGGCAAACGGCTTTACCCCTCCTGCGGGCAAGCGGCTTAAAGCTTGGGCCCTCGGCAGCACTTCCGGCACACAGAGTGAGTGCGGGCGGCAGCTACACCTTCACCGCAGATACCACCGCCTACGCTATATGGGAAGATATCACCTATACCATCACCTACGACGCCAACGGCGGCGGCGGCTCTATGACGGACGGAACAGCTACCCATGGCAAACCCTTCACCCTGCCGGAAAACGGCTTTACCCCTCCTGCAGGCAAGCGGTTTCAAGCTTGGGCCCTCGGCGGCACTTCCGGCACACAGAGGAGTGCGGGCGGCAGCTACACTTTCACCGCAGATACCACCGCCTACGCTATATGGGAAGATATCACCTATACCATCACCTACGACGCCAACGGCGGCAGCGGCTCTATGACGGACGGAACAGCTACCCATGGCAAACCCTTCACCCTGCCGGAAAACGGCTTTACCCCTCCTGCGGGCAAGCGGTTTGTGGCTTGGGCCATTGGCAGCCCTTCCGGCCCACAGATGAGTGCGGGAGGCTGGTATCTCTTCTCTGCAAATACCACCGTTTACGCTGTGTGGGAGCACATCACCTACACCATCACCGCAACGGCAGGTGCGGGAGGCAGCATTTCTCCCAGCGGCGGCGTGACGGTGAACAGCGGTGACAGCAGAACCTTCACCATTACCCCCAACAGCAACTACTCCATCGCCGACGTCAAGGTGGATGACGTAAGCCAAGGCAAAATCACAAGCTACACCTTCGACAACGTCACCGCCGACCACACCATATCCGTCACCTTCAACCACAACGGCGGCAGTTCCAGCGGCCGCAGCAGCAGCGACGACGATGACAGCTCCTCCGGCGGCAGTTCGGGCAGCAGTTCCAACGCCGCGCCCCTTGTGGTGGCGGACCAGCCCAACGCTCCCACCCAAGGGGAAACCACCGTTTCCGGCACGGTGGACGCCAGCGGCAACCTCACCGTAAACGTCACCAACCAAGCTGTTACCAACGCCCTAGATCAGGCGCTGGCAGAAGCTCGGAAAAACGGAACTGTGGAAAACGGCGTCACCGTCGTCATCCAGGCGGGTACCAGTGGCAACTGGGCCGGCACCGCCGCCGGCTCCCGCGTCACGGTAAACCTGCCCAAGGCGGTGCAGGAAACCATCATCGCAAAACAAATTATCAACACCGTGATTGTAGTGAACAACCCCGACATTCGGGTGGGCTTGGATTTAACGGCGGTAAGAGAAATCAACCAGCAGGCAAAGTCGGATGTCCACATCACCGCTACCCGCAGAAGCAGCGAACGGCTGACCGGGGATGCCAGAAATGCCATTGGAAACCGCCCCACCTTTGATCTTACGGTGAGCTACGGAAGCGGCAAACAGGTGCAAAGCTTCGGCAGCGGCACCGTGGCCATCGCTATTCCCTACACCCTTGGGGCCACCGAAACTGCCGGAAACCTCATGGCGGTTTATGTAGATGACAACGGCAAGGTTCACTGGCTGACCAACTCGGTCTACGACAGCGAAGCAAAGGTGCTGCGCTTTACCACCAACCACTTCTCCACCTACGGCGTGGGCTACAAGCAGGGCAACGCCTTCACCGACCTTGGAACCCACTGGGCAAAGGATGATATCGAGTTTGCGGTAAGCCCGTGGGCTCCTTGGCGGCACCACCGCCACCACCTTTGGGCCCAACGCCGCTTTGACAAGGGGTGCGCTGGTCACTGCTTTAGGGCGCCTTGCCAATGTGGATGTCAGCGGCTACGCAAAAAGCAGCTTTGCCGATGTCAAACAAGGTGCTTACTACCTTGGCTACGCGGAATGGGCGGCTAAGAAGAACATCCTTGAGGGCAGCAATGGCAAATTTGCTCCCGATCAAGCTATCACCCGGGAGCAGTTGGCGGTAATTTTGCACAGCTACGCCAAAGCCACCGGCTTTACCCTGCCAAAGGTGCAGGTGGAAAACACCTTTGCGGACAGCAGCAAAATCAGCGTCAGCGCCAAAGATGCCGTCAAACAGGTGCAGATGGCGGGTATCCTAAGCAGCAAACAGAGCAATCGCTTCGACCCGAAGGGCACCGTCACCCGTGCTGAGTTTGCGGCCGTACTCCGCCGCCTGGTGGAGCGGAAGATTTCCGGTGACGCCATGCAGGGTTGGGTGAGGAACGATGCCGGCCAGTGGGTGTACTGCCAGGACGGCAAGCCGGTCACCGGGAAAAAGGTAGTTGACGGCCAAACTTATGCCTTTGACCAGCATGGCGTGACGGCGGACGAACCGAAGAAACGAAAGGCCGGCACCTACGCCGTGCAGCAGGGAGACAGCTTTTGGCTGATTGCTTACAAGGTAGGCTGCACCATCAGCGATTTGGAGCACCTCAATCGCAAGAGCAGAAACGATATGCTTCATCCCGGCGATGTGCTCCAAATACCCCAGAAGTAATAGGAGCGCTTATAGAAAAAGGCTGTCCATCGGGTGGACAGCCTTTTTCTTTGCCGATCAATAGAGCGTTAGGCCCTAAAGGTTGGATGGTGCCGCAAAGCTTTCTCAAAGCGGCGCCTGCCGCAGGGCAAAGGCTTTGGCAAACTCGTTCTATGCAAGAAGAAAAGAGAGGATAAAAAGAACCGCAGTAAAAATACTACGGTTTTATAGCATCCGGTTAATGTCCTTTGCTTCCCGCTCAAAATACAGAGCTGCAAGTTGTACAAATTCCTTAGCGGCAGCGGGAAGATAGCGGCTTCGGCGATGGCAAACAACAAGGTTCCAAGTGGGATGACAGGAAAGGCGAAAGCAGGCAATCTTCCCATTGTTCTTTGCGTAGTAATAGGGAACGATGGAACAGCACAAATTATTTTGTACCATTGCCACATTGGTGCGGTTGCTTTTGGTTTCCAGAAAGATGTGGGGCTGAATATTGCTGGCGGCAAACAGCGGATCGATGATCTCCCGCTGGGTGGAAGAGCGGGACATCAGGCAAAAGGTTAAGTCTTTGAGCATGGAAAAATCGATGGTGGGTGGGCAGCTCTCCATTGGGTGCAGCAAGTTTTGCCAACGGATGATCAAGGGGTGTGATCAAAACAAACTCCTCTTTGAGCAACGTCTTGCAGACCAAATCCGGGAGTGTAGACTCCTTCATGGTAATAAAGCCAAGGTCCAGCCCATCCTTTAGCAAAAGCTCAATCTGGCCCTTCACGC
>JBMNHF010000005.1:0-19990 GCA_050950205.1 Oscillospiraceae bacterium
CACCGCTTGGCCGATACCGTGGCCATTCCCCCTCAAAAGCTGGCCCAAGCCGCCGGATTTACCATTCCCGAAGACCGCAAGTTCATCTTTGTGGAAGGGGACGGCATTGCTCCCGACAAAAAGTTCTGCCAGGAAAAGCTGACCACTCTGCTGGCGGTACACAAATACGAGGGCGAATTTGAAAACGCTCTGGATATGATGCGCAAAATCTATGACATCGGCGGAAAAGGCCATTCGGTGGGGATTTACTCTTTTAATGACGACCACATTCACCGCCTTGGTCTGGCAGCACCCGTTTCCAGGATCATGGTGCGGCAGCCCCAATCCAAAGCCAATGCAGGCTCCGCCACCAACGGTATGCCTATGACCTCTTCAATGGGTTGTGGCACTTGGGGCGGCAACATTGTCTCGGAAAACATCTGCCTGAAGCACTATATGAACACCACCTGGGTGTCCAGACCCATTCCCATGGATATGCCCTCCAACGAGGAGCTGTTCGGAAGCTTTTATGACCCTGCCTTAGAGGCATAGCTTCTAGTTTAACCACTAAAGGAGGAAAGGATATGATGCGCAAATTCTCTTTGGCTCATCTTACCGCACTGCGCTGTCCTACACCGGAACTGATCTACATAGCCGCAATGGCTGGATATGATTATGTAAGCCCCCGTTTGGTCAACCTTGGGGTAGCCGGGGAGGGAAATTACGATCTTGCCAGTCAACCCCAGCTGTTGGCCCAGACCAAAAAAGCAATGGAAGCTACCGGGGTAGGCATTCACGACATTGAGCTGATGCGGATTCTGGACGGAGTAGATCTGAGCAGCTACGAGCCGGCCATGGAAGTAGGAGCGTCTTTAGGAGCCAAATATGTGCTTTCCAGTATCTGGACCTCCAACAAGTCCTATTATATCGAAAAATTCGGCGAACTTTGCGATCTGGCGGCAAAATACGGTCTTGGTGTGCAGTTGGAATTTGTCACCTGGGCAAGTGTGAGCACCCTGGCTCAGGCCAAGGAAGTGCTGGAAGCGGTAAACAGAAGCAACATGGGGCTGATGGTGGATACCCTCCATGCCCACCGCTCCCGGGTAAAGCCGGAAGAGCTGGAGGATTGCCCAGCGGAATGGTTTCACTTTTTCCATATGTGCGACGGCCCCGCCGCCATTCCCGACACCAGCGAGGAGCTGATTGTCATTGGCCGGGATGCCCGCCGCTACTGTGGAGAAGGCGCCATCGACATGGCTGCTTACATCAGAAGGATGCCCAAAAATACGACCTGCAGCATTGAGTTGCCTCATCTGGCCAACGCCGCGGAATTCGGCTATGCCGAGCATGTGCGCCGCTGCATCACCAGCGCCAAAGAGTATCTCAAACAACATGATTTATAAGGGGGAAAAGAGATGAAGAAGCTGCTTTCCGACCTGATGGTGGACTACTTGGAGCGCCGCGGCGTGGAATACATCTTCGGCCTTTGCGGGCACACTGTCATCGGTTTGCTGGACGCTCTATCCCGCAGTCAGAAAATTAAGTATGTTTCGGTGCGCCACGAGCAGGTGGCATCCACCGCTGCCGACGGTTACGCCCGAGTCAAAAAGAAGGCTGGCGTTGTGCTCTGCCACTTAGGGCCGGGGCTGACCAATGCCACCACCGGCGTAGTCAATGCCGCTTTGGACTCCATCCCCATGGTGGTGATTGCAGGAGATGTTCCCAGCTATTACTATGGTCGCCATCCTCATCAGGAAGTCAACCTGCACTGCGACGGTTCCCAATACGACATCTACAAGCCCTTTGTCAAACGGGCTTGGCGTGTTGACGATCCGGAGGCCATGCCCTCTATTCTGGACAAGGCTTTCCGTCTTGCCGAGAGTGGGCGCCCCGGCCCTGTCCTCATATCGGTACCCATGGATATGTTCTCCCGGGAAATTGAGGAGGATCTCTTCCAGCGCACTTATCGGGACAGTCACTCTACCGGCAAGCCTGCTTTGGACCCTGCCATTGCAAAGGCCATCGCCCGGGAACTGGTGGAAGCTCAGCGCCCTGTGCTCCATGCAGGGGGCGGCATTCTGCTGGCTGGCGCATCCCAAGAGTTGGCGCAGCTTTCGGAGTTTTTAGATATTCCCATCTCCCGCACCTTGATGGGGCAGGGCTGTGTGTCCGATCAGCATCCCCTCCTTCTGGGACAAACCGGGTTCTGGGGTTTCGATTTCACCCATCAAAAAACCCGGGAAGCCGATGTGATTTTGGCACTGGGTACCCGCATGGCGGAAGCCGACAGCTCCAGCTGGTACGACGGCGTCACCTTTAACATGCCCACCACCCGCTTTTTGCAAATTGACATTGACCCCAGTGAAATTGGCCGAAACTACCCCGTAGCCATTGGGGCAGTAGCGGATCTCAAGCTGGCTCTGCAGCAAATTCTGGAGGCCGCTCGGGAACTAAAACCAGAGGGAATTCAGCGCCCCGGCCTGCGGGAAGAAATTGCAAAAGCCAAGGCAGATTTTAAAGCCAAGAATCAGGCCATTTGCGATGATGATCGCTTCCCCATGACGCCTCAGCGCATCTTGCGGGATGTGAAGCAGGTGTTACCCGAAGACGCTCTGATCTTTACCGATGTGGGCTGGAACAAAAATGGCGTGGCCCAACAGTTTGACGTCACCGTACCCGGCACCATCCATCACCCCTCCGGTCTTGCCACCATGGGATTCGGCTCGGCTGCGGTACTGGGAGCCAAGCTGGCTGCACCCGAAAAAATAGTGATTACCCTGATTGGAGATGGCGGCTTCGGCACCAATCCTTCCGTATTGGCCACCGCGGTGGAGCAGAACATCCCCGTGGTTTGGGTTGTGATGAACAACTCCGCCTTTGGCACCATTGCCGGGCTGGAAAAAGCCAACTACGGCACCCAGTTTGGCACCCTGTTCACCACTCCCGACGGCCAATCCTACAGCCCCGACTGGGCAGTCATTGCAAGAGGCTACGGCGTGAAGGCCATTCGGGTGGAACAGGCCGATGATTTTGCCCCTGCCCTGCGCAAAGCTTTGGAGAGCGGCGAACCCTACCTCATCGATGTTCCCATGGAGAACATTCCGGTTCCCACTCCGGGCTGCTGGAACATCAACGACATCTACCGCCCCAACGAGCTGGTGCGGGAAGGCAAACTGGTCAAAAAAGCAGATGGCAAGTATATCGCACCGGTACATGGCGCTTCCCACAAATAGGAGGTGGCCTTTATGCTAAAGTTGCCGCCTTCCGTCACTCTTTGTGAGGTTGGCCTCCGGGATGGTCTGCAAAATGAAAAGACGCAGTTTTCCACCCAGCGTAAGCTCTGGCTGGCCCAGAAGCTGGTAGAAGCGGGATTTTCCGTCGTCGAGCTGGGGTCGTTTATGAGTCCCAAGGCTGTTCCCCAGTTAGCCGACACCGATGAGCTGTACCGCCAAATAGGGGAGAGCCCGGCGGAGTTTCGGGCCTTGGTTGCCAACCTCAAAGGGGTTGAGCGGGCCATTGCCTGCGGATGCAAAAAAGTCAAACTCAATGTATCTGCCAGCCGTGCTCACAACCTTGCCAATCTCAATAAAACCCCGCAGGAAAGCATGGAGAGCTTTGCCGCCTGTGCTCAAGCAGTCAAAGCGGCGGGAATTGCCCTTTCCGGTTCCATTTCCATGCCTTTTGCTTCCCCTTGGGAGGCAGAGATCCCCTTGGAAGACGTCGTTGCCATTGTAGAAACCTACCTTTCCTTGGGGGTGGAAGAGATTTCCCTTTCTGACACTTCGGGCATGGCAGTTCCCAGTCAGGTATATGAGATGTGCACCCAGATGCAGCGGCGCTACCCTCAGGTGATTTGGTGGATGCATTTTCACAACACCAGAGGCTTGGGAATTGCCAATCTGGTAGCGGCTATGGAAGCGGGCATCACACGGTTTGACACCTCTTTTGCCGGGTTGGGAGGGTGCCCCTTTGTGCCGGGAGCTGCAGGCAACATCGCCACCGAAGATGTGGTCTACCTTTTGGATCGCATGGGGGTTTCTACCGGCATTCACCTGGAGGCTGTGATGGAAATTGGAAAACAAGTGACCGAATGGGTGGGGCATCCTACCCACAGTTACCTGCTGCGAGCCGGAACCGGCCTGTGCGGAGCATAGTATGACCCAATAACAGAATCCGGGGGACTCCATGAAAACGGAATCCCCCGGATGTTGCTATATTTGATTGGGCTGCCAAAGCAATCTATTGTGAAAGCTCCTCGCAAGGTTACAAACCAGTTTTTTCCCATTCCTTTTCTTTTAGGTTGGTATACAAATAGACAATAGCGGATATGGAAGAAAACGCGAAGATGAGCACCGATACCGCTGCTGCCCGCTCGTATCGCATTCGGGAAAACTGATCTCGCAGATAGACACCCAGCAGCTTGGGATGATTGGGTCCTATGATATAAGGGGTCGTAAAGGAGCTGATATTGCTCATGAAGATAAAGGTCATGGCGATCATGACGTCTTTAATGGACAAAGGTAAAATCATTTTAAAGAAGGTGTGGATTCTGCCGGCTCCCACATCCCGAGAGCTTTCGACAATAGAGTCGGGAATTCCAGCCAGGGCGGCCACAATGATCATGGTGGCAAAGGCGATGTTAAACCACAGATTCATCATGATAATACCCTTGGCATTGTAAAGGAGCCCCGGTTTAAAGTTGTACCCAAACACTTGCGAAACACGGTTGAGCAAACCGGAATCGCGCACCACCGTCATCATAGCATAGATGGCCACCAGTTGGGGTACAAAGCGGGGAAGCAGATACATAACGCCGATAAACTTACTGATTTTGGTATCGCTAAACCGCAGATAAAGAGCTAACAAGTAGGAGATAAAAATAGCAGCGACTACTGTAATTACCGTAATCCAAACGGTGTACCACAGGTTTTGAAGTGCCATTTTATCGGTAAACAAAAATTGGTATTGCTCAAACGAGAAGTTGCCGTTGCTGTCCTGCAGGCTTTGAATCACCACCGAAATCATGGGGGTGAGAATGATGCCCAATGCCAAAATAAGAGAAGGCAGCAGCATTGCCGCAATTAGCAAATTAGTTTTCCATGTTTTTTTGGTCATTGCCATACTCCTTCCGGCTGCATGCCTTATTGTAGAAGAAGAAGGGGAGGCGGCGGCAAAGCCGCCTCCCTATTCAATTGATGAATGATTATCCCAAAGTGGCGATTTCAGCTTCCCACTTGTCGTTCAGCTGAGTACCCAGTTCGCCCAGAGCAATAATGGACATGTTGCTGATATCCAGGCTTTCTACAGCGGCCTTGGCAGGGCTGTCGATGGTGGAGATATCAATAACGGGAACTGCGAAGATGGTTTCCAGGCAGAGTTTCTGTCCCTCGGGGCTAAGCATGAAGTTGACAAAGTCATAGGCCTCTTCCTGATGAGAGCCGATGGAGGGGAAGGTAAAGACTACGTCGGTGCCGGCCAGAGGAATATCCAGGTTGGTCATCTTGGTGGTGGCAGGCAGAGTGCCCTGATCAATATTCTGCATAATCTGATCGGCCCAGGCAGGAATGAGGTCTACTTCCTTGTTGATCAGAAGATCGATGGGTCCCTGGTTTTTATTGGGGTAAATTACCGAGCCGCCGGAGGAATACAGGTGGGGGTGAAGGTTGGTCAAATACTCCATACCGGGGCCCCACTGCTCCACCCACTTGGGATCGTCGGAGGTCCAGGCCTCTTTGGGCAGGTGACGGCAAATCGCGGTGCGGACAAAGGCAGCTCCGGCGCCGCCGCTGGCAGGGGGATTGTAAGAGAAGCGGCCAGGGTTATCCTTTACCCATTGTGCCAGCTCATCCCAGGTTTTGGGGGGATTGGGCAAACGCTCCTCGTCGTAGGCCATTACCACGGTGGTGATGCGGTAGGGAACGCTCTTGTCCTTATGGAAGGCAGTTTCGACCTGCACGTTGGCGTAGTTGGGGATTTTGGAGAAATCCACAGGCAGGAAGAGCTGGTCGCTGCCGGCAACTGCCTCGTAGTTAAAGAGGGCAGTGCTGTTCTCGGCGATAATATCGAAGCCGTCCTTGGTCTGATTGGCTTTAAAGGCTGCAGCCAAACGGTCGTACAGAACGGTGTCGCCGGTTCCGGACATAATAAATTGCATTTCCATCTTACACTTGGCGTCGGGCAGTGCGTTGTACTCAGCAATGGCCTTGGTGAACAGGTCGGACAGGTTCTGGGACCCGGTGGCCCAAAGGGTTACGGTGGGTTTTTCGGCGGGTTTTTCGGCAGCGGGAGCGGGGGCAGAATCAGCTGCAGAGGGAGCCGCTTGCGAGGGGGATGCGCTGGGTGCAGGACTGCTGCTGCCACAAGCAGTGACAGTTAAAACAGACAGGCAGAGCACCAGTAATAGCGCTAATGTTCTTTTCCTTTGCATAAGACAAAATCCTCCTTTTCAATATCACAGAGCTAGCGTACCAAATACCGTTTTATTCGGCCGCGCTCTGATTATCATAAGTACGGGACTCGCCAAAGGTAAGGGTGACAGCATCGCCTTTTTTGTATTGTTCTGCCTGTTCTGCTGTGATAAACAGCTTAACAATACCATGGTCGGTGTCCACTGTCATTTCGATGTAGTGTCCCAACATCATAATCGTGCGCACGTAACCGTCTAAATCTTTTCCGGTTCCGGCAGAAACGCTGATGTTTTCCGGGCGAATCGCCTTGATAGAGCCATCCGGCATAGAAATAAAGTTCATCTCGCCGATAAAGTCGGCAACATAACGGCTGGCAGGACGGTTGTAGATTTCCTGAGGGGTACCTACCTGCTCAAAAGAGCCTTTGTTCATGACCACAATCCGGTCGGAAAGGGCCATGGCCTCTTCCTGGTCGTGGGTGACAAACACGACGGTAATGCTCAGGTCTGTCTGGATTTTTCTCAGCTCTTCCCGCATCTGAGAGCGGATTTTGGCGTCCAGGGCGGAGAAAGGTTCATCCAACAGAAGAACATCGGGTTGGAGCAGCAGGGAGCGTCCAATGGCGATTCTCTGTTGCTGTCCTCCAGACATTTGTCCGGGGTATTTCTTTTCGTATCCGGACATTTTGACCATTTCCAGCATTTCGGTAATTCTTCTCTTTTGCTCGCTTTTGGGTACTTTGCGCAGCTTGAGGCCAAAAGCCATATTTTCATACACCGTCATATGAGGCCAAAGGTTATAGCTTTGAAACACCATGGCGGTGGGGCGCTTTTCCGGTTGCAGATGAACAATGTCTTTGCCGTCAATGAGGATCTGCCCCGAGGTAGCTGGAATAAAACCTCCAATGGTCCGCAGGATGGTGGTTTTTCCGCAGCCCGACGGTCCGAGCAGCGTAACCAGTTCCCCTTTATTTACCGTAAGGTTTATGTTCCGAACCCCATCGCCGCTTTTATATAGCGTTGTTAAATCACGAATCTCAAGTTTTGCGTTACCACTCATCTTGGTACCCCCGCTTCTTTGTAATTCAGAATCCTGTATAGTATTCATCAGCCCATCTTAAATCCTTTGGAGAGAGTTTCGGGGCCGACATACTTGCGCATCAAAAAGAGGAGCAGAATGTTGGGAATCAACAAAATCAGAGCAAACACAGCACCGGCAGTGGCAGGATAATCCAAAATTACGCCGTACATTTCCACCGGCATGGTGCGGTAGTGGGGAAGACCCACCAGCAAGGTTCCCTGATTTTCTCCCAGAGAGCCGATAAAGGTAAACATGGCGGCCACTGCGATTCCGGGCCAGGCCATAGGCAGTGTCACATACAAGAAGGTGCGGAGCGGTCCTGCCCCCACATCCCGGGCGGCCTCTTCCTGCTGGCGAGGTACGCTCTTAAAGGAGTTGGTAGGCATCCAAATCATCATCATCATGCCCCCCAATAGGTGGACAATCAGAACGCCGGGCAGTGTACCCATCAATCCAATGCGGTAAAAGATGATACCCATAGAGGCGTAGATGCCTATTTTAGGAAAGGCATTGCCCAGCAAAAACGAGAACATCACCAGTTTGCGGCCGGGAAAATCGAACCGTGCCAGGACATAGGCTGCCGGGATACAAATGAGCAGCGAAAGTCCGGTGGTGATAAAGGCAATCATAAAGGACAGAGAGATGGAGCTGACCAGAGTAGGTTGGGACAGAACATACTTCCACCACTGAAACCCAAACTGCTGCGGCAAAACCGCCGGCATTTCGTACTTATTGGCAAAAGCCAGCATAAACATGTGGAGCAACGGGCCATAAAAGAAAAGCATAAAGGCAATCAGAATGCAAAGCTCTCCAAATCGTTTGCGACCCAACATATGTACCCAGCGTTTAGGGTTAAGATAACGCATGAATTTCGCCTTCCTTTCAAGATAGGTAGTAGAGCTAAAGAGAAAGGGCTATCTGGTTGGGATTGTTTCCCGCAGCTGCATAGCCAGTTTCACATTAAGAGTAGTAAGGTTTACAACCCCCAGTCGTATCATTTTTTCCATTACAGCAAGCTCGTTTATGGTCCAGGCTGATAGTGGAATTTCTTGTGCCAAATCGAAACAAGGTTGGGTTAGGGGAGTATAGGGAAGATTCAGAGCCTTAGCACCCACCTCGTGGAAGATGCGGGAAATGTCCGGCAGATAAGGAGAAATATCTTGGATTTCATCTCGGATACTCTCCCAAAGAGAAGACTCTGCTAATTCCGGGGGGATGTTTAAAATCTCTCCCATAATTTCTTCCAAATTGAGATAAGGGTTGCATTGTTGGATAATTTGGGGGCTGGCCCGCAACTGTGCCGGGGTCAGGCCGCCGGATAAAATGAGCCGCTCTTTGGTAATCCCAAGTGATTGGGCCATCTGCAAAACATCCAATGCCACCTCGGCCTCTTTAATGTCGCAGTTGATGCCGATTTTTCCATCCTCCGCCACCAACTCCATTGCCTCCTGCAAGGACAACATGCCGGAATAGGAATCTTTCCGGTCGTGGGAGATAACCAAAGTGCCGTCAGGAGCTCGGCGCACATCGACTTCGACAACATCTGCTCCCAACGTAAGAGCTTTGATGATAGATTCCTTGGAATCCCGAGGCGTTCCTTCACAGCCGGAATGTGCGGTGATGCGGTATGGATATTGCATAAAAAAAACCTACTCTCCAAAAAACAATTATTTGTAATCTTTATGAAACCGGTTGCATAATTTTGAAAAAAAATAAAATAAGTGTTAAATTGACATTTCAAAATTCTAACACTATAATGTGTGTATGTAACCGGTTGCATTTTCAATGATTTTATTATACACAATTAAAATTAAATTTCAATAGATAATATATACAAATTTACAGAGGTCGAAGATACAATGAAAACACGCTTAAGCGATATTGCTCGAATTGCCGGGGTTTCCAAAGCCACTGCCTCCCGGGCTTTATCCGATTCTCCTTTGGTCAAAGAGGAGACAAAACGCCGCATTTTAGAAATTGCAAAACAATACAATTATCAGCCCAATGCGCTGGCTCAGGCGGTTGCTACCAAGCGTTCGGGGATTTTGGGGTTTTGTATGCACAAGTCCCAAAGCCCTTATTTTGGCCACTCCTTTTTTGGTCCCATGTTGGATGGAGCCATAGAAGAAGCGCGCCGCCACAATTACCACATATTGGTAGCCCCGTCGGACCCCAAAAACACCACTTTTGACGAGCATTTTATTCAAGACAGCATCGACGGTGTGATTTTGGCTACTTTTTCCCCCATGGAACCGATCAATGAATTCCGCAGACGCAATATCCCTTTGGTGTTGGTCAACGATGCCGTACCAACCCCCAACAATGCCTTTATTGTTCAGGATGAGTACGGGGGTGCAAAAGCTATCATGCGGCATCTGATTGTAGAGCGGGGTCATCGCAAAATTGCCTATATCAGCGACCGCCTCAGTCACCCGAGCTACTATTTGCGCTATCTGGCTTATTTGGATGCTCATCGGGAGCACGGCCTGGAGGTTTACAACAATCCCGGCATTAAGCTGGGAAATGTATGGGGGAACTATCCCCGGCCGAACAACCAAAAATTAGAGCTGCTGGGGCAAAAGGTACAGGAGATTAGAGGAACCCCGGTGATTATAGACGGCATCGACTCCCCGCAAGCTCGGGATGCCGTCTATCAAATGCTTGCCACCGAGGATCTGCCCACTGCCATTTTTGCTGCAACGGATAGCATTGCTTTGGGTGCCATTGAGGCCATTTGGGAAGCAGGTTTGGATGTTCCGCGGGACATTGCGGTGGCCGGATTTGACGATCTTCCCATGTCTGCTGCCTTTACGCCACCGCTCACCACAGTCCATGCCAATCCCTTTGAGGTGGGACAGGCCGCTGTGCAGGAACTACTAAAGCTGATTGCCAACCCCGAGCGGGAAAGCATTATTCGCTGGGTGGATACCCATTTGGTGGTGCGAAAAAGCACCTGATCTTCCATTCATTTATATTCAAAAAAACCACCTGTTAGCACAGGTGGTTTTTTGCGTAGAAGCAGCTTTATATCTGGGTATCACTTTGAAAAACAATCTTGCCCCGGCAAATGGTAGCCCGCACCTTACCGGTCAGGGTTTTGTGGAGAAAGGGCGAATTGGAAGATTTGGAGGCAAAGCGCTCCACCGTCCATGTTTCCTCGGGATGAAACAGAACCAAATCGGCAGGCCCGCCGGGACGCAGGCATCCCCCCGTTAGGCCATAGAGCCTGGCTGGGTTGGCACTCATCTTTTCGATTAGTTGTCCCAAGGTCAAATGACCCGGCTCCACCAGATAGGTAATTCCCACAGCCAAAGCGGTTTCCAATCCCAAAATCCCGCTGGGAGCCTGAGAAAAGTCTCTGGCTTTTTCCTGCGCAGTGTGGGGGGCGTGGTCGGTGGCAATGAGGTTGATGGTTCCGTCGGTCAATCCCTGTAGGATGGCAAGGCGGTCTTCCTCGCTGCGCAGAGGGGGATTCATTTTGGCAAGGGTGCCCAGCTCCAGCACCGCCTGCTGGGTAAGAGAAAAGTGATGGGGCGTCACCTCCGCCTCCACCTTTGCTCCCAGACTGCGGGCAAAGCGAACCATCTCCACTCCGGCTTTGGTGCTGATATGCTGTATGACCACCTTTGCTCCGGTGGCCAAAGCCAGCATACAATCCCGAGCAATGAGGGAACTTTCCGAGTAGGCAGGTGCACCCAAAAGCCCCAGCGCCTGCGCAACTTCTCCGGCATTGACACCGGCAGAGCCCACCAATGCAGGATCCTCCTCGTGTAGGCAGAGGACACTACCCAAGCTGGCAACCTGCTCCATCGCTTTTAAAACCAAGGCGCTGTCGGTGAGGGGGATGCCGTCATCGGTAAAACACACCGCTCCCGCCTGCTTGAGCAGGGCAAAATCTGTGAGGATTTTCCCCTCCAATCCTTGGGTAGCTGCCGCCCCTTGATAAATCCGCACATCTTCCTCTGCTGCCCGGCGGAGAATATCCTGGAGCAGAGCGGGGGAGTCGGCAACCGGGTTGGTATTTGCCATGCAGACCACCGAAGTAAATCCACCTCTGGCCGCCGCCAAAGCACCGGTGTGAATGGTTTCCTTATGGGTAAAACCAGGATCCCGAAAATGGACATGGGTGTCAATGAGGCCGGGAGCCACCACAAGTCCTGTGGCATCCAGAACCGTTTCTCCCGAAAGATTCTCCCCCATCTTACGGATGGTGCCTCCTTCTACGAGAAGATCCATCACCCCATCGATACCCGAGGCCGGATCCAGCACCCGGCCATTTTTAATCAGCAACAAAACCTGTCCCTCCATCATCCATTTCCACCACGCTATCACAAGGGACAAAGCTTTGTCAAGAAATGCAGCAAAAAAGGAGCAAAAAAGCTCCTTTTTCAATCGAATTACCTGTAAAGATATTTTCCTTTACAAAAACAAACCCTTTATTTCAGCGATTTTCATTAAGAGGTCAGAATCAACCCCTCAACTCCTCCGCCAACAGCCTGGAGAAAATCAGGGGAACGATCCATATCAATTTTCCAGCGTCCAGCCTCCTTAACGAGCTCTGCGGTGACGGTGTAGCTTGCCATGGGCACATCCTCTGCGGTCAGTTTTTCCAGTAGCAGGGTGTAAAAGAGATCCCCGCTTCCTTTTCCGCTGGTCACCATCTTCTGAACCACCTCTAAGGAAACCTGGCTCATCAGCTCTTCTAAATCAATCACCAAAAGGGTGATGTTCACCGTGGCCATCTCCCCGTCGATGAGAGAGCCCCCTACCGAATACTGCATGGCGGAAAAAAGTGGCTTGTAGATGGCGGCAGCGTCCTTGCTTCCGGTATCCAGCAGGAGGTTGCCGGATAGGGTGAGTTTTTCTGCAGATTTGATGTCGCTTTTGATTAAGCAGTTCAAAAAATCAGCTGTAGTTTTTTCGGGAGTGTTGCCGGTGCAGCTGCACAACAGCATTAGAAAGGTGGCCAGCAGGGCCATCCAGCGCTTCAACAACACCACCCCCTTATTCTGTTACAGTATATGAGAGAAGGTGGTTTTATTATGTCGGAACGCTTTTCTACTTCGAATCCCTTTGGCAAGCCGGCGTTCGGCCTGCTGGACAAGCTGCCGGCAGACCGGGTATAATACAGCGTAAGACCAAAGGCCGGTGCTTTCTTTGGCACAGGGTCAATTATGGAATAAGGCGATGAATATTATGGTTTATGACAATGTGGTGGAGGGATATTTTCAGCAACGTCCCAATCGGTTTATTGCCCACGTAAAGGTACAGGGCAGGACTGTAGTAGCTCATGTAAAAAATACGGGGCGCTGCCGGGAACTGCTGATACCGGGGGCAACGGTTTATTTGGAACACAATCCTCACCCCGGCCGAAAAACCGACTACTCTCTGATAGCCGTTCAGAAAGGGAATCTTCTCATCAATATGGACAGTCAGGCTCCCAACAAGGTAATAGAAGAAGCCCTTGCTGCGGGATGGCTGCCTTTGAATATGAAAGGAAGAGTCACCGCTTTGCGTCGGGAATATACTTGGGGAGATTCCCGGTTTGACTTTGGATTTTTCTTAGAAGGAAAGCAGACTCTTGTGGAGGTAAAAGGGGTGACTCTGGAGGAAGAGGGGCGTGCTCTCTTTCCCGATGCACCCACCCAGCGAGGGGTCAAACACCTGCATCATCTCATCAAAGCCAAGCAGGCAGGACTGGAGGCAGCGGTGGTATTTTTGATTCAGATGGAGAAAGTGACCGTTTTTTCCCCCAACGACCAAACCCATCCCGCCTTTGGCGAGGCACTGCGTCAGGCTGTGGATTGCGGCGTTCTGGTTTCGGCTTGGAGCAGTAAAGTAACACCGGACAGCATCGTTTTGGACGGTCCGGTGCGGGTAGAGTTGTAGAAAATTAAATCTTTTTTGGAGCATCTCTAAAATCGGCTATTTGCGAGCCTTTTTCTCCGGGAAGTTCATGCATCAAGATTCGGCATAGGGGCGCACCTCCAGGGCGAAGCCTTGAGGCGGAATGCTTTTGGTCAGGGTGCCCCTGTGATAGATGTTGAGCTTGTCGCCGGCTTTTAAGCCTTCCATATCCAAATAAAATTGCGTGGAATCATCAAAGTGAAAGTGGATCTCCTCGCCGGTTGAAAGTAAGGTCATCTCCAGCCTGCCTTCCGTACCCTGATGTTCCAAGGCGGTCAGCTCACCGTTAAACACACAGTCCACAGCAGGGGGCAGCTTATTGGCGGCGATGATGACAGGGGGAAGGCCGTCGTTACGCTCTCCGTAGTACACCTCCAGGTAGTCCCCCAAAACCAGATCAGCAAAGGAAAAACTGCTGCGGGTGTTTTCGCCGGTGTGCATCATAAAGGAAGAGTACCCAAAATCGGTGCCTTCCACCTGCTCGAGACGCAGCTCATAAATGCCATTTTTTTCTGAAACGGCAGTGACTGTCCCCCGGTAGAAAGGAGCATCCATCACCGTTAGGTATTCGTCTTCGGGATAGGAGACTTGTGGTTTTGAGAGTTCCGGTGCTGCCGGTGGATTTTCCGGTATGGGAGAAGCTGGGGAAATTTCCGGTGGCGCAGGCAAAGGGGGAGAAGTCTGCTTGTTTTGCTGACCGCAACCCGTTGCACCAATTAGTAGCAGGCAGGCCAGCAAAATCACCGATATCCGTTTCATGGCAATTCCTCCATGATCAATTCATTGCAATTCGATAGCTGTTGGTAGCTTTTCACATTTCCGCCGGATTATGTATTTGACAGAGAGGCAAAACAAAGGGCGACAAGCAGATGCTTGTCGCCCTAAAGATTTATACAAAATCATAGGGAGTGCGCTGATAGACAAAGTAGTTGAGCCAGTTGGAATAAAGCAGGTGGGCGTGGGCCTTCCAGCGAAAGAGTGGGCGATTGTGATCATCGTCCTGGGGAAAGTAGTTAATGGGTGTGTGGATGGGCTGACCGGCCTGAATATCCCGATAGTATTCGTTGGCCAGCGTATCCCGGTCGTATTCGGAGTGGCCGGTGACAAAAAACTGGCGAGCATCGCGGCTGGCGACAATGTACACCCCTGCCTCCCGGGAGGTGCTGAGAATCTGCAGATCGGGGCATTTGGCAATATCCTCTGCCCGCACTTCGGTATGGCGGGAGTGGGGAGCGTAAAACACATCGTCGAAGCCGTTAAAGAGATAGTGGCTGGGATCGCTCAGAGTGTGCTTAAAGACACCAAACAGCTTTTCAGGCAACAGATACTTGGGAATTCCATAGTAGTGGTAGAGAGCGGCCTGTGCACCCCAACAGATAAAGTAGGTGCAAAAGACGTTGTGCCTTGCCCACTCCATAATGGTACAGAGCTCCGGCCAATAGCTGACCTGCTCAAACTCCATCTTTTCCACCGGTGCTCCGGTGATGATCATGCCGTCAAAACGCTGATCCTTTATCTCATCAAAAGTCTTATAAAATTTTAGCAGATGCTCCTGGGGGGTATTCTTGGAGGTGTAAGTGGCGGTTTGCAGCAGCTCCACCTCCACCTGCAGGGGGGTATTTCCCAAAAGGCGCAGCAACTGGGTTTCGGTTTCAATTTTTTTGGGCATCAAATTGAGGATGAGGATCTTCAGGGGCCGGATGTCCTGCGTATCGGCTCGGGACTGCTGCATGATAAAGATGTTCTCCCGGTTCAGTATTTTGATTGCCGGCAGATCATTTGGTACCTTGATCGGCATGGCCTCGTCCTCCTTATAAAAATAGTCCGGCCTCTGGATGAAGAAAGAGACATCCTACAAGGCCGTCTGGTTTATTATAACAAGGCAGGAAAAAAAGTCAATAAAAAATGTGATTTTTGTCCTTCCAGTTCGCACAATTAAAGATGAAGTGTATTCCTCGGAGCGACAATTGTGCAACCAAGGGATACACCCTTGCCGGAAAACCCAACTCGCAGACAGCGGTTCAAAAACGGCTGGCAACCCCCGTATTTTATGGATACCGACAGACCACAGATCTTAGTTGGGGCGGTCTCCCACAGCGCCCAGCATGGCGTCCCGTTCGGCCCGCAGCAGAGCATGCTCCGGCCGCTCCAGAGCGGGATCTTCCTCCATCAGGCGCAGAGCTTTCTCCCGCGCCTGCTCCATGACTTTTATATCGTCGGCCAGATCCGCCACCTTGAGGGTGGGGAGCCCGTGCTGGCGGTATCCGAAAAAGTCTCCGGGGCCCCGCAGTGCCAGATCCTGCTCGGCAATCTTAAAACCATCATGCTCTTTCTTCATCACCTGCAGGCGTTGGGCCGTTTTGCCAGACTTGACATCGCTGACCAGAATACACCAGCTTTTTTCCTTCGCCCGGCCCACCCGTCCCCGCAGCTGGTGCAGTTGGGAAAGGCCAAAGCGCTCGGCATTTTCGATCATAATGATGGTGGCGCCGGGAACGTCCACTCCAACCTCCACCACAGTGGTGGAGACCAATACCTGTAGTTCTCCGCTCTTAAAGCGGCGCATCACCGCATCTTTTTCCCGAGGGGGCATCCGGCCGTGCAAAAGCCCTACCCGATACCCTTTCAAATCCCGCTCCGACAGATTTTTGGCGTATTCCACAGCGGAGCGCAGCTCGGTGTTCATTTCCCCCTGCTGGATGAGGGGGCAGACAATGTAGGCCTGTTTCCCCTCATCCAGATGTTTGCGGATAAAGCCCATGGCCCGGGCTCGCTTTCCGGAGTCAATGAGCAGGGTTTCCACCGGTTGGCGTCCGGGGGGCTTTTCGTCCAAGATGGAAAGGGAAAGGTCCCCGTAAATAATCAGGGAAAGGGTGCGGGGAATGGGAGTGGCCGACATCACCAGAACATGGCAATCCTTGCCTTTTTGGGAAAGAGTGGCTCGCTGCTTGACCCCAAACCGGTGCTGTTCGTCGGTGATGACCAGCCCCAGATCAAAATAATCCACCCCTTCGGACAACAGAGCATGGGTTCCAATCAGCAGGTCGATCTGCCCAAGAGCCAGCGCATCCAGCACCTTGCGCCGCTGGGCTGCTTTGGTGGAACCGGTAAGCAACTCCACTTTGAGCCCCAAAGGCTCCAAAAACTGGGACATGGTAACCAGATGCTGTTCGGCGAGAATCTCGGTAGGGACCATCATGGCGGTTTGTCTGCCATTTTTGGCCAAGAGATAGGCACAGGCTGCTGCGATCAGGGTTTTTCCCGAACCCACGTCCCCCTGAATCAGTCGGTTCATGGGGAACATCCCGAACAAGGTCGGCGGCGCATTCCTCGATGCAGCGCTTTTGGGCACCGGTGGGGGAAAAGGGAAGACTGCGGTAAAAGGGCTGCAAGTCCACCGGATCCATGGGGGGGATGGTTATTTTGGTTTTCTGGGTGTGGAGACTGCCCAAGGCACAGCAGAGCACCAGCAGCTCCTGAAAGATAAACCGCCTGCGGGCCCGAGTCGCTTTGGCCAAATCCTGAGGGAAGTGTATATCCCGCAGGGCACGGTTCAGTTCCGGCAAATCCAATTCCCTTCGCAAATCCTCCGGCAAAGGGTCGGGAAGGGTCTTTAGCTCCCGCAGAGCTTGCGCCATATGGCTGCGAAGCATTCGGGTGGAAAGACCGGAGGTGAGGGGGTAGATCGGCAGAATGGGCTGACCGCCTTCGGCCGGATAAATTTCGGGGGCGCTCATCTCCCGCCTTAGAAGGGTGCCGGTCACCCGCCCGTAAAAAATATAATACCGATGGGGAACCAGTTGCTCTACGGTGTATTTGACGTTGAAGAGGGTGATGTCCAGCGGAGTACCGGTTTCATCCTCTGCTCGGAGCTTCCAAAGAGAAAGCCCCTTGCGAACGCGCTGTTCCCTCCCGATACGGGTCAGTAGCGCCCTGACGGCGCAGGGCTCCTGAAAAGGAGCATCCCCAATGGTGTGGGGATGGCTTAAATCTATGTAGCTGCGAGGAAAGTGATAGAGCAGGTCGCCAATGGTATCCACACCCAGTTTGTGGTAAAGGCTTGCCCGCTTATCTCCCACTCCCTTCAAGTAACGGATACTGGTTTTGGACGTCACTGTTCTGCTCCTTCCTGTTGCTCTGCCGGCTCCCAGGAGGAATCGGCGGTTTTTTCCCTGCCGATTCGATCATAAAGTTCCGGAACCCTGCTTGATTCCATAGCATCTTCATCCCGTTGCTGGCGGGAAAACTGCCGCCTGCGTTTGTGCGAAAAGCCGCCATAGCGGCTGCGGTATTTGCGGCTCACCCGGTAGGAGCGGGCCACCACCAAAAACACTCCCGCCAGCAGCAGGTAGGGCAGACGGTTGGAAGCGGCGGCCTGCCGGGTAATTTCCCCATTGGGAGGTTCCAGTTCCAAAATCTCGTAAACCCGCAGGGAAAGAGCGGAATACAAGTCCATCAGGGCCTTGGTGGCATTGCCCTTTTGCATGGTGGCAACCACAGTTTGACAAACCTCGTTAATTTGAGCGGGGGTGATCGCACCGGCAAAGGCTTTTCCCACCCGGACGGTACAGGCGGCAGGGGATTTGACCGCCACAATCAACAGGCCGTTTTCTTCCTTTCGTCCTCCGATTTCCCAGGAGGTAAAGACATCGTGGGCAAAGGTTTCAAGGTCGTCATACCCCTGCTCTTCCAAAGAGGGAAGGGTAAGAAGCACCAACTGTGTTCCACTTTGCTGCTCCAACCCGGAGGAAGCCGCCATCATGGTATCCTTATGCCGGTCAATCAGGATGTTGGCAGCGTCGTTGACATAAAAATCCACGGTGGGAAGAATGGGAGCAGCTCCTATCAGCAACAGACAAACAACTAGGAAAACAGCAGCGGTACCGTATTTTTTCATAGCTCATCCTCGGTGCTTTTTCTTTCTACTCTACCATTTCCCCCCATAAAAAGCAATTAAAAATGGGGACTACATCACATTCCGGATATGGACCCGCTCCGAATCCCAAATCTGCTCCATCTGCCATAGAATGGCGCTGAGTTCGGCGGCCAAATCAGGATAAACCTGGTAGCGGGCCAGAGATTCCAATCTGGAAATTCCTTTGGATATATCGTCTACCTGAGCATGTCGAACATAGCGCACCAAAACCGTGTTCTGCTCCATCCAATAATCGGTCAGTTCCCCAACACTGGCCAGGGTTTTTTCGTAATTTTCTTCTTCCATGGCAGTAAACACAGCGTTGGAGTAATCTTCTACTCTGTCCTTTATTTCCGATATCCGATGCATGGAAAAGATACAGACACCAGTGATTGCGGCAATCACCGCCAGACAGATATACAATCGCTTCACGGCTACTTTCTCCTTTTGTCTTTGTTGATTTTGACATCGATGCGGTATCTGGCCCGGCGATCACAGGTCATCAAAAAAATATCTTTAACGGCAAGCTCTTTTTCCTCCAGAATTTTATACAGCCATTCTTCTCGTAAATTGAGAAAAGCAAGGGCGTCCCGATCCAGCACCCCATCATTGATGATGGGCAGGGGAGGGGCGTCCGGTTCTCCGTTGGCGGGAATATTCATCATTTGTGCGGTTACGGGGCGGGCCGAAAATTTTTGGTAGGCACTTAAATTGCCTGAGGTTTCCACAATGCCAAAGCTTACGTCCCGGATGTCGAAGATGTTGTTCATCCGCAGTTGTTCGGTTACATCATCAATGGACCAGCGAAGGTTGCGCATTTCCTTTTGATCCAGCACCCCATCTCGAATAAGAATGCGAGGATTCCCCGAGATCATCTTGCGGGCAAAACCGCTTTTTAAAATGATGACCGACACCAAAACCTCACAGCTTACCAGCATGAAGATGGGTAAAATACTTCCCAGCAGGGGGATGTTGGTGTCCTCAATGGAAAGGGTGGCGATATTGGAAACCAAAATGGTAACCACCAGCTCTGCAGGCTGAAGCTCCCCCAACTGGCGCTTTCCCATAATTCGCAGAGCAAGCACAATGACAATGTAAAGCACCACCGTGCGTATGACCACCACACTCATATCCAATTCCTCCGTGTCTGACATATTGTTGGGTAGCGATCCTTTTTATTATGAGGTGGCAAGCTCCTTATTATGCAGAAGCTGGTAGAGCAGACTGACAGCGGATGGAAAAAATACCAAATCTTAACAGCCATAAAAGACGCAAAAATGGGAAATTTTATATATGGAGCCAATAAAAGAAATATCTTGCAGCTTTTTCCAAATGGAAAAGGCTACAGGGGGTTCCTAATAGAAAGACGGAAGGTGAAGCAAAGTGAAAGTAATGGCAAAAACTCTGGTTCTGGTTCTGCTTCTGACAGTGATTTGTTCGGCCACCTACATCGCTGTTTTGGCGGAGGAAAGTCCGGCAGCCAATGCATCGGCCCTGCAAAGAAATTTTGATTACTCTGTTTTATTTCCCAAAAACAACGGTGAAAACGGTGGCGGCCGCTCCAATATCGAAAATGCCCCTGCCCTGCGAATCGACAATAAGGTGGTGATTCCTCAGGAAACGCCAAGCCCGACTGACGAGGAAGACTATATTGCGCCTCCTCAAACCGGTGCGGTTTCCGACACCTTCCAGATTCTTGGTG
>JBMNHF010000006.1:0-40820 GCA_050950205.1 Oscillospiraceae bacterium
TTTACCGATCACATGCTACTAATTGATTATACCGAGGGCAAGGGATGGCATGATGCGCGAATTGTGCCTTATGGTCCTCTTTCTCTGGACCCTGCCACCACCAGCCTCCATTATGGTCAGCTGATCTTCGAGGGAATGAAAGCTTACCGCTCCGGGGATAAACTGATGATGTTCCGCCCCGAAGAAAATATGAAGCGGATGAGTGTCTCCGGTGACCGTCTGTGCATCCCTGCAGTAGACGAGGACTTTTTTGTCCAGGCGATTGCCGAGCTGATCAAAGTTGATGCCGACTGGGTGCCCACAGAGCCCGGCACCTCCCTGTATATTAGACCCTTTATCATCTCCACCGATGTTTTCTTGGGCGTTCATCCCTCCAGCACCTACCAGTTTATCACGATTTTGTCCCCGGTGGGCTCCTACTACGAGGGGGGACTGGCACCTGTCAAAATCTATGTAGAAAGCAAGTATGCCCGCTCGGTACAGGGGGGCACCGGCTTTACCAAATGTGCCGGAAACTATGCCGCCTCCCTGAAGGCGCAGTCCGAGGCCAACCAGCAGGGCTACGCCCAGGTATTGTGGTTGGACGGCGTTTCCCGCCAGTATGTGGACGAAGTGGGAGCCATGAACATTCTCTTTGTCATTGATGGCAAAGTGGTCACTCCCGATTTGTCCAGCGGCACCATCTTGGCGGGCATCACCCGCAAATCGGTACTGGAGCTGCTTCATTCCTGGAATATCCCGGTGGAGGAGCGGAAGGTGCCCATTCAGGAAATTGCCGATGCTTACGATGCCGGAACCCTGCAGGAAGTGTTTGGCTGCGGTACCGCTGCCGTGATTTCTCCCGTGGGCGAGCTGAAATGGGGCGACAAGGTGATGCGTATTAACGATGGTAAAATTGGAGCCCTTTCCCAAAAGCTGTACGACAACATCACCGGCATTCAAACCGGCGCCCTGCCCGACCCCTTTGGTTGGGTATACGAAATTAAGTAATTCTTCCTTCAAGGTGATAGATTATAATGCTTATCATATACCTCCTGCTACAGGGACTCCTGCAGCAGGAGGTATTTCCATTCACAATATCCTAAAAACAGGTCATGATTTTTTTGGTACCTTTCTTCTGAGAATAAATATTGTCATGTCCTGTTAGAATAGATAGTCAAAAGAATATTGACATTTTCAAAAAATAGGAATATGATAATCATATCATTCATATATGAAATGAGTAAATTCCTATCAAGGGGGTAACGGTATGGCAAGCATCTATAAAAGTCTAACAGATCTCATTGGAAAAACGCCTTTGCTGGAGTTTTCCAACTATCAAAAAAAGCATGGACTGCAGGCTTCTGTCATCGGCAAGCTGGAATATTTTAATCCGGCGGGAAGTGTAAAGGACAGGATTGCCAAAGCTATGATTGAAGATGCCGAGGCAAGGGGGCTGCTTACTCCCGAATCCGTCATCATTGAGCCCACCAGCGGCAATACCGGAATTGGGCTGGCCTCGGTTGCCGCGGCTCGAGGATATCGCATCATTCTCACCATGCCGGAGACCATGAGTGTGGAGCGCAGGAATCTGCTGAAGGCTTATGGGGCAGAGCTGGTCCTCACCGAAGGTGCTAAGGGAATGAACGGCGCCATTGCCAAAGCCGAGGAATTAGCCAAAGAAATTCCCCACTCCTTTGTGCCCGGCCAGTTTGTCAATCCCGCCAATCCGGAAATTCATAGAAAGACTACAGGTCCGGAAATTTGGGAGGATACCGACGGCAAGGTGGATATCTTGGTGGCAGGAGTGGGAACCGGCGGTACCCTGACCGGCGCAGGGGAATTTTTAAAGTCCCAAAACCCTAAGATCCAAGTGGTTGCTGTAGAACCCGATGCCTCCCCGGTGCTGTCCGGAGGGAAGGCAGGCTCTCACATGATTCAGGGAATCGGAGCCGGGTTTGTCCCCAAGACCCTCAACACGTCGGTGTACGATGAAGTGATACGGGTACCCAATCAGGATGCTTTTGCCACCGGAAAGGAGCTTTCCAAAACAGAAGGCTTATTGGTTGGAATTTCCTCGGGAGCTGCCGTTTGGGCAGCCACACAGCTGGCCAAGCGCCCCGAAAACCAAGGCAAAATGATTGTGGCTGTTCTGCCTGACACCGGAGAGCGCTACCTCTCGATCCCCCTGTTTTCGGATTAAGATACGATGGATTTGTTGGAAGGCGCCGCCCTTGGGTGACGCCTTTTCCCGTGACTCCACGTTTTTGGAGTATCTCCCAAGGATTAGGATGTGATGATATGAAAATTTCGACAAGAGGCCGCTATGCTCTGCGAATGATGCTGGATTTGGCACTGCACGATGGGGAATACATTGCCATCAAAAATATTGCAGAGCGCCAGGAAATATCCAATAAGTATCTGGAGCAGATCATTACGGTATTTAGCAGAGCTGGATTTGTGAAAAGCGCCCGGGGAGCTCAGGGAGGCTACAGATTGGCTCGACCGGCGGAAGAATATACGGTGGGGATGATTTTAAGACTGATCGAAGGAAGCCTTGTCCCAGTGGCCTGCATGAAGGATGAGCCCAATCAATGTCCCCGTGCCGAGCAATGCGTGACTTTGGAGGTCTGGAAGCAGTTGGATGAAGCCATTCGCAGCGTTGTCGATCAAATCACTTTGGCTGATCTTGTGGAAAAACACAAGAGGAAACAAAAGTCTTTGTCCCAAAGTAAATAATTTATGACAAAGACCATATTACCCCTTGACAATTGGAAGAAAGAAATATATCATACTATTCATATTATTGTTATATGAATTAAATCAAGTTGTTAAGGAGTGGATTCAAGTGGCAGAGACAAGAAATTTTAGGTTCGAAACCCTTCAGGTTCATGCCGGGCAGGAACAGCCTGACCCTGCAACCGATGCACGGGCTGTGCCAATTTATCAGACCTCCTCTTTTGTGTTTGCAGACAGTGCCCAAGCGGCCGGGCGTTTTGGTCTGACAGAGCCCGGCAACATCTATTCCCGCATTATGAATCCAACCTCCGATGTGTTTGAAAAACGAATGACGGCGCTGGAAGGCGGCGTTGGCGCCTTGGCTCTGTCCAGTGGAGCGGCAGCCATCACCTATGCCATCCAGAACATTGCCCGGGCAGGGGATCATATTGTTTCTGCCAACACCCTGTACGGGGGTACTTACAACCTGTTTGCCCACACCTTTCGTGATTTTGGCATAGAGGTGACCTTTGTGGACCCCGATGTCCCGGGGAGCTTTGAAGAAGGGATCCGCCATAACACCAAGGCAATTTTTATCGAAACATTGGGCAACCCCAACTCCAGCCTGATTGATATCGAAGAGGTGGCAGGAATTGCTCACAAGCATGGGCTTCCCCTGATCATCGACAATACGTTTGCCACCCCTTATCTTCTGCGTCCCATCGAGTATGGCGCTGACATTGTAGTCCACTCGGCCACCAAATTTATTGGAGGACACGGAACCTCTATCGGCGGTATCATTGTGGATGGCGGAAAGTTTGATTGGGCAGCATCCGGGAAATTCCCCGGTCTTTCCGAGCCCAACCCAAGTTACCACGGGGTGCGTCTGAGCGATGTTGCCGGAGCGGCTGCCTACATCACCAAAGCGAGGGTCACCCTGCTTCGAGACACCGGAGCCACCTTGAGCCCCTTTCATTCCTTCCTGTTTTTGCAAGGGCTGGAAACTCTTTCCCTCCGGGTGGAGCGCCATGTAGAGAATGCTCTTAGGATTGTGGACTTCCTCCGCCAACATCCCAAGGTGGAAAAGGTTAACCATCCATCCCTGCCGGATCATCCCCATCACAAACTCTATCAAAAATACTTCCCCAAGGGTGCAGGCTCCATTTTTACTTTTGAGATTAAGGGCGGCGCGGAAGAAGCCAAGGCCTTTATCGACAAACTGCAAATTTTCTCCCTTCTGGCAAATGTAGCCGATGTTAAGTCTCTGGTGATTCACCCGGCCAGCACCACCCACTCTCAAATGAGTGAGCAGGAGCTGCTTCGCTCCGGCATTCGGCCCAACACCATTCGGCTTTCTGTAGGCACAGAGCACATCGACGATCTCTTGGAAGACTTGGAGCAAGCCTTTGCCTAACTGGTACAGCTCAAAAAAGACCTGCCAAAACGGCAGGTCTTTTTGCTTGATTGGGTTAGTTTTCCGTTTCTTTGCGGATGACATTGCGGCGGATTTTGCCGCTGATGGTTTTGGGAAGCTCATCCACAAACTCAATGATTCTGGGGTATTTATAGGGAGCAGTCTGCTTTTTCACATGATTTTGCAGCTCTTTGCGTAGCTCCTCGCTGGGGGAGTAGCCCTTGGTAAGGACAATGGTTGCCTTGACCACCTGTCCCCGGTCAGGATCAGGAGCACCGGTGACGGCGCATTCCATCACGGCAGGATGCTCCATCAGCACGCTTTCTACCTCAAAAGGCCCGATGCGGTAGCCGGAGGATTTGATGATGTCGTCGGTGCGCCCTACATACCAATAGAAGCCGTCTTCATCCTTCCAAGCGGTATCACCGGTATGATAAGCTCCGTCATGCCAAACTTTTTTGGTCAGCTCGGGAGCTTTGTAATAGCCCCGGTATAGGCCGTTTTGCTTTTTCCCTTCCGGCACCCGGATGCAAACCTCGCCCACCTCTCCGGGAGGGACTTCGCAGCCGTTTTCGTCCAACAGAGTGACGTCATAAAGAGGGGAGGGCTTGCCCATGGAACCCACCTTGGGAGTGGTGCCCACCAGATTCAGGGTCATAACTGTGGTTTCCGTTTGGCCAAAGGCCTCCATGAGGGAAAGTCCCGTCAGCTCCTTAAAGCGGTTATAAACCTCGGGATTGAGCGCTTCGCCAGCCACCACGGCATACTTGACGGTTTTAAAGCCACCTTTTTCCATCCCGCCTTTGATGAGGAAGCGATAGATGGTAGGGGGAGCGCAGAAGGAGGTGACACCGTATTGATCCATCTTTTCTAAAAGGGCGGCGGCATCAAAGTGGTCAAAGTCATAGACAAAAACAGCGGCGGCGCAGAGCCACTGGCCATAAAGTTTACCCCACACCGATTTAGCCCAACCGGTTTCGGAAACGGTGAGGTGCAGTCCGTCAGCCTGGACATTCTGCCAATGCTTGGCGGTGATGATGTGGGCAATGGGGTAGCTGTGGTCGTGATACACCATCTTGGGGTAGCCGGTGGTTCCAGATGTAAAATAAAGCAGCAAAGGATCGTCGGCGCAGGTTTCCACCCGCTGGAAGACATCGGACTGCTTTGCCAGTTCGGCGTCAAAATCCACCCAGCCTTCCCGGGTTCCCTTCACCACAAAGCAGGTGTCCAGCCCCTGATATTCCTTCATGGCTTCCTCAACGCGACAGCAGCAGTCTCCATCACTGGTAACCACTACATATTTGATGCCGGCTGCGTCAAAACGGTATTCGTAATCCTTGGTGGTGAGCAGGTTGGTGGCAGGTATTCCAACTGCTCCCAGCTTGTGGAGCCCCATAAAAGCATACCAAAACTGATAGTGGCGCTTGAGCACCAGCATCACCATATCGCCTTTTTTGACCCCGTGGGAAGCAAAGAGGTTGGCCGCCTGATTGGAAAGACGACTCATTTCACCGTAGGAGAAGGTTCTTTCCTCGCCGGCCTCGTTGCACCACACCAGACAGCGGCGATTGGGATCCAGGCGGGCGATTTCGTCCAGTACATCGTAGGCGAAGTTAAAATTCTCCGGCACCACCGATTCAAAGCTTGTCAAAACACCTATATGGTCAAACTCTTCTTTGCAAAATTGTTTATAGAATACAGAAAGATCCATGGAAGCTCCCTCGTTGCGCTGTTTGTTTTTTGCATACACCACTTGTGTTTGTACCGATGTTCTCATAACTTAATCCTCCCTGCTTTCCTGAGGCTTGGTTGGGTCCGTTTCCTTGATGACGACGGCAAGAAAAGTACAAGGCTGGCCGCCAATGGCAATCATGCCATGGCCAAAACGGGAATCGTAGTAAATGGCATCCCCCGGGCCCAGTTCCTCCACATGCTCTTCGATTTGAACCCGCAGTCTGCCCTCCAAAATATAGTCAAACTCCTGCCCGGTGTGGCGAGAGAGGGGAATGGGTTTTTGCTGAGCTTCTTCCTCATAGGGGGCGGTGACCAGAAAAGGCTCCGCCAGCTTGTTTTTCATCCGGAAAGCAAGATGCTCGTAGTTGAGGTCTTTGCGGCGCTTGATGGGAAGCCCTTGCCCCTTGCGCACCACAGTGTAGTAGCTCAGTTTGGGAGGAGAACCGGTGATCAGCTCTACCATATCCATCCCAAAGGCCGAGGCGCAGTGGAGCAGAAAGGTAAAGGAAAAATCCCGGTCTCCCTGTTCGTGGGCGAGGTACTCTTCCACGGTGGTGTTGGTAATTCGAGCCATTTCTTCCGCAGGTATTTCCATAATTTCGCGCATGACACGAATTCGCATTGCAATTTCCGTCAGCCGGTTGTTGAGATTCTCCATGAATAAGTCCTCCCCGTTACAGTGATAGAAGTTTCGACAATACAAAAAGACCCGCCCCACCATGGGACGAGTCCTATACCCGTGTTACCACCCAAATTGCCGGTGAAAAAAGATACACCGACCACTCATTTACGGATTCCAACAAATCCTCGGCCTGTAACGCTGCCTTTGCGTAGGAGACTACTTGCGGTCAACGTGCCGCTTTCGATCCTCAGCTCCAAGGTGATGCCTGTAATCCTTTCGTCACCGGTTTGCACCAACCACCGGCTCTCTGTAAACGAAATGTTGGACACAGCCGTCCTTGTCATCGCTTTTCACACTATAATGATTATGAACTAGTATATGGGATGAGTGGATTCGTTGTCAATAAGAATTTTGCTCAACTGGTCAATTTTATCAACAATTACCAAAGCTCCACTATCAATAAGAGTTTCTTTTGAACGATATCCCCAAGAAACCCCAATGGTTTCTACACCGGCATTTTGCCCGGTTTGGATATCGGTTTCGCTGTCTCCTATGTAAATGCAGTCTTGCTTTTCCAACGCAAAGTGTTGCAAAATTTCAAAGATAGTGGTGGGATCGGGCTTGAGGGGAATTCCGTTCCGGGCGCCTAGAACCAAATCCACCATCCCGGGAAGCTGCAACTGAACCATAAAGGTGGAAAACCGGTGAGGCTTATTGGAAAGCACTGCCACCTTCATTCCCTTTTGCCGGATTGTTTGAAGCAATTGGGGAATGCCGGGGTAGGGGCGGGTGTTGTCGTTGGCATGAATGTTGTAATACTGCTGAAAAACTGCCTGTACCCGCAGGAGAGTATCCTCATCCTTGTGCCCTTCGGGGAGGCAGGTGGTCAAAAGGTTGACAACACCGTTGCCCACCATCTTCTGGTACTCTTCCACGCTGTATCCAGGAAAGCCGTAGGCGTCCAATGCGTAGTTGTAAGCATGGGCCAGATCGGCAATGGTGTTGAGCAATGTGCCGTCTAAATCAAAAATGGCCAGTTGTTTCATCAAAGGCCTCCCACAGTGATGAACCTGGAACGACGCTGCTTCATGCACAGGTAGACCACCACACAGTTAATGAGAATATCCAAAAAGGTTCCTACCACCAGAGTTTCCGCCAGAGTAACTTTTACCGGTAGGGTAACGGCAACAAAAATCAAATTAAAGAGAATGGCAAAAATTTGAACTAAGTAAAATGCCATAAGCTGACTGAGCCGAACCGAGCCAACAAACCGCTTGACCACCAGGACGATGCCGTACAAGATCATAGCGGAGGTAACGGCGAACACAATACCGGGCAGACAGGAATTGGTAGCGGTCAGCAAATAGATTACATCCACCAATCGAAGGGAGGTGGTGATAAGCAGCAGATAATACAGCACGGACTTTAGCAAAAAAATCTCTCCTTGCGCTAAGATTCGCTGTTTATTATAGGATTAAAATATATGTATACAGGCAATGGTTTCTCACAAATTGCTTTACTTTGTTGAGAGATTACCAATGCCGTTTGGTTATTATATCATAAACTTGATCAAAAGCCAAGAAAAGCATCTGTCAAAAACAAAGATGAAACATAATGTCTTGACATAGCGTTACAGGTGTTGTATACTGTTTATTAAATAAACATAACAGTATATACACACACTACAGTATGGACGGTGGATGGGGGGGATTGGGTGAAGATCATCATATCAAATTCGTCGTCTCTGCCCATTTACGAGCAGATCAAACAGCAGGTGAAGGCGGCTATTCTTTCCGGGGAGCTGGAGGAAAATCAGCTGCTGCCCAGCTTGCGGGGACTGGCTAAGGATTTAAAAATCAGCGTACTGACCACCATGCGGGCTTACAATGAGCTGGAGCAAGAAGGTTTTGTTACCAGCATTCAGGGCAAGGGCTATTACGTGATGCCCAGAGGCAGCCAGCTGATGCAGGAGCAGTTTTTGCGGGAGGTAGAGCGATCTTTGGAAGAGGCGGTCAAAGCTGCCGCTATGGCAAATATCAGCGACGAGCAGCTAATTGATATGCTCAAACTGCTGTTGGAGGTAGAGTAAGTATGTCGAATACCATATTGGATGTCAGGGCAGTGAGCAAGAATTATGGCAGCTTTGCCCTGCAGGATGTGAGTTTTTCCATTCCCAAGGGCTACATCATGGGATTGATCGGCCCCAATGGAGCAGGAAAAACCACCATCATCCATTTGATTCTCAATCTTCTGCGCCGAGACAGCGGCGAAATCAAAGTCCTGGGCATGGACAACATCGCCGCCGATTCCGCTATTAAGCAGCAGGTAGGAGTCGTCTTTGATTCCACCCCTTATGTAGAGGATTGGAAGGTAAAGGATGTGGGAAAGGCCATGTCCCTGTTCTACGAGAACTGGAGCCAGCCTCGGTTTTTTGAGCTGGTGGGTGATTTTCACTTGGATCGGGATAAAAAGGTAAAAGAACTTTCCCGGGGGATGCAAACCAAGCTGATGTTGGCCTGTGCCCTTGCCCATGAGGCCAAGTTGCTCATTTTAGACGAACCCACCAGCGGCATGGACCCTGTTGCCCGAGACGAACTGATGGATATGCTGCGCCATTACATTGACGACGGCGAAAAAAGCGTGTTGTTTTCCACTCACATCACCGCCGATTTGGAGCGGGCGGCGGATTTTATTACCTATATCCGAAACGGGCAGGTTTATTTTACCGGACCTACCGATGTTTTGCTGGAAGAGTGGCGGCTGCTCAAAGGAGGGCGTCAAGATCTAACTGCTCAGTTGAGAGAAAAGATAGTGGGCTTGCGGGAGCATCGTTCTGGCTTTGACGGCCTTGTAAAGGCAAAAGACTTTCCAGCTCCCCCTGACGGTTGTGTGCTGGATCAAGTATCCATCGATGACATTATGCTTTATACCGCAAAGGAGGCGACGCCCTCATGACAGGTGCTGTTAAAATGCTCCGTCTGGACCTTTTAACCATGCGGGTTTATCTCAAGTCTTACCTTATATATTTGCTTTACCCCATTCTGTTTGCCTGGTGGGAGCCATCCGGCATGGCCACCATGGCCGGACTGATGCTGGCTATGCTGGGGGGCTCCATCTTCTCCGTACAGGAAAAAAACAAGCTGGAGAGGCTGTACGGAATGCTCAGTATTTCGGATAGCAGTTTGGTGGCGGGACGCTATCTTTTTCTTTTGGCCAACTGTCTCACGATTCAACTTGTGATACTGCCTCTTCATTTTGTGGTTTCCCGACTCTTTGGTAAAATGCCTAGCGGCAATGATCTGATCTTTGCCATAGGGCTGAGCTACTTCTTGTTTTGGTTTCAATGCTCTTATCAGATTCCCCTCTTTATGAAATTTGGCCACACCAAAATGCGGATGTGGGCCGCGGCACCCTTTATAGTTCTTGCCCTTTCTTCTGTAATGTTTGCCTCTCTGTTCGGGGAAACCATAAAAACGCGGGGCCTTTATTTGGAGGAGGCTTTTCATCATCTATCCAATCATTCCTTACAAATAACTCTGACTTTATTGGCTTTGGGAACTTTGCTGGGGGCAATGAGTTATCTCATCTCGGTAGGAGTATACAAATCCACCAAAAGGTAACCACTCTTCTAAGCCGGATTGACTGGACATTTCGGTTGTGTTATCCTTAAAAATACAATCCCGGCACTAAAATGTCCCTGTGCTTTTTGGCACGGGGCGTTTTTGTAGGATTCTTGAAAAAGGAGAGGCTTGGATGAAGATAGAACATGCGCTGCTGGAGCGCTTGCAGGAATATTCCCGTATCCGACTGACCGGGCAGGAGCGGGAAGATTTTCAGACAGAGGCTGGTCTTATTTTAGTGGAAATGAATAAGCTGTTCCGTCAAGAAACCGGCGGTGTACAGGGAATGGGTTGTTCCCGTGTTTGCACCAATGTATTTCGGGAAGATGTGGTGGAGCCTTCCACCGCCCACGACGCCATACTGGAAGAAGCTCCTAACCGGGAAGGCAGGTATATCCGGGTACCCAAAGCGGTGGAATAGGGGGATACCATGAAGGACCTAGAAAAGTTTAGTGCTCTTGAGTTGGGAAAGCTGATACGCAAGGGCGCCATTCGCTGTGAGGAAGCTGTCCGCCACTGCTTGGAGGTTATAGAACATCGGGAGCCTCAGCTTTCTGCCTTTTTAGAGGTGACAAGAGAAAAAGCGCTATCCGATGCGCAAGAGGTACAAAAGCGCATCGATGCCAATGACCAAACGCTCTCCCCTCTGGCAGGGGTTCCTATGGCACTTTCTGACAGCATTTGTGTCAAAGGAGTGAGAATCACCGGTGGCTCCCGGATGCTGAAGGGTTTTTGCCCTCCCTATTCCGCTACTCTTTGGGAACGGCTCAAGGTTGGGGGAGCGGTGCTGCTGGGCAAAACATCGTTGGATGAGTTTGGCATGGGGATCAGCGGTGAAACCTGCGTCTTTGGGCCTGCTGGCAATGTATGGGATACCCGGCAGGCATTAGAGGGCGGCCCTTCGGCCGTTGCCGGGGGAGAGGCCTTTTATGCTTTGGGAAGTGATGGCACAGGAACTTTGCGCCGCTCGGCTTCGCTGGCGGGCATTACCAGTCTCAGACCCACTTGGGGAACGATTTCCCGCCATGGAGTGGTGTCCGGCACCTCGTCCCTGGAACAGGTGGGGGTGGTGGGCAAAACCATTTTGGACTGTAGCCAAATATTGGCGCTTGTGGGAGGAAAGGACCATCGGGACTCCACCACAAGGCAGGTGCCGATGGCAGAGGAGAAAACTTCGGTTCAAGGGATGAAAATCGGACTACCTGATTTCTTCTTTAACCAGGAGATGGATCCCTGTATTAAGGAAAGGGTTTTGGCTGCTGCCCAACAGCTGGAGAGGTTGGGAGCTGTATTAATTCCGGTAGAATTGCCCTTATCCGACCTGATTCTGCCTGCTTATTTTGCCATTGCCTGCGGGGAAGCAAGCTCCAACCTGGCCCGGTACGACGGAATCCGATACGGCTACAGCGCCGATGACGTGGAAGCACTGAAGGAACGATACATTCAGTCCCGCAGCCGGGCTTTGGGAAGCCGCATCAAAGCATATATTTTGCTGGGCAACCTTTTTCTTGCAGGAAAGGAGGATGCTTACAGCAAGGCGTTGCAGGTCCGGCAGCTGATTGTCCAAGGGTTTGAGAATCTATTTGAGCGGTGCGATATGATATTGTCTCCTGTTGCACCGGCTCTCCCCTCTCAAATGGCGGAGAACGACGGGGGCCTTTTGGAGTTTTACCGGCAGAGCATCTTTACCGCTCCGGCCAATCTGGCAGGACTGCCTGCTGCCACCCTTCCCTGTGGTTATCACAGCGAGGGTTTGCCCATCAGCTTTCAGTTAATCGGCAAACCCTGCGGTGAAGGAAAACTAGTTGAGGTGGCTGACGCTTATCAGAAAGCCACCGAATTTCACCTGAAAACACCGGGGGAGGTGGGAGAATGAGCTGGGAAATGGTAGCGGGGGTGGAGGTTCATGTGGAGCTTGCCACCAAAACTAAAATTTTTTGCGGGTGTGCCAATGTCTTTGGAGCAGAACCCAACACCCTGATTTGTCCGGTCTGCATCGGCATGCCAGGAGCGCTCCCTGTCCTCAATCGGCAGGTGGTGGAATACGCTTTGCGCACGGGGCTGGCCCTGGGCTGCGACATCGCCCCTCAGACAGCTTTTGACCGCAAAAGCTACTTTTACCCCGATCTGCCAAAGGCCTATCAAATCTCTCAACTTCATTTGCCCATCTGTCAAAACGGCGGATTGGAGATCGAAACCACAAAAGGAAAGAAAAAAATCCGGATTCGACAAATCCATATCGAGGAAGATGCGGGAAAGCTGATTCATCACCCCACTCAACCCTATACGCTGGTGGATTTTAACCGCTGCGGGGTGCCTCTGCTGGAGATTGTCTCCCAACCCGACCTTAGCGAAGCCGATGAAGTGATAGCCTATTTGGAAAGCTTGCGGGAAATTCTCTTGTTCCTCGGCGTATCCGACTGCAAAATGCAGGAGGGCTCTCTGCGGGTGGATCTCAACGTTTCGGTGCGCCGGCAGGGGAGTAAGGAGCCATCTGTTCCGACCGAAGTAAAGAACCTCAACTCTTTTCAGGCGGTGGGCCGCGCTATGCGCTGGGAAGCTGCTCGGCAGATTCAGGTGTTGGAAGCGGGGGGAAAGATTCTGCGGGAAACCCGGCGCTGGGATGATGAGACAAAACAAGGGATTGTGCTGCGCTCCAAGGAGGAAGCGGAGCATTACCGATATATGCCGGAACCGGATTTGCCCATGTTTGTCATTGACCAAGACTGGGTGGAGCAGGTGCGGAAAAATTTGCCGGAGCTTCCTCGGGAAAAACGAATCCGCTATCAAAAGGAAATGGGCATCTCCCATCAGGATGCCTGCACCCTGACCACTTCCCGGCAGATGGCAGCGTTGTTTGAAAAAACCGCTACACTCTGCCAAAATCCCCGGGAAGCTTGTCATCTAATCGTGGGGGAAGTGGCCCGGCTTTGCACCGAAACAGCCACCCAGCCGGAGGATTTAAAGATAGATGCTCGAAAGCTGGCCTCCTTGATTGGCATGATGGAGTCGGGACAGATTAACCGTACGGTGGGCAAGGAGGTAATGGAGCAGATTTTTCTCCACGATATAGACCCTCAAGTTTATGTTGCGCAAAAGGGACTTGCCATGATCAACGACCCGGATCTAGTGGAGGCTGCAGTTCGGCGGGTGATCAAGGAGCAGGCAAAATCGGTGGCCGACTATCGATCCGGTAAGGAAAAAGCCTTTCGCTATCTGGTGGGACAGGTGATGAAATCCCTGAAAGGGAAGGCAGACCCGGCACTGGTCCACCAAATGTTGCACAAGCTTCTGGGTGAATAAGGCGCAAACAAAGCCGGCGAAAGCACGCCGGCTTTTCTGCTATTGGGTCTCTTCTTCAAATACCGTTTCGATGACTTTGCTGCAGCTTTCGGGAGAATAGCGCCAGCGCTTGATATGTCCCTGTTTTATGTAGTACTCCGGCTTAGGAGGGGTATAGGCTGCGTCAAAGGCATCTACGATGATGAGCTTAACTTTCATTTTATCGGGCAGCAGGTTTTTAATATAGACACTGGCGTGCTGACCTGGGGTCACTTCTTCCCTCGGCTCTGCCAGTCCTGCCAGATTGGGAGTGAGTTCCACAAATACGCCGTATTTTTCCACCGAACGGATTACTCCGGCCACCGTTTCTCCGGGACAAAACAGCGCGGCGTTTTCCTCCCAGGTGCCCAGCAGCTCTTTATGGGAAAGGGTGATCCGCCCGTTGGCGTCAATACTCTTTACGACGGCCAAAATATCCTGACCGTTGCGGAAACGATCCTTGGGATGGGAGATGCGGGAAACGGAAATGGAGTCGATGGGAATGAGGGAAGTGATGCCACAGCCAATATCCACAAAGCAGCCGAAGGATTCCAAATGGGTGACCCGGGCGGTAATCACATCTCCGGGGATAAGCTGATCCAGATACTCTTTTTGACACCGCTCCTGCAAGAGCCGACGGGAAAGCTGGGCCACCGGATTGCCGTCACTGTCCTTAGAAAAACCTGTCACCAAAAAGCTAACCGGTTTGCCTACCCGGGAGATGATGGCTATATCCCGGGTAGAACCCTCCTGAATTCCCACAGCCGCATGGAGGCGGGGAATCATTCCCCGGCAGCAACCCAAATCCACAATCAAATTGCGGGCGCTGTCACAAACCAGTGCCCGGCCTTCCAGAATTTTTTGCTGTTCCATAGCCTCCTGCAGGGCGGAAATACTCTGCATGGCCTGCTGGTTTTCCGGGGTATCGATGAGCAGACCCTCCGGCCGATAAACTTCCGTCATTGGCAATAAACCTCCTCTTTTTTCCGGTTCTTCAAAACACAGGCGCCCCATATGCAAGAGCCGGAACAAGAGGACGCCGCAGTAATACTATATTCACAAAAATCTACAATCATGCAGAAAATCCCGCTGTTTTCAGAAAGGGAGGCAAAGGAGTTTCTATTTGAGCCAAAGGATCTGATAGACAGCGGAAGGAAAAGTACGACTTTGATTTTGGCTGTTGTTATTTTTGGCAAAACATTCTATAATAAAATGTGGTCTATCATGTGGCCGTACTTTGCCAGATTTGGGGGTGGACTTTTTGGACGTAAGGGTGGGAGATATTCTCACAATGAAGAAAAAGCATCCCTGTGGCGAAAACCGGTTTTTGGTCCTTCGCTCGGGTATGGACTTTCGCATTCGTTGCGTAGGCTGCGGGCGAGAGGTCATGGTGCCCCGGCTGCGATGCGAAAAGAACATCAAGGCCATCACTCGCCCCGAAACAGAGCCCAAAACGAAAGAAAGGCTTGGATAGCATTTCTTTTATACTAGTTACAGAATAGGAATGGAGCTTGTATGCTGGATAAACTGCAAAGTGTCGCCGATCGCTACGATGAGGTAAACCGTCAGCTGATGGATCCCGATGTGGTGACGGACAACAAAAACTATACCGCTCTCATGCGGGAACTAAAGCATCTTACCCCCATTGTGGAGAAGTATAACGAGTACAAATCCGCCCAAAAGGCGGCGGAGGAAGCCAAGGAAATCCTGAGCGATTCTTCCCAAGACAAAGATTTTCGGGCTATGGCGGAAGAAGAGCTTGCGGAAAGCCGGGCTATTATGGAGCGCTGCGCCGAGGAACTGAAGGTACTCCTTTTGCCCCGCGATCCCAACGACGATAAAAACGTCATTATTGAAATCCGGGGAGGGGCCGGGGGAGACGAAGCGGCCTTGTTTGCTGCTACCCTTTTCCGGATGTACTCCATGTATGCCGAAGCACGCCGATGGAAAACCGAAATTTACAATGCCAACGCCACCGAACTAGGAGGCTATAAGGAAATCGCCTTCTCTGTCAATGGGGAGGGGGCCTATTCCCGCCTGAAATTTGAAAGTGGTGTGCACCGCGTACAGCGGGTTCCCGAAACCGAATCCCAGGGCCGGGTTCACACCTCCACCGTTACCGTAGCGGTATTGCCTGAGGTAGAGGACGTGGAGGTGGAAATTGATCCCGGTGATTTGCAGATTGATACCTTTCGTTCCGGGGGAGCCGGCGGTCAGCATGTCAACAAAACAGAAAGCGCCATTCGCATTACCCACCTTCCCACCGGTCTGGTGGTGGAGTGTCAGGATGAGCGCAGCCAACACAAAAACAAAGAAAAGGCTATGAAAATTCTCCGCTCCCGCCTGTACGAAAAGATGCAGGCAGAGCAAAACGCCGCCATTGCCTCCCAGCGGAAGCTTCAGGTGGGCACTGGTGACCGTTCCGAGCGGATTCGTACCTACAACTATCCCCAGGGGCGTGTTTCTGATCACCGAATCAATTTGACCCTTTATCGGCTGGACGCCATTCTCGATGGAGATCTGGATGAACTGTTGGATGCCTTGATCACCTTTGACCAGGCGGAAAAGCTTCAGTCGGCTGGTGCATGATGGACGGAGCGTTTCATACCCAGTTGCTTCCCGCTACGGCTCAACCAAAGGATCCGGCAGTGGAACAGGCGGCAAAGCTCCTTCGACAGGGGGAGCTGGTGGCCATTCCTACCGAAACGGTTTACGGCTTAGCGGCCAATGCTCTGAACCCAGATGCAGTGGAAAAAATTTTTCGGGCCAAAGGCCGACCTCAGGATAACCCCTTAATTGTTCATATCGCTTCCATCGGGGAGATGGACGCTTTGGTGACAAAAATACCGGATAAAGCACGAAAACTGGCAGAAGCATTCTGGCCGGGTCCTCTCACTATGGTGCTGCCCCGAAGCAGCCGGGTTCCGGATGTTGTCACAGCGGGGCTGAATACGGTAGCCATTCGCATGCCCTCTCACCCCATAGCGCGGGCGGTGATACGGGCTGCCGGCGTTCCCATTGCAGCACCCTCCGCCAATCTTTCGGGGAAACCCAGCCCCACCACTGCCCGCCACTGCATGGAGGATTTGTCCGGCAAGATTCCTCTGGTGCTGGACGGCGGCTCCTGCCAAGTGGGGGTGGAGTCCACCGTGGTCACCTTGGCCGGCGATATCCCAAGGCTGCTTAGGCCCGGCGCCGTAACGGCAGAGCAGCTTCGGGAGGTTTTGGGCCTTCTGGAAGTAGATTCTGCTGTGTTGGACAAAGTAACCGAAGGGCCGGTAGCCTCTCCCGGAATGAAATATATGCACTATTCCCCCAAGGCTTCGGTGGTGATGATCACCGGGCCCTGGTCGGCTTGTAAGGACTTTTTAGTTCAGAAACAAGATGAGGGGGTATGGGCCTTGGTCTTTGATGAGGATCTGAGGGACTGCCCCCTTCCTGCCATTGGCTTAGGCCCTCAAAATGACCCCGCCAAACAGGCCCAGAACCTTTTTTCTGCCTTGCGGGAACTGGACGAAAAGCAAGCAAGGGTGGTGTATGCCAGAGCTCCTATGGAAGAGGGCATGGGGTTGGCAGTTTACAACCGGCTGATTCGAGCGGCGGGCTTTTCGGTCATTCACTTAACGGCCTAATATCTTTGACTAAAGGTGACAATTATAAGCGCAACAGCGTTGATATAGATGATGGAGAGATTATGATTTCAAAACGTATTTTAGTGGGATTGACCGGACAGACCGGTGCAGGCAAAACAGTGGTGAGCCGCTATCTACAACAAAAAGGATATCAGGTCATCAATGCTGACGCAGTTGCCCGGGAAGTGGTGGCCAAAGGCAGCCAGTGTCTGTTGGATTTGGTCCTTGCTTTTGGGGTGGATATTCTGCAGGCGGACGGCACCCTAAACCGGCGCAAGCTGGGGGATATTGTTTTTACAGACCCCGAAAAACGGAAAACCCTCAATCGCATTACCTTTCCCTATATTCAGGAGGAGATTTTTTCCCGGGTGGAGCAGTTGCAGCAGCAGGGAGCAGACATTGTGTTTCTGGATGCTCCCACTCTGTTTGAAAGCGGCACTCACAAGCGGTGTGATCAGATTGTAAGTGTCATAGCACCGCCGGAAATTCGCTTGGAGCGGATTTTGCAGCGAGACGATATCACCCAAGAGCAGGGAAAGGCCAGAATGTCAGCCCAGCATCCAGATGAGTTTTACACGACACGTTCGCATCATGTCCTTGTCAACGACAGCAGTCTGCCCGATTTGTTTGCGCAGGTGGATGAGATGTTGGCAGAGCTGCAAAAGCTGATAACCGGGGAGGGTGCATGAAGCTTCCAAGAAAATCTGGCGGCAATCGTTTTATTTTTCTGTTGGCGGCAATCCTAATATTGGCCGGATGCACGCGTTTTGCTTTTTTGCACTTTTACCGCGCTGCCTATCCTGTCCATTATCGGGAGACGGTGCTGGCCTGCGCCGAGGAGCGGGGACTGGCTCCGGAGCTTGTCTTTGCCGTCATTCACTGCGAAAGCGGCTTTGATCATCAGGCGGTTTCCTATGTGGAGGCCCGGGGACTGATGCAGATTACCGAAGATACCTTTGAGTGGGCCCGCTGGCGGATGGGGGACGATGGGGACAGAACCTTTGGCGATATGTTTGTGCCCGAAACCAACATCCGGTATGGTACCGCTATTTTGCATCTGCTGATGGAAGAATTTAAAGGGGAACGGGAAGTTCTTGCTGCTTATCATGCCGGCTGGGGTAGTGTCAAGGGGTGGCTTGCCAAGGAGGAATACTCCCGGGACGGGTATACCCTGGATCACATTCCCTTTGGGGATACTCGAGCCTATGTGACCAAGGTGCTGGAAACCAAGAAGATCTACGGCAAGCTGTATCGTTTTTAAGAAGCTGCCCTTGTCCCCTTTGACTGCATTCTATGCCTACTAGCAACGCAAACGATTGAAAGGATGAGTGACTATGTCCCAACAAAATAAAACAGCCGGGGAATTGCTGGCCGAACAGCTATGCTACAAGCCGGAAAATGCCGGAATCCTCATGGGGGAGGATGAGCTCAAACAGGCCTTTGATTTCTGCGAGGGCTACAAAACCTTCCTGGATATGGCAAAAACCGAACGGGAAGCAGTGGAATACACCGAGAACCTGCTGCAAAAGAATGGATTTGAGCTGTTTGATCCCCAAAAAGCCTACCAACCGGGAGATAAAATTTATCTCAACAATCGGGGAAAGGCTTTGATCATTGCGGCTATCGGCAAACGCTCTCTTTCCGAAGGAGTGCGCATTGTGGCCAGCCATATCGATTCCCCAAGAATTGATCTCAAACAGCGTCCTCTCTATGAAGAGGCCCAGCTGGCCATGCTGAAAACCCATTATTACGGCGGCGTGCGAAAATACCAGTGGGTGACCATTCCTCTGGCGCTGCACGGCGTCATCATCAAAAAAGACGGGACCACAGTGCAGGTTTCCATTGGTGAGTCCCAGGACGATCCTGTTTTCTGCATCAACGACTTGTTGCCTCATCTTTCCCGGGAGCAGAACAAGCGTCCCCTCCACGAAGGTATTAAGGGAGAGGAATTAAATGTTCTGGTGGGCTCTCTTCCCTTTAAGGACGATAAAGCCAGTGAAAAAGTAAAGCTTCATATTCTCAAGCTGCTGTTTGAAAAATACGGAATCATCGAAGCGGACTTCCTTTCTGCTGAGCTCAGTTTGGTTCCCGCTTTCAAGGCCCGGGATTTGGGGCTGGACCGCTCCATGGTGGGGGCCTATGGTCACGACGACAGAGTGTGTGCCTACACTTCCTTAATGGCCTGTCTTAATCATCCTCAGCCGGAATATACCTGGGTGAACATTCTGGCCGATAAGGAAGAAACCGGTTCTGATGGAAATACCGGACTCAATTCCCGCTTTTTGGAGCATTTTATACAGGATCTGGCCGGTAGTCAGAGACTGGAGGGCCGCCATGTGCTGGAGAAAAGCGAGTGCCTTTCCGCCGACGTCAATGCCGCCTTTGACCCAACCTTCCCTGACGTACACGAGAAGAAAAATGCCTGCTACCTCAACTACGGTGCAGTCATGAGCAAGTATACCGGAGCTGGCGGCAAGGGAGGCACCAACGATGCTTCCGCGGAATTTGTGGGGCGCATTCGCCGCATCTTTGATGAGGCGGGAGTGGTTTGGCAGACGGCCGAGCTAGGCAAGGTGGACGCCGGTGGCGGCGGTACGGTGGCCAAATTTATCTCCCGGCTGGGGGCTGACGTGGTGGATATCGGGGTTCCCGTTCTCTCCATGCATTCTCCCTTCGAGGTAGTGGCCAAAACCGATGTTTATCAGGCCTACAAAGCTTTTGGAGCATTTGTGTCCAACAAAGCCTGACAAAGCTTTTAGACCACACCTTGAATCCCCGGAGTTATCTTGTTATAATAAGGAAATTACAACCCTCCTGTACAGACGAACTGGAGGGTTGTATCACTAATTCGTTGCAAGGGGCTTGGAATGAACATTGTGATCGTAGGGGACGGCAAAGTGGGATATACCCTGGCCGACCAACTTTGTAAGGAAGGGTATAACATTACCGTAATTGATAAAAACGCCGAGGCTCTGATGCATACCCAAGAAACACTGGATGTGATGGGTGTGTTGGGGAATGGAGCCAGCATCGCTGTGCAGACCGAGGCCGGGGTGCCGGATTGCGATGTGCTGATTGCTGCTACCTCTGCAGACGAAATGAATATGCTCTGTTGCCTCACTGCCAAAAACCTGGGAGCCAAGCACACCATTGCCCGCATCCGCAATCCGGAGTATATGTCCCAACTTCAGACGCTTAAGGAGCAGTTTGGCCTTTCCATGACGGTAAACCCCGAGTTGGAGGCCGCGCGGGAAATTGCCCGAGTGGTCAAGTTTTCTCCGGCTCTCAAAATCGATACCTTTTCCAAGGGGCAGGTGGAGCTGATTGAGTTTAAAATCAGCAAGGATTCTTCCATTGCCGGCAAAAAGCTGATGGAGCTACCTGCCACCACCAATACTAAAGTGCTGATTTGCGCCGTAGACCGGGATGGAGAAGTATTTATTCCCCGAGGTGACTTTCAGCTGTTGCAGGGGGATCACATCCACATTACCGGAACCACCGGGGATATTACCAAATTCCTACATTCCATTGGGGAAGATCAAATGCCCATTCGCACCATTATGATTGTGGGCGGTGGCAGAATATGCTACTATCTTTCCCATATGCTGCTGGAAGATCGGGGCGTTGCCATCAAAATCATTGAAAAAAACCGAGAGCGCTGCGACGAGCTTTGCGAGCTGCTGCCCAGGGTTACCGTCATTCACGGGGACGGTTCCGATATCGAGCTGCTGGAAAGCGAAGGAATGGAGCAGATGGACGCCTTTATTGCACTGACCGGTATGGATGAGGAAAACCTTATCATGTCTATGGTGGCATCCTACAAAGGGATTCCCAAAATTATCACCAAGACCGGACGCTTTAAATATATACCCCTCATTTCCAGAATGGGGATCGATACGGTGGTCAACCCCAAAAGCACCACCACCAGTCAAATTGTTCAGTATGTGCGGGCCATGAGCAATGCCGAAGGCTCCAACATCAAAACACTGCATAAAATTCTGAACGGCAATGCCGAAGCCGTGGAGTTTGTCGCTACCGACAAAACCAGAAATTTGGATATTCCCTTAAAGAATCTGCGCCTGAAGAAAAATCTGCTTATCGCTGTGATTGTGCGGGAAGGCAGAGTAATTATTCCCCATGGTCAGGATGTGATTCAAAAGAACGACAGTGTCATTGTGGTGACCAGTGAACATCGCTTAACCGACCTCAACGACATTTACCGCGATTGATAATGGCGGAGAATTTTCTCCCGGGGGCGAATATCACATATGAACTATAAGCTGATTCTTCAATATTTAGGCAAGGTGCTTTCTCTGCTTGCTGTATTAATGCTATTGCCGTTGTTGGTATCGCTGTTCCACAGTGATTTGATGGAAGTTTGGGCCTTTTTCTTCACCAGTCTTTTGCTGGCGGGGGTGGGGCTTCCCCTTGGCAGGCTACAGTGTACCACCACCAGACTATACGCCAAGGAAGGCTTTATTATTGTGGCGGTAAGCTGGCTGGCCCTGTCACTTTTTGGAGCCTTACCCTTTTATTTTAGCGGTGCCATCCCTCATTTTATGGACTGTTTGTTTGAATCTGTTTCGGGCTTTACCACCACTGGGGCCTCCGTTCTACAGGAAGTGGAGAGCCTCTCGCCCGGTATCTTGTTCTGGCGCAGCTTTACTCACTGGATCGGCGGTATGGGAGTGCTGATTTTTTTAATGGCTATCATTCCGGCGGTGGCAGGAGATCGAACGCTCCATCTGCTTAAGGCAGAATCCCCCGGCCATGCTCCCGGCAAGCTTTTGCCCAAAATGCACCAGAGCTCTATGCTGCTCTACGTTATTTATCTGGTGCTTACCTTGGTGCAGTTTTTGTTTTTAATAGCGGGGGGGATGACTCCCTTCCACAGCATTGTCACCGCTATGGGAACGGCCAGTACCGGCGGTTTTTCCGCCATGAACGCCTCCATTGCCGGGTATAACAGCCTTTATTGCGAAATTGTGGTTACCATATTCATGGTTTTGTGTGGTATCAATTTTAATATTTTTTATTTAATCCTTATCCGCAATGTCACAGGGGCTTTAAAAAATGAAGAATTGCGGGTATATTTTGGTGTGTTGGCGGTTGCCATTGCCTTAATCACCATCAACCTGACCGGAACTGTCTATCCCACCGTAGGACAATCCTTGCGCTACGCTTCCTTTCAGGTCGGTTCCTACATCACCACCACAGGTTATTTCAGCATTACCCAAATGAATTGGCCTTTATTTAGTAAAGTTATTCTATTGTCCCTTATGTTCATTGGGGGCTGTTCCGGTTCCACTGCAGGAGGACTGAAAATCTCTCGAATCATCATTACCTGGAAAGAGATCAAACGCACTTTATTTCAGATCATCCATCCTCGCTCGGTGGAAATCGTCAAGCTGGACGGCAAGGCGGTGGACAAAGGCGTGGTCCAGGGGGTTTGTGTTTATAGTTGTCTTTGTATGTTTCTATTTTTTATTTCCCTGTTAGTTGTATCTTTTGATAACATGGATATAGAAACCACTGTGGCAGCGGTTGCTTCTTGTCTCAACAACGTGGGGGCAGGTCTTGGTAAGGTTGGACCCGGCGGCAATTATGCCGGTTTTTCCGTGCTGAGCAAAGGAGTGCTGGCCTTTAATATGTTGCTGGGAAGATTGGAGCTTTATCCCCTACTGTTGCTAATTTCCCCCCGCACTTGGAGAAAGGTGTAAGATTATGCTGATTGGAACCCTAAAACTTACCTTTCATCTCCCCTGGGCCAACTCTTTAAAGGACAAGCGCATGATGGTCAAAAGCATTTGCACCAAGCTGCGCAGTAAATTTTACGTTTCGGTAGCCGAGGTGGAAAGTCAGGACGTGCACCGCACTGCTGTAATTGGCGTCGCCTGTGTTGCTTCGTCCACCTCCCAAATCGACAGTGTGCTGGATCATCTCATTGCTTGGCTGGAAAACAACTGTGAGGCCGAGCTGGTAGAGATTCAGCGAGAAATCCTATAAAGGAGATTGCTGTGAATCATAAAGAACGCTTTTTATCCATCTATCAGGAACAGATTACAAGAGAAGGGGCAGATAAGCTGCTGGATTACCTGACCGGACCTTCCAGCGACTTTTTTACGGCTCCTGCTTCTATGCGCTTTCACGGCTCTTACCCCGGGGGATTGGTGGAACACAGTCTGAATGTCTACGACTGTCTGACCGCCTATCTGGAGCGGGAACGGGTAAGGGAGATGTACGGTATGCACTACTCCCCGGAGTCCATTGCCATCTGCGGCTTGCTCCACGATTTGTGCAAGGTTAATACATACCGGCCAGGATTTCGCAACGTAAAGGACGAAAACGGCGTCTGGCAGCAGGTGCCATCCTACGATTATGAAGATCGTTTGCCATATGGCCATGGAGAAAAATCGGTTTACATCATCACCGGTTTTATGCGGTTAAGCAGGGAGGAAGCCTTTGCCATCCGCTATCACATGGGATTTTCCGGCATCGAGGACAAGCGAAACATCGGGGAAGCTTTTGAGCGTTTTCCTCTGGCTTTTGCTCTCAACGTGGCTGATATGGAGGCTACCTACTTTTTGGAGGGAAAATTAAACAAATAGTACAAGCATTGAGCGGTAAATGGTTAAAATTCACCGGACGCGTCATTGCTTACTGTCGAAAACTTGGGTATAATCGAAAGGAAGCATATTTTTCTTGTGAAAAGGATGCTAGGTATTATTTCTGGGAGGTAACTCAATGAAAGAGATTAAGACCATAGGAGTACTGACCAGCGGCGGGGATGCACCGGGTATGAATGCAGCCATTCGCTCGGTGGTGCGGACCGCTCATTACAGCGGGCTTGCGGTAAAAGGTATTTTAAAAGGATATAAGGGGCTACTGGAAAAAAACGTGATTGATATGCCGCTGCGCAGCGTTAGCGGAACTCTGCAATCTGGCGGCACCATTCTGCACAGTGCCCGCTCTCCCGAATTTCGGGAGGATGCCGGGGTGGAGCAGGGCAAGCAAAACTGCATCGAAATGGGAATCGATGGTCTGGTGGTCATCGGGGGAGACGGCTCTTTTCGGGGAGCGCGCGATCTTTCCCTCAAAGGCATTCCCTGCATCGGCATTCCCTGTACCATTGACAATGACATCTCCTGCACCGACTATACCATTGGCTTTGACACCGCTGTCAATACCGTGGTGGAGATTGTGGACAAATTGCGGGACACTTCCCAGTCTCACAACCGCTGCTCGATTGTAGAGGTAATGGGAAACAATTGTGGAGACATTGCCCTCCACGCCGGACTAGGCTGCGGCGCCGAGGCAGTCATTATTCCCGAGGTTGACCATAATCTGGAGCGAGATGTTCTTCACAAAATGGAGGAAGCGCTGCAAAAAGGAAAAACCCACTTTATTATCATTGTATCCGAAGGGGTAACTGGCGAGCGGGCCAAAAACCGCAAGATGGATGCCTTCCAGCTGGCGCGGTACATTGAGGAACAAACAGGGGTAGAAACCCGGGCTACCGTGATCGGTTATATTCAGCGGGGAGGCAAGCCTTCCGCCAAGGATCGCTTTGTGGGTTCTATGATGGGAAGTTATGCGGTAAAACTGCTAAAGAACGGGATTGGAAACCGGGTTGTGGTAATGCGCAACAATAAGCTGGTGGATTACGATATTCTGGAAGCTTTGAACATGAGCAAAACCATTGATCTTGAGGTTCTGAAAATTCTTAACGAAATTAGCTGACAGCGAAAAGAGGCTGAGGTTACCATGGCAACAAATTGGAGTGAGCGGCGCAATCTGACCATGCTGGTGGACTTTTATGAGCTGACCATGTCGAACGGATATTTGGCCAATGGCATTGGGGACAAAGTGGCTGTTTTTGATATGTTTTTTCGCAATATCCCCGATAACGGTGGCTTTGCTATCTTTGCCGGCTTGGAACAACTGATAGAATATCTGCGCAGCATGCGCTTCACGGAAGAAGATATTACCTTTTTGCGGGAAAAGAACATCTTTGATGAGGCTTTTCTAACCTATTTGAAGAACTTTGAGTTTGCCTGCGATGTCTGGGCTTTCCGGGAAGGCACCCCAATTTTCCCCGGCGAGCCGGTGGTGGTGGTGAGGGGCCCCATTATTCAGGCCCAACTCATAGAAACCATGCTTTTGCTTACCCTCAATCATCAGAGCTTGATTGCAACCAAGACCAACCGCATTTTGCGGGCGGCTCAGGGGCGCCCCATTTTGGAGTTTGGCTCCCGCCGGGCTCAAAGCTATGACGCCGCTGTTTACGGTGCCAGAGCTGCCTTTATCGGCGGCTGTGTCTCCACCTCCTGCACGCTGGTGGACCGGGAATTTGGGGTACCTTCCTCCGGCACCATGGCGCACAGCTGGGTGCAGATTTTTGAAAGCGAGTACGAGGCCTTTAAAAAATATGCTCAGCTTTATCCCACCGACTGCACTTTGCTGGTGGACACCTACAACGTGATCTCTTCGGGAATTCCCAACGCCATTCGGGTGTTTGATGAGGTGTTGACCCCGCTGGGCCATCGACCCAAGGCAGTGCGGATCGACTCGGGAGATATTGCCTATCTTTCCAAGAAGGCCAGAGCCATGCTGGACGAGGCAGGCTACCCCGATGTAAAGATTGTGGCCACCAACTCTTTGGATGAATATATCATACGGGATCTGTTGATTCAGGGCGCCCAGGTGGATATTTTCGGAGTGGGTGAAAAGCTGATTACCAGCAAATCAGAACCCGTTTTTGGGGGAGTGTATAAGCTGGCTGCTCTGAAGGACGGGGAACACTACATTCCAAAAATCAAGGTGAGTGAATCGGTGGAAAAAATCACCACCCCAGGCTTTAAAAAAGCCTACCGCTTCTTTAGCCGGGAAACCGGAAAAGCCATTGCCGATTACATTACCCATCACGATGAAGTGGTGGACGAATCCCAGAGCATCGTGCTCTTTGATCCCAATGCAATCTGGAAGCGCAAGCAGGTTTCTAATTTTGAGGCGGTCAGCCTTTTGGAACCTATCTTTTTGCAGGGCAAACTGGTCTACTCTTTGCCTAAGCTGACCGAGATTCAGCGGTACTGTCAGGAGCAAATCGGCCGGCTGTGGGATGAGGTCAAGCGGTTCGAGCATCCTCACCGCTATTATGTAGACCTTTCTCAAAAGCTGTGGGATACCAAGCAAAGGCTTTTGCTGCAAAACGATCATTAAATTACAATGCACAGGAAGTGAAATATTTTGTCCATGGAGTTGGCCCGGTTACATCTGGCACAGTTTGGCAGGGAAGGGGATATCATCGTCCCGGAGGTTTCTACCGCTACAGTGGAGGAGGCAGCTTCGGCCCTGGGAGTGATCCCGGCTCGGATTGCCAAAACCCTTGCCGTATATGACCAAACAGGGGAAGGTGCTTTTATTGTAGTGGTGGCGGGAGATGCCAAGCTGGACAACAAAAAGTTCAGGGCTTGTTTTGGCTTTAAGCCCCATATGCTCAAAGGGGAGGACACCCAGCGCTTGACGGGGCATGCTCCCGGTGGAGTTTGCCCCTTTGGGGTACCCAAGGGAACCCCGGTCTATCTGGATAATTCCATGAAGCGCTTTGAGACGGTCTTTCCCGCCTGTGGCACCGGAAATTCAGCCATTGAACTCACTCTGCCGGAGCTGGAGGAATATTCCCTCTCTCTGGGGTGGGTGGATGTCTGCAAAGACTTGTAGCACCAACCCAGCGGGGGTACATAGATACCGCCTTGAAAATGGCGGCAAAATTTAGCATGCGAACAAAATGTGTGCAAAAAATGTCCGATTCTTTAAACTTATCCATCTTTACTTGTAATGGATGATTGACTCAAGTATAATAATCCCGGGGCATTCTTTTGCCCTGGAATTTTTTTGAAAGGGGAGTAACATCATGGCCACAACTGACACAAAAACGGTTCGGCTGCCACTGCTTGCCATGCGCGGCGTGGTATTGTTCCCCCAGATGGTGCTTCACTTCGACATCGGTCGCGAAAAATCTATTTATGCTCTTAACGAAGCAATGAATGATGACCGGCTGATCTTTCTGACGGCGCAAAAGGATATCAGAGATGAAGACCCTGAGGGGAATAACATATATGAAGTCGGCGTAGTTGCCGAAGTGAAACAGATTATCAAGACTCAAAATCATCTGCGTGTTCTGGTGGAGGGCCGTTATCGGGCCCGGATCCTTCGCATGGAGGAGGAAGAGCCCTACTTTATTGCTACAGTAGAGGAATATCCTCTCAAATCAGGTCGCTCTACCAACAAAAAGATGTTGAGCGCCTTGATGCGAACTCTCAAGGATTTATTTCAGGAGTACAGCATGATGACTCCCCGGATGAGCAAGGATCTGGTATTTACCGCTCTTGCCTCAGAAAGTCCGGAGTTTCTCACCGAGTACATAGCTGCCAACATGCCCATCCACACCGATGACAAACAGGCGGTGCTGGAAGAAAGCAGCGTTACCAAGCGAATGAAGATGTTGATTCAAATCCTGGAGGAAGAAAATGAAATCCTGACGTTGGAGCAGGAAATTCATGAAAAGGTTCGCAGTCAAATTGATACCAACCAGCGGGAATACTATCTGCGGGAGCAGATGAAGGCCATTTCCTCCGAACTGGGGGATGGTGATTCCGCTCAGGAGGATATTTATGAGTATCACGCCCGTATCGAAGAGCTAAAGCTGGAGGAAGAAACGGCGGAAAAGCTCCACAAGGAGGCAGACCGCCTGCTCAAAATGCCCTACAACTCCCACGAGGCAGGGGTGATCAAAAGCTATCTGGACACAGTTCTGGATCTGCCCTGGAATGTGTTCACTAAAGATAAAATTAATATCCAAAAAGCTCAGAGGCAGTTGGACAAAGACCATTACGGAATGGAGAAGGTAAAAACCCGAATTTTAGAGATGCTGTCGGTGCGGGCTTTGGCTCCCGATATCAAAGGGCAGATCATCTGTCTGGCGGGACCTCCCGGTGTGGGAAAAACCTCCATTGCCAAGTCCATTGCCAAGAGCATGGGGCGCAAATACGTCCGTCTTTCCCTGGGGGGCGTGCGGGATGAAAGCGATATCCGAGGCCACCGGAAAACTTACGTTGGAGCTATGCCGGGGCGGATTATCAACGCCATTAAGCTGGCGGGTTCTCAAAACCCACTGGTTTTGTTGGACGAGATAGACAAGCTGGGCAATGATTTTCGGGGGGATCCCTCTGCCGCGCTGCTGGAAGTGCTGGACAGCGAGCAGAACAACGCCTTCCGAGACCACTACATTGAAGTTCCCTTTGATTTGAGCCAGGTGCTCTTTATTGCTACCGCCAACAATCTGGGCAGTGTGCCTCAACCCTTACTGGATCGAATGGAGGTCATTCAGCTTACCAGCTATACCCGGGAAGAGAAGTTTCAGATTGGCAAGCGGTACCTGGTGCCCAAGCAGATGAAGCGTCACGGCTTAACCGCAAAGCAGTTGAGAATCAACTCCAGTGCCATCTATGCTCTGATCGATTATTATACCCGGGAATCCGGCGTGCGCGGGTTGGAGCGGGAAATTGCCGCCCTTTGCCGAAAGGCCGCCAAGCAGATTGTGGCCGGTGAGGCAGAAAAGGTAAGCATTACCGGAAAGAATATCGAGAGCTTTTTGGGCGGTCATAAGTACAAGCAGGAAAAGCTGTCCGATGACGGAGAGCCGGGATTGGTCAACGGCCTTGCCTGGACCAGTGTGGGAGGCGAGATGCTGCAGATCGAGGTGGCGGTGCTGGAAGGCTCCGGCAAGACGGTTCTGACCGGCAGCCTGGGAGATGTGATGAAGGAATCCGCTCAGGCGGCCATCAGCTACATCCGTACCTGCACCGACAAGTACGGCGTGGACAAGGATTTTTACAAAACCAAGGACATTCACATTCACGTGCCGGAAGGTGCGGTACCCAAGGATGGCCCTTCTGCCGGCATTACCATCTGCACGGCGGTGCTTTCCGCTCTCTCGGGCATTCCCGCCCGGGGGGATGTGGCCATGACCGGAGAAATGAGCTTGCGGGGAAGAGTGCTTCCCATCGGTGGGCTGAAGGAAAAGACTATGGCCGCTTACCGCAACGGCATCAAGACCGTCATCATCCCAGAGGACAACAAGGTTGATTTGGAGGAAGTGGATCAGGTGGTCAAGGATTCCATCCGCTTTGTCACCGCCAAGCACATCAAAACCGTGCTGGACACTGCCCTTGTCCGAAAGTTTGTTCCCGTCAAGGAGCTTTCCAACGATAGCTCCGCCAAGACGACGGGGACGCTGGAGTACCGGGAAGAGGAAGAACAGCGAGGGGAGCCGCTGATTACTCATTAATCCGGTTGGACTGCAGAGAATAGAACAGAAATCGATGTTTGAAAGAAAGGAGGTCGACCGATGAATTTTCATAATATCCAATTTGAGGCCTCCTACGGCACTGCAAGTCAGCTTCCGCCTTCGGACCTGCCGGAGATTGCCTTTTGCGGGCGGTCCAACGTGGGCAAAAGCTCCATGATCAACAAGATCTTTAACCGCAAATCTCTGGCCCGGGTCAGTTCGGTACCGGGAAAGACGGTGACCATCAACTTTTTCCGATTGGATGAAGTGCGGTTTGCCGATCTTCCCGGTTACGGTTACGCCAAGGTTTCCCGGTCGGAAAAGGCCCGTTGGTCCGATTTGATGGAGGGTTACTTTAACTCGGGGCGGAACTTGAAGATCATTTTTTTGCTGATGGATATCCGCCATCCCCCCTCCGACAATGACCTGATCATGCTGGAATTTTTGCGCAGCAGCGGATACTCCTTTACCATAGTGCTCACCAAGGCGGATAAGCTGAGCCGTGCCAAGCAACAAGCCCGGCTAATGGAGTTTTCCCAGGAAATACCAGACGCTTCCGGTTTGCAGCTGATTGCTTTTTCCGCTAAAACAGGGCAGGGAGTGGATGAGCTGCACACCATCATTGAACAGGTGAGTCTTTAAGCATGTAATTCGGGTGAGGAGTGTTGGAAATGTTTGTATCGGACGCGCTGGGAGTCAATCAACTGGATCATCTCACCATTGGCGGCGCAGATGCAGTGGAACTGGCGGGAACCTACGGTACCCCTCTTTATGTTATGGACGAGGGGCTGATTCGGAAAAACGCCAGAGCCTTTCGGGAGAGTATTGACCGGTATTACGAAGGAAGGGGCCATGTAGCCTTTGCCAGCAAGGCCTTTTGCTGCAAGGAAATTTGCCGCATTATGCAGGAGGAGGGTCTCTGGCTGGACGTGGTGTCTGGTGGAGAGCTTTACACCGCATTGTCGGCAGGATTTCCGGCGGAGCACATTCTATTTCACGGAAATAACAAGTCGGTGGAGGAGCTGGCGGAGGCTCTGGACAAAAACGTAGGCCGCATTGTGGTGGATCATTTCTTCGAGATGGAACTGCTCAACCAACTGGCCTTGGCGGCGGGTAAGACCGCGGATATTGAAATACGGATCAAACCAGGCGTAGAAGCTCACACCCATGAATTTATTCAGACCGGGCAGATCGACTCCAAGTTCGGCTTTGCTCTGGAAACGGGCGAGGCTTTGGAAGGGATTCGCAAGGCGATTTCCCTGCCCAATCTCAACCTGCGGGGACTACACTGCCATATTGGCAGCCAAATTTTTGAGATCACCTCCTTTACCATAGCGGCTCGGGTGATGCTGGGGCTGGCGGCTCAAGCAAAAAGTGAGCTGGGCTGGGAGATGGAAGAGCTGAATTTGGGTGGAGGCTTCGGCATCAAATACCTTTCGGAACACACTCCCACCGCCTACGAGGACTACATGAAGGCAGTATCCCGCACCATTCGGGATACCTGCCGCCAATTAAATCTGTCCATGCCCTGTATCATCATCGAGCCGGGACGCTCCATTGTAGGCTCCGCCGGCATCACCCTTTATAAAATTGGAGCCATCAAGGAAATCCCCGGCATTCGCACCTATCTTTCGGTGGATGGCGGAATGGCAGACAATCCCAGGTATGCGCTCTATCAAAGCGAATACGAGATGCTGCTGGCCGCCCGAGCCACTGCCCCCAAAACAGAGGTTTATACCGTGGCAGGCAGATGTTGTGAAAGCGGAGATCTGTTGGGTAAGGAGATTCCTTTGCCCAAAGCTCAGGTGGGCGAGGTGCTGGCGGTACTGGCCACCGGTGCTTACAATTACTCCATGGCCTCCAACTACAATCGGCTTCCCAAGCCTGCCGTGGTTATGGTAAAAGATGAACAGGCCCGTGTGGTAGTTCGCAGGGAAACCTACGAGGATGTGGCTGCACATGATGTCTAGTCTGTCCGACAAGAGCTTTACACTCCCGAACAATCGTGTTAAAATAGGCTTATATTGCCAATCATGATCACAGAACCCCCATTAATACCGAAGGAGTATATGCATGCGAAACAGGTTGGAGCAGCAAAGTTTGGAATATCTTTACAAGGCGCTCCTTTCTTTGGAAACGGAAGAAGAGTGCGAGGCTTTTTTGGAGGATCTCTGTACCGTGCAGGAGCTCAGGGCTCTTTCGCAGCGAATGCAGGTTGCACGGTTGCTTCATCAGCAAAAAGTTTACAATGAAATTGTAGCCGAAACCGGAGCCTCCACCGCAACCATCAGCCGGGTCAACCGTTGTCTTCACTATGGGAGGGACGGTTACAAGCTGGTGCTGGAGAAGTTGGGGAATTGAGCGGTTACCGATATTTTTCCCGATTTTACGATGCCCTGACCTTTAATGTGGATTATGCGGCTCAGGCAAAATTTTTTGCCGGGTTGATTGAGGAGCACACCCGCCGTTCGGTGGAGCTGGTGCTGGATTTGTGTTGCGGAACCGGAAGTCTGAGCCGGGAGCTTTCGGGTATGGGGTGGGAGATGATTTGCGTTGACGCATCTCCCGAGATGTTGAGTATAGCAGCTTCCAAAGAGTATGAAAAGCAGCCTTTGTTCCTCTGCCAAAAGGCAGAGGAACTTGATCTCTACGGCACGATAGATGCCTGTATCTGCGCTCTGGATAGCCTCAATCATCTTTCGGGGACGAGTGCGCTGGAAGCAGCGATACAAAAAGTCAGCTTGTTTTTGGCGCCGGGGGGCGTCTTTGTCTTTGATCTCAATACCGAGTACAAACACCGAAAGGTGCTGGATGGCAACGCTTATGTCTATGAGACCCAGGAAGTGTACTGTGTTTGGCGCAACAACTGTCGGGCCGACGGCAGCGTAGAGATCACCCTGGATTTCTTCTCTGCGGAAGCGGACGGTTCCTACACCCGATACAGCGAGTTTTTTACCGAGCAACTGTTTTCTCACCAGCAGGTTTTAGAGATTCTTGGTAAAACCGAGCTGGAATATTTGGCGGTGATGGGGGAGGGTTGTCACCGCCGGAGTAAAATGACCTTAAATCGCCGACGAGAATTGACCCACGAGAATAGAGAGGTTACCCTCAAGACAAAGCGTCTTGGAGGTGCCCGATATGCTAAGGAGTGGGATAATTATGAAGATAAAAGAGTCGGCTGGGGCGGGTAAGAGTGCATACGCCATCGGCAAAGAATTGGGCATCTCTAAAAACACAGCCCGAAAATACATGCAGCCTGGTGTTTCACCGCCGGAGAAAATTGACCGTCCATCGAAGCTGGATGCGTACAAGCCGCTGCTGCATGAGCTGATGGCCGATGGGATCTACAACTGCGTGGTACTGCTCGATCGGCTGCGTGAGGCCGGATATGACGGTGGCATCAGCATCCTCAAGGATTATGTGCATCCGTTTCGTCCGCCAAAGAAGCTGCCGGCCGTGCGGCGGTATGAAACAGCTCCCGGGAAGCAGGCGCAGATGGATTGGGGCATCTGCCACTACACGGACACCGGCGGCACAGTGCACAAGGTTCCGGTATTTGTGATGGTGCTGGGGCATTCCCGAGCCAAATACATAGAATTCACAAGCCGCTGTGACCTCTCCAGCCTTGAGCGCTGCATGGTAAACGCCTTTGCATACTTCGGCGGCGTGCCAGAAAAGGTGCTGACGGATAACATGAAGACAGTGATTATCGGCAGAGATGGCGGCAAGCCCATCTGGAACACGGCGTTCGAGGATTTCTCCGTGGATATGGGCTTCATACCAAAGGTGTGCGCTCCCCGCCGCCCGCAGACGAAGGGCAAGGTGGAACGGCTCGTCGGCTATGTAAAGGACAACTTCCTGCCCGGACGCAGATTCGAGGACTTAAACGACCTGAACCGTCAGGCACTGCAGTGGTGCCGTAAGCATGACGGGAAGGTTCATGGAACGACCGGAAGAATTCCGGCTATAGAGCTCTCAAAGGAAGGGCTGCTTTCGCTCCCGCCACAGGAGGTTATGGACAAGTACCGCTGGGAGACCAGAAGCGTGACCCGAGACGGCTTAGTGAGCTTTGATGGCATACACTATGGTGTGCCCTGGCAGTATAGCGGCAGGCAGGTTCAGGTTCGGCTGTGCGCCGGGTATGTCGAGATTCACCTCGACAACACACTCATAGCAAGGCATGAGGCCAAATACTCCGGCGGTAAAATTGTATGGCTCACCGGACAATACGCCGGTCTCAGCGAAAAGGGTGGAATACCACTGCCGAACAGCTTCGCCAAGCAGCATCCACCACAGGTCGAGGCTCGGGATTTGGGTGAATATGACCGGCTGTTCCAGGTGGCGTCCAATGGTTGAATTAGAGCATGCCAGAGATTTACTGGAGAATATGGGCCTCAAAACGGCGGCCGGGCTTCTGGATGCGCAGCTGGAGCGCTCCTTGAAAGCGGAGAACACCTATCTGGCCTTTCTCCTGGAGCTTCTCACTTTGGAGGATACGGAGCGTAAGCGTAGAGGTGAGGAGATGCGGATCAAGCTTTCCCGGCTCCCGCATAGAAAGACACTTGGCGAGTTTGACTTCGACTTTCAGCCCAGCATCGACAAACGGCAGATTGACGAGCTGGCGACGCTGGCCTTTGCCGCCAGGGCGGAGAATGTGATCTTGCTGGGGCCGCCCGGTGTCGGGAAAACGCATTTGGCTGTGGGCCTTGCCATGCAAGCTCTGAAGTCCGGCCTGGCCGTCTACTACACCAATCTTTCGCAGCTGATCGCAGACCTGAAAAAGGCGCAGGAGCAGAACCGTCTGGAACGCCGTTGGCGGGTGTATCTCAGACCCGATATCCTCATCATTGACGAGGTCGGCTACCTACAGCTTGACCGCACAGAGGCGCAGCTGCTCTTCAGACTCGTGTGCGAGAGATATGAGCATGGGAGCATTATTCTGACCAGCAATAAGTATTTCAGAGACTGGGGCGAGCTTATGAGCGACAGCGTTATTGCCACCGCCATGCTCGATAGATTGCTGCATCACGCCCATGTGATGAACATCCGGGGCGATACCTACAGGCTCAAAGATCGCAGAAAATCCGGCGTCATGCTGACACCACCGGCGGACATCCCGGCGGTAGACTGATCGGCGGTAGAGAAATCGGCGTTTTGGGTCATTTCTCCCCGGCGTTTTTGGGTCAAATCAAGTCGGCGTTGACAAGGGTTCCCCCAATCCGCCTACCGAAACCGATGAGCGGGTGATTTACGTTGCCCGCAAGCCTATGTGATATTTGCAATGTATGAGAGCCTTCTGCATAAGCAGGAGACTATTTGGGAGAAGAATGTATATGGGAGTAATTGTAACAGCCATTACCAAAGACGGCGGAGCTTTTTGTCACGCCATCGACTCTACCGATATCTGTAACCGAGCAGAGTCGATTCACCGCACTTCCGCCACCGTTACGGCTGCTCTGGGACGGCTTTTGACTGCCAGTTCCCTCATGGGAGCCATGCTGAAGGAGGAAAAAGCCTCCCTCACTCTACGATTGCAGGGAGATGGCCCGGCAGGCTCTATCATTGCCGTTTCGGACAGTCACGGCAACGTGCGGGGGTATGTCCAAAATCCGGTGGTGGAAATTCCACTGAATGACAAGGGCAAACTGGATGTGGCGGGAGCCGTTGGAAAAAACGGCAATCTTTTTGTGATGAAGGATTTTGGATACGGGGAGCCGTATATTGGACAAATCCCCATTGTATCGGGAGAAATTGCCGAGGACATCACCCATTACTATGCGGTGAGCGAGCAGATTCCCACGGTGTGCGCTCTGGGTGTTTTGGTGGCACCGGATCTCAAGGTGATGGCAGCGGGGGGATTTATTGCCCAACTGTTGCCCGGCGCAGGGGATGACGTCATCGATGCTCTGGAATCCAATGTGATGGGACTTCCGGCCATTACGGCCATGCTGCGGGATGGCTTGACGGCTCAGGATATTGCCCAGCGGGTTCTGGCAGGGATGGAGCCGGAAATATTGGACTCCACTAAAGTGGAATACCGCTGCAACTGCACCCGGGAGCGGGTAGAGCGGGCCCTTATTACGTTGGGACGAGAAGAACTGGAGGCTATGGCAGCCGAAAAGCCGGTGACAGAAGTGGACTGCCATTTCTGCAATAAGAAGTACCGCTTTCGCCCCGCCGAACTGCGGGCTCTCATTAAGGAGTAGTAGGGTTAAATAATATATCCTACGACAATTATGCTGGATATAAGTACCCAAACTGCAAAATTAGCTGACAAGTCTTTTCCCTTGTCAGCTAATTTTTCTTTATTAATCGAGATTGTTTAAATAGTAGGGGGAGTTGAATGCAAGAAATATGTGAACAACTTGCGAAGATTTATTTCTTGAAAAGTTGCATCAGCCCAGTTTGTCCCCCTTTTTTACTGGCATATCCGGGGCAATCAGCACCACACCTTGGTCTGAATAGGTGCCCAGCACCAGCACCTCGGATAGAAAATCAGCCACCTGCCGGGGTGGAAAGTTGACTACAGCCAGAACCTGTTTGCCCGGCAAGTCCTGCAAGGTGTAGCATTGGGTGATTTGTGCGCTGGATTTTTTCACTCCCAGCTCTTCGCCAAAATCCATCCACAACTTGTAAGCGGGTTTGTGCGCTTTCTCAAAAGGCTCTGCTTTTACAATTTCGCCTACCCGAATATCCAGCTTTAAAAAATCTTCGAAAACAGCCATAAAAATCATTCCCTATCCATAATTTGAGTAAGCTCTAATTTCGCATCCCAGAGAACTAAATTTGGGGGATGACTACCTTTGCACCATCAATGGTATGGATGTTGACCGGTATTTGATACACTTCCCGGATGCTTTCAGCCGTTATGATTTCCGCCCCGCCGTAATCGTAGATTTGATTGTCTTTCAGCAGCAGAAACTTGTCGCAATAACGCAGGGCCAAATTCAGGTCGTGAATGACAAGGATAACGGCAATGTGGTGCTCCCGGCTTATCTGGGTTACCAGCTCTAATACCTCGTATTGATTGCGCAGATCCAAGTTGCTGGTGGGCTCATCCAACAGAAGAATTCTGGGTTGCTGAGCCAATGCTCTGGCCAGCATAACTTTTTGCTGCTCCCCGCCACTTAATTCGTCTACATAACGAACCGCCATGTCCTCCATCCCCATTTTTTGAAGGACGTTGGCCACCACCGCTTCGTCCTCTTGGCGTACTCCCCATTTGATGTAAGGTTTTCGGCCCAGCATCACCATATCGTACACCGTCAGGCGGCTGTTTTGGGTTCCCTGGGCCACAAAGGCAATGTTTTGAGCGACTTGATTGAGCGGCATTTTTAATATATCTTCATGACCCACATAGACTGCGCCTTTTTGAGGGGATAAAATGCGGTTGATGCACTTGAGCAGGGTGCTTTTGCCGGCCCCATTGTTGCCCAGAATGGCCAAGCATTCACCGGCATGGGCCTTAAATGCAATGCTCTGCAAAATGGGGTTGGAGCTGCTGTACCCAAACTCCAAGTCTTTCACCAGCATCATGATTTCTTACCGCCTTTAAATAGAAGATAGAGGAATAGGGGAGCACCTAAGAAGGAGGTAATGGCTCCAATGGGCAAAATCACCGGTGCAATGACAGTCCGGGCGGCAAGATCCCCCAGTAGCAGCAAAATCGATCCCATGAGGGCAGAGCAGGGAAGGAGGTATGTGTGGTTGTTGCCCACCACTTTCCGAACCATGTGGGGCGCCACCAGACCGATGAAGTTGATAATGCCCAAATAGGAGACAATGACAGCGGCGGTAAGGGAGCAGATCACCATATTGACAATTCGCACCTTATTGACGTTGACCCCCAAACTGATAGCTGTTTGCTCACCGCTTTCCAAGGCATTGTAGTTCCATCGGTTCAGGATAAAATAGCCGGTGGCCAAAAACACCACCACCGCCATCACCCCTATTTCTTTCCAGCCGGTGCGACCCAAATCGCCAAAGGTCCAAAAAACCACCGAGGCCAGCTGCACCTCATTGGCAAAAAATTGCAATAGGGTGGTGGCACCTTGAAACATGGCGCTCAGAGCTACGCCCGCCAAAACCATGGCTTCCGGCGTTATCTTTTTGAATCGGGATAAGGCCAGAATAATCACCGACACGCCCATACTGCAGGCAAAGGCACAAAAGCTGATCAGTAAGGGGTTGGAAAACTGCATGGACGCTATGGTGCTTCCTTGGGCGCCTGCACCCAACACAATGATGGCGAAGGCTGCTCCAAAGGAAGCTCCCTGAGAAATTCCCAGTGTGGAGGCGGAAGCGAGAGGATTGCGAAGAATAGCCTGTAGCACGCATCCGGAGATACCAAGACCCAATCCCCCCACAATAGCAGTCAAAACCCGGGGAAGGCGAATGTTTTGCACCACCGTGTTGACCTTGCTATCTTTTGCTTTTCCTGCCACAGCCTTTGCAATTTCCAAAAGGGAAGTTTCGTAGGATCCGGAGCGGAGGGAGAGGAGTGCAATGAAAACCACGCAACCCAGCAGCAGGCATAACACCAAAAGGTTTCGCTTTTTGTATCGCAGATATGCTTGCAAGCTTATGTCTTTGTGCTCTGCTGTCACCCTATTCACCCAGCTTCATTTCTTTAAATTCGTAGCCATGTTCTTTGAGGGTATCGTAAAATTTGGTACCCAGCATCATCTCAAAAATTTCGTCTGCCTTTGCCGCAGGGTCCACGTCTGCAAACTGCTGGGGGAAGATGACCTTTCCCGCATAATAGGCATCGGCTAGAGCCAGCTCCGCATTGACTGCATTGGTGCGGAAGGATATCTGGGAATACAGCCTTCCCTCCTTGATCGCCGTCAGGGAGTTGTAGTAGTCGGGGTTTGCCGCATAATCTTCATTGATAAGGGCCATGCCGTTAAAGTCGAGGAAGATAATGTCCGGATCCCATTGCAGCACCTGCTCGAGATCGATGTTGAAGGCGCCGGTCTGTCCGGTGAGATCCGCCAGGTTTTTGGCTCCAATGGCAACAAAGGGGGAGTAGTTGGCTTCGGTTCCATCAAAGCCATGGGCACCCTTAAAGGAGATGCCGCCAGCATAAACGGTGGGCTTTTCCTCTTCCGGAATGTCTTTAGTGCGGCGGGTGAGATCCTCCTCCAGCCCTTTGATGTAGGCAATCAGCTCATTGGCCCGCTCCTGTCTGCCGTACACTTCTCCCATCAGGGCAAGGGTCTGGTAGCATTTGGAGTCAAACATATTGTCAATCAAGGGGATGGTGACCACCGGAATCCCCAGTTTGTTCTGCAGATTGTCGGCGGTGTCTTTGTCCACCGCAGCCATGACCACATCGGGGTTGAGCTTGATAATCTCTTCATCATAAGTGGTTCCGTTGTCCCCCATCACCGGCAGGGTGGAAAAGAGAGGGTTGTTAATGTAGCTAAAAGGCTTGGTAATGCGGGGTTCGATTTCATTTTGCTCCACGCCAATCACCAAATCGGTGGCCTGCATATAGGTGGTAAAGCGCAGGGTTCCCACGTTGACGCAGACAATGGACTGGACCACCTGGGGGATTTCCACCTGCCTGCCGGTTGCGTCAGTGATGATGCGCAAGCCGTTATCCTGGGGCGGTGTGGAGGATTCTATTGCTGTTGGGCTATGCTCTTTCTCCATTTCGGCAGAGGGGAGGGCAGTGCTACTGGGAGCACATCCTGCCAAGACCAATATCCATATCAATGCAATTGCCAAAGTACGTTTCAAGGTTATCTTCCTTTTCTGAGTTAGAATTGATCGACCAAAATTTTACCAGCCTCGGCTGTATTGGTGGAAGCAGTCGAGACAGACCGGTTTGCCCTGCTGCAACCGGATTTTATGTTCCGGAGCGGACTCACCACATTCCTCACAGGTCACCGAGGAAAAAATTCTGGCCCGCTCTGGAATTGGAACATCCACCTCTTTGCAATCGAAAACCTCATCCACCGCAGCATTGAGCAAGTACTCCTGATATTGGGGACGCTCCATGCCGTTGTTTTTGGCCTTGAGATAAAAGCGCATGGCTTTTCCGGTGTCTCTCCTAATAAAGGTAAAGGCCTGCTTGCCGGTTCCTTTGTAAATTAAGTTGCCTTTGCCTATGGTGCAGCTCATCAGCGCCTGAATGGCGTCTACGCCACAGGCATCGTTTTCGGTGATGCAGATTAACTCTTCGTCAAAGGAAGAGCTGACACCCATTTTTTCTACCACCGCCTCGCAGGCCTTTACACCGATGGCAAGGCCGGGGCATTCGTGTCCGTGAAAAGCTCTTGCTTTTTCCCAATATGCTTTGTTCATTTCAAATCCTCCCAAAGGCATGGCTACAAAATAAAAAAGGCGCAACAAAAGTTGCGCCTTCTGGCGTAATCCACCGATTCTTTCGGCGAATGCATCAAAATAAGAGGTAAAACCCACTTCTGTGGTATGGCAAAACTTCATGTCATGCCTTTGTTATTATATCGGGCTGCATAGAATTTGTCAATTTCAACTCCCCTGTCACTCAATCCTATGCAACCAAACTCAATTTTATCAATTGTTTTTTTCCTTGGGTTCAGGTAAAATAAGTTACATCGATGTTAGGGAGGGCTTTGGTTGAAGATAATGGTAATTGACGGGCAGGGCGGACGTTTGGGACTTGCCATCATCGAGGGATTAAGAGCGGCGAAAGTACCGGCTGAGATTATAGCGGTGGGCACCAATAGTGCGGCAACCGGAACCATGATGAACGGAAAAGCCGATGCGGCAGCAACCGGGGAAAATGCCGTTGTTGTAAACGCCAGAGACGCTGACTACATTATCGGTCCCATTGGAATTGTGGTAGCGGATTCGTTGCACGGAGAAATTTCACCCCAAATGGCTGTTGCAGTTGGACAGAGCAAGGCAAGAAAGATTTTGCTTCCCATGAGCCGTTGCAACACCTGTGTTGTGGGCGTTCAGGAGATGCCTTTTGCAGAACTAATCAAGCTCGCTGTCAATCAAATTCTGTCCGCTTCGTGCGTTTAGCCGCACCCTTTGTTTATTCCCCGTTGGCATCGGTTGGTAGGGTGTCAGCTCCACTCTGTGGGAGAAGATCAGAGGTCTTATTGAATAACAAAACCGCGCTGTTGAGCCACAAAAGCTTCACAGCGCGGTTTCTAAATGGAGCGGGTGATGGGAATCGAACCCACGTAGCCAGCTTGGAAGGCTGGAATTCTACCATTGAACTACACCCGCAGAACAACGTTATATATTATAAAGGATTTTATCGCTGCTTGTCAATACTCTTGCCTAAAAATTTAATTTGGAAAAGTGGAAAGGGCAACATAATAAGCTTTGGTTTAAAAAAATCCCCCCGACTTAGTGAACCGCCCCAAGATTAGTGGACATGAATAAAAAGCTCCCCTGATGTAGGGTGAAAGAGTCAAGCAATAAACTGGAC
>JBMNHF010000007.1:0-331535 GCA_050950205.1 Oscillospiraceae bacterium
TTCGGGAGGCGAGGCCAGCGGGTCAAGCTGGCCACCGAGCTTTCCAAGCGGCCTACCGGCAAAACGGTGTATATTCTGGACGAGCCCACCACCGGCTTCACAGTGCCGATGTCCATATGCTTATTAATGTGTTGCAGCGCCTGGTAGATGCAGGCAACACCGTCATTCTCATCGAGCACAATTTGGATGTTATTAAAACCGCCGACTATATCATCGATTTAGGCCCGGATGGCGGTACCGGCGGCGGCCAAATTGTGGCCCAGGGAACGCCGGAAGAAGTAGCCAAGTGCCCAGAATCCTACACCGGACAGTACCTGCGCAAGGTGCTGGAACAGGCAAAGGCTTTGGACTGATACACACAGCAAAGAACCTTGAGCATTGCTCAAGGTTCTTTTTTAAGGGCTATCTGTTGTTTATGCCATCAGTCAGGGAGAGACTGTCCTCTCTTTTCTCTGCAGTTTGATCATCTCATTTAAAATAGCTTGATCTTTTTCCTCTTTACAGCCCAAGGTGTAGGCACCTTGGCGCACCGCCTGGATGTAATCCTGCACATTCCGCACCGGATGCTCCAGCTGTACCCAGGCAGCACATTCCTGACCTTTGCGGTGGGTGTCGGAGCCGCAGAGAGGATAGAGATGGGGATGGTTGCGAAACGCTTCCAGAGACACCTCATTGTAGTTTTGGTGGTCGGGATGGGTGTTGACCACCTCCAGCCCATGTATGCAATCCAGCCGGATAAATTGATTGTTATCCCGGAAAGGGTGGGCGTGTATGATCAGCAACTCCTCTTGAAAACGGCGGAAAAATTCCACCGGCCCCATGCGGAAAGGGTAAGGGTTGGAGCGCAGCCATTCTTCATCGATTCCATAAACCAAATAGTCGTTGTTGTTTTCTGCAAAGCGCAGCTCGACGCCCAGCAGCACCGTCAGCCCCACTTCCTCCCCTCGCTTTTTGGCCCGATGATAACCGTCCAGAAAGCGGTCAACACAGGTATTCCAGTCATCATAACAGTAAAGCAGGGAGATGTATTCTTCATGAAGGTGGTCGGTGATGAAAATCCCGTCGTACCCTGCTGCCTTATACCGGTCTACCAGATCGGCAGCGGGGATTCTTCCGCATTTGCTGGTTTCCGCCGTATGCATATGTACATCAAATTGATAGAACCTGCTCATTTTGTCAGCCCTTCCTATGATAAACTGCCTGACCATCCCATGGAAATAAACCAAGTTGCAAACGTTTTCGCAGTCTTTCTTAATTATATAACATTTTAATTTTCTTTGTCAAATTGGAATTGGACAAAGCTGTGGGTTAGAATCCTTACCATATTTGACAACTTTTCCTTTTTGTTTTATAATATTCGTAAACGTTTGCGCAATGTCTTTTATTGTTACAGTGTGGACACCAAAACTTTGTCGACGGTCTTGATATGACTTGGAGAAAGGAAATGGAACGTGATTAAAGCTGTTGTGTTTGATATGGGCGGGGTTATTCTCAACCACCGGTACTGCCCTGAGCGGGCTGTACTGCACGCTGCCAACACCATTGCGTGGCTGAAGGACTACGGCATCCACATCAAAGAATCTCCCTCGGAGTTTGCCTGCCACCTGGAAAAGGCCGATGAGCAGCGCCGTCGTGCCACCGAACAAGAGCTGCGAGAAATTCCTCCCCTGGAGGCATTGTGCCATTATTACCTGCGGGACTATCATCCCTCCCCCCAGGATTTGTTTCCCATAGCGGAGGAGTTTTGCTTTCGTTTTAACAACGAGTGCTTTGAAGCCAGTCCCCGCCATGGGCTTCTGGAATGCGTCAGTGGTCTGCGCAAACAAGGCATGCGTCTGGGGGTGATTTCCAACACCCTTTCCCGCACCTACATGATGTCCAAGCTGGCAGAGTTTGGCGTGGCCGGCTACTTTGAGTACGTGCTCCTTTCCAGTGTTTGCGGGTTGCGCAAGCCCGATCCGGCAATTTTTGAGCTGTGCCGAACCACCATGGCACTGGAAAAAAGTGAAATGGCCTATGTGGGCGATACCATCTCCCGGGATGTCATCGGCGCTCTCGATGCCGGGTGGGAGCTGATGATCCGCATTGCAGCCCCCAACCCAAGGCCCCATGTCATCCAGAGAGAACAGGCTCTGGAGAACTGCGGCTACCAACCTCATCACTTCATCCAAGAGCTGCCGGAGGTGGTAGAAATCATCCGATCCAAAAATGCGGAGCTGTCGTGCCATTGCTAGAAATAGCAACGCAAAGAATATAATTGCCGGTGGGAAAGAGGGCGGAGCAATCGCTCTCTTTTTCTTATTCTAAGCTCATAGGTACTCTTGCATATTTGGCCTCAACTGATATACTAAAAGAATACCTATAAAAACGCGATGGCGCCTTTGGTTTTCACCGCAACAAGGCGAGGAGATGAGCAGTTGAAGATACACATTCAATCGGGCAGGGTGCTGCAACAGCAAGCTTCTACCTGGATCGCCCCCATCCATGATTTGTTTATTGAAAATGGCCGGATTGTAGGAGTCGGACAGGCCCCTGCCGGCTTTGTGGCCCAAAAGGTTATGGACGCCCGGGACAAGCTGATCATGCCGGGGCTGATTAACAGTCATACCCATGCCTATATGTCGGTGTTTCGCAACTACGCCGACGATTTGAGCTTTGAAGACTGGCTGTTTGGAAAGATTATGCCGGCGGAGGACGCCTTGGAACCGGAAGATGCCTATTGGTGCAACCTGCTCTCCTGCCTGGAAATGATCGGCACCGGAACCACCTGCTTTTTGGATATGCATATGTTTGCGGGACAAGGCGTCCGGGCGGTGCAGGAATCGGGGCTGCGGGCGGTGATCTCCCGGGGGTTGGTGGGCAAATCCCCCCAGGATTCTGCTGCCACTCTGCGGCTCAATCAAGCCTTTGAGGAAATGGAAGCCGCCCAAGGTAACGATAACATCCGCTTTATGCTGGCCCCCCACGCCATCTACTCCTGCGGCGGCCCTCTGCTGGAATACCTGGGGGAACTGGCTCGGGAAAAGGGTTTGGGACTTCACATCCATGTGGCGGAATCCCAAAACGAGTTCGAAAGCTGCCTGAAGGAGCACGGCTGCTCCCCAGTCCAATATCTGGATTCCCTCAACGTATTTCAGGCTCCCACCGTGGCGGCTCACTGTGTCCACCTCACCGAGGAGGATATGGATATTCTGGCAGAGCGGGGTGTTTCGGTGGCCACCAACCCGGTGAGCAACATGAAACTGGGCAACGGCTTTGCCCCCATCCCCGCCCTGATGGAAAAGGGGGTCAATCTCTGTGTGGGTACCGATGGCGCCTCCAGCAACAACGTGCTTAATATGTTCCGGGAGCTCTCTATTCTGGCGCTGATCCACAAGGGTGCAGAGAAAAAGGCCCAGTGCATCTCCGCCGGTGAGGCGCTGCAGATGGGAACCCGAAACGCAGCCAAAGCTTTGGGGCTGGAGCAACTCACCGGCTCCCTTGAAGTGGGCAAGCAGGCCGATCTGATTTTATTGGATTTGACAAAGCCTTGGCTTCAGCCGGTGAACGATATTCCCGCCTCCCTGATATATTCCGCCAATGGTGCAGAGGTGGAGACGGTACTGGTAGGCGGCAAAGTGCTGATGGAGCGAGGCGAATACAAAACCTTGGATGAAGAAAAAATACGGGCAGAAATGAAGAGGATTCGCAAAAAATATCTAAAGTAGTATTTTATTTTCTGCCAATCAGGAGGCAACTCTATGAGTAATATTCGAGATATTGCACTGGCCCCCGAGGGTCACAAAAAGATTGCATGGGTGGAACAGCATATGCCGGTGCTGCGCAGCATTCGGGAAGAGTTTGAGCGGGATCAACCCTTTTTAGGCAAGAGGATTGCCCTTTCCATTCATCTGGAGGCCAAAACCGCCTACCTTTGCAAGGTGCTGGCAGCAGGCGGGGCGGAGATGTATGTCACCGGCTCCAACCCTCTCTCCACGCAGGATGACGTAGCTGCTGCTCTGGTGGAGGACGGGCTGACGGTATCCGCTTGGCATGGCGCCACCCCCGAGGAGTACCGACAGCACATCCGCCAAACGGTGAGCTGCGGTCCTCACATTGTCATCGATGATGGCGGAGATTTGGTGGAGATGCTTCACAGCGAATTCCCCCATCTTTGTGAAAACGTCATTGGTGGCTGCGAAGAAACCACCACCGGGGTGCAGCGCCTTCGCTCCATGGATCGGGACGGAGCGCTGAAATTTCCCATGATCTTGGTCAACGATGCCCAGTGCAAGTTCCTCTTTGACAACCGGTACGGCACCGGCCAATCGGTGTGGGACGGCATCAACCGCACCACCAACCTGATTGTAGCGGGCAAAACCGTGGTGGTTTGCGGCTATGGCTGGTGCGGCAAAGGCGTTGCCATGCGGGCCAAGGGGCTGGGAGCCAAGGTTATTGTCACCGAGATCGACCCCATCAAGGCCATAGAGGCCATTATGGACGGCTTTGAAGTGATGCCCATGTTGCAGGCGGCAAAGCACGGTGATTTCTTTGTCACTGTTACCGGTTGCCGGGACGTTATCACCAAGGCTCATTTTGAACAGATGAAGGACGGCGCCATTCTCTGCAATGCGGGACACTTTGATGTGGAAGTGGATGTGGCGGGACTGCGGGAAATGGCGGTGGAAGTAAAAGAGCAAAGGCACAACATCATGGGATACCGCCTTTCCAATGGGCGCTGGCTTTCGGTTCTGGCCCAGGGACGGCTGGTCAATCTGGCTTCCGGCGACGGCCATCCCGCCGAAATCATGGATATGAGCTTTTCCATTCAGGCTCTTTCCGCCCGCTGGCTGGTAGAACGGGGAGTCTCCCAAACCATCAATCAGGTCCCGCGGGAAATTGACGAGGATGTAGCTCTGCGCAAACTGCAATTTGAAGGTTGCGATATCGACACCCTGACCCCTGCCCAACAACAGTATCTGGAAAGCTGGTCGGTGGAATAGCCTTCCCCCCTTTTCGTCTTTGAAATTGGCATCATACCACCATACAGGGCGGTCCTAACAGGGCCGCCTTTTTCATTCCAATTTAGATGTTTGCCTGTTGCGGCCGCTTACCTTGGGCAAATGGTAAGGAAAATAGATCGAGCATCCGTTCCAAGTGTTGGGAGTATAAGCAGGGAGAATGGCAGCGGTTCGCCCCGCAGGATAAGAGGGAGAAGGATATAGGCAGCTGGGAGCATCCGTATCCTTTTGAACACTGGTTGCCATTTTGCTATTTAAGAGGTGGAAAAATCTCAAGCAGCTGAGGGATTTGATGAATAATATGGTGAGGTTTATGGGTTTGGCTGGGATCTTCTTGGGAGGGCTGATCCAAGTCCTGAATTCGCACCATAAGGCCGTACCCTGCAGCAAACGTTCCCTCCACATCCCGTTTGGGGTTGTCACCGATGTATGCGCACTCTGCAGGGCGGGAGCCAATGGCCCGAGCCGCCAACCAATAAATATTGGGGTCAGGTTTGCGAAACCTCACCTTAGCCGAAAGAATGGTGGTAGTAATATACGGGGAGATGCCATCCTCTATCATCCAGTTGGGAATTTCGTATTCGGTAATGGTGTTTGCAATAATTCCCAATCGATACCCCCTGCGGAAAAGCTCAAGGATGGTGTCCCGAACCCCGGGGCGGGGTACCCTGCGCCCGTCCCGATCTCGCCACAGCTTGGTCAGCAAGGCGCTGTGCTTGGCAATTGTTTGATGGGGATAGCAAGGGAGCAACCATTGGGTCCACAGCTCCATTTCCGAAACATCCAGTAAGGTGGTTTTGGCGTTTTTGCGGTAGGCATTCCAGTTCTGCTCCAACGTTTCAAAAAACTCCTGGCGTGAGCAGGTGGCACCTACCAACTCCATCATCTTGCGTTCTGCCTGATCCGAAAAATCCGGATCCTCTACCACCACCCGCAAAGTGGCTCCAACATCAAAAAAAATGGTGTTGATTGTGTTGTTCATGAAAGATCCTCCCTTGCTGTTATGTCAAAGTGATGGTTTGCTCTGCGGTATAAGGGGTTCCAATGAAAATTACAGCAGCCTTGACTTTGTATGAGATAAATTGACAAATCTGAGAAAATCCTTTAAACTAATATAAAATTACGCAAACGTTTCCGTATAAGGGGGAGGAAGATGTGATTCAGGCAGTTGTCTTCGACATGGGCGGGGTTATTCACACGGTAGAGCATTCCCAGGAAAAACGCTTGGCGTTTGCCCGGGAGATAAAAGCGTATTTAATAGATCACGGCGTTGAGATTCCCGATTCTCCTGAGGTGTTTGAGCAAAAGCTCATGCAGGCCGACCATGCTCGCAGGGCATACAACGAACAGACGCTGCGGGAAACGCCGCCGCTGCAGGCCTGGACCGATTTTTACCTGAAGGAATACGGTGCCACGCCCCGCCAAATTTTCCCCATTGCCGACGAGCTGTGTCTGCGCTGGAGTCGGGATCGGGGCACGGACAGGCCCCGACCGGGACTAAAACAGTGTTTGGCAGATTTAAGAGGGCAGGGGATGCGCCTTGCCATCATTTCCAATACCCTTTCGCGCACCTATGTGTTTACTCAGCTGGAAAAATACGGTGTTTACGGGTATTTCGAAAGTATTATTCTTTCCAGTGTTTGTGGGTTGCGCAAACCGGGAGTGGAAATCTTTCAGCTCTGCCAGCAATCCCTTAATCTGGAGCCTCACGCTTTGGCATATGTGGGAGACACCATCACCCGGGATGTCAAAGGGGTGCGAAATGCCGGTTGGAAGATGATGATTCGCCTGCTTCATCCAGAAGCCAAGCCCGAAGTGCTAAAGCGGGAGCAGCAGATGATGGACAGCGGGTATCTTCCCGACTACACCATCCAAAGCCTCGGGGAAATTCCAGAGATCATTCGCCAGTACAACAGCCCATTCCCCCTTTGAGCCAATGGGACGACAGAACCAGCCAAAGCTAAACCAGCTTTTTAAATCAGAGCACGCAAAACAAGGTACCGTTAAAACCCTTTGCGCCCAAGTCCTTTGACTCAAGCTGTGACAAAGAACATCAGTATAAGAGATAACAGAAAATAGAGGCTCGGAAGGGATGCTTAGCGGTATCGCCGCCCCTTGCCCAACACCATACACTCGTAGGCCTGTTGAATCTTATGTGATAGTTGCCATCCCGGTCCAGAGCAATGCCCCGGCCCACACCGTCCACAATGGTTCCCATCCCGATTTCCGCCAACCCAGCGTCCAGCTCCTCCAGCAGGGCAGGAGCGCTGCCCGGCTCGGTGCTGCGGCCATCCAAAATCATATGTACGTACACCTCCGACAGCCCCGCTTCCTTTGCCATGACGCAGCAGGGCCAAGCGGATAATCCACCGAACCGTGGGAGCTCTTTTTGCTCAACAGGGCCAGCAGATGAAGGGCCCCTCCCCGCTCCATGCAGCGTTTTGGATGGTCCTGTCGAAGCACCGGATTCTTCCGGAAGGAGCCGTCCTTCATGGCGGCATCCAAGCGCACGTCGTCCTGCATCACCATCCGCCCCGCCCCGATGTTCATGTGCCCTGCCTCCGAGTTGCCCGCCTTGCCTGCCTGCAGGCCCACCGCACGCCCCGCAGGCCTGCAGCCGGGCCATGGGATAAGCTGGCCGCAGAGGGCATCCCAGAAGGGGGTATCCGCTGCACAAAGATGGGGTTGGAGTCATCCTCCTTGGCCGATTCCCCAGCCGTCCAGGATGATCAGCAGGACCTTTCGGCCCTCTCCAAACGTCATGCCCCGGCACAAGGCTTTCCCCGCCCATGAGAGCGAGGGCTGCCTGAGGCTCAGCACCTGCAAAACGGTGGGGGCAACATCCTGCAGGCTGCCCGTGCCTGGGGCAGATGGGAGCGGGGCAGCTTTTTGAGGGTCGATGAGAAAAAATGGAACGGGATTGGCGGTGTGGGCCACATGGGGCTTCCCCTCTTTGCCATAAGCGACCTCCAGATTGCCGTGGTCGGCGGTGATCATCACCACATAGCCCATTCTTCTCCACGGCAAGCTCCAGCCACCTCACTCCAGGTGCTGGTCCACGCAGGCGGCGCAAGCCACCTTGGCCTGGGAGTTGGAGGTGTGGCCGATGACATCCCCGTTGGCAAAGTTGGCCACAATCAAAGTCGTACCCCTTGGAGATCCCCTCCTTCACCTCTACCGCCACGGCAGGCAGGCTCAGCTCGGGCACACGAATCAAAGGGAACGCCCTTTGGGCGACGGCATCCGCACAGGTCATCCTCTCCCGGCAGCGTCCGGACTGCTGTCCCCCGTTAAAAAATACGTAACGTGGGCGTATTTTTCCGATTCCGCCAGATGCAGCTGCTTCATCCCCGCCTCGCTGATGCATTGGGCCAAAGGCTTGTTCCACTCGCGGCGGGCGCAAAGGCAATGGGCATATCCTTGTACTTTTCATGGTACATGGTGAGGATGACAAAGTCCAGACCCTTGAGCCTTTCCCGTGGGAAGATGGGAAAACTCCAGAGGCGGTAAAGGCGTCGGTCAGCTCAATTTCCCGCTCGCCCTCTGCGGCAGCAGAAGATGACGGCATCCCCCGACTTTATGGTTCCCACCGGTGTTCCGGCCTCATCCTCCAGAACCAGAGGCTCCATGGAGTAGTCCACCTGCCCCTCCCGGTAAGAAGCGCGGACCGCTTCGGCCAGATTGCTTCCCCCGTGTCCCAAAGCAGCCATCAGACATTCTCCTTTCCCTATTTGTTTTCGTACGACTGCAAACTCTCCGTATTGACGTCCGGTGCTCCCGGGAAAAAGCTCCAGCAACTGAATAAACCGGAAGATTACCGCATCCGGTCGGTTTTGCTCGGTAATCGGGTTTTTGGAAAGTGTTTGGGGGTTGGTAAACAACACGTTTACCCCGTACCCTGCCGCCCTGGAACCTACAATATCCCGGTTGATGTTGTCCCCCACAAAGGCGATTTCCTCCTCCGGAAGTCCAGCCTGCTGAGCAGCCAAATGATAAATTTCCACCCCCGGCTTGCGCAGGCCGCAGACGCAGGAAAGGAGCACCGGATCGAAATACTGACCCAGCCCCGATTCTTCCAGCCAGTCGGGAACCTCTTCGGAGGTGATAAGATTGGAGATTATCCCCAAACGATACCCCCGCCTGTGAAGGGTATCGATTACCTTTTTCCCATTGGGAACCAAAAGCCGCTTGCCGGAGCATTGCCGGTACTGAAAGGCCATGGCCACCGCATGTTTTAACACATGATCCCGGTCGTATTCCGGAAGCAGCCACTTGGTAAACAGCTCGGCCTCCGTTGCCTCCCGCTGGGTGCGAAAACACCACTTGCGGTAGCCTTCGTAGCGGTCGTCGATCATTTCCAGAAACTCATCCGGAGAAAGATGGGTGCCCGCCAGCCGGGCAAACTCCCTTTTCCCCGCCTCCTGATGCTCGGGAATCTTATGTAGAATCCGCAGAGTGTTTCCTAAGTCAAAAAAGATGGCTTTAATCGTCGTGTTCATATTCCTTTCCTCCCAACTTATATACTAGGTGTTGATTTCTGCCAAATACTCCGGCGGAACCTGTGCCTGCGGTGCGGCCGGAAACAGCTCCAGCAGGTCCCGGCAGCCGCTGATGATGGCGTGAGGCCGGGTTTCTTCGGTAAAGTCCCGGGGTAAAGTCCCCTTGTGATCCACCAGAATCCGCATGCCAAATCCCGAGTGATAGGCCCCTCCCATATCCCGCTCGGCGTTATCGCCTATGTAGGCACACTGCCGGGCAGGCACAGGAATTTGATCCAAAGCAATCTGAAAAATCTGAGGGTCGGGCTTGCGAATACCGGTGTGAGAGGAAAGCACCACCGGATGAAAATAAGGGGTGAAGCCGTCTTCCTCCAACCAGTCGGGCAGCTCCCGGGATGTGATGACATTGGATATAATCCCCAGCTTGTAGCCTCTGCGGGTCAGCTCCTGCACCACCTCCATGGCATCCGTCCACCGTCACCCGATATCCCTTAAATTGCCGGAACAAAAAGGTGAGCTCCACAGCATGGGGGACCACCAACCCGGGGTCCAGCTCGGGAACAAGCCACCGGGTCCACAGCTCCTCCTCTGATAGCTCCACCCAATCTTTGGTGGCGTGGTTGCGGTACTCCTCGTACCGGTCATTGATTTTTCGGGCAAAGGCTTCCGGGTCTTCGGTCAGACCCAAAAGCTCTACCGCCTGCTCCTTGGCTCTGCGCCGATGCTCGGGAATATCGGTGGTGATGCGCAGGGTGTCCCCTACATCAAAAAAGATGTGCTCAATGGTAAAACCCCTCATTCATACGCCTCCTCGCTATAATCATCCCATGGGTAATATAGTCCCAACGCTTCGCAAACGTTTTCGTTATTTGCATTATACAACATTGTGCTTTTTGTTGTCAATCACCAATGATACAATTTCATTTTGTATAAAGTTTTAACATGTTACAACTATTTTTATTGCAACATGCTTTTTGATTGCTTTTTTCTTGGATTCAATCTATAATATGAGCAGAAGTTTTAACGCAAACGTTTTAATTTATCTGCATGTGAGGTGATGTTTGGTGGGGGCTATAGGTGCTTACATAAAACCTTACCGGATGCGGATTGCTCTAGGGCTGATTATCAAGTTTTTAGGGACCCTGATGGACCTGATCATCCCATGGCTGCTGGCTTATATTGTGGATACCCTCATGCCGACCGCGAATGTTCCCTTGATTCTGAAGGCGGGAGGGCTGATGGCATTCTGCTCGGTAATTGCCTTTACCTTTAACGTAAAGGCCAACCGGATGGCCGCCGCCACCACTCGGGATATCACCAAAAAGCTGCGATATGATCTCTTTGAGCACATCCTGTATCTGCCCGCCGACAGACGGGACAAGCTTTTCCGCTTCTTCCCTCATCTCCCGGCTTTCTACCGATACCTATCACGTGCACCAACTGGTGGAAAGGTCTCAGCGGATTGGCATTCGCTCTCCCCTGCTGATGCTGGGAGGAATGCTCTTTACCTTCCAACTGGAACCCAGGCTGGCCATGGTGCTGCTGCTGTTAGTTCCCCTGCTCTCTCTGGTGATCTGGATCATTACGCGCAAGGGCATCCCGCTGTATACCAACGTCACCGAGAAGGTGGACCGTTTGGTGCGGGTAGTACGGGAAAGCGCCATTGGCATTCGGGTGATTAAAGCTCTATCCAAGTCAGATCGGGAAGTTCGCCGCTTCCATGCCATCAACGAACAGCTTCGGGAAGCAGAAACCACAGCCGGAACGGTGCTAGCCCTCACCGCCCCGGCTATGACCTTTCTGCTCAATACCGGTTTTATGCTGGTCATTCTGCTGGGAGCCTTTGCCGTCAACGCCGGACATACCCAGCCGGGGAAGATTATGGCCTTTTTGTCCTATTTCACTATCATCCTCAACGCCGTTCTCTCCATCCGCAAAATCTTTATCCTCTGGTCCAGAGGCAGTGCTTCGGCGCGGCGAATCAGCCAGGTAATGCGCATTCCCCGAGAAATGCCGCTGGGATCACGGAATGGCTTAGAGCATCAGCCGTATCTCTCTTGTGAAGACATTTCCTTTTCTTACAATAAAAGAATTGATAATCTACAAGGGATTCGCTTTTCTTTGCAGAAGGGACAGACCCTTGGAATCACCGGGCCTACCGGAAGTGGTAAAAGTACCCTCATCAGTCTGTTGATGCGTTTTTATGATGTGGACAGCGGATGTATTCGAATGGACGGGGATGACCTGCGAGGCATCCCCGTCAGCGAGTTGCGGCGGCGCTTTGGAGCGGTTTTTCAAAATGATGTGCTGCTGGCCGACACCATTTACGAGAACATTTCCTTTCTGCGGGATCTGCCCGAAGAGAGAGTAAAAAAGGCGGCGCGCACCGCCCAGATTGCGGACTTTATTGAAAGTCTTCCCCACGGCTACGATACCTGCCTTGATATGCGGGGAGCCAATCTGAGCGGGGGGCAGAAGCAGCGCCTTCTCATCGCCCGGGCATTGGCAGCCAACCCGGAAATTTTGGTGCTGGACGATGCGCAAAGTGCCCTAGATTACCGAACCGATGCCGCTTTGCGAAACGCGATCCGGGAAGAGTATGCCCATACAACCGTGATAATGGTTAGCCAACGCATTAGCGCCATTTGGGGAGCGGACCTCATTCTTTTGCTGGAAGAAGGCCGGTTGGTGGATTCCGGCACCCATCAGGAGTTGATGGCCCGATGTGAAAGCTACCGCAAAATGGTGCGGGTTCAGATGGGAGGTGCCACCCTATGAAAAAGCTGCCCCATACAAAGGTGTTGCCTGTTGTTGGCCGGCTGTGGCGTTATCTGGCCCGACGGCGAGCAGTGATTTTGGTTGCTTTTTTGGTGATGATACTCTCCAATCTTTTGGCTTTGGCAGTGCCTTTGCTGTCGGGGGCTGCCATCGACGCCATCGGCACCAAGGTTGGCGGTGTCAATTTTTCGGCCGTGTTTTACAACTGTATCTGGATGCTGGTTTGTTACGCAGTCTCCTCCTTGCTCTCCTACCTGCTTTCTGTCCTTCTGATCCATCTGAGTCAAAGGGTGGTTCAAAATTTGCGACAGGATATTTTTCAAAATTTAATGACGCTTCCCGTCTCCTATTTTGATAAACACCCGGTGGGAAATATCATCAGCTGTATCTGCTACGACGTGGACACCATTGGGGCCTGCCTTTCCACCGACTTGATTCAGATATCCACCAGTGCCATAACGGTGTTGGGTTCCCTTGTCATGCTGTTGCTTCTCTCCCCTCCTCTGTCGGTGGTAATGCTGGTCACTGTCCCCATCACCACCTTGTTTTCCCGCTGGCAGATGAAGCGAATGCATCCTCTGTTTCGCAGGCGCTCCAAAAAACTGGGAGAACTGGGCAGTTTGATTGAAGAAAGCGTAACGGCAGGGCGAGCCGTCTCTGCCTACAGCTGCGAAGCAGCCATGCTCCGGCGGTTTGAGCGGAAGAACACCGAAGCTATGGACGCTTTCTATGAAGCCGACGCCAAAAGTGTTCTCTTGGGGCCTATGGTTAACTTTATCAACAACATTTCTCTAGCTGTCGGCAGCGTTTTGGGAGCACTGCTCTGTCTTTCCCAGCAGCTTACCTTGGGCGCAGTCTCTTCCTTCATCCTCTACTCCCGCAAATTTTCCGGACCCATTCGGGAAGCGGCCAACATTGTCAGCGAAATTCAAGCCGCTGCTGCCGCCGCCGAACGAGTGTTTCGCTTGATTGACGAGGAGCCCGAAGCACCTGACAAAGAAAACGCCCTCTCCCTTTCCCAAGTGGAGGGGCGCGTTGGCCTGGAGGGAGTCTCCTTCCACTACAACAAGGGAGAGGAAGTGCTGCACAATATCAACATCGATATCCCCAAAGGCAGCATCGTTGCCATTGTAGGACCCACCGGTGCCGGGAAAACCACCATTGTCAATCTTCTGATGCGATTTTATGATGTGCAGTCGGGCAGAATTACGGTGGACGGCACCGATATTCAAGATATAATGCGCCGGGAATTGCGGATGGCCTATGCCATGGTGTTGCAGGACAGTTGGCTGTTTTCCGGCACTGTTTACGAAAATATTGCTTACGGCAACGACAACGCCACCCCCCAGCAGGTGATTGCCGCTGCCAAGGCAGCCAAAATTCACAAGCACATCCTGTCTCTTCCCCAGGGGTATGACACCCTATTGGAGGACGGTGGCGAGAACTTTTCCAAGGGACAACGGCAGCTGCTGACCATTGCCAGAGCCATGCTGATGGATGCCAATATGCTGATTTTGGACGAAGCCACGTCCAATGTAGACTCCGGCACGGAATTGGAAATCAACGAGGCCATGCACCGCCTGATGAAGGACAAAACCTGTTTTGTCATCGCCCACCGCCTTTCCACCATCGAAAACGCCGATCTGATTCTGGTGATGGAACAAGGCCGCCTGGCCGAGCAGGGAACCCACCATGAATTGTTACAGAATGGTGATATTTACTATAAATTATATTGCTCACAATTTAAAATATATAAATAACATTTGACAAATCCCAAATAGTATTCTATAATATAGCATAGTACGCAAACGTTTACGAAGAAAATAATTTCGCAAACGTTGTCGTAAAATAGCTGTTTTTTCCTGCTTTTTAGTATTCTCTGCGCAGTCTACTCCGTTGTTTTGCACTTGTGGCGAACATGCGGCGATTAAAAACAAACGATAGGTGGTACTGTCCTGGCCGCCCTATTTTCATATTTTGTGGGAGAGGCCCCTGTTGCCTCGACCCAATGACCTTGTTTGTGACGCAGACCCGAAACCCTGTGCTGTGATCCCTCCCTATCGGGAACGAGCCGAAGCTGGTTGTGGAGGAAATCCCCTCCTCGAAATAGTCTGAGATACCACACATTGGTGGTTCATCTAAGAAAGAGGTGTTTGTGTGACAAGACCTAAGCGAAAACCATTGACGGGAAAGCGGCTTCGAAACCTTGTATTGAATGTGCTCACCAACCCATTCAATATGATTGTGTTCATCTCCCTTATTGTTCTAATCTGCCTCATCATCATTCCCCTGTTGCAGATGGTGCAGACTACCTTTACCTTGGCGCAAAGCGAGCTGCGGCGGGTGGATGGTCAGGTGGGAGACTTTACCCTTTACTACTGGAAGCAGTTGTTTGCCAGCAATCTTTCTTCGGCGCTGCTGTGGCAGCCTCTGCGCAACTCGCTGCTGGTGGGTATTATCACCGCAGTCATCTCGGTACCTTTGGGGTCTCTCCTGGCTTGGTTGATGGTTCGCTCCGACCTGCCGGGTAAGGACTTTATCGGGATGCTCATCATCATTCCCTACATGATTCCCTCCTGGTGCAAGTCCATGTCCTGGCTTGCCATGTTCCGCAACGGGCGCAGCGGTACACCGGGATTTTTGCATGGTCTGGGCATCCCCATTCCCGATTGGTTGGCCTACGGCCCGGTTGCAATTGTTCTGGTTATGACCCTTCACTACTACGCCTTTTCTTACATAATGGTCTCCTCTTCTTTGCGGTCGGTCAACTCTGAGCTGGAGGAGATGGGGGAAATTCAGGGCGCCAGCAAGATACAAATTTTGCGCCATATCACTCTGCCTTTGGTTACCCCCGCTGTTCTCTCCTCCACCATTATGACCCTATCCAAGTCAGTTGGTTCCTTTGGAGTGGCAGCCAACCTGGGGATGAGGATCGGCTACTTTACCCTATCCACCAAAATGCACGATGCCATCAACAACCGCCAGGCAGGCTTTGGTTATGCCATGGCAATTCTGCTAATTGTGATGGCATCCGGCACCATATTTGCCAACCAGCGAATGGTGGGAACCCGCAAATCCTACGAAACCATGGGAGGCAAGGGGACCAAGCACACCCCCATGCCCTTGGGGAAGGCCAAGAAACCCTTGCTTATCTTTTTAGCTGTTTTTCTGCTGTTAGCTATGGTTCTGCCTATGTTGATTTTAATTTTGGAAACCTTCCAGGTCAGTACCGGCAGCGGCTATGGACGGGATAATCTCACCCTATACAACTGGATTGGAGAGATGGATCCCAACAGCCGCACCAACCATACACCGGGTATTTTCCGCAACCCTGTCTTTATCAACGCATTGTGGAACACCGTCAAGCTCACCATTGTCTCCTCCATTATCACCGCTTTTTCCGGACAGTTCCTGGGTTACATCAGCTCTCGGGGGCGGGGCAAATGGTATGGAAAAACCACCGAACAACTGGTCTTTGTACCGTATCTGATGCCTGCCATTGCGTTTTCCGCCATTTATCTGTCCATGTGGAGCGTCCCTCATTTAAACGGCATCATTCCTTCCCTTTACGGCACCTTCACCATTCTGGTGCTGGCCAGCGTCGTCAAGCACTTCCCCTTTGCCAGCCGGGCCGGTACCGCCAACATGCTGCAAATTGGCGTAGAGTTGGAGGAAGCCGCCGACATCGCCGGTGCCAGCTTTTGGCGCAGAATGCGTAGCATCATCATTCCTTTGGCAAAACAGGGCTTTATCTCCGGATTTATGCTGGTGTTTATCAGCATCGCCAAAGAACTGGATTTGATTATTCTTCTCATCACTCCGCAAAACCGCACCCTTTCCTATCTTGCCTACACCTATAACAAGGATGCTCTGCCCCAGATGGCAGATGCCGTTTCGGTTTGTGTTCTGGCCTTTGTTTTGCTTTGCTACTGGATTGCTTACCGATTCTTTGGTGCAGATATCGGCAAGAGCTGGGGATAAACCTTTTTAAAAAAATAAACAGATGGAAGGATTGGACTATGAGTAGAATCGAGCTTATTAACATAGATAAATTTTATGGGGACAACCACGTGCTCAAGAATATAAATCTTGTCATTGAAGACGGGGACTTTATGACCCTATTGGGGCCTTCCGGATGTGGAAAAACCACCACCCTTCGGGTGGTTTCCGGGCTGGAAAAGCCCCAGAACGGCAAAATGCTGATGGACGGCCGGGAGGTTATTAACTGCGACGATGCCTACTTTGAAGAACCCAGCAAGCGGGGCCTTAACCTGGTGTTTCAGAGCTATGCTCTTTGGCCTCATATGACGGTGTACAAAAACGTGGCCTTTGGACTGAAGATCAAAAAGCTCTCCGCCCAGGAAATTGACCAAAAGGTGATGAACGCTCTGCGGCTGATGCGAATCGACGAGCTCTCCGAGCGGTATCCCAACGAGCTTTCCGGCGGTCAGCAGCAACGGGTAGCCATTGCCCGGGCCATTGCCTCCGATCCCAAGTTGCTGCTGCTGGATGAACCCCTTTCTAATCTGGACGCCAAGCTGCGCATCGACATGCGCTCCGAGCTAAAGCGGCTTCACAGCGAGATGGGCACCACCATTATTTACGTCACGCACGATCAGGTGGAAGCTCTTACCTTGTCTACCAAAATAGCCCTCTTCAAGGAAGGGGTGCTCTCGCAGGTGGCACCCCCCATGGAGCTTTACATGAACCCCATTGATTTGCAGGCCGCCGACTTTATCGGAAACCCCAGAATCAATTTTATTCAGGCCACAGGCAGGCTGGAAAATGATCGGCTTTATGTGGACTCCGATTTGGGAAAGTACGTTTACGGGAAAGAGCACTTCACCGATGAACCCATTCCAAAAGGGGAGTTTTCCTGTGTGATTGGGCTGCGTCCCGAGCAGGTGGGCATTGAACTGCAGCCCTTTGAAGAAGCCATCGAGGCAAAGGTTTACGCCAGTATGCCCGCCGGTTCCGAAACCCTGGTTACTCTTTCGGTAGGCAAGCAGGAAATACTGGCAAAACAAATTGGTTTGGCGGAATACCATATCAACCAAAGGGTTTACCTGCGCATCGATCCAAACAAAATGAACGTCTACAACGAGGAAAGCACACGGTTAATCAAGCTTGCGGTCTAAAAGGCCCGCGGCTGATATATTGGCAGTACTCACATTTACAAGCAGAAAGGGGAACTTTCGCATGAAAAAGACTCTGGCATTATGTCTGGTTGCACTGATGTGCTGCACTGTCCTATTCGGATGTCAAAGCGCTTCTCCTGCCCCGGCGTCAAGCCCCGATTCCGCCGCTCCCAACTCTGCCGCCCCCGCCCCGGCTTCCAGCAGCTCCGATGCTCCCGCTGCCGAAGCCATCAGCGAAGACGACAAGTGGAACGACATGACCGACGAAGAGCTCTACGAGTTGGCCAAGCAAGAAGGTGGAGAAATTGTTATTTATGCCATTACCAGCCGTATGCCCCGCACCTGCGAAGCCTTTATGGAGGCATATCCCGAGCTGAAAGCGGTCTCCACCGACTTTGACCAAAACGAGGCTGTTTCGAAAATCGAAATCGAAGCCAGAAGCAACAATGTCGCAGCAGATATCCTTCAGTGTAAAGACAGCGCGGGAGAAATTTTCTATGACTTTTTCCCCGCCGGCTATCTGGAAACCTTTTATCCCACCGACATCTGCTCTAAAATTGACCCCGAGTTGATGAAATACGGCATGCCCTTTTATGTGGGCCTTAACTTCTGGTACTACAACACCGAATTACATCAAACATCCCCTGTCGACAACTGGTGGCAGATCATCGAAAAGGACGAAAACGGAAACAACAAGTACAACCTGATTCTTGAAAATCTTACCTCTAACGATACCACTATGGCTTTGTACTGCCATATGATTCTCATGGCCGACGAAATGGCGCAAAGTTATGAGCAAGCCTACGGTAAACCCTTAGAGTACACCTACGATGCCTCCCAAACCCCTGGCGTGCCCGAAAACAATGCCGGCTACGAATTCCTTTACCGTTTGAGCCAATGCAAGCTCACCTTTATCGGGGACGGCGATGACGTTGTAGAGGCGGTACATGCCGGTGGTGCCAACGGAATGGACAGCTTGGGGCTTCTGCTCCGCCGGCAAGATCACCAATCGGGATGAAAACAATTGGAACATTGCCTGGGTAGAGCATTTGGAACCCTTTGTTTCGGTGATGAACGCCAATTACCTTTATATTGTCAAGGGTTGCGACAACCCCGCAGGTGCTCGTCTGTTTATCCGCTTTTTGATGGGGCGGAACCGATGGGGACGGTCCCGGATTCAAACCCTTTACCAAAGAAGGGAACTGGTCTATTCGCAGCGATTACACCAACCCCAACAATCCCTTTGCAGCAAACGAAATCAATACCATCCCCTCCGATATCGAAGGCATCTACAATATCTTCCTGGATGCCAAGGATTTTTGGGATTACTGGCTGGCCAAAAGCCCTGTAAAATAGCCGTTCCAAAGGAGTCTGTCCTATCATTGCAAATCAGGCGGCGGACTCATCCGCTGCCTGATCTTATTTCAATAAGAACGGATGAGTGGCAATGGCAAAACCATCTCCCCTACCGCAAACCCAGTTGGAGCGTCAAAAACAGTGGAAAAAACGAGGCGATGCCTTTTGGAATGTCTTTTTGCCCACCAAAAACGGAAGAATGAAAAGCACCCTTTTGATGAACAGCTTTTGCCTTTCCCTTCTGTTTTTAGGGATTTATATCATGGCCTACCTGCTTCTGCTGGACGGTTTGGATGCAATGCTCTCGGAGAAACTGCCTCTCTTTTGGGTCAATGTGGTGGAGAGTTTGGTTCCCGCTGTCATTGGCACCTTTTTCTGCAATTTACTCCATTTTGTATTTTCCGACAAACGGTTGGTGTCTGTCGCCTTTGTTTGGCTGCTGCTTTATGCAGTTGCGGCAACACTTTACCTGCTGGTTGGTTCCCCACCCCAAGCTCGGGGCACCATCTTTCAGCTTTTGATGATGGTGGTACCTGCTCCTATTTTGACAGGGTGCGGCCTTTCTGTCTTTTTGTATTTTCGCCATCTAAAGCGCCATCCCCCCAAACAGCCGGTGCAGACTCCTCCCCCCTGGAAGCAGAGGCGGCGCTGATATTGCCCTATATCTTGCTCTTTACAGTCTTACTGGAGGTTACAGCGCTAAACGTGTCTGCCATAAAACAGCGAAACAATAGGGTCCGCCTTATTCGGCGGACCCTTTGTAATGGGTTGGATTATTTTTCTTCCAGAGAGCGGACCAATTCCTCATCCGGTTCGGCCAGAATGGTCCAGTAGGTTTCGTAGATCACCATACCCGGCTTGGAACCGTTTGGCTTGCGAACATTGCGCACCCGAGTATAGTCCACCGGAACCTTAGAAGAGCCCCGACCTTTGGAGTTGTAAGCGGCAATGGCGGCTGCTTCCTCCAAGGTGACATCGGGAATTTCTTCCCCCACCCCCCGGATGATGACGTGAGAGCCAGGAATTTTTTGGGTATGCAGCCAAATATCCTGCTTATCCGCCTCTTTGATGGTCAAATGGTCATTTTGCAGGTTGTTTCGCCCGCATAAAATCAGATATCCTTCGGAGGAACGGTAACGCAAATAGGGGATTTTTTGAGCTTTGGGCGGTTTTTTGCCCGAAGCCGTGCGGGATATGCGCCGCAGATAGCCGCTGTCTCTCAGCTCTTGCCGAATGGCCTCCAGCTCGGTTTCTCCGTCGGCGCGGGTGAGGGCGTCAAACACCGAGTCCACATAGATCAGTTCTTCTTCCCCTTGGGCAATCAGCTTTTTCAGGTACTTTTCTGCGGTGTCTGCCTTGCGGTAAAGGGCATAGTACCGCTGAGCGTTTTGGGCAGGGGTCAGCCTTGGATCCAATTCAATTTCCAGCTCTTCTCCCGCCGGATCGTAAAAGTTTACCACCCGAATTTTTGTATCCCCCTGCCGGATGTGGTAAAGATTGGCGCTGATCAAATCCCCTTTTTGCCGCAGCTGCTCCCGGTCTGCGCACTCAATCAGCTCTTCCCTCTGATAAGCCAGCTTCCGGGCAATTCGGTCGGAGGTGGCGGCCAGCAAATTTAACAGATCTCCCGAGCGCTGGCGCACCCGCTCCATCCTCTCGCGGTCAGCATAAAAGCTCTCCAGCAAAGCGCTGCAGCTGGGGTATTCCCTGGTGAGCATGGTGGTCCCATACTGGTGAATGGGCAGACAGCAAAAATCTTTGGGCCTTCCGGCAGGTTCCAGCACCATGGTGGGAGTTGGCGTTCCCTTTTGCAAAACCTCCGCCACACCACACAGGAAGAAGCTCAGGCGCTCCTTGTGTTCCTGTGTGAGCTGAGTGGCCAGAACTTCTTCGCCCCGGGTGGCATAGTAGGCTGCCTCCCGGCAGACCAGCTGAGAAAAGCCCTCCACATGCTCCATCAGCGCTTTGGAAAGCTCTACCTCCCGCCCGCTGCTCACCCGTTCCACAATGGCAGAGGGCTGGGCTTCCAAAAGGCTAAGTTTATTTTGGGAAGGGGGCAAAACATAGGTCATGCCGGGCAGTACCTGCCGTACCCGGGAAGTGGTGATATCCACCCGGCGGATGGCGTCGATAATCTTTCCATTCTCCTCGGTGAGAATGAGATTGCTGTGCCGCCCCATAATTTCTAAAAATATAATGACCTGAACCGGATCGCCCAGCTCGTTGCGGGCTTCAAATTCCAGGCGCAAAATCCGGTCCAGCCCCATTTGTTTTACGCCAATTAGCCTGCCCCCCGCAAGGCGCTTGCGCAGCAACATACAGAACATGGGAGGAGTCTTTGGGTTTTCCGGCGCATCTTCTATCAGATGCACCCGAGGGGCCGCTGCCCCGCCAGAAAGCAGCAGCTTTCCCGCCGTTTCCCGGCCCCGCAAGTGTAGAATAATTTCCTCCCGGGAGGGCTGGACAATTTTATCCACCCGGGCTCCTATAAAATCCTGCAGCTCCCGGGTGAGAAAATGCAAAAAAATGCCATCTAAAGCCATAAATTAAGATTTCCTTTTTGTGTTTTCCAAGTGGAGTTTCCCTTATCCTGCAAGGTATCGGGCAGGGTCGGCGCAGTGGGCGGAAATTTGAATGTGGGCGCCGGGCAGAGCCTGCTGCAGTTTTTCCAGCAGAACCGGTAGCACCACCGCTTCGGTGGCATAGTGACCGCCGTCAATAAGGGTCATTCCCAAGCGGACAGCTTCCAGCAGTTGACTGTGTTTGACATCTGCCGTCACCAAGGCCTGTGCTCCGGCTGCCGCTGCCCGGGCGAGAAAACTTCCCCCCGTGCCGCCACAAAGGGCAACCTTTTGGATCTTCTTCTCCCCGGGAACGTATTTGATCCCCCCCACCTTCAGTCGCTCCTTGACATAGGCGGCAAACTCATCGGGCGAAAAGCTTTGCTCCAGATCCCCCACCCGCGCCATCCCCTCATCGGTGGAAAAAGCCTGGGTGTCCAGGATATCAAAGGCCGGCTCCTCGTAAGGATGGGCTTTGCGCATGGCGCAGATGACAGCATCAATGCAGCCGGGGGTAACCAGCATCTCCAGACGCAGCTCCTCGGCCTTTTCCAAGCCCCCCACTTCCCCCAGAAAAGGATTGGCCCCCTCCAGGGGAATAAACCGCCCCTCCCCCGGAGAGAAAAAGGCTGCACCGGCGTAATTTCCCTGCCGGCCGGCTCCTGCCTGTGTCATGGCGTTGTAAACGGCCTCGGCGTGGGTGGTGGGGACATAGACAATGGCCTTTTTCCAAAAAGCGGTGCGGGTTTTCTCCAACAGAGAAACGTCTTTTAATCCCAACCGGGCGGCCAGCGCATCGTTGACCCCGCCCTTGGCGGTGTCCAAATTGGTGTGGGCAGAAATCACCGCTATCCCCTTTTGGATCGCCTGATACACCGGGCTTTCCGCGGAGATTCTGCCCAGCTTTTCGTAAATAACCGGATGATGGGTGACAATGAGGTCGGCTCCTGCTTCTTGGGCTTCTTGAATCACCGCAAGGGTGGCATCCAAAGCCACCAAAGCCCGTCTTACCTGCTGATGTCCCGAACCGATCAGCAGTCCAGGATTGTCCCAGCTTTCGGCTAAAGAAAAGGGGGCGATCGCTTCCACAGCGTTCAGATAATCCTGCACCAAATAGGTTTTCATTCTTCTTCTCCTTTTATCATACCCTCAATCTTTTCTGCCAGAGCAAGGTATGCTTCACCCGATCTGTTTTCTTTCTGAGAGGCGGACAACCCTTCCCCCGCCCGGCGCAACCGGGCAGCCACCTTGCCCAACAGGGCTTTGCTGGCAGGGCAACTACTTTGGGGGAGTCTGCCTGTCCACACAAAAAGCGGCTCTGGCTCCCAAATGGTTCCGGTATAGACCACTTCCATGATGGTATAAAGGAACTTGCCCGCCGCCACACCATCCTCTGCCACAATGTCATAGCCGTTTTGACACAGCCATTTTCGCAGCCGTTCCGCCTTGGTCATGGGCTGCAATAAAAACCGCAACCTTTGACTGCGAGCATCGGGACAAGCCTCTAAAATGCTTGCAATCAGCTCTCCTCCCATTCCCGCCATCACCACATGGGTGATAAAGTCCAAGGGAAGTCCCTGCAGGCCATCGGTCAGGCGGGCCTCCACCCTTGTTTCAAGCTCCCTGCTTTGAATCTGCCTGCGGGCCTTTTCCAACGGTTTTTCCCCTATATCGCAGGCATAGGCGTAGGAGGATATTCCCCTTTCCGCCAGAAAGCAAACCAAGTGACCGTGGTCGGTGCCAATATCGGCAACCACTGCCCCCTTGGGAATCTTTTGTGCCAGCATTCGCAACCGGGGATCGGAAAGAGAAGTGCCTTTCACAGAGTTGCCACCTCTTTCTCTTTCCGGCGCTCCTTGCGGTTTAGAATGTTCTGGACCCACCACATCAGCGCTACGGTGATAAACTGACTCCCGGTCAGAGTGAGCATGGCATACAGGTACCCCTCCAATGTTTTGGGAAAACAGACCAGAATCAACAGGCCCGCTATCCGCCCGGCACCCAGAGCCGCTTCCCGCAGGCCGGTCAGCTCGGTGATAACATTCCGCAGCATTTGGTTTTCGCCCATTGCCTCAAAGCAAATATGGGCGCCGATATTGTTGAAGAAGTAGGCCAAGAAGGTGTTGATTACCCCAAAGAGCAAAACTGTGGGAACGCTGAGCCTAAGAAGCAGACTGGCACATACCAAAAAAATGCCCCCTATGGACACCAGTGCCAGCTTGACCCGGCGGGTGGGAGTGACAACCCTGCCAAACACCCAGGCTGCTGAAATGGAGAACACTCCGGTGAGAAAGGAGTTAAACCCTACCAGCGCTTCGTCGGTGATCAGAGTAAACAACAGCATATTGAGGAAAAACGAAAATGCGCCTTCCCGTATGCCGCGAAAAAATTCAATCAACATCATAGCCCGCAGGGAAAGTTTGCGAAACACCAACTTAACTGCAAAAACATAATCCCGTGGACGGTGCTTGCGCTCCACAGGAGTCAGCTGATTCATGAAATAAAACTGAACCAAAATAGTGGCGATGGAAATGGCAAATACCACCCGGTAGCCGGTCATTTCCGGCATCTGCTGCAACACCACCCCAAGCACAAGGGGTAGGGTCAGGTTCATCACCCCCGAAATGATTCCGGTAATGCCAATGCCCACCGCCCGATTGCGGGGTGTGGTGTAAAGTGCCAAAAGCACATTGTGTCCCGACCAGTACATCCCCATGGAAAGCCCTGCCAAAGCTCCAATATAGTACATCAGGCTTTCTAAGTGATTCATCCAGCCAAACATTAGGGTAAACAAAAGGATATAAAAAATCCCTGCAATCTTAATGGCCCGTACGGGGGTAATCACCCTGGAAAAGGCGGAGCAGATATTCATACCAATGGCACTGAACAAATAGGCAAGGCCCCGATACAGCAGAACGCTATACATATTTCCGTCGGTAACCCTGTAGATTAAGGTGTTGACAAAGACAGTCTCCACCGTATAGTAAACCATGATAAAGACATAGTTTAGCGCCAGTGTAGCGTATTGCTTGCTTAAAAGATCCAATCCCAAAAAATCAATGGTTTTGCGCCGAATGCCTTTCAGCAGTCGACCCACGGTAAAGTGCGGTTTCTCTAGCATAGAGCTTTCCTCATCCTATATAAGAAGGGGAGCCTTTGTCCCCTTTTGCTTTACTTTTTACTAAAATGAGCATTGAGCTGGTTGATCAAAGTCAAGGGATCCACCCCGTGAACCTCGCAAGCTTCCTCCACCGTTTCTCCCCGGGAGGCGGGGCATTGTCTGCAAAGCATACCAAAGGATTCGAACACTTGGTGGCAGCTCTCATCAAAATCCAATAGATCGCCGATGATGGTATCCCTATACACCTGCATTGTATGGCATCCCCTTTCCCTATGCTCTCGAATCATTATACTCTTATATTCACCATCTTCAAAATAACACAATCAGCAGTAGCGGGCAAACCATCAAAGTTGGCTTATGCTGCTGCATATATCATAATACGGAAGCCGTTGGAATGCAAGGTTTTTTCCCTCCCGGAATAGGACAACACACCTACCCTAACTTTGGCCTTGCACCCTTTTTCAACCGCCCTTTTGGGACACAGCATGCATCTGCTCCGGCCTGGGACGAAAGCGCTGCAAAATCCACACAATATCTTTTCGGGTAACGCTTCCCACCGAAATCAGCACCAAGCCATACACCATACTGATGACCAAAAAACCCAGTGCCAGACTTTGCCACATGGGAATGTCCCGAAGGGCGGAGTAATTGCAAAGGGCCTTCCAGGTTTGACTGGCCGCCAGCGACGCCAGCAGCGGCTTAAAAATCCAGTCGTTTACCCGCAGGGAAATGCGGGTGATTTTCATCAGTCGGGCCAAATTGAGCAGCGAAGTGAACAGATTGCTGGCCACCACCATCCACACAAAGCCCCACACCCCCCACCGAGGAATGAGCAGCCAGACCATCAATACCCGCAGACAGCAATCCCCCACCGAATAAACGGCACTGTGGGTCTGCTCTCCCATTCCTTGCAGGATGCTGACCACCACCGTTTCGATACACATAAAAGGACATAAAAAGGCCATGGAGCGGAGCATTTCCCCCACTCTGGGGTCTTTGTAAACCACCACGCCAATCTCGTAAGAAAAGCTGATCAGCAGGCAGACAATGAGAACCCCCAAAATAGAGGTTGCCTGCAAAATTTTGCCGATCACCGACTCCAACCTGCGCCGCTCCGACAAGGCGTGAAGTCGGGAAACCTCCGGGGTGAGAGTGATGACAAAGGCAGAGAGCAGACTTAACGGAAAGATGAGCAGCGGCATCACCATCCCCCGCAGCATACCGTAGGTTCCGGTGGCGTCATCGTGATCGCCTCCAAAGGCGGCAAGCCCCGAAACAATCAGGACATCTTCCCACAGGCGCAGCAGGCTTCGGATATAATGGCTCACCGAAATAGGCAAGGCAAAGCGAAGAATGGGCAGGTGGTATCCTCTTGTCTGGCTTTTTGCCCCATCCGAGTGCTTTTTGCGATCCATCACATAACCGGCCAGAGTGTAGAGGAGACAAACCCCTTCTCCCAATGTGATGCCCAACACCACCAAAGCACACCCCTCTTCCATTCCCTTGGCAAGGGCTGCCGAAAGGGTGGCCATGATAAATCCCATTTTAAAAAGCTGCTCAATCACCTGGGCCGAAGCGGGAACGGCCACCCGCCGGCATGCGATAAAGTAACCTCTTAAACAGGCGCAAACCGAGAGAAAGGGAAGTCCGGGAGCCAGCAGCTTGAGGGAAAGGGTGGTGCGGGAATCCCCCAGAATGTCTGTGGCAATGGGCTCGGCAAAAACGTAGAGAATCACCGCCACCACACAGCTGAGGAGCAGGGACATCTCCACGCTGTTGGAAAGAATGCGGCGTGCATTTCCTGTTTTGCCCCGGGCCATTTCTTCCGCCGCCAGCTTGGAAACCGCCGTGCTGATGCCAGAGGTAGCAAAGGTGATGCTCAGGGCGTAAACCGACATCACCAGAGAGTAAAGCCCCATTCCCTGTGCTCCCATGGTGTTAGAAAGATACACCCGGAATAAAAATCCAATCAATCTTACAAACAGCGCCGAAGCACTGAGTATCAGGGTGGAAAGCATTACATTTTCTCTCTTCATGGGCGGCACTCACTCCTCTTGATTGGGGCAAAATATAAGTTCTTATCAGATGGTGTTAATAGAGTATATTCAGGCTAAGGAGTGAAATATTTGCCATATCAGGGCAACAAGCGATCAAAAAGACAAGAGCCTTTGACCACAGCTATCTCTGCTGTGCCAAAAGCTCTTTCTTAATTTCTACTGAACTTATTCCCGGCCGCTTTTGATGCGCTCGATCTTATCCCGCAGGTAGGCAGCGTGCTCAAACTCCAGCAGCTTGGCGGCATTTTTCATCTCCGCCGTCAGCTGTTTGATCAGGGCAGCTTTTTCTCTGGGATTCATCTGCTTGAGCCGTTTGCCCTTGCGCTCCACATCCTCCTTGGAGGAAATCTCCAAAACATCCGCTACCTTTTTTTGTATGGTCTGGGGAACAATGCCGTGCTCCTGATTGTACCGCTGCTGAATCTCCCGGCGGCGATAGGTTTCGGTGATGGCTCGCTCCATAGAGGGGGTTACCGTATCGGCATACATAATCACCTTGCCGTTTGCGTTTCGCGCCGCCCGGCCTATGGTCTGAATCAGGGCGGTTTCTCCCCGCAGAAAGCCTTCCTTGTCGGCGTCAAAGATAGCCACCAAGCTCACCTCGGGGATATCCAGCCCCTCCCGCAGCAGGTTAATTCCCACCAGAACGTCAAATTCGCCCATTCGCAGATCCCGAACAATCTCCATCCGCTCAATGGTGTCCACATCGTGGTGCATATACCGAATTTTAACGCCCAAATTGTGAAGGTAATCGGTCAGATCCTCCGCCATCTTTTTGGTCAGGGTGGTAACCAAAACTCTTTCCCCCACTTCCACCCGAGCACCGATTTCCATCACCAAGTCATCGATTTGCCCCTCCACCGGGCGCACTTCGATTTCCGGATCCACAAGGCCGGTGGGGCGGATGATCTGCTCCACTATCTGGGTGGAGTGCTCCCGCTCAAAAGGTCCCGGCGTTGCGCTGACATAAACCACTTGATGAAACTTGCTGTAGAATTCGTCAAAATTAAGGGGGCGGTTGTCAAAGGCAGAGGGCAGCCTAAAGCCGTAATCCACCAGATTCTTCTTCCGGGCGTAGTCGCCGCCATACATTCCCCTTGCCTGCGGCAGAGTGACGTGGCTTTCGTCAATAAAAAAGAGAAAATCGTCCGGGAAGTAGTCAAAGAGGGTGAAGGGTGTGCACCCCGGCTCCCTGCCGGCCAGCACCCGGTTGTAGTTTTCGATCCCGGAGCAAAAACCGATTTCTTGCAACATCTCCATGTCGTAGTTAACCCGCTCGGCAATCCGCTGGGCCTCAATCAGCTTCCCCTGACTTTTGAAGAACTGAACCCGCTCTTCCATTTCCCGTTTGATCTCTTCAATTCCCTTAAGCATCTGCTCCCGGGGTACAATGTAGTGGGAAGCGGGATAGATGGCCACATGTCCCACCACCGCCTTTACCTCTCCGGTGAGGGGGTTTACCTCGCTGATGCGGTCGATTTCATCCCCAAAAAACTCCACCCGAATGGCCTGCTCATTCCAATAGGCAGGGTAGATCTCCACAATATCCCCCCGCACCCGGAATTTGTTGCGGATAAAATTAATGTCATTGCGCTCGTATTGAAGATCCACCAGCTTTTTAATCAGATCATCCCGACTTTTTTCCATCCCCTGCCGCAAGGAAATCACCATTTCCCGGTAGTCGATGGGGTCTCCCAAGGTGTATATGCAGCTGATAGAGGATACAATAATCACATCCCGGCGCTCGGAAAGGGCCGAGGTGGCCGAGTGACGCAGCCGCTCAATCTCGTCGTTGATGGAACTGTCCTTGGCAATATAGGTGTCGGTGCCGGGAATATAGGCCTCCGGCTGGTAGTAGTCGTAGTAGCTGACAAAGTATTCCACCGCGTTTTCGGGGAAAAATTCCCGGAATTCGCTGCAAAGCTGGGCGGCAAGAGTTTTGTTGTGGGCCAGCACCAGAGTGGGCCGGTTGACCCGGGCGATGACATTGGCCATGGTAAAGGTTTTGCCGGAACCGGTCACCCCCAGCAAAACCTGCTCCCGATCCCCCCGGTTTAGCCCCTCCACCAGTTGTTCAATCGCCTGAGGCTGGTCCCCTGTAGGCTGGTATTCCGATACCAGCCGAAAGGTATTCTTCTGCACTGCGCGCCCTCCTTTCGCACGTTTGTTTATCTTAAGTATTGTATCACATGTCCCATGAATACTCAATGTCTAAAGTAGAAGACAGAACAAAACACCGGTATTTCCTTTTTTCCAACACCTGACTAGTAATTATAGCAAAGGAGTGGTAAAATAAGGAATGGAATATATGCCGATAACCGATCGAAAGGCAGGTGTCATCTATGGCTTCGATGGAACAAAAAATTCTTAAGGCTCTGCGACCTCATCCGGTACAGGGGCTGAGCAAAAAAGCGTTGGCCAAAGCCATTGGCCTGAAAAAGAAGCAAACGGAGCGGTTTTTTTCCACCATTGACGATCTGATTTTGCAGGACAAGCTGTTGGAGCGGTCCGGTTACCTCTACCCTGCCGAAGGCCAGCGAATGGCCTACGCCACCATCACCAAGGTTAGTGGTACCTTTGGCTTTGCCCGGCCCGACGGTGCAGAGCAGGATGTGTTTATTCCGGGAAAGATGCTGATTGGCGCCATGCCCGGCGATCGAGTGTGGCTGCGAATCAGTGCCGACCGCGGCGAATTGGAAAAGGGCGAAGTATTTCGCATTGTGGAGCAGTCCCGCCAGCCCTTTGCCGGCACCCTGCAGATAGAGGGTGGCGTTTATGCCGTGGTGCCCGACCATTCCATGCGTTGGCCTCTTCCTGTGGTGCGAGGCGGTGTCATGAACGCCCGCCCTGGAGATAAGGTTCTGGCAGAAATCGCCACCCGGGGGGAACGACACAGCGAGCACACCGTTCGGATCATCACAAGCTTTGGCAGCGCTCTTTCGGCGGAAGCCTGTTCTCAGGCCATCCTGGCAGAGTTGGGGGTTCCCACCCAGTTCCCCGACGAGGTAAAGGAGCAAGCCCGGGCTATCAGTGCCTTTACCGGGATTCACCCCAAGGAAATCGCCGCTCGGCTGGATCTGCGGGAGGAAGTGATCTTTACCATTGACGGCGCCGATTCCAAGGATCTGGATGACGCCATCAGCCTGAAAAAGCTGCCTCAGGGATGGGAGCTTGGGGTGCACATTGCCGATGTCAGTCATTACGTCACCCCCAATTCTCCTCTGGATTTGGAGGCATTCCGGCGGGGCACCTCGGTGTATTATGCCGACAGCGTCGTTCCCATGCTGCCTCCCGAGCTTTCCAACGGCATTTGTTCTCTCAATCCGGGAGAAGACCGGCTTGCTTTTTCCTGTCTTATTACTTTGGATTCCTCGGGAGTTATGACCTCCTATCGGTTCAAAAAAAGCGTCATCCACTCCCGGGTCAAAGGCGTTTACAGTGAACTCAACGCCCTGTTGGAGGGCAGCCAGGATGGGGCCCTTGAGGAAAAGTACGCCGATATTCGGGAGATGTTGCTGGAAATGCAAACACTGGCTCAGCTGTTGATTCGCAACCGGCAGGCGGCGGGTAAGATGGAGCTGGACAGCGTGGAGGGCAAAATTGTGTTGGATGAAGCGGGGGAACCGGTGGATGTTTACCCCCGGGAGCGCGGCTTCTGCGAGCGCCTGATTGAAGAGTTTATGCTGTTGGCCAACGAGGCTGCCGCTACCTTTGCCACCGAGCACAAGCTGCCCTTTGTTTACCGGATACACGAAAATCCCTCCCCCGACAAATTGGAGGAGCTATATGAAGTGCTGGCTCGACTGGGTATTTCCTTCCGCAAGCCGAGCTCTACCGCCCTTTCCAAAGGGCTTTCAGACATTCTAAACAGTGTGGAAGGTACTCCCTATGCCGGTGTCATCAATGTTCTGACTCTGCGCTCCATGGCAAAGGCAAGATATTCCCACCAAAACATCGGACATTTCGGGCTTTCCCTCAAAAATTATGCCCACTTTACCTCCCCCATTCGCCGCTACCCCGATTTGACGGTGCACCGTATCCTCAGCGCCGCCCTTTCCCCAATGAAAAAAGAGAATTTGGTGCGCCACTATACCGGATTTGCTGCGCAATCCGCCGAGCACTCCTTCCAACGGGAGCTGGTAGCGGTCAATGCGGAGCGCAGTTGCGAGGACTGCTACAAAGCAAGCTATATGGGCCGGTTTATCGGTCAAGCGTTTGAGGGTGTGGTTTCCGGGTGTACCGCCCACGGAGCGTATGTGCAACTCCCCAACACCTGCGAGGGACTGGTCAAGCTGGCCGATTTTCCGCCGGGGGATTGGGGCTTCGACGGTCAAATTGCCATTGTCAACGCTACCGGTAAAGGCAGAATCCAGTTAGGAGATACTGTTCGGGTCAAGGTACTCTCCACCAATGTCTCCGCCGGGCAAATTGATTTTGCTCTGGTAAAGCAAACAGACAAAAAATAGCCGGCAATCACCCCCTACCGGCCGCCAAAGGCAAGCAGGTTTTATAGCCCTTTTGCGAAAGAGTCCCCGGAAGATACCGGGGACTCTTTAAAACTTCAGATGGGTTCCAAGTAAATTTTCTTTCCCAGTGCTTTTGGCGTTTGTTCATTAAAAATCCCACCCCTTTTGCAGGTGGGATTTTTAACGGGTTCATGACGTTTGTGCTTTGTTTGTTAGAGCGCTGCATCCTCCCGTCTTACTGGGGCTGGGAAGAATCTGCATCCTGCTCCGACTGCGGTGCCTTGTTGTATCGGTTCATTGCTTCGTCCATTTTTCCCTGAACCAGCAGCTCCACCGCCGCTACGGCGTTTTCCAGTGCGGGGGTTATTTGCTTCATTTCATCGGGAGTCAGGCGGCCAATCACCCAATCCTTCATATCCATATCGGGATAAGGCTTGCCCCCAATCCCAATGCGAATCCGGGGAAAGGCATTGCTGCCGGTCAGGTAAATAATGTTTTTCAGGCCGTTTTGTCCGCCGTCGCTGCCACTGCGGCGAATGCGAAGGCGCCCGGGGTCAAGATTGATGTCGTCACACAGAACAATCAACCGCTGGGCAGGCAGCTTGTAAAAAGCCAACGCCTCCTGTATCGCCTGCCCCGAAAGATTCATATAGGTGGTGGGCTTGAGCAGCAACACCTTTTTCCCTTTGATGACACACTCCCCGCAAAGGGATTTAAACCGAATCCGGCTTACCTTAACCGAGTACTTCTGGGCCAAGCGGTCCAAAGCCAGATAGCCGGCATTGTGGCGGGTATTCTCATATTCCACCCCGGGGTTTCCAAGGCCTGCCACAATATACTCCACCGGGCCGGAGGGAGCTGAGCTGTTTTTGGGGAACAGCTTGGCAAACAATTCATCCAACATATTTGGTTTCCTGCCTTATCAATGGTTATGCCGACAAAACCTCTTTGTCGATAGGGATGTCAACGGTCTGGGCCGGTTCATGGAAAAGGGATCGGCTTGTCCGTGCAAACGCTTTCGATGGCCCCAGAGGTGAAGCCATCGAAAGGCAGAACGTTGCAATTAACTTTTGCCTGACTCTTTGCAATCGTAAGAGAGGAAGGTTCTGGATACAGAGCTTTGGCTGCGCCGGCGGGGAGACAATTCCCCCAGATGACGCAAGGGTGCTAGGATGACTTGTTTCCTTTTGGAAAACGCTTCCCCTCTTTATTCCAGTTCTCCTTTACGGTCTGCCTGGCTCTTCCAATCACCAGGGCATCCGAGGGGACATCATCGGTGACGGTGGTGCCTGCCGCACAGTAAGCCCGATCTCCCAAAGTAACAGGGGCAATTAAGTTGGTGTTGCAGCCGATAAAGGCCCCGTCTCCAATGGTGGTGCGACTCTTTTGATTTCCGTCATAGTTGACGGTGACCACTCCACAGCCAAAATTACACCACCGTCCGGTATCGGTATCCCCCACATAGGTCAGGTGAGACACCGAGGTCCCCTCGCCGAGGGTGGAGTTTTTCAGCTCCACAAAATTTCCAATCTTGACACGGTCGCCAAGGCGGCATCCGGGCCGCAGCCGGGCCATGGGACCAATGGTGGCCTTTGCACCAACCACACTGTCCTCTATCTGAGAACTGGTGATGGTGCAGCCATCTCCCACCTGGCTGTTTCGAATGGTGGTGTGGGGACCGATTTCGCAATCGGCTCCTATCACCGTTTCTCCCATGAGAATGGTGCCGGGAAGCAGGCGGGTATCCAAGCCTATCTGCACTTGGGGGCCCACCACCACCTGATCGGGAAAGGGAATATCCACACCCTCCTCCAGCAAGCGGGACACCACCCGCTTTTGAGCCAGCTGATTGAGGTAGCTGAGGGTTTTGCGGTCATTGGCGCCCAGAACGGTATCGGGGCTGGCAGCATAGGCATCCACCCTCCGCCCTTTGGCAACGGCGTCCTGCACACAGTCGGTGAGGTAATATTCCCCTTGCGCATTGGAGGCGGTCATTCCCTCCAAAAACTCCAGTAAAAAGGAAGCCTCAAACCAGTAAGCCCCTGCATTGACTTCGTCAATTTCCAACGTATCTGCGTCGGCGTCTTTGTGCTCCACAATGGCTTTGACTCCGTCGGCTCCCCGGACAATCCGCCCGTAACCGGCAGGGTCACGCAGCCGCGCCGAAAAGACCGTAACGGCATTGTGCTGCGTTTTGTGCTGCTCATAGGCACGTCCAATATCCTCTGACAGAACAAAGGGAGCATCTCCATACAGCACGGCAACGTCCTGAAAGCCTTTGCTGCGGATGTACTCCTTTGCCATTAAAACCGCGTGGCCGGTGCCTTTGCGCTCGGCCTGTATCACGTGGGCGTAATGTTGGGGCAGAATGGCCTGTACTTCTTCGTGGCCCTTACCCAGCACAGCAACACAGTTTTCTATTCCCGCTTTTTGAAGTGCCTCGGCTACCCAAAGAACCATAGGACGAAAGAGCACTTCTCCCAAAACCTTGGGGTGAGCCGTCTGCATCCGTGTTCCATCTCCTGCGGCCAAAACTACAGCGCAAACATTTTGCATACCTTCACCTCATCTTCATCATTTTGAACACAGAGCAAGGCGGGACGAATTGCCAAGCAAATATGCTCCGCCCAAACCAAAATCCGGCCCAAAAATAAATTAAAATTTCTACTATAGATTTTTGTTATATCAACAATATTGTCATACTATAAATATGGTTTGGATTACTCTATTATTATTACAATTTTTGTTAGTATTTTCAAGAGGAATCGGTCCATTGTTCCGAAAACTTGCTGGAATGTAAAACTTTTCATTCAAATATAGATAATTTATTGGGAAATGTGTTATACTATATGCCATGTTATGGGAGAAATAAAATTAGGAGGTTACACGCAGATGAGCAAGAAGTACGTCTACCTCTTCTCAGAGGGCAATGCTACCATGAAGAACCTGCTGGGAGGAAAGGGCGCTAACCTGGCCGAAATGACAGGACTGGGCATGCCGGTTCCCCAAGGGTTTACCGTGACAACCGAAGCCTGCACCCGTTACTACGATGATGGCAAGAAAATCGCCCCGGAAATTATCGACGAAATTTTTGAGTACATGAAGAAGCTGGAGGAGATCACCGGAAAGAAATTTGGTGATAAAGAGAATCCTCTGCTGGTATCGGTCCGCTCCGGCGCCCGGGCCTCTATGCCTGGTATGATGGATACCATCCTGAACCTTGGCCTTAACGACACCGTGGTAGAGGGCCTTGCCGCTCAGACTCAAAACCCCCGCTTTGCCTACGATAGCTACCGCCGCTTTATTCAGATGTTCTCCGACGTCGTTCTGGAGCTGCCCAAGTCCAGCTTTGAGCGAATCATCGACCAGATGAAAGAGGAAAAAGGTATCAGCCTGGATACCGACTTTACCGCCGACGATCTGAAGGTGATGGTTCAAAAATTCAAGGCCTTCTTTAAAGAACAAAAAGGTTTCGATTTCCCCTCTGAACCCAAAGAACAGCTCATCGAAGCAGTTACTGCCGTTTTCCGCTCCTGGGATAACCCCCGTGCCAACTACTATCGCCGCATGAACGACATCCCCTACTCCTGGGGCACCGCGGTCAATGTACAAGCCATGGTGTTTGGCAACTCCGGCGAAGATTCCGGTACTGGCGTGGCCTTCAGCCGCAACCCCTCCACCGGTGAGAACAAGCTCTACGGTGAGTACCTGATCAATGCACAGGGCGAGGACGTGGTTGCCGGTATTCGCACTCCCTTCCCCATTGATACGCTCAAGGAAAAAATGCCCGATTTGTACCAGCAATTTGCCGATACCGCCAAAAAGCTGGAAAACCACTACAAAGATATGCAGGACATGGAGTTTACCATCGAAAAGGGCAAGCTCTATATGCTCCAAACCCGTAACGGCAAGCGCACCGCCGCCGCTGCTCTTAAGATTGCCTGCGATTTGGTAAACGAAGGCCTCATCACCAAGGAGGAAGCTCTCCTTCAGGTGGATCCCAAAGCTCTGGATGCTCTGCTGCACCCACAGTTTGAGCCTTCTGCTCTTAAGGCAGCCAAGCCTCTTGGCGCCGGTCTGCCCGCTTCTCCCGGCGCTGCCTGTGGACGGGTAGTCTTCACCGCCGATGACGCCGTGGAATGGAATAGTCGCGGTGAAACCGTAATTCTTGCTCGTCTGGAAACCAGCCCGGAAGATATTGAGGGCATGAACGTGGCCTGCGGTATTCTCACCGTGCGGGGCGGCATGACCTCTCACGCTGCCGTAGTTGCCCGCGGCATGGGCCGCTGCTGTGTAGCCGGCTGCGGAGACATTGTGATGGACGAGCACGCCAAGCAGTTTACCCTTGGTGGCAAGGTGATTAAGGAAGGGGATTATATTTCCCTGGACGGCTCTACCGGAAACATCTATGGCGAAGCCATCCCCACTGTGGAAGCTTCCATCGGCGGCGATTTCCTCACCCTGATGAAATGGGCTGACGAAGTTCGTCGGTTGAAAATCCGCACCAACGCCGACACCGCCAGAGACTGTGCCCAAGCCATGCAATTCGGCGCAGAGGGCATTGGACTCTGCCGCACCGAGCACATGTTCTTCGAGTCCGACCGTATTCGCGCCATGCGGGAGATGATTCTCTCCACCGATGTGGAACAGCGCAAGGCTGCTTTGGAAAAGCTGTTGCCCATGCAGCGCAACGACTTTGAGCAAATCTACGAGGCCATGGAAGGCCAGCCTGTCACCATTCGCTACCTGGATCCCCCCCTCCACGAGTTCCTGCCTCAGGAGGAAAAGGACATTCAGGAACTGTCCCGGCAAATGAACATTGAGGTTTCCCGCATCAAAGAAGTGATTGCCAACCTCCACGAGTTTAACCCCATGATGGGCTTTAGAGGCTGCCGGCTCAGCGTAGCCTATCCCGAAATTGCCGAGATGCAGACCCGCGCCGTCATCGAGGCCGCTATCAATGTGCAGAGAAAGCATCCCGAATGGAAGATCGTTCCCGAGATCATGATTCCCCTTGTCGGCGAAGCCAAGGAGCTTGCCTTTGTGAAGGAGGTTGTGGTTCGGGTAGCGGACGAGATCATCGCCGCCTCCGATGTCAAGGTGGAGTACTTGGTGGGCACCATGTTGGAAATTCCCAGAGCTTGTGTCACCGCCGACGAAATTGCCAAAGAAGCCGACTTCTTCAGCTTTGGCACCAACGACCTGACTCAGATGGGCTTCGGCTTTAGCCGCGACGATGCCGCAAACTTCTTAGGCCACTATTACGAGAAGAATATCTACGAGTCGGATCCCTTTGCACGGCTGGATCAAAATGGAATCGGCAAGCTGGTAGAAACCGCCGTCAAACTGGGCCGTGGTGAAAAGCCCACCCTCAAACTGGGCGTCTGCGGCGAGCATGGAGGAGATCCCAGCTCCATCGAGTTCTTCCACAATGTGGGTCTGGATTATGTCTCCTGCTCTCCCTTCCGTGTACCCATTGCCCGTCTGGCCGCCGCCCAAGCGGTACTGAAGGCGAAGAAGTAAACCCACTAAGCCTCATCAGGATAGAATGATTCGTATTTTTAAAGGGTGCAGAGCTCTGCTTTAGCACCACACACACTTCACACAAATTAAGGGTATTGTCACTTAAGAAGATTAAGAGGCAATACCCTTTTTTCTTACCACTTTTGAGTAAGGCTTTCGGATGGTCCTTGCAGGACAAAATCGGCCTGCTCACAGCGAAGGCAAAATCAAGGTAAAATTGCTCGCAAAAGGCTTTGCAAAGAATACAATTTTGGGATATAATAAGATATCGATAGGTTATTAACAGAAAGATGACGAAGCCAAGTTGCAATATCCCACAACGAATGCAAAATAGCATGCTGCAAATTATGAGAAAGGGCGGTGGAACTTATAAGCAGCACTCCCAAAAAAACCTGGTCCTTTGCAGCCATAAAGGAAAAAGCACTTAAAACCTTCCAAAATAATAACAGTGTTTTAGATGAGTGTGCACAGACCAATACCCGAAGGATTTATTATCTCTCCATGATTGCCATTCCACTGCGCATCATCAATATTTTTTTGTTTGCATTCACTCAATCCTATGACACACCCGCTGCAAAGATATGGATTCAGGGTATTGTTTCATCCCATTTGATCTTGTTAGTGATTATGGTGGGGTTTTTCTTAACAACGCGAACACTAAAAAGCAGAGTCGAAACAAATACAACCATGGTTGTATTGCAATACATTGTTGTAGTGGTTATTATGGCGTCCGGGATTGCCATAGTCACCTTTGATCAATTGGCAACAACAAATATCACGCCTTTTTTGTTAACCTGCATAGTCATTGGACTTGTTTTTTTCATTCGGCCCCTTGTTTCCTTTCTAATCTATGTCGTCTCGTATATGGCGTATTATGGTGCCATTGGATTAACCGCAACCAACCAGCAGATACTGCTTTCCAATCGAGTCAATGGAATTACCGCCATTGGGATTGGCTTCTTGCTAAGCAATATTATGTGGCATTACAATTACACCGATATAACCCAAAAAAGGCGGATTAAAATTCAACAAATGCAATTGGAGCAAATGGCCTATTACGATCCACTTACCGATCTGCCCAATCGGCGGCTGTTAGAGCAAGTGATCCAACGAGAATTTACTTCTATGAAGCGCTACGGGCATGAAACAGTCATTATCATTTTAGATCTTGACAATTTTAAAAGCATTAATGACACATACGGCCATCCGGCAGGTGATAAGATACTCAGGCAACTGGCCGAACTTTTAAAAAACAACGTTAGAGAATCGGACACGGTATTTCGGTTTGGGGGGGAAGAGTTTATCATCCTTATGCCCAACACCTCTGTGGAAGGTGGATATGCCTTTGCCGAAAGACTAAGAAAAGCAATTATGAAACATAGATTTTCCATAAGGTCGGTGGCGTTGCAAATTACTTCCAGCTTTGGTGTATCTTCCATACGCAATGTTCATGGCCAAACGTTGGAAGATTGCTACCTGCTTGCCGATCAAGCCCTCTATCTGGCAAAGCAATCCGGTAAAAACAAAGTTAAAACAGCTTGTGGAATGACAGAAGAGAAAGACGAAATGCAAACCAGCCCCTAATCATCCGTTGCAGGAAACCGGCCGGGAACCGATGAAGTGATCGCTGATTGCTGATAAGAACCTGTTCTTCGAAGAAATATGGCTTTGCATGGGAGTGCTCTATCCTCTGCTCCAAAAAGGTGTTTTCAAAAACCAGAAGGTACTGCCCCTCTTAAGGAGCAGTACCTTTTATCTTCTGATATGCTGCCAAATCTTTTTCCTGCGCTTGATATTGCCCCCTAATTGCGGTATGCTATTGGAAAAATCGGGATCGGTAAGGCGGAAGGAGAAGGTGATGATGCGCAGCGAAAAAGAAAAAATGCTGGCGGGTGAGTATTATCATCCAAAAGATGAAGAATTGGTGAAGGAAAGAGCATTTGCAAAACAATTAATCTTTCAGTTTAATCATCTAAACCCAAGGAAGACGGACAAAAAGCAGGAAATTCTAAAACAATTGATTGTTGCAAAGGGAAGCTTTCAAATCGAGGCACCATTTTACTGCGATTATGGCTATAACATTGAGGTTGGCGAGAATTTTTACGCCAACTACGGCTGTGTCATCCTGGATGTCAACCCGGTCAAAATCGGAGACAATGTGCTGTTGGCGCCAAACGTTCAAATTTATACAGCAACCCACCCCATCGACCCTGCGGAAAGGCTGACAGGCAAAGAATATGGCAAGCCAATTACCATCGGCAATCATGTTTGGATTGGCGGCGGAGCAATCCTGTGCCCGGGGGTGACCATTGGAGATAACTCCATCATCGGAGCGGGAAGTGTGGTAACCAAGGATATCCCCCCCAATGTCATTGCGGCAGGAAACCCCTGCAGAGTGATCAAAGCCATCGAAGGTTAGTGGATTTTGCAAAGGCAAAACAGTGGCGATTGTGCAAGCACACCAACTGTTTCGGCTGTTTGAAGGGTTCCAGAGCATAAGATTTGAAGCAGGAGAAAGGGTGCGTGCTCTTCAAAGAGTATGCGCTCTTTTGTTTTTGCCACGCCCCTTTCCGTTGAACCTGGTGCTGGAAAGAGCATTCTGTGCGTCCTGCTCTTTACATTAAGATTCCGCCCTGATATGATAGGAAAGTCAGGAATTAGCACCCATAAGGAAGGAATGTTTCTGTGCTTCGCGATTTTTTTAAGGACAAAGAATTTCTCCGTCAATTTGGCCTCATCGCCCTGCCAGTGGCGGGACAAAACTTCATCAATTTTGCTACCTCCATGGCCGATACCCTGATGATTGGCCAATTAGGCGAAGTCCAGCTGGCAGCGGTCAATCAGGCCAATCAGTTGGGCTTTATTTTAAATCTGCTCATCTTCGGACTGGGCAGCGGCTCCAATGTCATGATTGCCCAATACTGGGGCAAAAGAGATGTAGAGTCCATCCGCAAAGTGATGACCCTCATGTACCGCCTGTTAATTGGGGTGGTAATTTTATTTACCTGCCTTGCCGTGTTTTTTCCCCATCAGGTCATGTCGATTTTTTCCAACTCCCCCCAGGTCATCGAAAGTGGCACCGTGTTTTTAAGGATTGTAGGGCTCAGTTATTTCTTTAACTGCTTTGCCACCGCCACCATCATTGTGCTGCGCTCGGTGGGCATTGTGAGGATTTCTCTGGTGGTTTACACAAGCTCCCTGTTTATTAATATCTTCCTCAACTGGGTGCTCATTTTTGGAAAACTGGGCTTCCCGGCTTTGGGGGTCAAGGGTGGCGCCATTGCCACCGTTTTAGCCCGGTTATCCGAGCTTATCATTGTCCTGATCTTTTTGTTCCGCTACGAAAAAAATATTGGCTACCGCTTAAAAATGTTTTTAGAAAAAAAGAACGGCATGCTGAGGGACTACTTTCAACATGCCTCCCCCGTCATCATCAACGAGCTGCTATGGGGTATGGGAACGGCCGCCATCACCGCCATCATTGGCTGGATGAGCACCGAGTTTAATGCCGCATACACCGTCTGCTCTGTGCTGGCCCAGCTGCTTTCGGTAGCTTTTAACGGAGCAGGAAGCGCCACCGCTGTCATCATTGGAAATACGGTGGGAGCAGGACAGTACCAGCTTGCCCGTCAGAGAGCCAACAAGCTCTTATTTATTGGCATTGCGCTGGGAGTGGGAACCTCCATTCTGGTACTTGTATTGCGACAACCCATTCTAAGCCTGTACAATATGTCTCCCCTCACCATGACTTACGCTTATCAAATCATGGGAATTGTGGCTTTTATGTCCCCTTTCAGTGCCATATCCATGGTGACCATTGTGGGAGTGCTGCGGGGAGGTGGCGATTCGCGCTTTGCTGCTTATGCCGATGTAGTCCCCTTGTGGGTGATTACCATTCCCCTGGGGTACCTGGCCGGCCATGTCTGGGGATGGACCGTTCCGTTGGTTTATGTTATGCTGCGCTCGGATGTCGTAATAAAGGCTTTTATGACCCTTCCCAGAATTTTTGCAGGCGGATGGGTGAAAGATGTCACCAGAGTTCTGGAATAGTCCATTTTTCCCAACAATATACAAATTATTACTTGACAACGCCGTAATATTGGGGTAGAATGTCGGTAATGAAGTAGATATAACGGTGAATTTTTATGAAGGCGGACCAAATTTCCCGAAAGGGAGTCCTTGCGGACGAGGAGTTGGCGCTTCTTGTGCAAAAGGGTGATACGGATGCGTTTTCTGTATTGTCGTACCGTTATGATGCCGCCCTCAAAGGTCGGGCAGGCCGTTATGTAGGTATTGCCGGCGTAGAGGCAGAGGATTTTTTTCAGGAAGGGCTGATTGCACTTTATCGAGCAGCCCGGGGCTACAATCCCAATGGAAAAGCCCGTTTTCGTACTTATGCGGTTGCCTGTATTAACAACTCCATGACCACTGCCATCAAGCTTCATATGCGGCAACAAAATTGTAAAAAACTTCTTTCTATCCAACAGCTGGACGAAGCCATCATGAGTCAACAGCCGATGGAACATTTTTTGCTGGACCAAGAGGATCTCTCTCCACTGATTGATCGCATTCAATCAAGGCTTTCCAAATTGGAACGCCAAGTTTTGCACCACTATCTTACTGGACATTCCTACCAGCAAATTTCACGGGTATTGGGTACTTCCCCAAAGACGGTGGATAACGCGCTGCAGCGAGTTAGACGCAAGCTCAGGCTCCATCCATAATGGTTTTCAGCCAAACGGCTGTCAATATTGCCCTTGGCACAAAAAGCAAAGCCCTTTTGGAGCCTCTGCATTGGTCCACGGGTAAAACTTACTGTAAGCGAGGTAGTAAAATGTACGAAGACAAGACCCTGAGCTGCAAGGAATGTGGATCCGAATTCGTGTTCACCGCCGGTGAGCAGGAATTCTACGCCGAGAGAGGCTTCGTCAACGAGCCACAGCGCTGCAAGCCCTGTCGTGATGCTCGAAAGAACGCTGCCCACGGTGACCGCGAAATGTTTTCCGCCACCTGCGCTTCTTGCGGCAGCGAAGCGAAAGTGCCTTTCCGTCCCAGAGAGGACAGGCCGGTTTATTGCAGCGAGTGCTATGCACGGATAAAGGAAGAGCAGTAAAACACAAAACAAAAACCTCCGCCAAGCGGAGGTTTTTGTTTTGCTTATAGGCAATGGGAAGGGTAAAACCTTGTTCATTCATGAAACAAAATCCATGATTGCATTTTTTGATTCTTTCTGTATATGTAATTTTCGCCTATTCTGCCATGCTTGCCATGCACTGACTGTAAAGTTTGCCAGCGCGCTGCCAATCCACCACCTGGAACCAGTTGTCGATGTAGGCTGCCCGTTCATTGTAGTGCTTCAAGTAGTATGCATGCTCCCAAACATCTATGCCTACAATGGGACACAGGTCTTGGACAATGGGGTTATCCTGATTGGCGGAGGTGACAATTTGCAAGGTTCCGTTGGAATCCACCGCCAGCCATGCATACCCGGAACCAAATACCGACAGGGCTTTTTGTTTAAACAGATCGTAAAATTTCTGAATGGTTCCAAATTCCTTTACAATGGCCGAATATAGCGGACCAGCCTGCGCCCGGGTGGGAGAGTTGGACATGCCGTTAAAGTAAAAGATATGGTTGTATACACCGCCTGCATTGTTTCGGATGGGGTCTTTTACGGGCTCTGCCAGTGTGTCGTAGTTGTAGATCAACTGCTCCAGGGACCAATTCTGCAACTGGGGATGATCCTTGAGGATATGGTTGAGATTGTCTACATAGGTTTGCAGGTGCCGGTCGTGATGTAGCATCATGGTTTTGGCATCGATATAGGGCTCCAGAGCGTCGTAAGCATAGGGAAGGGGCGGATTGACGAAGGGATAATGCTCATTCATATGATAACCTCCTACTGATATTCCCCCTATTATATTCGAATTTTTGAAAAATAGTGTGGTGTGCCTCGTTTTTACACCGATTGAGGGCCTGCAAGATCCAAGGAAAGCATAAAAAAGCCCCGCCCCTTCTTCTGCATCCAGTACAGAAAAGAAGGGGCGGAGCTTTTTTGAGCAGACAGTTATTGAGGCACGGGCCAACACAGATCAAAATTCACCGGAGTGTAGAACATTTTTTTCACCTGGCCAAACTCCTGGGTTTGGGTCAAAATCCACATCAGCTTTGCCACCGCCGCCTCCACCGTCATATCGTAGGCTTCCAAAAGAGGCACCTTTTGCCGGGCAATGGCCCCCACCTCATAGGCGGTCAGGTCGCTGCCCTCCAACATTACTTGCGTGGCCATCACAATGATTTTTTGTTTGGCAGCCAGCTCGCTTACCTTTTTTAAGAAGTTTCGCTCGTCGGTAAAGGGAAGCCCTCCCGAGCCGTAGCTTTCGATGATGACGGCATCGTATTTCTGTGCTACGTAGTCCAAAATATCCGGCTCCATCCCGGGGATTAGCTTGAGCAGAAACACCCCGGGATGAATGTGCTGGTAGAAGGTTACCGGACTTTCCTCCTGCTGGCAAGGAGTGAGGTAGCGGATGATCTTTTGGTCGTGAATGAGAGCCACAACGGGAAAATTGATGCTCTCAAAGGCGCTGTAACTGCGGGTTTTTACCTTGCGCACCCGGGTTCCCACAATGACTTTGCCGTCAAAGACCAGGTAGACCCCTCGCACCTCGGGCTGAGTGCAAAACACAAAGCTATCCAGCAGATTTTGGGGGCCATCGGTGGTGCCACCCTCCATGGGGCGTTGGGAACCGGTAATCACAATGGGCTTTTGGGAATTTTGAATCAGGTAGGAGAGAGCAGCCGCCGTATAGGCCATGGTGTCGGTGCCATGGGTGATCACAAAGCCATCATAGCGGTCATAGGCATCCTTGATGGCCTTCACCATCAAAAGCCAGTCTTCCGGTTGCATATTGGTGCTGTCCAGATTGAGAATCTGGGTGGTCTCTACATCACAGAAGTCCCTTACTTCAGGGATCCACTCCAACAGGCGCTGGGAAGGAATGCCGGGAGTGAGGCCCATGCTGGTTTTTTGCGACGCGATGGTCCCTCCCGTGGAAATCAGCAGTACTTTTTTCTTCACCGGCACAATCCCCTTCTGCATGTATGATGATTTTATGTTAGTATTCCCAATCGCTTTGGTTCATCTTTTCGATGGTATCCGCCACCAGATTCACCAAATACTCCAGCATAAGCTCCCCTTTTTCCTGGGTTGCCTTGGTGGGATCTCCGGTAGCTCCGGTTTTGGTGATCTCGGCAATGTCCCAGATCACGTTGGCGGAGTTGCCAATTTCGATGACTTTGTCGGGCATCTGGCATTCGGCATACTCCAGTTCCACCAGTTCGGGGCGCACCGCCATCATAATGGAGGTTTCCCCTTCGCCGCCGTGGCCCAGTCCATTCCAAACCTCGAACTTATCGCCCATCAAGGGGCCGATCTTCTCCCACCAAGCCGGCAGGTACAAAATTCTGGCCTCGGGGTATTTGTCCTTGATTTTATGGGCGGCAATTTCCAAGGCAGGGATGTTGCCGTCGTGGCCGTTTAGAATGTAAATCCGCTTGATTCCGTTTTGGATCAGGCTCTCCATAACATCTTCCGCAATGGCAATCACCGTTTCATACCGCAAGGTGACCGACATGGGATACTTATTATAATGGATGGAGGTTCCGTACGGAATGCAGGGCGCTACCACAACATGATCCAACTTGAGAGCCACCCGCCTTGCCACCTCGGTGGGAACAAAGTAGTCGGGTCCCAGGCAGCAGTGCCAGCCGTGGCTTTCGCAGGAACCAAAGCTGATGATAGCGGTAACCTTTTCTTTTTGCTCCAGCAGCGCCTGGATTTCCCGGGCTGTAAATTCATTTAGAAAAACCTTTTTCATGTCATTGCCTCGCTTATCATCCATTTAAGGTGGTTAAACTGTTTCGGCGATCAGAGCTTCATCGGCTGCCCGGTCGGGAGTGAATTTATAAATCAGCCCGTAGATAATAAAGGCAATGGCCATGGCAACCAATCCCGAAGGCAGACCAAAAGGCAGCGGAGCTACATACTCAAAGATATACCCCAGCAGGCCGCCGATGGCAAAGGAAATGATGCCTGCCCAGCGAACAGCCGGTTGCCGATGAAGGAAATCCAGATTATATTTTTTCTTATCTTTGCTGATGATAAAGTAATCCGCCAAAATGGGAGCGCACAGAGGCGGCGCCACCGCACCCAGGGCATTGATAAAGTTGGCAAAAAAGATCTGATAGAAAGCCATGGCTCCCAAGAAGGTACCCAACACGCCGCAGATAACAACCAGAACCTTGCGGTTGGCCTTAATGCCAAAGGCATCCAGTGCAGGTCCTGTATATAAGGAGTTGCAGTACAGCTCGCCGTTGTCGGTGGTCCACAGGGACGCTGTCCAAGCAATGACACCGATCAAAGCAAAGAAGAAGCTGATTCCCAGCATCCATTGAGAGTAGTTAAACTGTCCCACCTGAACCACGCCGATATATCCTACAATATTCAGCAGAGGGTTGGTGAAGATAAAGCAGGACGCCGCGCACCAAAATACGGCTTTCACGCTCTTGTTAAAGCGGAAAAGGTCAACCCCCATGACCGCGCCGGCAATCCAGCTGCCCACCACCACAGTAATGGCTTTGCCCAAACCCAGACCGCCAAGCTGGTTGGATTTGGCAATAAAGGCACCCCAGCCGCCGCCCTCGCTCATCATCTTGCTACCTACAAAGAGGGCGATGACAAGGATAACTGGGCTGATGGGAGTGGCAATGGCTTCGATGGCCTTAATACCCATCGCAGCCGTAACCGTAAAGACAAGGCCCCAAAACCAGCAGGCCAAAAATACTTCCAGTGTAATGGGGCTGATACCGGAAAACCCCATACTGGCGGGGTCTATTACAATGACACCAGAAGGATTGCCCAAAAATCCGCCCCAAATGTCTCCAATCATTCCCACAATACTGGCAAACCAGCCAAAGGTGAGAAGGGCCATAACCGCCATTGGGATAACGATTCCCTTGGCACCATAGGAGTATCTCGAGAGAAGTGCCAGGTTGAGGCCAGTTCTTTGGGCAATGACACCCAAGAAGAAGGTGATGAGTTGCAGCGAACCCATTCCCAGAGCAATCGCCAAGATAGCAGTGGAAAAGGGTACGCCAGGCTGGTTGCCAAAGCCGGCCAATACGCCGCCAACATACAGTCCTGTCACCACATAGCCAAATCCGATCCATACCATCAGCTGGCTAAAAGTGGAGCGCCGTTTTTCCATGGGAACCGGGGAAAGCATGAATTCCGCATCCATTGATTCGATCGATACATTTGCCTGATTTAATTCTGCCATGTCAACCATCCAATCCGCGCTACTTTACCGCGCAAGTATTCGTGAAAACGTGGGGCCTCCTCCCCTGCTGATACAGGAAAGGCAGGCGCAAATCATGGTAGAAATCAAAAAAGGATTTCGCTGGTGGCTCAATCCCATGTTATCGTCTATCATACCGTGGAGGGACTGAGCCAAAATGCATTGGTTTCGTGCTCCTTCCATCTATCCGAATGGTATCTGCGGATAGATGCTCCCGCCGCTACTTTGAAGCAGAATCGGTGCTTGCCGTGCATCCGATTACTTGTAACAGCGGTTGATGTGCCAAATGTTACAGGTAGTTGGATGTTCCGGTGGTTTTTGCACAGATGTTTTTCCCAAGATCCTTGCCTTGTGTTGCTCCTTTCCTCGTGTTGCTCTACTCCTCCCTGTCACCTCCCCTTCAAGACTTCTCCTATGCATTCACGGTTACCACCCGTGTCCTGAACAAGTTACAGATCCACCCATTAGCCTATATAAAATATGTATATAATTCATAACAATTATATGTAATGTTTGATTTATTTTATCATACACCTACTATCCTGTCAAACCGTTTGCAGTCATTTTTAGCGAAAAAAATCCCATTAAAAAGCACCATGTTTTTGAGAGCATGGGTGAGGAGTTTTTACCCAAGGGCAGCCGGTTTATTCGGTCCATATTGCGAGAGAACCCAAAGTGCAAAAACAAACCTTGATCCTCCCAACGGCAGAACAAAAAACCACCAGCTTATGATGGCGTTGCCTTTCTATTATATGGTAAGTTGCAAACAAAAAGACGGACCGGGTAATCGGAAAGATTCCGACCCCAGTCCGTCTTCGGCTTATGCGGTTTGCAGCGCTCTGGTTATGGCGGCGAGTCTTGAACATTCATCCAAGTGGTTTGACTGCCGCCACAGCTGGCAAAACCCAAGTAAATGCTATTTTCTGCCGTAGTAGGCATTGAGATACATGGCTCTGATTTCACTCATCAGAGGATAGCGGGGGTTAGCGCCGGTGCACTGATCGTCAAAGGCCTGCTCTACCATCTCATCCAGAGAGTTGAGGAAAACCTTTTCCTCAATGCCGTAGGCGGCGATGGAATCCTTGATGCCAACCTTGGCTTTCAAGTCCTCGATGGCGGCAATGAACTTTTCCAGGGTTTCCTCGTTGGTTTTTCCAAAGATTCCGCAGTAGTTGGCACACTCCACATACCGTTCCAAAGCATGGGGGTACTGGTACTGGGAGAAGGAGCCCATTTTGGTGGGGGCATGGGCGGCGTTAAAACGGATAACCTCGCCAATCATCAGGGCGTTGGCCACCCCGTGGGGCAGATTGTGGAAGGCTCCCAGCTTGTGGGCCATGGAATGGCATATGCCGAGGAAGGCGTTGGCAAACGCCATGCCGGCCAATGTGGATGCGTTGGCCATTTTTTTCCCGGGCGATGGGATCTTCCGCACCTTTTTCGTAGGCGGTGGGCAGGTATTGGAAGACCAGCTTCATGGCTTTTAAGGCATGACCGTCGGTGTAGTCGGTGGCCATAATGGAGGCATAGGCTTCCAATGCGTGGGTCAGAACATCGATACCGGAGGCAGCGGTCAGACCCTTGGGCTGGTGCATCATGTTGTCGGCGTCGACGATGGCCATGTTGGGGAGCAGTTCATAGTCTGCCAAAGGATACTTCTGACCGGTTGCCTCGTCGGTGATCACCGCAAAAGGAGTGACTTCGGAACCGGTGCCGGAGGAGGTGGGAATAGCTACAAAATAGGCCTTTTCTCCCATTTTGGGGAAGGTGTACACCCGCTTGCGGATATCCATAAACCGCATGGCCATGTCCATAAAGTCCACTTCGGGATGCTCGTACATCACCCACATAATCTTGGCGGCATCCATGGGGGAACCGCCGCCCACAGCCAAAATCACATCCGGCTGGAAGGAGGCCATAGCCTTGGCACCTTCTTTGGCACAGGCAAGGGTGGGATCCGGCTCCACATCGTAGAAGCAGGTGTGCACAATGCCCATTTCATCCAGCTTGCTCTCCACTGCCTTGGTGTAGCCGTTCTGGTAAAGGAAACGGTCGGTGACAATAAAGGCTCTCTTTTTGCCCAGCACCTCGCCCAGTTCAGTCAGAGCCACAGGCAGGCAGCCCTTCTTGAAGTACACCTTTTCCGGTGTGCGGAACCAGAGCATGTTTTCTCTCCTTTCGGCAACGGTCTTGATGTTGAGCAGATGCTGTACTCCCACGTTGTCGGACACGGAGTTCCGCCCCAGCTTCCGCAGCCCAGAGTCAGAGAAGAGCCAGCTTAAAGTTGTACAGGTCGCCTATTCCACCGTGAGATGAAGGAGTGTTGACCAAAATGCGGCAGGTCTTCATCCGAGCGGTATAGGCGTCCAGCTTTTCCTTCTGCGTTTGCACATCCAGATAAACCGAGGCTGTGTGGCCAAATCCGCCGTCTGCAATGAGGCGTTCCGCCTTATCCAGGGCATCGTCAAAGCTTTTGGCTTTGTACATGGCCAGCACGGGAGACAGCTTTTCGTGGGCAAAGGCTTCGCTCAGTTCTACGCTCTCCACTTCCCCGATGAGAATCTGGTGGTGGCAGGTACCTGAAAACCAGCCAGCTGGGCAATTTCTCCGCGGGCTGTCCCACAATTTTGGCGTTGAGGGCACCGTTAATCAGGATGGTTTTGCGCATTTTATCCGTTTCCTCAGGATTGAGGAAATAGCAGCCCCGATCTTGGAACTCTTTTTTTACCTTGGCGTACACTTTATCCAACACGATCACGCTTTGCTCGGAGGCGCAGATCATGCCGTAGTCAAAGGTTTTGGAGTGGATAATAGAACTGACTGCCATGGGAAGATCGGCACTGTCGTCGATGATGGCGGGGGTGTTGCCGGCACCTACCCCAATGGCCGGCTTGCCCGAGGAGTAGGCCGCCTTTACCATACCGGGGCCGCCGGTGGCCAAAATCATGTCGGCTTCCCGCATGACGCAGTTGCTCAACTCCAAAGTGGGCTGGCTGATCCAACCAATGATATCTTTCGGTGCGCCGGCAGCCACTGCGGCATCCAGCACCAGCTTGGCAGCAGCTATAGTACAGTTCTTGGCACGGGGATGAGGGCTGATAATGATGCCGTTGCGGGTTTTGAGAGCCAGCAAGCACTTGAATATAGCGGTAGAGGTGGGGTTGGTGGTGGGAATCACCGCTGCCAGTACGCCGATGGGCTCAGCAATCTTCTGAATTCCAAAGGCCTTGTCTTCCTCAATGACACCGCAGGTTTTGGTGTCTTTGTAAGCATTGTAAATGTATTCGGAGGCGTAGTGATTTTTAATCACCTTGTCTTCCACCAGGCCCATTCCGGTTTCGGCTACGGCCTGCTTGGCCAGAGGGATGCGGGCCTTGTTGGCTGCCATGGCTGCAGCATAAAAGATCTTATCCACCTGCTCCTGAGAGTAAGAAGCAAATTTTTTCTGTGCTGCCCGGGTTCTTTCCAGTACCTTTTGCAGACCATCCATATTGTCTATCACAATAACCGGCGCAGGGCTCTTGGTTTTAATCACGGAAGTCAACTCCTTTGGGGATTGATATTTTTTTAACAACTGGGTTTGATAATATATTAACAAGCCCGAGGAAAATATGCAATATAAATTACTTTCAAGGATATGCCACATTCCAATATAATTTTGGATATATTGTTAAATTAATAACAATATTGGGAAAACTTCACCCTTCCAACTCTATTTTAAACTGCGCATCTTAATAAAATATCGGTTCGCATCCTCCAACCATACTACTGTCCCCCGAAAGGATCCGTTAAACTTTGTGTTGCAATGCTTTTTCGTTATATTCATTATACCCAGTAAATTCGACCTCAGTTTGTACACTTTTGCACGGGATCTATCTTAATATTTTTATAGTTTGTTATAATCTTCTATAAAAATTTGAAACGTTTTTCATTGTATGCTATAATTTTGTATAGAATGGTTATTATTCACACCTGACACTTCTTCTATCTGAAATGGAGCATTCAATATGTTATTTTATTAACGAGTGGAATAGTTGAACATCCATGTAAATTCGAATGCTCTTTCTCGGCTTTTCTGCGTTGCTGAGAAGGAGTTATTTCTTTTCTGAATAGATCATATAAGGAACGGAGGAAAGGCATGCAAGGAACAATAAATCGGGCCAGAAGTTGGGAGCGACTTTGCAGGTCGATTTATCAAAAGGTTGATTTGTTTGCGGAAGCAAAAAATGCGCGAAGCGCTTGCCGGCGTCAGCTGGCCACCCTTAACGGGGGCTTTGGGGGCAGCGGGGAGCTTTTTCGTGCTCAGGTGGTTCCCTTTTGGGAAAAATACAAAATCAAGCCCCGTAAAATGTGGTACGACCTTTATTGTTATAAGGATGCAAAATATGATCCCCGCTACATACCGGGCGATTTGTATTGGCAAAAAATATACCCTGCGTTTAATAACCCGCGTTTTCGCCATGCATACACGGATAAATGCTTCTATCATCAGTTGTTTCCCTATCTCAAGCAGCCTCGCACCATTGTAAGGAATAGCAATCACTGCTTTTTCGATGGTGCCGGGAACATCATTAGCTTTGCTCAGGCAAAAGCCCTGCTAGAGGCGGAGCAGAGATTTGTAATCAAGCCTGCCATATACAGCGGCGAAGGGGTGGATATCTTTTTCTATAAAAAAGGCCAGGACCACATCGATATTCAAGGCTTGATGAAATCCTATGGCTCCAACTATATTGTGCAGGAAGTTATGGAGCAGCACGAGGTTTTAAAGTCCATTCACCGGGAATCGTTAAACACCATACGGGTAATATCCTTTCTGTTTCGGGGGGAAGTTCATATTTCTTCGGCTATTCTTCGCATGGGTGTGGCCGGTTCCCGTCTGGATAATGTCTCCGCAGGCGGTCTGGCCTGTCCCATTCTTCCCGACGGAAGGCTTGCAAAAGAGGCGGTAAACAAACAGTCGCAAAGGGTGACAAGTCACCCTGGGGGAGCTGTGTTTGAGCAGATTGAAGTTCCTTCCTATCAGCGGGTTTTGGAGGCAGTTCGCAGAGCCCATAAGAACATCCCTCATTTTCGCATCATTGGTTGGGATTTTGCCATCGACCCGGCTGGAGACCCCGTGCTGATCGAATATAACGGTGCCCCTGCCCTGAATCAGGTAAGCTGCGGGCCACTGTTTGGGGACCTTACAGAGGCTGTATTAAATACCATATTTTTAAATCAATCCGAGTTTGCCAATGAATGATCATTAATTTTATAGAAAGGATGATAAAATGAAAATCTCTGTTTTAGGTGCAGGAAATGGCGGTACAGCTGTAGCTGCCGAATTGAGCTTGCGCGGTCACGAGGTGGCGCTCATTAAAACATCCCACGCCATGCATGATCAAAACTTCAACTATCTATTGGAGCATGATGGGGTGGTTCGTCTGACCGAAAATGGAAAAACAAAAACCGCAAAAATCAAACATATCACCAGAGAGCTTTCCCACCTTAGGGATAGTGAGGTTGTCATTGTTTATATCCAAACCAATTATCACGAAGATCTGATCAAGCGCATCAAACCCTATCTTCGGGATGGTCAAATACTTCTGTTAAACCCCGGCTACCTCTCCACCGCCTATGTGCTGAAGCATTGCTCCGATATTGATCTGATTATTTGCGAGGCCCAGAGCTCTTTTGTGGATTGCAGAATTGCGCAGCCCGGAACAATCCGAATTGGTTTTCGCAACGTGCGCAACCCCCTTGGAATCTATCCCACCAGCCGCATGAAAGAGGGTCAAAAGGTGCTGGATAAGCTTGGTTTTCCTTTTGCTTACCTCCCCTCTGTCATAGAAGCTGCACTTCATAACCCGAATCTCATTGTCCATACGGTGGGGGCTATTATGAGCATTCCGCGGATTGAAAAAACCAACGGGGATTACTGTATGTATCACGAGGTTTTTACCCCCAGTGTTTGGCGTATTCTGGAGGCACTGGACAATGAAAAAATGGATGTGATGGAGCAACTGGGATGTGAGCGCATCTCCTATGTGGAGGCCTGTAAATACCGCAACACACTGGATGATAGCCGCGATGCAAAAGAAGTGTTCTTTTGGTATGCCAATATGCCCACACGGGCAAAGGGGCCTGTTGTAGTGGATTCCAGATATATTTCAGAGGATGTGCCTCAGGGGCTTGTACTTCTTGAGAGCTTGGGAGCAAAGCTTCAGGTAGAAACGCCTATTTGTACCGCCTTAATCAATATGGCTTCCGCCGCTTTAGGCCGGGACCTGCGCTTAAAGGGCAGAACTCTGGAGCGATTGGGAGAAGATATGTTGGAGCGTATTCTACAGGATAAAGATTTGGCCTTAGCGAGTTAACAGCTTTTCAAATTCATTGCCAAAATGGCAGTTAATTTTATCATCCATCAAAGAAAACATCCCCAGTATGGCCGGGGATGTTTTCTTATTGGATCATCGTATTTTTCTTTTTAAAGAAGCGCTATCAATGCCTGCACATCGGCTTGGTCTGTTGCCCAACTTGTTGCAAAGCGAACCACGGTATGGGTGTCATCCAATTTTCCCCAAAAGCTAAACTGAACGGACTCGCGCAACCGTTCCATTTGGCTGTTTTCCAACACAATGAAGATCTGATTGGTGGGAGAGTCCAAAAAGAATTGATATCCTTTTGTTTGGAACGCATCTTTTAATTGATTGGCCGATTCAATTGCATTTCGACTGATTTCCAGGTAAAGACCATCGGTGAAGAGGGTGTCAAATTGCAATCCAAGGAGCCAGCCTTTTGCCAAAAGTGCCCCATGCTGTTTGATTCGTGTGGAAAAATGCTTTGGTGCATTGTTTTTGGTAAACACAACCGCTTCGCCAAACAGGGCACCGCACTTGGTGCCACCAATATAAAACACATCGGTGTATTTTGCAATATCCTGTAAAGTAAGATCGGATTGGGGGCAAGCAAGGGCATACCCCAACCGGGCACCGTCCAGATACAAGGGGATGTGATACCCGGCGCAAATCTCATACAGTTCCTTTAGTTCTTCCAGTGTATACAAAGTGCCATATTCGGTGGGGTGAGAAATATATACCATCCCGGGAAATACCATATGCTCATGATTGGGATCACTATAAAAAGACGTCAATAGCTCGATTAAATCTTTGGAAGCCATCTTACCTTCATGAGACGGAACGGTGAGAATCTTATGTCCGGTAAATTCAATGGCTCCCGCTTCGTGGGTTGCAATGTGGCCGCAGTCAACGGAAACAACCCCTTGGTACTGCGCCGTTAGGGAGTTGATTACAATTTGGTTGGTTTGTGTTCCGCCGGTTAAAAAGTAAACCTCCGCTTCCGGGCAGTTGCAAGCATCCCGGATTTTCTGCTTTGCGCAGCTGCTATAAGGATCCGTACCGTACCCGGGCATTTTTGTTTTATTTATTTCCCAAAGCTTTTGCAGAATTTTCTCATGAGCCCCTTCGGAGTAGTCGTTTACAAATGAAAGCATATCTATTTCCTCTCCTATTCGGATTTGGCGCTGAATTTCATTATACCAGATAACTCTGGAAAAAATCTACCAAACATTTGCGCCCTCATTCTATTCAGTAACACTTCTCCCCTGCCATCGCCCAACCACATTTTATCTCAATAAATCAACCGGGTACTGAATTCTTCCACTGGGGAGGAAAACAGTACCCGGCTGATTGCAAATCTGAGGTGGAACCCGTAGATTTCAACTATTACACTTTGTGAATCGCTTTTTTATCCGTATCCAGAATACTCTCGTGGATGATCTCTGAAACGGTAGGATGCGCAAATATCATACCTTCCATATCTTCCGCCGTTGCCTCAAACTTTATGGCGGTGGCGAAGGGAGATATCATTTCGGTGACATTGGGTCCGGCCAGATGCAGCCCCAGTATGGTGCCATCGGAACGATCGGTCACCACTTTGGAAAAACCGTCCCGCACACCTTCGATCAGCGACCTGCCGTTTGCTGATACCGGAAATGCCCCCACGTTGACGTCAAATCCCGCCTCTTTGGCCAAAGCCTCGGTGTATCCCATGGAAGCAAGTTCCGGGCTGGTGTACACGCAGTAGGGTATCACCCGATGATCCAGTTCTTCCTCTGCACCAAAGAGATTGTTCACCACCACCATACCCTGATGGGAAGCCACATGGGCCAGCTGCACTCCCCCTGTGACATCGCCAATGGCATAAATGCCGTCCACATTTGTGCGGCACAGGGCATCCACCGGGATGGCACCGCGGTGATCCAGCGCAATACCCGCTGCCTCTGCAGCCAGCCCGCTTGTAGCAGGTTTTCGGCCGGTGGCCACCAACAGCTTTTCCACCGTAATGGATTTTTGTGCACCACCCACTGTAAAGCGAATCTCCACATCTTTACCGGAATCCACGACCTCATCGATGGTGCAGGCAAGGTGAAGCTCCACCCCATCTTTTTTTAGGGTGCGCTGGATCAAAGCCGATTGATCCCCATCCATTGTACCCAGCAGCTTGGGAAGCAGCTCAAACACCGTAACGCGGGAACCCATGCGGGCAAATGCCTGAGCCAGTTCGCAGCCAACAACGCCGCCACCTACAATGGCCAAGCTTTCGGGAATGTGGTCCAGTTCCAGCGCATGGTCGGAGTTGATAATGGTTTGACCGTTGATTGGTGCAAAGGGCAAAGCGGATGGAGTGCTTCCCGTTGCGATGATCACATTCTCAGCAGATATGGTTGTTTCACCCGTTTGCGTCTGCACCGCCACCTGATGGCGGGATAAAAACTGCGCCTGGCCGTACAGCACTGTTACCCCTGCCTTGCTCAGCAAAAACTCCACTCCTTGGCGCAGCTGCTTAATGACGGCATCTTTGCGCGCCATCACCGCCGCAAAATCCAGCTGCGGCGATGCCACTACAATGCCCAGCTGGGCAAAGTCTTTTGTCTGATGAAATAGATTTGCACTGTGGAGCAACGTCTTGGTGGGAATGCAACCCCGGTTCAGGCAAGTGCCTCCAAGGGATTCTTTTTCCACCAGTGTAACCTTTGCTCCCCGCTTTGCCGCTGCAATGGCGGCCGCATAACCGCCCGGTCCTCCCCCAATAATCAGAAGTTCCATCCCGTTCTCCCTTTCCGCCCTTTTACAGGTGATATTTTTTCCGGATATCCTCCATCTGGGAAAAAGCGCCGCTTAAGCTGGCGTACAAGCCTTTGTAGACCTGATAAAGCTCAGAATAAAGGGAATGGTTGCCGGCATCGGGCAGAAAGGCATTGCGCCGTATTTTAACAACCCGCTCGATCGCCTGCTCAAAGCTCTCAAACAGCCCGACCCCCACACCGGCCACAATGGCATTTCCAAAGGGAGCGCCTTCCGTTTCCTCCGGCAAGGATATGGGACATCCGGTGACATCCGCAATAATTTGCAGCCAGAGAGGACTTTTTGCCACGCCCCCCGTAATGACGATTTCATTGATTTCTCCACCCAATTGACGGATTAGCATGATATTGTCAAGGATGCAAAATGCAACGCCCTCCAAGGTGGCGCGGAGCATATCATTCTTTGTGGTGGAGGTATCCATGCCGATAAAAACGCCGCGGGCGTTTGCATCGTTGTTGGGGGTAAAATCGCCATCCAGATAGGGCAGGAAGATCACACCCCGGGAACCCGGTGCCGACTGCGCTGCCTGAGCATCCAGGTATACATAGACATCTTTTCCCGTCAACTCGGCCACCGCTGCCTCTGCCTGCCCAAAGGCATTGCGCATCCATTTATAGCTCAGTCCGGTAGAAGACATGACGGTGATGGCAGAAATAAGTCCCGGTATGCAATGGGGAAAGCACATAATGGTCTCGTGGCAGATGGGTTGCACCGTATTCACAGCGATGTTGCCCCCCGAACCTGCGGATACATAGCCCTGCCCTGCGCTGATTACGCCGGTGGTGATGGCAACCGGTGCCGCATCATCTGCACCGCCGAATACCGGTATCCCTTCGGCAAGGCCGGTTTCCTGTGCTGCCTGCTTTGTCACATGGCCCATCACCTCGGTGGAGTCCACCAGACGGGGAAACATGCAAGGATCAAACCCCGTTTTTTGAATGATCTCATGGTCCCACTGGCGAGTTTTTGCATTGTACGCAAAATGAAAGGCCGCTTGTGTGCGGTTAAAGGCCCATTCGCCGGTCAGTTTGTGGTTTGCCCATGTCACTTCGCTGGTGATGACATCCGCCTGCTGGAATACATCGGGGCGGTGTTTTTTCCACCAGTAGAGCTTTGCAAGGCAGTTGTACATACCGATATGGTTGTAGTTGCGCTCCACCACAAGATCGCCCACCATGGCCCTGAGCTCTTCCAACAGCCCGGTATGCCGCATGTCGTTGTAATGAACAGCATTTATTACCGGTGTACCATCATTCTTGGCCAGCAGCGCCACGCCGGTAAATCCGCCAAGGCAGATACCCGCCACCTGTGCCGGATCTACCCCTTGTTCAAACCCTCGTTTTAGGATTCGCTTTATGTATTCCCACCACTCGTTGGGATCGTATTCGATATAGTCCGGATTGTCTGTCTTGACAGGGAAGATTTCCTCTGTCTGGGTTGTGACAATCCGGTCTTTCTTTGCGTCCAGAAAAACCGCCTTAATTGTAGTTGTCCCCAAGTCAATCCCGATTAGATATCTCTTGTCCATAGCTACCTCCATATACAGTGATCTTATCATCATTGCTTACGGGTGCGCAAAATTTGGAACGCGAAAAAGATATCCCCCGCCTTCATCCGGTGTTTTACTGTTTGCGGGTGCGTGTGATTTGGAAGTCAAACAAATCTGCCACATAATAATCGTGACAATAGTCCAAAGGCATACCATCCGGTTGCCGGGCGATTTCTTCTACCAACAACAATGAGGTTCCGGGAGAAGTGCGCAGCATTTCGGACAGGAATTCGTCAGCGGTGCAAAGGCGCAGGCTGGCATCGCAGGTTTCCACATGCCAACCCATGGTATCGCTCAGGGAGTTGGCAATTTCCGCATACAAATTTTCATGATACCCAATCCGGTTCTTAACCAAAACATTGTGGGTGTAGATGGCAGGCGTACCGTCCAAAGACCGGACACGCTCCACATGAAGCAGACGCTCATCCGGCTCAACCATAAGACGCTCTGCATATTTGCTCCCGGCCTCGATTTCGGTGATTTTAAAATACTCGGTGTTCAAAACTTCATAGCCGGAAATCAACTCTGCGGCGCTTCCCAAATTAGAGAGATTGAGGGCATATTTGGTGCGTTTTTTCAGGATAATGGTTCCCGAACCCTGAATCCGCTGGATATATCCCTCGTTTTGCAACTCATCCAGGATATGGCGTAGCGCGGTGCGACCTACCTCAAGCTGTTTACACAGTTCCAGCTCTGGCATAAGTTTATCGCCTATTTCATACTGGTCGCTGTCTATCATGTTCAGCATGATATCCCTGAGTTCTTGGTGTTGAGTTTTTTTCGGCCTAGCCATCTTCTCGCCTCGCAAAATAACCATATTTTCCCTCTATCTGCATGATAATAGGATAGAGAGTAATATAAATATATTAAAACAATTTTATAATATTGTCAACAAACATTTTAAAATAATAACTTATTCAATTTTACAAACAAATTTAATTGGCTTAATTATAAGATTTTTTCTGAAATAAAACAACTTAATAAACAATTCATTAGCGTATTTTATAATCGATATTAAATTATTTATTCTACAACTATTGACAACGTAAAATAAATATGTTATATTCGTTCCAAACCAAATTTGGTACAAATATTTTTCATATTGTTTTTTATTAATGTGACAATTTACTACATAGCTTGTCTGATTTTCGTCGTGGTTAGGCGTAAGGATAAAATTTTATCAGTTGCGCCTTGATGTGTACTCCGGATAAACAAGAATTTGCAAAGGAGATGTGGCCAGATGAAAATGCCAAAGGAACACATGCTTACGATCTATGAGAAAATGCTTCTCATACGAAGTTCGGAACTGTGTATGCTCGAAACATATCAAAAGGGTGAGATTGTCGGGCATATGATACCCGCTATCGGTCAGGAAGTGCCTCCTGCAACCATCACAACCCTGCTGGAGGACAACGATTACCTCATGACCGGTCATCGTGGGGGCGGCTATTATATTGGCCGGGACTGTGACTTCAACGCCATGTGGTGCGAGCTTTATGGTCGTGCCAACGGCTCTAACGCAGGCCGCGGCGGGCAGCTTCACTTGATGGACATCAGCCGCAACGCCATTACCGGCAACGCTGTTGTTGGTCAGCAATGGGGCATGGCTCCTGGTCTTGGTCTCGCCGCCAAATACCATGGAACCAAGGGTGTTGTTGTAGGAGGCGAAGCCTCGACCAACCGGGGTACATTCCACGAAGGCCTCAACATGTGTGCTGTACTGAAACTGCCTATGCTCTTTGTTGTGGAGTATAACGGCAAAATGATGTGGATGACACACGAGGAATTCCTTTCCTGCGAACGTGTTTCAAGCCGCGCCGCCGGTTACGATATTCCGGGTAAAACGGTGGATGGCAACGATCCATTCGAGGTTTACGAAGCGGTTTCTGAGTTTTTTGAACATATTAAAAGTGGCAAAGGCCCTTGCTTGCTCGAGTGCATCACCTCCAAGTGGACGGACACTGTGGGCAATGTGCGGGATTATCCGGAAAACATTGCTCGTATTAAGGCCAACGACCCTATTCCTCGTTACGAGAAAAAGCTTCGTGAACTTGGTGTCTTGACAGATGAGCTGGAGGCACAGATCAAAAAGCGTGTAGAGGAAAAGCTGGCTTCGGCCATTGAGTTTGCCAAGAATAGCCCTCTACCCAACAAGTATGACGGCATTGACGCAATATACAGCCAGAAGGTATAGGGGGGAACAAAAAATGAAACGAATGAAGTATATTGAGGCGCTGCGGGAAGGTCTTCGGGAGGAAATGCTGCGCGACGATAAGGTAATGCTGTTGGGCGAGTGCATCGGCGGAGAGCACGGCGGCGCATTTCTGGTGACAAAGGGTTTTGACGATGAGTTCGGCACAGACCGTGTCATTCAGACCCCGCTTTCCGAAGCCGCCATTGCCGGCACATGCGTTGGTGCAGCCGCAATGGGCATGCGTCCTGTGGGCGAGATTATGTTCGGTTCCCTGATGACCCTGGTGGTGGACGAAATGCACAACCAGGCGGGCACACTTCACTATCTCTCCGGTGGCAAAATCAAATGCCCCATGGTGATGCGCACCTCCAACTGGATGCGGCTGATATCCGGCCCCCATCACTGCGGAAACATCGACGCCATGTGGGTCAACTCGCCGGGAATCAAGGCGGTTTCGCCCTCTTGCGCGGCAGACGCCAAGGGACTGATCAAAGCTGCCATCCGCGACGATGATCCGGTGATCTTTATCGAGTTTTCGCCTCTTTATTCCAGAGTTGGCGATGTTCCCGACGATCCGGATTATATCGTACCCATCGGCAAGGGAGACATCAAACGGGCCGGCACCGATGTCACGGTGATTTGCTACGCAACCACCGTACCGGACGCGCTGGAAGCCGCCGAGGAATTCGAACAAGAAGGCATCAGCGTTGAGGTGCTGGACCTTAGAACCATTATTCCCTACGACAAGGAACTGATCAAAGAATCCGTTTCCAAAACCGGGCGTGTGGTCATCGCTTACGAAGGCTATAAAACCGGAGGCGTTGGGGCAGAGATTTCCGCTTTCATCGGAGAGGAATGCATCTCGGATCTGCTGGCGCCCATTATGCGTGTGGCCTGTAAAGATGTCCCCAACCCGTCCAACGGAATTCTGCTGGAAGGTATTAAGGTGGATAAAGACGATATTGCCGACGCGATCCGCAAAGTCATGGAATAAAACAAAAGCCGTGTCGTTAGGAGGGATAGCATGGCAGATATCGTAGTAATGCCAAAAATGAACTTGAGCATGGAAGACGGTCTGCTGGCCCGCTGGTATGTTTCTGAGGGGCAGACGGTAAACAAAGGGGATGCCCTGTGCTCCGTGGAAAATGAAAAAGAAACCGGCGATATAGAAAGCTTGTACAGCGGAGTGGTCGCCAAGCTCATCGGCGAAGAGTTTGCAAAATACAACGTGAACGATCCGCTGTGTATCATCGCACAGCCCGGCGAGGACATTGCACCGGTACTGGCCGAGCTGGAGGCAAAAAAGGCAGCGGAAAAGGCGGCGGCAGAAAAGGTCGCAGCAGAAAAAGCCGCCAAGCGCAAGGAAACAACGGTTCTTCAAAAAACTGTGATCTTGCCCAAAATCCGCAAGATATTAAAGGAAAAAGGCATCAGCCCGGAAGATATTTCGGCGGAGTTTGGCAACATAAAAATCACAGAAAAGGAAATTGCAGCCTATGAGCAAAAATACGCTGCCTTCCGCCCCGGCCCAAACGACCGGGTAGAGCCTCTTTCGCCCATGATGCTTGCCATCTCCCGCAATATGAAGCGAAGCTGCGATGAGACAGCAAGGCTGACCAACTTCATTGAAGTGGATATGACCGATGCCATGGCAAAGCTGGCCGAGCGCAAAGCGGCAGGCGAAAAACTTTCGGTAACTGCCATGATGATCAAAGCAGCTGCCATAGCGCTGCCAAAGCACCCAATCTGCAACGCCGTTTACGATGAGGCCAACGCACGGGTAATCTATCGGGGCGATGTCAACATCGGGTGTGCGGTGGATGTGGAAAACGGCCTTGTGGTTCCGGTTATCCGGGATGCGGATAAAAAGAACCTGGCGCAGATTTCGCAGGACGTTCAAAGGTTCTTCCAAGCGGCCAGCGAGGGCAAACTCACATCGGCGGATATGGAAGGCGGCACCTTTACCGTAACCAGCATCGGAATGTTGGACGCTGCGTTCTTTACCCCCATCATCAATTATCCACAAACCGCTATTCTGGGCGTTTCCGCCATAAAGACGCTGCCCCGGTACCTTGGGGACGACTACACCGAGGTACACCCCCGCAAAATCATGAATGTCTGCGTTACATATGACCATCGGGTGGTAAACGGAGCTCCTGCCATGCGTTTTCTGCAATCTGTGCGGGATGCACTGGAAAAGGTCGACGAGCTATTTGCGTAATATCATAGGCAACCAAGAGCGAATGTCCTAAAAAACATTCGCTCCGGTTGCATTTTTAAAAGGGAAAGGGTGAGCCGGATGGCTATGCTGGAGGACTTGAGAAGACGTGTGCTCATTGCTGCCAGAAAGCTGCGGGAGTACGATTTGATTGTTATGGCTGGAGGTACCGTTGCCGCCAGAGACCCCGAAACGGGTCTTATGGTCATTACGCCCAGTGGTATGGAGTACGACGATCTAACCTGGGAAGACATGGTGGTGGTGGACCAAGACCTCAAGAAGGTAGACGGTGCGCGCAAGCAGTCGGTATGCTCCGACATGTTTATGGAAATATTCAAAGCCCGTCCCGACATCAACGGAGTTTGTCACTCCCACTCCCGTTATGCAACGGCATTTGCGTGCTGTAACATGGAAATCCCCGTCATCACCACCACCCAAGGCAATCTGGTGGGAGGCCCGGTACCCTGTACCCATTGGGTGCACCCCGATCCCCACGAGCCTGGCTATTTAAAAGACATTGTGGATACCATCGGGAAAGGTTTTGCATGCAACCTGCGCAACCACGGGCCAGTGGTTTGTGGCCGCACCGTAGAGGAGGCCATTGAAAACACCATCACCGTTGAGGTTACAGCGGAAACCACCTTTATTGCCAGACAACTGGGTCAGCCGTATATCCTCACCGAATACGAGACACGGCGCGCCTATGAATTCTGCAAGTCTGCAGTGGGGCAAGGTTAAAGGGTAAATGCAAAAGGCAAGTTAAATTTTTAAGGAGGTATTGCACCATGGCTGCAAAAAAACATCCGGTTAAAATTACGGTTTACAAAAAGTTCGACTGTCCTGAGCTGGAAGATTATCCCGAGGGCGGCTGCAAAGCGGTAGAAGTCGGTCAGGAGTTTTTGGTCAAAGCCGATGGAAAAATGCCGGAGGGCTTTTGCACATGGGCCTGGAGCGATCTTTGGAGTGTAGTGACCACCCTGCGCTTTGGCGGCAATTTCACCTACAGCAAAACCGACGGCGTGTATTGGGGATCCTGCACCGACGGACGTTCCCCTGTGGTGTTTAAGCTGGAGCGCATCGAAGACTAATTCGGTTTGGCAGGAGGCGTGGGGATATGCAAGGTCTGAGCAATTTGCCCTTGGGTGTTTACGAAAAGGCAATCTGTCTTTCACTGTCTTGGGAAGAAAAGCTGCTGCTGGCAAGAAAATCGGGCTATGATTTTCTGGAAGTGGTGATTGATGGCGAAGAACCCCGGATCAACCGACTGTATGAGAAGGACTGCGCCAAAAACCTTTGCCGGGCAATCCTCAATACCGAGGTGCCGGTATTGTCCATGACACTGTCTGCAAACAGAAAATACCCTCTTGGCAGTGAAGATGAATCCACCAGGCAAAAAGGAATCGAAATTGTCCAGCGGGCAATCGATTTTGCAGTGACGGCAGGAATCCGCATCATACAGCTTGCACCATACTGCGGCGGTGATGAGGGACAGGAGCTGCTGGAGAATCTTTACGCCTCCACCAAACAATGCGTCGCTTATGCCCAGCAGCAGTGCGTGATGCTTTCCTTTGAGGCGGTGGACACTCCGATTATGAAAAGCAATCGGCAGGTCATGGAGATGGTTCATAAAATCGACTCCCCGTTTTTTAAGGTATACGCCGATATTGGAAACCTGAACGCAATGGGTGTAAGTTCAGAAGAAGATCTTAAAGCCTGCGGCAGAAATATCATAGGCGTACATATTAAGGACAGCAGGCCCCTTGTGTTAAGGGATGTGCCCTTGGGCGAAGGCACCGTGGACTTTGATGGGTGTTTCCGCACGTTGGCTGAGATGGAATACGGCGGCATACTGGTGGCAGAGATGTGGTGCCACGAAAATCCGGAATTTCATCCCTATCTGACCACGGCCAGCCGCTTTATCAGGCAGGCAATCGCCACCTATTAAGGCAAAGGCTGTGGCAGGGGCATTAGCAAGATGAGAACTGCTTGCTGAAAATGCGGCAATGAATCTCGTGGATCATTCTGAGCACTCAAGCGACGAAAGGAGGTGAAATGTTGGCAGAGTTTGTACTCGAACTCGAAAATATCGGCAAGACTTTTTGCGGAGTGAACGTCTTGCGCGGCATCAACCTTCGCTTAAAAAAAGGGGAGGTCCATGTATTGCTGGGGGAAAACGGTGCCGGAAAATCCACGCTGATCAAAATCATATCCGGATACCACACGCCGGATGAAGGCGGAGTGATCCGGGTATCGGGCAAAGAAGTGGCGTTCAAGCACCCCAAAAATGCCATCGATGCTTCCATCCACACAATCTATCAGGAATTGACGCTGTGCCCGGACATGACGGTAGCGGAAAATATCGTGATGGACAAACAAAAGCAGTTTAAAGGCATCAACCTAAAAGAGGACGAATTCCGAAGAATTGCGATTGAGGCAATGGCAAGGCTGGGACAGCCGGAAATCAAACCCGATATGCTGGTGCGCCAGCTTTCCATTGCTCAGCAGCAGGTGGTCGAAATTGCCAAAGCCATTACATCAAACGCCAACATTATTTTAATGGATGAACCCACCTCGTCCATATCACACCAGGATGCGGAGCGGTTGCTGCAAATTGTTCGCCATCTGCGTGACCAGGGCGTTACCGTCATTTACATTTCTCACCGGCTCCACGAAATCAGCCAGATTGCCGACCGCATCACCGTACTGCGGGACGGAAACCTAGTGGGTACCGTAAACCAAAAGGATACCTCCGACGATGAGCTGATCCGCATGATGGTGGGGCGGGATATCACCAATGTGTTTCCCAAAAGAGAGGTTCCTTTGGGGGACGTTGCGCTCAAGCTGGATCAGGTTTCCTGCGAGGGTGTGTTCTCCAATGTATCCTTCGAAGTGCGGAAGGGAGAAATCTTTGGCATTGGGGGCTTGGTGGGGTCAAAGCGCACCGAGGTGTTGGAAACCATATTCGGGCTGCGGCGTGCAACAAGCGGAACAATGTATGTAGGTGGCGAAGAGTATTCCCCCCGCAATCCAGAATCCGCGATTGCAAGAAAAATTGCCTTTGTGACGGAAGATCGCAAAAAATCTGGACTGGTGTTGTGCTTGCCGGTGCACGAAAACCTGAATATGATCAATGTGCGGAAGAACTCCTTATTTGGGTATCTCAATTGGAAGAATCTGCGCAGGCTTGCCCAACGCCAGAAGGAATCGCTGGGTATCCGACTAAACAGTATGGATCAACTGATTGGCACACTTTCGGGCGGGAATCAGCAAAAGGTTGCACTGGGCAAATGGATGGACTTTGAACCGGAAATTCTTTTGTTTGACGAACCGACCCGTGGTGTGGACATCGGTGCTAAGACTGAAATTTATACGATTATGAGCGAACTGGCTGCACGCGGCGTGGCGATAGTCATGGTGTCGTCCGAACTCCCAGAGCTCATTAGCGTAACCGATCAGATCATGGTCATGCGCGAGGGAGAGGTAAAGGGCATTGTGCCCCGCAGCAAGGCGACACAGGAATCGGTTATGAGCCTGGCGACACTAAGCTCATAGGAATAAGGGGGCAACAGGCATGAAGAACGACCTACCGATAAAGAAAAAAATAAAAGAGCTAGTGATAACCTATAAAACCGTGCTGATTCTGGCTGTGCTGGTTACCGCGTTTGCAAGCATAAAGCCTATCTTCCTCCACCCGCAAAACCTGCTAAACATGCTCAAGCAGACAAGTTTTGTGGCAGTTACGGCCTTTGCTGCAACCTTTATCATCACTTTGGGAGCACTCGATCTTTCCGTCGGCTCAACCAGCGCTGTTGTGGGTGTGGTGATGGCGATGCTGTTGCGGGACGGCGTCTCGATACCGCTGGCTTTGCTGATCGTCTTCGCGCTCTCGGCGTTTCTTGGATGGCTAAACGGCTTTATTGCAGTGAAAGGAAAGATCGAACCCTTCTTGGTGACCTTGGCGACAATGAATATTTACCGCGGAATTGCGATGACGCTTTCGCGGGGCCGCCCTATCCCAATTGTCGCCAAAAGCGTGACCAATGCATTTGGCAATGGCTCGGTTTGCGGTGTTCCAGTGCCTGTTATCATCGTTGTTGTGATGTTTATCCTGACCTATTATCTGTTTAAGAAGAGCAAGTTTGGCTATTACGTGCGCTGCATTGGAGGAAACACCGAAGCCGCCCGCGTGGCTGGCATGCCCGTGGGTAAAATCAGAATTCTTGTATTTACAATGAGCGGTCTTTACGCCTGTGTTGCAGGACTCATTCTCGCTTCGTTGATGAATGCAGGAATGTCCGACTTGGGTAGCACCCTCGCCCTCGACGCAGTTGCGGCGGTGATCCTGGGCGGTACGGCAATTTCAGGCGGTTATGGAACCGTTTGGGGAACCTTGGGCGGCACCCTGATTATGGGAGCTCTCAACAACGGCATGAGCCTTTTGGGCGCCCAAACTCAGGAGCAAATTTTGGTAAAGGGCATTGTAATCATCTTGGCGGTACTTATGTCGAATTTAATCAATCAACAGCGTGAGAAAGGGTGACGATTCATAATGGGTAAATGGAAAAAAATGATAGTTTCATGGCTCCTGGTTGTAATGGTTGTGTTATCCGCATGTTCATCTGCCACCTCCCCCTCTCCGTCTGCAACGAAATCGACACCGGAAAGTTCTGTGGCTTCTAAGTCAGAGCCTGCCGCGCCCCCAGCAGAAGCCCCAGCAGGAAACCCCAATATCCCCGACTATACTTACATCCAGCCCGAAGGCACTGTGTTTGACATCAACGCCTATTACAATGAAAAGGACCCTGCACTGGAAGCAGCAGTGACCATTCGACAAACAGGCGGTGTTGTAAGCGCTCCCGACATCGTGACCACTCCCATGCCCAAGGCTAAGGAAAAATTCACAGTCGGATTTTCCGTTTACTACACAGTGGATGAAGTCGGCGCCATGATTCTGGACACCATGGTAGCCTCCGCAAAAGAAGCAGGGGTCGAATTGTTGGTAAACGACGCAAACTATGATCAGAATGCGCAAAACCAAGCGGTGGAGCAATGGATTTTGCAAAAAGTTGACGGCGTGATCATAGCTCCCTGCGACTTCCACGGTGTAAAAGGTGCCCTTGATAAACTGGAAGCCGCTAATATTCCCGTGGTAACCCTAAACCCGCCCTTGGCAGGCTCGGTAGACTCGATTATTACATACGATTGCATTGAGCAGGGCGCCATTGCCGGGCAAATGCTCCTGGATTATCTCAAAGAGCAGAATGTCCCCCTCGAAGGAAAAGTGGTATACCAAACCCTTCCCTTTGTGCACCCCAATGCAGTAACCCGTACCCTGGGTTTTGTGCAAGCCTTTGAGGATTACCCCGATATTGAGCTGGTGGAGCTGACAGGCATTTCCCCGGAGGAGCACTACGCTGCATTTGAAGGCGCATTGCTGGCCAACTCCGATATCATTGGAGCATGGGGTCTGTACAGCTCGGCCACCATCGGAATGATGAACGCCAAACTGGCAGTCAACAAACCGATTCCCCTGGTCTCCATCGATAACGACAAGATTATACTTGCAGGCATTAAAGACGGCAACATCATTGGATCTGCGTGCTATTCCTCCATCGCGCCTGCTTGGTGGGGTATGAGCCAGATGGTCAATCTGTTAAACGGAGAGACCATTCCGGGTACTGTAATATGCGAGAACAAGCCGGTTACCCCAAGCAATGTAGACGAAATGTTTGAGCATTACTATCCCGGACAGACCCTGGCAGGGTATATGGCAGGTCAATAAGTTGGATGGGAGAGCGAGTACCCCAGTGCTTGCTCTCTCGTTTCACAATTTTTTTAGAAAACAAGGCAACATAGGAAAGGAGAGAATAGCGTGAGAGTATTAGCTTTTGGCGCCCATCCTGATGATATTGAATTTAGAATGGCAGGAACACTTTTTAAAATGAAGAAGCGTGGGGATGAAATATTCCTGTGCATTGCCACCAACGGCAACATTGGATCGTATAACAAAACCAAGGAGGAAATCGCCGCCATCCGCCGGCAAGAAGCCCAAAATGCCGCCGATTTTCTTGGCGCTCATTTGATTTGGCTGGACGAACCAGATGAGTTCCTTTTCGACAACGAACCAACCAGATTAAAATTCATCGAAGCGGTACGCCTTGCACGGCCAGACGTTATCCTGGCGCCACCACCATATATGGACTACAATCAGGACCATGACATTACAGGGTATCTGGCATTTCAGGCACGCATCCTTGCCACTGTAAAGTTAATTGAAACCGAAAGCCCTGTCATCGACCATATTCCGCCCATGTTCTACTGCACTCCCCACGGGCTCTCCGACAAATATAACCCGCAATATTTTGTAGACATCACCGATACCTTTGAGGATAAGAAGAAAATGTTCCTTTGCCATGCTTCCCAACAGGGAGAATGGTGTAAAGACGCATTTGGCGTAAATTATGCGGATGCGCTGGAGCGTGAAAACAAATACTATGCGTCTGTCTGCGGAACTCCCGGGGTAGAATATGTAGAAGCCTTTGCTTTGTGCAAAAATTGGCCCATCATCGCCGGCGCTCACAAACTATTACCTTAATAAAAGGATAAGGTACAATAAGTTGCGCAAATAAAAAAAGGACAGGGATTCAGCCTTTTGGTAGAATAAAGTTACCACAACCAAGTTCACCGAAAGGAAGGCTGCACCCATGTCCAAGAAAATTGTACAACTAAATGAGGAAATCATCAAGAGCGAGTTAAAAGAGCTGGTTCGAGGCAGTGTGGAGGAAACACTCAACGACTTGCTGGAAAAGGAAGCGGAAGCTCTAACTCAGGCAGCGAAGTATGAACGCACCGAGGCTCGCCAAGGCTACCGTTCCGGCCATTACAACCGTAATCTGACCACCACATCAGGAGATGTCACCTTAAAGATGCCCCGACTAAAAGGGGTTCCCTTTGAAACTGCAATCATAGAGCGTTACCGTCGCCGGGAAAGCTCAGTGGAGGAGGCATTGATTGAGATGTATCTAGCCGGCGTGTCGGTACGCCGTGTGGAGGATATCACCGAGGCACTGTGGGGCAGCAAGGTATCTCCCAGCACTATCAGCGAACTGAACAAGAAGGCATATGTCCATATTGAGGATTGGCGTAACCGCCCCTTGCAGGGCGGGAAGTACCCCTATGTTTATGTGGACGGCATCTATCTGAAGCGCAATTGGGGCGGAGAGTATGAGAACGTCGCGATTCTGGTGGCCATCGCAGTGAATGAGGATGGTTACCGGGAGGTAATTGGTGCTGCCGAAGGAATGAAGGAGGATAAGGCTAGTTGGATCAGCTTCTTCCAGTGGCTGAAAAGCCGTGGACTGGATGGTGTCAAACTCATCGTTGGCGACAAAAGCCTTGGGATGCTGGAGGCTGTGTATGAGGTGTTTCCTGACGCCAAATACCAGCGTTGTGTTGTTCATTTCTACCGCAATGTCTTTTCGGTCGTTCCCCGCTCCAAATCCAAGATTGTCGCCAAAATGCTCAAGGCCATACACGCCCAGGAGAGCAAAGAAGCCTCCAGAGAAAAGGCAAAAGCTGTTGTTCAATCTCTCCGGGAAATGAAGCTGCCCGAAGCCGCTAAAAAGGTGGAAAACGGCATCGAAGAGACCCTAACCTACACTCATTTCCCTTTTGAACACTGGACACGAATCCGCACGAATAACGCCATTGAGCGCCTGAACCGGGAAATCCGCAGGCGCACTCGGGTAGTTGGCGCTTTTCCTGACGGCAATTCTGCCTTAATGTTGGTTTGTGCTAGGCTGCGCCATGTGGCCGGTACTCAGTGGGGGCAACAAGAAATACATGAACATGAAGCCACCTGCAATACGGTGTGTCACCGCCGGAGTAAAATGACCTTAAATCGCCGACGAGAATTGACCCACGAGAATAGAGAGGTTACCCTCAAGACAAAGCGTCTTGGAGGTGCCCGATATGCTAAGGAGTGGGATAATTATGAAGATAAAAGAGTCGGCTGGGGCGGGTAAGAGTGCATACGCCATCGGCAAAGAATTGGGCATCTCTAAAAACACAGCCCGAAAATACATGCAGCCTGGTGTTTCACCGCCGGAGAAAATTGACCGTCCATCGAAGCTGGATGCGTACAAGCCGCTGCTGCATGAGCTGATGGCCGATGGGATCTACAACTGCGTGGTACTGCTCGATCGGCTGCGTGAGGCCGGATATGACGGTGGCATCAGCATCCTCAAGGATTATGTGCATCCGTTTCGTCCGCCAAAGAAGCTGCCGGCCGTGCGGCGGTATGAAACAGCTCCCGGGAAGCAGGCGCAGATGGATTGGGGCATCTGCCACTACACGGACACCGGCGGCACAGTGCACAAGGTTCCGGTATTTGTGATGGTGCTGGGGCATTCCCGAGCCAAATACATAGAATTCACAAGCCGCTGTGACCTCTCCAGCCTTGAGCGCTGCATGGTAAACGCCTTTGCATACTTCGGCGGCGTGCCAGAAAAGGTGCTGACGGATAACATGAAGACAGTGATTATCGGCAGAGATGGCGGCAAGCCCATCTGGAACACGGCGTTCGAGGATTTCTCCGTGGATATGGGCTTCATACCAAAGGTGTGCGCTCCCCGGCGTCCGCAGACGAAGGGCAAGGTTGAACGTCTCGTCGGCTATGTAAAGGACAACTTCCTGCCCGGACGCAGATTCGAGGACTTAAACGACCTGAACCGTCAGGCACTGCAGTGGTGCCGTAAGCATGACGGGAAGGTTCATGGAACGACCGGAAGAATTCCGGCTATAGAGCTCTCAAAGGAAGGGCTGCTTTCGCTCCCGCCACAGGAGGTTATGGACAAGTACCGCTGGGAGACCAGAAGCGTGACCCGAGACGGCTTAGTGAGCTTTGATGGCATACGCTATGGTGTGCCCTGGCAGTATAGCGGCAGGCAGGTTCAGGTTCGGCTGTGCGCCGGGTATGTCGAGATTCACCTGGACAACACACTCATAGCAAGGCATGAGGCCAAATACTCCGGCGGTAAAATTGTATGGCTCACCGGACAATACGCCGGTCTCAGCGAAAAGGGTGGAATACCACTGCCGAACAGCTTCGCCAAGCAGCATCCACCACAGGTCGAGGCTCGGGATTTGGGTGAATATGACCGGCTGTTCCAGGTGGCGTCCAATGGTTGAATTAGAGCATGCCAGAGATTTACTGGAGAATATGGGCCTCAAAACGGCGGCCGGGCTTCTGGATGCGCAGCTGGAGCGCTCCTTGAAAGCGGAGAACACCTATCTGGCCTTTCTCCTGGAGCTTCTCACTTTGGAGGATACGGAGCGTAAGCGTAGAGGTGAGGAGATGCGGATCAAGCTTTCCCGGCTCCCGCATAGAAAGACACTTGGCGAGTTTGACTTCGACTTTCAGCCCAGCATCGACAAACGGCAGATTGACGAGCTGGCGACGCTGGCCTTTGCCGCCAGAGCTGAGAATGTGATCTTGCTGGGGCCGCCCGGTGTCGGGAAAACGCATTTGGCTGTGGGCCTTGCCATGCAAGCTCTGAAGTCCGGCCTGGCCGTCTACTACACCAATCTTTCGCAGCTGATCGCAGACCTGAAAAAGGCGCAGGAGCAGAACCGTCTGGAACGCCGTTGGCGGGTGTATCTCAGACCCGATATCCTCATCATTGACGAGGTCGGCTACCTACAGCTTGACCGCACAGAGGCGCAGCTGCTCTTCAGACTCGTGTGCGAGAGATATGAGCATGGGAGCATTATTCTGACCAGCAATAAGTATTTCAGAGACTGGGGCGAGCTTATGAGCGACAGCGTTATTGCCACCGCCATGCTCGATAGATTGCTGCATCACGCCCATGTGATGAACATCCGGGGCGATACCTACAGGCTCAAAGATCGCAGAAAATCCGGCGTCATGCTGACACCACCGGCGGACATCCCGGCGGTAGGCTGATCGGCGTTTTGGGTCATTTCTCCCCGGCGTTTTTAGGTCAAATCAAGTCGGCGTTGACAGGTGTTTCAGATGAATCTATCGCCGGCTAATCTGCTATTCGCCAAATGGTTGTTTCCTAATTTGCGCATAAAACTTGACACTACCAATAAAAGCATGATACTCCTTGGCATCGCTAGAGCGCCTGCCAAGACCTAATGTTTGCAGCACAGTGTCAATCACAGTAATTCCAACCGCAGTCCTGATTTTCATATAAAAGGCAGAGCGTAAATGATACGCTCTGCCTTTTATATGGTTTTGAAACATCTCAAGTGCTGGCAAACTGGATACGGAGGACAGAGTGGGAGCCAACACCAGCTCCCACTCTTCCTTTGCGTTCCCATGCGTTATCTGCTTTTCCGCACACCGTTTTCGTTCACCTCATAGCCGTCGATTTTGGTATGCTTAGCAAGGGAACCATCAGCACGGAAGTAATACCACTTGCTGTCAATCTCAAGCCATTGGCCGAATACCATCAAACCCTCCTTGGTGAAATAGTACCGTTTGTCGTTGAGGTCCAACCAGCCCAGGGTGGCTTTGTTGCCGGAGTAGTACCGCCAGTTGTCTCCATCCTTCACCCAGCCGGTTTTCAGCGTTCCATCGGTGTGGAAGAAATACTTGATTTTACCAATGGTTTGCCAGCCGGTGAGCGGCTTGCTGTCCTTGTAGTACATATGCTGACCGTCATCGTTGAGCGCCCGGCCCTGTGCCGTGGCAGGGTCGATGGTCAGCTTGATGTAGTGTGTTGCTGTTGCCCACCATGGGCTACTTCCACACCTTTTCATACAGGTATTCGGCGCTGATAAATCGCTCCTCATTCTGCACAAAAATCAGCATCAGGGCAAACTCCTTCTGGGGCAGCAGCAAATCGGCGCCGTCTAGGGTCGCCACGTCAGCCGTCACATCCAGGCAGAGCCGCCCCTTGTGTATACGCTCCGGCACCTGCTGTGCGCGGCGCAACAGCGCTTCTATCCGTGCCAGCAGCACCTCGAAGTCATAGGGCTTGGAAAGGTAGTCATCGCCTCCCGCAGTGAGCCCCCGCACAATATCCTGCGGTGTGGTCAGCCCGGTCAAAAGCAGGACCGGCACCATGGTCCTGATACCGGGGTAGATCCATATCCCAACAGCTGTGCCTCTTGCTTTTTCAAAAACATAATTGCATCTTCTGCATTTAACGGTTTGCTGATCAGATATCCTTGTACTTTAGGGCAGCCGTGTTCTTTTAAATACTGCAATTGGATGTCATACTCCACTCCTTCGGCTATCCCCTTGTATTCACCATCGCCGTCCATAAATTCAAATGGCATAAACTCTGGATCTACTCCAAGCCGAATCACCGGATGTTCTTTTAGGAAGGCAAGTTCTTCCTCCGTCCAATCGATGTGATTTTCGGCAGCAAAGCAGGGTATTGCTGTCGTTGTGAAGAGGAGAACTGCTAAAGTAATTGCAGGAATAGCTACATGCTTCTTTTTTAAGGGCCGCTTTTTCTTCCCTTGGAGAATCATCATACATCCCCCTCTTTTTGCACATCAAATGCGTTAAGAAAAGCTCTTCAAACCTGATCTGGATGGGCAATTTGGGGCTTTAAGGTGATTATGTTTCCCAATGCCTTTTTGGGGTTTAGCAGTATTTTTCCGTGGTTCTCACATGGTTATTCTCTTCAGGAATATAGCTTGCTTCCAAAAAGCAAATGGCAGTATTGATAATATTATATCTTTATTGTTTAAAACAATCAACATAATTCGACAAGAAGCGGGACTTCTATGCTCCCGAAATTTTCCTGCTATAGATGGACAAAGCCCATCGGGATTGTGATCCGCCCCATTGTTCTCCTTCCCGCCTCTTGATACTAAGCGCATTTCCTGCTTTGATGTTTATCACTTTCACTTTTCTATAATAATCCCCCTGATGTAGTTTTTTCTCACATCAGGGGGATTCTTTGTCTATTTTCTTCCCGATGATACCGGGCTTTATCCAGATACATATTTGCGTCTGCTTCTTTCAACAGGTCGGCGATTCTGTTGGCTTCTTTTTTAAGTGATATCGCATACCCGATGCTCACAGAAAGTCGAAACGGCAGGTGTTGTGCTTTATTAAAGGCATCAAAGTTGTTTTTGATCTTTTGAACGGCGTCTCTGGCACCGCCCTCTTCACCCTGCGGCATAATGACTACAAACTCGTCCCCGCCATACCGTGCCAAAAAAGCGGAAGTGCCTTTAAACGTTTCACGCAGGATATTCGCCACCCGCATTAGCGCCACATCGCCCAAACTATGCCCAAATTGATCGTTGATATGCTTAAAGTCGTTCACATCCAGTAGAATCAATGTGAGTGGGCGATTTTGTCCATCTTCATATGTAATGAGGTACTTTTCCATGTTTCTGCGATTGTTAAGACCGGTGAGGGAATCCTGGGATATGAGCCGGCTTTCCTTATCAATCATAACCAAAAGACCTGAGATCACCGCACAGGGCCAAACCATGCTCATTCCAGAAAACACGGTCTGTGCAACTCCTCCCACAAAGGGAGGGATCACAAAAAAGGCAATGGTTAATAGTTCTTTTTTCCGATCAGGAAGCGTCTCCTTTTTATACTGGATTAAGGCCATTACAGATACTGACAGCAGGTATAGAAGGATAACCACGGACATAGGCAGGGACAATACGCCCCGGTGAAAGTAATTGGCATCGTCCAGATAAAAACACAAGCCGTTAAATGGCGAAGTGACAACAAGCATACTCAAGAGTGCAAAGGGAATGAGGACTGATAGCATCTCTTTTTTTCTTTCAATATTTCGGCCAAAAATACGGTAATGGGCATACCGCAACCACTGGGCAGCCACGATAATCTGCATATTAAAATAGATCATGATGTTTGCATAGTTCACAACCCGTACCAAAGTTCCACTTTTGCCGTTTAGTGCCCACGCTACTATATCGGTGAATAAAATCAAGAAAGTAATTGCATGAATCTTGCGCAACATCCGGGTGTCGTGAGCGTCTGCAAAATTTCTTTTGAAATTGTAAAAGATGATCAGAGTAATTATACCGGAAAAAATATTAATGCCGACGTTAAACAGTATCGTCATCTCCGGGTCAAAAGCAATCATAATCCCCCACCTTTGCTTGAGCGTCCCTCTGCAAGTCGGTCTTTGGATTATTTTATCACAAGATGGTAAACAGTTCTACAACATTCTTCGTCAAAATTCGAGCCACCTGGCAGTGGAGAATTTGACCTCTTTCCGCCATATATCTCTTGCCTGCGGGATTTTGGCGCAAATACTATTTGGTATTTACGATATAAACTTTTTATGCCATTGATATGTCCTCCTTTGCTTTTTGCGGGGTTAGCAAACCTGCACTAAAGGACCAAAAACAAACGCCTGGACATGATGCCCAAGCGTTTGCTGTTGTCGAGTTCATATTTCTTTCCCTTGGGGAAAAACGCCTCTTTATAGTCTACAAAAGATAAAATACAATATTGTAGATGCAGATGCCAAATACCAGCAGCTGAACGGCGTTAAACAGGACTTCCAGGGTATGGGAGGATAGTTTTCGGTGTAAGGATGCTCCAATCCACCCTCCCAATATAGCAGCCACCAGCAATGCGGGCAAAACGGGAACCCATAAACGGTGCATCTCTCCTCCCGTTAAAAGAACCGCCATTTTACCGATTTGGGCAAACAGAATGGTAGCCAGTGAATAGGCCGCCGCAACACTGGTGGGAACAGAAAACAGGAAGGTTATCGCCGCCACATTGATGGGACCGCCTCCAATGCCCAAAAAAGAAGAAAGCACCCCCAACCCCAAGCCTGTCAGGCATCCGCTGGCCAGTCCATCTAAATGCAGGGATTTTATATTGTCCTTTCGCAGCATATAGCAGAAGGTAAGGACCAGCAGGGCTGCCAAAACAATGTTTTGCACCCCTTTTACCTGATGGTCTGCCTGATGGCGAGCAACGTAGGCCAACAGTTCGTTGCCCATATTGCCCCCAACCAAAGCTCCGATTGCCAGGCTGGTAGCTAACCTAAAGTTCAGCCCGATTTTTGCCTTCACATAACGCCCAACCGAAACAATGGACATGGTTAAAACGGTTGCGCAAGACAAGGCAGCCGTGGTTTCGGCCGGATAATCTCCCAGGAGATCTAAGGCAGGTTTTATGATGACTCCCCCGCCCATTCCGGTAGCTGCTCCCAGTGCAGTGGCAATCAGAACAACGGAAAAATACAGTAGGGTATTCATTTAAGCGCTCCTAAAATATGTAACAACAGCAGGCTCACCAAATTTCTGCTTTGGTGAGCACTGCTGTCGAAAAAAACTGTTAGCCGCAGCAGGGATGTCCTAGAAAGGCCTGACTGGTTGTACCTGTATAGGCTTCGTTTTTCATGCAAAGGTGAACCGATGTGGTGGTAAAGGTGCGGGGAAGAGCCAAAATATTGGGGTTTTCCCCCACATATTTCTTCTTGGCATCTTCCAAAGCCTCCTCAATGGTGGCTCGGGTTTTCAGACCCATGCCCCGGGCGATACCGGGCATCTGCGCACCGGTAATATAAATGGCTGCGGTGTTTTTTTCTGCCAAATGACCACAGCTTATCATGGAAAAACCGTGGAAGGGATGATAGGCGTTGGCAAAACGGTATTTTCTAATATACTCTTGATTGGTGGCATAATATTCGCCAAGGCGATGCAAATCCGGCAGAGTATTCATATAGTCTTTTTGGAAATCCTCGTACATTTCCCGGGTATAGGGCCAGATTTCGTCATGGAAATAGCCGTCGCACCGGGAGGCGCAGATGATGACGCAGCGATCGCTCATCACCCGCCTGTGCCGGATGACCTGAGCCGAAAGAGCCTGCATCAGCATAATGGGATTGGTGCCCATACCATCGCCATAGTGGAAAAATTGGGGCATTCCAAACACCATGACATCATATTTCTTTTCGGCCCAATGCACATAGGTGCGCTGGTCAGCCACTTTCCAGCTCAAGGGTTCCGTTTCGGCGGCATAGCCGGAAAAGATGGCAATTTGTCTGCTTTGAGTATCCAGCACAGCATCGCAACAAAAGAACTTTTTGCCCATGCATTTTTCCATATGCATACCAATTTCGTCAAATTTGGTGCGCATATCGTTGTTGCCGCTAACCGGAACAAAATCCTCTTTGTGCATGACTTTCGGCACATGGTGGCTGGCAATGCTCTTCCAGTGAGTGATACCGGTGGAGCAATGCTTGTACCCGCCGGAGTATCCCCCATAAGGGTTGCCCTGGGTATGCCCGATGAGCACCGCAATATCGGCATCAAAGACCATTTTGTTCATGATAACCGGATCGCCGCTGTCGGTGCAGCCAAGATCTACAAGGTTATCATAGTCTTCGCTGTCGTGGTTGATAATTTGACCGGAGGGGTAAAATTCGTAAAACAACTTATCCCCGAGGATATTGTGAATCTCCCGCTCGGTATTTTTACGGTGCAGGCCGTTGGAGCACAGCAGAACAATATCCTTTTTTTCTACACCGGCGGCATACAGCTCCTCCAAAATAATGGGAATAGACACTTTGCGATGAGCCGTTTCATGTTCGCCGCCCTTTACCCGGTCGGGGAAAATAATAACGCATTTGGCCCCTTTAAATCCCATCTCCCGCAGGGAAGGCATTCCAATGGGATTCTGAATGCTCTTTCTGGTTTCCTCCACCAGCTTTTCGGTGGGGATGTGGGGCGGGTCGGGAACGGTTTCTCCCGGAATAAAAACATCGGTATAATCGGGAAGCTCTGCCTTTACAAAACCATGACCATACTCAAACTCCAAAAGCATAATCTCATCTCCAATCTTTTTAATCTTTTATATCCAACCTTGCGGATCAGGAGTGTTTTAAATACCGCTTGACAATTTCCAAATACTCTTGGGGATAGAATCCAATTTCTCCCGAAAAACGGGTTAAGGCAATCAGCCCACCGTCTAATTCCTCAATGGAGGACAACATGGATGCATTATCCTGCTTGAGGCCACCGCCATACACCACGGGCAGGCCTGCGGTTCTCTCTTTGATAAAGCGAGCAACCTTTGTAATATACTCCTGATCCGGCGGGGTTTTGCCGGGGCCAATGCTCCAAATGGGTTCATAGGCAATGCAAATTCCCTCTCGGTTTACACCTTCCAGTCCCATATCCAGTTGCTGCCCTAAGATGCGCTGCCAATCATCCTGCTCATCTGCTTGCTCTCCAATGCAGTACAGCACCGAAAGGCCGGCTTTTTGCGCTGTCAAAATCTCCCGATTGAGGATGCGGGTCACTGCCTCTGGTTTGTTGACCCCGGCTTCCTGCAGCACACTGTTGAGGCTGTTGCGCTCTTCGCAATGGCCAATTATAGTATGGGTACAACCGATCTCTATCATACTATTGGCGGTTCGACTGGAGGTAAAAGCGCCAAAGTTCCCTCCCGGCTCTGTGTCGTATTGATACACGCTTTGGCAGCCAATGTTCAGATTTCCTTCCGCCTTTAAAGCACCTACAGCACCCAGCAGATGGGCTTCGGGAAAGAACATGACAAAGGAAACTTCTGAGGGTGAGTAGGTTGCCAGTTCGCCTTGAGTTTTTTCCACAATATAACTACCCCATGTTTCCATAGGAGCAAGACGGTTGACGCCTCCACGTTTGGGAGAGATATCGAACCGTTTTAAATTTAAAAATATATGTTTGATAATACCTCACTCGCTTCTATCAGATTCAAAAGATGCAGTCCTATGTTGAGCGGGCATAGGAAGCCTTGCCCGGCAATCAAGGGAAAAAAGGTCCTCCTTAAGCAGTAGCCACACCGTGATGGAGGTGCCCATAAACTGCTGTGCTGAAATGTTCCTGGTTGCCGGAGCGGTTCTTTGTCTTGCTGTTGATGTCATAAAACCGCTGTGTGACATAGAACAGCGCGAAGGGTTGCCCTGTCATATCATCACATCATTGCCCGCCGTGGGGGATGATTCCCCCGGTCGGAAGGAGGCAAAGGAGCGCAAGGGACCGCCAATTAACGGGCGGCACCAATCGCAAAAGCTTTGGGTGACATCATTGCCTGCGCTGTTCACGTATTCTTTGGGGATCAGCCTTTCTTCCAGCATCACCTGTTCAATGGGGATGAGAATGGGTTTTACGGCATAGGGTTCTGCCGGCTGCTGGCGTTCAAACCCAACCATGACGCCGGTTTGACCTTCAATAGCAGCTCTAACAGCGACTTTGCCAGCCAAAATAGCTTCCTCACGATCCACATCGGATTGGAGGGCAATCGAGGCCCTTCCGCAAAGCCCGGGTTTTTCTCCGCGGGCCTTGATGCCCAGCTTTTGAATCACAAGATTTGCCAGATGGGAGCTGACATCGCCATAATAAACGGCCCGGTCCATTTTAAAAATGGGCGGCACAATTGGTTCTCCCTCTTTGTTTTTGAGCCCCTCGCCCACCACTACCACAATGCCTTTTTGGACTTTGTGCAGCCGTTCTATATCGGACAGAAAGCGCTCTTCCTCAAAGGGGACTTCCGGCAGATAGATAAAATCGGGGCCCACACCTACATCCCGAGCCAGAGCAGCAGCTGCTGTAATCCAGCCGGCATTGCGACCCATGGTCTCTACAATACAGACATGAATAGGCAACGCTCTTACGTCCTGGCATATCTCGCTGACGGTGGCGGCGATGTAGCGGGCGGCGCTACCAAAACCGGGAGCATGATCGGTGACAGCAATGTCGTTATCAATGGTTTTGGGAACGCCTACAACCTGTACGTCGGCTTGAATGGCCTGGCAGGCCTGATATACTTTGCCGCAGGTGTCCATGGAGCCGTTTCCGCCGTTGAAAAAGATGTAGCGGATATTCTGCTCCTTAATCACCTGTGCCATAGAGAGGTAATCTTCCGGCCTGAGGTGGTCGCGGGAGGTGCCGATGGCCGACGCCGGCGTAAAGGGGAGCAGATCCAATTTGCTTTGGGGAACCGTCTTCATGTCTAAAAAACGGCGGTGGAGCACCCCGCTGCTGCCTCCCAGCGCAGCGTATACTTTCTCAATCTGGGAATACTTTTTAGCCTCTTCCACTATGCCGTACAGCGATGCATTGATCACCGCCGTTGGTGCGCCACCATGGACAATTAAGGCATTACTCAAGGAAAGTCCCCCTCCTTCTATCTGGAAAAGAGATGAAAACGGGATTGTTCGGTCTTAGCCGAATGGTTGCAGATTGCGGAGCGTAATCGGGCAAAAGTCCGGCGAATCAGGCCTTACCGGAGCTTCCGGCTATCTGGATGATTTCCTTCACATCTTGCCGCAACTTTTCTTCGGCATAGGCCGAAAGGCGCCAGCTATGACCTTGGTCGATTCCCTGTTCCAGCCCTTCCTTTAGATAGCGCAGATACGCGCACCGAATCTGTGTGCCAAAGTTGAGTTTTGCAACTCCTTGGGCGATGGCGTCCTGAATTTGCTGTTCGCTCATGCCGGTGCAACCGTGCAAAACAAAGGGAATATCCGTAAATTTGCGGCATTGCTCCAGCACATCGATTCGAATTTGGGGTGGGCCATTGTAAAAGCCGTGGGCATTTCCGATGCCCAGCGCCAAAAAATCAGGGCTGCACAGCTCTAAAAAGCGCCGAACATCTTCCGGATTTACTACGCTTGCTTCTTCCTGCGTATTGCTTTGAGAGTCCACCCGGGCCAATTGTCCCATCTCGGCTTCGACCGGCACGCCAAACGCATGACATACCCGCACCACTTCAGCGGTGGTGGAAGCGTTTTCTTCCAGCGGCAGCGAGGAGCCGTCATACATAATCGACGTAAAGCCCAACTGCAGCATTTCCATGCAGTGCTGGAAGCTGTCGCCGTGATCCAGATGAATGGCCACCGGAACCGTTACTTTTTCCGCCATCCACTTGGCAGTTTGATAGAACCAGTCGTGGCCGGCATATGTTCCGGTGTTTAGGTAATGTGCCAAAATAATCGGGGAGTTAAGTTCTTCCGCAGCCATGCAGATGGCGCGAATCATATCGTAAGTGCCGCCCTGCGTATTGATGGCAGGGACAGCATAGCCCTCTTTACAGGCTTTTTGCAGCATTTCTTTTGTTGTTGTAAGCATAGATACTCCAGGGCTTTGCGCCAGTTAGATTTTGACTACCACTTTCATGTAGTTTGCGGGGTTTTGGGCCATATCCTGAATGGTTGCTTCCACTTCTTCCAACCCTATCGTCTTGGTGATAATTTGGGTGGTGGGCACCTTGTCCTCATTGACCAGTTGAACGGCCTCGGGAAACTTTGCGTTTGAGTTACGGCAAGGATAGATATCCAGTTCCTTTTGCATACAGCGCACGGTATTGATGGCCACCGGCTCGTGAGGCCATCCCACCAGAGCAATCCGCCCGCCATGGCGGACATAGTTGTGCATTTCCTGCAACACAAAAGGAGAACCCGTGCAATCAATCATGGCATCGGCAAGCTGGCCAAACACCCTTTCCAGCTCCTGCGCCACATCGCCGTTCTTCGAGTTGAACACATGGGGAATTCCCAGCTCCTTGGCGTTGTCCAGCCGGGTCTGCAGAACATCTACCAAAATGGGCATGGCGCCGTAGTTCAGGCATGCAAAGGCTGCCAACAAACCAATGGTTCCTGCGCCAAACACCACCACACGATCTCCTTTGGTGACTCTGGCCCGGGTAGCGCCATGGAGGCTGATGCTTAGGGGCTCCACAATGGTGGCGCGGGTAAAGCTAAGCTTTTGGGGAATGGGGTACAGCAGCTGTACCGGATGCAAAAAATACTCTGCCATCATGCCGTTTTTGTGCACGCCGCAAACCTGTAAATTGACGCAGTTATTAAAGCGTTGGGCCTTGCACATATGACACTGATTGCAGGGAACATAGGGTTCCAGCGCAACCCGATCCCCCGCCTTGAGGCCTTTGGAATTTTCTCCAATTTCCTCGATAATTCCTACACCTTCGTGGCCGATTCCGTCCACCGGATATTTCATGGTGGGGTTTACACCTTTGTAAGCAGTGACGTCCGAGCCGCAAATGCCGCACTCTTCCATTTTAATCACCGCGTATCCGGGTTGAAGGGCGGGCTTTGGCATATCTTTGATGACCATTTTACCGGGCTGTTCAATGCACAGTACTTTCATTCCCAATCTTCCTCTAAATCATTTTCTCGAATATAATCCAGGCCATCAGGCATAATGCCGGTGTTCCAGCCACCATCTGCAAAGATGACCTGACCGACGATGTAGTCAGATTCTTCGCAAGCTAAAAAGGTGGCAAGGTTGGCAATTTCTTCTACGGTTCCAAAACGGCCTATAGGGGAAACGGATAGAATTTTCTTTTCATCCAAAATACCGCTCCGCAGGGGTTTTTCCACCATTTCTGTGCGGATCCATCCGGGAGCAATGGCATTTACCTTGATGTTGTACATGGCCCATTCGGCGCCCAGCTGCATGGTGAGCAGATTGACAGCCCCCTTGGTGATGCCGTAGGGTACCCGGCCCACATTGATCATGCGGGTGTTGCCGGACGAGATGTTGATGATGCTGCCGCCGCCATCCCGGCGCATATACCGTCCCACCGCCTGGCAGCAAAACAGCGGTGCCTTCATGTTGATGTCGATCACTTCATCCAACAGATCTTCCGGAAGCTTCATGGTGGGGCAAGGCCGTGCAATACCGGCACAGTTTACCAAGATATCGATCCGACCATATGACTGGTGGACCGCTTTTGCCATTTCGAAAATTTCGGCCCGGTTGCGCAGGTTGATATGATAAAATTCTGCGGCACTGCCCAGTTTAGCCACCACCTCGGGGCCTTCATCCAGGATATCCGCCACCACAACACGGGCGCCTTCTTCCACATATTTTTTTGCAATGCCGTAACCTATCCCTCTGGCTCCCCCGGTGACAAGGGCCACCTTGTCCTTCAATCGGTTATAATTCATATTTACCACCACTTTACCACCACTTAATCTTTTCGGTAATGTAGTTGCGGTACTCAATGAATTTGGGATCGGTAATATCCCGAGGGTGAGGCAGATCGATATACAGCTCTTCTTTGATGTTGGCAGGCTTGTTGGAGAGAATGATCACCCGCTCGGCCAGATACACCGCTTCTTCGATGTTGTGGGTGATAAAAATAATGGTGCTGCCCAGCTCTTTCCACAGCCGAATGACCTCGTCTTCCAGATAGAAGCGCACCTTGACATCCATTTGACCATAGGGCTCATCCATCAAAAGCAGGTCGGGCTGCATGGCAAAGCTGCGCCCGATAATAATGCGCTGCTCTGCAGAAACGGAAAGCTCTCCCGGATAGGACTTGCGAAATTTTTGCAGGCCCATTAAGTCCAAAATTTGGTTCACCCGTTTTTCGATTTCGGCTTTGGGCAGTTTTTTGATTTTTAGGCCATAAGCGATGTTTTCCTCCACCGTAAGCCAAGGCAGAGCGGAAGGCTCCTGAAACACAAAGGATATGTTGTGCTTTGCAGGGTCAGCCGGAGTGCCATCGATAAACAGATCGCCCTCGGTGGGATGGTATATCCGGGTAAGACAGTTGAGAAAGGTGGTTTTTCCGCAGCCTGTAGGCCCAACCACGCATACAAACTCATTCTCGCGGATATCAAAGCTCATATTATCTAAAACCAAAAGGTCGCCAAACCGTTTGGTCAGGTTTTTGACCGATATTTTGACAGGGCGGTCTTGGTTTTCAGCCATCTTGTCTTCTCCTTTCACGGGCCTTAAATGGCAAGGTCGGTGTTGCCCGAGATTTTGGTGCGCAGATACAGGAACTCGCGGCTGATCATATTCCGTGGTTTTGGCAAATCCACAGTATAAATTTCCTTTACTTTGGCAGGACATTCGCTCAGCAAAATAATGCGGTCTCCCAGATAGCAGGCTTCTTCGATATTGTTGGTGACAAAGATGACGGTGCGCTTATCTTTTTCCCAGGTTTTCAGCAGCTCTTCCTGCATGGCATAACGGGTTTGAGCATCCAGTTGGCCAAAGGGTTCGTCCATGATCAGCACCTTGGGGTTGTTGGCGTATGCCCGTGCAATCCCCACCCGCTGCTTCATACCACCGGAAAGTTGATATGGATAGGATTTTTCAAAACCCTTGAGCCCTACAAGCTCAATGTATTTCTGCGAAATTTCCCGCCGCTGAGCTTTGGGCATACCGGCAAACTTAAGTCCCAGTTCTACATTTTGCATCACGGTTTTAAAAGGCATCAAGGCCAGCTTTTGAAACACCATGGAAATTTCCGGGTTTACCCCAGTGACAGGGCTGCCCTTATAGAGCATCTGGCCGCTGGTTTTTTCCTCTAAACCTGCAATGATGTTTAAAAGAACCGTCTTGCCACAATGCCCCGGCCCCAGAATTACCAAAAATTCGCCTTCGTAAACGTCAAAGCTTACATCCTCGATGGCGGTAAAATATCCTTTCGGACTAAAAAACGTTTTGGAGATATTTTTAATCTCCAGCAGTTTTGTCAATTGCTCTTCCACGGACAAACCACCTTTTCTAATACACTTAACAGAACAGCCAACAGAGAGCCGATGATGGCAATGGTAATGACAGCCACCAGCACCAGAGCCATATCGCTGCCCTGCCAACCACGAGTTACAAGGGCCCCCAGCCCTTTTTGGGCTGCGATCATCTCGGCGGCCAGTACAGTAGTCCAGCCACTGCTGACCGAGGTGCGAATCCCTGCAAAAATCGAGGGCAGCGCTGTTGGAATGACTATGCTGCGCAGAATTTGCCAGTTGTTGCCGCCAAATATCTTTCCAACATCAACGTTAATTGGATCCACCAAGGAAATACCCGCTGCCGTATTGATGACCAGCGGAACAAAGGTGCCGATAAACACAATCAGAATCTTGGGGAACTCGCCGATACCAAACCACATAATGACAATGGGAATCCAAGCAATGGGAGGTATAGGGCGGACAAGTTCAAAGATACTGCCCAATATGGCCTTGCAGGCGCGGTTCCATCCGATTAGAATGCCCAAGGTAATGCCTATGGTCCAGGCCAGCAACAGGGCAGTGAGCACCCGTTTTAAACTGGCCCAAGCATGGCCAAACAAAGAGGTTTTGGCAATGGGCTTTTCGAACACCCGGATCAAACGATGAAATACATCCACAGGGCCGGGCATCAGCCGCGGATTATTGGCCGAAAACAATACCCAAGCCACAATGATCAGGCCGACTGCCAAAACCGGAAGACCCCACCATATGATTAGTTGCAGGGGCGTTTTTTTCTTTTGCACATCCATATTCATGCTCCCCCTAACGCATAGTTTTCCAGCGCAGGAAATACTTCTCCAGCGAAGAAAGCAAAGCCGACAGCACAGCTCCGATTGCGCCGATTACCACCATGCCAACAATAACAATATCGGGGCGCGCTACGGTGCGGCCAAGCTGAATCATATAGCCAAGACCTGCGCTGGCAGCCAGCATTTCTGCCGCCACCAAGGTAGACCAGGCATTTCCCAAAGCCACGCGAATACCTGCAAATACCATGGGTAACGCCGAGGGAATTCCCACTTTGTAAAAAATCTCAAAGTTTTTGGCTCCAAAGGTCTTCGAAACGTTAATAAGGGTTTGACTGGTTAGCTTGACGCCGGTATAGGAGTTGATCACACAGGGCACAAATGCCGTGAAGAAAATGATCAATGCTTTTGCTTTCAGACCAATACCCATCCAAACCACTACCAGAGGAATCCATGCAATGGGTGGAATCGGACGAATTAATTCAAAGATTGGGCGAATAAACCGGTCTGCGTATTTCCACCATCCCATAAAAAGGCCCAAGGGTATTCCGATGACAATGGCCGACAGAAAGCCGGACAAAGCCACTTGAAGACTGGCAAGAATATTGACCAACAGCACATTGCCGTCGGGTGGTTTGTTGTTAAGTTTGTAAACAAGTGTTTTTAAGATGGTAGTAGGAGCCGGCAACATTTTTTCGTTGACCAAGCCGGATTTTACAGCCAATTGCCAAATGAGTAAAAACACTAAAATTCCGGTTGCACCCATCAAAAGATACTTGATATTATCTTTTTGCTGCTTGCTTTTCCACTGTTGTTGCAAAGCTTCCAACTGCTTTGTATCCAATGGCATGCATGCATTCCCCCCTTAAGAAATCAGACCGCCACAAGCACAACACCATATCCTTTGCGCTTGCGGCAGTCTGTTTATTGATGTCGCAACAGTTTTGTGCTGCCGCAAGCAAACAAAGTCAGTTTATTTGCTGGCTGCCAGAACTTCGTTCAACAGTTTAGGCTCGGTATGTCCGAGGAATTTCTGGTCATCCCCTTCAACATAGTTGCCATATTCAATGAAGAAATCCAGAATGTTCAGCAGCTTACCTTCCATTTCGCTGTACTCTTGTCCTTCTGCCTTGTTGTTCATCATGGCACAAGCTTCCTCAAGAGTGTAGTAGGTATCAGCTTTGAGGTATTTTGCGGCTACTTCAGGTTCCATGCTGTTTCCGCTCTCATCGGTAAAGTCGATCAGATACTCAACAGCTTTTTCCTCGTTTTCCTTCATCCAGTCAAGGCTCTTGAAGTATACTTCCAAAAAGCGCTTCATAGCTTCGTACTTTTCGGGATCGGCATAGCTGTTTTTGTTGGCCATGATGTTGCACATCAGACCGGTATCGGCCATGTTACCACTGGAAACAGCCGTAAAGTTTTCGGTATCTTCCAGCATCGGGAAGGTTCCTGCAGAACCGGTAAGCACTACAAGGTCACCTTCTCCGGCCAGGAATGCACTGTAGGCAGTGGGTACGTCCATGGCGATAAAGGTTACATCGTCGGGAGACAGACCGAATCCGCCCAGAGTTTTGAGCAGCAGATAGTGCAACACGGTTCCGGTATTGCACAAAACGGTCTTGCCCTTCCAGGAAGCAGCGTCGCCGTAGATATCAGGGTTAACGGTGTTGTTGCCCTTGCCGGCAGCTACAATGTCGGAATCGTTGCGGGCAAATACATATTGGGTACCGTTATCGGAGTTGGTGGCTCCCAAAACCACGGCATCGTATCCCAGCACGCCGGACAGCACGCCGCCTACACCGGTAAATCCGATATCCCAGCCGTCGGAAGAAAGGGCTTCCATCTGCACGGGACCATTGGTAAACAGCACTTCCTCCATTTCGATGCCGGCTTCTTCAAACCAGCCTTCCTGCTGTGCAATATAAATAGGAGTGTAGTTCAGGCTGCCGCTAATGCCAGAGACTGTAATGGAATAAGTTTTTTCCGGAGCAGAAGTTGCAGGGCCTGCGTCGGAAGACGTGCTAGCTGATGCATCGGGTGTCTTGCTGGAATTGCCGCCACAACCGGCCAGCATTCCTACCAGCAAAACCAATGAAAGAATCAACGATAGTGCTTTTTTCATTTTTATTCCTCCTGATTGTTCTCCTAAATTTTGATTACAAGACGTTGGATATTGGCTGTTTTTCCATATAATCTTTCCTCTTGCACACCTATAATATCACAAATTTGCGCAAATCTAATTGATTTTTACGCAAACGTTGGACGTAAATTTGCATATAATTTAATACGAAATATTATGCATTATTAATTCGGCTTTGAAAAAAGTGCACAAATTTGAGTTCATTTTTATCCCTCAATAAACGCTTTTTTAAACCTCAATTCCAAAAATTTATGCTAAATTACTTATTATTAATTATAATATTTGTTAGTTATAAATAGACGCCTTGAAGTGAAAATACGCTTTCGGGGATTTTATTATATATAATTTTCGTAAAATGTAAATAATTATAGGAAAATTAATTGTGTCGTTATTGAGTTTTTAGTTTGTAGGTAGTATAATGTTTGCAGTAATTTGTGCAAAGTGGGTGTCGTTGTGACGTTAAAAGAGATAGCGGCAAAGGTGGGTGTTTCCATTTCCACGGTGTCCCGAGTGGTAAACCAAAACAACCCAAAAGCTGCCAGCCCGGAAATCCAGAGGAAAATATGGGACGTGGTGCGCGAAACCGGGTACATCCCCAACAAGGCTGCGCGCTCCCTTAAAAGCGGAAACATTGCGGATATCGTTACGCCTCAGCCAAAAACCATTGCTTGCATTTACGGGCGTACCGACGATACCCTTACCGACCCTTTTTTTACACATATTGCCCGCAGCGTAGAGCAGGAAGCCTTTAAAAACAACTACTTTGTCAAATACTCTTTTTCGGCCTCCGAGCTAAACAGCTCCCGGTTACACCAGCATCTGGCCGACATAGAGGTGGACGGTGTAGTGGTGCTTGGCCGACTGCAGGACGATTTGCTTGCATTTATCAACCAGCACTGTTCCAATGTAGTGTATACCGGGCTTAACCCCATATCCTCTCAGGTGGACCAGGTCATCTGCGAGGGCTACGATGCCGCTTTGGCGGCTATGGATTACCTGATGGAACTGGGACATACCAAAATTGCCTATATTGGAGAACAGCATAAGGAAATTCGCTATTATGCCTATAAAGACAGCCTAAAAAAGCATGGCATTGAATTTTCCCCATCCAGGGTTGTGGATGTCATGCAGTCGTCTGAGGGGGGATACCGGGGAGCCAATGAGTTGATTTCCCGCAACACTGACATTACGGCGGTATTCTGCGCCAACGATGTCACCGCTATTGGTGCCATGCGGGCTTTTAAGGAGCATTCTATTCAGGTGCCCAGGGATATTTCCGTCATTGGGATCGATGACATTGAGACCGCACAGTACATGTCCCCCATGCTTACCACCATCCACATCCCCCGGGATGAGTTGGGAAGGGTGGCCACCCAAACTTTGATACGGCGCATCCAAAAACTCCACCGGCTGCCGATGAAAATTTCCCTGCCCTTTTATGTGGTGAAACGCGAAAGCTGCCGCAAGCTATCTGCAAAATAGCAGCATGGAAGATCCATGAATGGCTCCGCCCACTCTTTGCTTGGTACAGTGCTTTATCTGCCGCCAGCAACAGTTGTGCAAAGAGAGGTCTTATTGCAGTAGAGTATAAAAGAACCGCAAGGCATTTTGGGCCTTGTGGTTCCTTTATTTTGATGTTTTTTACCTGACCTCTTAATATCCCTGTTCCACCACCTTTTGTGGGGGGGATATCCCCTCCCCTTTTCTTGTCAGTCAGAAAAGAATAGAATGCCTTGATGGGGATGGCATCTCCTTTTAAACGGTTTGGATGCGCCCTGAAACCTCGGGTGAGCATTTTGGGAATTGGCTCCCGAAGCCGAGCCATGACAATGGAAGGGTGCAAGACCATCTCCCTGGAGTCGATTGCGGAGCTGACTTCCTGCATCCAACTGGTTTTGCACCGGATAAGCCGGAGACCATTCCCTGTTAAGGGGGTCAGGTCTCCGGCTTCTATCTTTGGCGCCTTGCTCTTAGAACTTTCTTTGTATCCCTCGTCTGTTCTAAAAGTAGTTCAAAAATAGGGCCGGATAAATAATCCACAGAATCGGGAAATACTATAAGGAGAATGGGCTGGTTCACTACTACAAAGAAATAAGGCGGCGACATGACAATTGGAATCCCAAAGGCTTTGTTATATTACCGATATCAATACTTATGGCATACGTTTTTTACCCAGTTGGGCTGTCAGGTGGTTACCAGTGGCTCCACCTGCCAAACCACGCTAACCCAAGGAGTTGCCCTTTCGGTAGGGGAATGTTGCCTGCCCGTCAAGCTGTTTATGGGACATGTGGCAAGTCTCATCGGGCGTTGCGATCTGATCCTGGTGCCGAGATTTGAAACCCTGGATAAAAACGAAGAGTTTTGTGTGCGATTTTGGGGCTTGCCGGATGTGGTGGGCAACACCTTTCCCCATGCCCCTATGCTCAGCTATAACCTCAAAGGTCATAGAAAAAGCTGCCAGGTACGGGAGTTTCTCACGATGGGAAAACGCCTGGGCAAAGCCCCGGTGCAGGTATTACGGGCGTATCGTCACGCAGTGCAGGAACAGCTGCGGCAAGACCACCTTGCCCAGAAAAGGCAAGCATCCTTATTGGCCTCCCCCGCCCCCAAAGTTTTGCTGGCCGGACAGCCCTACCTCATTCACGATGCCTATACCGGTGCACCCCTCACCCGAATGATCCAGCAGCAGGGAGGTGTTCCTGTTTTTGCAGATCGATTCGACCCCAAGGCCTGCAAAGCACACTCCAGGGCTATTTCCAAGGATTTGTACTGGGGCGTCAACAAAGAAATCATTGGGGCCATTCCCTTGGCGAAACAGCAGGTAGACGGTGTGCTGCTGATCACCGCATTTCCCTGCGGGACCGATTCTCTGGTCAATGAGTTGGTGCTGCGGCGAATTCGGGATATTCCCATCGCTCAGATTGTGTTGGACGAGCATCAGGGAGAAGCGGGACTGCAAACCCGCATGGAGTGCTTTATGGATATTCTGCACGAAAGGAGAGGATCCCGTGCCCGGTAAACTGGCCATCAGCTTTCCTCACTTGGGGGATTACAGCATTGTATTTGCGCAGTTGATTGGGCATCTGTTCCCCCATGCTAAAGTTTTTCCCGCCCCGCCCATAACCCAAAAAACAGTGGAACTGGGCAGCCGCTACAGCCCCGATTTTGTCTGCTCCCCTTTTAAATACAATTTGGGCAATTATATCGAAGCTTTGGAGCAGGGGGCAAACGTTCTGGTTCAAACCGGAATGGGTTGCCGTTACGGCTATTACGGCGAGCTGCAGGAGCAGATTTTGCGGGATTTAGGGTATACATTCCAGTTTGTCTGCCTTTCCCGGGAGCGGGCAAAACCTCTGGAAATTTACCGCAGGGTGCGAAAGCTGGGCTGTACTCTCTCCTTCTCCCGTATGCTTCAGGCGCTGTTGCTGGCCTGTGAGAGCATCCGGGAGATGGACCGCTATGAATACTGGATGCGAGAACAAGTGGCATTCGAAACCGTTCCCGGCTCCTTTGAGAGGGTGCGCCAACAACTGTTTGAACAGATTGCCAACGCAAACTCCCTGCGGGATTTGCAGCGAGCCAAAGCTGGATGCCGAAAGGCAGCGGCAGCCTTAGAGACAGAACCTCCCCAACATCTCCTACGGGTGGGCATTGTGGGGGATCTTTACACCCTGATGGAACCTTCCAGCAATTTTTTTGTGGAGCAACAGCTCATCCAAGAAGGAATATCGGTCAGCCGGGCCATGGGGGTGTGGTTTTTGCTGTTTGGAAAAAATCACAGACAGGCACTCAAAGACAGCGGGCCCTATCTGGACTACATGGTGGGAGCCAACGGTGTAGACAGTGTTTCGCAAAGCCTTGCCTATGCCCGAAAAGGGTACGACGGCATCATACACATGAAATCCTTTGGTTGTATTCCCGAATTAAATGCAACACCGGCGCTGATGAATCTTTCCCGGGACTGGGATATCCCCATCCTGCATCTGAGCTTTGATTCCCACACCAGTGAAACGGGAGTGCAAACCCGTTTGGAAGCATTTGCCGATATGATTCGCATGAAAAAGGAGGAGGAAGCAGTTGCAAACAGCCAGTTTGGGCGTGGATATCGGTTCGGTATCCACTAAAGGGGTTGTCCTTTCCCAAGGCGGCGAGATTCTAGCTTCGGAGTATGTGTGGACCGAAGGGGACCCGGTGGCCGCCACCCAAAAAATCATCCGCTCGCTGAAAAAACAACTTCCTCCCTCGGTGTGGATTGGGTCGGTGGGAACCACAGGTTCGGCCCGCAGGCTGATTGGCGCCATGCTGGAGGCAGATGTTGTCAAAAACGAAATTACCGCCCATGCCAGAGGAACCCTTGCCCGCTACCCCAACGTGCGCACCATCATCGAAATCGGCGGGCAGGACTCCAAACTCATCCTGATTCAGGGCGGTGTGGTCACCGACTATGCCATGAACACCCTTTGCGCTGCCGGCACCGGTGCTTTTCTCTCCTCACAGGCAAAGCGGTTGGGAATTGCGGTGGAGGAGCTGGGCGATGTGGCATTGCGGTCCAAGTGTCCGGCCAAAATCGCTGCCCGCTGCACCGTCTTTGCCGAATCCGATTTGGTGCACAAGGCACAGGCAGGGTATGCCAAGGAAGATTTGGTGGCGGGACTTTGCAATGCGGTGGTTCTGAACTACCTAAACAATGTAGGCAAAGGCAAGCAAATCTTGGAACCCATTGTATTTCAGGGTGGTGTGAGCAAGAATAAAGGTGTGGTGCAAGCCTTCCAACTGGAATTGGGAAGCAAAATTTATGTGGACTGTCATTCCCACCTGATGGGAGCGATGGGGGCAGCACTGCTCTCCCAAGGGGCCAATCGCCCCAAACCCTTTGATTGTGAGATTGTGGATCTGCATTTTCAGACCGGGGCCCATACCTGCCCGGGCTGCCCTAATCATTGCGAGATTATTTCGTTTTATCGCGACGGTTCCTTGCTGGACAGCTGGGGCAACCGTTGTGAGAAAGGACTTGGTCAAAAGGAGAATGTATCGTGAATCAACAGCCGGATATGAGTCAACTGCCCATGATGGCAATGAAGGATATTCCCACACCCAACCCAGATGCCCAGCAGATTACCGCACTGGTAAAGGAACAGGGCCGGGTTACCGGGTACCAGTTATCCGACGGGCGCATTTTAAACAAAGCCGATGCCGTTCAACTGGCGCGGCAGGGTGGAATTCGCGGGGTAGGGATATCCTCCCGAAAAGGCAACGAGTACCTCAAATCCCTGCCGGATCAGCAGGAGTCCAACAATTTGGGCAACCTGCCATCGGTGACGCCACCCATGTCCTAGTTCTGCTCTCCCATCCATGAAGAAAACCCCGCAGCCGATGCGGGGTTTTCTGTGAAAGAGTAAGCGGTCGGACCAAGCGTCTGACCGTTTGTGATGCCATTGGTTACCAGAAAAACCGGCAGCATCTCCGGTTGCATCCCCAGTTCCACCAGGAGCTGCAGCCACCGTTCCAGCAGGATCCGCAACCGCAGTTGCATCGGTTACACCAACTGTTACACCACATAATGTCACCCCCAAATAAGATGCCCCCTACAGGGCTGATACCATTATATGAATCAAAACAAAAGAGGGTGAGGTGAAGGGCCTAGCGATTCCCATAGCCGATTTGCATTGTACAAGCCAATGATGGTCTTTTCACTCATTTATGTAATAACCGGGAATCGGCTCTGCAGCAAAAGACAAATATCCTTCTTATTGGTTATGCCTTTATTTCGCCGAATTCACAACTTCTGCCCAAGAAAGATTCCTTTGGGTACCGCTTAGTGGTGGTCCTCATCGGCTTCGGCCTTTGTCTTGTGAATGGTGCCGTGGGGATGATGAGGCGGTGCATAAATGGAGTAGAGCTTTAAGGGACGTCTGCCTGTGTTGACAATGTTATGCCACATGCCTGCCGGAACCAAGACCACATCGTTTTGGGAAACACATTTTTGAAACTCCATATTCTCTTTGCAGGGGCCCATTTTCACCACGCCCTGCCCTGCTTCCACCCGGATAAACTGATCGGTGTCTGGGTGTATTTCCAGTCCGATCTCGCCGCCTGTGGGGATGCACATCAGGGTAAGCTGCAGATAATGGCCCGTCCACAAGGCCCGGCGAAAACATAGGTTGTGCTGTGTTGCGCTGTTGATGTTGATTACAAAGGGATCCGGACCAAAGTCACAATTATGATCCACATGGTGCTCCATTTCCCTGTGTGTCACATACCGATTCATAACAATCTCCTTTCATGGTGTTGTTATTATCATATGCCGCCATCCAAAGGGAGGTGTAAAAAGCGCAACAACGCTTACTATTTTGGGGGAGCACCCGGGGACTTCGCAGGGAGAAAAGGTGATTTGATCTGTTTTGGTTGTTCTTTTAACCACCTCTTTCGACCTTGGAAGATTAATAGGAAATAACTTGTAATTTTGTCGAAAAAGCTGCTATAATACAAGCAGAATACCGCCTCTATGAGAGGAGAAAGGGCAGGAAGGTTTATGTTTTGGAAAGATAAGTACCGGCTGGGCGTTACTCTCATTGACAGGGAACATCAGGAGCTGTTCCAGCGTGTGGAAGCCTTTATGAAAATCCTTCGTTCCACCCAATCCTGGGAAGACAAAGTCCATGAGTTGAATGAGACGCTGGAGTTCATGAAGGGTTATGTGGTGGAGCACTTCAGCCATGAGGAGGAGTATCAGAAAAAAATCGGGTACCCCGGCCTGGAAGCCCATAAAAAGAAGCACGATGACATGGTGCAGTATGTGGCAGGGGTGTCGGAACAATACGAGAAAAGTGGTTTTGATGAGCAGTTAATGCAGCAGTTTGGGGGCAGACTCTTGGCATGGCTTGTAAACCATGTGGCTGTGGAAGATCAGCGTATTGCTTCTTATGCCATTGAACAGGGGGTGGCGGGAGATGAAATCTAAGTTGTATGCTCCGTTTTTAAACGCCACTTGTCAGGTTTTGCAAACCATGCTGGATCTTACCGATATTACCGAGCGCCCGGCAGAACAGTTTGATGCACAGGATTATCTGGATATCTCGGTAGGCGTGACAGGGGATTTGGAGGGCACCGTTACATATCGTTTTCCCAAAGAAACCTCGCTGAATGTAGTTCAAATTCTCAGCGGAATGGAAATGAATGATGTGGATGATTTTGTAGCCTCCGCTGTTGCCGAGATTGCCAATATTATCAGCGGTACCGTTATGACTCTGCTGTCCGCCGATCACCTTACCTGCGACATTTTGCCTCCGGTGCAGGGTAAGGCAGACGACTCCAAAGAATACAGTCAGCGCACCCAGTGCTGCGTTTCCACCTCCGCCGGAGATATTTGTCTGGATATTGCCCTAAATAAAGTGTAATTTTTGCATCACCAAAGCCATCGCTTTCAGGCGACGGCTTTTCTTTTTTCCCCGCAGCAAAATAGAAACAATACATTAAATTTTACTGCTGTTTTTTGGATTTCCTATTGCAAAAACCATAATAAGTCTGAAATTCCTAAAAGTTTTGCAAATAAAAAAATATATGTTATGATAATAGGAGAAAAATTCATTTCTCTTCCATTTTGGGATATTGTAGAGATGTAATGGACTATACTCTTTCCATAAATGCATATTATAGGAGGTAATACAATGGAACTTTTAAAAGCAGAATATCGAGACATGAATATAAAGGCCAAAAAGCTGAGAAAAATGGGCCTTGTTCCATGCTCTATCTATGGAATTGACTTGGAAGAATCTGTGCACATTCAAATTCCCCTATCCGATGTCAGTCGTTTTCTCAACCGAAAATTAAAGGGGAGCACTCTTACCATAGATGTTGGCGACAAAAAGTACAATGTGCTGTACAAAAATGTCAGCCGCGAGGCCCCCAGCCAACAGATTGAGCATCTGGAATTCCAGCACCTGGTGGCGGACGAAGCCATTAACAGCGTGGTACAGATTGTGCTGCTCAACAAAGAAAAGAACCCCAACATGGTGCAGCAGCATATTGAAGAGATTCCCTACAACGCATTGCCCGCCCATCTGGTGGAACAGGTTACCATCGATCTGGATGGTATGGAACCCGGAACCAGTGTGAAAATAGAGGATCTGGATATTGCAAAGAACGAAAACATCAAGCTTTTGGTTCCGGAGGATACTCTGATTCTCAACGTTGTGGAAGCCAGCAGAACAGCGGCTCCCGCAGATGAGGACGAGGAAGAGGCGGAAGAAGAAGCGTAAAGCCGCCTGACACCCTTGCTACAGCAAAAAGCAAAAAACCGCTTAAACAAAAGTTTAGGCGGTTTTTTGATGAGTGAACTAAAAGTCCAGTCCTTTTTTGGCAGGGTTGTCAATGAGATTTCCCTTCTGGTCAAATCGGGAGCCATGACAGGGGCAGTCCCAAGTATGCTCCATAGGATTCCACTTTAACGCACACCCCATATGGGGACACCTCTTGCCAAAGGAGAGCAGCCCCAGAGTAGCCTGTCCCACGTTGAGAAACAGCTGGGGGTGCAGCATGGAGCGGGAGGGAGAAAACAGCCGGGCGTACTTGCTGTCCCCCTCTGCAATGAGGTCGCGGAGCAGGCGGGCTGCCACCATGGAGCCGGTCATTCCCCATTTATTGAATCCAGTGGCAACATACAGTTCCCGGTTGTTCTTGCGATGCCGGCCGATGTAGGGCATGTAGTCCAGGGTCATGCAGTCTTGGGTGGCCCAAGCATACCGCTCCTGGGCACTGGGATACGCCAGTTTTGCCACACGGCGAAGCTCGTCCCAGCCGCCGTCCTGCTTCCCCGTTGGATGGCTGCCCCCTCCTAAGAGAAGGTACCCTTTGTAGGAGCGGAAGGACAGCCCTTTTTCCTCCTCGTCGATATACATCCCCTTAGGGGCTTCGGCTCCCTGCAAGGCCAACACATAAGAGCGGTGCTGATAGAGCTTCATAAAGTAAAGCCCCAGCACATTCACCATGGGATAGTGGGTGGCCAGAATAATTCTTCTGGCGCGGATGGTTCCCTTTTCGGTTTGCACCTGCCCAGGACGGATTTCGGTGGCAAAGGTGTTTTCATAAACGGGCAGGTTCTCGGCTATGGCGCTGATAAACTTAAGGGGATGGAACTGCCCTTGCCGCTCCATCCCCAGTGCGCCAACGGTATCCACCGGAATGGGGGGCTTTTCTTCCAGCAGCACCGGTAAGCCCATTTGTTGATAAAGAGCCGCTTCCTGCTCCAGCTTTTTGCGGTCGGTTTTGCTGTAGACGTAGGCGGTTTTTTCTTCAAAATCACAGGGGATGTTGTCGGCTAGTTGACGGTAGACTTCCACCGCCTCCTGATTGGCATCCAGGTATTGCTTGGCCGCGGAAAAACCGTACTTCTTTTCAATCTGAGAGTAGACCAGCCCATGCTGTGCGGTAATTTTTGCCGTGGTGTTGCGGGTGATCCCCATGGCAATTTGCTTTGCTTCCACCACCACACAGTCAATTCCGGATTCTTTGAGCAGATAGGCGCACAGAATCCCGGCAAGGCCTCCTCCCACAATGGCGGTGTCCGTCTCCACGTTGCCTTTTAGGGTGACACCATTGCCCTTTGGCTGATAATCTTCCATCCACAAGGATTTCATATTCATATCTTTACCCCAAACTCCTGTATTTCCCGCGTATGGTGATACAATAAGGTTCCCCTTTTCCACTGGGTTTATGTAGGCAAAAACCAAGATGGGTAAAGGTCAGAGCCGTAAAAACAGCTTTGGAAAAGCAGGCAGCACAAGAAACGCAATCAGCGCCCTTCATCGCTTTTGCAGACCACCCTTCATCCAGCCTGCCAGGCTGCAGAGAAGTAGAGCTGCTAAATTGACCGCTACTACACTGGCTCCGGTGGGTAAGGAGTACCAGTAGGACAGCGTAATTCCTATCAGGAAGCAGAGCACCGAACTGACCGCTGAGAAAATCACAACGGTTTTAAAGCGCTTGCACAGCCGCATGGAGGTAAGGGCGGGAAAGATAATCAAAGCAGAAATCAGCATGGCTCCCATCATCCGCATCCCAAGCACAATGGTGACAGCGGTTAAAATGGCAAGGAGCATGTTGTAAATTCCCGCCTTGGTTCCCACCGCCCGGCTGAAGGTTTCGTCAAAGGTGACGGCAAAAATTTTGTGGTAAAACAAAATAAACAACACCAGAACAAGGATGCAAAGCACAATGCTCAGCCGCACATCGGCAGAACTCATGGCCAGGATGCTCCCAAAAAGGTAGTTGTACACATCGGTGTTCATGCCGGTGGTGACCGATAAAAAAAGGACGCCAAAAGCCAGTGAGCTGGTGGAAATCAGGGCAATGGCGGCATCCCCTTTGATTTTGCTGCTCTCACTGAGGCGCAGCAGCAAAAAAGCCGCCACCACCACCACGGGAATGGAAACGGTGAGGGGAGCAACATTCAGTGCGGTGGCAACGGCAAGAGCACCAAACCCCACATGGGAAAGGCCATCGCCAATCATGGAATACCGCTTGAGCACCAGGCTAACCCCCAGCAGAGAAGCGCAAAGGGAGACCAGCAGCCCCACAATAACAGCCCTGATCAAAAAGGTGTAGGACATCATCTCTAAAATGACGTCAACCACGGTGTTCACCCCCCAAAAAGCGCTTGGCCAGGTCGGTTTGCAGGTAGTCCCCCGTTGTTCCAAAAAAGAGCTGTTGATTGCCCAGATGCAGAATATGGTCGGCATATTCCACAGCACTGCGAATATCGTGGGACACCATGATAATGGTCAACTTTTGTTTTTGATTGAGAAGCCGGATCAAATCATACAGCTCCCGGGTGGCAAGGGGATCAAGGCCCGCCACCGGCTCATCCAGAAGCAGCAGCTTTTCGGTAGCACAAAGAGCCCGTGCCAAAAGGGTTCTCTGCTGCTGCCCGCCGGAAAGCTCTCGATAACAGGCTTTTTTCAGATGACCGATGCCCAGCTGCTCCATGTTCTTTATGGCAATTTCTCGATCTTTTTTGCTGTAAAAGGGACGGGCTCCCCGCTGGCTCTGGCGGCCGGAGAGGACTACTTCCAATACGCTGGCGGGAAAATCCTTCTGGGCAGCCGATTGCTGGGGCAGATAGCCGATCTCACTGGGTTTCAGGCCATCCCCTGTGATAATTTCTCCCGAAACCGGCGTTTTAAGGCGCAACAGCCCTTTTATCAGGGTGCTTTTCCCCGATCCGTTTTCTCCCACCACACAAAGGTAATCTCCGGCTTCTACGGCAAAGTTCAAGCCGCTTACCACAATGCCGGTTTCGTACCCCAGAGCAGCCTCCCGACAGGTGATCAACGCCATATCAGCCCAGCGCCTCCTTTAGATGTTCTGCGTTTTGCTCCATCAGCTCCAAATAGGTAACTCCCTGCTCCAGTTCCTTCTTGCTGAGGTTGTGGCAGGAGTGGAGCAGCAGCTTTTTGGCTCCGGTGCTCTCGCTGATGGTGTCCGCCATCTTCTCGTTGGAAAGCTCGAGATGAAATACCACCGGAATCTGCTCGGCCTTGATTTTATCCATCAAGAAGGCCACCGTTTTGGCATTGGCTTCAGTTTCGGTGGAACATCCGGGGAAGGCGGCGTAATAATCCAACCCGTACTCATCCACAAAATACCGGAAGGGAAAGCGATCGCCGAAGATCAGCACCTTGCGCTGAGCGCTCTGCACCACCTGGCGGAAGGTTTCGTCCAGCTCATCCAGCTTGGAAAGATAAGCGGCGGTGTTCTCCCGAAAAATGGGGGCATGGCTCTCATCCAGGCTGCAAAGGGTATCGGATATGGCTTGGGTGATGCTCTTGGCGTTGACCGGAGAAGTCCAAACATGCTCGTCGTATTGGACTTCCTCCCCCTCGTGATGCAGGTCGTAATGGTGGTGGCCATCATCATGGTGGTCGTGTTCCATGCCCTCCTTGATTTCTTCCTCCACCACATCCACAATATCCATCATGGAAAGAATGGTCATACGGGAGGTGTCCATCGAATGCAAGATTCCCTTAATCCAGGAATCCGATTCGCCACCCACATAGACAAACACATCGCAGTTTTGAATGGTAATGATATCCTGAGGGGTTGGTTCAAAGGAATGGCTTTCTGACCCGGGAGGTAACAACAGGGTGACGGTGGCGCTTTCCCCCACAATTTGCCGCGTAAAATCGTAACCCGGAAAAACGGTGGTCACAATGTGCAGCTTTCCCTCCTCCCCTTTGGATTTCCCGCCAGAGGCAGTGGAAGGACTGCACCCAGCTACAAGAAAGAGAAGCAGTGACAGTGCCAAAACAATGGTTAACTTAGATTTCATAAGCAAAAGTCTCCGTAACTTTTTTAATGGGACTTGAAACATCCCGGCATCGCGCTTTTCGTATCCCCTTTATACAGAGACTTCTAATGGTTCAGCCGAACTTTTAACGAAACCGGTGAACCGGATGGCTCCCGGCTCAAAACCCCTGTCGGAATTGGAAATAGAGCCGACAACCCTGCTGCAACGTGCAGGCCCGTGGCCATCAAAAACACCTGCTGAAAGAAGCGGGTCACACGGTAAAACCGGATACAGGCCAGGCAGCCATGACCGGTACACTCATGGGTGGCATGGCCAATGACCAAAACAGCAGACAGCACCGTAAAGACAAACAGCACCATGCAGAGCAAAAGGGCGGCGATCTGCATCCATGGACAATTCACCCAATCCCCTCCCCATCGTTTTCATTCATTCGGTTTGGGCACAGTTGGCGCACATTCCATAGAGAACGGTTTTGCGCGGATTGATTTTAAACGCACTTTCTTGGTAGATGCTTTGCTCCACATGGTCCAGCATATCCCATTGATGGTGGGAAATTTCCCCGCAGCTTTCGCATTTTAAGTGAAGGTAACGATGCTCCTCCGCCTCATCTTTTCCGCAATACTGGTAGCAGGCTCCCGAAACACCGTCTATGGTGTATTTGTGCACCATACCACTCTCCACCAACCGCTCCAGGTGCCTGTAAATGGTAGCAACGCCAATGGGAGTTCCAAGACTGCTAAAATGGGCCTGTATGCGGCTGGCAGTGGTATGCTCCCCATTCAGCGAGGCAATATAGGAAAGAATGGCCTTGCTTTGTTTGGTGTTGTATCTGGTCGGACGTTTCACTTCCCCCACCTCTAACCCAATTTAATAGTGATTTTCAGTTTAACATTATATTGTATGCAGGTCAATATGAAAATGATTATTAGTTTTAGTTTGGCATCTATTTACAAAAACATGCATCCAAACAAAATATTTTATTTTTTCTTGACCCATGCTCATAAAAAATGAGAAACATCAATTAAAATAAGCAAATTTAAAAATACCCTCTTCCCGGTTTGGAAAGAGGGTATTTGTTTGGGTTAAGGTTATTTTTGTACTCTTGTTCTTGTTCTATCGTTTTTCCGAAGTGGGCGGGTTGGAAGAAGAATAACGGGATAGAAATTGACGGGTGCGCTCCTCCTTGGGGTTGGAAAACAAATTTTCGGGGTGGCCTTCCTCCACGATAACCCCGTCATCCATAAAGATGACATGGTCGGCTACGTCCCGGGCAAAGGCCATTTCGTGGGTGACAATCACCATGGTGGTCTTTTTTTCGGCAAGGCTGCGAACCACCCGTAGCACCTCTCCCGTCAGCTCTGGGTCGAGGGCAGAGGTGGGCTCATCAAAACACAGAATGTTTGGCCGAAGCGCAAGCGCCCGGGCAATAGCTACCCGCTGCTGCTGCCCCCCCGAAAGCTGGTGGGGGTAGGCATCCACTTTTTCCAACAGACCCATCTGTTCCAGCAGAAGCCGGGCCTGCTCTTCAATTTCCTGATAAGCGGCCCGAAGGGCAGCACGTCCCTTGTGTTTGAGCTGCTCTTTGGTCAGCAGCTCACTGGCCAGCGTCACATTTTTCAGCACCGTGTACTGGGGAAACAGGTGAAAGGACTGAAAAACCAGCCCAAAATTCAGACGCTTTTTGCGGATTTCCCGCTCCAACTGGGTAGCGGGATCCTGGGCATCAAAGAGCACGTTGCCATTGACCCGAATCACTCCCCCATCCGGGCGCTCCAAAAAGTTCAGGCAGCGAAGCAGCGTTGTTTTTCCCGAGCCGGATGCTCCAATGATGGCAAGGGCCTGCCCCTGCTCCAGGGAAAAGCTGATGCCCTTTAGCACCTGAGTCTCTCCGAAGTTTTTATAAATGTTTTCCACTTCTAAAATAGCCATGTAATACCTCGCCGGCAGATGATATCAATAAGTAGTAGTTGTTTGGTTTTTAAAACAAAGGTACTGATACTATGCCCGGAAATAGTCCAGCTTCTTTTCCAGAGCGTTAAAGAGCAGGGTGAGGGCTCCCACAAAGACCAGGAAAAACACTCCCGTAAAGAACAAGGGCCAAATCAGACCTTTTGCTGTGTATTCGTGAGCCATCATAATAATTTCCTTATTGGAAATGATGCGGGCCAGAGAGGTGTCTTTCACCAAAGTAATGATTTCGTTGGCCATGGAGGGTAGGATGCGCTTAATGACCTGTAACAGGGTAACTTTAAAGAAGATTTGGGATTTGGTCATCCCCAGCACCTGCCCGGCCTCCGTTTGTCCCCGGGAAATGCCCTGAATGCCACCCCGATAGATTTCGGAAAAATAGCAGGCATAGTTGATGACAAAGGCCACGGTAGCAGCAGAAAACCGTCCGCCGGCGCCGGCTCCCCAAGGAGAACCCCACCCCAGCAGCCCCGGCGCAAAAAAGATGACAATAATTTGCAACATCAAGGGGGTGCCCCGTATAATCCAAACCACCGTCTTGGTCAGCGCAGAAAGAGGCTTCCAACGGCTCATAGAACCAAATGCAATAATTAGCCCCAGAGGCAGGGCAAACACAAGGGTTAGGATAAACAGTTGGCCGTTGAGCCAGAAAGCTTCCAGCAATCGCGCCATAATGGTAGTAAAGTTACTCATAACAGGACCTCAAAGATTCCCCCGGGGCAGGAAGGATTCCTGCCCCGGGTGCATTTATTTTACGCCAAGTCCAAACCATACTTTTCGGCTAGAGCACCCATGGTGCCATTGGCCTTAAGGGTGGCAAAAATTTCGTTAACCTTATCGCACAAGTCCGAACCTTTGCGGAAGGCCACGCCGTAGTCTTCCACCGACAGGCGATCCCGAATGGCCAGGTTGCTGTAGTCGGTTCCTTCCCCAATCATGGCGTTAGCCAGGGTCAGGTCCAAAACGGCGGCATCCGCTGTTCCAGCTGCTACCTCCATCAGGCAGGCGGTCTGCACTTCTTTGGAGATATATTGGGCTTGGGCCAGGCTCTCGTTTTCCTGAACGGTCTTTTCGCCGGCACTGCCCGCTTCCGCACACACGGTCTTGCCAATCAGAGAAGAGGGATCGGTATATTCCGCGTCTGCCTTCATCACCACGACCTGTGCGTTTTTCACATAGGGCTCGGTAATGGACATGGTTTCCTTGCGCTCTTCCGTAATGGTCAATCCATTCCAGATGCAGTCAATGCTTTTGGCAGCCAGTTCAATTTCCTTGGTATCCCAGTTAATTTCCACAAACTCAGCAGTCACGCCCAGTTCCTGACATACTGCCTCGGCCAGCTCGGTATCAAATCCGGTAAAAACACCGTTGCTGTCGGTATAGTTCATGGGTTCGTACACCGTGTACCCAATGATCATGGCGCCTTTCTCTTTCACATAGGAAAAATCGCTCTCGTCGGCGGAGCCACTACCGGAAGCGGACGGGGAAGCTTCCTGTGCGGGGGATGACGGGCTGGCAGCGCCGCCGGAACCGCCACAGGCAGTTAAGGTAACAATGGCAAGAATTAAAATAAGGGAAAACAGTTTTTTTATCATGGTATATGTCCTCCTCATTCAGACAGATTCATTGCGTATCCTTTGTTTTAATATACTACCACAATAAATCGATAAAGGGAAGGGGGTTCCCTATTTTTTATTCTTCCTCCCAATTTATAATGTAAATCCCAATTTTTATTGGTGAGAAGCTATAGAGCGGCTACCCTTTCCAAAACAGGGATGAGCTGCAAATCACTCCGTTACAAGGAAGAAATTTTGCTTTTCCGCTCACTTATCTTGCTATCCTCACCCTGCATTTCTTGTCGAAAACCTATTGACAAAATAACAAGGAATGGCTATAATGTAAAAGCTGTGTATGAGATTGCCCGATTGTGTAAAGGTAGCACGACAGACTCTGACTCTGTTTGTCTGGGTTCGAATCCTAGTCGGGCAACCAAAAAAGAACCTCACAACCATGCGGTTGTGAGGTTCTTTTCTTTTTATGTAGTTTTCGATTTTTGCCTGAAATACCGTTCGTGTCCAACCGCGTCCAGTGATAATACGCCATTTGGGAGACGGTCTTTTTCATGCCATCAAGAACAGCGGGCAGGCCGCGGGGCCTATCCCGCACAGCGATCCAAAACACAATTGGGATGGAATGCTGGACGCTGGATCTATTTCAAGCGCAATGAAAACAAGAATCTAAATGTTACCCCACTTTTCCAGGGGGGTGGTTCTCCTAAAACCCTGCTATCCTCCCACTATAGCGACAAGGAGAGGATTTTTAAACTTCACTTTCAGGAACTTTTGCCGAAGTTTAGAGAATTTAAACATATTATGTTATAATAGTTCAAAATACATAATTACTTATGTGGGAATGATAGCGATAAAGGGTAGCTCGGTTGCAATATTTTTAGGGTTTAAACAATCCCATCATTACCAACTCTGAAGGCAGGGAAATTCAATGAAGCACCGCACTCTGTTTGCCACGGCTTTTTTTCTCTTCATAATCCTTTTGTCCTTAGTCTCGGGCTGCTCGTCCAGAAAATCTGCAAACCAGGGAAAGGCCATCCAGGGAAAGTTGGATCTTACGGAGGGTCAGATAACCAACCACGCGGTAAGATTAGATGGAAAATGGGAGTTTTACTGGAACGAACTCCTGACTCCTGAAGATTTTGCAGAAGCCGGGAATGAAAAAGCAAACTATATTGATGTACCTGGCTCATGGAATACATATAGGACGGAGAAAAGGAAAGCCTCAGGCGATGGGTATGCAACCTATCGGCTACTTTTTGAAATTCAAGACAGCACAAAACTTGGTTTGAAAATTCCGAGGATGTTCACGGCTTATCAGCTTTGGGTCAATGGGGAACGAATCGCATCGGCCGGAGCTGTTGGAATAGACAGAGACAACATGAGTCCACAGTATCTCCCCCAGGTGGCTCTCTTTGCACCACGTCAGGGCGAAAATGAAATCGTTATACAGGTATCTAACTTTAATCATCGAAGTGGAGGAATGCTTGAAAGCATTGTTTTAGGCAGTGAGAAGCAGATCCTGGATATGCGGTATCAAAAGATAGCGTACGAGTTTTTTTGTTCGGCAGCTTGATGATCATGGGACTGTATCATATCATCCTGTTTTGGTTCAGAAAAGCAAATCGAGCACCCCTTTGTTTTGGGCTGTTCTGTCTGTTTTTAGCAGTCAGAACGCTGCTGGTCGGGGAGCGAATGCTTATATACTTCTTTCCGTTTTTCAGTTGGGAAATCGCACATAAGCTCCAGACGCTGACGTTTTATCTTGGGGTTCCAATGATTGTCACATTTTTTAGGGTGGTTTTTCCCACGCACTTTCAGCAAAGAACCGTTCGGGTGATACAGGGGATTGCGGCTGCCTTTGCCACTCTGGTTCTGCTAACGCCTGTGAGGATATTCACCGCGGTCAACCCAGGATACCAACTCTTTGCGCTTTGCGTTATTGCATATCTGATCATTCGCTTTATAAAAATTATTCACCAAAAGAATAAGGATGCCTGGTTAATCATTGCGGGAGGGCTTGCCATCGTCTTGGCCAGTCTCAACGACATCATTTTTTTAAGCATTTGGATGAACGACCATAGCCTTCCGTTTCTGCGGAGTATCATCAGGACAGACAATCTCTCCGCTGTGGGACAGCTGATCTTTGTCTTCGCAAATTCGATCGTATTGGCAAAACGGTTTTCTGATTCCCTGGTGCAGGAAGAAAAGATGACGCAAGAGCTCAAGGCAATCAATCAGAATTTGGATGATTTGGTAAAGAAACGGACAGAGGCCTTGGATGAATCAAGGAAAGAGTTGGAAAGGGTGAATCATACCCTTGACCAGATGGCACGAAAGGATGCATTAACCGGGCTTTGGAACAGGCGGCATTTTGATGAGGCCATTGAAGTGGAATGGCGCCGATGCCTCCGATATCAAAAGCCGCTCGCCTTAATGATGTTGGATATTGACTATTTTAAAGAATACAATGATTGCTATGGTCATGTAGCTGGTGACGAGTGCCTTATAAAAATTGCTCAGACAGTAAATGGGCTTTTCAGACGTTCCAGTGACCTTACGATTCGCTACGGAGGAGAAGAATTTGTGGTAGTGATGCCGGAAGCCGGGAAGGACGAGGCAACAAAGATGGCCGACAGGGTTCTGGAAAGGATTGAAGAGCTGGATATACCTCATGAACGCTCACCCGTAGCCTCTCGGGTATCCGTGAGTATCGGGGTTACTTCCATGGTGCCGGAACATCACCGTTCCTTTGAAGAATTGTTACTGACGGCCGATAAAGCACTGTACCAAGCAAAAAGCGCGGGGCGGAACCAATACCAATACTTGCCCTAAGCGGAACCATTGCACAATCAGTCAGAGCATAGATAAGGATATGACTGCCACCATATATTGGATATTGCAGAAATAGCGCCTCGGTGTACAAATGTCGATCCGAGGTTGTAGTAAGCGGTGCTGCAAACTCCCCCTCTGCGGATGCCATGGATGGTGAGCACACATATCCACCCGGACAAACACCAGAAGATCGGCTATACAGGAAATCAGGCGACGGAACGATGGCGCAACAGATCCCTTGGTGTGTCGAACAATTTCGATTTTGTCGGCCGGCGTCAACGGCTTGGGCATTTTAAAAGAACTGGTTCACTCCGATTGAAAATTAGCTTTTGCTCTGCACCCAACTTCTCTGAAAGAATTTATGTCCATATCTGATATGGGCGGAATAATGCCTCCCAAATCCACTTGGTTTAGCCTATTCTATACAGCGGATTGTTTATCCATAAACTCGAAAGGGTTAAAGTGTCAACCGAATTTTTATGGTTGGCACTTTTTTATTCCGGGAAAGCAGAAGTAGAGCACAGAACTAATAAGAGAATTTTAAAAAAACAAATCTCCCCCTTCGCCTCAGCGTCTATGAATCACACCTTTGTAGAGTTCCAGCGCGAACAGGCATAAAAAAGAGTCGTTAATATTGTATTTATAGGCTACAAGGATTACTATATTATAGCGGAAGATAGTGAGCTACCGTTAGCAGCTAAGGATGATTTTTGAGGGGCTGTGAGTATGAGATGTATTAAAACAGTTGGAAACTGCAGAATGTGGGCATGGTTTATTCTTCTGTCTATACTGATTAGCTTACTTGTTGCGCTGCTTTCCGGCATTCTGCAATGCAAGGGGGCTATACGCGCCGATATGCCACTGGATGAATTTAAGGCATATATGGATGAGGGTATTCCTGCCCTGATGAAGCTGTATAGAATTCCGGGGTGTAGCATCGCGCTTGTAAAAGAGGGCGAAGTCGTATGCACTCAGGCGTACGGTTATGCAGATGTGGCTGATGGCAGAGCGCTGACGGTTGATACCCCCATGAGTGTTCAATCCATCACAAAATCCGTTACTGCTTGGGGCGTTATGCGGCTGGTGGAAAAGGGCTTAATCGACTTGGATAGACCAGTGTCCCAGTATCTAAAAAGCTGGCAATTTCCCCAGTCAAACGATCCGGCGGAAAAAATTACGACACGGCAGCTTTTAAGCCACACTGCGGGGATGCCATTGGGCGATTTCACCAATATCTATGCACCTGGCGGGACAATGCCTTCGAGCAGGGGTGTGTTAACCGAGGAAGCGGTGGTCACACGCAAGCCGGGAACGGGATTTGCCTACTCCAATGTGGGTTATAATCTTTTGGAACTTTTAATCGAGGATGTCACGGGACAAAGTTTTTCGGAATATATGCGCTCGGAGATTTTTCTCCCGATTGGTATGGAAAGCGCCGCCTTTGATATAGATGCCACAACGACTCCTTACCCGCCTACAGGATATAACCTTAGCGGAAAGCCGGTACCGGTATACCTGTATCCTTCCAAAGCTTCGGGCGGCCTGTTTGCCACAGCCCACGACATTGCTCGCTTTGCGGCAACGAGCTTGAGGGAAAACCCTGTTCTAGGAGTTGAGAGCATTGAGCAGATGTACCAGCCGGAAAGCCATAAAATCGGAATTTACGGTTTGGTATTCGAGGCGTACGGATTAGGACATTATCTCGAAACGCTGCCAAATGGTTTGCGCAGTATTTCCCATGGCGGTCAGGGCAACGGCATCATGACGCATTTTCAGGCTGTACCAGAAACAGGCGATGCTATCGTCATTCTTACAAACAGCCAAAGAAGTTGGCCGTTTATCTCTCATGTGCTAAATGCATGGGCAAAGTGGAGGTCCTTTCCGTCCGTCGGGATGGGTCGTATTATCTGCGGACATTACGGACTCTGTGCGGTGATTGGTGTGATGCTCTCAGCAAGCCTGCTGATGGTATTGCGGCTCCCCTTAGCCTTTCGTCGACAACAGCGAGCCGGGTCCCGGTTGCTTCGGGTTGGGACCGCATCGATTCTGCTTGGAATTCTGATTTGGTGCGTTTGCCAGAAGTATTTATTTGTCACTTCGGTTTTTCCGGTTCTGGCTAAGTGGCTTGGAGGGGCAGTATTCGTGTTCTCCATTGCGCTGCTGTTGTCTGCATTGTTGCCCGCCATTCACTTATCTCACGGACGAGTAAAACAAAAATATCGCTCACTCATCTTTCTTCTCTAAAAAAGAGCTTAAAGAATATAATCTTTAAAGTTAAGGAAAAGATGGGGAGATCTTTTTTTAAAAGATCTCCCCAATATGTTTTTTATCTCTTTTTTTTAATGCCAGTTCAGATACTCTTGCGCGTTGTCTATGGTAACCATGGTGCAACCAGTATCGACTTCTGCTTCGGGCTTAACACCGTTAACAATCAGCTCATATGCAGCTTGCACACCCATCTGAGCCATTTTCCCGGGGGCCTGCGCCACTGAAGCATGCATGATGCCATCCAGAATGCCCTGCGCCGAAGATGGCGCGCCGTCAAAGCCGATGACGGTGATCTGATCGGAGAGGCCCTGCGCCTTCACGGCTTCGCCTGCGCCCATTGCCATTTCGTCATTTGTGCAATAGATCACTACGATATCCGGGTTTGCGGTAATCAGGTTTTCTGCTTGTGACATGCCTTGCGCGCGATCGGAATACGCCGGAACTACATCGCCTGCCACTACAATGTCTGCGTTGCCGCTGATGCCTTCCAGGAAGCCGTTGACACGGTCCTCGTGAGTCTTGTTGCCAGGGGTACCGGTAATGATAGAAATTTTTCCGCTGCCGATGGTGTCGCTCACCCATTCACCGGCCAGTTTTCCGCCGGCATAGTTGTTGGTGCCGATGAAGGAGGCAATCTCGCCGCCGCTGGCGTTGGTGTCCAGGCAGAGGACGGGGATTCCCTGGGCATTGGCCTTCTCAATGGAAGCCACGATTTCGGTAGTGCCGCAGGGGACCACCAGGATGGCGTCCACATTCTTTTCCAGCATGGTCTCGAACATGGCAATCTGCTCTTCCACCTTGGTTTCATCGGGAGGGGCGATGCATTCGAGCTTGATCCCCAGCTTGGCGGCTTCCGCTTCGGCAAACTCCTGCATTGCCACAAAGTAAGGATTGGTCAGGGTTTTGGGAAGCAGGGCGAACACCAGCTCTTTCTGTTCCGGGGCGCTGCTTTCGGGGGCTTTGCTGGATTCCGCGGGGGCGGGCGCCTGGCTGCTGGACGGTGCCGGAGCGGGAGCCTGACTGGACCCCGACGAAGCTGGCGCTGTGGCGGAATTGCATGCCACCATCAGCAATGAGAGGCACACTACCAATAAAAGTGCTGTAAACTTTTTCATAGTAATCCTCCTTTATTTGATTCGGCAGAGCCGAAATCTAATGGGGTTAGCCCACCCGGCGGGCTTCGATGCGCTTGCGGATGATGTCGATGCTGACGGACACCACAATCACCAGCCCAATGACAATGGATTGCCAGTAGGTAGAGATTTGCAGCAATACCATAGCATTGCGGATCAGGGCCACCACCACAGCACCAATGATGCTCCCCATGGCACTACCTTCACCGCCTACAATGGAGGTGCCGCCGATGACGGTAGCGGCTACGGCTTCCATCTCGTAGCCCTCGCCAGCGATGGGCTGCGCGGAGCCCAACCGGGAGATATACAAAAGGGACGCGATGGCCACGCAGATTCCAGAGAACATGTACGCCTTAATACGGTTTCGAACGATTTTGACGCCGGAAATCTTAGCGGCCTCCACATTGGAGCCCAGTGCAAAGATATAGCGCCCTGTTGCGGTTTTAGAGAGTATGAATTGAGCGGCAATGGCCACCAATACAAACATATATGCCGGCAGAGGAATACCCAAGAAAGACTGCGTACCCATAAAGCGAAAAGACTCTACCTTGATGTCGATGGGAGAACCTTTGGTAAGCAGTAGCGCCACGCCACGCAGTGCTCGCATGGTGCCCAGGGTCATGATAAAGGGCGGCATCTCCAAATAAGCGATCACCGTTCCATTGAGTATGCCGATGGCCGCTCCAATGGCGAGTCCCGCTATGACCGCCAGAAATATGCTACCGGTATCCCGAATAATCATGCCCGCAACAATGGCAACCACTGCCAAAAGCGAGCCTTGGGAAAGGTCTATACCGCCGGTAATGATGGGAAATGTCATTCCCACCGCCATGATTGCATAGGTAGAGGATTGCCGTAGTATGTTCATAAGGTTAGAGGTGGTCAAAAATGTGTCGGTTTTAATCGTGGACATGGCGACAAACAACACAATTAGCGGTAGGATCGCCGAGAACCATGGTTTGTTCGTAAATGATGTCTTTTTAATGTACTTTAGTTTTTCCATAACTGCCAGCTCCTCCGATAGCGTATTTCATAATCTTTTCTTGCGTTGCCTCTTCGCGGCTGAGCTCTCCGGTTACCCGGCCCTCACACATCACCACAATTCTGTCGCACACGCCGAGAATTTCTGGCAGCTCGGAGGAAATTACAATGATGGCCGCTCCTTGGGCTGCAAGGTCGTTGATGATACGATAGATTTCGCTTTTGGAGCCTACATCGATGCCGCGGGTCGGTTCATCAAAAATATATACCTTTGTTTGTGCACACAACCACTTGGAGAACACAACCTTTTGCTGATTGCCACCGGAAAGGAATTTGGTTTCCCGCTCGATAGAAGGGGTTTTGATGGATAGCTTTTCCCGGTATTCTTCCGCAACCTTATGCTCCAGCGCTTTGCTCAGCACACTGAGCCGTTTAAACTTGTGAAGAACCGGCAAAGTGATGTTTTCATACACCGGCTTGTCGAGCAACAGCCCTTCCCGCTTGCGGTCCTCTGGCAGGTATCCAATGCCGATTCGGATGGCGTCATAGGGGGTATGAATGGTGGCTGGCCTGCCATGGAGCTTGACCACGCCCTTTTCCTTTGGAATCATACCAATAATAGCTTTTGCGGTGGATGTTCTGCCGGAGCCTACCAAGCCGGAAAGTCCTAACACCTCGCCACTGCGCACATGGAAGGAAACATCGTAAATGGTTTTGGGAACCGTTAAATTTTCTACCTCCAACATAACGTCGCCAATCTTTGCTTGACGCTTGGGAAACTTTTCTTCCAAGGTTCTGCCCACAATCATGTTAATAATGTCGTTCAGTTTTGCCTCCTCCAAATTCGGTAACAGGCCTATATACTTTCCGTCCCGCAAAACGCTGGCACGATCTCCTATATACTTGATTTCCTCCATGCGGTGGGAGATGTAAATAAATGTGATGTCCTTTTCCTTCTTGAGTTTATTGACGGTTTTAAAGAGGTTATCAATCTCGTTATCCGAAAGAGCGGAGGTGGGTTCGTCCAATATGATGATGGATGGTTGCTGGGAGAGAATCTTTGCAATTTCGACAATCTGCTGTTCCGCGACAGAAAGCCTTCGAACTTGAGTGCGCGGGTCAATATCGATTCCCATCTCTCGGATCCAGCGCTCACACTGGGCATAGGTTTCTTTCCAGTCAATGAGATTCGCTGAATTTTTAATTTCCCGGGAGAGGAAGATGTTTTCTGCCACCGTTAAGTGAGGAACCAAGCTGTTTTCCTGAAATACCGTACCGATGCCGAGTTTGCGAGATTCCAGAATATTGGTGGGCTGAATTTCTTGCCCATTCAACAAAATCCGGCCCTCGTCTGCTGTATACACCCCGGTTAAAATCTTGATCAGCGTAGATTTGCCTGCACCATTCTCGCCCAGCAGCACATGCACTTCCCCACGACGGATATCAAAGGAGATATCATCCAGTGCTTTTACACCGGGAAACATCTTAGATACATGCTCAAAACGCAGGATTATATCCTCATTGCCCAATCCAAATTCCCTCCTTTCAAATCCGGTTTGGTAAGTGCTAGGCGTTAGCCGACACCACTACTTTCATGCTGTCCTCTTCCATAGCCTTCTTGATGGCTTCTTCTGTTTGGGCGAGGGGATAGATATGGCTGACAAATTTATCCCAAGGGAACCAATCAAGAGAGCGCACCATCATCTCCATACACGCCTGATAGGAATTGTGGGTATGGTTGCACATGCCGATGATGCGAAGATTTTTGGCGCAGATTTCATGGATGTTGAGCATGATTCCACCCGTATCTACAAAATTGCCCGGCTCCAAATACATCCCCGCCTTGCGCAGCATGCGCAGCCCTTCCGGAACCACCGAGGGAATGCCCACGCATTCCACCACAAGATCCGCTCCGCGTCCGCGGGTTTCCTGCATGACCAGTTCAATGCGCTCTTCCTCGGTGGTGTTTTTGGCGTTGATTGTGATATCTGCTCCAAATTCCCTGGCAAGGTTGAGGCGATAGTCGGAAATATCTGTTGCGATAATTTTCCCTGCACCCATCATACGCGCTTTGATGATATGGGCCAGTCCCAAAGGTCCTCCCCCTTGGATGACCACCGTATCGTTAAAGTTAAACCCCTCCAAGGAAAAGGAGTTAAACTCTTTGGCTTTATCCAACGTCCATGCCACACACAACACTTCCGTCAGCACCGCCACCTTATCGGGCAGGGCATCGGGGATTTTATACAGGCGTGTGCCCGGTTCTATGTAGATATACTCGGAAAAGCCACCGTAAAGATGATTGCCATCCAGACAAGAACGCATGTTGCCATAGGTAAACTGCAGTTTTTCACACCATGGATAGCTGGGCATGTTTTTGCAGTACCAGCACTTGCCGCACACCACGTCCGGACACATGGTCACACGGTCACCGGGTTTGAGAATATTGCCATCGTAGTCTAAATTGAGGGAACCTTCCTGGTCGATTTCCTCAATGATAAGTACGTTTTCATGCCCTTGAATGATAGGATATGGAATTTGAATCTCATTTTTGGTGCCCTTGTTTTGCACACTTTCGCCTTTGTAGGTGTGCTTGTCTGTGCCGCACACACCGGCCATTATCATTCTGCCGATAGCGGCTCCCTTACCCAACTTGGGCATAGGAAATTCCTGAATTTCAATTCTGCCCGGTTCCACTAGGACCGCTGCTTTAACCATCTTCGCCATATACGTTTTCCTTTCTGCATGATTTGTTATGCTCTATTTTTCCGGGATACCCCTATTCATAGATATGAAGAAATGCATCCGCACAAACCTTACTTTTTCACAGATAAGAATGTGATTTCTGAAAAATACATTTATTACGGCAACTTTCGTTTTGCATATGTTATACCAAGCACCATATTAGGTGGTTTCGCGCTGTATGAGTTCTGGGGGCAGAAAACGGATGGGATTTTCCACTGTGCGACCCTCCATAAGGTCAATCAGGATTTTCGCGCTAAGTTCGCCAATCTGTTCTTTGGGTATTGCAACAGTAGAAAGTGGAGGAGTCAGGTATGCAGCCATTTCAATATCATCAACTCCGATTACCCCCACATCCTCAGGCACGCGAAGGCCCGCTGCGCGCAATCCGCTCAATACACCAATGGCGATCAAATCTGTGTGGCAGAAAATGGAGAAAGGCGGCTCGAGACTTGCGGCAATCTCCTTGCACACTTGAAAAGAATCCTCCAGCCCATAGTAATTGTGATACACATACTCTGGCTTAAGCTCTTGCTCTGCTTCCTGTAACGCACGAACATAGCCGGCATAGCGGGCGCATGTGGGCGAAATATGATCCGGCCCATTGATGCAAACAACTGGTCTGTTCGGCTTGCGCTTAAGCAAATGGCGCGTGGCCAAATACCCTGCCAGTTCATTGTCCGCCGACACAATCGGCCCTTCGTCCGGTTGGATATAGCGGTTAGAAAGCACAAAAGGGATACCCGACGCCTGTAGCTCGGGAATGCTTTTTTCACTGCCCTTGGCCAGATCCAGAATAATACCAGCAACCTGCAAAGAGGATAATTTCCGGATAAAATCATATTCCTTTTGCGGATTTTCATAGGAACCGAAAATAAGTATTTGATAGCCCGCCTGCGAAAGTGTTTTTTCGTAACCACGGATAACCGGCGAAAAATAAGGAGTGGAAATATCGGATAATACCAGTGCAACCATATTGCTCTTGATGCGCCGAAGGTTGGAGGCCATAAAATTCTGGACATAGCCCATTTCCTCAATAGTGCGAAGCACTTCTTGCCGCGTTTTTTCGGAAATATCGGCGTGTCCATTAATTACCTTGGAAACGGTTGTCACACTGATATTCATGTGTTTTGCGATATCCTTCATGGTAGGCCGACGGAAATTGCTCATGGAATTCCTCCACCAAATTCATATTAACATTTACTTTAACGTTAAAGTAAACGATTAAGTTTATTATATGACATTTCTATCAAAATGTCAAGCATATTCTGTATTTTTTGTACACCTTTTTTATATTCTTCCAAGCGTTGGAAGAAGTCCACAGCGCCGCAACGCAAGATTTATTGTAAATCCGCACATAATATGATAACATCATGGGTAATGATTTTGCATTTGGTTTATAAAAAGGAGGTTTAAGCATCGCATGGTGATTGTTTATGAATCAAAAACAGGGTTTACAAAAAAATATGCCGATTTGCTTGCCGCCAAGACCGGGTTAAAAGTCTTTGGGGTAAAAGATCTGGCAACCATCGGTCCAGACGCAGAAATTATTTTTTTGGGCTGGTTGAAAGCCGGGATGATTCAGGGGCTAAAAAAAGTGCGAAAATATAACCTAAAGGCTGTTTGTGCATCGGGCACCGCACCAACCGCCGAACCCAACGCCCAAACAATCATGGCGAGAAATAAGATTGAGAACATACCGTTTTTTTATGTGCAGGGTGGTTGTTTGCCCATTAAGGAAATAAAGGGCATGGATAAAATCATGCTGTCCATCTTTGTATCCATGCTGAAAAAACGCAAGGTTAAAGATGAAAAAACCAGGAATGCCATTGATCACATTGAAAATGGTTTTGACGGCGTAAAAGAGGAACATCTAAGCCCTGTACTGGAATGGTTGAACACAAGATAATAGAATGTGAATGAATAAACCAATTAATTTTGCGTATCATATACCGAGGTGTATAAGATATGAAAAAGATTAATTGGTTTAAACTTTTGGAAATTGTACTTATCACAGAGCTGATCGGCGTGCTTAGCAGCTTGGTTTCCGGCAACATAAAACAAACCTACACTTCGTTCCTAAAGCCACCGTTTGCACCCCCGGGGTGGATTTTTGGCATTGTTTGGCCTGTGCTTTATCTTCTGATGGGGATTGCAGCCTATAGGATTTATCAGACTGCGCAAAGCCCGGAGCGCAAAAAAGCAATTACTTTCTACTGGGTGCAACTGTTCGTCAATTTTCTCTGGCCTATTCTATTTTTCCGCTTTCAACAGCTTTGGATATCCGTTGCTGTCATTGTCTTGCTGGATCTTTTGGTCTTCTTGACCACCATGCGGTTCTGCAAGCGGGATAAAGCGGCAGGATATTTGATGCTTCCTTATCTGCTCTGGATTCTCTTTGCCACCTATTTAAATATCGGTATTGCGGTATTGAATTAATAATTGCTGCCACATATTGGCTTATACATTATGGTCCTCCCCCGCTGTTATAAGGGGAGGATCATTTTTGTTTGCGGTAAACTGTTTAGTTATCGCCTTTTTGGCGGGACATCCTTTTGTGGAGGTTGATTTGTAAATTTAATTTATACTAATATAAAATATTATAATTTTATTTTATAAGAATTCCGTGGTATATTAATAATAAGCTTTATAATCTTGATCAATTTGGAGGCGCATTGGTAATTATGGTTCAGAAAGTAAAACGTGTAACACCTGGACTACTGCTAAGTGCTTGTGTTGCAATGATCGCAATGTTGTTGAGCAGTTTTATACCAGGTGATATCATAGGAGCCACTGTGATGGCCCTATTGGTGGGCATGGCACTGAATTCCCTGTTAACTCGGTACCAGCAATTCGATGCAGGAGTCAACTATGCGGCAAAGATGGTTCTGCGGATCGGCATCATACTGATGGGTGTCAACCTCAATTTCTCAGAGGTGGTCCATGTAGGGAAATACGCTCTGTTTGTGATGATGTTTACCATGGCAACCGCATTTGGTATGGGAAATCTCATCGGCAAAAAGTTTGGCATGAACTGGAAGCTCACCAACCTGCTGTCGGTTAGCACGGCAATCTGCGGCGGCTCCGCTGTGGCTGCAGTTGGCCCCGTGATCAAAGCAAAAGACGAAGATATTGCCTATGCCATTTCTTCAACCTTTATATTTGATGTGATTACCGTTGTTGTGTTCCCGTGGATTGGTATGGCTCTTGGCATGTCCAGCATGGGATATGGCTTGTGGGTAGGTACCGCTGTCAATGATACATCCTCTGTCGTAGCGGCAGGCTATGCCTTTTCGGAATTGGCAGGAAATACAGCCGTGATTGTAAAACTCACCAGAACATTGTTTATCATTCCCTTCGTCTTAATGTTCTCGGTTATATCAGAGCGGATCGAAGCAAAATCGGAAGGCATACAGGGACGCGTACCCATAAACTTTAAGAAGATCTTTCCTTATTTTATTATCTTGTTTTTGATCGTTGTGGCGCTTCGCAGCACAGGGATCATACCCACCACTCTGGTTCCTACTATTTCCAAAACCTCAAAATTCTTGATGGTTATGGCGCTATCGGCAATTGGACTGAAAACCAGTTACGGAGATATCAAAGACATTGGGTTTAAACCAATGATTCTCGGATTTGTGGTAGATACCCTGGTTGTGTTTGTATCCATCGGGGTTCAGATCGCAACGGGAAGATTTTAATTGGTGTTTCCCCTTTATAAGTCTGATTTCCTAATCGTTGGGCTGTTTTTTCCTAAAAAAAATGATTTAGTACAATCAATTTCCAGATAAAGCCTGTAGAATAAAGATGGAACATTTTATTCTGCAGAGGAGGAAAGCCCCGTGAAAAGGAATATGAGACAATGGGTGGAAGACTTAAAAAATGCTCCCATTAAAAAGCCAATGCCCATCCTTTCCTTCCCGTCCATTCAACTTCTGGAAATTGGGGTGAGGGATCTAATTTCCGACAGCGGCTTGCAGGCCAAGGGGATGAAGGCGGTTGCCGACCGCACTGGCGCCGCTGCATCGGTGAGCATGATGGACTTGTCGGTGGAGGCGGAGGCCTTTGGCTCCACCATACGTTTTTCCGACGATGAGGTTCCCACCGTGATTGGACATATTATCGAAAGCCAAGAGCAGGTGGAGCAGCTCAACATTCCACAGGTGGGAGCCGGCCGCACCGGACTTTACATTCAGGCCATTGAAAAAGCCTGTCATCTCATCACCGACCGGCCGGTTCTGGCGGGAGTGATCGGCCCCTTTTCTCTGGCCGGCCGCTTGTTGGATGTTTCCCAGGCGATGCTGTACTGCTATGACGACCCGGATATGGTTCATGCCCTTCTTTCTAAAATCACCCAGTTCCTCATCGATTACATTAAGGCATACCGGGCTGTGGGAGCCCACGGCGTTGTCATTGCCGAACCTCTGGCCGGGCTGCTGACCCCCGCTCTCAACGAGGAGTTCTCGGTAACCTATGTCAAGCAGATTGTGGATGCGGTGCAGACCGATGAGTTTGCCGTTATCTATCATAACTGCGGAAATGGCACCCCGAAAATGGTGAAGGAAATCCTGACCATTGGTGCCATGGCCTATCACTTCGGCAACGCCATCGACATGGCAGAAATGCTTGGGCTCATTCCCTCCCACACGGTGGTTATGGGCAATATCGATCCCGCAGGGCAATTCAAAAATGGCACCCCCCAATCCATTCGGGAGGCCACCCTGCATCTGCTGGAGCAGTGCCATACCCACTCCAACTTTATCATATCCTCCGGCTGCGATATCCCTCCCCTCTCCAGTTGGGAGAATATCGACGCCTTCTTCCAAGCCGTTGCCGATTTTTATCAGACAAAGGTGACACGGTAAATACCATGGCATAAAGCATAAGGCCTCCAGTTTAAACTGGAGGCCTTGAATTTAATTTTTATGTAGAGATTAGGAGACGCTGCAAAAGTTCACAGCAACCTCAGCGGCGGTGGCGGCATCGGGAGTATAGCTGTCCGCGCCGATTTGCTCACAGAACGCCTGGGTAATGGGGGCTCCGCCAATCATAATTTTGACCTTGTCCCGGATGCCGGCATTGGCGGCTGCATCCACCACCTCCTGCATCACTCCCATGGTGGTGGTCAGCAGAGCAGAGCAGGCAATAATCTGACAATCCTTTTCTTTGACTGTTTCGATAAACTTCTCCGGGGGAACATCGGTCCCAAGGTCGATTACCTCCAGCCCCTTCCCTTCCATCATCATCTTTACTAAGTTTTTGCCAATGTCGTGCAGATCCCCCTTAACCGTTCCCAAACAAACCCTGCCGCTGGCCTCCACCCCCGCATCCGCCAGAAGGGGCTTTAGAACAGCCGCTCCCATGTTCATGGCCCGGGCGGCAACCAGCACCTCGGGGACAAACACTTCGTTGTTTTTGAATTTTTCTCCGATGATACTCATACCCTTGAGCAGACCATCATCCAGGATGGATTTTACCGGAACGCCTTCTGCCACGGCCTGTTCCACCAGCTCCTTTACGATCTTAGCCTTTCCCTTTTGAAGCTGCTGGGATATTTCATTTAAAATTTCCATTACAATTCCTCCTGTAATAATTTCTGGTTTGCAAACTAAAGTCTGCCCCCCGATTTGCGGTATTGATTGGGAGAAATTCCGGTCACCCGCTTGAATACTTTGGTGAAATAGCTTTGATCTTCAAATCCCGAAAGGCCTGCGATATTTACCAGCTGCAAATCGGTCTGCAACAACAAACGCTTGCTCTTTTCGATCCGCAGCTTATTGAGATACGCATTAAAGCTTTGACCCATTTCCTGCTTAAATATCTTGCTGAAATAGGTGGGGGACAAATAAACCGTTTTTGCCACGTCTTCCAGCACAATTTTGCGGGTACAGTTTTGGCGCATATAATGCACCGCCTTATTGATGACATCCACGTTTTTGATATCCGAAAAGGAAAACAGATTGTCGATATACTGGTTGATCAGCTCGGAAAGATGGGCGCACAGCTCATCGATATTGGTGGTAGAGGCTGCTTGCTGATAAAAATTGTGATTCATGCGAAAGGTTTCGTCGGCACAGGCCCCTGCGTCTACCGCTGCCCTGGAAATCACAGCCAACAGCTCATAGATCCGGGACTTAATTTCGGCAAAGTCCCCGCCGGAAGAAAACAGGATATAGCCTAACAGTTCGTTCAACAGCTTTTGTGCCGTCGGCTTATCGGAATCCACAATGCTGGCAACCAGTGCTTTTTCGGTCTTGATGGGGTACTTGGGCGGCTTTTCTCTGGTCTTCAGCTCCATGATGTACTCGGTAATCTGCCCCTGAATGGCGTCGGAGCCCTGAATTTCCAGCATGCGGTTGGCGGCGGACACGTTGTTCATAAATCCTACCGCCATAAACAGCAGAACCGAAAGGGAATGGACTCTGCCGGCAGGAATTTGAGGCAGCTGATCGATGATGGCCAGAACCTTTTGGATGGTTGCGCTGTCCAGCCTCAGCCGCTCCTCCAGATCAAAGGCAATGTAGTCCTCCCGATCCACCATGAGGAAGGGGCCTACGGTAATTTTGGCGGCACTGCCTGTTTGCCCCATAATGGGGGAGACAAAGCAGGTAAGCCCCATGGGACAAAAATAGATGTATTTTCCGCCAAAACGTTCCGCTTCCGTCATGCCGTAGGCCTGGGCACGGATGCAACCTTCTTTGGTCAGCGCAGCGGCTTCACAAATCCTGCACCCGGCACATCCATAACCGGTTTCGAACAAAACCCTTCCCTTGGGATCCGAAACAGTGCAACCCAATCCGCTGGCAATGGAATAGGCCAGGGCACATTCCTTTGCCAGCTTTAAGTCGAAATACCGGTCTTCCTCTTGATAGGCCACGGAAGAACCCTCCTCCTCGATACCATTATTGTAACAAAACAGAGTTTGTCGACGCTTGTAATAAGGCAAGTGTTTTGGTAATTTCTTAATGTTATGGTAATATTACAAAAATTATTTCAAAAATGCAAGAAATTACCGTACAGATTTGATATGATGGTTCTAAAGGAGAGGGGGAAACTTCTTGAAAAAGCCGAGCAATTTTACATCTTTGATGGATACGGTGATGGCCAGCGGCGCAGCCAATGTGGGAATTATTGAGGTGAGCGCCATCCCCTTTCGGAGGGAATTTCGCGTAGCCTGTGAACAAAACGCCTGCGGAAAATACGGCAGGTGCTGGATGTGCCCTCCCGATGTGGGGGATATCGACAAGATGATTGCCCAGGCAAAAAAATACCGGTATGCCCTCGTCTTTCAGTCCATAGGGCAACTGGAGGATTCGTTTGATATTGAGGGAATGGAAGCAGCGGCCAAAGAACACAACGCTCTGATGCAAAGGTTGGCAGTGCAGCTGGCACCTCTCTTGGGAAGTTTCCTCAAGCTGGGGGCGGGGGGCTGTCAGGTCTGTCCACACTGCACCAGACCAGACAATCAGCCCTGCCGCCATCCCGACATGGCCATGGCTTCTTTGGAAGCCTACGGGATTGCTGTGTCGGAACTGGCAGAGCTTAGCGGCATGAAGTACATCAACGGGTCCAATACCGTTACATACTTTGGAGGATTTTTATTTTGAACAAGGTTGTCATTACCCTTTCTTCCCATGGTATTCGGCAGAGGATCGCTGTGGAAAAAGGGGTATTGCTCTCGTCGGCTTTAAACCGACACGGTGCACACATTGATATGCCCTGCGCCGGACAAGGTACCTGCAAAAGCTGCTGGGTATGGGTTAACGGTAAAAAACGCTTGGCCTGCCAAACAACCGTTGAGGCAGACAGCTATATAGAGCTGAACCAGCCCGCCGATTTCCGACAGATTGAGGCGGGGGCATTTGGCCCAGTGCCTGCTGTGGATCCCATCTACTCCCGGTTTGGTATTTCCATCGACATCGGCACCACCACCATCTGCGCCAGCCTGTTGGATGAACAGGGGGGGATGAGCACCGTCACCCGCAAAAATCCTCAAACCAGATTTGGTGCCGACGTTATTCATCGCATCGAAAAGGCTTTGTCCGGTGAACAAAGGGCGCTGTCCCAGTGCATTCGCAACGCCCTTGCCGAAATGATTTGGGAGCTTTGCGCCGTCCGGGGTATTTCCCCTGATTGGGTCGATGCTCTGGTCATCACCGGAAATACGGTGATGCTGTATCTTTTGACGGAGCAGAACCCCAAGGCGCTTTCCCGCGCGCCCTTTTTGGCGGACCGGCTTTTTGGTCAGTGGCTGGAAGCCAGAGAGCTGGAACTTCCGGTGGCTCCAACAGCAGCGGTATATCTTCCCCGGTGCATCTCCGCCTTTGTGGGGGGAGATATCACCACGGCGGTGATGGCCAGCGGCATCTGTGAGAGCCATCAAACCGCTCTGCTGGTGGACATCGGCACAAACGGGGAAATGGTGTTGTGGCATCAAGGAGTGCTCACCTGCTGCTCCACCGCTGCCGGGCCTGCCTTTGAGGGTGCCGGTATCTCTCACGGCGTATACGGCATTGCCGGAGCCATCGACTGGGTTTGGGAGGAAGAGGGGCACATTCGCTGCTCCACCATTGACGGTGTACCGGCGGTGGGAATCTGCGGCAGCGGCATTGTGGATGGCGTCGCGGTGATGTTAAAGCTGGGTATCATCGATGAAACAGGAGCCTTTGCCGGTGCCGAGGGCTTCTTTGAGCTGCAAAACGGCATCGGCATCACACCCGAGGATATCCGAAAAGTTCAGCTGGCAAAGGGTTCTATCCGGGCGGGAATGGAAACCCTGCTCCACATTGCCAAGGTCAGCAGCAAAGAGGTGGAAGCTCTCTTGATTGCCGGAGGATTTGGGCGGTATCTCAATCTGGAAAATGGAGCCAACATCGGTCTGATTCCCCAAGAGCTGCTCCCCCGCTCTCAGGTAATGGGCAACGCGGCTCATCTGGGTGCCTCTCTGCTGCTGCAGCAGAAGGGTCTTGTCAAGGTGTCGGAGCAGATGGCATCCAAAGCTCATACGGTGGAGCTTTCGGCAAATCCGGTCTTTGCGGAGCACTATATCAACTACATGATGTTTGAGTAAGCGGTAGCCACCCGCGGCGATGACTCGGGAGAAGATGAAGCGAATTTTATGGAATGGCTTTGTATAAAAAACGCCCTCGTTGCAGGCTGTGCTGCAACGAGGGCGCTATTGGTTAACCGGTATATTTTTCTTTGGGGCCGAGGACGTTGGGGTTGACTTCCAGGTCGGCCTCTTTTTTGAAGTTGTCGTCGGTGACCAGTTTGGCCATGACAACGTAGCGGTATTCGTTGGGATACCGACCGGGGCTCAACTTGTAGACACAGGTGGAGAGGGTGAGGAACTTATCTTCGGGCGTTACCTCTACATTGTAGTTGTAATCGGAACGGGCCCTGATCTCATCCAAAAACGTCTCGATCTGTTGGGCGGAAAAACCGTCCAGAGGATTGATGTAGTCGTGTTCAAAGGTGGTAAAGAAGGTTGCAAAAATCTCCCAAACTAAATCTTCTTCCTCAGTAGAAAAGTATATGTAAGGATGCTCTTTTGCAAAGTCAATATCCCAGAATTTTTTGAGCTGACTAAAGCGGATTTCGTTGGGATCGTCGTTCATATCCAAAGCATGGCCGTAGATGGTGGTGTTCTGAGAAAGGCCTGCTGCGGTGCCGTCAAACTGGTTGCGGCAGTCGGCGTAGTACACACCTTCCATGCTGTAATTTTTGTTGATATCCTTGCGCAGGTAGTACTGGTTGTAGTCGTTGGGATCCATATAGCAGACCACTGCATCGTCCACGGTGGTGCCGGGAATCCGCAGCCAACCTACGGTGTCGTCATTGATTGCTTTGGTTGCGGCAATGTCTTCGCCATGATCGGGAAAATCAGGCAGCTCGTATTTTTCTTGCGGTTCTTCCTCTTTGGAAGATGACTGTTGGGAGGAGGAGGGGCTGGAGGATTCCTCATCCGCAGGCTGGGGTTCCCGATCGGCACAGGCCGTCATGCTGAGAATCATCAGCGTGGCCAGCAGTAACGCAAAAATCTTCTTCAAAATAACATCGACCTCCAAGTAATTGACTTGCAGCCAAGGCGCATGTCCGTATTTTCAAATTATAACACAACACTCGGGAAATGCAACACATAATCGGCTGGTGTATTTCCGATCAGGTAGAAGATTTTTCCGAGCAAAGGCGGTACGCTTGCCTGCATACCGCCTAACATTATAGTGTATCAAAGATAGGTTTTTGCTGCACTACTCCACGCTGAGCATATAGTAATACACCGGTTGTCCCCCATTGATCACCGCAAGTTCCACGCCGTCCGGCATGCGCTGCCGCAAAGACTCTTCCAGCTCCTCCACCTGCTGAGGATCCACATCCTCTCCATACAACAGGGTGACAAAGGTGCTGTCCTTTTTCACCATGGATTTTGCCAGCTTGAGCAGAGCTTTGGTGGCATCTTTTTCCACAAAGGAAATTTTGCCATTTTCCAGCGCCAAAATCTCGTCTTTTTTAATTTTGTGGCCGTCAAAGCTGCTATCCCGGGCAGCAAAGGTAATCAGCCCCGTTGACACCTTCTCGATGGCTTTCACCATTGCCAGCTGATTATCCGCCAGAGAAGCCTCCGGGTCAAAGGCCAGCATCGCCGAAAGCCCTTGGGGGATGGTTTTGGTGGGCAGCACGTAAACCTCCCGATCGGCCAGGCGTACCGCCTGCTCTGCCGCCATAATAATATTTTTGTTGTTGGGCAGCACAATCACGGTTTTGGCAGGGGTGCCGTGAACGGCTTCCAAAATATTGTCGGTGGAAGGATTCATGGTTTGGCCGCCGCTGACGACGTTGTCCACTCCCAAATCCTTAAACAGAGCCTGTACGCCTTTGCCCGCCGCCACGGCCACAAAGCCGTATTCCCGGGAAGGGTCTACCACTTTATAAGGAAAGTTGACGGGCTTTTGCGCACCCACCACTTCCTTGCGCCGGGAGGCATGCTGCTCCCGCATGTTTTCTATTTTAATTTTGGTAATGGCACCGTTTTCCAGCGCCTTTTGCAGGGCGTTGCCGGGGTTGTCGGTGTGGACATGACACTTGATGATGTCGTCATCCTCCACCACCACGGCGCTATCCCCTATGGACTCCAAATATTGCCGCAGAGCGAAAGGATCGCTTTTGCTCTGCTCCTTAATGACGATGAATTCGGTGCAATAGGTAAAGGTAATTTCCCCCTCGTATTCCCCGGCAGCGTTGCGCTCGTCGGGAATCTCGGTGGCATCCTCTCCGGCTGCCTTGGCTGGTTGAATCACGGCTCCTCCGGAGAGAACCTGATACATCCCCTCCAAAATCACCAAATAGCCCTTGCCTCCGGCATCTACCACTCCGGCTTTTTTCAGCACCGGCAGCATCTCCGGAGTTTCGTCTAGGGTTTTGCGGGCCTGCTCCACCACTTCCAGCCAAAGCCCAACGGGTGAAATCTCCGGGTCTTCCTGCCAAAGCTCGGCTGCTCTTTGGGCAGAAACCCGGGCAACGGTAAGAATGGTACCCTCGGTGGGCTTCATCACCGCTTTATAGGCCGATTCCACCCCGTTTTCCAAAGCGGCGATTAGGTCCGCCGAGCCCATTTCCTTCTTGCCCTGAAGCCCCTTGGCAAAACCTCGGAACAACAGAGAAAGAATCACCCCGGAGTTGCCCCTGGCACCCCACAACAGGGCCTGAGCGACTGCTTGAGCCACCTCTCCACATTCCACATCGTCGGAAAGGGCGGCCAGCTCTACCAGAGCAGCCCCCATGGTCATGGACATATTGGTACCGGTGTCCCCGTCGGGCACCGGGAAAACGTTGAGGGCATCCACCTGCTTGCGGTGATTGGCAATGCTGTTGGCCGCACTGATAAACGCGTCCCGCAACGTGCTTCCTGTTATCACGGTTGATCTACTCCCCCTGCCGATAAGTTGCTAGCAATAAAATATCAGAAGCCGGTAACAAAGCAAGGCTCCACTACTCTACTTTCATGTCGGCCACAAACACATTGACCTTGGAAACCGCCATACCGCAGGCGTTTTCTATGGTATAGGTGACCTTGTTGATAATGCTTTTGACAATCGCGGCAATATTGACACCATAGGTGACGGTGATGTGCAGATCAATCACCAGCTCCTTGCCGATGCTGCGCACCCGCACTCCTTTGTCCTCGGTATCTTTCCCGGAAATCAGAGCCCGCAGCCCTTGGGAAGGCGTAGAATTGACCAGCCCCGAGACTCCGAAGCACTCGGAGACCGCATGGCCGATCAAATTGGCAAAATAGGCGTTGGATACCTGAATCTGCCCCAAGTGGTTTTCAATTCGGATCATGTGGAACCCCCCTTGTGGTTGTTGGAAATAAAACGGAACAATTGGTATGTTCTGCGGTTTAGGGCCTGTTCATTCAAACATCATTTGTAGAACTTAGGGTCATCTGCTGCAAGCCCGAGGCTACAAAACAAAGTGGCGGCGGGTTTGCAAGTGCTCCTTTAGGGCTGAGAGCCCCACCTTACTCCCCCGGCCCCTTCAGGTACAAGTAGGGGGAAATTTTCTCATAGGTGGCCTCTCCAATGCCTTTGACCTCCATGAGTTGGGAAAGACGGTCAAAGCCCCCCATCTCCTCCCGGTAGGAGATAATGCGCTGACTGAGCACTTCCCCAATGCCCGGGATGAGCATCAGCTCCTCTTGGGTGGCAACGTTCAGCTCCAGAGGAAAGTTCGCTTCTGGGGCAGCTGTTTCCTGCACCATCTCCTGATGCCCGGCCGGCGATACGGGAATGGCATAACTCACCAGCACCGGAAACCCCGAACTGCGCAAAGCCATATTGTAAATCGCCATCAGTGCCACCGCTGCCACCGTTATGCAGAGCAGAATGTTGTAAGGCAGGTGCTTCTTGTCCATGAGGTCTTACCCCCGCTGTCTGGAAGCTATACAAAGGATAGTATACCACATCTTTTCCCAGAAATAAATCCCCCAACGAATACAGTCCAAAAATAAAGGGGATTTTTTTACTTTTCCTCCAAATATCGGGGAAAGTCTTTTGCTTATTGCCGCTGCCTTTCTGGCGGCCACATCGAAAAAGGGACGGAAAGTTCCGTCCCTTTTGTTGTTACACTCGGATCAGCACCAGCTGGTTGTCGGCCACTGTCAGGGTAAGGGCACTGGGCGGAGTGTCGCCCGCGTCGATGAGGATATTGCAGATCACATCCTCCACCTCTTTGCGAATCACCCGGCGCAGGTCCCGAGCTCCGCTTTTTTTGCCAAAGGCCTTGTCGGCAATCACCTGCAGAGCCTCTTCCGACCAGCTAAAGGCAACCTTCTTTTCTTCCAGAGGGCCCTGCAGCTCCTTCAGCATCAAAGCGGCGATCTGACGGTAATTGTCCTTATCCAAACTGCGGAAGGCCACCACTTCATCCACACGACCGATAAACTCGGGGCGCAAAAAGTCCCTCAAGGCTTTTTTGGCTCGCTCCTTATCCGCCTGCTCCTGATGTCCGGTAAAGCCGACGGCTCCGGTTTTCAGGTTGCTCCCTGCGTTGGAGGTCATGACGATGACGGTGTTTTCAAAGTTGACCACCCGCCCCTGTGCATCGGTGATCTTTCCCTCGTCGAGAATTTGCAGCAGGATGTTCATCACATCGGGATGGGCTTTTTCGATTTCGTCAAAGAGAACCACACTGTAGGGCCGACGGCGCACCTTTTCGGTGAGCTGCCCTGCCTCGTCATAACCCACATAGCCGGGGGGCGAGCCGATAATTCTGGAAACCGAGTGCTTTTCCATAAATTCGCTCATATCCAGTCGAATTAAGGGATCGGCGGCATCAAACAGCTCGCTGGAAAGCACCTTGACCAGCTCGGTTTTTCCCACACCGGTAGGGCCCACAAAGATAAAGGATGCAGGGCGTCTGCGGCCGGAAATCTGAACCCGGGAGCGCTTGACAGCCGCCGCCACCAGCTCCACGGCCTCGTCCTGCCCGATGATCTTTTCCTTGAGAGTGGCCTCCAGGCTGGCTACCTTTTTCAGCTCCGACTCTCGGATTTTGCTGGCGGGAATTCCGGTCCAAAGCTCCAACACCTTGGCCAGATCCTCTGAGGTTACCTCCACCGATAAAGCCCGGGGCTCAATTTCCTTCAGGCGGTTGTTGATGCGAATTCGCTCCGCCTTCAGCCAAGCCATTCGCTCGTAATCCGGCTCCTCGCTGCCGTCCTCCATGGCTTCCAGCTCTTCCACAAGGGTCAACAATTCCTTGTTGAGGGCGTCGTATTCCGCCAGCTCATTGCTGGCCAAAGTGGCACAGGAGCAGGCTTCGTCCAGCAAGTCGATGGCTTTGTCGGGTAAAAAGCGGTCGGTGATATACCGCTCTCCCATCACCACGGCGTTGCGAACCACCTCGTCCGGCACCTTGACCCGGTGATACCGCTCGTAATATCTCTTGACACCCTGCAGCACCTGAATGGATTCTGCAATGGTGGGCTCCTCCACTTTAACCGGCTGAAAACGGCGCTCCAAGGCAGCGTCCTTTTCGATGTGCTTGCGGTATTCGGTAAAGGTGGTGGCGCCAATGACCTGAATTTCGCCCCGAGAAAGGGCGGGCTTGAGGATGTTGGCGGTGTTCATGGTGCCTTCGCTGTCTCCGGCACCTACAATGTTGTGCACCTCGTCGATAAAGAGGATGACGTTGCCTGCCTCTTTAATTTCGTTGACCAGCCCTTTGACTCTGCTTTCAAACTGACCCCGGAACTGCGTTCCGGCGATGAGAGCAGTTAAATCCAGCAGGTAAAGCTCCTTTTCGGCTAGGCGAAACGGAACGTCTCCGTCGGCCAGCTTTTGTGCAATGCCTTCGGCAATGGCGGTTTTTCCCACACCGGGCTCGCCAATCAGGCAGGGATTGTTCTTGGTTCTGCGGTTGAGAATCTGAATCACCCGATAGATTTCCTTTTCCCGGCCTATAATGTTGTCGATTTTGCCTTCTTTGGCCTTTTCGGTGAGGTTCTCGCAGTAGTTATCCAAAAATTTGCGCCTGCGAGAACGCTCCCGCCTTTGCTTTTCCTCTTTGTTTTTCTGCCGCTCCGGCGGCCCCTGATGAGCAGGCTTGTTGCTGCTTTCGCCACTCATACCGCTCATCAAATTCTGAATCAGAGGCAGCGCTTGGGCGCCCCCCATCTCGAAATCCTCGTTAAAATCCAGGCCCATATCCCCCTGCATAAATTCCTGCATCTGGTTGCTCATGGTCTCAATGTCCTCGTCGGAAATACCCATTTTATCCATGACATCCTTAATTTGGGGGATGTTCAGCTCCTTGGCGCATTTGAGACACAGACCCTTGTTCTGCATCTCCCCGTTTTCTAAATGGGCCAGAAACAGAACGGCCATTCTCACTTTACATCTTGAACAAAGCATATTCATGCCTACACCTCGGTTTCGCAATTGGACCTGTACCCTATTATACACCTTATCTATGAACGGTATGTGGCCAATTGATGATTGGATATTGGCAGTGGGTAAAATATTTTTCCCGCCTATTAATTGCCAGCGTTTGTGGTAACGTCTATTGAATCAGTATAATCCACAAGGGAAAATTTGTAAAGCAAAAATCGCCCCTCTACTCCACCGGAATTGCCCGGCCCAAAGCAAAGGAGTAAAGCAGACATTCCCCCACAGGATAGGTCAGAGCTTGGGAAAGAATGCGGCGGTACAGCTGCAGCTGCAGGGCGTATCGCTCCAACAGTTCCTCCGGGGTTTTGACCCGGTCGGTTTTGTAGTCCACAATCACAGCCTTTCCCTTTTCCACAAAAACGCAGTCGGCCACACCTTGCAGCGTTATTTTGGCATCGTCGTCCATCTCCAGCCGCTCTCCCAGCACATCTTTGCCGTATTCCCCCAAAAAGCGCAGCTCCCGCCACACCTGGTCGGCCGCAAAAATGCGGCGGGCCAAAGGCCCCTGAAAAAACGCCGCCAAGGCTTTGCGGTCAAGGCTCTCGGTTTGGGAGGCGGTGAGATATCGCTGCCGGGCCATCCGGGCAATTTCCTCCTCCAGATTCACCCGGGCTTTGTGGTAGTCGGCAAACTGCATAAACTGGTGCAGAGCGCTGCCCCGCTCGGCGGGGGTAAGGCCCTTGGCCTCCAAAAAGCGGGGCCGGGAGCGAAAGCGCATCTTCCCTTCCTCCCTTTGGGAAACCTGAGAAACCGCCAGCTTGGTGGGAATTTTGGTTTGCAGCTCATAAGGGTAGCGCCAGGCTGCCCGCTGTTGCAGCAAGCTGAGATAGTCCAGGTCAGGCTGGGCAAGGCGGGGCGGCTGGGTTTTCTCCTGAGAAACCGTCTGCTTTCCGGCGGGAATAATCTGAATTTGCCAAGCGTTATCATCCTCCTGGGGCAACAGTTGAGAACAGCCCGCCAGTTCCCGAAGCCCTTTCCCGTCGGGGTGGTGAAGGAGCGCTGCCAAAATCCAGTCGAGGGGGCAGCTTGCCTCCTCCAATGCCCGGGGATTGAGGCGGCCGTCCACCACCTCTTCCACCAGACCTTCCAGCTTTCGGGCAAGGTTTTTGCCCACGTAGCCGGTAATGATCAGCTTTTCTTTGGCTCTGGTCAAAGCGACGTAGAGGATGCGCAACTCCTCTCCCAGCAAATCCCGAATCCTCTCCAGCTTGATGGCTTGCATGGGAAGGGTGGAAAATTGCCGCATGGTTTCAGGATCCCGGCGGGCACAGGCAAAGCCATACTCCGAGTGAAGCTGATAGTTTTGGTTCAGGTCGGTGCGATTAAATCCCTTGGCGGTATCCGCCAGTATGACAATGGGAAATTCCAACCCCTTGGAGCGATGAACCGACATAATCTGCACCGCTCCCCCGCCCTCTCCTGCCAGTCCCGCAGGGGCAAGGTCGCCTCCCCGCTCCCGCAGCCGGGTAATAAATCCCACAAAGCCCCCCAACTGCTTGTAGCCAAGATCGTGATAGGTAGAGGCGTACTCCACCAATAACAACAGGTTGGCCCGGCGGTTTTCCCCCAGAGGCATTACCTGGGCAATGGCCAGAGCATCGGTGCAGGCGTACAGCTCCAGCAGCAGGCGGTCGGTGGGCAGCACGGCGGCACGGCTGCGCAGGTGGGAAAACAGCTCTAAAAAATCGGCACAGCGGCGGGCAAGACCCGCTTCCACCGCTCCGGAAGCCCCTTTCTCCAAAGCAAGGTAAAAGGGCAAGCCTTTTCCCGCCAGGCGCAGGGCGGCAATATCGTCGTCGGAAAAACCGAACAGCGGGGAGATAAGCGCCGCCACCAAAGGCAAATCCAGCAGGGGATTGTCCAGTGCCTCCAAAAGGGAGAGCACCATACTCACTTCCCGCAAGCTCAAAAAGCCGTCGGCGTTCTGCACCCAGACCGGAATGCCCTGCTCCTCCAACGCCTTAAAATAGGTCTGCAGCCTGCGCCGGGGCGAGCGCATCAAAATGCAAAAATCCCCTGGGCAGCAGGGTCGGGTTTTGCCTTGGTGGGAAACCGGGTATCCTTCCGCCAGCATTTGTGCGATTTGCTCCGCCACCAGCCGCGCCTCTAAAGTGGGGAAGTCCTCGTCGCCTGCATATTTTGTTCCGTCCAGCAGCAGAAGCTGGGGGCGAAGGTCCCCTGCCGATGCGGGGTAAGTTGCACCGCAAACCAAGCGCTCCTCCCCCTGATAGGCAATGTCCCCCAACCGGCGGCTCATCAGCAGGGAAAAGAGGAAGTTCACCCCTTGGGTTACTTCCCGGCGGCTGCGAAAATTCATATCCAGAATGATTTTGGCCGGAAACTCTCCCCCCTCTCCTTGGTAGACGGCGTAGCTTTCCTTTTTGTGGAGGAAGATGGCGGGAGTGGCCAATCGGAAGGAGTAGATGCCCTGCTTGGCATCTCCCACCATAAACAAATTTTGCTGCATCCGGGAAACGCAGGTAAAGAGCAGCTCCTGCACCTCGTTGACATCCTGGTATTCGTCCACCAGCACCTGCTCAAAGCGTTGGGAAAGAGCCACCGCCAACGGGGTGCGCTCACAGGAACCGTCTTCCCGTTCCCGAGCCAGAAGGCTCAAAGCCAGATGCTCCAGATCGGCGTAGTCCAGCCGCTTTTTGCGGGATTTTTCCTCGGTAAAAATTCGGTCGAAGGTGCGGATCAAGTCAAAAAGAGTGGCAAGCTTGGGGGCAAGATCCGCCATGTCCTGGGCAAAATCCTGACCGGTAGCATTGAGATAATCGTTGGAAAGGCGCTCTATAAGCTTGCGGCAGCGCTTGCGCACCCCCTGAGCTTGGGCTTTGAGGGTATCGTTGCCCCGCAAGGCCCCTAATCTAACATATTCCACTCCACTTAAGCTGGACACCGCTTTGTCCCAGTTTCCCTCCCGCACTGCGATGCGGCAGGCCTCCAGCTGGACCAAATCCGAAGAAAAAGCAGGGCCATAGGCTTTTTCTGCTTTTTCGTCCTCCCGAAGGGTTTCTCTCATCTGGCCCATGGAGGAGATGCAAAAATCCAAAGTGTCGGCGGCGTAGGTCAAAAGAGTGCGGCCCCAATGGGTTTCCTCAATGGCGGGGCTGCTTTCATAAAGGTGTTGTACCCGGTCCAGCCAGCTCAGGTAAAAGGGGTGGGCCCGAGCAAAATCATAAAGCCGGAGCAAAATACTGATGAGGCGGGCATCGTCCCGGGTGCCGGAAAGAAGCTCCACCAGCTCCTGAAAGGAGCCGTCCTCATCCTGTAGGTAGAATTGCTCTAAGGCTGTGCGGGCAGATTCCTGGCGCATCAGCTCCAGCTCCCCTTCATCGGCGACGGAAAAGTCGTGGGAAATAGGCAGATGCTGAAAATTTTCCCGAATCAGCCCCAAACAAAAGGAGTGGATGGTGCCGATGCTGGCTCGGGACAGGGCAGCCTGCTGACTGATCAGCCGCAGATTGCCGGGGGTTTCCCGGGCCAGTTGGGCCAACCGGGCTCCGATGCGCTGTTTCATCTCGGCGGCAGCGGCATTGGTGTAGGTGACAATCAGCAGCCGGTCGGCGTCGATGGGATGGTTTTCGTCGCAAATCAGGCCGATGGCCCGCTCCACCAGCACCGAGGTTTTTCCGCTGCCGGCGGCAGCGCTGACCAGCACCGGACCCTTGCGGGACTGAATGGCCTGCTGCTGTGCTTTGGTCCACTTACCGGCCATCATTTTCCTCCTCTCACCGCAGCATATGTATTCCATAGTTTCTGCGTCATGATTGTGTTGGAACGGCGGAAGCTTGCCCGGACAAAGGGCTGGGCTTGCCGTCTTCTTTTTCCAGAGCGGCCAAAGCTTCCTCCAAGTTCATGGGCTCCACCGTCAGAGCCTCATCCCCCGGCTCAAAACCGCAGAGGGTGGCGTAATCGCAATAATCGCAAGGGTTATGTCCCCGGGAACTGACCGGGCAGGAGGAAATTCCACCTCTGGAAAGGCTCTCTGCCATTTCGGCAATCAGTTCTTTGACCTTTCGGGAAAGCCGCCCCATGGCAGCCTTACCCGCTAGAGCGGAGCGCTTGTCCAAAGTTCCCCCGGCGGTTATCTTGGCGGGGATAAACACGCCCTTCAGCTCCTGTTCCATCCCCCGCAAGCTGATTTCGTCCTCCAGCAAAAGGCCGCTCATCTTCCACTGACGTTTCAAGTCAGCCGCTGCCTTTTCCTCCTTTTCATTCCGGGCGGAGTTGAAATACTGGGCATGAACCGGAAGATAAAGGACGCCCGCCGGGATGGCGTTTTCAAACATACCTTTGCCGTTTTCGGCAATGGTGAAGAGGTAAAGGAGCATCTGCAAATTGAGTCCGTAGAGAACATCGTCCAAACGGAATTCTTTGCCTCCGGACTTGTAGTCCACCACCCGAATGTAGCGGTTTTCTCCCCGCTCCATCACATCCACCCGGTCCACCACTCCCTCCACCAGAACGGTGGTGCCGTCGGCAGTGACCAGTTCCAGAGGCGCCACTCCCTCTCTGGTGCTGATGGGCAGCTCAAAGGCCACCGGACGGTACTGGCTCTGGGCCAGCTCCTCGCCCAAGTGGCACAACAGCCGGGTGATGGAGGCTGTCAGCCGGCGGAAGAGATCGGAAAACCGCCGGGGCAAAGCCTCCTGCTGCATAATCCGCTCGGCCAAATACCCGTCGATGATTTCCCGCACCTGAGCCTCCATCTGGGATTTGGAAAGGGTAAACAGCTTCTCTTTATGCTGCTGCACCATCACCTGCAGCACATGGTGCACAAGGCTTCCCGACTCCAAGGGGTCGAACTGTACCCGGCGGCGGGGTTTGATCTTCAGCCCATCCCGGGCAAAGTAGGCAAAGGCGCACCGGTGGTACCGCTCCACCTGGCTGGGGGATAGGCGCATTCGCTTGCCAAACAGTTTTTCCGCCATGCTCCTGTCCGCCAGCCGGTGGGAGGGCTTGTAGGCCGCCACCTGCATCCGGCGGAGCACCGAGCCCCTGCTCTTGGAAAAATACGCAAGCAGCGCAGCTGTTTTGGGGGTATCTTCCCGGTAATGGGCGGCCAACAGGTCAAAGGCGGATGGCGCTCCCCCCACCAAAGCAAAGAGGTCCGGCTCGGCCTCTTCCAGCAGAGGGAATAATTCCTGAAGCTGGGTAACAATCACCGAGGGGGTCTTCCCCTCCCCCTTCAAGGTATCCCGGGGATAGCTGACCCACAGCCGGTGAGAGGCAAGGGTGAGGGCATGGTAGCAAAAGTATCGCTCCAACACCGCCCTCTCCAAAGAGGGGGCACCGATTTCCGCCCCTAGACGAATCATGGTGCGGCGCTCCTCGTCGGTAAACACTCCCCCGGAGGTGAGAGCCGCAGGGAATTGCCCTTCCACCGCACCGATGACAAAAACCGCTTTGACCTCCCCCGGGCGAATGCGGTCGGCTTTTCCCACCAGCACCTGATCCAAAGTCTGAGGCACAAGGCCGATCTCAGCACAGGTTAAAGAGAGACGCAAAAGCTCGCAAAAGCGATGGGCAGGAAGGACAGTGGTGCCCAACACCTCCCCGAACACATCTAAGGTTTCCATGAGAAGATCCCAAAGCTGCCCGCTTTCGGACAGGAAGGTCTCCCGCTCTCCTTGGGGAAGGGTTTGGGCAAAGGCAGTCATCTTGCCCGGAGCATCCACCTCCTCCAGCAGGCGGTAAACAGCGGCGGCAAACCCTCTGCCGTCACAGCTGCGCAAAGCATCCCGCAGATGGAGAAGCGGGGTCATCACCTGCTCCCGGGTTTGGTTGATTTCGGTCAGCTCCTGCAAATCCTCTTCCGTTAGGGGCCCTGCCATTCCCCGGGGATTGTTGCGCAGCTCCCCGGTCCACAACTTGCCCCGCACACTCCAAAGGTAGCTGTAGTTTTCCAGTTGGGCCACCGCCCGAGGATCCAATCCCATTAAGGGAGATTTTGCCCAGCAGAGCACCGCGGCGCTGTCAAAATTGCTGCGCACCGCCTCCAGAGCATGGACCAATCCACCAGCCAGAGGCATGGTCTCCACATCCCGCACAGTGTCCACAAAATAGGGGATGTTCCGCCGCAAAAAGACACGCTCCAGCGCCCGCAGATATGGCCCTGTTTCCCGGGCCACCACAGCGATCTCCTTGTAGCGGTAGCCTTCTTCCCGCACCAGAGCATCGATGCAGGCGGCCACATATTCAATCTCCCTATAAAGATCGGGGGCGGAACAGATGGTGAGATGCTCGGGCGGCACGGGGTATACTTCCTCCCCCGGCAGCAGAAAGCGGCGGGAAAGGAAGGCAAGCTCCGGGCTTTGATAGCGCAGCGGCTCGGTCAGCACCGTAGGAGAAGCCACCACCACCCCAGCCTGCCGGGCATAGCGCATCAGCCGGCTGATGGCCTGCTTGGAGGCGGAGAAGGTTCCCAACCCCTTTTCGGTATCTTGCAGGCCGTCGGCGGGAAAGGCAACATGAACCTCCCTGCAGCGGGCAATCAGCAAATGAAGCAGAGCAAACTCCCCTGCCATAAAGGTGGTAAAGCCGTCCACAAACAGGCAGGCTCCTTCAAAAATGCTGTTTTGGGCCATCATCTCCCGGGCCCGGAGCAAATCGTCTTCGGGGTCGGTATAGCCCCGCTCCAACAAAGCCTGATAGGCAGTATAGAGGGCGGTAAGGTCAGAAAGCTTGTCCCGCAGCTGTCCCGACTCCACCGATTGGGCTACCTGATCCAGTGCCTTGGGGGTAAGCCCCGCCGCCTTAAATTCCGAGCAGGCGGAGGTGAGAGTTTCCAAAAAGGCGGGGTTGTTGCAGCTTTTGCGGTAAACCTTCAGATGCTCTGCCAGCTCTGCCACCGCCAGCGACATGAGAAGATACCGCCCCGTTTGGGTAACCGGTACTCCCGCCAGGCCTCCATGGGCGCGAAATACACTGTTGCAGAGTCTGGTAAAGCTCAAAACCTCCACCCTTAAGGCAAGTTGCGGCCCCAGTTGCCGGCTGACCTGCCGCTCCGCCTCGAAGGAATACTGCTCCGGCACCAGCAGAACACAGCGTTCCCCCCGCTGGGCCGCCTCCCGCAGGCGCTCCAGCAGCAGAGTGGTTTTTCCGGTTCCTGCCCGGCCCAAAATAAAATGAAGCACCCATAGCCCTCCTTTGTAGTTTTATCTTGATTGGCTCTTTGCTGGGGTGTTTCCTCCCACAGAAGTCTGCGGAAAAGCTTCTGCGCAGACCTGATTCCGGTTAAGGAACGGTGTGTAGCTTGATAAAAAAACCGCCTTGCGGCGGCTTTTTCAGCCAACGGCAGACATACGAAAGGCATGTCTCCTCCGTTGTATTATCATCCCGGTGCAGAGCCGGGCTCCGGCGGCATGACGTCCTCCTTCACCGAACGGAAGGTAAAGGTGGCCAGCTCCTTGCCGTCGTACTCCAGCTTAAGCTGAACCTTGCCCAAGGCCGCATCCTCTTGAATGCGGATGCGGTCAAACACCCTGCTGCTGACCGCAATGGGATTCTTGGAATCGTACTGGTAGCGGAAATAGTATCCCACTCCATCCATCATCACCATTCTGGCTGCCACGAAGCTTTTGGTAACAAAGCAGATGGTAAGGGAACAGTCTGCCCCGGCCTCATATTGGTCCACAAACTGGTCCAGCAGGGTAAAATCCGCCACCTCTTCCTCTTCGCTGATGAGGATTCCCTTGGAACTGAGTAGCCCCAGCTGATTTTTATAAGGCAAAATTTCGTCTCTGATTTCGGCCATAAACTCCTGGGCCAGCTCATCTCGCTTAGCTGCCTGAGCAGGAGTTGGCTCCTTGGCTTTTTTGGCGCAGGCACCCAGTCCCAGCAACAGAAGAAGGGCCAGCAAAAGACAAAACGGTTTATGTAGCTTCATGGGGTCACCTCGCTTCGAAACAACTGCAACCTGGTTTGGCGCTTGCTACAGTTTATTCCATCACTGTGACTATTGCTCCATTCCCAGGCGAATGGCCCGCAGGTTGTGCTTGAGCAGATGGGTTTTGCTGGGGGGCACACATTTTTCCAGCGATTGCTCCACCGTTTCCATAGAGGCAAAGCCGGTGGATTCCAGCAGCTTGCCCAACAAAATCATGTTGGCGATTCCCTCCAGATGCTCTTCGTTGGAAAGAGCGGTGGCGGGCACCTCATAGAGCTTCACATCCTCCCTGCGTTTGGAGGGAGTGACCAGGCTGGAATCGATGATGACAACGCCGCCGGGCTTAACGGAATCGATAAATTTATCGTAGGAGGGGCTGTTCATGGCAATCAGCACATCCGGCTCGGTAACCAGGGGAGAACCCACCGGCATATCGGAAATGCAAACGCTGCAGTTGGCGGTACCGCCCCGCATTTCGGGGCCGTAGCTGGGCAGCCAGCTGACCTCCTTGCCGTCGATGAGGCCGGCATAGGCCACCACCTTACCGGTAAACAGAACACCCTGTCCTCCAAATCCAGCAAAGATCATGTTGTAGCTCGCCATGATTATTTCCCCTCCTCTGCGGTGATGTCCTTGTATACCCCAAGGGGATAGTAGGGAATCATATTTTCCTCCACCCATTTCAAAGCCTCCACGGGTGTCAAGCCCCAGTTGGTGGGACAGGTGGACAGCACCTCCACAATGGAAAAACCCCGGCCTGCAATCTGATTTTCAAAGGCCTTTTTAATGGCCTTTTTGGCTTTGCGGATGTTGGGGATGTTGTTGACCGACACCCGCTCGGCATAGGTGGTGCCGTCCAGAGTGGACAGCATTTCGCAGATGCGCAAGGGGTATCCGGCGGTTTTGATGTCCCGGCCGTAGGGGGAAGTCTGGGTTACCTGGCCCGGCAGAGTGGTAGGGGCCATCTGCCCGCCGGTCATACCGTAAATGGCATTGTTGACGAAGATAATGACGATATTCTCGCCCCGGGCGGCGGCGTGAACGGTCTCGGCGGTGCCGATGGCGGCAAGGTCGCCGTCTCCCTGGTATGTAAAGATCACATTGTTGGGCAGCGCCCGGGCAAGGCCGGTAGCCACGGCGGGAGCCCGTCCGTGGGGGGACTGCACCATGTCGCAGTTAAAGAAATTATACGCCATAACAGAGCAACCCACCGGAGCAACGCCTACGGTTCTGCCTCCTACTCCCAGTTCTTCAATGCTCTCGGCCACCAGTTTGTGAATGATGCCATGGGTACAGCCGGGGCAATAGCTCAGAGGCAGATCGGTGAGCATTTTGGATTTTTCGTATACCACAGTCATTGTGCAGCACCTCCTGCAATGGTTTTCACCTGATTCAGCACCTCGGCAGGAGTGGGAATGATGCCGCCGGTGTGGCCGAAAAAGTGAACCGGTTTGGAAAATTCCAAAGCCAATTTGACATCGTCCACCATTTGGCCCATGCTCATCTCCACCACCAGTACGTTCTTGGCGGTTTGAGCGGCCTTGCGCAGCTCTTCTTTGGGGAAGGGCCACAGGGTGATGGGGCGAAGGAGTCCCACCTTAAGCCCTTGCGCCCGTGCACTCATCACGGCGCTGCGGGCAATCCGGGAGGAGGCACCGTAGGCTACCACCAGCAGGTCGCAGTCCTCGGTTTCAAAGAACTCGGCCCGGGTTTCATTGGCCTGAATCTTGGCATAGCGCTCAAAGCGCTCGATATTTTTGGCTTCCAGCTTATCAGGTTGGAGATAAAGGGAGTTTGCGATGTTGCGCTTGCGCTTATTTTGATGGCCATTAGCCGCCCAAGGCTTTTCGGCGGGGGTGATTTGAAGATCGGGGAATTCCACCGGCTCCATCATCTGGCCCAGCAAGCCGTCTCCCAGCAACATGGCGGGCATCCGATATTTTTCGGACAAATCAAACATATCAAAAATACAGGTTACCATCTCCTGAACGGTGGAGGGGGCAAATACCAACACATGGGCGTCGCCGTGGCCGGGTGCCTTGGTGGTCTGATTGTAGTCGGCCTGACTGGGCTGAATGCCGCCCAAGCCCGGGCCGCCCCGCTGAATGTTGAGAATCACACAGGGCAGATCACAGCCGATGAGATAAGAGATTCCCTCGGTTTTGAGAGAGATGCCGGGAGAGGAAGAGGAGGTCATAACCCGCACCCCTGCAGCGGCGGCTCCCACCACCATGTTGATGGCGGCTATTTCGCTTTCCGCCTGCAAAAAGCATCCGCCCACCTTAGGCATCCGTTTGGCCAGATAGGCGGAAACTTCTGTCTGGGGTGTAATGGGGTATCCAAAAAAATGTCGGCAACCAGCGCGAATCGCAGCTTCGGCAATGGCTTCGTTGCCCTTCATCAAGATGCGTTCAGCCATGTCCAATCACTCCTTTTCCACTTTGATGGCGCTGTCCGGGCACATGATGGCACACATGGCACAGGCAATGCATAGTTCGATATTGCTGACGGTTGCGGGATTGTATCCCTTGGCGTTGAGCTTGTCCCGGTCAATGATCATAATTTTTTTGGGACAAACCGACGTGCAGAGGCCACAGCCTTTGCATACTTCTTCGTTGACAGTCACGCGGTTGGCCATTCTATTATGCTTCCTCCTTGATATGTACTGTGGAGCGGGCCAAACGGAAATTGCTTTCCGCACCATGGGATACAGGCGCGCTCAAATGGTTCTGAGCATCTGCAGCCGGAAAGCTGCAGGTATCTATAAAAAATCATCCGCTAGGCAATTGTCAAATGCAAACGCGGATTATGATTGCCACAGAGTTTTGACATAAATGCCCACCGGGAAAATCTCTTCCTGAGGCAAGGCGGGGGCCAAACTCTCCTGAACGGCGGTGAACAGCAAAGGCTTGCCGGTAAGGCGGGAAAGCTCCTCTGCCTTGCGGATGGAATTCTCTACATCCTGCCGGGTGGTTTGCCCCGCCAAATTGGAATTGTTGACAATGTGGGTAAAGGTAAGGCGGGAGGCTGCTTCGATTTCCGCCAGATAGGGGGCAGCTTCCTCCGGCGTGCGGGTAAGATACCGAAAAAAATTGGCCACAAAAAGCATGGTGTAGGGCCGCTGCAAAATTTTGGGAGCGTATCGGCCCAAAGCATAGGCACCGTCGTCGTCTCCCCCCACGTCGATGATGACGTGGTCTCCTCTGCCCAGCCGGGCGTCCAGCTCCCCGGTCAGCCCAGGGATATCCAGGTTGGAGCCTGCATAGGCGGGAGCAATGAGGTGAATGCCCTGCTCCTCTGCCATCAAGCGAAAATCGGCGGTGCGAAAATAGGGGTTGACCACATCCAAATCACAAAGGGTGACCGATTTCCCCTCTTTGCGCAGGCCAAGAGCCAGATTGAGGGAGAGATTGGTCTTACCGCTTCCGTAATGGCCGGCCACAATAATGGTATCGGTTAACCTGCTTAACATGGCTTCTCCTTGGGTGGTTTCAGAATAGATTCTCAATATTATAACACTTTTCGCGTTTTAACACAATACAATATCCCTGCGGGCAGCGGGTAATCGAGCAGAACATCTGGCTTTCCAATGCTTTTGACAAAAATTTGCATTTGAGTTGAATCGCAAAACAGCAAAATGAGAAGGAATTGCAAGGCAGCGTTTTCGTATGCCTTCCTTCAAAATGTGTATACTATGTTGGAGTGTGATTTGAGGGATTTTGATTGTTTAAAAGAGAAGGTATGCCATCCGGTCCAATCACCTGTACCGGAACTTTCTGTTCAATACATTGGGCAATGACATGGGCGGTGCCGCGGGAGGTAAAATCCCATACGGCCAGAACCCGGTCTGCCATAGACACAATTGCGGCGTTGCGAGTCAGGGGCGCCGTTTTTCCATGTTTTTTGTAATTGGGGAGAACCTCCAAAAATGGAAGTCCCAGCTCCTCTGCGATGCTTTTGGCGAGGTTGTCGATTCCTTGGGCGCCTCCGCTGATGATGGCAGTGGTTTCGGGAGGAATATGGCTTATAATGACTTTTTTGTCAAAGTTTATAAGGGTTCTTGATCCAATAATCGCCAGCTTTATTTTTTCCAACCCCCTGCATATTGGTGTTGTGTGGTTTCTTACATTTGTTCGTTTTGGGAAATCTTTATAATAACATCGATAAGTGACAAAACTACTATTCCCTGACAAAGGCATAACTTTTTTACTCAAATATTTCTTCTGCAAGGATGCAAATTAATAGAGCCAAAAACACATTACACCTTGCAGAAATGGAGTTTTTTATATGAAAAGAGTGATTCAGGCTTTTGCCGGAGTTGCCTGCACCGGCGTTATATTGCTCCTTGCCCTGACGGCATATATTCAGTACCTTTTGCCGGACACCTTTTGGATCGAGCAGGGCGAGGAGTTTTTTGTCAGCGAACGACTTTCTTTAACCACAAGCGATCAGACCGATCTGGCTCCTAAGGTTTTTGATAAGAACGGAAACATCTACCGCCTTCATATTAGCATTTCCGGCCAAAGAAACGCACAGGAAGTAATCTCCTATGCCCAACGGCGGATGGTGGTTCCGGGAGGCAGCCCCTTTGGTATTAAAATGTTCACCGACGGCGTTATGGTGGTGGGGATGAGCGATATTCAGATGGGCAGCGAAAACGTCAATCCCGCCAAAGAGGCAGGGCTGAAGATCGGGGATATGATCACCCATATGAACGGACAGCGTCTGGAGCGAACCGCGGACATTAAGGAGATCATCGCCCGCTCGGAGGGAAAACCTGTCAGTGTCAGCGTCCGCCGGGGGGAAAACCATCTGGAGCTGAGCTTAAAGCCTGTGATGTCCGCTTTGGACAATGGTTACAAGGCAGGCATCTGGGTGCGGGATTCCTCTGCCGGCATCGGAACCATGACCTATTATGATCCCCAAACCGGGGCTTTTGCAGGGCTGGGTCACGGTGTCTGCGATGTGGATACCGGAGCCATTATGCCTCTTTCCAGCGGCGAAATTGTGGATGTCAACATTTCCGGTTGCAATATGGGTCAAAGCGGAAAGCCGGGGGAGCTGAGAGGAACCTTTTCCACCGACAAGCCCATCGGCCGCCTGCTGGTAAACAGCGAGTTTGGTCTTTTTGGGGTGATGCACATTTCTTATTTTGGAGCCGATCCCATCCCCATGGCCTATCGATCGGAAATAAAACCCGGCCCCGCTGTCATTCTTTCCACCATTTCCGGCAACAAGCCTCAGAGCTTTGACATTCTAATTGAACGGGTGAATTATTCCGACATTGCCCCCACAAAGAATTTGGTGATTAAAATTACCGATAAAACGCTGCTTTCCAGCACCGGGGGGATTGTGCAGGGAATGAGTGGTTCTCCCATCATTCAGGATGGCAAACTGGTGGGCGCAGTAACCCATGTATTTGTAAATGATCCCACCAAAGGCTATGGGATTTTTGCCGAGAATATGGATAAGCAGATAAATAATGTCGAAAGTGTACGGTTTTCGGCGTAAATCCATTGACATTTTGTACAACAATGTGGGAATAAATTTAATGGACATTTAATTGACATTCCCTTGCATTCTTTTCCAAATAATGGTAACATTTAATAAAGTTCGCAAAAGAACGTAGTGAGGGAGATAATAAAATATGACATCTAAGGTAAAAGTCTTGATTTCGGACGATACGAAGGAATTCTACGGGAAATGCGCGGCAATCTTCCACAGCTATGATTACGAAACCATATGTGCCCCTCAGGATGGGGTGGAAATTCTCAAAATGATTGTGGATTACCAACCGGATATTGTTTTGATGGAGGTATATATGCCTCATCTGGACGCGTTGGGAGTCATGAAGAACATCTATAGCGACAAGTCCATCAAACCTCCTATTTTTATGACCATTTCCAGCTCCACCAGCCCTACGCTGGAACGGGAACTTACCGCCAACGGCTCGGTGTATTTTTTCCTCAAGCCCATTGATACCGATGTACTGGTAGAGCGTGTGATGCAATTTGCCCAAGCCAAGAACAACCAGCAGAGCTGGACTCCTACCACGGCTCTGCGCCCTTCCAGAAATTCTCCGGATCTGGAAGTGATGGTTACGGATATTATCCACCAAATCGGAGTACCGGCTCACATTAAGGGCTACCACTACCTGCGGGATTCCATTATCTTTGCCATTCAGGAGCCGGAAATCATCAACTCGGTTACCAAGCGGCTTTATCCCACCGTTGCCAAAAAGAACGGCACCACTCCTTCCCGGGTGGAGCGGGCCATTCGCCACGCAATCGAGGTGGCATGGGACAGAGGCGATGTGGATATTCTCAATTCCTATTTTGGCTACACCATCCACAATGGACGGGGTAAGCCCACCAACTCCGAATTTATTGCCATGATTAGCGATAAACTTCGCCTTAAGCTGCGCATTGCCGTTGCCGGATAAGTTTTCGTCCTCTCATTTTGGCCCTGTATAGATTCAAAAAACCTCGCGGGGGAGTTCCTCGTGAGGTTTTTTGACCTTTGTGCGAAACTCCCCTTTTATGAACAAAAACAAAGAGTTTGGTTTTTTATAGTATGATGAGATCTTTGGGGCTCTTGGTCAAATTTTCAAAGCCGTCGGAAGTGCAGACCACGACGTCCTCGATGCGCACACCAAATTCTCCCGGCAGGTAGATGCCCGGCTCCACCGAAAGAACCATTCCCGGCTCCAGCGCCACCTCACAGGTTTGGTTAAAAGCAGGGGCCTCATGGACTTCCAGTCCCAAAGAATGGCCGAGACCGTGGCCAAAGGTTCCCGCAAAGGGGGAAGAATCGATGAGGCGGCGGGCGGCGGTGTCCACTTCCCGGCAAATGGCTCCCGGCTTAATTTGGGCAAAGGCAGCTTCCTGAGCTTGTCGCACCGTCTCATACACCTGCTGCTGTTTGTCGCTGACAGGGCCAAGGGCCACGGTGCGGGTCATGTCGGAACAGTAGCCATCCACAAAAAAGCCAAAATCCAAGGTGATAAAATCCCCTTCCCGCAGGACGCGGTCGGAGGGTGTGCAGTGAGGCTGGGAGGAATTCTCCCCGGAAGCCACAATGACAAAAGCCAAGCGATCCGCTCCCATTCTGCGGCCGGCCATGTCCAGCTCCAAGGCAATTTCCTTTTCGGTGACTCCCGGCTTTATCTTTTCCAAAATGTGAGTAAAGGTTTGGTCGGTGTATTCCTGCGCCCTGCGCATCCGCGCAAGCTCCTGGGGGGTTTTGATGCGGCGCAGCAGACTCAGCTGGTCGGAAAGGCGGTTATCCTCCAAAAAAGTGATGTTGGGTAGCTCTTTCCGATAGAGGTTAAGCTCCTTGACGGTGCAGATCTCACTTTCCACCGCCACCCTTTCCGCCTTGGCATCCTTCAGCAAAGCGCCAATCTGCTGGAATAGCTTATCCTGCAAAACAACGTCACAATCCCGGATTGTCTTGCAGGCTCCTTCGTAATAACGGGAATCGATGATAAAAACCGCTTGCTTTCGAGTGAGGACCAAGGTTCCCGCGCTGGAAGCAAAGCCGGTGAGGTAGCGGCGGTTAAAGCCCCCGGTGATGAGTGCGGCGTCAATGTCGAAAGGCAAGGCCTCCCTTAATTTCTCAATGGGGGTCATTGGTTTCCTCTCCTTCCTTGGCTGCTTGCTCATACAGCTCCAACATGGCAATGGCATCTTTTACCTGTGTGCCTGCCGACTCGCAGATGATGGTGGGGCTGAGCTTGCGCTCCTGCAGCAGTTGGGCCAAGGGGGAAAAATCCGGGCCAAAGCTGGGGTCCTCCAAGGTGAGGTGGCGCCGCTCCCCCCCTTTTTCGGTGTATTCGATTCTGGAAAAGTGAGCGTGAAAATTGCTGCCCCGCTGCCTGCCCAGTTGGTTGTGAAGGGTATCCAGAATCTGGGCGGTGGCTTGGTAGCCTTCCACCGTTCCTGCCGACCGGGCGTAAAGGTGGCCAAAATCAATGCAGGGAATCAAGCGCTCGTCCAGCAGGCAGAAGGCAATCACTTCCTCCAGGGTACCCAGTTGGTTGATCTTTCCCATGGTTTCGGGGCAGATGTGAATGTGGGAAAGCCCTTCCTCCTCCAACCGTTTCAGAGCAAGCTTTAGAGTATCGCAGGCCAGTTCCATTGCCTGCTTGCGCTCCATCTTTCCCACCGAGCCGGGGTGCACCACAATGCGGTTTCCCCCCATCCAATCCACGGCCCGGGCCGCCTGCAAGATATAGCGCACCGAATTCAGCCGCTTTTCCTCGTCGGCAGAGGCTAGGGAAATATAATAGGGGGCATGAACCGATATGGCAATGCCATGGCGTTTGCCCTCCTCCCCCAGCGCTTGGGCAGACTTTTGAGATACTCTCACCCCATGACCGCACTGGTATTCAAAAGCCGTCAGCTTTCGCTGCGCCAGATAGGCAGGCATGTTTAGCGTGGACTTGTGAACAGCGGCGTACTCCTCATCCTGACCGGCAGGACCGAATTTGACCATGATCGTTCTCCTTTAAAATGTATCTACGTAAATCGAAAAGCGCTACTGGGCGCTTTTATTTATTTTTGACATGAAATTTTCTTAGAATACCCTTTTCCAGCCGGCGCTTGAGCCGGAAAAACCAGGTGGATTCCGGCTGGATGGGCTTGATCAAAACTGTTTTGGCGCCAAAGAGGTTGCCGCCCAGAATATCGGTGAAGATTTGATCGCCCACCACTGCGATTTGGTCTTTGGGCAAATTTAAATCCCTTGCTGCCCGCCGAAATCCTTTGGGAAGAGGCTTTGCGGCATCTGCGGTAAAGGGCAGCCCCAACAGCTCGGCAAAGGGCTTGACCCGAGGCGGGTGGTTGTTGGAGAGAATGATCATAGCAATGCCGGCGCTGCGCATCTGTTCCAACCAGATTAAAACCTCTGGATGAGGAACGGGATTGTCGTGGGTGGTCAGGGTGTTGTCCACATCCAAAATCAGTCCCCGAACTCCCCAGCGCTGCAGCTGCGCAGGCTGCAGGCAGGCTATGGATTGCAGATAAAGGGTGGGGTAAAAAAAGCTCATGGTAATCTGACACCTCGTGAGAGAAAAGGCGGGCTAACAAATAGCCCGCCTTTTGGTTAAATACAATTATTTGAACTTGCGCTTACGTGCTGCCTCGGATTTCTTCTTGCGCTTTACGGAAGGCTTTTCGTAATGCTCTCTTTTGCGCACTTCCTGCAACACACCGGATTTTGCACATTGCCTTTTGAATCTGCGCAGCGCACTGTCCAAGGATTCGTTCTCCTTGATACGGATTTCTGACACGTCTATTTCCCTCCCCACGCTTCGCAGCAGGAGTTATTCTTTAAACAAACCGGATAAAGAATTCATCTATTATTATAGTACTTGCAAGCTCCGCTGTCAAGAAATAAAATCCAACCTTTTGTTCTTAGGCTATTTCACCACAAGGTTGACCAGCTTGCCGGGCACCACAATTTCCTTGAGAATTTGCTTGCCTTGGATGGCAGCGGCAATCTCGGCGTTTTCCTTGGCCAGACGAAGCAATTCTTCTTTGGAGGCGGAAGTGCTGACCGAAATGCGGGCGCGAATCTTACCGCAAATCTGCACCACCATTTCCGCCGTGGATTCCTTGCACTTTTCTTCGTCATACAAAGGCCAGGTCTGATCGGTGATCATGCCGCCGAATCCCATTTGCTCCCAAGCTTCTTCGGTCACATGGGGTGCAAAGGGGTTGGAGAGAATCAGCAGGGTTTTGTATTCGGCCCGGTTTAACTGTTTTGCCTCGTAAACATCGTTGAGCAAACTCATCAAAGCGGCAATTGCCGTGTTGTATTTCAGGGTCTCGATGTCCTCGCTGACTTTTTTGATGGTTTTGTGGAAGCTGCTTTCCAGCTTGGGGGAGTACTCTTCGCCGTCCACGCAGATGGTTTGCAGGTTCCAGAGCCTGTCCACAAAGCGTTTGCAACCCTTGATGGATTCGCTGGACCAGGGGGCCGCTTTTTCAAAGTCACCGATAAACATCTCGTACAGGCGCATGGTGTCGGCACCGTATTCCGCCACAATGTCGTCGGGATTGACCACATTGCCCCGGGATTTGGACATCTTCTCGCCGTTTTCCCCTAAAATCATGCCGTGGCTGGTGCGGCGGGCGTAGGGCTCCTTGGTGGGCACCACGCCGATGTCATAGAGGAACTTGTGCCAGAACCGGGAATAGAGCAGATGCAGGGTGGTGTGCTCCATGCCGCCGTTGTACCAGTCCACAGGAGTCCAGTACTCCAGCGCCTCCCGGGAGGCCAGCGCCTCGTTGTTGTGGGGATCGCAGTACCGGAGAAAGTACCAGCTGGAGCCGGCCCACTGGGGCATGGTATCGGTTTCCCGCTGTGCCTTGCCGCCGCATTCGGGGCAAGTGCAGTTGACCCAGTCCTCCAATGCCGCCAGAGGACTTTCCCCGTCGCCGGTGGGTTTGTAGCTTTCCACCTCGGGCAGGGTGAGAGGCAGGTCCTTCTCGTCCAAAGGCACATAACCGCATTTGGGGCAGATGACAATGGGAATGGGCTCGCCCCAGTACCGCTGCCGGGAGAATACCCAGTCCCGCAGCTTATAGTTGATTTTATGCTCGCCCTTGCCCTGTTCCTGTAGCCAGGCGATGATCTTCTTTTTGGCTTCCTCCACCGTCAGGCCGTTGAGCATTCCCGAGTTGACCAAAATCCCCTCGTTGCAGTCCTCGTAGGCATGCTGGGTGATGTCGCCGCCCTGCACCACTTCCACAATGGGAAGATCGAATTTTTTGGCAAATTCCCAGTCTCTCTGGTCGTGGCCGGGCACCGCCATAATGGCTCCGGTGCCGTAGCTGACCAAAACATAGTCGGAGATAAAGATGGGAATTTCCTCACCGTTGACTGGATTTACGCCGTTGACGCCCTGCAGTCTCACGCCGGTTTTGTCCTTGGCCACCTCGGTGCGCTCAAAGTCGGATTTGCGGGCCGCCTCAGCCTGATAGGCCCGAACCTCATCCATATTTGTGATGAGGGACTGCCATTTTTCGATGAGAGGATGCTCGGGGGAAACCACCATATAGGTGGCTCCAAAGAGGGTGTCGGGCCGCGTGGTGTATACCTGCAGCACATCTCCCGCCGTGGTGTCGAAGTTGACCAGGGCACCCTCGGAGCGGCCAATCCAGTTTTTCTGGCTGGCAATCACTCGCTCGGGGTAGTTCACTTCGTCCAAATCGTCGATGAGGCGCTGGGCGTATTTGGTGATGGCCAGCATCCACTGGCTTTTGACCTTGCGCACCACCTCGCCGGAGCAGCGCTCGCAGTTGCCGCCCACCACTTCCTCGTTGGCCAGAACCACCTTGCAGGAGGTGCACCAGTTGACCGCCATCTCCTTTTTGTAGGCAAGGCCATGCTTAAACATCTGCAGGAAAATCCACTGGGTCCACTTATAATATTGGGGATCGGTGGTGTTAATCTCCCGGCTCCAGTCAAAGGAAAGGCCCAGGGACTTGATCTGCTGGGTAAACCGCTTGATATTCTGCTCCGTCACGGTTTTGGGGTGAACGTTGTTTTGGATGGCGTAGTTTTCCGCCGGCAGACCAAAGGCATCCCACCCCATGGGATAAAGAACATTATAGCCCTCCAGCCGGCGCTTTCTGGCCACAATATCCAAAGCGGTATAGGGTCTGGGATGTCCCGCATGGAGCCCCTGTCCCGAAGGGTAGGGAAACTCGATGAGGGGGTAAAACTTGGGAAGGGTGTAGTCCTGCTTGGCGGCAAAAACCTGCTTCTCCTCCCAGATTTTCTGCCATTTTTTTTCAACGGCCGCAAAATCGTAACGCATTCTATTTCTCCTTCGCTATTTCTTCCTCTTGCGCAAGCGGGGCCCGGTATTGCGCCGCCCAAACATCTCTGCCATAGCTTTTGGACAGGGCAACCCAACACCGGTTATGTTTTACTGTAACAGCTCTGCAATATCCAGCTTGGGAGCATCTCCCCAAAGCCGTTCCAGGCAGTAAAACTCTCTGGTTTCGCTGTAAAAGATGTGGATAACCACATCGTTATAGTCCATTAAAATCCACATGGCGGAAGAAGCTCCCTCCACTTTGCGGGGCTCCACCCCTTGGGCAGAAAGCTTTTCCTCCACCTCCTCAGCCAGGGTTTTTACCAAGGTGGTGTTCCCGGCAGAGGCAATGATAAAGTAATCTCCCAGACTGGTGAGGTTTTGGATATCCAGCACCACAATGTCCTCAGCCTTTTTCGCGTCCAGCAATTTAACGGTTGTTTTTACAATTTCTTTTGAAGTCATCTCTTCGCTCCGATCCCTTTTTTCCTTGAATATTCATTATACGCTTCCCGGCTCTCTCTGACAAGGGGTAATCCTCTTTTTGCCACTTCCTCCAATGTGTGGGAAAGGCATACAAACATCGCCTCGTCCAGAGAGTGCTGTGCTGTTTTTCGCAGCGCTTCCACCCCGGGGTAGTTTCGATCTGCGCTGATGGCATCGGCCACAAACACAATTTGCTCCAGCTGAGACATTCCCGCCCGGCCGGTGGTGTGATAGCGCACTGCTCGCAAAATCCCCGGGTCGGAAATCCCCAGCTCCTGCCGAAGATAAAGGCTGCCGCAAACGCTGTGCCAAATTTGGGGATTTACCTTCCACTCCTCGGAAAGAAAGCAGCCGTGGCGCTCCATATACTCCCGCTGCCAGTTGGGGTGATGGTCCCGGCAGATATCGTGGAGCAGCCCGGCAAGGCCCGCTCGATACCAGTCCCCGTTATGCAAAACCGCCAACTGCAAAGCAGCCTGCTCCACCATCAGGGAGTGGTGATACCGCTTTGGACCCAGGTGCTCCTCCAGGATTTGTTTGAGGTGACAGCGTGGGTAAATTCTCAAAAAAACGCCTCCCGGCTCTGCCTACATTCTGAACAGCAGGGCAAAGCTTTATACCTTGGTCAGCTCAGGGCTTCCGATACAAGTCGTGAGCGATGATGTACTCCCACACGTCGGGATGAAGCAGGTGGGACACATCCTCCCCAGCGGCAATCATATGCCGGACTTGGGTGGAGCTGAGGGGCTGAGCTTCGATGTTGATGAGGATGCACCTGGCTCCCTGATTTTCCAGCACCTGCTGGTGAATTTCCATCAGGGTCAGCTCTCCTTGCTCCCGCTGGGCACCGCACAGGGTGGCCATCTTATAGATTTCGGGAGCTAACCGCCAATCCTGCACCGTCATAAACATATCGCTGCCCATGATGAGGTAGAGCTGGGAGCCAGGGTATTTTTCCTGAATGTGGCGCAGAGTTTTGTAGGTATAGCTCTTGCCTTTTTGCTGAATTTCAAAATCCGTGACGTGGAAGAGAGGCAGATCTTGGATGGCCAAACGGCACATGGCCAGCCTGTCCTCTCCGGAGGCTAGATTATCCGCCTGTTTATGGGGCGGAATGAAGGAGGGTACGATTACCACCCGGTCCAGCTCCAGTTGGGTTGCGTATTCCCGGGCAAGGTAGAGGTGGGAATTGTGGATGGGATTAAAGGTTCCTCCAAAAACACCGATCTTCATGGCCACAGCCTCCTTTGATATTGGGTCATCGATCCGGCCGCCAAACTGTCAAGAAAAAGCTCACTTGGAAAAGAGGGCAGTGCTTTTTCGCCCCTCTGCCCTTTTAGTTTGCAAAAATGCTTGATTGCTTTTGTTTGTTACGGCAGCTGGATGAGATTTTTTTCCGGGTTGTTGCGGTACAGAACAAATTTTGTGCCAATCACCTGCACCACGTCGGCAGAAAGCTCCTGGGCAAGCTGATGGGCGACTTCCCGCGCCGAAAGCTCGCAGGTGGGCAGAACCCGCATTTTAATCAGCTCCCGCGCCGTGAGGGCATCGTCCACCTGTTTGCGCAAAGCATCTCCGATCCCGCCTTTGCCCACCTGCAAAATGGTGTCGATGGAATTTGCCATGCCCCGCAGGGCAGCTCGTTGTTTTGTTGTAATCATACAGACTCCTTCATCGTAGAGGATGGTTTAAAGTATTGTCTTTTACATGAGTTGGTGCAGCTTATCAGGGTTGCAATGCTCCCTGGCCTTGCCGGGTATTTAGGGTGGTTTCCAGAAGCCGGGCAAAGACTCTTAGCGCCTTGCCCCGATGGGAAACGGCATCTTTTTCCCTGTCGGAAAGCTCGCCCATGGTTCGCTCCCCCCGATAGAGGATGGGGTCGTAGCCAAAGCCGTTGGTGCCCCGGGGCTGATAGCCGATGATGCCCTCGCAGTGCTCCTCCGCCTGCAGGATGGTGTCTTTGTCCAGCACACAGCAGATGGCGCAGGTAAAGCGGGCGGTGCGACGCTCCTCGGGCACTCCCTCCAGCTCTGCTACCAGAGCGGCCATTTTCTCGGCATATGATGTATTTTCCCCATGGTACCGGGCAGAATACACCCCCGGCTTCCCCCCCAAAGCATCGACGCAAAGACCGGAATCATCGGCCAGAGCTGGCTTTCCGGTGGCTTCAAAAAAGGCCTTTGCCTTGAGATAGGCGTTTTCGGCAAAGGTTGTTCCCGTTTCCTCCACCTCCAGCTCCACCCCCAACTCTTGGGGAGAGAGAACCTGTATTCCCAAAGGGGCAAGAATTCGGGCAAACTCCTCCAACTTGTGGGGATTTCCGGTAGCAGCCACCATCGAAATCATTGGGATTCCTCCCCCGTTTCCACCGGTGCAAACATGGCGGCAGCAAACTGGGCCGGGTCAAAGGGGCGCAGGTCGTCGATGCCCTCTCCCACGCCGATGAATTTGATGGGGACCTGTACCTCCTCTTTGATGCCGATGACCACGCCTCCCTTGGCGGTGCCGTCCAGCTTGGTGAGGACTACTCCCGTCAGGCCGGTGGCCTCCTTAAACTGCTTGGCCTGATTGAGGGCATTCTGTCCGGTGGTGGCATCCAACACCAGCAGTACCTCCACGTCAGCCCCCGGCAGTTCCCGGTCGATCACTCGGCGAATTTTGGCCAGCTCATCCATCAAATGCTTTTTGTTGTGAAGGCGGCCCGCTGTATCGCAGATGATGACATCCCGCCCCCGGGCCTTGCCGGCCTGCAGAGAATCAAACACCACCGCCGCAGGGTCGGAGCCCTCGCTCTGCTTGACGATTTCCACATCGGCTCGCTGGGCCCAGATTTCCAGCTGCTGAATGGCGGCAGCCCGGAAGGTGTCGGCGGCACAGAGCAGCACGCTTTTTCCCTGTTGTTTTAGCAGCAGGGAAAGCTTGCCAATGGTGGTGGTTTTGCCCACCCCGTTTACGCCGATCACCAAAATGACGGCAGGGCTGGTGTCCAGCTTGAGGGCGCAGTCTCCTGCCAGCATATCAGCTACAATATCGGCCAGCATCTCCTTGAGCTGGGCCGGGTCGGTGGCTCCGGTGCGTTTGATTTCCTCCCGCAGCTTCTGGATGATCCGGGAGGCAGTTACGGCACCCACGTCGGCCAAAATCAGGCTTTCCTCCAGCTCATCCATCAAGTCATCGTCGATGGCGGTAAAGGAGTTGACGATTAAATCCATCTGCTGGGAAAAACTCTCTCTTGTCTTTTTCAGCCCTTGGCTGATTTTTGAAAAAAAGCCCACTGTCAAACCTCCGGGAAATAGTTTATTGATACAGGATCCGCATACCTGTAAAAGAACAGAAAAAAGCTAGGAAATACCCAAGGTTGCCTCCACTTCTTCCACTTCCAGCTCCAGCAGCTTGGAGACACCCTCCTCCTGCATGGTCACCCCATAGAGGACGTCGGCTTCTTCCATGGTGCCCCGCCGGTGGGTAATGGCAATAAACTGGGTGCTGGCCGACATGCGGCGAAGATAGTTTGCAAACTTTACCACATTGACATCGTCCAAAGCGGCCTCAATCTCGTCCAGCACACAGAAGGGGGAGGGCCGCACCTTGAGGATGGCAAAGTAGATGGCAATGGCCACAAAGGCCTGCTCTCCGCCGGACAGCAGGGAGAGATTTTTGATGATTTTGCCGGGAGGCTGTACATAAATTTCTACCCCCGATTCCAGCACGTCCTCTTCTTCGGTCAGGGTCAGCTCGGCTTTTCCACCGCCAAACAGCTCCACAAAAATTTGGGAAAAATGGTGGGACACCCTTTGGAAGGTATCGGTAAAGAGGGTGCGCATCTCCTGGGTGAGATCGCTGATCAGCTCCAAAAGCTGCTTTTTGGATTGCTCCACATCCGCCACCTGCCGGGAGAGGAACTCGTATCGCTCCCCCACCTGCCGATATTCCTCGATGGCGGCCACGTTCACGGAACCCAGTGCCTTAATTTTGCTACGCAGCTCCGACAGGCGGCGCTGGGCCCTTTCCTTGCTGGGCAGTTCCACCACCAGCTCCATAGCCTGGGTGCGGGTCAGCTCATACTCGTTCCACAGCTTGGAGATAATGGCGTCATAATCGCTTTGCAGAGAGTGCTGCCTGGCCTCCAGAGCGGTCAGCTCCCGGCCCACCTCCTCCTTTTGCGCCGCCGTTGCCCGGTCGGCTGCATGGAGTGCGGTAATCTGTTTTTCCATTTCGTTGCGCTGAACAATTAAGGCGGAGATTTTCTCCTCCAGCTGGGCTTTTTCCAGAGCTTCCCGCTCCATTCGGTTGCCCAGCTCTTGGATTTTGGCAAGAATCTCCCGGTTTTCCCGCTCCAGAGCTTCCTTTCTGGATGCCAGCTCTTGGGCTCGAAGCCCTGCGTTTTCCAAGGTGCTGTGGGCCTGTTCCAGCTCCTGAGCCAGCAACTGGGTGTCCTTTTCCGCGGTCAGCCGGAGCATTCGCTGCTCTGCCAGAGCGTCGGCGGCAGCCTGTGCGCCCACCGCCAGCATCTCCTGCCGGCTGCGCACCGAATTCACCTGCTCTTCCAAGGAAGAAAGCTGTTGTTCCAGCTCTTCCACCAGCCGCTCGGCGGTGACCTCCTCATCCCGCAGGTTTTCCAGCCGGGTGGTGAGGGTTTCCACCTCCTGTCGGGCCAATATCCGGTTTTGCCTGGCGCTTTCCAAATTCTTGCGCAGCTGCTCTGTCGTTGCCTGCAGCCGCACCATTTCCTCCTGAGCGGTTTTGATCTCCCCGTCGATGCCGCTGATGGCGGCCTCGACGGCGGAAAGCTCCTCGGTGAGGGATTTGCGGGCCGGTTCCAGCTCCACAGCCTGTTTTTCCAGCTCCTGTGCCCTTTTCTGCAACCTTTCAATTTCTCTTCTGCGCCCAAGAGCACCGGTTCCCCGGGCGGAGGAGCCGCCGGTAAAGGAACCTCCGGCATTGATAACCTGCCCGTCCAGGGTGACAACCCGCAGAGAGTAGCCTCCGGCCTTGGCAATTTGGTTGGCGCAGTCCAGATCTTCGGCCACACACACCCGGCCCAGAAGCTGCTCCACCACCTTTTGCAACCGGGGTTCCGCCTGCACCAGATCGGAGGCGATGCCAATGTATCCCTCCTGCTGCTCCATGGCAGAAACATTGGGGGAGCGGCTTCCCTTTACGGTGTTGAGGGGCAAAAAGGTGGCTCTGCCCGCCTTTGCGCTCTGGAGCATCCCTATCGCCCGCTTGGCGATTCGGTCATCCTCCACCACAATGTTCTGCATGGCGGCTCCCAAAGCGGTTTCGATGGCGAGGGTATACTCGTCCTTGGTGGAGAGGAGGGTGCTGACCGGGCCAATGATGCCGCCGATGGCCCCCTTTTCCGCCTGGCCGAGTATGTATTTGACACTTCCGGCAAAGCCTTCCATGCTCTTTTCCATATCCTCCAGCAGCTTTGCCCGGCGACGGGCATCCTGTGCCTTGTGTTGCAGGTCTTGGATGTTGTCCAAAAGCTCCTGTAAGGATTTTTTGCGGCTTTCCCCTTTGAGCTGGTAGCCTCGTTTGGAGTTTTCCAGCCCCTGAATTTTTTCTTCTTCCTCAGCTCTTTGGGCATTGCACTCGGCAATGGCCTCTTCCAGCTCCGTCACCGCCTTGTCGTAGGCGCCGCTGCTTTGGCGCAGAGCGTCCAGCCGGGCGGTGCTCTCCGCCAGCACAGTGCCGGAGGAAGCTAAAAACAGCTTTGCCTCTTGCAGGGCCTGTTGCACCGAATCCCGGCGGACCTGCAAAGCCTCCAGCTCCTGATGGACCTTGGCCACCTGTTCCCGCTGCTGCACAAGGCGCTCCTCGGCGGCTTCCAGCTTGGAGGAAAGAGCCGCCAGTTCCTTTTTGGCCTCTTCCAGCTCCTGCTCCTTTTCCCGAACCCGGGCTTTGAGGGCATCGCTGCCCAGCCCGGAGGCGGCCAATTCCTCTTCCACCCCGGCAATGCTCTGCCGATTGTGGTGAATGTCGTTTTGCAGCACCGCCACCTGCGCCTGATGAGCAGCAATCTGCTCTTCCATTGCCTTGACGGCAGCCCGTTTTTCCTCCACCTCGGACCCTAAGCTCTGAACCTTGAGGTAAGCAGCTTCGATTTCCCGCTGATGCTCTTCGCTTTCCCGTTCCAAAGCCTCGTACCGATTTTTGGCCAGATAGAGTTTGTCTTCCTGAGCGGCAAGCTGCTCCTTGAGATGGTCCAGACCCTGCATCCACAAGGAAATTTCCAGACTCTTTTTTTCCTCGCTATAGGCAAGAAATTCCTTTGCCTTGTCGCTCTGCTCCTTGAGGGAGCCCACCCGGTCTTCCAGCTCTACGAGAATATCCCGCAGGCGAACGAGATTTTCCTCTGCCTGCGCCAGACGGCGCTCTGCTTCCTCTTTGCGGTAACGGAATTTGGAGATGCCGGCTGCCTCTTCAAAAATCTCCCGCCGTTGGGTGGCCTTGGCGGACACGATTTCGCTGATTTTTCCCTGCCCGATGATGGAGTAGCCATCCCGCCCAAGGCCTGTGTCCATAAACAGCTGGTGAACATCCTTCAGCCGTACCATGGTGCCGCCGATGCGGTATTCGCTCTCTCCCGAGCGGTAAAGCCGGCGGGAGACGGTCAGCTCCTCCGGCTGTCCCGACAGCTGTTGGTCGGAATTGTCGATGACCAGTTGCACATGGGCATAGCCCACCGGTTTTCGGCTTTGGGTTCCCCCAAAGATGACATCCTCCATTTTGCCGCCCCGCAAGGTTTTGCTGCTCTGCTCCCCAAGCACCCAACGCACCGCATCGGCAATGTTGCTCTTGCCACTGCCGTTAGGCCCAACCACTGCGGTAATGGGACGTTCAAAGGTCAGCTCGGTTTTGTCGGGAAAGGACTTGAAGCCCTGAATTTCCAGCTTGCGCAGGCGCAACGGCGTTTCCTCCTATCCATGATTGAGTGTATGGCGGCGGGCAAAGCGGGCAATGCCCCTCTGCCCTGTTTGGAGTCGTCCTGCCCACAGGAATGGCTCCGAGCATCGGAATCATTCCCATTGGCAGGCTTTTTATGGCTGCTAACACTCCACCCGCAGCTGCAGCGGTTGGAGAAGCGCATCGGTTCGGATGGCGCACCGGTAGCCCAATGCTTCCAGATACCGCAAATTGCGGCGGTTTTGCCCCGCCATCTTGCTCTGACTGCCGGGGGCCACATACAAGGTAATCGCTCCCGGAGCCGCTTTTTGATTGGCAAGCTGTTTCATGGCGGCATCCAGCAGAATTTTGCCCTCGCAGAGTTCCCGCAAAGCGGGGTGATAGGGCCCGGCCACCAGACGCTCCCGCAGTCCCGCCTCATGGTGCAGCCCCAGCCGTATGACCAAAATGTTCTGCTCCTCAAAATAGAGCAGCAGGTGGGCACAAAGCTCCACCGTTTCCTCCAGGGTGGGGGGGCGGTACTTTCCTTCCCGGTAAAGCCGGGCAAGCTCTGTCCCCTCCAGAGTCAAAGCGGGGTAGATCCGCATGGTATCCGGCCCAAGAGCGGCCAAACGCCGGGCGGTTTTAAGTGAGCCCTCCTTGGAATCACCGGGCAGTCCTGTCATCATCTGAAGCCCCAGGGAAAAGCCTGCCGCCTTGATGAGGTGGGCGGCCCGTTCCACATCCAAGGCGGTGTGGCCGCGCTGCGCCAAAGCCAGCACTTGATCGTCCATGCTCTGGGCTCCGAGCTCAATGGCGGTGACTCCAAACTCTCTCAACTCCGCCAGAATTTCCCCGTTTATGGCATCCGGGCGGGTGGAAAGGCGAATCCCCCCAAAGTGGGGGCGATATGGCTGAACCACCTGCAACAACGCGCGGCGGTACTCTGAATCAATGGCGGTAAAGCTTCCGCCAAAAAAGGCAATTTCCCCTTGGCTGGCCCTTTGGCCCATCTGCTTTAGCGCCCGGTCCAGAATCTGCGCCACCTCTTGGGGGGTGGGAGCCTCCTGCCGGCCGGAAATGGCGCGCTGGTCGCAAAAGGTGCAGGTGTGAGGACAGCCCTTGTGGGGGATAAAGATGGCGATGTTGGCGTGGGTTTTCAATGTCCCATCAGCTCCAAAGCTTCCTTGGCGGCGGCCTGTTCGGCAGCTTTTTTGCTGCGCCCCTCCCCTGTGCCAATGATGTTGGAGTTGAGCAGCACCTCCACCACAAACCGTTTGTCGTGGTCGGGGCCGGTTTCCTCCACCAGTCGGTAGGACAGCAGCTCTCCGGGGTTTTTCTGCACAATCTCCTGCAGTTGGGTTTTGTAATCGGTAAACCCTTGATCCGGCTCCCCTTGCAGAGAGCGCTCCACAAAGGGCAGAATAAAGCTTTGGGCTTGTTCGATGCCCCCATCCAGGTAGATGGCGGCAATGAGGGCTTCAAAGGCGTCGGCCAGTACCGAGGCCCGATCCCGTCCTCCGGTGATCTCCTCCCCTTTTCCCAGAAGAAGGTGTTCGCCCAGGCCGATTTCTCGGGCAAAACCGCAAAGGCTTTTTTCACAGACCAAGGATGCCCGCAGGCGGGTCAAATCCCCTTCTGCCATGTGAAAGCGCTGAAAGAGATAGTCGCTGACCACAATGGAGAGAACGGCATCCCCCAAAAATTCCAGCCGCTCATTGTTTTCTGCGCTTCTTGTCTCGTTGGCATAGGAGGAGTGGGTCAAAGCCAGCTGCAGGTTCTCTTTGTCCTGAAAGGAATAGTGAATCTTCTTTTCCAAAGTGGTTATATCACTCATCCGCTTCTTTGCGTCCCCCCTCCTGAGCCTTCAGGGCGGCCAACCCTTCCGCAATGGTGTCGATCATTTGATTTTCCACCATCAGCTTGGCCTGACGAATGGCATTTTTAAAGGCCTTGTCGTTGGAGCTTCCGTGGGCTTTGATCACCGGCTTGGTGATACCCAGCAGCGGAGCGCCTCCGTGCTCGGTGTAATCCATCTGCTTGCGAAAATCTTCCAGGCCGCCTTTTACCAGAAGAGCAGCCAGCTTGGTGCTTAGGTTTTTAAAGAGAATCTTCTTCAGCTCTGCCGACATCCACTTGCCCATCCCCTCGGTGAGCTTGAGGATGACATTGCCGGTAAAGCCATCGCAAACAGCCACATCGCAGCCGCCCAGAGGAAGCTCCCGCGCCTCTACATTGCCGATAAAGTGGATGGGAGAAGCTTGGAGCAGCTTGCCTGCCTCCATTTGAAGCTCTGTCCCCTTGTTTTCTTCGGTGCCGATGTTGATCAGCCCCACCCGTGGGTTTTGGATGTCCAGCACCTTGCTCATGTAGGCGCTGCCCATAATGCCAAACTGCTGGAGCATCTCGGGGCGGCATTCGGCATTGGCGCCGGAGTCAATCAGCAGATAGGGGCGCTCCATGGTGGGAATCAAGGTGGCAATGGCCGCCCGCTTAATCCCCTTCAGCCGCTTGACCAAAAGGGATGCACCTACCACCACCGCACCGGTGTTCCCGGCGGTGACAAAGGCGTCCCCTCGTCCCTCGGCCAGCAGCTTAAGCCCCACTGCCATGGAGCTGTTGGCGTAGTTGCTTAAAATCTCGGTGGGATCCACATCCATAGGCAGGGCCTGAGCAGCAGGGGCAATTTTGATCCCCTCCAGATTGGCAAGGGGAATGCCGCTTTGTTCCGCAGCATTTAAAATGTCGTCCTCCCGGCCGCAAAGGGTGACCTGCACACCGTACTCCCTCACCGCCATGGCTGCGCCTTTAATTACTTCCAGCGGGGCATTGTCTCCGCCATGAGCATCGAGAATGATATTCATGAAAATCCCACCTTCGATAGTTTGTAATTCGTCAATGTTTTAAAATTGGCTATGGGTAAAGCTGTCGTGGTTCGCTAAGGTTTGGTGCCGGGCCCGGAGAAGCGATGTAGGGCTACTCCTTCAGGGCTTTTTGCAGAGCCTCCAGTGCCCGCCTGGACAGGGCCTCATACCGCTCTGGCTTGTCCTTAATGCGCTGGGGCAGCGGCGGCAACAGGCCCATATTGGCCCCCATGGGCTGAAAATCCACCACTTCCACATTGCTGATATACCGAGAAAGGGCCCCCAGCATGGTTTGTGGCGAAAGCTGGAGCAGGGGTCTGCTTTCCAGACGGCGGATCAGCTGCTCGGCGGCCAACAGGCCGGAGGCCGCGCTTTCCATATACCCTTCCACCCCGGTGATCTGTCCGGCAAACACGGTGAGAGGGTCGGAGCGCAGGGCAAAGGTTTCGTCCAGCAGCCGAGGGGAATCCAAAAAGGTGTTGCGGTGCATCACCCCGTACCGGACAAACTCCGCCTGCTCCAGCCCCGGAATCATGGAAAACACCCGCTTTTGCTCCGGGAATTTCAAGTTGGTTTGGAACCCCACCAAATTGTAAAGGGTTGCTCCCAAATTTTCCTGCCGAAGCTGCACCAGTGCCCAGGGACGTTTTCCCGTGCGGGGATCGGTAAAGCCCACCGGCTTGAGGGGGCCAAAGCGCAGGGCATCCTTCCCCCGTTTTGCCAAGGCTTCCACCGGCATACAGCCCTCGTAAACTTTAAACTCCTGGCGCTCAAACTCCTTTTGCTCCACGCTTTCAGCGGAAATAAGAGCCTGATAAAAGCGGTCATACTCCTCCTGATTCATGGGGCAGTTGAGGTAGTCCGCCCCGCCCCGACCATACCGGGCACCGGCAAAGACAATGCTCCGGTCGATGGAATCGGCGGTGACAATGGGGCTGGCAGCGTCAAAAAAGCTGAGGTATCCCTGTCCCAACCGCTGTTGGATGGCCTGAGAAAGACCTTGGGAGGTAAGGGGGCCGGTGGCAATCACCACAGGGCCTTGGGGGATCTGGGTAACCTCCTGTCCAACCAGGCGGATGTTAGGATGACTTGTAATCTTTTCGGTCACCAAGCGGGAAAATTGGTCCCGGTCCACCGCCAGGGCTCCTCCGGCGGGAACGGCGCAATCGGCAGCCACTTCCAGTAGCAAAGAACCCAGCAGGCGCATTTCCGCTTTGAGAAGTCCTGCGGCGGTAGAGAGCCGGTCTGCTTTCAGGGAATTGGAGCAGACCAGCTCGGCCAGATCATCGCTTTGGTGAGCAGGGGATTTGCGTTGGGGCTTCATCTCATACAGCTCCACCGGAAAGCCGGCCCCAGCCAGCTTCCAAGCTGCTTCGCAACCGGCAAGGCCTCCCCCCACCACTTGGATGATGGGCTTATTCATCGGATTCCTTGGCGGATTTTTTCTCCACCGGGGCCTCGTAGCCGCACCCCTCTTTATGGCAGAGAATTTTGCCGCCTCTGCCCATTTTGCGGAACAAACTGGAGCCACACTTGGGACATTTGTCTTCCAACGGCTTATCCCAAGTCATAAACATGCAATCGGGGAAGCCCTCGCAGCCGTAATAGCCCTTGCCGTTCTTGCTCTTTTTGGCCAGCACCTTTTTGCCGCAGACCGGGCAGGTTCCCCCTGTTTCCTGCACAATTTTCTTGGTGTTGCGGCATTCGGGAAAGCCGGGACAGGCCAAAAATTTGCCAAACCGACCGATTTTAATCACCATTTTGCGCCCGCAAAGCTCGCAGTCTATGTCGGTTTCCTCATCGGGCACCTTAACCCGGGTTCCCTCCATATTCTTTTCCGCTTGGGCCAAAATCTCGGAAAATTCGTTGTAAAAGCTTTCGAGAATCTTAACCCAGCTCTGCTTGCCTTCCTCCACCTCGTCCAAGCTTTGCTCCATGTTGGCGGTAAAGTCGGCATCCACAATGGACTGAAACTGCTCTTCCATCAGTTTGGTGGTCACTTCACCCAAAGCAGTGGGCTTGAGGGAGCGTTTTTCCCGCTCCACATAGCCTCGGTTGATGATGGTGGTGATGGTGGGAGCATAGGTGGAAGGACGGCCGATGCCGTTTTCCTCCAGGGTTTTGATGAGGCTGGCTTCGGTGTATCGGGCAGGGGGTTGGGTAAAGTGCTGGTTGGGCTCCAGCTTCTTTACATTCAGCACATCTCCCTTGGCAAGCTCCGGCAGTGCTTGGGGCTGCTCTTCCTCCTCGTTTTCCTGAACCACCTCGTAAAGGCGGGTGTAACCGTCAAACTTGACGGTAAAGCCGGAGGCGGTAAACAGATAGTCGCCCACAGCAATTTTTACCGAGACGGCATCCAACAGGGCGTTTGCCATCTGGCAGGCGATAAAGCGCTCCCAAATCAGCTTGTAAAGCTTATATTGATCCGAAGTAAGACTGCTTTTTACCTGATCGGGGGTCAGGGAGGGCATGGTGGGGCGGATACACTCGTGAGCGTCCTGCGCGCTCTTTTTGGATTTGTAGACTCTGGGAGAGGGGGGCAGATAGTTCTCGCCAAAGGCATCCTTAATAAAATTCACCGTTTCGGTCAAGGCTTCGGCGGAAATGCGCAGGGAGTCGGTACGCATATAGGTGATGAGACCCATGGCTCCCATTTCCGCCACTTCCACACCCTCGTACAGCTCCTGAGCAGCCTTCATGGTGCGGCGGGCCTGAAAGCCCAGCTTTTTTGAGGCCTCCTGCTGCAGGGTGGAGGTGATGAAGGGCGGTGCGGGAGATTTTTTCCGCACACTTTTTTTGACTTCATCCACCACAAAGTCCTGACCCTGAAGCTCCTCCAGAATCTGTTTTGCGGTTGCTTCGTTGCCGATGGCAACCTTTTTGCCCTTTTTGGAGTGCAACTTGGCGGGAAAGGCTTTGCGGACACCCTTGGCGGCCAACTCGGCATCGATGGACCAGTACTCTTCGCTTTGAAAGGCGTTGATTTCCCGCTCCCGCTCGACAATCAGGCGGACCGCAACGCTCTGCACCCGCCCGGCCGAAAGGCCCTTGCGGACTTTGCGCCACAAAAAGGGGCTGAGCTTATAGCCCACAATTCGGTCCAGAATTCGCCGTGCCTGTTGGGCGTTGACCAAATTCTGATCGATTTTGCGTGGGTTGCTCATGCCTTCGACAATACCGGTTTTGGTAATTTCGTTAAAGGTAACCCGGTTGGGCTGTTCCAAATCCAGACCGATGATGTCAGCCAAATGCCAGGAAATGGCTTCTCCTTCCCGGTCCGGGTCGGTGGCCAGATATACCATGTCGCTTTTTTTCGCTTCTTTTTTCAGGGTTTTTACCAGGGTTTCCTTCCCCTTGATTTCGGTGTACTGGGGGGTAAATCCATTGTCCACATCCACCCCCAGCTTACTTTTTGGAAGATCGCGGATATGCCCGTTTGAGGCCAGGACCTCGTAGTCCTTTCCCAGGTATTTTTTGATGGTTTTGGCCTTGGCGGGCGATTCCACAATGACTAGTTTTGACATTCAGCAGTTAACCTCCATACGGGTGCTGGTTCTATTTCATAGCAAGATACGCTTGCTTGGTTTGCTTGAGAATAAACTATACATAAATCCACATGGTGCGGCTGAAAAAGAAAATAAATGCCGAAAAGCAGCCGTTAAAGGGGCTGCAGGCAATGGGTACAGATGCTTTTGTGCTACAGACTGAATCTTCTGCCGGGGTACCCCCTGATTAAACCATAAATCTCCAGCTCCGTCAATGCTGACTGTATTTGTGAGATTTCCAAGGAACAGCCGGCTGCAATGCTCTCAAAGCTTGCTGGCGTCTCTTGTATCAGGGCATAAACCTGCTCTGCTTCCCGGGAGCATCCTTCCGGCAGTGGCCGGCGTCCTGCGCCGGGAGAAGGAGCGGCAGACGGATCGGGCATTTGGGTGCTTTGGGCCAGCCTTCTTCCCATATCTTCTTTAGCTGTCCCCTTTTGCCCTGTTTTATTCGTGCTGGGCCTGAGTCTGGGAAAACTTTGACAATCAAATTCTTCGAAGATATCCTGCGCCGATTGGGTCAGCTTGGCGCCGTCCCGAATGAGATGGTGGCACCCCTCTGCCCCCATCTTAAAGATGCTCCCCGGTACCGCAAACAGCTCCCGATTTTGGTCTGCGGCGTGGGCAGCGGTAATCATGGATCCGCTTTTCAGATCTGCTTCCACCACCACAACCCCGTGAGACATACCGGAAACCAACCGGTTGCGCATGGGAAAATTCCACTGGGTGGGCTCGGTGCCTAAGGGGTATTCACTGACCACCGCACCGTTTTCGGCAAGGCCTCGCTTGGTGGGAGCACTGCCTTTGGGGTAGTCCACATCGATGCCGCAGCCCAAAATGCCAATGCTTTTGCCCCCGGCCTGCAAAGCCGCCTGATGGCAAAAGGTGTCGATTCCTTTGGCCAGACCGCTGACCACCACTGCTCCGCACCGGGCCAGTTCCCCTGCCAATTGGCGGGCAACATCCCGGCCATATTCCGTATAGGTGCGGGTTCCCACCATGGCGATAACCAAAGTATCCCGCAGACAATCCAGCTCCCCCTTCACATACAGGGCAGCCGGCTTTGAAAAAATGCTGTGCAGAAGAGGAGGGTAGGAGGGGTGGTCGGGGGTGATGATATGGCACCCTTTGCGCAAAGTGCGCCGCTGCACCTCCCGGGCCTTTTCCAACGTCCTTTCCCAGGCAAGGAGCTCCTCCTCCCGCAGCATGGTGACAACCTGGGTTTTCTGTTCGATACCTCGGATGATATCCTCCGGGCTGGAAAAATACTCCATCATCGCGTGAGCGCGGCGGCTACCCACTCCAAACATCAGTTGGAACCAAATCCAGTAAAGGCTGTCGGTCATGGCAATTCCCCCGTTGTCAAGGTGAAGAGGTCCGGGCAGCGGCAGGATGGGTAAGGTGGTGCTTTGCATGATTATTTAAGCATCTCCCAAAGGAGAATTCCCGCTGCCATCGATGCTCCCAGAGAATCGCTGCCGCTTTTCATGGGAAGCATCACTACATGGTCGCAGGCATCGATGAGGTGGTCGGGCAGCCCGTCTCCTTCATTTCCGATGAGCACCCCTCGCCCCTTGGCCAAAGCTAAGGCCTCCGGTCCCTTTGCCCCCTGACGCAAAGCAGCGGCAAAGGTAGCAATGCCAGATCTTTGCAGCAGAGAAAGGATCGGTTCCAGAGTATCGGTAAGGGCAATGGGCAGGCGCCAAACCCCTCCCATGGAGGCCCGCAGTACCTTGGGCGAAAACACCTCGGCGCATTCACATAGAAAAGCGCCGTCGGCTCCCAGGGCGGCGGCGGTGCGCAAAATAGAGCCCAGGTTGCCTGGATCCCGCACTTTATGAAGAAGCAGGTATCGCCCATCCGGCTGGATGGGCACCTTCTCTTTCTCCAAAGATGGCTGGGGACAAAGGGCAAACACCCCCTGAGGCGCCTGGGTGTCTCCGATTCTGGCGGCGAGAGAAGCCTCCAGCCAAACCACTTGGTCTGATGATTGGAGCAGAGGCTCCAGCTCGGCGGGAGCCTTTTGCCAGGCTTCGGGGGTTAGATAAAGGGTTTGGGGCACAAGTCCCGCAGCAAGGGCATCCAGTACCAGGCGCCGACCCTCCAGCACTAGTAAGGAGGACTGCTCTCTGGCCTTCTTTCGGCGGAGCAGCTCGTCCAACCGGCGAACATGGGGGTTGCTTCTGGAAGTGACGGGACGGATTGCCCCAAAGGACTGGGTTAGGAAATCGTCCATGGGTCCACTCCTTTAAATATCCGGAATTTTGGACCGGACAGATTTTCAGTATCTAAAAGCGGACGCCCGGAAGCCGCAAGCGGCTCGGGCGCTGAGTGTATCATTTAGCGGGCCGCTTTCGCCTGTTCTACCAGAGCGGTAAAGGCAGCAGGGTCGCTGATGGCGATTTCGGACAGCATCTTGCGATTGAGGGTAATTCCGGCTTTTTTCAGTCCGTCCATAAAGGTGGAGTAGTTCATGCCGTTCATCTTGCAGGCGGCAGAAATGCGGGTGATCCACAGAGAACGGAAGTTGCGCTTGCGCTGCTTGCGGCCAACATAGGCCTTTTGTCCGGATTTGTAAACGGCCTGTTTGGCCATTTTAAAGTGCTTGCTTTTTGCGCCATAATATCCCTTGGCAAGACGGAGAACCTTCTTCCTGCGCTTATGAGTCATTATCGCTCTTTTTACACGAGCCATTTTGTACTACCTCCGTTTGGTGATGTTAGTAAGACCGTTACGCTTACTTGTAGGGGATGAGTTTTTTAATTGCCTTGACGTTGGTGACATCTGCCATGGTGGCCATGCGCAGACGGCGTTTGCGCTTGCGGTCCTTCTTATTGAGGATATGGCTCTTGTAGGCGCGAGAACGCTTAACCTTGCCGTTTTTCGTCAAATTAAAGCGCTTTTTGGCCCCAGAGTGGGTTTTCAGCTTCGGCATTTTGGGTACTCCTCCTTAATTGTATGCGATATTGGGGTACATGATATCCGGGCGCATTCTCAATGGAAAAATACAGCCCTGAGTGTTGATAAGATGCAATTGGAACCCCGCGGGAAACTACTTATTGACAGGCTTTTTGTTGGGCACAACAAACATTACCATGCTGCGCCCCTCCATTTTGGGAATGCGGTCTACCGTTCCATGTTCCGCAATGTGTTCGGAAACCCGCTTCATTAATTCGGTGCCCCGCTCGGGATGGGCCATTTCGCGGCCCCGAAAGCGGATGGAGACCTTTACTTTATCTCCGGCATCCAAAAATTTGGTTGCGTTTTTGAGCTTAGTTTCCAGATCGTGGTCGTCGATATTCAGGGAAAGGCGAATCTCCTTGGTTTCTACAACCTTTTGGTTTTTTCTGGCTTCCTTTTCCCGTTTTGCCTGCTCGAATTTGTGTTTGCCATAATCCATAATGCGGCAAACTGGCGGTTCGGCCTGGGGAGCGATTAGGACCAGGTCCAAGCTCCTGTCTGTGGCAACCTGCAAAGCACGGCTGGTGGGCATGATGCCCAGTTGTTCTCCATCGCTACCGACGACACGCACTTCCTGAGCCCGAATTTGCTCGTTGATAAGCAGTTCCTTTTTGCTGATTGTAAGCACCTCCATATAAAGGGTTTATCACAAAAGTTCCAATGTTGCGTATTGACACAAAAAAGCGCGGACCAAAATCCGCGCTGCATACAAACTGGAACCCCAATAACACTGGAGTTTTCGCTGTATTAACCTCGTGCGACGCAATTGCCGACGGGTGAGAACGGATTAGGTTCTACTTTGTTGTGCACTTTACTATAACAGATGTTTTGCGTTCTGTCAAGGGTAAAAGCGGGATTAGAAAAAGGGAATCGCCTCGATTGCGGTGCATTTTCCCGTTTGGCTGTCAATTTCCAGCGCTACGGCGCAAAGCCTGATTTGTTCCGGGTCGTTTTCAAATCGGGTGGGAAGCCCGGTGCGCATTTTTTGAATAGCAATGTCTCGCTTGACTCCCAATATGGAATCAAAGCCGCCGCACATTCCCACATCGGTGATGTAACCGGTGCCTTTCGGTAAAATTCGGGCATCGGCAGTGGGAACATGGGTGTGAGTGCCCATCACCGCAGACACCTTGCCGTCCAGATAATGGCCAAGGCAAAGCTTTTCGGCCGTGGCCTCGGCGTGGAAATCCACCAGAACACAGGGACTGTCCACCTGCTCCAACAAAGCGTCCATACAGTCAAAGGGGTTTTGGTGGTTTTGGATGTACACAACTCCCTGCAAATTAATCACCCACAGCCGGTTGCGGGGGTCGTCGTACAGATAGACGCCTGTGCCAGGCGCGGATGGATGGTAGTTGGCGGGACGCAGCACCCCCTGCTTTTTGTCCAACAGGTCGTACACTTCCCGGCGGCGCAAAGCGTGATTCCCCGAGGTGATGACATCCACCCCGCTATCCATGAGATGGCGCAGGCTTTTGGGAGTCATGCCGTTGCCTTCGGCGGAATTTTCCCCGTTGGCCACCACAACATCGGCGCCATAACGCCGCTTGAGCAGGGGAAGTTTTTCCCGCAGGTAATCGCACCCTGCCTGACCAACCACATCGCCTATCATCAATATATTCATGAAATGCTCCTATGCTACAGAGAGGCAACCTCCCCAAAAAATAAATTTAAAAGAATGTTTCCCCCAAACCGCCAGCCGATGGCTCAAAACCTTAGAACCTTTGATTTGCGGGCAGCTATTCACCGGTGTCCGCCAAAAGAGCCACCTTAATCTCAAAGGTATGGTTGTTGGTGTTGACCCTAGTTTGGCGGTAGAGGGTCAGTTTGACCACATCCCCCGCCTGGTGGGATTCCACAATGGTGCGGACATCGTTGAGATCCAGCACCCGAACATCATCGATGTGGGTGATGATGTCTCCCCGCATGGCTCCCTTTCGGGCCAGCTCCTCGGAGGTGATGGTAATAATCTGTACTCCAGCGGGTACATTGCGGTTGCGGGCAATGATTTCGCTTACCGGTTCGCCGGTGATGCCAAGCATCACCCGTCCGATCACCCGGCCATAGGCAATGAGATCCTCCACAATGGGGACAGCTTCGGTAATGGGAATGGCAAAGCTGATTCCCTCATAGCCCTCCGCTACAATCTTGGCGGAATTGATGCCCACCACCTGACCAAACTCGTTGCACAGGGCACCCCCTGAGTTGCCGGGATTGATGGCGGCGTCGGTTTGAATGTAGTTGGTGGAGTAATAAGGGGTTTTGACCACCCGGTTAAGGGCGGAGATAATCCCCCGGGTGACGCTCCCTGCCAGATCGGTTCCCCCGGGATTTCCGATGGCAATCACCGTTTCCCCTACCTCCAGATCATCGGAGTTGCCCAGCACGGCGGGAATCAGATCATCCCGATCCACCTTGATCACCGCAAGGTCGGTGCGAGCATCAGCCCCTACCAAAGCCGCCTCGTATTCGGTGCCATCGTCAAACACCACCACAATGGCCTCAGCGTTCTGAATTACATGCTGATTGGTGACGATATAGCCGTCCTTGCTCAGGACAATGCCGCTGCCCTCGGTAAAGGGTTCAAAGATCTGGCCGCTCTGATAGTTGATGATGCCCACCACCGAAGGGCGCACCGAACGGGCCACTTGAGGGATGGTCATTCGCTCTCCGGGGACGATGGGAGGCTCCTCCACCTGCGGCTTTTCGGCAATGTTCATGGTGACATCATCCCCCGGGCTCACCTTAGGCACAGAGGGAGTGGGGCCGGAGGCTTCGGCGGGGGGGAGTTCCACAACAACCTCTCCCCCCGACAGGGTTTTGACAATGCTGTAACCGGTCAGGGTGAGCAGGCCCAAGGACAACACGCAGAGCAGGGAAACGGCAAACACCACCAGGCCCCGGCTTTTGCGGCTTTTTTTCTTACCCGCCATGGCCTGATCGTAATCGGCAAAATTCCACTGGTAGCGGTCGGGTCCACTGTTTCCCTGCCAATCTGAGCCGGTGTTGTACTGGTAAGGAGGCCGGCTTCTCCAATTGTAGGAACCGGTGCCGGGGCGCGCATCGTAAGGGGCGGAATCGTAGGGCCGGTTTTCCTGCCAAGGCGACTGGTAACCGGGAGGAACCTGCCCTTGCTCCGGCCTTTCCTGCTGCCCGTTTTCCCGATTTTTATTGTAATTGTAATCCATAAATAAGGAACCTCCCGCTGGTTGCGCCGTTTGTTATAGGAACATCATAACCAAAAAGCGGCGTGCAAATTCTCCACTCCGTCCATGTCACCAGATCCTTGAGAGGATGTCGGGCCGGACTGGGTCGGGCAGAATGGGACCGTATCGCCTGAGAAGCCTTTGTTCCAACGGGGTGGGATGCCCCGCCAGTGTCTTCAGCCGCAGCTTTGCCACGGCCAGAGAGGTGGAAAAGGCGTAAGCCAGCTCCTGTGCCGGCTCTGTTTGACTATGGAATCGTCTCATCAGTTCCCGGGCCAAAATCCGGGGCATCAAAAGCTCCGCTGCAAAGGCATTGGCCTCTCGTTCTTCCCGGTCACCATCCCCGGTGTGGCCCAAAAGGATATGTCCTGCTTCATGAGCCAGGGTAAAGTTTAACCGCTGCCCGGATTGGTTGGTGTGGTACAGCACCAAATAGCATCGACGGCCTTTTCGATTGATCACAAGGGTGCAGCCGTCCTGTAGGCAATCCCAGCCGCTCAACTGTTCCATGGTTGCGTTGGTGACACGGCAAAAGCCTTCCATGCTGTCGAAAAGAATGGATACGGGAAACCGCAATTTTGGCACCTGCACCGGCATGACGGCAGGATTTTGTTCCAGCAAAAGCCGTATAGCCGCTTCCCGCGCCCTCTCAATATCGGCGGGCAAGGGTTTACTCCCCCCGGCCGCCAGTTTCAATTGCTTCCAAGTAGAGGTCGATATTTTCCTCAAAATTTTTCAGAATCCGCTCTCGCAGGTCTGCCGGAATTTTTTCGGCCCGCCGGGCCAGCATCAGCAGCTTTTCCTCCTGCTCGTTCTGGGCTCCCGCCCGGTTGGAGGCATTGCCTTCGTAATCAAAAAAGTATTCGGTGGATACCTGAAAAAAATCAGCCAGTTTTTTTAGGGTAAGGGAATCGGGTATGGAAACGTCTCTCTCATAAGCGCTGTAGGTCTGGCGCTTGACATCCAGATAGCGGGCTACTTCTTCCTGATTAATTTTTTTGGACTTGCGAATGGTCTGTAAACGTTTGCCAATCATCAAGATCACCCCGCTTCATAGTAGCAAATATTTTTTGCCAAATCAAGTTTTTTTCGTGAATAAATAAGGGTCTGCTCCATATTTATGCGCAAAGGGGATAAATTCTTCCTCTTTCCACACATTTCGGTTGTTCCCGGGGCGGGAATGTGCTACAATGCTTGCAAAAAGGAGGTGGTAGAATGAGCGGCGAGTCCCGCAGAAGTCGCATTTTGGAGATGCTCAAAAACAGCTCGGTTGCAGTCAGCGCCTCCCAGATGGCGGCCCGGCTGGGTGTGAGCCGTCAGGTAATTGTAGGGGATGTGGCGCTGCTGCGAGCTTCTGGTTGGGACATTATGGCAACCTCCCAAGGCTATATTCTGCCCCCGGTTTATTCCGGCAGCCGGTATATTGGCAAACTGCCCTGCCAACACTCTTTGGAACAAACCCAACAAGAGCTTTCTACCATTGTTAGGTTGGGAGGCGAAGTGCTTGACGTGATGGTGGAGCACTACCTGTACGGCGAAATCAAAGGCCAGCTCAACATTGCCACCCAACAGGATGTGGAGAAATTTTTACAGCGGGTTCGGGACAACGAAACCCGCCTGCTTTCCGAATTGACGGGGGGAGTACATCTCCACACCGTAGCCTGCCCAAACAAAGCCGCCTTTGAAGCAATTCAAAAGGAACTGGAAAGCCTGAATATCCTCTACCGCTCCAACGACTAACAGCACTTTTCCTGTGGTATCATAAGTAGAAGATTTTGATTGGCAACATAAAGATTGTCAAATTTTAAATAATCCTTGTATTTCTTCAAGCAATCCTCTATACTTTACAGGTGACAAGACACCTGTAAAGCGTGGAGGTTTTTTGATATGAAGCTCAACATACAAAAAATATGTGTTTCGGCCTTGCTGATTGCCATCGGCCTTATCATTCCCCTCTTTTCCCCCATCCGCATCCGGTTGGATCCTGCCTCCTTTACTCTGGCCAGCCATGTGGCCATCTTCATCGCCATGTTGATTTCTCCCGGCACGGCTCTGGGAGTGGCCTTGGGCACCACCTTGGGCTTCTTTTTAAGCTCCCCTGTCGTCATCGCCATGCGGGCCGCCACCCATCTGATTTTTGCGTTGGCCGGAGCCTATTATTTAAAAAAGGTGCCGGATTTGTTGGAGCACCCTTTGCGAACCCGTCTTTTTTCTTTTGTAATTGGCGTCCTCCACGCCGGAGCAGAGGTGGCGGTGGTCATTCCCTTTTACTTCAACAACAACCTTAGCGCCGGATTTTATGATAAGGGATTTTTGGTCTCGGTGGTCTTGCTGGTAGGGGTGGGTTCTGTGGTGCACAGCATGGTGGATTTTGAAATTGCTCTGGCCATTGTGAAGGTGTTGAGCAAGCAGCGCGGTTTTTCCGCTTTGCGGCCCGCTCAGGGGCAGCAACATTTTTAAAATAAGAGGCTGACTACATGCAGACAAACTTTATGTAAGAGTTTGTCTGCTTTTTATATGCAGACGAGCTGTTGGTTGGAAGTGGCTTTTGCACCTTTGAACAAATTCTTTCGGGTCTTTCATCCTTTTGCTCCTTCCTTCATAAGTATTAGTAAACTGCGCTTTTTCCTCTTGACAGTCCACTAATATTTTAGTATATTAGAAATTACTAATATTCTTATGAGGTGATGCTTGTGGCAGCTAAAAGGATTGCTGTAATCGGCAGAAACTGCGTGGCATGCGGCCGTTGTGTGAAGGAGTGTCCTTTGGGTGCACTTTCCATCTACAAGGGGTTGCGGGCTGAGGTAGAGCCGCAAAAGTGCATTGGTTGCGGCAAATGTGAGCGGGTATGTCCTGCTGCAATCATCGAAATCAGGGAAAGGCAGGTGGCCGGGAATGAAAAAAAAGCCTTGGTATGAGTATTTGTGGATTTGGTCCTCGGTATATTTGATCCTTGGTTTTTTCAACATTCTTTTTGCATGGCTGGGGCTGATTTGCTTTGTGCTACCTTTGATGATCGCCATTGTTTGGGGCAACAAGGCCTACTGCAACCGCTACTGCGGCCGCGGTCAGCTTTTTGAGCTGCTGGGAGGGCGCTTTGGCCTGTCCCGAAATCGCAAGCCGCCTCAATGGTTAAGCTCCCCTTGGTTTCGGTACGGATTTTTAGCCTTTTTTATGACCATGTTCGGACTGATGCTGTATCAAACCTGGCTGGTATTTTCCGGAGCTCCCCTGCGGGAGGCCATCACCCTTTTGTGGGTGTTCAAGCTTCCCTGGAACTGGTCCAACCTGGCCGGTGTTCCACCAGCTGTTGCTCAGTTTGCCTTTGGATTTTACAGCGTTATGGTGACTTCCACCCTGCTGGGACTGGTTACCATGGTGTTGTTCCGACCCCGCAGCTGGTGCGCCTATTGCCCCATGGGCACCATGACCCAAGGAATCTGCCACCTGAAGCACAGAAAGGACTGTTAATATGCAGGAAAATGCAAAGCGCATTGCCGAACTGCTCAAAGTGTTGGCCAACGAAAATCGACTGCTGATTTTGTGCGCCCTGATGTCCGGGCCAAAAACGGTAAGTGAAATTGCACCCTATGTTTCCGGCATTACCCAAAGCGCATTGTCGCAGCATCTTTCCATCCTAAAAGCCAACGGTATATTGGATAACCGAAAAACCGGTCAGAACTCCACGTATTTTATGGTAGACCGCCGGGTGGAAGAAGTGATTCAGGTGCTAAAGCAGTACTATTGCCAGTGAATGATCCACTTTGGCAGTTTCGTAACGTAATGTAAGGAAATACGGTGTTTTTTGCAAAAGTTTGGCCGGCATCCGAGGATGCCGGCACTTTTCATGTTGGATCAACTATGCGAGCAAAAACAGTGTGGCCACAGTTGCCAAACTATGTCCTATCTACCAGCGGCACCGGCAGCGGCAACGGCAGTGGCAGCGGCAACAGCCTGTACAGCGCCGTCTGCCCCCGCAGCAGCATCCAACAAACAGAAAAGGAAGTACCCACCACATCATAAGGCCTCCATTGCAAGTAATGATTCCCCTAGGGGGATACACCAGCATATGCAGGCTGTTTCGACAAGGTGTGGCAGGTCATTTTGCTTTTGCGATAAAAACTTGCCCTATATGACAGGAAACCTGTTTGGCCTTAGGTGAAAAGGCCCATAAGGCAGAGAATGCAAGAACTTTGAGGAAGATGCACCGGGACGTTAAATAACCACCGCTGTGCCGGAAACCGTAACCATCAGCATATTTCCTGCGGATCCCAGCACTTCATAATCGATATCCACTCCCACCACAGCGTTGGCACCCAGGGAACGGGCCCGCTGCTCCATTTCTCGCAGGGCCGAATCGCGGGCTTCGATCAGCTCGCCTTCGTAGCTTCGGGAGCGTCCGCCGAAAAAGTTGGTCAAGCCGGCAGCAAAATCCTTGATAAAGTCCACACCGCTGATTACCTCGCCTACTACAATCCCCTTGTATTCCCGAACAGGATGTCCCTCAATGGTGGGAGTCGTTGTGATAATCATATCATGCTCCTTTCTCTATCATAGCCAATCAAAAGATTGTTTTAACCTTGCCGCCTTTGATCACGAAAGGGTAAACCAGATAACCAACCACAAGATGCATTGTGTCGGTACCAGCAGCATAAACTTTAGGTGTTTGGTTTTGTGCCGAAACAGATACATTCCAAGGCCAAGGCCAAAACATCCTCCACACAAGCCTGCAAAAAGCAGGGCTGACTCTGGAATGCGCCGGCGTTTTTTCCTTGCACGGCTTTTGTCCCACCAGCACAGAAGCAATCCCACCAAACTCCAGCACAGAAGGTAAATGAGCAAATACTCAGGCAGATTCATGATGTAGTTCCATCCCTATTTATTTATTATGCATCGACAATATGAGTATACCTCTCCGTCACTGCAATGACAAGGGGAATCGCACCCCAACCTTAAGGAATCATCTAAATATTCTGTTTGCAGGGTAACATAATACCTCTTGAACACTTTGCCCTTGCCAGGTACAATACTGGTAAGAATCACAGAACAGGGGGGGACTTTTGATGAACAAAAAATTCATGCCAGTGTACACCGGAAACCTACGCAGCCATATGATTCAAGTTCCTGAGGTCATCCGCAAGTGTAGTGGCATTGCTATTTTTGGCAAGCGAATCAAAAGCATCCTCTTTTCCACCGATGTGGCGGTCATTCGAAACTGCAACGCCGATGCGGTCATTGCGGTGTATCCTTTTACACCACAGCCTGTGATTACACACGCTCTGATGCTGGCCGCTGACGTGCCGGTGTTCTGTGGCGTAGGAGGCGGCACAACCACCGGTACCCGCGTGGTGCATTTGGCTTCCGATGCCGAGTTTCAAGGGGCCATTGGCGTGGTGGTAAATGCCCCCACCCCCAATGAAACTCTGCGCGAAATGCGCAAGGTTTTGGATATTCCCATTGTGGTCACAGTGGTTAGTGAGCATGACGACATCGAGGGGCGGGTTCAGGCAGGGGCTGCCATCCTCAATGTATCCGCCGCGGCAAAAACTCCAGACTTGGTGCGCAAGTTGCGGCAGGATTTTCCCAAAGTGCCCATTATGGCCACCGGGGGCCCTACAGACGAAACCATTATCGCAACCATTGAGGCGGGAGCCAACGCCATTACCTGGACTCCTCCCACCACCGCGGAGCTGTTTACCACCATGATGCAAAGGTATCGGGGACAGATGTCAGAGTAAAGGGCTTTCGGCAGTCTTCGCCGACCGACGGTAAAAGCCCTTCTCTGATCCACGCAAAATAGTTTAAAGCCTTGTGTGCGGTGGGTTTTTCTATTATTAACAAATATAAAAGCCGCTTCGTTATGCTAACAACGAAACGGCTTTGGTTTTGGTACGCCTGAGAGGAATCGAACCTCCGCACCCGGCTCCGGAGGCCGGTGCTCTATCCACTGAGCTACAGGCGCATATTCGCATTCCCTGCGATTGCGCAATAAGTATCATATCACATTTCATTGCCGGTTGCAAGAGAGGGAAAGAAAAATATTGCCGAGCTTATACCCACAAAGGTTTTTTGGAGCAAAAACAATAACCGGGAAGTTGCTTTCCCGGTTTGGTATTTTGTGGAATCCCTTGTTAAATGAGCTGTATCAGCAGCATGGTCAGCACCCCCGGAAGCCCCAAAACCGCTGCAGTCAACAGCGAAAAGGGGGTGATGCTCACTCCGATGACAAATGCCTTTCCCAGCAACCAGACCAGCCCCATGGAGGCAAGACCGGTGATGGCGGTAAACAGCATACAGCGCAGCAATCGCCCCATTCGACTGTACACAACAAACAGCAGCACTCCCACCACCAACAGGGCAATTTTCAAAGCCGTCGCCATATCCATACCCATCCCTCCCTTAATCATCCCTATGACAAGCCGCATTTATTTATGACAAAAAAAGGGACAAAATCTCTTGGAGGGAGGCGTCTTTTCTAACTGATTGGATGGAATTTCCCCTTTGCATTTCGGACAAATTGCGATATAATGTTTTGATGATGTGTTCTACCTTAGTCTGTTGGAAAGGAATGACCGCTACTGTGAAAAAGTTGGCTCTTTTGCTGGGCCTGATTCTGGTTGCCGGCTGCTCCGGCCGAGATAAACAGTCCTCTTCGCAGGAGGATTCCCTGGCTTTAGAAGGAGATGCCTCTGTTGCAGACCCTGCCACCAATCATGCTTATCAGAACTCCCCTGCTCAGCTTCTTCAGTTTCAGGAGGTTGGGCCGGATGACACCTTGGTGGTAATAGAAACCACCTTGGGTACCATGAAGGCAAAGCTCTTTCCTCAAAAAGCCCCCAAAGCAGTGGCCAATTTTATCGGGTTGGCGGAGCAGGGCTATTATACGGGAAAAATCTTTCACCGGGTTATCCCTCAGTTTATGGCCCAGGGCGGCTCGCCCAACGGCGATGGCTTGGGGGGAGAGAGCATCTATAAGGACGAAAAGGGCAACAGCCTCCCCTTTGAAGATGAGTTCTCCATGGATTTGTGGCATTTTCGCGGTGCCTTGAGCATGGCCAACTCCGGCCCCAATTCCAATTTAAGCCAGTTCTTTATTGTAGAGGGCTACCCCATCTCCGATGAAATGCTGGAGCAGATGACGCAATTCCCTGCCCCGGTGGTGGAAAAGTATCGGGAGCTGGGGGGCACTCCTCATCTGGATTGGCGGCATACCGTCTTTGGCCAAGTGGTGGAGGGAATGGAAGTGCTGGAAGCCATGATGAATGTGGAAACCAGAAACGATAAACCATTGGAGGATATTATCATCCTCTCGGTCCAGGTAGAAAACGCAGCCCCCGGCTCCTCTCAATAGCCAAACACCATATGATGAAAAAGCCCTCGGCACACGTTGTGTCGAGGGCTTTTGGATAAAATGTTCTATGGCAGTTGCTCCACTGTTTTGGGGCCGCCCGGTACCGGACGGTGGATCCCCAAGTACTCCAGCGGCAGTTGGCTTTGTTGCAGTGACTGCAGACAGTTTTGGGCGGCAGCCTCATCGGCAAAGAGGCCGGCTACCGCGGTTCCGGTGCCGGTCATGGCGGCTCCCAAAGCGCCCTGTACCTGCATGGCATGCACCAGAGCGAATAAAGGTTCCAAAGCGCAGATGGACTCAAAGACATTGCCCATGGTTAGGCCTACTCCTGCCACATCCCGCTGGTGCAGAGCCCGAACCATCCCTTCCACATCAGGGCGGAGCAGCGGCCCTTCATAGGCATCGTAAAGAGCAAAAACCCGGCGGGTATCGTTGCCGCCCGGGGGCTTTGCAATGACCAGCACACCACCGGGCAACGGCAGAGGCTCCAACCTCTCCCCTCGGCCCTTTGCCCGAGCACATCCCCCCATCAGACAGAAGGGCACATCGGAGCCTATATTAAGCCCCATTTCCATCAGGTGAGAAAGTTCCCATCCTGTTTTCAGCAGGAGATTCAGCCCAGCCAGAACAGCAGCAGCATCGGCACTGCCCCCTGCCATCCCTGCTTGGGTGGGAATTCTTTTTTCAAGTTGAATCAGCAGTTTGCCGGCGGGTTGGACACCACTTTGTTGCAAAAAGGCCTTGGCTGCTTTTACCGCCAAGTTTCCCTCATCCAAAGGAATTCCCGGCCGGTTGCAAACAACCTGGATACCCTCCCCCTCCTCCAGGCGCAGGGTGAGGGTATCGTACAGATCCACCGCCAGCATTACGCCGTCCAGCAGATGGTACCCCTTTCCATCCTCTCCCACCACGTCCAGACAAAGGTTTACCTTGGCAGGAGCTTGGAGGATTACTTGTTTTGCTTTGCGATCGGCCACAGCGGCCGCCTCCTCGAAAAAAGCCCCGGCGTCTGAAAGAAACCGAGGCTTTGGTATTTGGTGTTACAAGCTTTTGAGAAACGCTTCGATCCGGTTGAGGGCCTCGGTTAGATGCTCCACCGAGTAGCAGTAACAAATGCGGACAAAGCCGTCTCCACAGTCTCCAAAGGCATCTCCCGGCACCACCGCCACCCGTTTTTCCTGCACTAAGCGCTCGCAGAATTCCTGGGATTTCATGCCGGTGGACTGAATGCTGGGGAAGACATAAAAAGCTCCCTGCGGGTCAAAGCAGTGAAGTCCCATGGCATTGAGACGGTCCACCACCATTCTGCGGCGGTTGTTGTAATCGTCCCGCATGGCTTCAATTTCTGCATCGCACTCCCGAAGAGCCACCAGCGCAGCCCGCTGCGCCGTAGTGGAGGCGCACATCAAAACATACTGGTGAATGCGGTTCATCATGGCGATGACCTCTGTCGGCCCTACGGCGTAGCCCAATCTCCAACCGGTCATGGCGTAGGCCTTGGAAAAACCGTTGACCACCACCGTGCGGTCGTACATCCCCTCTATGGTGGAGATGGAGACATGGCGGGTATCCCCGTAGGTCAGCTCGGCGTAAATCTCGTCGGAGAGCACCATAATATCGGTGCCCCGCAAGACCTCTGCAATTTCCTCCAGGTGCTGTTTGCGCATCACGCCACCGGTGGGATTGCTGGGATAGGGGAAGATAAGCAGTTTGGTTTTGGGGGTGATGGCTTCTCTGAGAGCCTGAGCGCTCAGGCGGAACTCATCCTCCTCCTTGGTGACAAGGGGAACCGGAACACCGCCCACCAGACGGGTGATGGCATCGTAGGCCACAAAGCTGGGCTCGGGAATGAGAACCTCGTCCCCTGGGTTGACAAAGGTGCGAATGCACAAATCGATGGCTTCGGAGCCGCCCACGGTAATGACGCATTGTTCGTCTTTATATTTCATGCCAAAGCGGCGCTCTAAGTAATGGCAAACCTCTGCTCGCAGTTCTGCAATGCCTTGGTTGGCAGTATATTTCGTCTGACCCGCTTCCAGAGATGCAATGCCTGCCTGGCGTGCGGGCAGAGGAGTCATATAGTCAGGTTCTCCCACTCCTAAGGAGATGACATCCTGCATCTCCTCAGCGATGGAGAAGAACCGGCGAATTCCCGAAGGTTTGAGGTTGCGGACACTTTCCGCAAAGAGAGAATAGTAATCCTTCATGGTAATGCTGGCCTCCTTCGTGTCGGCAAAAATATAATTAACTTTAAGAATAGCACTTCTAAAGCAAAAACGCAACTGTTTCTAAAACAATTGCGTTGCTTTTTGGTGATAAACAGAGTTTATTTCTGCAGGAAGGGAGCGGCAGCCTTGCGGGCAAGCTCTGCATCCGTTGCAATTTGTGCCCTTAAAGCACTCAGGTCGGAGAACTTTATTTCCTCCCGCAAAAACTGTAAAAACTGCACCTCCACCCTGCTGCCGTAGAGGTTGCCCTCAAAATCCTGAATATAGGTTTCGGCCAGCACCTGATCGCTTCCCACCGTGGGCTTGACCCCCACGTTGGTGACGGAACTGTACAGCGTTTCCCCCAAGCGGGTCAGGGTGGCGTATACTCCAAACCGGGGCAGGGTAAAATCGGCGGGAAAAGGCTGGTTGATGGTGGGCCATCCCAGGGTATGCCCAAGCCTTCTGCCGGAAACCACCTCAAAGTCAATGGCAAAGGCCCTGCCCAACAAACGGTTGGCGGCAGGTATCTCCCCCTCTCTCACCAGCTCCCGGATGCGGCTGGAGGAAATGGGTTGCCCTTCTTCCTCCACAGGGGGAATGATCCGAAGCTCCAGCTTCTTCTCCCGGCAAAAACGGGAGAGCTCCTCCACACCGGCGGCGGCTTTTCGGCCAAACCGAAAATCAAAGCCGCACACAATGGCGCCAGCTCCCAGCTTGTTGGTCAATACGTCCTCCAAAAAACACTGGGGACAAAGGGTTCGGAATTCGTCAAAATCCGGGCAGGCCATGTGGGCAAATCCCATCTGAGCAAGCTGTTGTTCCATGGCATGGGAGCTCATCAGCCGGGTCATCCCCCGTTTGGTTTGGGGGGTGTGAAGCGCGGTGGAAAAGGTAAAGCAAAGGGGCTCCAGCCCAAAGGATGCCCCGTGGGAAAGGGTGGCCTGCAGCACCGCCTGATGCCCTCTGTGCAGGCCGTCAAACAGACCTAACGCCACACAGGTGCTTCGGGGGGCAAGGGCAGGCATTTGCAGGGAATGGGTTACAATCAAGAAAATGTCCCCTTTATTGCTTATTCAGTCAGAATTTACAAGGTGTCTTCATGGCAACAACTGCCTGTTCACCCGTACTAAAGAACAGAATCACCGTCTGCGCCGGGCAGGCCCCGCGTTGGCGAAGATTTTTCATTTCCTGCATCATTGGCGGGCATAAACCCGAAGATGGCGCAGTTCTCCTTTTTCCCCATCGGGGGCCGCCAAGCCGAGGAACTGGCCTTGCCCACTGTAGACCGCCAGCTGTCCCTCATCTCCCGTAAGCCCCAAGGGTTGGAGAGAAAGCTTTGCCCCGTTGAGGAAGAGACTGCTTGCCCGGGTATCCAACTCCAAGCGGGGAAGTTGGGCAAAGGCGCTCTCCAAAGGAAGCAGCCCTTGCTCCAGCCGACCTTCCCCGGCCAGAGCCTGAAGCTCCTCCAGGGTGCGACAACTGTTTAGGGAAAATCCGCAGGCCCAAGTGCGGCGCAGAGAGGCCATCGCCCCGCCGCAGCCCAACTTTTGCCCTAAGTCGTGGCAGAGAGTTCGGATGTAAGTACCCGCAGAACAGGTAATATCTAGGGTGTACAGCCCCTCGTCGGGAGAGGCATCCAGCAGTGTAATGTCGTAAATGGTCACCGTTCGGGGCTCCCGCTCCACCTCCAGCCCTTGACGGGCCAGCTCATAGAGGCGCCGTCCATCCTTCTGCACCGCCGAGTACATGGGGGGGATCTGCTGCTGTTCCCCCAAAAAGCTTTGCAGCGCCTGTTCCACCTCTGCCCTGCCCGCCAAAACAGGGCGGGTTTTTAGCACATGGCCTGCCATATCCTGGGTGTCGGTGACAATTCCCAACCGCAACACAGCGGTATATCTTTTATCGTGATTGGGTAAGAAGCTGATAAAACGGGTGGTACCCCCTAAAAACAAAAGGAGCACCCCGGTGGCCCCAGGGTCCAGGGTGCCGGCGTGGCCAATCCTTCTGGTTCGAAACATCCCCCGCAGCTTGGCAATGACGTCAAAGGAGGTAAAACCTTCCGGCTTGTCCACCGGCAGGATGCCGTTGAAAGACATGGTTACCTCCTCTGAGCAATCTCCGGTTCCATGGCGGCAAGAACCTGTTTCTTTGCCTCTTCCAAAGGTCCGGGTACCGTGCAGCCGGCGGCGTTTTTATGGCCGCCGCCCCCCAGTCTGCCACAGATCACCGATGCATCCAGACTGCCGGTGGTGCGCAGGGAAACCCGAAAGTTGCCGTCAGGTTTTTCCCGCAGGGTAACCCCCGCCTGCACCCCCTCGATGCTGCGGGGCAATCCGGCGATGCCGTCCAGCTCCTCTTCCGAAACGCCGGCTTGCTCCACCGCCGCGTTGGGAATGGAAATCATGGCGCAGCGCCCGTCAAAATAATATTCCAGGGTGTCCAGCACCAGCCGGTCAATTTCCAGCCTGCCTTTGCTTTTGGTGTCAAACATCAGCTTGTTGATGAGGGCGTGATCAGCTCCCGCTTCCATCATATCGGCGGCGATGCGGTGAACTTCCGGAGTGGTGTTGGCGTACCGAAAGCACCCGGTATCGGTGGCGATACCGGTGTAGACTGCTCCGGCCATGGCGGGGGTAAAGGCCACCCCCATCTGACGAATAATCCCCCAAGTGAGCTGGCAGGTGGCAGCGGCCTGGGGCACCACCAGCTGGAAGGTGGCATTGATATGGTTGATTTTATGGTGATCGATGCACAGATCAATGCGATGAGCCCAGCGCTCCGCCAAGGGGCCCAACAGCTGGGGTCCCGCCACATCGGTGGTCACCAAAAACCGGGGCTCAAAAGCCCTTGGGGAGTAGTCCCCGAATAGAAAGCGATAGCCGGGGAGATAGCCGTCGGGCGTTTCCACCCGGGCGCGTTTGCCTATGCTTTCCAAAGCCCATAACAGAGCAAAAGCGGAGCCGTAAGCGTCACCGTCCGGCTTTTGGTGGGTCAGAATGAGAATGTCATCCCACTCCCGCAGCAGTCGGGCCGCTTTTTGCAGGTCAATTATCATCGCCGTCTTCCTCCCGGCTTCCCATCCCCAACTCCCACAGCTTTTGGGTCAGATGAGCACTGTGAGCAATGCCGTCATCTGCCACAAAATGAAATTGAGGGATTCGGCGCAGGCGCAGCCGGGAGCTCATTTCCCGCCGGATCAGCCCGGCAGCACTGGTCAGGCCCGCCACAGCATTTTTGGCCCCTTCCATTCCATCCATGGAGCTAATATACACCTTGCAGTGAGAATAATCGTTGGAAAGCTCCAGCTTGACAATGGAAATCAGTCCGCTAATCCTGGGGTCCTTTAGAGAGCGAATGATATCCGAAAGCTCCCGGCGGACATCTTCGGTTGCGCGGGCATTTTTATAGGATGGCATAGAGATCCTCCCATCGGTGAAAATCGAAAACCGGGAATTGGCATGACCCGGTTCAGAAACTATCTTCTCCCCATAAAGTCTGCCAATTCCCTATTTTCTGTTTTTCTTATCTTAATCGCGATACTCCTGTGTCTCGTAAGCTTCGAAGATATCGCCTTCCTTAATATCGTTAAACTTGGTCAGTCCCATGCCGCACTCGTAGCCCTGCACTACTTCTTTGACATCGTCCTTAAAGCGGCGCAGAGAGGCCAGCATATCGTCGGCAATGATGATGCCGTCCCGAACCACCCGAATTTTGGCGGAGCGGGTAATCTTGCCGTCCAGCACATAACAGCCAGCCACGGTGCCGATGCTGGAAATCTTGTACACCTGCCGCACCTCGGCGCGGCCCAAATCCACATCCCGGTATTTGGGAGCCAGCATTCCCTTCATGGCGTCACTGATTTCGTCGATGGCATCGTAAATGACGCGGTAGAGCCGGATATCTACGCCCAATTGATCCGCCAAAGTTCTGGCCACCGGGTCGGGCCGGACATTAAAGCCTACAATAATGGCATTGGAGGCGTCGGCCAGCATGACATCGCTTTCGGAAACGGCGCCCACCGCTCCGTGAATAGCCCGCACCCGCACCTCTTCGTTGGCGATTTTCTCCAGATTTTGAATCAATGCCTCCACCGAGCCCTGAACGTCGGCCTTGACAATGATTCCCAGCTCCTTGACCGAGCCGGCGGAAATCTGGGAGAAGAGGTTTTCCATGGTAACCTTCTGGTAGGCCTTGAACTGCTCTTCCTTGGCTTCGCGGCGGCGTTTTTCCACCAGCTCCCGGGCCAGTTTTTCGTCCTCCACCACGTTGAAGGAGTCGCCCGACTGAGGCACTTCGGAGAGGCCGGTCACTTCCACCGGCGTGGAGGGGCCGGCTTCGTCTACCCGTCTGCCCCGGTCATCCTGCATCACCCTTACACGGCCCAGAGCGGTGCCGGCAATGAGGATATCTCCGGTGCGAAGGGTTCCGTTCTGCACCAGCAAAGTGGCCACTGGGCCGCGGCCCTTATCCAGGCTGGCTTCCACCACCGAGCCACGGGCTGCCCGGTCGGGATTGGCCTTCAGCTCCTTGATGTCGGCCACCAGCTGGATGGTTTCCAGCAGCTCATCCATACCCTGCCCCGTTTTGGCGGACACCTCCACGCAGATGGTGTCGCCACCCCACTCCTCAGGGACCAGTTCGTATTCGGTCAGGCCCTGCTTGATGCGGTCAGGGTTGGCTTCTGGCTTATCCATCTTGTTGATGGCTACAATAATGGTAACCCCTGCTGCTTTGGCGTGATTGATGGCTTCCACCGTCTGAGGCATGATGCCGTCGTCGGCGGCTACCACCAGCACCGCGATATCGGTGACCTGAGCACCCCGGGCCCGCATGGAAGTAAACGCGGCGTGACCGGGGGTATCCAAAAAGGTCAGCTTGCGGCCGTTGACTTCCACCTGATAGGCGCCAATGGCCTGTGTGATGCCCCCTGCCTCTCCGGCAGTAACCCGGGTGTTGCGGATGGCATCCAGTAGGGAGGTTTTGCCGTGGTCTACGTGGCCCATCACCACAATGACGGGGCTGCGGGGTACCAGGTCTTCGCTGGTATCCTCCGATTCGTCAAAGAGACGTTCTTCGATGGTAACCACCACTTCGGGAGAAACCTTTGCGCCGATTTCCATGGCCACCATGGCGGCGGTATCGTAGTCGATGATTTCGCCAGCGGAAGCCATAACCCCCAAGCCCATCAGCTTTTTTACCACCTCGGCGGTGGTGATCTTCAGCCGGGCGGCAAGCTCGCTAACCGCCAAGCTTTCGGGCAGGGTGATATCCAGCTTTTGGCGACGCTCCCGCTCCATCTGAAGGCGCAGCAACTTTTGCTCTTCCTTCTCCTTGCGGGACATAAAGGGTTTTCTACCCCGTTGAGCCGACCGCTGGCTGAGCTTTTGCTTCTTCACTCCGGTATCCTTTTTGACCAGATTTTCCGGAGCAATTTGCTCGTAGCGCTCGTTGTATTTATCCAAATTGACGTGGGCACCACGCATATCCACCCGCTTTTGTTCCGCAGAGCGGGCCACAGCGGTGGTCACCAAAGGCTCTCCGGTTGCCGGGCCGGTGGGGCGCAGCACAGTCGTGGTCTGAGACCGGGCCTTGGGCTGCTTCTTTTGAGGTCCCCTGGTTTTTTGCTTGGAAGGAGGAGGAGTTTTGGCTGCCGGCTCCGAGCCCTTGGGTGCAGCCTTGGGTTGCGAAGCGGCTGCCGTCGCAGCGGCCCGCTCTTGCTTGGCCGGCTCCTGCTTTGCCGGTTCCTGCTTGGCAGCCGGTGCAGGGGCAGGTGCCGCCTCTTTTTGCTTGCGCAGTTCTGCCCGGGCGAAATAATCGTCCAGGTTTTCTGTTGCGGCCTGCTGGGTATAGTACTCAAATATCACGCTGAGCTCATTTTTTTCCAGCGCGGTCATGTGCTTTTTGGGGGTGGAGAAATACTTGCCCAGCAGTTCAATAATATCTTTGCTGGGCAGGGATAAATCCTTAGCCACCTCATGCACACGGTATTTTTCTATCATACTTAACTTTCCTCCTCGTCTTGGCGGGCCCTTGTCAATGCCACAATCTTGTCTGCCAGCCCCTTTTGGGTAACTGTCAGAATGCCCGCCCGCTTGCCCAGCGTGTACCACAGTTCTTCCATGGTGACATCCAGCCGGACGGCATTTATGTTCTGCCTGTCAGCCAGGCGAATAATCTCTTTTGCGCTTTTGGGGGAGAGATCCGCCGCCAGCACCAGCAACTCGGCTTTCCCTTTTTCCAGCGCCCTTGCCGTCTCATCAAAGCCCAAGATCAAATACCCAGCTTTTTTGCACAACCCTAAAAGCGAAAGCGCTTTATTCCTCACTTTGGAAAAGCTCCTGTTCCAGCTGGGTGTACACCTCGTCGGGTATGGAGGTTTCCAGGGAGCGCTCCAGGCGCTTTGCCTTTCGTGCCATTTTCAGGCACTCGGCGCTGGGGCAAAGATATGCGCCCCGTCCGCTTTTTCTGCCGGTTTTATCCAGAGAGATTTCCCCTTCCGGACTGCGAACCACCCGAATCAGTTCCTTTTTCAGTTTTTTCTCTTTGCAGCCGGAGCACATGCGCATTGGCTGCTTCTTAGGCTTGGTCATACCCCACACTCTCCGTTTTCACAGGCTGGGCCTGGGTGCTTTCTCTGGCGGCTTTTTGCCGCATTGTGATTTGGATAAAGCAGGGCAAGGGCTTTTTGCTATGCCTTGCAATGCAGAACATTTTGTTAAACCTCCCTGCGCTTATGGACAGGGAACGGTGTCTAGTATTCTCCCGGAGGAGGGCCTACCATATATCGCTCGCTTTCTGGCCGGATATCGATTTTCCAACCAGTGAGACGGGCGGCCAACCTAGCGTTTTGACCCTTGTTGCCGATGGCCAAAGAAAGCTGGTTATCCGGCACAATCACCCGGCAGGCCTTGGCCTCTGCATCCTCAATGGTGACATCGATAACCTGAGCAGGGGAAAGAGCCTCCGCCACAAAGCGGGCGGGATCGTCGGAATACTTGACGACGTCGATCTTTTCGCCCCCCAGCTCCTCGACAATGTCGTTGACCCGGCTTCCCTTGGGGCCGATGCAGGCACCCTGCGCATCGACGTTTTCGTCCCGGGAGTAGACAGCTATTTTGGTGCGGCTGCCCGCTTCCCGTGCAATGGCTTTGATTTCTACGGTGCCGTCGTAAATTTCCGGCACCTGCATTTCAAAAAGCCGCTTGACAAGACCGGGATGGGTTCTGGAAATCATCAGACGGGGGCCGCGGTCTCCGGACACAACGTCCACCACATACACCCGAATTCTTTCCCCCTCCCGATGAACTTCGGTGGGAACCCGCTCGCTCTTGGGCAGAATGGCCTCGTGCTTGCCAATTTCCAGCACCAGATTACCCTTGCGCTCGTCTACCCGCAAAACGGTGGCGGTGACCACATCGTGCTGGCGGGACTGGTATTCCGCCATCAGATGCTCCCGCTCCCCTTCCCGGATGCCTTGACGAATTACATGTTTGGCGGCCTGAGCGGCAATCCGCCCAAATTTTTTGGTTTCCATGGGGATTTCTACCATCGAGCCCAATACCGCCCGCTTATCAAAGTTTCTGGCCTGTTCCAGCAGAATCTCGTTGGCGGGGTCGTTTACTTCTTCCACCACCATCTTGCGAAAAGCCACATAAAAGCGTCCGGTTTCGGGATCAATCTCCACCACCGAGTCCCCGCACTCTTCTCCATCCCGCCGGATGGCAATGAGGATGGCATTTTTTATTTTTTCCAGCAAATATTCCTTAGGAATTCCCTTTTCCTGCTCCAGCAGGGCCAGGGCTTCGAAAAACTCGGTGTTCATTTAGCTCGCGCCTCCACATAGTTGTTGGATCATCACAGTTGGAAAGCAACTTCCACATACCGGTGCATCCCAGTTAAAAATCGATCTCCAGTTTGGCAAAGGCAATATCCTTGTCGGCAATCAAATGCTCAACGCCGTCATCCGTCCGCAATACAACGCCGGCATCATTTCGGGCCAACAAAATCCCCGACAGGTCCCGCATGTTTTGGGGCGGGATGGGGCGAATCAGCCGCAGATGAACGCGGCTGCCCACATAGCGTTCAAAGTGCTCGGGACGGGTCAGGCGGCGTTCGATGCCTGGAGAGGAAACTTCCAATACATAGCTCTGCTCAATGGGATCTGCCTCGTCCAGCAGCTTATCCACCGCCCTGGAGAAGGCTTCGCAGTCCTGAATGGTGACACCGCCCTCCTTATCGATAAAGTAGCGCAGGTACCAACCGGAGCCTTCTTTTTCAAAGCGCAGGTCCCAAAGCTCAAGACCCAGCTCCTCCAACACAGGAAGAGCCAGCGCTTTGCAAACATCCACTGTGCGGGATTTTTTCGGCTTTGACAAGAGCATATCCTCCTTATAAAGTGCTTGATGGATTGCTGTATGGTATTATTCTAAGTATTACCCGGCAGAGCGTCTATACACAAACAAAAGAGCGGGGTCATCCCACTCTTCCATCAAATTTCTATCCTAGCCTTATTTAGCTTATCATAAACTGCGGGCTTTTGCAAGAGTATTTTTGATAAATAGGCTTATCATAAGGCAAATCACACCCTCCAAATGTTTTGTCCCAAAAAAATTTTAGGAAGGTGTTGACAGATTGAACCCTCCCATGTATAATAGTCAAGGTCGGCAGCGCTGATATAGCTCAGTAGGCAGAGCACATCCTTGGTAAGGATGAGGTCATCGGTTCGATCCCGATTATCAGCTCCATCAAAATCCGCTTAACTACCTTGGTAGTTAAGCGGATTTTGTTTGCTTTGAATGCTCTGCCAATGATTTCTTTTGCAAAACAGGCTCAGACCGGGAACAGAATGCGCTGTTCCCCGGTCTGAGCCTGTTGAGGAGGACTTGATTCATACCACTGCATTTTGGCTCAAAGACATGGCAAAGGCTTTGGGCCCGGACTGCAAAAACAAGCGGATATTATTCCTGACCGTTTGAGGTGCCGGAAGCTGCCTTGGAATGACAGATATCGCTCATGGCGCAACCGCCGCATCCACTTCCACAGGAGGATATTCCCTCCTTTTTGTTTTTGACCATCCTTTTGAGGATGAGACCGACTACAGCTGCTATCAGCAGCAGGGGTATGATGGTTGCAAGATTGGCTGTGATCCACGAAAGCATTGGAATTCCCCCTTTCATGCTTTCATCGGGTGTTTATTTTGACGCAGTGACGACAACTTTTCTTTTTAGGGTTGTCGCTTCCTGATAGGGCTTTAGGAGCATATACAACAGGAAGATGACAATGGCAAGGGCCACCACAGTGCCCAAAACGTTTCCGGCACCGGTAAAGAAAAGGCCCAGCTGATAGACCGCCAAGGAAGTACAGTATGCAAAGCCTGTTTGATAGCCAATGGCAAAGGCGGTCCACTTGGCGTTGTTCATTTCCCGCCGAATGGCGCCGATGGCCGCAAAGCAGGGAGCGCACAGCAGGTTAAAGATCAGGAAAGAGTAAGCGGCAAGGGGGGTAAATACCTGGCGCAGGTTTTCCCAGATTTGCCAGCCGTTTTCCGCCACCTCATCAAAGCCTCCAAAGACCACACCAAAGGTGCTGACTACGTTTTCCTTGGCGATCAGTCCGGTAATGGTGGCAACGGCGCTCGGCCAGTTTCCAAAGCCCAAGGGCAGGAAGACCCAGGCAATGGCGTTTCCGAGGGTGGCGAGAATGGAGTTGTTCAGGTCTTCCACCATACCGAAGGAGCCGCCCTCCATACCAAAGCTCATGAGGAACCAAAGAGCAATGGCGGAAAGGAGGATGATGGTTCCGGCCTTTTTCACAAAGGACCAGCCCCGCTCCCACATGGAGCGAAGGACGTTGCCCGCCGTTGGCCAGTGATAGGGAGGAAGTTCCATCACAAAGGGGGCGGGATCTCCCGCAAAGAGCGAGGTCTTTTTGAGAATGATACCCGATACAACAATGGCGGCAATTCCGATAAAGTAGGCGCTGGGAGCAACCCACCAAGCTTTTCCAAACAGAGCGCCTGCAATCAGGGCGATGATGGGCAGTTTGGCACCGCAGGGAATAAAAGTGGTGGTGATGATGGTCATGCGGCGATCCCGCTCGTTTTCAATGGTGCGGGAGGCCATGATTCCGGGCACACCACATCCGGTGCCGATGAGCATGGGGATAAAGGATTTGCCCGAAAGACCAAACCGGCGGAAGATGCGGTCCATGATAAAGGCAATCCGCGCCATGTAGCCGCAGCCTTCCAAAAAGGCGAGAAGCAAAAACAGCACCAGCATCTGAGGCACAAAGCCCAGAACTGCGCCAACGCCGCCGATGATGCCGTCCAGCACAAGGCCTTGCAGCCAATCTGCGGTGCCGGCATGTTCCATCCAGCCACTGACCGTCACAGGGATGCTGGGAACCCAGATGCCAAAATCGGCAGGATCCGGCTCTTCCCAAGCAGAGGCTTCTATGTAGCCTGCATAGTCAACGCCGGCTTCGGCTACCACCTGGCCTTCCTCATCGTACAAATAGGCGGTCACCGTCAAATCCTGAGCCTCGTCCGGCTCCAGGCCTGCTTCTTGGGCTGCACCCTCAAAGGCTTCTACCATGGCGCCGGGCAGGGCATATTCCTCCACCGCTTCCCCGTAGGAGCTGGAACCGATGCCAAAGAGGTGGAATCCCTCTCCAAACACTCCGTCGTTGACCCAGTCGGTAGCCCAGGTGCCCACGGTGGAAATGGCAAGGTAATACACCAGGAACATAACCACTGCAAAAATAGGCAGCGCAGCCCAGCGGTTGGTCACCACCTTGTCGATTTTATCCGAGGTGGTCAGTTTGCCGGCATTCTTTTTCTTGTAGCAGCTCTTGAGCAGAGAGGAGATGTAGATATACCGCTCATTGGTGATGATGCTTTCCGAATCATCGTCCAGCGTTTCTTCTACCGCCTGGATATCCTCTTCCAAGTGGGCCAGAATTTTTTCGTCCAGATCAAGCTGCTCCAGCACCTTTTCGTCCCGCTCAAAAATCTTGATGGCATACCAGCGCTGCTGTTCGGCGGGCAGGTGGTGAACGGCGGCTTCCTCGATGTGGGCCAGGGCATGTTCTACCGTACCGGAGAAGGTGTGCGCCGGAACGGGTTTTCCGTTTTTGGCCGCCTGTACGGCCGCTTGTGCCGCCTCCTGAATTCCGGTGCCTTTTAGGGCGGAAATCTTGACAATGGGACAGCCCAGCTGGCGGGAAAGTTCTTCGATATCAATTTTGTCCCCGTTTTTCTGCACAATATCCATCATGTTGATGGCGATGACAACGGGAATGCCCAGCTCGGTCAACTGGGTGGTGAGGTAAAGGTTGCGCTCCAGGTTGGTGCCGTCCACAATGTTGAGAATGGCGTCGGGACGCTCCCCAATGAGATAGTTTCTGGCCACCACCTCTTCTAGGGTATAGGGAGAAAGGGAATAGATGCCGGGCAGGTCGGTGATGATCACATCGCTGTGTCTTTTTAGTTTGCCCTCTTTTTTTTCTACCGTCACCCCCGGCCAGTTCCCTACAAACTGGTTGGAGCCGGTCAGAGCATTAAACAAGGTGGTTTTTCCACTGTTGGGGTTGCCTGCAAGGGCAATGCGCACATTCATCCTCAGATTACCTCTCTTTCTTTCTGGGTTAGCCATCGCTAACTGCACCGCATAGGTAAAGATTTACCTCAATGTTAAAAGTCAAATGTCCATCAAGGTTCTGGTTTTGCTTTGTATGGAACGGGTGTAACTATTCAATTTCGATCATATCGGCATCTGCCTTGCGGATGGAAAGCTCGTAGCCGCGCACCGTCACTTCCAGGGGATCTCCCAGAGGAGCCACTTTGCGGATATATACCTCCACGCCTTTGGTGATTCCCATATCCATAATCCGGCGTTTGATCGCTCCCTCTCCGTGAAGTTTTTTAACTCTGACGGTTTCGCCGATCTTGGCCTGCTTCAGTGTATTCATTCCATTGTTCCTCCTCTATTAAAACTCACGTATGATTAAAACTCAAGGAGCGTGTTTGCAAGCTGCACCTTTACACCATAATTTTTTGCGCCATTTCCCTGCTGATCGCCACCCGGGAATCTTTGACATTGACAATTAAATTGCCACCCAAAGTGGAAATGATGGTGATGTTCCCCCCGGCCACAAACCCAAGGTTTTCCAGATGCTTTTTCACTTCCGGTTTTCCGCCGATTTTTTTGATGATGTTTTCTTCGCCTACGTTGGCAATGGTTAACGGCATCACAGCTTATCCTTCCTCATACTTATTTTTTGTTAGTGAAGGTTAACACTTTGGGAAAAGAGAGTTAGGGTATGCTAACTACGTATATAGTACTGGATTGTGGTTTGTTTGTCAATACTTAAAATCTTGTTTTTATTTTGTGGTCATGTTATGATAAAATAAAACAATTGTTGCATATTGTTTTTATTGGATTTCATCAGATCGGTGCGCATTGGGAGGTTGCCATGGCTTTGCAGGAATCGGGGGAAATGTACCTGGAAACTATATTTATTTTATCCAATAGAATGCCGGCGGTGCGGGCCGTTGATGTGGCCGACTATATGGGGTACAGTAAACCCAGTGTCAGCCGGGCAGTTGGCCTGCTGAAAAAGGACGGCTACATTACCGTGGATGACGACGGCTTTTTGTCCTTGACAAACAGCGGCCGCCAAGTTGCGGAGCAAACCTACGAGCGCCATATTCTGCTGACAAAGTTCTTTGTCAGTCTGGGAGTGGACCACGAGACCGCATCCGCCGATGCCTGTAAGATCGAACACGTGATTAGCCAAGACACCTTTGAGGCCATCAAAAAACACGCAGACCTAGCCGATCTGTAAAGCCCAGTTTGATACACAAAAGCCTGAGAACACCAAAACGGTCCTCAGGCCTTTTTTTATTGAGATAAGGTTCCCCCCGATTGCCCCATGAGATGCAAACACCTTTTAATCCAGCAGGGCAAACACGTTCTTTTGCTGTAGCTCTTCCAGAATCTTTTCGGGCAGACGCTCCTGCAGCTCCTGCCCTGTTGCCCAAAGATACTGGGTGTGCTCCTCCGAAAGGCGCACTTCCCCCTGATCCGCCCTGCACAAGTAGGTGACCACCACCACCTGCCGCCAAGGGTGGGTGAGAAAGGTGTTGGCGTAAAGCAGACGCTCCACCTCCACCTGGAGGTGGGTCTCCTCCCAAATTTCCCGGCGCAGGCAATCCTCCAGCTTTTCACCGAATTCCAGCTTTCCTCCGGGAAACTCCCAGGTGCCGGCAAAGGTGGGGTCGTAAGGGGAGCGCTGTAAAATCAGGGCTCTGCCCTTTCGCAAAATCAGTCCCTTGGAGGCGTTGATTACTATGTTTTCCATCCTTCGCAGCCTCCTTTCCTTCATCCCAAGGGGTAATTGTTACCGCCCCGTGATGACAACAGAGGGTATAAACGTGCCCATTTTTATTGATTGGGTATAATAAGAAGCCGCTTGGCAGCGGCTTCTTAAAGCGTGCATCACTGTCACGCGGAGGGTTTGGTGGTTCTGGTCCTGCTCTTCTTGCTGGGTGCAGCGGTGAGCTTTAGGGGTTTGGGTTTGCGCTCGGGATTTGTGATGACGATGGGACTTTCCAACTTCAGCACCGTATCCCGGGTAATTTTCACCGCTTCGATGGTGTGGTCGGAAGGCGTGTTGTACATCACATCCTCCAACACATCCTCCATAATGGAGCGAAGTCCCCGGGCTCCGGTTCCCCGCGCAATGGCAATGCGGGCAATCTCCTCCAACGCCTCCTGCTCAAAGGTAAGCTCTACGCCGTCCATGGCCAACAGGCGCTGGTATTGCTTGACGATGGCGTTTTTGGGCTGGGTGAGAATCTGCACCAGCTGTCCCTCGTCCAAGGAGTTGAGGGTGGTAATGACGGGAATACGGCCCACCAGTTCGGGAATCAACCCATACTTGACCAGATCATGAGGCTCCACATTGGATAGCAGGGCGTTGATCTCCTTATCCTTTTTATCGGTAAAGGTGGCCCCAAAGCCTAGGGTGGTGGTGTGCATCCGCTTTTCCACAATCTTCTCAATGCCCTCGAAGGCACCGCCGCAGATAAACAGAATGTTGGAGGTATCGATGCGGATAAACTCCTGGTTGGGATGCTTGCGCCCTCCGTTGGGTGGCACGTTGGATATGGTGCCCTCCAAAATCTTCAGCAGGGCCTGCTGTACTCCCTCGCCGGAAACATCCCGGGTGATGGAGACATTCTCGCTTTTGCGGGCGATTTTATCAATTTCGTCCACATAGATAATGCCCCGTTCGGCCCGCTCGATATCGAAGTCAGCAGCCTGAATTAAGCGCAGCAGGATGTTTTCCACATCCTCGCCCACATATCCCGCTTCGGTGAGGGTGGTGGCGTCGGCAATGGCAAAGGGCACGCCCAGCACTTTGGCCAGAGTTTGGGCCAGCATGGTTTTTCCCACGCCAGTGGGACCCAGCAAAAGCACGTTGCTCTTTTGCAGTTCCACCTCTCCCTCATCCTCGGAGAAAATCCGTTTATAATGGTTGTAAACTGCGATGGAGAGCGTCTTTTTTGCCTTGTCCTGCCCAATCACATATTGATCTAGAATTTTTTTCATTTCCTTGGGTTGCAGAATAGACACCCCGGTCTGCTTGGGGGACTGCCGGTTGGGACGCTGCGATTCGTAGGGGTCCTCACCGTCCAGTACGCTCTGGCACAGCTCGATGCATTCATCGCAGATGCAAACGCCGGGGCCTGCAATCATGCGGCCTACTTCGTCCTGCATTTTTCCGCAAAAAGAGCAGCGAAGAACGCGGTTGTCGATGGTTTTAGACATGGCAAAAATCCTTTCGGGATGAATACGCAAATACACTTCTATTAAAGTGTATGCAAAAATCAAAAATTGCTACCAGGCAATTTGAAAAATACCTGGGACATTATCTTACCGCTTCTCCAACACTTTGTCAATAATGCCGTAATTCAAAGCCTCTTTAGCATCCATAAAATAGTCTCTGTCGGTATCCCGTTCGATTACCTCCAAAGGCTGACCGGTATGCTGGGCCATCAGGCGGTTGAGGGTGTTGCGGGTACGGATAATTCGCTCGGCGTGGATTTTAATATCCGACGCCTGACCCCGGGTACCTCCCAGGGGCTGATGAATCATAATTTCTGCGTGGGCGGTGGCCATCCGCTTGCCCTTGGCCCCTGCCGACAGCAAAAACGCTCCCATGGATGCCGCCATGCCGATGCAGATGGTGGAGACATCGCATTTGAGATACTGCATGGTATCGTAGATTGCCATACCTGCCGTGATGGAGCCGCCGGGACTGTTGATATAGAGGTTGATGTCCTTTTCGGGGTCCATTCCCTCCAGATAGAGCAGCTGGGCCACCACCAGACTGGCGGTAACGTCGTTGACCTCGTCGCAGAGCATGACGATGCGGTCGTTGAGTAAGCGGGAGTAAATATCGTAGCTCCGCTCTCCCCGGTTGGTTTGTTCTACTACCATTGGTACCAGTGCCATAGTATTACCTCCTTGGGAGCGTGGAGAATGTAGGGCCGCGCTCCAATTTATCTTCCGCGGCAGGAGCAGGGGCTTATTCCTCCTGTTCCTGAGCGGTCTCTTCCGAAGCCTGCTCCGCAGACTTTTCTGCTTTCTTGGTGGATGCCGCTTTTTTGGCGGGCTTCTTCTTGGGTTTTTCTTCCTTGCCGGCATCCTTCTTGGAAACCTTTTCTTCCATCACCTCGGTGACCACTGCGCTTTCCCTTACCAAATCAATGGCCTTGGTGCAGGAAAGGTCGGAGGCGATATCCTTTTCGGTCAGCATTCCCTTTAGCTGATCCACCTCCATGCCATACTTAATGGCAAGCCGCTCGTATTCTGCCTGGATTTCCTCGGCGGTGGGCACCAGGTTTTCCTTGGCGGCAATGGTTTCCAGAGCAAGGCGCATCTTAACCTGACGCTCCGCCTGTTCCCGGAAGCCTTCGCGGAAGGACTTCTCATCCATGCCGCTGTACTGGAGATAGAGATCCAGGTTCATCCCCTGCGCCTGCAGGCGATAGCCAAAATCCCGAACCATTTCTTCTACTTTATTGTCGTACATCACTTCGGGAATCTCGCCTTTGACCCCATCGATGATCTGATCCAGCAGGCGGGTTTCCAGCTCGTCGATGCTGCGCTGTTGCCGGGTTTCGGTGTACCGCTTGCGGATATCCTCCCGCAGCTCATCCAGGGTGTCAAACTCGCTGACATCCTTGGCAAACTCGTCATCCAGCTCGGGAAGCTGCTTTTCTTTCAGCTCGTGAAGCTTTACCTTAAAGACAGCGGGCTTGCCCTTTAGCTCTTCGGCATGGTACTCTTCGGGGAAGGTGACATTGACATCAAACTCATCCCCTATGTTGTGGCCTACGATTTGCTCCTCAAAGCCATCGATAAAGGAGCGGCTTCCCAGCTCCAGGTTGTGGCCCTCGCCCTTGCCGCCTGCAAAGGGAACGCCGTCGGTAAAGCCTTCGAAGTCGATGACGGCAATGTCGCCGTTCTGGGCAGGGCGGCCTTCTACCGTGATGATTCTGGCTCCCCGCTGCCGCTGGCGATGCAGCTCCGCTTCGATATCCCCTTCTTCCACCGGATAGATGGTCTTTTCGGCAGCAAGACCCTTGTATTGGCCCAGCTCGATTTCCGGTTTGACTGTGACAATGGCTTTAAAGGTAAAGCCTTTTTCCTTATCCACATCCAGAAGCTCAATATCCGCCTGAGCCACAGGCTCAATATTTGCTTCCTCAATGGCTTCGCGATAAGCCTTGGGATAAAGATCATTGACCGCCTCTTCCAGGAATATGCCTTCCCCGTACATTTTTTCAATGATGGAACGGGGGGCTTTTCCCTTTCGGAACCCTGGTACGGTAATACTTTTCACTCTGCGGTGAAATACTCTGTCGGTAGCTGCTTTTAGCTCTTCGGCAGATACTGCGATTTCCAGCTCCACTGTGTTGGCAGCCGTCTTCTGGTTGGACGTGATGCTCATGTTTCAACCTCCTGTATATAGCGGCGGCTCTTCGGCCTGCCCTTTGGGACTATAACCAAGTTATTGTAGCATAAATATTGCAAAAAATCATCGGTAAAATAAGAAATTATCGCAAAGACTCCAACATCGGTGGAATATGCCCTGCTTTGAGGGCATTTATGCTGGCAATCTGGGGAAGAAGCCATCAACCAATGCGGATGGGATCAAATTCGATATAATCCGATGAGATCATATAAAAATCGATGCCCCGCACCTTGCCCTGTATGGCGTATTTGTGGGCCGGACCGTGGATATGCCCATAGTAACAGCGGCGAACGCCGTACCGGTGCATGATCTCCAAAAAGGGTTCCAATGTCTGTCCGGCAAACATAGGGGGGTAGTGGAGAAACAAAACCGTTTCTCCCGGCTGAGAACCCCTGCTTTTTAAAGATGCTTCGATGCGCAGAGCTTCCCGGCGGATGATTTTCTCGTCATGGGGTTGGCCGCTTTCAAAAATCCAGCCCCGGGAACCACAAAGGTGCAGTCCCTCTACAAAATAGCTGTTGTTGTGCAGAAACCGAATACTGGTAAGACCGTGCTCTTCCAGCACTGTATTCATCTTGGTCAGAGAGGACCACCAGTAATCGTGGTTGCCCTTGAGAATAATCTTTTGACCCGGCAGATTGTGAATTAAGCGAAAGTCGGGAACCGCTTGGGGCAGACTCATCCCCCAGGAAGTGTCCCCCGCCAAAATCACCGTGTCATCCGCTTTAATTTTTTTGTTCCAGTTTTCCTGGAGCTTATCGGCATGGTTATCCCATCCGCTAAAAATATCCATAGGCTTTTTTGCCGCCACCGATAAATGCAGGTCCCCAATGGCATAGATCGCCATAACTCACCTCTTTTGCCGATTTGTTCAAACAAATCGTTGATATTCCAAATACTGTCAGGTATCATTTTTTACAGGCAACACATCCTAAAGATGCACCCATATTCTAGAGTAGGAGTGAGCATCATGAATACCCAATCCAATCAGAAACAGCAGCAAAATGCCCAGAACTATAAAAACAACATTGTCTGCAATGTAACCAATTGTGCTTATCATGAACCGAACGACAGTTGCAGTGCCAAGGAGGTCAAGGTAGGGCCTCAGTTTGCCACCTCTTCCGAGGACACCGTTTGCAACACCTTTCGGCCTTAACCTGCCCCACTCGCTGGGGAATCTTCCTCGCGTAAGCATAGAAGCTCTCCAACCGCCCGGTTCTCCCCTGAGCCGGGCGGGCTTCTTTTTTAGTTGCAAAGAGTGGGAAGTCGTTCGTTAAATGCCCAGCAGTTCCCGGGCGGCGGCGCGAATTTCCTCCCGCTGGCAGGTTTTGGTAAAGCGCACCGGCTTTTGACTCAAACCGCCGATGGGTTCGGGAATGGGCACACCGGTCAGCTGCTCCAGCTCCTCCAGTTGGGCAAATTCATCCTCCTGCGCCGGCTTTCCGGTCAGGGCGGACAAGATGCTTCCCGCAAACTTGTAAGGGTTAGCGGTGGAGGCAATCACTGTTTTGGTATCATCCCCGGTTTGGGTTACATAATCCCGATACACCTTGTAAGCAACCGCCGTGTGGGTGTCCATCAGGTAGGAATAGCGCTCAAAGGTATCCCGAATGGTGGCGGCGGTGTCCTCTTCATTGCAGAAGCCGCCAAAAAACTCGGTCCGCAGAGTTTCTTTCACTTCTTGGGGTACCTCATAAACCCCTTGGGTGGAAAGCTGATGCATCATGGTGCGTACCGCAGAGTCGTCGGCTCCCGTCAGAGCGTGGAGCAGTCGCTCCAAATTGCTGGAAATGAGAATATCCATGGAGGGAGAGGAAGTGGTGATAAATTCCCGGCGCCGGTCGTAGATGCCGGTGTTGATAAAATCGGCCAGCACCTTGTTGAGGTTGGAGGCGCAGATCAGCTTGTGCACCGGCAGCCCCATCTCTTTGGCGTAATAGGCCGCCAGAATATTGCCAAAGTTTCCGGTGGGCACGGCGATGTTGATTGTTCCGCCCAGCTCAATTTCCTCGGCGGCCACCATCTCGCAGTAGGCGCTGATGTAATACACAATCTGAGGCACCAGCCGCCCCCAGTTGATGGAGTTGGCGCTGGAAAACATGCGGTTTTGAACCGCAAGGGCTTCCTTCAGCTCCGGGTCGGTAAAAATCTGTTTGACGGCGGTTTGGGTGTCGTCAAAATTGCCGTACACGCCGCAGACTTGGACATTTCCCCCTTGTTGGGTGGTCATCTGCAGCTTTTGCACCTGGCTGACCCCTTCCTGAGGGTAGAAGACGGTGATGCTGGTGCCGGGCACGTCGGCAAAGCCTTCCAGAGCCGCTTTGCCCGTATCCCCCGAGGTGGCCACCAGAATGTCGATGGTTTTTCCTCCTGCCGTCTTTTGCGCTGCCTTGGTCAGCAGGCGGGGCAGCAGCTGCAAAGCCACATCCTTAAAGGCACAGGTGGGGCCATGCCACAGCTCCAGCATATAGACATGGGGCGAAAGGTGAGCAAGGGGTGCAATTTTGGGATTATCCCACTGGTCGCCGTAGGCCCCCTCCACACTTTCCCGAATTTCCGCCGGAGTAAAGTCGGTGAGAAAGCCTTCCAAAATCCGGCAGGCCCGGCTGCGGTAGTCCATGTCTAGCATGGCTTCCAGATCCTTTAACGTAAGGCGGGGCAAAGCCTCGGGCAGATAAAGCCCTCCGTCGGGAGAAATGCCCCGGGCAATGGCGTGAGCAGAACCCACGGCCACAGAATTGTCTCTGGTACTGCGGTAATTCATCATAGTTCCTCCCCTATTTTTGCAAGCCTTTCAGATACGTCCAAGCATTTTCAAATAAGAGTTTGCCCACAATTTTATCGGAAAGGCCGGATTGGATCAGCGCTTGGATGAGGGGTTCCAAATCCTGTACCCCCTGCAGATCGTCGGGAAGATCGGTGCCGTCGAAGTCAGAACCCAAGGCCACGGCATCTTCGCCCCCCAGATCTAACATATGGTGAATGTGGCGCACCACTGCGTTGATGTTGGCGCCCTTTCCCTCGGGTGTGAGGAAGGTACGGCAGTAGTTGATCCCCACCACACCCCCCCGGCGGATGATCTCTTGGAGCATCTCATCGGTTAAGTTGCGGGGATGACCGCACAGCGCCCGGGCATTGGAGTGACTGGCGCAAAAGGGTGCGGTGGCAAATTCGCAAAGTTGCCAAAAACCTTCGTCGCTGAGATGGGAGACATCCACCGCCATCCCCAGCTCCTCCATGCGGGCCACCACCTGACGTCCAAAGGGGGTAAAGCCGCCCCCGGAGATGGCTCCTCCCGCTATCTCGTTGGCGCCGTTCCAGGTAAGGGTCATCATCCGCACGCCCAGCTCCCAAAGCTTATCCACCCAGGCAAGGTCGCCCCCCAGGGCAGCTCCCCCCTCCACCGTGAGAAAGAAGGTAGTCTGAGCTTCCGGCAAAGCGTGAAAGGCCTGCAAGGGTAGAAGATCGTGTTGTTTGCAGGTACACTCCGCCCGGTAAAGGTGGTATGCCCGGGTAAAGTAATCCTGGGCTTCTTTGCCCCGGTACTTATCCGGTATATATATCGCCGCCGCCTGGCAAAGCTTTATAGATTTTGGCAATCGCGAAAGGCTCAAATGCAAATCCGGGTGGTCCAGATTCCAGCCTTCTTCCAAGCAGCGGGTGACGGTGTCGCAGTGAAGGTCCAAAAGTCGGTATTCAGTAGTCGTTCCCACCTTCAAAAACTCCCTTCCAATGCTGATAGGAAACCGCCCGCTCCCCGTCGGTTTCCACTGCAAACACATCAAAGCGGGGCTGCAGGTCGTAAGGATGATTTTGCAGATACAGCAGGGAGGTGAGGATAATCTTTCTTCGTTTGGCGGGAGTGATGGACTCCTCGGGGGAAACCACAGCACCCCGGCGGCGGGTTCTCACTTCAATAAAGCAGATATAGCCGTCTCCAGTTGCAATGAGGTCCACTTCCCCGTAGATGCTATGTACATTTTTGGCCACCACCGTATAGCCCTTTTGTTCCAGAATCTCGGCAGCCAGCTCTTCCCCCAAACGTCCCATGTCACGTTGCTTCACTCTGCTTGCGCCTCCATTTCCTCAAAAAGCTCTCCCGGTGAACAGGGCAACTGCCAAGCTCCTTTAGTTTTTGGTAGTGGAGCTTGGTGGGATAGCCCTTGTGTTTTCCAAACTCATAACCGGGGTAAGCGGTGTCCAGTTCCAGCATCTTGCGGTCCCTTGCCACCTTGGCCAGAATGGAGGCTGCTGCAATGCAGGCGGAGGTGTCGTCCCCTCCCACCACCAATCGCTCCTTTATTCCGGTGCCGGGGAGCTGATTGCCATCCACCAGCACCAAATCAGGTGGGACGGCAAGCCCCTCTACCGCCCGCTTCATGGCCAGCATGGCTGCTTGCAGAATATTCAGCGCTTCAATTTCCTCCACCGAAGCGTCGGCAATACACCACGCGGTGGCGATTTCCCGGATTTGGTCAAAGAGTTGATCCCGTTTTTTGGGGGTGAGCTTTTTGGAGTCCCGCAGCTGTGGCAGATCCACCTGAGGGGGTAAAATCACCGCCGCCGCGTACACCGGCCCCGCCAGAGGGCCCCGGCCCGCCTCGTCCACTCCGCAAAGAATGGGGTACCCCTCCTCCCGGACGGACTGGTCGTATGCAAACAAGCTCATGGGAACCTCCTGCAAATACAAAAATGTCGTTATGGTTTTGTGGTTGTACAGGTTTCCCCTTACGCTTCGGCCTTGGGAAGTTCCAGGGTGATTTTGCCGATCTGTCCCCCCCGAAATTCATCCAGCACCGCAATAGAGGCCCGCTCGGTGTTGATTTCTCCTCCGGGCAGCAACATTCCCCGCTTTTGGCCAATGAGGGAAAGCAAAACGTGGCCCGGCTGCTGGGCCATCTCCTCCGAACTGAGGGAATACCTTGCCACCAGCAGGGCGGGGTAGTGGACAGCCAGTCGCTCCAGCAGGCGAGAGGCCAGCGCCTCGGTATCCATAATCTGGTCCCGAACGGCACCGGTAAAGGCCAGATGTTCTCCCACCACCGGGTCCTCAAACTTTGGCCAGAGAACCCCCGGCATATCCAAAAGCTCCATGCCGTCGCTCAGCTTGACCCACTGTTTGCCTCGGGTGACTCCGGGGCGATCCTCCACCTTGGTGCGCTTGGAGGAGGCCATCCGGTTGATAAAGGAGGATTTACCCACATTGGGCACTCCTACCACCATCACCCGCAGGGGCCGCCCCACCATTCCCTTGGTGCGGCGGCGGGTCAACTCTTCCAAAAGCAGCTTTTCCACCGCAGGGACAAAACGCCCCACTCCTTTGCCGCTGCGGCAGTCCATCGCCAAAGCGGCGATTTGTTGCTTTTCAAAATGCTCCAGCCACGCTTTGGTGGCAGCAGGGTCGGCCATATCGCTTTTGTTGAGGATGATGATGCGCTTTTTGCTCCCCAACAGCTTCTTAATTTCCGGGTTGGCGCTGGCATAGGGAACTCGGGCATCTCGCAGTTCCGCAACCAAATCCACCAGCCGCAGATTTTCCCGTATCATTCGGCGGGTTTTTGCCATGTGGCCGGGAAACCACTGAATATGCAAGTGTTCCCCAGGCCCGTTGAGTTGCCCGCCGGGTCTGTTGGGCGGCCTGTTGGGCTTCCCGCTGGACCTGCGAAGCTTCCCGCTATTTCTTTCCTTCAATGATGAACCTCCGTATCTAACTTGGCTTACCCATCTGATCGTAGGGTAACACTCGGTAAATGACTTTGCCCAAAATATATCGCTCGTCCACCATGCCAACCTCCCAGTCCCGGCTGTCCCAGGAGTTGTTGCGGTTATCCCCCATGATAAACACGCAGCCTTCCGGCACCTTTTGGGGGAACTCCATATCGTAGCGAAGAGCGGTGGGCTCGGCAATGTAGGGCTCTTCCAGCTTTTTGCCGTCCACCATCACCGTTTGGGAGGAAAAGTCGATGTATACCATCTGACCTTCGGTGGCGATCACCCGTTTGATGAGGGGCTCTCCCCTGCTGGTGGGCTTGGTGACCACCACAATATCCCCCTGACGGGCGGGCATGGCAAGGCGGGTGATCAGCAATCTGTCGTGGTGGTGCAGGGTGGGGAGCATGGAATCCCCTTCCACTCCCGCCAGCCGCACCACAAAGGTGAACAGCAGCACCACACAAACCACTGCCATCATACCGGCCTCTACCCAGTCGTACACCTCTCGCAAAAGAGCCCGGGGCAATTCTTCCCGGGGCTCGTAATCCTCGTACACGAACGCTCGCCTCCCTAGGAGTGTTGCTGATATGCCTCTCTGCTATGCAAAGAGCAGCCCGTCGCTGGTAAAAAAAGTGGTATTTTGCGCTGAGGCAGAGCGGTGACCGCTCTGCTTTGCATCTATTACATAATAGCAAAAAGGAGCTTTGTGTGAAAGCCCCTTTTCTCTCTTGTTAGCGAATCTGCTCCTTGACTTTGGCAGCCTTGCCAACTCTGCCCCGCAGATAGTAGAGCTTGCCTCTGCGGACACGACCCTTGCGGATGGTCTCGACTTGTGCCACGGTGGGAGAATGCAGAGGGAAAACCCTTTCCACACCCACGCCATGGGACACACGCCGCACGGTAAAGGTCTCGGCTACGCCGCCGTGCTTTTTGGCAATGACAGTGCCTTCAAAGATTTGGATTCTCTGCCGCTCGCCTTCTTTGATGCGAACGTGTACCCGAACGGTATCTCCGACGTTGACCTGCGGGACCTCGCTCTTCAGGGAGTCCTGCGCAATCAGTTTCAAAGCATCCATATTAATGCTCCTCCTTCGTAAGGACATTCATGCCGTCGGCGGCAGAGGACTGTCCGAATAGCAATCAAAACAGGAAAAACCACTGGTTTCGATCACATGCTGCAATAGTATAGCACAACAACGCTTCGGTTGCAAGCCTTTTTCTCCAATATTTTCTGTTTTTTGCCCGTTAGACAAAGGGTTTGCGGTGAGAATCCAAAATGGCGGTGCGCAAAATTTTTACCGAATCGGCAGGGCGGGTATCCTCTTCAAAGGCTTTTAACAATAGAAAAGGTGAAATATTTAAGGTGCTGCCCGCCGCCAGCCCCACCCACATCCACAGGCCGTTTTCGTCCACCTTGCAGTCCAGCAGTGTGGTGTGGGGCCGAATATCGGTGAGCACTTCACCCTTTTTGCTTTTTTTAATCACCTCGATGGAAGGCTTTGCAAACAGCCCCTTCAGGGCAAAGAGCATGGCCTCCCGCTCCTCCTCGGGATAGGCAAGGCGAATCTCGTATTCCGCCCAGGCAATGGCGGAAGCCGGCATCACCGGAGGGTTTACCTCCACCACTTCAAAGCCGGGGGGCAAAACGGCAGCCATCTCTTCGGCCACCTGCTGAAAATCCATTTCCTCAACAAGGCGGAAATCCACCACTTCCCGCAGGCTTTCTACCCCCAAGGCCAAGGGCAGAGGAAAGGTCATATACAGATGAGGGTTAAACCCTTGGGTATACCACAAGGGAAGGGAGGTTCTGCGAAAGGCCCGGGTAAAGGTGCGCATGGTGTCCAGATGGGAGATGTATTTTGCCCGGCCTGTTTTGGAAAAGAACATCCGCACCGGAATCATGACTTCTTGCATGGCTTTTTCACCTCCCCGTTGGAGTAGAGGGCAGCGGCCCCGCAGCCGGAGCAGCGCTCCCGGCAGTGCGGGGTGACGGCGCTTTCCCAAGCCTTTTTGTTTTCGGCGATCAAAAAGCGCCGAGATACCCCATAATCCAGATGAGACCAGGGAGCAATCTCCTGATAGTCCCGGCGGCGATGAGCATAAAACCCGGGATCCAGCCCCTGCTGCGCAAAGGCTTGTGTCCAACGCTCCATGGAAAAGTGCTCCCCCCACCCGTCCAGGCGGCTGCCCGCCCGCCAAGCGGATTCCAGCACCGCACCCAGCCGCCGGTCGCCCCGGGCCAGAGCCGCTTCCAGCACGCTGGTCTCGCTGTCGTGGTATTTGACGGAAATCTTTCGGCTGCGGACATGGGCAAGAAGATGCTTTTGTTTTTCCCGCAGCTGCTCCGGCGTATCCTGGGGTTCAAACTCAAAGGGCGTGTAAGGCTTGGGCACAAAGCAGGAGACGCTGACCGTCACCTGTACCCCCTTGCCCTTGGGCTTTTCCGGCATCTGATAGAAGGTGTCCACCACCTTTTGGGCAAGATCGGCAATGCCCGCTACATCCTCCATGGTTTCGGTGGGCAGGCCAATCATAAAGTATAGCTTGACGGCGGTGTACCCGCTGCGGAAGGCCGCCCGGCAGGTGGAGAGAATTTCTTCTTCGGAAAGGTTTTTGTTGATGGCGTCCCGCAGGCGCTGGGTGCCTGCTTCCGGGGCAAACGTAAGGCCGCTTTTCCGCACCTTGGCGATTTGGGCCATCAGTTTTTCGGAGCAGTTGTCGATGCGCAAAGAGGGCAAAGCAATGTTGATCTGCCGCTCCTGCGTCCAGGGAAGCATTTGATCCAAAAGATCTTCCAACCCTTCATAGTCGCTGGTGGAAAGGCTGGTGAGGGACACTTCGTCGTAGCCGCTGGTGCGGGAAAGGTTGAGGGCGTCCCGGTTTAGGGTTTCGGGGCGTTTATCCCGGATGGGGCGGTAGATGAACCCCGCCTGACAAAAGCGGCAGCCCCGAATACAGCCCCGCTGAACCTCCAGCATGGAGCGGTCGTGGACAATATCGATAAAGGGCACCACAAAGCGTTCGGGGAATTCCACCTGATCCAGCTCCCGGATGATCCGCTTGGTCACCTTAGCGGGAGCGCCCTCTTGGGATGCAATTTCCCGGATGGTGCCGTCCTCCCCATAAGTCACCTGGTAGAGGGAAGGCACATAAACCCCGGGAATCTGCGCTGCCCAGCGCAGGTATTCCTCCTTGGACCACTGTTCCTGCTTGGCCTGCTGGTAGAGGTCAATCAGCTCCAGGTTGACTTCCTCCCCCTCTCCCAACACAAAGAGGTCCACAAAGTCGGCCAAAGGCTCCGGATTGCAGGTGCAGGGGCCACCCGCCATCACGATGGGGGTCAGGTTCTTCCGGTCGCTGCTGCGCACCGGTAGCCCTGCCAAATCCAACATGTTGAGTAGGGTCGTATAGCAAAGTTCATATTGTAAAGAAAATCCGATCAAGTCAAAATCGGCAATGGGCTCCAGGCTTTCCAGACCGTACAGGGGGATTTGATGCTCCCGCATTTTGGCTTCCATATCGGCAGCGGGAGCAAATACCCGCTCGCACCAAATGTCCTCCCGCTTGTTTTTGATGGAGTAGAGAATCTTCATCCCCAGATGGGACATGCCGATCTCGTACAAATCGGGAAAACAAAGCGCAAAGCGAACCGAAACCTTGTCCGGATCCTTGACGACGCTGTTCAGTTCCCCGCCGATATACCGGGCTGGTTTTTGTACCTGCTCCAGAATCGGCTCCAGTCTTGCTTCCAGGGACAAAGGGTTACCTCCTTCAAATTAAAAAAAGAAAAATAAGTTGTAGTGCAATACAGCGCAAAGCGCTTCCTATTATCCTGCCACGATTTTGCTCATTTGTCAAAGATTAAGCAGGAAAAAAGAAAGCGCTCCTGTATTTGCATTTTGTATTCTTTGTGATGTAGCCGGCATTTCAGAGGATCCAGTTCCCCGCCGCCGGGATTAATATCTGCCGATATCCCTGCGGTAGTGCATACCAGAAAAGGAAATGGTTTGGGCAGCTTGATAGGCCGTTTGCAGGGCATCCTCCAAGGTGGCTCCCACGGCGGTAACTCCCATGACCCGTCCCCCCGCCGTCACAAAGGAAGTTCCGGCTTTGCGGGTGCCTGCATGGTAAATAACGGCATCAGATTGGGCCACCTGCCCGTTTTCTTCCAGACCCTGAATGGCAACGCCCACCGGATAGGAGCCGGGGTATCCGCCACTTGCCAGCACCACACAGGCGGCGGCCCCTTGCTTCCACACCACAGGGGTGTCGGCCAGGGTGCCGTTGCGGGTAGCCAGCATAATGTCCAACAGGTCAGACTCCAGCAGAGGCAGCACCACCTGAGTTTCCGGGTCCCCAAAGCGGCAGTTGTACTCGATCACCTTGGGGCCTGCCGAGGTGAGCATCAGGCCAAAGTACAGGCACCCTCGAAACGGCCGGCCCTCCTGCGCCATGGCCTGTACGGTGGGGAGAAAAATCTCCCCCATACAGCGCTCTGCCATTTCCGAGGTGTAATGGGGGTTGGGAGCTATGGCGCCCATCCCCCCGGTGTTGGGGCCTTGGTTGTTGTCATAGGCCCGCTTGTGATCCATGGAGCTGACCATGGGGACCACCGTTTTTCCATCGCAGAAGGCCAGCACCGACACTTCGGGGCCGGTGAGGAACTCCTCCACCACAATGCGGCTGCCGCTTTCCCCAAAGATTTTGTCCTCCATCATCCGGCGAACCGCTTCCTCCGCCTCATCCAGATTCTGGGCGATGACCACGCCCTTTCCCAGAGCCAGACCATCCGCCTTGATGACACAGGGCCAGCTGTTTTGCTCCCGGATGTAAGCGATCGCCCGGGACGTCTCCTCAAAGGTTTGATGCGCCGCCGTAGGAATTGCGTATTTCTGCATCAGCTCCTTGGCAAACACCTTGCTGCCTTCGATGGCGGCGGCGGCGCGGTTGGGCCCAAAAGCGGCAATCCCCCGAGCCTCTAAGGCATCCACCATCCCCAGGCAGAGGGGGTCGTCGGGAGCTACCACCACCAAATCAAAGGCCTGCTCCACCGCATACGCCACCATGGCCTTTACATCGGTGGCTTTGATGTCCACGCAGACTGCGTCGGCGGCAATGCCTGCGTTGCCGGGGGCGCAGTGAATCTCTGTTACCTTGAGGCTTTCCTTGAGTTTGCGAACCAAGGCGTGTTCCCGGCCGCCCCCGCCCACTACCAAAATCTTCACAATATCACAACCTATATGGCTTTATTCTGTTGTTGCCTGGTCCTGTCTTAGTGCTTAAAGTGACGCATTCCGGTAAAGACCATGGCAATGCCCGCCTTATCACAGGCTTTGATGGACTCCTCGTCCCGCATGGCTCCCCCCGGCTGAATGATGGCGGTAATGCCCACCTTGGCAGCCAGCTCCACACAGTCGCTAAAGGGGAAGAAGGCATCGGAAGCCATGACGCTGCCCGCCGCTTTTTCCCCGGCGTATTTGACCGCCAGCTCCAAAGCGGTGATCCGGTTGGTCTGCCCCGGGCCTACCCCTACGGTGCCGTTGCCCTTGGCCAGCACAATGGCGTTGGATTTGGTGTGCTTGACCACCTTCCACGCAAGGTGTAGCTGCTCCATCTCCTCGGGAGTGGGAGCCCGCTTGGTGACCACCTTAAGGTCTTCTTCCGGCATCAGCTGGGTGTCCAGCTCCTGCACCAAAAGACCACCCGCTACCTTTTTCATATCCAACATGGCGGAAGAGTTGGGCTGGGCCAGCGCCGGCAGTTCCAGCAGCCGGATGTTCTTCTTCTGGGTCAAAATCTCCAGCGCCTCGGCGGAGAAGGCAGGGGCTAAGATAATTTCCAAGAAAATTTCGCTCATCTTTTGGGCGGTGGGGGCATCCACCTCCCGGTTAAGGGCTACGATACCTCCAAAAATGGAGATGGGGTCGCTTTCGTAGGCGTTTTGATAGGCTTCCAGCAGGGTGTCCCCCAGCCCGACGCCGCAGGGATTGGCGTGTTTGACTGCCACGGCGCAGGGCCTTTGACTGCCAAACTCCTTGAGGGTATCCAGGGCACCGTTTGCGTCGTTGATGTTGTTAAAGCTCAGCTCCTTGCCGTGAAGCTGCTTTGCCGCCGACAGCGCGTTGTCGTACCGGCCTACCTCCCGGTAGAAAGCCGCCTTTTGATGGGGATTTTCGCCGTAGCGCATTTCCTGTACCTTTTCATAGGTGCAGGTGAGCTGCTGCGGGAAGAGGGAGGCATCCTTGCATTGGAGCCTGAGATAATTGGCAATGAGAGCATCGTAAGCGGCGGTGTGCTCAAACACCTTGGCCGCCAACCGGAACTTCAGCTCCCGGGAAAGGGTTCCCTCCTGCTCCAGATGCTCCAGAATCCGGGGGTAATCCTCAGGGTCTACCACCACCGCCACGTCCTGCCAGTTCTTGGCGGCGGCGCGAATCATGGTGGGGCCTCCAATGTCGATGTTTTCCACCGCATCCTCCAAGGTCACCCCCTCTTTGAGGATGGTCTCCTTAAAGGGATAGAGGTTGATGGCCACCACATCGATGGGAACCACTCCCAGCTCCTGGATTTGCGCCATGTGGGAGGGATTGCCCCGCATGGCCAGAATGCCTGCATGAATCATGGGATGCAGGGTTTTCACCCGGCCGTCCAAACATTCGGGAAAACCGGTAATCTGGCTTACTTCGGTATTTTCAATGCCTGCCTGGGCAAGGGCTTTGGCGGTGCCGCCGGTGGAAATAATCTCATACCCCAGTTTGGCAAGGCCCCGGGCAAATTCTGCCACCCCGGTTTTATCGGAAACACTGATCAGCGCACGCTTTTTGCTCATAGCTATTCCCCCGCAGATTGTATTAATGATGTTACATCGTTTGGAATGTAGGAAAGGACCTTATCCTTTCGGCTTATATGTCTTCCAGCTCTCCCCGGCAGAACATGGCAACCGCCTTGGGAAGCAGTTCCCACTCCGCCTGCTCCATCACCCGGCGCTGAAGGGTTTCGGGGGTATCCCCCGGCTGTACCTCCACCGCCTTTTGCAGCAAAATCCGGCCGCCGTCCACCACCTCGTTGACCAGATGGACGGTGGCGCCTGTTACCTTAACACCCCGGTCCAAAGCGGCTCGGTGAACCCTCAGCCCATACATCCCCGGACCGGAAAAGGCGGGGATGAGGGAGGGATGAACGTTGAGAATGCGATTTTTGTACCGGTTCAGGACGCTTGGACCCAGCACCGACAAAAATCCTGCCAGCACCACCAAATCGATGTTGTGACGGGAAAGTTCGGCACAAAGCATCCAGTCAAACAGCTCGGGAGCCAGCTCCTTGCGGGGGATCACCGCTGTGGCAATTCCCCCTTTGGCTGCCCGCTCCAGAGCATAGGCATCCCCCTTGGAGGAGATGACCAGCACAATCTCTCCGCCTGGAATTTCTCCTCGCTGCTGGGCATCGATAAGAGCTTGCAGGTTGGTGCCTCCCCCGCTGACCAGAACCGCAATGCGGGTCATACCAGCTCAACCCCCCAATCCCCTGCCATCACGGTGCCGATGAGGTAGGCCTCTACCCCATTTTCTCTCAGGATGGCCACCGCTGTGTCGGCATCTTCCTCCGCCACCACAGCACACATGCCCACCCCCATGTTAAAGGTGTTGAACATATCCCGCTGGGGAATCTTCCCCTCCTTGGCGATGAGGTCAAAGATGGGGGGCGTTTTTACCTTGGACTGTTCAATGCGGGCGCTTAAACCCTTGGGCAGAGCCCGGGGGATGTTCTCGTAAAAGCCTCCGCCGGTGATATGGCTTAAAGAATGAAGGTTTACCCGCTCCAAAAGAGCTAAAATGGGCTTGACGTAAATTTGGGTGGGGGTGAGCAGCTCCTCTCCCACCGTTTTACCAAGTTCCGCCACATACTGCTCCAGCCGGCCCTTTTCCTCCACCCGCAATGCCTTGCGCACCAGCGAAAACCCGTTGGAGTGGACACCGGAGGAGGGCAGAGCCACCATCACGTCCCCCGCCCGGACCTTTTTGCTGTCCAAGATCTTTTCCCGGTCGGCAATGCCCACGGCAAAGCCCACCAAATCGTATTCATCCTCGGCGTAGAAGCCGGGCATCTCGGCGGTTTCTCCGCCGATGAGGGCGCAGCCGGACTGAACACAACCCTCTGCCACCCCCGCTACAATCTGCTCCACCCGCTCGGGAACATTTTTACCCACGGCAATGTAGTCCAGAAAAAACAGGGGAGCTCCGCCGCCGCAGATAATATCGTTGACACACATGGCAACACAGTCAATGCCGATGGTGTCGTGCTTGTCCATCAAAAAGGCAAGGCGCAGCTTGGTACCCACTCCGTCGGTGCCGGAAATTAGCACCGGCTCCCGCATGCCGGAAAGCTGGGGAGCAAAGAGTCCTCCAAAGCCACCCAACCCCGAAAGAACCCCGGGAATGGTGGTGCGGGCCACATGCTTTTTGATCAGCTCCACAGACCGGTACCCGGCTGTGACATCCACTCCCGCTGCCTTGTAACTGTCGCTGAAACTTTTCTCCATTTCAATCATCCTTTCGGGTGATGTCAGTCGTCATTTTCCCTATCACTTTGGCTTTCACTGATTTTTTGATCAAATTTATTTTTGGGGATGGCCTTGGGCTCCGGCAGAGGATAACGGCCGGTAAAGCAGCCGTCACAGAAGCCGCAGGTGGCTCCCTCGGCAATGCGGTTGACCCCTTCCACCGAAATATAGCCCAGAGAATCCACACCCATTTTTTGGGCAATCTGCTCCACCGTCAGCTGGTTGGCAATCAACTTGTCCCGGCTGTCGATATCGGTGCCGAAATAGCAGGGGTGGAGGAAGGGCGGCGCCGAAATTCGCACATGGACTTGGGTGGCTCCCGCATCCCGCAGCAGCTTGACCAGCCGCCAGCTGGTGGTGCCCCGAACAATGGAGTCGTCAATCATCACCACCCGCTTGCCCCGCACCGTTTCCTCGATGGCGTTGAGCTTGATGCGCACGGCGGCATCCCGCTGGTTTTGGGTGGGTTGAATAAAGGTGCGGCCCACATAGCGGTTTTTTATAAATCCCAGACCGTAGGGAATCCCCGATTCCCGGGCATAGCCCATGGCGGCATCCAATCCGGAGTCGGGTACACCAATGACCACATCCGCCTCCACCGGATGCTCCCGGGCCAGCATCATTCCCGCCCGCACCCGGGCGTTGTGCACCGTGACCCCCTGCACCACCGAATCGGGTCGGGCAAAGTAAACAAACTCAAAAACACAGAGGTTGCCCTTCTCACCGCAGTGGGTACGGTCGCTTTTGATCTGCACCCTGCCCTCTTGGTCCCGGTTGACAATGACAATCTCCCCCGGGTCGATATCCCGGACAAAGGTGGCTCCTATTCCGTCCAAAGCGCAGGACTCGGAGGCAAAGACAACGTTTTCGCCCAATCTGCCCATACACAAAGGCCGAAAACCCTTGGGATCCCGCACGGCAATCAGCTTTTGAGGGGACATGATCACCTGAGAATAGGCCCCCTGAACCCGGTACATGGAACGGCAGATGGCCTCCTCGATGGAATTGGATTCCAGCCGGGCACGGATGATGACATGGCTCATCACCTCGGTGTCGGTGGTGGAGTGGAAGATCGCCCCCTGCATCTCCAGCTCCTCCCGCAGTTGGGCGGCGTTGATGAGGTTTCCGTTGTGGGCCAGCACCATGGTTCCCTTGCGGTGGCGAACCACCAAAGGCTGAGCGTTGGTGCGGTTGTGGCTTTCGGCGGTGGAATACCGCACATGGCCCACCGCCATGTTCCCTTTGCCCAGCTTGTCCAGCACCTGGTGGGTAAACACCTCCGGTACAAGGCCCACGTCCCGGTGGTAGCGAATCAGCCCATCGTCGTTGACGGCGATGCCGCAGCTTTCCTGCCCCCTGTGCTGCAGGGCATATAGGGCCACATAGGCCTGCAGAGCCACGTCTGATTCCATGTCTCCGAATATACCGAAGACGCCGCACTCCTCATGGATATGATCTGACATCTTAACCCCCCTTGGATGTCCTGATGAAGTTATGTTTTCATCCCTTGCAAGGCTTATTCAGCCCTGAGTATATCCTGTAGATTCCGATCCTTCTCCGCCACAGCCTCGGCCATTTCTCTTTTAAAGGCGGCAAGCCGGTCTGCCAGCTGCTGATCGGAAAGAGCCAGCATTTGAGCCGCCAGCAAAGCGGCGTTTTGGGCACCGTCGATGGCCACCGTTGCCACGGGAATGCCTGCGGGCATCTGAACGGTGGATAGCAGGGCATCCAACCCGTCCAAGGTGGAGGATTTGACGGGAATACCAATCACCGGCAGGGTGGTGTGAGCCGCCAGTACCCCCGCCAGGTGGGCGGCCTTGCCCGCCGCCCCAATGATGACGCCAAAGCCTTGTTCCCGAGCGGTTTCCGCAAATTCACAGGCGGCTTTGGGGGTGCGGTGGGCGCTCATCACTCTGGCCTCCCAAGAAACACCCAGCTTGTCCAACATGGCAATGGCCGGCTTGACCACCGGCAGGTCACTGTCACTGCCCATCACAATTGCTACGCGCATCGTTACACTCCTTTTCAAGCCGTGCAAGCGGCAAAAATCTCCTGCACACAAAAGAGTTGCGGCGCGCCGCAACTCTTAAATGGTGATAGCTCTTAAGGGGCAAAGGGATGGCAGGCGTTAACATCCTGTCGGCAGGTAGATGCAGAGAGGAAAGCTGCTTTTGTTTTGGAAAAAATCATCCTCGTCTCCTCCTTTGCCCTTGGGTGCTTTCATTATGGGTTTTATTGCGGGTCGCCGGAAACAACCTCTTTGAGGGAGGCGGCAAAGCCCGCCAGATTTTGAATCTCACTGGGGACAATCAGCTTGGTAGCCTTGCCGTCGGCAACCTTGGCCAGAGCCTCAAAGCTCTTAAGGGTCAGAACCTTTTCGCTGGGGTTGGCTTCGTTGAGAAGCCGGATGGCGTCGGCGTTGGCCTGCTGCACCAGTTGAATGGCTTCTGCCTGGCCTTGCGCCTCTCGGATCAGCACTTCCTTTTCCGCCTCGGCCCGCAGGATTCGGCTGGTTTTTTCCGCCTCGGCCCGCAGAATGGCAGATTCCTTTTCGCCCTCCGCCACCAGAATCTGGCTGCGCTTTTCGCCTTCGGCCCGCAGAATGGCTTCTCTGCGCTCCCGCTCCGCCTTCATCTGCTTTTCCATGGCGTCCTGAATCTCCCGAGGGGGGATAATGTTCTTCAGCTCCACCCGGTTCACCTTAATACCCCATTTATCGGTGGCTTCGTCCAAAATGGCGGTGATTTTGGTGTTGATGATATCCCGGGAGGTCAGGGTGTGGTCCAGCTCCATTTCGCCAATGATGTTCCGCAGAGTGGTGGCGGTGAGGTTTTCGATGGCGCTGATGGGGCGCTCTACGCCGTAGGTGTAGAGTTTGGCATCGGTGATTTGAAAGAACACCACGGTGTCGATCTGCATGGTAACGTTGTCTTTGGTGATGACAGGCTGGGGCTTAAAGTCCACCACCTGTTCTTTGATGCTCACCCGCTTGGCCACCCGGTCGATGATGGGAATTTTTACATGAAGCCCTGTCTGCCAGGTGCCGGCATAGGCTCCCAGCCGCTCAATGACATAAACGGTTGCCTGCGGTACAATGCGAACGTTGGCAATCAACAAAAAGGCCAGCAAAACCAGAAGTATTACAATGACTACGGCACCGAACAAGCCTTCGCCAGCGGCCAAAGCCATGCCAAGAACAGGAGCTGTCAGATTCATATAAAGATCCTCCTTATCAGTAAGTGGGATACAAAGAAACCAGTTGCAGAAGCATAAATGCTATTCTTCCCGGTGCAGGCTTATGTCGGTATCCAGCGCAGGGGGCGCTGGCATATCGGGGGCGGTGTAAAGTTGCGAGGTGGTGCCTTGGGAGGCAGGAGGGGCTTGCATCTCCTGTGCTGCCTTCTCCTCTTCCGGCGGAAAGGGGTTTACCGGCCGCACAATCAGCTTGACACCGTCAATGCGCAGCACCTCCACCGGCATGCCCTGGGGAATTGCCTGACCACCTTCGCTTCTGGCGCTCCAGTCCAGACCGTTGGCCGAAACTCTGCCCGTCTGCTGCAGGTTGTCAATCCGCTGGGTGACCATCCCCAGTTGACCCACCACCTGGTCGGCGTTGGTGGCTTGGCGGCGCACCGTCAGTTTGTCCAGTAACAGAGGTCGGCCCACAATCAGCACGGCAAGGGAGGAAAGCAGGCAGATCAGCAGTTGAAGCCAAAAAGCAGCCCCCACATAAGAGGCCATAGCAGCCAGCAAAGAGCCAACCGCAAACCAAATGCAGACCAGTTGCACCGTCATGCTTTCCACAATAATAAGGCCCGCTGCAAGAATCAGCCAGATCAGTGCTCCAAAAGAGCCCATGAAATCCCCCTTTCTTCGGGTATATGTCATACAGCCTATCCAGGCAAACATATAGAGAATGGGCCGATGAGCTACAAAACAGAATGAACGATAATATTATATAGGATTTAAGGCCAAATTACAATTGAACAATGGCTTTTTGTGGTATTTTCACAGATTTTTCGAAAGGTGGCTCCCCGATTCCTATGATCGCCTCTTGCGGGGCGTTCTTATCCCACGGGATGATTTTTTCAAATGCCTGCAAAGCGGGGAAAAATCCGGTGGGCCAGAACCCTCCCAACTGCCTGTTTGGGGGGAGGATCCTTGGCGCAAACTAACGTTATAGGTTTTCCCCTTGTTTAGTTTGCGGGGAGCCGGACCATACTTTTGCAAAGAAACTTTCTGCAAACAGAAGCGGGGCATCACTTCAGCTGTTAAGAAGCTGGCTGTTGGTTGGTGCGGCGAGGGGATTTGTCTGAGCGGCCTTTTGCTGTGGAAAAGTCAGGTGACGCTTTCCCCCTTTTCTGCACCCTTTGATGGCTCTTTTCCGATCCGGTAAGTGTTCCAGGTACCCATCACTTTTTTGATGCTCTGTTGTACTTTACAAGCTCTGCCAATTCATGTAAAATGAAGAATAGTCCATCACGGATAAAACAGGAGGTTTGGCTATGCCGGTAGTATATCGCAGAGTTCTACTAAAACTCAGCGGAGAAGCCCTGGCAGGAAACGAGCGCTTTGGACTGGACCACGAAGCGATTCGCAATATTTGTCAGAGTGTAAAAGAATGTGTCAATTTGGGAGCCCAGATCGCAATTGTAGTGGGGGGCGGCAACTTTTGGCGTGGCCGGGAGGCCGGCAAAATGGACCGCACCCGGGCTGACCATATGGGAATGCTGGCCACCGTTATGAACTCTCTGGCTCTGGCCGACTGCTTGGAAGCTTTGGGAGTAACGGTACGGGTTCAGACCGCCATTAACATGCAGCAAATTGCCGAGCCGTACATACGCAACCGTGCGATTCGGCATATGGAAAAGGGTCGGGTGGTCATCTTTGGATGCGGTACCGGTAACCCCTTCTTTTCTACCGATACTGCCGCTGCTCTGCGGGCGGCGGAAATTGATGCCGACGTCATCTTCAAGGCATCGGTGGTGGACGGTGTGTATGACAAAGATCCATCCCGCTATCCAGACGCAGTCAAGCTGGATAAGGTCAGTTACTCCCGCATCCTTTCGGAGGATTTGGGTGTGATGGATTCCACCGCCGCCTCCATCTGTCGGGAAAACGGAATTCCCATTCAAGTATTCAGTCTCAAAGAACCTGAAAATATTGTCCGCGCATTGGGCGGAGAGGCAATTGGCACAATTGTAAAGGAGGCGTAATGCAATGGAGAGTCTTTTAAAGGTAGCAGAAGAAAAAATGAAGAAAACCCTGAGCGTTTTGCAATCCGATCTTGGTACCATTCGCGCAGGACGAGCTAACCCTGCCCTGCTGGAAAAAATTCAGGTGGATTACTACGGCACACCCACCCCCATTCAGCAGATGGCAGCGGTTTCGGTAGCCGAAGCTCGCATCCTGGTGATTCAGCCTTGGGATAAATCCTCCATGGGCGCCATCGAAAGGGCGATTCAAAAGTCAGATTTGGGCATTAACCCCACCAACGACGGAAACGTCATCCGCATTGTCTTTCCCCAACCCACCGAGGAGCGCCGCAAGGAGCTGTGCAAGCAGGTAAGGGCCATTGCGGAAGAGGCCAAGGTTGCCATTCGCTCCATTCGAAGAGATGCCAACGATAAGGCAAAGGCCCAAAAGAAGGCTTCCGAAATTACCGAGGACGATCTGAAGGTGTTGGAAAAGGATATTCAGACCTTGACCGACAATCATATCAAGGAAATTGACAAAATTGCCGCTGCCAAGGAAAAAGAAATCCTGGAAATATAACGCTGAAAGGGCATTGATTTGCAGGGAAGCCACAGGTAACCTTTTTTGGCTGCCGATGGCTTCCCCTCGCCTTTGTTGCCCGGATGGGACCGATTATGACGCAATCTAAGACCCTGCCCAACCATGTGGGCATCATTATGGACGGAAACGGACGCTGGGCCACAGCTCGGGGACTTTCCCGCAACCGGGGCCACCAACGGGGTGCCGAAGTGTTTGGCGAAATTGTCCGCCACGCCAAAGAGCTGGGCATCCCCTATCTGACCGTCTATGCTTTTTCCACCGAAAATTGGAACCGCCCCCCCGAGGAAGTTGCGGGCATTATGAATTTGCTGCGCAGCTATCTGCGGGATGCCAACCGATACCGGAAGGAAAATGTCAAAACCCTGATCATTGGAGACAGAACTCCTCTGGATGCGGATCTAATCGAAATGATTGCCAAGGTGGAGGAGGGCAGCCGGAACAACACCGGCATTCACGTCAACATTGGCCTAAACTACGGAGGGCGGAACGAGCTGGTTCATGCCGCTCGTAAAATTGCCGCCATGATGTTGGAGGGCTCCGTTCCCCTGCAGGGGGTGGACCATGCCCTGCTGGAAAGCTGCCTTTACACCGCCGGACAGCCGGATGTGGATTTGATTATCCGCACCGGCGGCGAGCAGCGGATCTCCAATTTTCTGCTCTGGCAAGGGGCTTACGCCGAATTTATCTTTACCCCCACCCTTTGGCCGGACTTTACCGCCGCCGATCTGGACGCCGCGCTGGAGGAATATTCCCGCCGGGAAAGGCGAATGGGTGGCATTTGATCGGCGCTGTGGGACTTTTCAAAATCTCGGGGGAGAAGCCTTTGTCGGTGCAGAGCGCTCTCCTGCCCCTTGGATGGGCGGAAAGCAGCCATTGGGTCAAGTTGATTACAGAACGATTGCTCCACAAGAAAGGGGTATCTGCTTGAAGGTCAGAATTCTCACTGCCATGGTGCTCCTTTGCATCCTGACGGTAGTGCTGGTTTTTTTAAACACTCTGCTCCTCAACGCCGTGGTGGGCCTGATTTCCATTCTGGCGGTTTACGAGTTGCTTTCCGCCACCAATTTGCTCCGCTTTCGGGGATTAACGGTCCTCACCGTCATACAGGCTTTGGTGCTGGCCTTTTTGAGAACTCATTATTTGTGGCATTTCATCATCCCCATTTTGCTGGTTATTATTTTGGGGTATTTTACTTTGCTCATTAAAAATTTTGGAACCATGAAGGTTGAACATCTGGCCATGTCCTTTTTGTTCAGCACTCTGATTCCCTTGTTTTTTTCCCTGCGCCATTCATATCCGAGACGACCACGGAGTGGTAAAGGGCGGATTTTATCTGCTGGTAGCCATGGGAGCTGCTTGGCTCTCGGACACCGGAGCTTATTTTGTGGGCACTTTTTTTGGGCAAACACAAGCTGGCCCCCAAAGTTAGTCCCAAGAAAACGGTGGAGGGCTCGGTGGGGGGGGCTGATAGCCTCTACCCTGCTCATTCTGCTGATTGGGGCAGGCTACACTTCCCTATCTGGCGAGTAAGGGAGTGACGGTTCAAATTCATTACCTGCTGCTTGCTTTTCTAACCCCCATTTATTCCGCCATCGGAATGCTGGGGGATTTGTCCGCTTCCACCATTAAGCGGGAATACGGCGTCAAGGACTACAGCAACATCATGCCGGGTCACGGCGGAATTCTGGACCGGTTCGACAGTCTGATGTTTACCCTTCCCGCTGTGTACGCCACCGTTCGCCATATCGATCTGTTTACCTTTCTGTAGCAAACTTGCGTCCGGGTGAGGAATCTCGCGACGCCTTTACATAATTGCACACCCATGTTCATACACTCAAAGAGAGGCCGATTTCTAAAAGAAAGGCGGCCGCAAGTACGAAAGCGAGGCAACCATTGACACCGTTTTCTAACATGTGTATATCGGTGCTGGGTTCCACCGGGTCCATTGGCCGCCAGACTCTGGATGTCTGCCGCAGCCTTAAAATCCGGCCGGTAGCCCTCACCGCTCATTCCAATCTAGAGCTTTTGGAGGCGCAGGCCCGGGAGTTTTTGCCTCAGCTGGTGGTGGTGGCCAAGGAGTCGCTGGCTTCTTCCCTTAAAGTGGCACTGGCGGACACCCCGGTGCAGGTGAAAACAGGGCCTAAGGCCCTGGAGGAAGCGGCTACCCTGCCCCAAGCCCACACGGTGGTGGGAGCCATTGTAGGGGTGGCGGGCCTTGCCCCGGTGCTGGCAGCCGCCAAGGCAGGCAAGACCATTGCTCTGGCCAACAAAGAGCCTTTGGTGTCGGCGGGGGCACTGGTCACCCAAGCGGTACGGGAGCACGGAGCACGGCTTCTTCCAGTGGACAGCGAGCACAGCGCCATCTTTCAATGCCTCCATGCTGGAGAGCACAGAGATGTGGTAAAAATACTGCTCACCGCTTCCGGCGGGCCCTTTTTTGGGAACAGCAAGGAAGAGCTGGCTGCGGTTACTGCCGCCGATGCTCTCAAACACCCCAACTGGGTCATGGGGGCCAAGGTGACGGTGGACAGCGCCACTTTGATGAACAAAGGGCTGGAATTTATCGAAGCTATGTGGCTGTTTGATCTCGCCCCCGAGCAGATTGAGGTTGTGGTTCACCGGCAGAGCATCGTCCATTCGGGGGTTTTCTTTGCCGACGGCAGTCTGATCGCTCAAATGGGGGTGCCGGATATGCGGGCGGCCATTCAGTATGCTCTCACCTATCCCCGCCGGTATCCGGTGCAGGGGATGTCCCCTTTGAGCCTGACCCAAATCGGCTCTCTCACCTTTGCCAGCCCCGACCGCGACACCTTTCCCTGCCTTGCTGCCTGCGAAGGGGCGGCCCGCAAGGGCGGACTGTATCCGGCGGCAGTGAACGGAGCCAACGAGGGGGCGGTGGCTCTCTTTTTGGATGGAAAGATCTCCTTCCTGCAAATTGGGGAGCTGGTGCAGGGAACGTTGGAGGAGCTGAACCTTCCCCATGAAGTCACCCTTGCCTCGGTGCTGGAGGCCGATGCCGCCGGCCGGGAATATGCCCGTCAATTCCATCAAAACAGAGGTACGAAATGAATATCTTTGTCACCGTCATTGCAGCCGTTTTTGTTTTTAGCATCCTTATCTTGATTCACGAATTGGGGCACTTTATCACCGCCAAACTCAGCGGCATTCAGGTCAATGAATTTGCTTTGGGAATGGGCCCCAAGCTGATTTCCTTCCAATCGGGGGAAACGGTTTATTCCCTGCGCCTTTTTCCGGTCGGCGGTTTTTGCGCCATGGAGGGAGAGGATGAGGAGAGCAACAATCCCAGAGCCTTTGGCAAAGCGGCCATCTGGAAGCGGGCCATTGTTCTGGTGGCCGGCTCGGCCATGAATCTGCTGCTGGGACTTTTGGTTCTCACCTGGTTTTCCTCCCAGCTCAACCTGATCGGCACCACCCAGGTGGCCCGTTTTTCGGAAAACGCCGTCACCAATCAGGTGCTGCAGCAGGGGGATATCATCACCCGGGTCAACGGCAAAAAGGTGCGCACCAGCAACGACCTGCAATACCAGCTGATGCGGGACCAGGACGGAGTGTTCGAGATGGAAGTGGAGCGGGAGGGGCGGCGAATCCCCCTTACTGTCACCTTTTCCATGGTGGAGGCGGATCAGGGTATTTTTCTCCCCGTGCTGGACTTTATGGTGGTAGGGGTGGAAAAAACCCCCGGACGGGTCATTGCCAATGCCTTTGACTGGACCGGTATGTATATCAAACAGGTTTGGGGTTCTCTGGTGGATCTGATCACCGGGCGGTTTACTCTGGCTCAACTTTCGGGGCCGGTGGGGGTGACCAGCGTCATCGGGGAGGCTGCCTCCAGCGGATATGCCGCCGGATACCAGCAGGGCGGCTTTTGGGAAGGGTTTCGGCAAAGTGTGTTGAGCATTCTTCACCTTATGAGCTTTATCACCGTCAATCTGGGGGTGTTTAACCTTCTCCCCCTGCCCGCTCTGGATGGGGGACGGCTGCTCTTTTTGGCCATCGAGGCGGTTCGCCGCAAGCCTTTGCCCGCCAAGTATGAGTCTTTTGTGACGGCCACCGGATTTTTGTTGCTCATCGGCCTGATTATTGTGGTCACCTTTAACGACATCGCCAAGCTGGTGTCGTCCATTTTAGGGGGAGCATAGTCTTGAAAAAACACACTACCAAGCAAGTGATGGTCGGGGGAGTCGCCATTGGTGGCGGCGCTCCCGTTTCGATTCAGTCCATGCTCAGCACACCGGCACATGACATCCAAGCCAATGTCGTGCAAGCTAGGGAGCTGAAGGAGGCCGGCTGCGATATTTTGCGGGTGGCCATTCCCAACCGGGAAAGTGTCGCCCTCATCCCCGCCATCAAACAAGAAGTGGACATGCCTTTGGTGGCGGATATTCACTTTGACCATCGGCTGGCTCTGGAGGCGGTGGCGGCAGGAGCCGATAAAATCCGCCTCAACCCCGGGAACATCGGCGGAGAAGAAAACGTGCGCCAAGTGGCAAAGGCCTGCCGCCAACACAAGGTTCCCATCCGGGTGGGGGTAAATTCCGGCTCCGTGGAAAGGGATCTTTTGGAGCGGTACGGGCGCACCCCCCAAGCTCTGGCCCAAAGTGCTCTGCGCCATGTGGATATGTTGGAGCGCTGTGACTTTACCGACATTGTGGTGGCCATCAAGTCCAGCGACGCCGCCGAAACGGTGGCAGCCAACCGGTTGCTGGCCAAACAGACCATCTACCCCCTGCATCTGGGGGTGACGGAGGCGGGCACCCCCACCATGGGGATATTAAAATCCGCCGCCGCACTGGGAAGCCTTTTGCTGGACGGCATTGGCAACACCATTCGCATCTCCCTCACCGCCCCGCCTGTGGAGGAAGTTCGGGTTGCCCAAAACCTGCTCAAAGCTCTGGGATTGCGGGGGGGAATTCGCATCATTTCCTGCCCCACCTGCGGCCGGTGCAATATTGAGCTGATGGAGCTTGCCGCTCAGGTGGAGGAAGCGCTGTCCGGGCTGGAGGGCAATCTCACCGTAGCGGTGATGGGCTGCGCCGTCAACGGCCCCGGAGAGGCCTCCCACGCCGATATTGGTGTGGCGGGGGGCAAGGGAGAAGGCCTTCTCTTCGCCAAGGGAAAGCCCATCCAAAAAGTCCCCTACCACGAAATTCTACCCCATATCGTAGAACTTGCCCGGGAAGCTTTGAAACAAACCTGAGGCTTTATTACTTGCTGGAGGTGAGCCCATGTGGGTGTTGTGGGCCCTGTTGGGAGCATTTTTTGCAGCGTGCACCTCCATCCTTGCCAAAATCGGGATGGAAGGCGTCAATTCTAATTTGGCTACCGCCTTGCGAACCACCGTTGTTTTGGTGATGGCGTGGGGAATTGTGTTTGCCACCGGAAAACAACACGAGATGGGCCAGATCGGTGGGAAGAGTTGGATATTTCTAATTCTTTCGGGAATTGCCACCGGCCTTTCGTGGATCTTTTTCTTTTACGCCTTGCAGATTGGGGACGCTTCCAAGGTGGTGCCGGTGGATAAGTTCAGCGTCGTCATCACCATGATTTTGGCCTTTGTGGTATTGGGCGAACCTGTCACCCCCAAAACCATTCTGGGGGGTCTTGCCATTGCCCTGGGCACACTGATCCTTGCTCTATAAGTGATTGTAAAAATATCGGGAATTTTGAAATCCCGCGGAATGGCGCGGGATTTAACAGAATGCAAATACAGTGGAGGAACTCTTTACATATGCCTACCTTTTCCCAGCTATTTGGCGCTCATCTCCATCCCGGAGAGATCTGCCTGCCCGACGGGCAGGTGCAGAACGTGCATCTGGACAAGCCCGCCGGCATCATGGAAATTTGGGTGCAGTTTGATGCCCCTGTTTCCCGTTCTGTCCTCAAGCAGGCGGGGAGTAAGCTGGCAGATGCGTTGCAGATGCAGTGCTGCCATCTGTACCCCCGCTATGCCCCGGAGCAGTTTTCGGCCCAATATCTGCCGGAGCTGGTGGATGCTCTGCGAGAGGAGGGGCTGCCGGCCAACGGCTTTTTTGAAGGAGCCACCGCCCAAGTAGAGGGAAGTCGCCTTATCGTCACCCTCCCCAGAGGGGGAGCTGCCTTTCTGCTGGAGTGCAACTGCGACGAAAAGATGAGCCGCACCATCCTGCAGGAATTCTCTTTGCAGATGGAGGTGGTACTGCGGGACGGAGAAAACGCCGACGCTGCGGCAGAATCGGAGTGGGCTGAAATTCTGCGCCGCAATCGGGAGCATCTGGCGGAAGCGGCCCGGCAGGCGGCCCAATCCCAGGAAGGCGCTGCCCCTCAGCGGAAAAAAAGCCGGGTCACCTTTGATATGGAGGGGCTCCCTCTGGTGGCCGACTCCATGGAGGTGCTGATGGGTAGGGCTATTCGCAATCGCCCCACCCCCCTTAAGGAAGTCAACGCCGAAACGGGAAACACCGTGGTTTGGGGAGAAATCTTCAGCGTGACCCGGCGGGAAAGCCGGGACGGCTCCAAGGCCATCTATTCCTATTGCATCACCGATTTTACCAGCTCCAACACCGTCAAGGCCATTGTGGATATTTCCGAAGGGGCAAAGCCCGACCCACTGGCTGACCTGAAAAACGGCGATTGCATTGTGGTGCGGGGAGAAGCCGCCTACGACCGATATGACCACGAGGTGAGCATCCGGGCTCGGGATGTTTCCAGAATCGAGCGACTGCGCCGTCAGGACAACGCCCCCGTCAAACGGGTGGAGCTACATATGCACACCAATATGTCCATGATGGATGCCCTTACCCCCGCCGGCAAGCTGATTGAACGGGTTCACAGCTGGGGACATCCGGCGGTGGCCATCACCGATCACGGCGTGGTGCAGGCCTTTCCCGACGCCATGAACGCCGCCGCCAAAATTCGCAAAAAGGACCCCGATTTTAAAGTGATTTACGGGGTGGAATGCTATCTGGTCAACGACACCACCCGAATTGTCACCGGAAAAAGCGATGTCCCCTTTGATGGAGAATTTATCATCTTTGATTTGGAAACCACCGGATTTTCCGCCGCCGGGGATCGCATCACCGAAATCGGCGCCGTGCGAATTCGAGGGGAGCAGATTCTGGATTCCTTTTCCACCTTTGTCAATCCGGGCCGCAGCTTAAGCTCCGAGATCATCAAGGTGACCGGCATCACCGACGAGATGCTTCAAGACGCCCCCAAGGAGGAGGAGGCCCTCCAAGCTTTTTACCGCTTTATTGGGGACGAAAAAGCTACCTTGGTGGCCCACAACGCCTCCTTTGACATGGGCTTTCTCCGGGCGGCCGCCAAGCGGTGCAACTTAAAATGCCTTTTTTCCAGCATCGACACGGTGCCCATGAGCCGTTCCCTGTTCAAACAGCTCAAAAAGCACTCTCTGGACAGCGTGGCCAAGCATCTGGGCTTTGAGTTTAAACATCATCGGGCCAACGAGGATGCAGCGGTGCTGGCCAAAATCTTCCTCAAGATGCTGGAACTGCTCCGCACCGAGCGGGGCGCCACCTCTACCGGCATGATTAACTCGGTCTGTGTGGAGGAGGACCCCAAAAGCCTCCACGCTTATCATCAGATTCTGTTGGTAAAAAATCTAACCGGTCTAAAAAATCTTTACAAGCTCATCTCTTTCAGCCATTTGGAATATTACTACCGGGTCCCCCGCATTCCCAAAAGCGTGCTGACCGAGCACCGGGAGGGCCTGATTGTGGGCAGCGCCTGCGAGGCGGGCGAGCTGTTCCGAGCGATCACCGCCGGAAAAAGCTGGACCGAGCTTTGCGAAATTGCCGGATTTTACGATTACCTGGAAATTCAGCCCACCGGCAACAACGAGTTTATGCTGCGCAAAAATCCCAACCTCACGGTGGAGGACCTGCAGGAATACAACCGCACTGTGGTCCGCTTGGGGCAGCGGCTGAACATCCCGGTGGTGGCCACCGGAGACGTTCACTTTCTGGAGCCGGAGGACGCCATCTTCCGGGAGATTCTCATGGCGGGCAAAGGCTTTGCCGATGCCGGGCATCAAGCTCCCCTTTATCTGCACACCACCGAGGAGATGTTGGAGGAGTTCTCCTATCTCGGTGAGGAAAAAGCCTATGAGGTGGTGGTGGAAAACCCCCGCAAAATCGCCGATTGGGTGGAGCATATCCGCCCCATTCCGGAAGGAACCTACACCCCCCACATCGAAGGCTCCGACGAAGACTTGCAGCGGATCACCCAAGAGCGGGCCAAGGCCATTTACGGCAACCCTCTGCCGGAAATTGTGGAAAAACGGCTGAATCGGGAGCTTTCTTCCATCATCAAGCACGGATTTGCAGTGCTTTACATGATTGCCCAAAAGCTGGTGGCCAAATCGGAGGCGGATGGCTATCTGGTGGGTTCCCGGGGTTCGGTCGGCTCCTCCTTTGTGGCCACCATGGCGGGAATTTCCGAGGTCAACCCTCTGCCCCCCCATTATGTCTGTCCCGGGTGTTGCTACACCGAATTTGTGGACGAAAGCGCTTGGGGCTCCGGTTTTGACCTGCCGGAAAAGGCCTGTCCCCACTGCTCCACCCCCCTGAACCGGGACGGCCACAACATTCCCTTTGAAACCTTCCTCGGCTTTGACGGGGACAAGGCCCCCGACATTGACCTTAACTTTTCCGGCGAATATCAGGCCACCGCCCACAAATACACCGAGGAGCTGTTTGGTTCCGACCATGTGTTTAAAGCGGGCACCATCACCACCGTGGCGGAAAAAAACCGCCTACGGCTTTGTCAAAAAGTATCTGGAGGAACGGGGCCGGGTGGTGCACCGGGCGGAGGAAACCCGGCTGGCCTTGGGCTGTTCGGGGGTTAAGCGCACCACGGGACAGCACCCCGGCGGCATGGTGGTTGTGCCTGCCCAGTATCAGGTATACGACTTTACCCCGGTGCAGCGCCCCGCCGACGACCCTAACTCCGACATTGTCACCACCCACTTTGACTTTCATTCCCTTCACGACACCATCCTTAAGCTGGATATTCTGGGTCACGATGTTCCCACCCTGTACAAGCGGCTGGAGGAGATCACCGGCATCACCATGGACCAGGTGCCCATGAGCGACGAAAAGGTGCTCTCTCTCTTTACCTCTCCCGAAGCGCTGGGGGTCACTGCGGAGGAGATTGACTGCAACACCGGTACTCTTTTTCTTCCCGAGATGGGCACCGGATTTGTCCGGCAGATGCTACAGGACGCCCAGCCCAAAACCTTTTCCGACCTGCTGCAGATTTCCGGCCTTTCCCACGGCACCGACGTTTGGCTGGGCAACGCCCAGGAGCTGATTCAAAACGGCACCTGCACCATTTCCGAGGTGATCGGCACCCGGGACTCCATCATGACCTACCTGATGCAGAAGGGTCTGGAGCCAAAAATGGCCTTTCAGATTATGGAGATCACCCGAAAGGGCAACGCTGCCCGCCTGTTTACCGAGGAGCACTATCAGGCCCTGCGCAGCCACGGTGTCCCCGAATGGTATATCGAAAGCTGTAAGAAGATTAAGTACATGTTTCCCAAGGCTCACGCCACCGCCTATGTTATCGCCTGCATCCGACTGGGGTGGTTCAAGGTGTACCACCCGCTGGCCTTTTACTCCGCAACGCTGACGGTGCGGGGCGGCGACTTTGACGCACAGGCGGCCATTTTGGGCAAAAGCGTGGTGCGCTCTAAAATGGACGCCCTGAGCGCCATTCCCAGCAACGAGCGCACCGCCAAGGAAAACGATCAGTTGGCGACCCTGCACCTAACCTACGAGATGCTGGCCCGGGGAATTGCCTTTTTGCCGGTAGACCTGTACCGCTCCCACGCTAGCGTTTATAAAATCGAAGACGGGAAAATTCGCCTTCCCTTCTCCGCCTTAAAGGGAGTGGGAGAGTCGGCCGCCCGCCTGCTGCAGGAGGCCGCTGCACAGGGGGAGTTTATCTCCCAGGACGAGTTGGTTGCCCGATCCGGCGTCAGCAAGGCTGTGGTGGAGGCCCTGCGGGAAGTAGGCGCTCTGGACGGCCTGCCCGAAAGCAGCCAGATTTCCCTGTTTTGATTGCTCCAAACTCTGTGTTGGACTGGATTTTAAGCCAAAAAGTCCTCCCTCCGAAAAATGGAGGGAGGACTTTTTTTGCGCAGTTTTCCCCAAAGCGGATGATTATCGGCATCGATGCGCAGGTGATTGGGAGTTTCGCCCCGCCTGCTTCGCCCAAGGCAGAACCGCTTTTTCTTTTGTCCGGAAGGGCAGGCAATCATCTCAGGGATTTCTTTGTGGACGCTTTCCACTCAGGCCCAATAAAGGCTTCGCAGGTCCATATATCCGATGGGGTAGGTCAGGTACCCTTCCAGGTGCTTATCCATCAGGAGATGGATGCCCGGGTCCATCAGGGGCACCATGAGAGCGTCCTGTGTTGCAATCTTTTGGGCTTCCCGGTAAAGCTGGGCCCGGCGGTTTTGATCCCTCTCTCCGGCGGCTTCTGCCACTAAACGGTCGTATTCCGGATTGTGGTAGCGGAAGAAGTTGTGGCGGTACCCGCTGGTGGGGCGAATCATCACCGAGCTGGGGTCGGTTTTTCCCGCCAGCCCCACAATGGTGGCCTCATAGTCGTGCTGGGAGTATACTTCTGTCAGCCATCTCTCCCACTCGATGGCCTCAATCTCCATGGTAACACCAACCTGGGCAAGCTGCTGGCGGATCATCTCGGCGGTGTCCAGATGGAAGGGGTACTCGGTGGGTACCTTGACGGTAAAGCTCAGGTCGGCGTATCCCGCCTGAGCAAGCAAGTGTTTGGCCTGCTCAGGGTGGTAGGGATAGTAGTTTTCCAGCTGCTGGTTGTAGTAAAAACCCATGGCAGGACTAAAATGGGTGTCGATCTTTGGGGAACCGGGGGAAAGGGCATCGATGATGCTCTGTTTGTCGATGGCATAGTTGATGGCCTGACGCACCCCAAGATGGGAAAATGGCTCCACATCGTGACGAAAGGCCATCATCTGCACCATATTCTGGGGCTGTTTGAGCAGCTTGAGCTTGCTTTCATCGTAGGTAAAGACCCCCGCCTCCAGCTTGATGATGTGCAGCTCCTCCCGCTGCATGGCCAGCTGCACTGCGGTGTTATTGGTAAAAAACCGAAACTCCACAGCAGGAAAAAAGGGCTTTTTGCCATAGTAGTCCTCAAAGCGCACCATGGAAATCCCCTCGCCGGGGGAGTAGGATGCAAACTGGTAAGGACCTGCTCCAATGGGTTGTGCGGCAATGCCTGCACCGCTGTCCCGGGGAATGATTCCCGCCATACACAGGGAGAGAAAGACTGGGCTGGGGCGGTTGAGCTCAAACCGGACAGTGGTTTGGTCCTGCACTACAATTTCTTTGATGATTTTGGCAAGCTCCTCTTGAAGGGGTTCCTTCTGATCCTCGGTCTGCCCCATCATCCGCCGGTAGGTATAGGCCACATCCTCGGCCTGCACCGGGTGACCGTTGTGGAATTTGGCATCCTCCCGCAGAAAAAAGGTGTAGAAGAGCCTGTCCTCACTCACCTCATAGCCCTTGGATAGCTCGGGGACAATGTTGCCCTCCGGGGTGATGTTGACAAGCCCGTGAAAGATGTTGTACATCACCTCTGTGGTGCCGGCGTCAGCCATGATTCCGGGGTCCAAAGATTCCAGCTCCTGGGTCGTTCCGATGATGAGCCGATCGGGAACCAAAGAAGGCGCCTCGAAAGAAGCTTTTTCCCGGGCCACGGTGGCGGCAGTATCCGGCGGTGGCGGAGGTTGGCCGCACCCGGCCACCAGCAAAACAGCTGCCAGCAGCAGAGCCAGTCTAGGATAGTTCATGGTTTGCCTCCTTGTTTTGCCCATAGCGTGGTAAAAAGGCGAAAGAGCTTCCGGAAGAGTTTGCATACTTTGGGGGAAGTATTGGATATATCGGGTTGGAAATATACGGTCTGTAGAATAAATCTGGGGAGAGGAAGGGTCAAAATACTTTTCACCAACGGACAAAGGCGTTTTTGACCTACCTGCAAGCCCTGATTGGTAGCATCGCCGAATAGGATAGCATTCTTTGCCCCGTTTTGCAAACGTAAGAGGTATTTTGGGGGCGTTACAGCCCCTTCTTTTCCGCAAAGGCCCGAACCAAAAGATCCATGCTCTCCAAAATGGCTTCCAGCTGGTAATTTTCCAGCTCTTCTGCGCCGGGGCATCCCCGGGCCACAAGCCCTTCCCGCAGCCATTCCTTGCTGCCGGGAAGATTCCGGTTCCGCGATTCCTCAGTCAGGGCGGAGCGATTGACACCAAGATAGTCGGCCAGCAGTTGTATTTTGTCTACCCGGGGATATTTTTTGCCGCCCATCCAGTCGGAAACCGTGGACTGGCGAAGCCCCAGCTCCCGAACCAGGTCGGCTTGGGTTCGCCCGGTGCGGTGCAAAAGCTCCCGCAGATTTTGGGCAAATACTTCCCTTGCATGTTTCGGCATTTTGCTCACCTCGTTCCATATTATACGCTATAAGCGATAAAATATCAATAACATTCTTTTATTGCACCGCTTTAAGTGTTGACAACCGCTTTAAGCGGTGATATAATGCAACCAGGAGGTGACATTTATGAACAATTGTGTAAAAATTTCGTTGCGTGCAGCCCGCATCAACGCCGGACTCAACCAAAAAGAAGCCGCCGACCGTTTGCTGATTGGAACCTCCACTCTGCAGGGATACGAAAGCGGCAGACGGATTCCCCGGTGGGATCTGATTCAAAAAATGCAGGAGGTTTACAACATCGATTGCCAGTACTTAAAGCTCACCGATTCGTAAGTTCTAAGCCTTTGCCCTGAAAGGATCATTGCCATGGATTTATTGCGTCATCCCTCTTTGGAACGGTTGCCCGACCCCCATACCGACCCGCGGCTGTTGCCCGCCTGGATGCGCCGGGAAGAAAATCGGCAAGAAGCTGCCTGTTACCGAACTGCCCTGCGCCTGGCCATGGAGGATGTCCTCACGCCGGAACAGAGCCAAGTGATTCACATGCGCTTTTGGCTGGGAATGCCGGTCGCGGAAATCGGCAGAGAGCTGGGCATTACCGGATCGGCAGTCTCCAAACGCATTGCCGGCGCCCTGAAAATTCTGCGGCATCAGGTGGAGTTTTGTGTCAGGGTGGTTCAGACACTACAGCAGCAGGAATCCCAGCAACAATAATAAAACGGCTGCTGCCCCTTTTTCCTCCTCACAGTGAGGCAATTATAGATTGCACCTGCACTGCAAGCGAAAAGGCAAAGCCATTTCTACATAGAAAATCCCGCAGCATTAAGATCAAAAAGACGGCAGACCACAGAGCCCCGCTGGATCGTCCGGCACCCCTAATCTTATAATTATGCAAATATTATATGCCATACTGTAAAAAACTGTCCGTGATGGAGCACGCTGAAGAATCTGGAAGAAAACGGTAGCTCTTATCCCCCCATTGTCATTTCCTTTGTTGAACGTACGTTTTATAATGGAGTAGATGCAATTATTCTATGCTTTATTTCGACCATTTTTGACAACTGGGAGGAGCGACATGAGAAGTTGGAGCTGTGTATCGATGCCGTTTTCATGCCGTTGGGGCGCTGGAGCATCAGGGGATGGAAAGCTGTTCTGGACCGGCGGTGATGATTGCCATGGAAACCCCGGAGCCTCTTTTTGGATTTACCATCCAAAGGAAAGCCGGTGGAGCAGAGGGCCTGACCTTCCCCTGCCTGTATCCTGGCATAGCTGCCTTTTGTGGGGAGAGGAGCTTTTCTGCATCGGCGGAAGAACCCATGACGGCCCCACCGGAGAGGTTCAGGTCTACCACATTCCCACCGGGAGATGGCGGCGTTTTGCTCCCCTTCCCCAGCCGGTGTGGCAGCACAGTACGGTCATTGCGGCTGAGGAGCTGCTTTGTCTGGGAGGAGTCAGCGGCGGCAAAACGCTGAGTGCGGTGTGGAAACTGGATCGAAAGCGCTCCATATGGCAGGTCTGCCCCCCTCTTTCCCTTCCTCGTCGGGGGCATACCTGTCAAACCTTGGAAGATAAGGTTTACTGTATCGGCGGTTCTTCGGTGGAAAGCCCCAAAGCGGTGGAGGCCATCGAGGAGCGGAACCCTTTCACCGGGGCCTGGCAAGTTACCGGGGCGCTACCCTCCCCCGGCTGGAGCGGCAGCTCCACCCTTTGGGATAAGGGGCTTCTCTACGTTGGATTTCATCAAAAACAACTGCGGCAACTGTACCCGTCGGACGGTCGGTGTCTGCCCGGCCCCGTTCTGCCCAAGGCAACTTCCCGAATACAGTTGTTTACGGTGGGAAAGCATCTGCTGGCCACCGACGGAATTTGCCTGTGGCAACGTTGCGGGACAGAGAATATCTTGTGATAGGAGGCAGTGATGGAACTGTCTACCATAGCAACCTTGATTAGCGTGTCCCTGGCTTTGGCCACCTTTTTCATCGGCCGGATCAGCGCAAGCCATCTGGCCGGAAAGGAATCCGGAAGCTTGGTCACCGACATCAAGTATATTAAGGAGAGCATCACCCGCATTGAGCGGCGGGTCGATTGCGATATCGGCAAACTGGAAGACCGCGCCGATGAAGTGAGTATTCAAATAGCAACCCTTGGCAAAGAGGTATCCCGCTCTGTGGAAGCCTCCCACAGCGCTCATCGGCGCTTGGATGATCATCTGGTGCGGGAACATGGCTCTCTCAAACAGTAAGGAGAGAATCTTATGGGAGAATTTATTGCAATTCCGTCCATTACGGTGCTTTGTTATCTGGCCGCAGAGCTATACAAAGCCCTCGTTCCTTCTGATCTTTACAAACACATCCCGGTACTGTGCGGTTTGGTGGGGGCGCTGCTGGGACTGGTGGGGCACTTTTTCTTGCCTGGTTTTCCGATTGCGGAAAACGCAATCTCGGCAGCGGCAGTGGGAGCCATTAGCGGGTGGGCGGCTACCGGTGCCAATCAAACCGTAAAGAAAGAGCGAAAACAATGAGCCAGCAACTGATTTTGCCCATCAACCACGCAAAGCTCACCGCCAGTTGGAAAACCCAAAGCTATCGCACCCGCTTTGGTTTTGAGCATTACGGTGTAGACATGGTTTCCTCCACCGGTCAAACTTTGGTTTATGCCAGCGGCAACGGAACCGTATTGGCCGCCGGATACGATAATGTTGTGGGCTACTATCTGGTGATACGGTACCAAACCGCCCGCCGCCCCGGTTTTACCGGAGAAGTGATCTGCCGTATGTTCCACTTTGCCTCTCTGCTTGTGAGGGCGGGGCAGCGGGTGACCAAAGATACCAGGTTGGGCTATTACGGAAAAACCGGGCTCTACACCACCGGGGCTCACCTGCACCTGGAGATGGACCGGGATGTGGTCTATCCCTACTACACCCCTACCCTGTCAGGGCGCAGCACCCGTTTTCTGGGTAGGACCTATGGCGCCACCGATTTCTCTATGGATAACCCCCTCATCTGGCTGCACTGCAAAGCTTCCCCTCCCGACAACCAGCGGTACACCACCGCAGGAGATCAGTTTATTCGCGGGGAAGACCGAACCATTGCTGTCATTTGGTAGAGGTTATTCCTTGGATCCACCACAAAATAGGAGAGAGGCTGGGCTGGCAAGGACAGTCTCAGCCTCCCCTTCAAAACACCTGCTTTTACCGGCAGGTGTTTTTTGAAAGGAATGGATATTCTTTCACGTCGGTGAAGGGAGCACCCTTCAGCGGCAAAAAACATCTCTTGCTGTGAAAAATATGGATTCGGCCCATTGGATGACGGGCCTTCTCCACCTAAGTTCCTTTCTAAGATCCCCCAAGGTTTTGTGCGACATGCAAAGAAATTTAAAATAATGATTCAAGATTATGGATAAATATTTGACAACCCCGGAGAGATTGTGCTATAATCTACAAAATTTAAATATCTTCTACAAAAGTAACAGGTTCTTTCGGTTGCCTTGCCGCAACGGGAAAGATAAAAGGGAATCAGGTGCAATTCCTGAACGGTCCCGCCGCTGTATTAGGGGAGCTGCTACATGCGCCACTGGGGTTGCCTGGGAAGGCCGTAGCGGTGCGTAGATCCTTGAGTCAGAAGACCTGCCTGTTACATTACACAGCAAATCTCTACGGTGCATGGAGGGTGTGTAAGCCAGCCGGCAAAAAGCAGTGCCGGTGTTTTGCTATGCAATTTGTATTTCCCTCCTGCAAAGAATAAACCTTGGAGGGCACTTTTTATGTTTTGTCAAATGGCCCAAACCAACGCAACGGTGGTGCGTGCAGAAACAAATTCTGCCTTTACCACCGCAGTGTTATATACCAAAAACACCTCGTCCGAATTGCCTGCAGCCGTTCAAAATATGGTGAACCGGTTGCGGAAATTTACCAATGTACTGCCCATTCCCATCCAAAATCAGCTTGATTTTGACGCTTGCCTCGAGCAGGTGGATGTGGTGGTAAATATGTTGTCCGGTTTTTCCCAGCTCCCTGTCATGTATATTGGCAGCGACCCCTCCCAAGGAATTGTTTCTTGTGCTACCAAAACAACCCATATGTTTAATTTTGCGGTGGATGAAACCGCTCCGGCCAACAGCTCTGCCTTGGAGGAACGAACGGATATATTGTGCCGAAAAATTGAAACCTGCCTGATGGAGAAATCCAGAGCAAGCAGCCAGGATGTCCAATTGCTTTGCCTGATTAGTTAACGGCAAGAAAGCGATAAACCGAAACATTTTCTTAAAAGAACATCTAATCGTACAAAAGATTTTCTCAGATTTTTTGTAGGATTGGCTGTTCTTTTTTGTTTTATCATACAAAAATTGTGTGCAATCTTTTTTCATGTTGCTCAGACAAGCTATCGTCAAATCGTATAATTTTTAAATGGTATATTTAAAATTCTTGACTTGTATGTATTTTATGGTAGTATTATAGTATATTTTTTCCAATTTTACCAACCAGCTTTAAGAATCTGCAAAGGAAGATCAATATGTTCAAAATAGTCATTGCAGATGATGAACCCATTATCAAAATGGATGTCAGAGAAATATTGGAACTCAACGGGTATGATGTGGTGGGCGAAGCTTCTGATGGAATAGAAGCCATTGAAATCTGCCGAAACACCAAACCCGATCTGGTTCTAATGGACATCAAAATGCCCATGTTGGACGGCTTAAAGGCCGTGGAGATCATCAATGAGCAAAAGCTGGCCCGCTGTGTGCTGATGCTGACAGCTTACAACGAAAAAAATATGCTGGAGCAGGCAAAAAATGCAGATGTGATGGGGTATTTAATCAAGCCGGTGGACGAAAAATCCCTGATTCCCGCCATTGAGATTGCTTTGGCCAAGCAGAGCAAAATCGAAAAAATGAACCAAGAGTATGAAAAAACCCGCACGGCTTTGGAGTCGCGGAAATACATAGACCGGGCAAAAGGAATTTTGATGGAAACAAAACAGATGAGCGAATTGGAAGCTTACAGCTACATGAGAAAGGTGGCAATGGACAAAGAGTGTACAATAGCCCGGATTGCCCAAACTATCATTCTGTCTTATCGCTGAACGATGAGAGATTGGCGGCGGTATGCAAAAAATACACAAACATTCGCGACAGTGACATTCAAAAACTGATTGAAGTAAGCCACACGCTTCCCGTCATCAGTGAACTGGAAGGTTGCGATATTTTTATTGATTGCCTTACCCGGGACAACCAGTATGCGGTGGTGGTGGCCCAGTGCAGCCCCCCCAAAAACACCTTTTACAACCGGGATATTGTGGGGGAATTTATGTACCGCCACAATGAGCCGGGGGTATTCCGCACCTTGGAAATCGGAGTGCCCTCCCGGGAGCTAAAGGCGGTGGTCAGCGAGAATGTCTTGATTCGGCAAAACGTCAGCGCCATCAAAAGCGACGACAACCGCATCATCGGCGTCCTGATTATGGAGCGCAGCATGCGCAGCACCAGTCATGTGGCAGAGCCGGCCTTTCCGCAACACGCCAGCAGCAAGAAAGAGCTGTATAATATTGCCGACCACATCAACGAAGCGATGATTCACTTCAACACCATGGGAATCTCCACCTTCGCCAACGAAAACGCAAAGCGGCTCTACCAAAACATCGGCTATCAGGACGATATTGTGGGCATGTCCTTTGACAACCTGGTGCTGGGGGAATACACCATGGACGATGTGATGCAGCAGCGCCACATCGAGCACAAGGAAGTTACCATCGGCAAATATATTTTAAACGTGGTTGCCGCCACCATCGAAGAGGACGATCAGTGTCTTGGAGTGGTTTTACTCATAAAAGACACAACGGAGAATAAGATTAAAGAAAAGGAACTTATTTTAAAGTCCGCCGCCATTGATGAAATTCACCACCGGGTGAAAAACAACCTCCAAACCATTGTCAGTCTCATCCGTTTGCAGGCACGGCGTTCCGCCAGCCAGGAGGTGCGCAGAGTCTGCCACGAAATCATCAACCGCATTTTCAGCATCTCCCTCACCCACGAGATTATGGTGCAAAAAGGGGTAGATCTGATTGATGTCAAGGAAATGCTGTGGCGCATGATCAACAACACCAAAAGCTACAGCATGCCCGAAGGGTTTGATCTGGAAATCGAACTGAGGGGAGACAGTTTTTATTCCCAATCCGATACCGCCACAGCCATTGCCATGATTGTCAACGAGCTGCTGCAAAACTCCATCAAGCACGGTTTTGTGGGCCGAAAAGAGGGCCGCATCGCCATTCAAATTTCCTGCGAGGGGCGCTACGCATCCATTCGAATTGCCGACAACGGCGTCGGCCTTCGACAAAACCACACACAGCGAGAAGAAAGTTTGGGGCTTAAGCTGGTGCGAAACCTTGTCAAAGATAAGCTTTGCGGTAATATGAAGATTGAAAGCTCCCCCCAAGGAACCATGATCTTCTTTGATTTTATCAACGACACCGAACCGCATACGCAACCCTTAACAATTACATAGAGTTACCAATATGCAACGGCGTATATTGGGAGAAAGGCAACGAAGCCCAAGGGAAATCCATCTTTGGATATTCCTTGGGCTTTTTTGTATAAATTTCTGTCAACATGACAGGCCGTTCCAGCTCAATCTGGTACCTGGTCTGGGAAGGGAGTGGATAAGGCACGGGAAAGAGTCCGGTTTTACGGTTGTTAACCTGTTTGCGGAACCGTAATCTAGCCTGAAACAATATTACAACAGACAGGAAGGTGCTAATATGACCAATGATGCGTTAAAAAGTAATATCCTGAGTATCAAAATCATCCCCAACGCCAACGAAGACCTGATTAAGGAGCTGAATCTTCCGGCGGGACACCGCAGCATCGGCATGTTTACCTCGGACTGCGACGACGTCTCCTACACCGCCTTGGACGAAGCCACCAAAAAAGCCGATGTGCGGGTGGTTTACGGCAAGTCGTTTTACGGCGGTGCGGCAAATGCCAACACCAAGCTGGCCGGTGAAGTCATTGGCATTATTTCGGGCCCCACCCCTGCTGAAGTGCGCAGCGGCATGGACGCCATTGTAAACGTGGTGGAAAACGAGGCTCATTTTGTCAGCGCCAACGAGGACGACAGCATCGTTTACTACGCCCACTGCATTTCTCGCACCGGCTCATACCTGTCGGAAATGGCAGGCATTCAGGAGGGTGAACCCCTTGCCTACCTGATCGCTCCCCCTCTGGAGGCCATGTACGGCATCGATGCAGCGCTGAAAGCAGCCGAAGTTCGCATGGTTGCCTTCTTTGGCCCTCCCTCCGAAACCAACTTTGGCGGCGGGCTGTTAACCGGCAGCCAGTCTGCCTGCAAAGCCGCTTGTGACGCCTTTGCCGAAGCTGTAAAGTTTGTTGCCGCCAATCCCATTAAATACTAAGGAAGCCGCTTATGGAAGCGATAGGAATGATTGAAACCAACGGCCTATTGGCTTCGATAGAGGCTGCGGATGCCATGTTAAAGGCGGCAAACGTCACCTTGCTCAGCAAGGAGCGAACCGGCGGCGGATTGATGACGGTTCTGATCACCGGCGATGTGGGTGCTGTAAAGGCTGCGGTGGATGCCGGCACAGCGGCTGCCGCAAAGGTGGGAAAGGTGCTTTCCTCCCATGTGATTCCGCGGATTCACGGCGAGGTGGCTCTTATGCTTCAGGAGCAGCACAGCCCCTCCCCTCCCCAAGCAGCACAAGAGGAGCCCCAAGCTCCGCCCTTGCCGGAGCCGGAACCTCCCCAAGGGCTCTCGGAGGAGGCATCTTTGCCAGGTGAACAGCCAGAGCCAACGGAAGACACTCCCCCCGAGTCTTCCCCTGGTCGGCTTTTGGCCCCACCTGTAGCTGAGCGCAAAACCGAAGAGGAGCTGCAGACCATGAAGGTGGTGGAACTCCGCTCCTTACTGCGCAAGCTGCCCCACAAAACCCTTACCCCCGAGGAAATTAAATACGCCAACCGGGAAACTCTGCTGCAGGACATTCGCAGAGCCTATGAAGCAGAAGATCGTCAATAACGAATGGAGGCATTACCATGGCCATTACCACAGCACTTGGAATGATTGAAACCAGAGGACTGGTCGGCTCCATCGAAGCAGCCGACGCAATGGTAAAGGCGGCAAACGTCACCCTGATCGGAAAAGAGCGGGTGGGCGGCGGACTGGTGACCGTTATGATCCGCGGCGACGTAGGTGCCGTTAAGGCGGCAACCGATGCAGGCGCTGCGGCAGCCCAGCGGGTTGGAGAGCTGGTGTCGGTCCATGTCATTCCCCGTCCTCACGAAGAAGTGGAGGGAATTTTGCCCCGCATCGGGTAACAAAAAGGTAAAAATGGCTATGCACAGCAAGAAAGGGTGCGTCTATGTTTGACAGTCAGCGAGTTGAGAATCTGTTGCTACAAACCGCACAGTCCATGGAGCACAACGGCAGTTTTTCCGATGAGCAGGAGCTTCTGTTAGGGGTGGACCTGGGCACGGCATATGTGGTGCTGGTGGTGCTGGATGCCGCCGGCAAACCCATCGCCTGTGAAATAGAAGCTTCCCAGGTGCTCAAGGACGGCCTTGTGGTGGATTACATGGGAGCGGTGGAAACGGTGAGGCGACTGAAACAGCGCATCGAAGACCGTTTGGGGGTATCCCTTTCCAAGGCGGCCATTGCCGTCCCTCCCGGTACAATTCCCGCCGACCAAAGAACCCACCGTTACATTGTGGAAGCCTGTGACTTGGAAGTGGTCTCCATTCTGGAAGAGCCGGTGGCGGCCAATGCCGTGTTGCAGATTGAAAACGGGGTGATTGTGGACATTGGGGGCGGAACCACCGGCCTTTCGGTCATCAAGGATGGCAAGGTTGTGTTCACCGCCGACGAGGCCACCGGCGGAACCCACATCAGCCTGGTGTTGATGGGGGGGCGCAAGGTGACCTTTGAGCAGGCGGAGGAAATGAAGAAAAATCCTGCCATGCAGCCGGAGGTTCTGCGAGCGGTTCTGCCGGTGTTGCAAAAAATGGCCTCCATTGTACGAGCCAATATCCAAGGGTTTGAGGTGGACTGTGTCTATCTGGTTGGCGGCACCTGCTGTTTGTCCGGCATTGAGGAAGTGTTCGCCCGGGAACTGGGTATTCGCACCTACAAGCCTTCCAACCCCCTTTTGGTTACCCCCCTTGGCATTGCTCTTGGCTGTGCACAGCACCAAGCAACCGAACATCCGGCGTCCGGGCAGGCTATGGCCACAGCCGCCTTTGGACATCGAGGAGGATGCACCCTATGTTAATTGGCAAAATAATCGGCAACGTATGGGCTACACGAAAAAGCGATGGACTAAACGGCTATAAGCTGATGATTGTACAGCCCTACCAGTATAAAAATCATGCCAAAGCATACCCCGTGGTGGCGGTGGACACCATAGGCGCTGGAATTGGCGAAATGGTTCTGGTGGTTTCCGGCAGCTCGGCACGGCTGGGAGCTGGGGATCACACTCGACCCATCGACCACACCATTGTGGGCATCATCGATCGGATCGATCTGCAGGAGGAGTAGTTTTCATCCCGTACTTCCATGTACAAAATTGAAGTGTGAAGGGAGCGGCTCACTATGTCAATTAGCACAATCATTATTTACATTATGTTGTTCTTTATGGTGGTCGGCGTTGCGGACCGGGTAATTTTTAACAACAAATACGGCTACGGCAGCCAGTTCGAAGAAGGAATTATGGCTATGGGCTCGCTGGCCATTGCCATGGTGGGTATCATGTGCTTTGCGCCGGTATTGGGCAACCTGCTCACCCCGGTGATCAGCCCTCTGTACCGGGTAATCGGTGCCGATCCAGCTATGGTGGCCGGTTCCTTTCTGGCCATCGACATGGGCGGATACCCTCTGGCCAAGGTAATGACCGATAATGTCCAAATCCATCATCTTTCCGGCATATACATTGGAGCCATGATGGGTGCCACCGTTGTGTTCTCCATCCCCGTTTCTCTGGGCATCATCGAAGCGGAAGACAAACCGTTTTTGGCCAAGGGAATGCTTGCCGGCTTTATTGCCATTCCCTTTGGCGCACTGGTTTCCGGTATTTTGAGCGGCATTTCCATCGGTGTGATTATCATCAATCTGGTGCCTTCCATTATCCTGTCCGTTTTGTTTGCCCTGGGCCTTTGGAAGATTCCGGAAAGCATGCTCAAGGGCTTTAACGTGTTCGCCCGCTTTATCACCATTGTCATCACCATCTGTTTAGGTGCCGCCATCATCGAAGGCCTGATCGGCATTCAGGTCATTCCCGGTATGGATCCCATCGGCCCTCAGCTGGAAACGGTGGGAATCATCGCCGTCACTTTGGCGGGTGCGTATCCCCTGGTTCACTTCATTACCACCGTATTCTCCAAGCCGCTGATGAGGCTGGGTAAGGTGATGGGGGTCAACGACGTGGCCGCCGCCGGCATGATTGCCTGTCTGGCCAACAACATTCCCATGTTTGGCATGCTCAAGCGGATGGATGATCGGGGCAAGGTGTTGTCCGTCGCCTTCTCGGTCTGTGCCTCCTTTGCCTTGGGCGACCATCTGGGTTACGCCTCGGCCCAGGATCCTCAGGTCATTATGCCTATGATTCTCGGCAAAATCGCAGGCGGTGTGGTTGCCATTGTTATTGCCAGTTTGCTGGTGGTAAAAAAATCTTCAAAAACAGCGGAAGTGTAGCGTTATGAATATCAATGCAGGTGATTTGGAGCAGGTTATTCGAAGAATCATCGCCGAGAGCATGGCCTTAAAAAACTCCCAGTCATGGAAACAGGAAGACCCTTCGGGGGTGATTTGCATTTCTGCCCCCAAGGTAACCTGCGAGAAGTTCCCCTTTCCCATCCCCAGCGACCGGGTCTTTTTAAAGGACGTGCTCACGGTGGAGGAAAGTCCTCGGTTGGGCTGTGGAATTATGGAGATGGAAGAAACCAGCTTTGAATGGACCCTGACCTACGATGAAGTGGATTATGTCATCGAAGGCACCCTGGAAATTATCGTCGAGGGGCGTAAGGTCACAGCCAATACAGGAGAGGTTATCTTTATTCCCAAGGACACCAAAATCCATTTTTCCACCCCAAACAAAACCCGCTTTTTATATGTAGTCTACCCTGCCACGTGGGCCGATTCCAACCGCTAAGGAAAGGGGTCCCGGTATGAATCACATTCAAGCATCCCCAAAATTACTGTTTGGCGAAAACGCATTGCAAGGGTTGGAGAGCCTGCCGCCGGGACCCATTTGTATCGTAACCGATCCCTTTATGGTAAAATCCGGCGGTGTCCATTCCGTGACCCGGGTGCTGGACCGCCAACAGCGCGGTTACACCATCTTTTCGGAGATTGAGCCGGACCCGTCCATTCAGATCATCAGCCGGGGGTTGCAGCATATCTTCCACCACAAGCCGGATTCGGTGATTGCACTGGGGGGCGGCTCGGCAATCGACGCTGCCAAGGCGATTTTGTACTTTTGCGTTCGGTTCAAAGCTGGATTTATGGACCGCAAGTACATTCACAAGCCCTTCTTCGTCGCCATTCCCACCACCAGCGGAACCGGTTCGGAGGTAACCTCCTACGCCGTGGTCACCGATCGGGAAAACAATGTAAAAATTCCCCTGAGCGATCCGGTGATGATTCCCGACATGGCCATTCTGGATTCGGATTTTACCAAAACCCTGCCTCCCGATTTGGTCGCCAATACGGGGATGGATGTGTTGACCCACGCGGTGGAAGCCTTTGTTTCCAAACAAGCCAACGATTTTAGCGATATGTACGCCAAAAGTGCTGCCCAGATGGCTTTCCGCTATCTGCCGGCTCTGTACAGCCAGATCGACAATCCTTGTCTGCGGGAAAAAATGTACACCGCTTCCACCATGGCCGGTCTTGCCTTTACCAATTCCGGTCTGGGCATCAACCATTCTATCGCTCATACGCTGGGAGCTCAGTTTCATATCCCCCACGGCCGGGCCAACGCCATGCTGCTGCCCTATTTGATCGCCTTCAACGCCGGGCTCAGCCCTTACGGGCAGGAAGGAGTGCCTCATCGTTACGCAGAGCTGGCTCGTCACTTAGGATTTGATTATCCCAATGACAAGCTGGCATGCAAGGCACTGATTGCAGCGGTGCAGGTGTTAAATCAGATGTTTGGCATCCCAACTTCCCTGGAGGAACTGGGGGTGGAGCGCCGGGCTCTGGAGCAAAAACTGGACGGGTGCATCCAAACCATTCTGGATGATATGTGTACCCCCTCCAACCCTGTGGCGATTACTCCGGCCCAATTGAGGCAGTTGCTGCTGGATGTTTACAAGGGCAAAACCCTTTGGTAGCGAACCGAAACGGTGTGTGGATTGGAAGGTGATGGATTGACTGCCGAGACACAGCGCATCATTCAGGAATATGTACCCGGCAAACAGATTACCCTTGCCCATTTGATCGCCCATCCCGCCGGGGATTTATACAAAAAGCTGGGGCTTTCTGGCGAATACCGAACCGCTATCGGTATTTTAACCATCACCCCCAGCGAAGCCGCCATGATAGCAGCGGACATTGCAACCAAAACAGCAACGGTGGAAATCGGATTTGTGGATCGGTTCAGCGGTTCTGTAGTTCTAACAGGGGACGTGGCTTCGGTGGAAGCAGCCCTGCAGGCCGTATTGGATCTGCTCAGCGGCAAAATGCACTTTGCATCCACCGAAATAACCAGGTCATAAGCAGGGAATGTGAGTGAAACGAAAAAAAATTATTTTAATCGGCAAAACCGGCAGCGGCAAAACCACCCTGATTCAAAAGCTGGAGGCGCGGGAACTGGTCTACCGCAAAACGCAGGCCATTGAGTTTTCCCTCCACTTTATCGATACCCCCGGAGAATATCTGGAAAACCGCAAATTTTACAGTGCGCTGATTGTCACCTCCTACGATGCCGATTTGGTCGGTCTGGTGGAGGACTGTACCAGCGATGAAGTGTGGTTGCCCCCTGCCTTTGCCTCAACCTTTGCAAAAGAAACCATCGGCATCGTCACCAAAACAGATCTTGCCAGGGACCCCGGGCAGGTCCAAGCAGCTCGGGAACGGCTGCGCCAAGCCGGAGCTGTGCGGATCTTCGAACTGTCTGCGGTGCTGGGGGACGGCATCGAAGCGCTGTCCCGGCACCTGGGTTTATAGTTCCTGTTCCAGGGCCTTGAAAGGAGAGAGCTGTTTTGAAGGAAGTTGTGCTCAGTGTGGGAATCGATATCGGCACCTCCACCACGCAGGTGGTATTTTCCAACATCACGGTGGAAAACTTAGCCTCCGATTTTACGGTGCCCCGCATTGAGATTGTGGATAAACAGATTATCTATCGCAGCGACATTTACTTTACCCCCCTGCTCTCGCCGACTCAAATTGATATGATGGGCGTGCGGGATATGGTAGCCGCCGAATACGCCAAAGCAGGCATCGACAAGAAGAGCATCCAAACCGGAGCAGTGGTGATCACAGGGGAAACGGCCCGCAAGGAAAACGCCAACGAAGTGCTGCTGCACCTGAGCGATTTTGCCGGAGACTTTGTGGTGGCAACGGCAGGCCCGGACTTAGAGAGCATCATTGCAGGCCGGGGCGCCGGAGCCGACCTGTACTCCAAGCAGCACAACACCACGGTAGCCAACTACGATATCGGCGGAGGAACCTCGAACTTTGTCCTCTTCTCCAGCGGAAACCTTCTGGGTACCGGCTGTCTGGATATTGGGGGGCGGCTGATCAAGGTGGATTCCACCACCAAACGCATCACCTACATAGCTCCCAAAATTCAGAAGCTGATTCAGTGGAAGGGCATCGATTTGGCAGAGGGGAACACCGCCGATCTGGCCAAGCTGCAGCGGGTGGTACAGGCCATGGCCGATTTGCTGGCCATGTCTCTGGGCCTTGTGGAAAAGGATGCCTTCTACCCCACCATCCTTACCCGGGAGGGGCATGACATCCCCTTGCCCCAGCCCATCCGGCACCTGTGCTTTTCGGGAGGGGTGGCGGACTACATCTACCACAGTCCGGCAGGAGAAGATGTCTTTCGCTACGGGGATGTGGGAATTTTGCTGGGGCAGGCCATCGCTTCCTCCCCCGCTTTTTCCAAAATTCAGCGCATTCCCGCCAACGAGACCATTCGGGCTACCGTTGTGGGGGCCGGCTCCCACATCACCGAAATCAGCGGAAGCACCATCGATTACGACCACTCCATTCTGCCCAGTAAGAATCTGCCGATTCTAAAGCTTTTGCCGGAGGAGGAAGTTTCCCGCCAGAGCATTGCCCAAGCCATTTCCCGCAAACTCCGGTGGTTTGAAGTGGAGGGCGTGCTGCAACTGACCGCCATTGCCATGACCGGCAAACGCAGCCCAAGCTTTGGAGAAATTACCGAAGTGGCAAAGGGAATTGTGGAGGGCGCTGCTCCCTTATACCAAGGAGGGATGCCCCTTGTGGTAGTGGTGGAGCACGATATGGCCAAGGTGCTGGGACAGAGCATCAACAACTTGCTGGACTATCGCTACCCTGTCCTCTGCATCGACGCCATTCGGGTGGATAACGGCGACTACATCGACATTGGAAAGCCCATTGCAAACGGCAGCGTTCTGCCGGTGGTGATTAAAACTCTTGTATTCAAATAAAAAGTAAAGGAGTGCTGGGTTTTGAAGCTCAAGACCAGATTGTATGGAAAAACCTATGAATTCCACAGCATCAAAGAAGTGTTGGCCAAAGCCAATGAAGAGAGAACCGGTGACAAGCTAGCGGGAATCGCTGCAAAAAGCGCCGAGGAGCGAATCGCCGCCAAGGTGGTGCTGTCCGAAGCCACCGTTGCCGATCTGCGCAACAACCCGGTGGTGGATTACGACGAGGACGAAGTCACCCGGGTCATTCAAGATCAGGTAAACGAGAAAATCTACAGTGAGTTCAAAAACATGACCATCGCCGAGCTGCGGGAATACATTCTGGACGAAAACACAACCACCACCGATATTAAGCGCCTTTCCCGAGGCCTTACTTCCGAAGTGATTGCGGGGGTTGCCAAGCTGATGTCCAACCTGGACCTCATCTACGGCGCCAAGAAAATGGTGGTAACCGCTACCTGCAACACAACCATCGGCATGCCCGGCACCTTCTCCACCCGTTTGCAGCCCAACCACCCCACCGATAACCCCGACGGCGTCATCGCCTCTACCATGGAAGGTCTCAGCTACGGCGTGGGAGATGCCGTCATCGGCTTAAACCCGGTGGATGATTCCATTGCCAGTGTCTCCCGCATCCTTCATCTCTTTGCCGACTTCCGGAAAAAATGGGAGATTCCCACCCAAACCTGTGTGCTGGCCCATGTCACCACCCAGATGGAAGCTATCCAAAAAGGTGCTCCTGCCGATATGATCTTCCAGTCCATTGCCGGAACCCAAAAAGGAAATGAGGCTTTTGGTATCAGCGCTTCCCTCCTGCAGGAGGCCAGAGATCTGATGCTGACCCATGGAACCGCCATCGGCCCCAACGTCATGTACTTTGAAACGGGGCAGGGTTCTGAGCTTTCCTCCGATGCTCACCACGGCGCCGACCAGGTGACCCTGGAAGCCAGATGCTACGGCTTTGCCAAAAAGTATCAGCCCTTCCTGGTGAATACGGTGGTAGGGTTTATCGGCCCAGAGTACCTGTACGACTCCAAACAGGTGATCCGCGCCGGCCTGGAAGACCACTTTATGGGCAAACTCACCGGTATTTCCATGGGCTGCGACGCCTGCTACACCAACCACATGAAGGCAGACCAGAACGATATCGAAAATCTGGCCGTGTTGCTGGTAGCCGCCGGCTGCAACTACGTCATCGGTGTGCCCCACGGGGACGACGTAATGCTCAACTACCAGTGCACCGGTTACCACGAAGGGGTGTCCCTGCGGGAACTGTTCGGACTCAAGCCTATCCCTGAGTTTGCAGAGTGGATGGAACGCATAGGCATCACCCAAAACGGCAAAATCACCAAGCGTTTTGGAGATGCTTCCATATTCTTGAAATAGATTGGAGGTTAGCGCAATGCTACATGAAAATGATGTAAGACAGATGGTAGAAAAAGTTCTGGCTGAAATGTTGCAGTCCCAGTCCGGAGCACTGGCTTCCGGAGCGGCCAATTGCGCCGGAGCATCCGATTGCGCCACCACATTGGAAGACGGATATATTGACGATATCACCGTACAGGACCTGAAGGAGCAGTTTTACGTTCCCAACCCCGTGGATTTGGAAGGCTATATGCAAATGAAGCAATACACCCCCGCCCGTCTGGGTGTTTGGAGAGCAGGACCGCGCTACAACACCATCACTTCCCTGCGTTTTCGTGCCGACCACGCCACTGCTCAGGACTCGGTGTTCTCCGACGTTTCGGAGGAGTTTATCAAGGCCAACCAGTTTGTAGAAGGAATTACCAGCTGCGCCAACAAGGATGAGTACATCACCCGCCCCGACTTGGGACGCATTCTTTCCCCCGAAACGGCAGAGCTCTTTAAAAAGGAGCTCAAAGCCGGTGCCAAGGTGCAGATTATGGTGGGGGACGGCCTTAGCTCTGCCGCCATCGAAGCCAATATCCCCGATGTGATTCCCGCCATTTTGCAGGGACTGCGCAAGCACGGAATCGAAACCGGGCCCATTGCCTTTGTCAAGTACTGCCGGGTAGGGGCCATGGACCAGGTGGGAGAGCTGACCGGGGCTGATGTGGTCTGCTGCCTCATTGGTGAGCGGCCGGGACTGGTCACCGCCGAATCTATGAGTGCCTACATCGCCTACAAGCCCACGGTGAATATGCCGGAGGCGAGAAGAACCGTTGTCTCCAACATTCATAAGGGAGGCACCCCCCCTGCCGAGGCAGGAGCCCACATCGCGGATCTGCTCAAAACCATTTTGGATAAAAAAGTGTCGGGGATTGATTTAAAACTTTAGAAGGAGGCTGTTTGATGGAATTGACAGACAGAGATTTGCTTTCCATACAGACTGTCCGCAATCTAATCCGAGAGGCCAAATCGGCGCAGCAAAAGCTGGCAACCTTTTCCCAGGAACAAATCGACGCCATTGTGGAGGCGGTGGCCAAAGCCGGCTGGGATAACGCCCAGCAACTGGGCAAAATGGCGCAGGAGGAAACCGGATTCGGCCGCGCGGAAGATAAAACCATTAAGAACCAGTTTGCTTCCAAAGCGGTGTACGACTACATCCGGAACATGAAAACCGTGGGAATCATCCGGGAGGATCCCCAAAATAAAATGATGGAAATCGCCGTTCCCATGGGTGTCATCGCCGCTCTGATTCCCTCCACCAACCCCACCTCCACCGTCATTTACAAGGCTTTGATCGCTCTCAAAACCGGAAATGCCATTGTCTTTTCCCCTCACCCCAGTGCCCTTAGGTGTATTTTGGAAACGGTGCGCATTCTTCGGGATGCAGCCCAACAGGCCGGTTGTCCTGCCGGTGCCATCGGGTGTATGGAGCTGCTGACCATGGAGAGCACCCAAGAGCTGCTCAAGCACCCCGATGTAGCCCTCATTCTTGCCACCGGAGGCAATGCCATGGTCAAGGCGGCCTATTCTTCCGGCAATCCGGCCATTGGGGTGGGCCCCGGCAACGGCCCGGCCTTCATCGAGCGCAGCGCCGACATCCCCCTGGCGGTCAAGCGGATTTTGGATTCCAAAACCTTTGACAACGGCACCATCTGCGCCTCCGAGCAGTCCATCGTGACGGAAGAGTGCATCCGGGATCAGGTGATTGCCGAGCTGACCCGACAGGGAGCCTACTTCCTGGACGAAGAGTCCAAACAAAAGGTAGGGGCTATCCTCATGCGGGAAAACGGAACTATGAACCCTCGGGTAGTGGGTCGTTCCCCTCAGGTGGTGGCCCAGCTGGCGGGCATCCAAATTCCCCCCGGCACCCGGGTTCTGGTGGCTCACGAAACCAAAGTGGGAGCCAAATACCCCTTCTCCAAAGAAAAACTGTGTCCCGTACTGGCCTTTTACACCGAACCGGATTGGGTGGCCGCCTGCGAGCGCTGCATCGAAATTCTGCACCACGAGGGGGTAGGCCATACCTTGATGATTCACTCCAACAACGAGGAAATTATCAAGGAATTTGCCCTCAAAAAACCGGTCAGCCGCTTGCTGGTAAACACCCCCGGAGCTCTGGGCGGAATTGGCGCCACCACAGGCCTGATTCCTTCCCTGACTCTGGGATGCGGTGCAGTGGGAGGCAGCTCCTCTTCCGACAACATCGGGCCGGAGCATCTTCTCAACATCCGCCGGGTGGGATATGGCTTGCGGGAGCTGGAGGACTTGCAGCCGGCTTCCGGCACACCGGGCGTTGACGAGCAGGAGGCATTGGTGCAAGCGATTCTCAAAGCAGTAATGGAAAAGTTAAGGGTATAAGACATCCCATCAGCACAAAGCCATCTATTATTTTAACTTTTAGGAGGATGAAAGTATGTCCAACATGAATGCACTGGGTATGATCGAAACCAAAGGTCTGGTCGGCTCCATCGAAGCAGCCGACGCCATGGTCAAAGCGGCCAATGTCACCCTCATTGGCAAAGAGCATGTAGGGGGAGGCTTGGTCACCGTTATGATTCGCGGCGACGTTGGCGCAGTAAAAGCTGCCACCGATGCAGGCGCAGCGGCGGCCCAACGGGTGGGCGAACTGGTGTCCGTCCATGTCATTCCCCGCCCCCATCAGGAAGTGGAGTACATTCTGCCCCGCCTGAACACTGCCGAATAATTCTGCCCCCATCTCCAGCAGAGCCAAGCTTTCCGGCCGCCGCTGTCCCCTTGGCGGCTGGAAAGTCTGGCCTGCTTGATTGCACAAAGCTTGTATGATACAAGACGTCTGCGGGCGTTTTGAACTGGCAGAAAAGGAAGTGACAGGCATGGGCGTATTAACCGAGGCGGCGCTTCGGCAGCAGTTTAAGGTAGAAGAACTGGAGGCCATGAAGGAGTACTGTGTCAAACCGGGAACCATTGTCACCCCCTCCGCAAGAGCTTATCTTGCCGACCACAAAGTGGAGCTGGTGTTTGAAGGGGCGGAAAAGGAGGAAAAACCCTCCGACCTCCCGGCAAAATCCACACAGGAATATCAGGATGCCCCCAGCAACCTTCCCGCCTTTACCCCTCCGAAACGGTACGAAAGCCTGTACGGCGGCTTTTTTGAAGAAAAGCCGGAGCACATGACCGCCCTGTACGGGCCCAAGCTGGTCTACAAAGACCATAAAGTCATCGTGCTCCGGGGGAAATTGGATAGTCTGGAAGCAAAGATCGTGGAAGTGCAGTGGGCATTGCATCAAAAAGGCTTGGAGCGGTTGGTGGATGCTCTCAACGAAGTTCTTGCCTTTGTCAAGGAAATTCTGCGGTGTGAGGTTTTGCGCCAAGACCTGCCCGAAACCACACTGCTGAACATGGACTTTGACGAAATTCGAAAGCGCTCCCACCATCCTAAAAAATATTATGGAATCAACCACTTCTTCCCCGACTACACCTATGGCCAGCCCATTGTGTGGCTCAACTCCCTGCGGACACAGGTTCGTGAGGCAGAGCTGGCAGCTTACAGCGCACTGCAGGACGAATACGGCACGCCAACCCGTCCCGACCTGATTCTGGGCCTCAACCGGCTATCTTCCCTGCTGTATGTCATGATGTTTCAGTGGTTGGCAGGTGAATACAAGCCATGAGTGCGGAGTTGAAGGAAAGGGATTTGGGTTCTGTGCCCACCATTCTGGTGGAAGCTTCGGGGCGGCATGTCCATCTTTCCCGGGAAGCGGTAGACACCCTGTTTGGCAAAGGTTATCAGTTAACCAAGGTGTCGGAGCTTTCCCAGCCGGGACAATATGTCTGTCAGGAGCGAGTCTCCTTGGTGGGGCCAAAAGGTACCCTAAACAATGTGGTGGTGCTAGGGCCGGAGCGGCCGCAGGTGCAGGTTGAAATTTCCCGTACCGACGCCGTCACCCTTGGGGTGCCCGCTCCGGTGCGGGAAAGTGGCCAGATTGACGATACGCCCGGCGTGACTGTTGCGGTGGGAGATAGGCGCCTGAGCATATCCAAAGGCGTGATTGTGGCCCAGCGGCACATCCACACCACACCGCAGGACGCCAAATACTTTGGGGTAAAGGATCGGGATGTGGTTCGCGTGGCGGTACAGGGGGAACGGGGCGCCATTCTGAACAACGTATTGGTTCGGGTTTCGCCACAGTTTTCCACCTCCATGCATATTGACTACGATGAGGCCAACGCCATCGGCTTTTGGAAGGGAATGCGCGGGCAGATCATCCGCCCGGAAAATACAAGCCTAGGGGGAGGTGTTTGTATGGATCTGAACAAACTGGTAGACGCAGTCACCAAAGAGATTATGAGCCGGCTGCAAAAGCAGGATACCCGCCCATCGGTGCTGGTTTTGGAACCGGATTGTCCGGTTGCGCCCCTGTTGGAGCAGCAATATGGAATTTCCTGCGCGGAGGATACCGAAAATCTGCAGAGCTATGACTATGTTCTGGTACCCCGGGCAAAGTATCATGTTTTTTGCACTAACTGCGTGGCATCCACAGCCGCTTCGCAGCCTGCAGAAAGCAAAAATACAGAGCAGTGCCCGGATAAGACCTTAGATTGGACCGATAAAAAGCTGATTCATGAGCGGGAGCTGGCTGAAGCCTGCACCCACAACATTCGTTGCTTGCGGATCGCCAACCGAGCCATTGTCACGGCCCTGGCAGCCGATTTCATTCGGGACCGGGGACTGACCTTAATCCGGGAAGGCTAAAGAAGTGAACCGCGCTGTTCTAATCGTAGAATACAGCAGCATCAGCTGTGGTATGGGTATGCTGGATCGGCTGGTCAAGCAGTCTGTGATTGTGCCTTTGTACGCAAGGCCCATCTGCATTGGTAAGTTTGTGATGATCTTTTCCGGCGATGTGGAAAACCTGCGGGAATCCCAGAAGGTACTCCAGTCGGTGGGTCAGGAGCGGCTGGTCAGCACCTTTTTGCTGACTGCGGCCCACAGGGACCTGCTGGCATATTTTTCCCATTTCGAAAAGCGTCACAAGCCGAATGGAAAGGTGGAAGCCCTTGGCATTTTTGAAACACGGACCATTGCGTCCGGTCTGTTTAGCTTGGATGCCTCCCTAAAAAGCGGCAACGTTACCTTGCTCAAGGTGGGAATGGGGCAGCTGATTGGCGGAAAATGCTACTTTCTCCTGACCGGAACGGTCAGCGATGTCCAGCAAGCTCTTGCCCATGGACATAGCGTGTTGCCCGAAAAAGATTTTATCGGCATGGAGGTGATTCCCTCCCCCGATGGGCTCACCCTGACCATGCTGCTGGAAGGGTATCACCGTGCCGATTTTCCGGAAGAAATGACAAAATGAAAACGGGGTGAAGGATTTGCAGCTTCTGGAACGCATCTGGGAAGCGGGCATTGTGGGAGCAGGCGGTGCCGGATTTCCCACCCATAAAAAACTGGTGAAGGGCGCAAATCTGCTTTTGATCAATGCGGCAGAATGTGAGCCCCTGCTCAGCTCCGACCGCTTTGTCATGCGACATTTCAGCCGTCAAATTGTGGATGCCCTTTGCCATATCCGGCAGGAGCTGTCCATCCCCCGGGTGGTCATCGGCACCAAGGCAAAGTACACCCAAGAAATTGCCGCACTGCAACAGGCTATCGACGAGCGGGGAGCGGATATCGAAATTCACCGTTCGGGAAGCTACTACCCCGCCGGAGACGAGCAAATTCTCATCTATGAAGTGACGGGGCAAACGGTGCCACCGGGGGGAATTCCTCTGGAACTGGGTATTGTGGTGTCCAACATCACCACCATATGGCATATCCACCAAGCGCTGCAAGGCAATGCGGTCACCGAAAAGTACATCACCGTTACCGGAGCAGTGGCCCATCCGGTCATTCTTCGGGTACCGGTGGGCACACCGGTAGCGGATTGCATCGCAGCGGCCGGGGGAGTTACCGTGCCGGAGTATATTGTGATCAAGGGCGGGCCGATGATGGGCAGGCAATATCCGGCCGCTCAGCTGGAGGATCTGCATATTTCAAAATCCGACGGCGGGCTGGTGGTGCTGGAAAAAGGGCATTATCTGGACGTTTTTTCCCATATGCCCCTGGAGCATATCATCAATCAGGCAAAGTCGGTTTGCATTCAGTGCTCCTATTGCACCGAGCTTTGCCCCCGTTACTTAATCGGACACAAAATGCGGCCCCACCGTGTCATGCGCTCCATTGCAACGGGGGCGCAGGTCAGCGACTTGGAAGATGCCCTGCTGTGCTGCGAATGCGGCATTTGCGAGCTGTATGCATGCCCCATGCACCTGTCTCCCCGCCGGGTAAATATCTACATAAAAAATCTGCTCCGTCAGGGTGGCGCCAAGGTGCGGGACAAAACCGTGGACCTCCGTCACTCCCATATGCGGGAATTTCGGCAAATCGAGCAGGGGCGTCTGATACAGCGCCTGGATTTGCTGCCCTATCCTCGTCAGGTGTTGGAGCTGGGGAAATGTCAGCCGGCATCGGTTTCCATCGCCTTGCGCCACGGCATCGGCAAAGAGGCTCATCCCATTGTTGCGGTGGGAGATTCGGTCAAAAAGGGCCAGTGCATTGCCACGGTGGACTTTGCCGATGTGGGCAGCAACTTGCATGCCTCCATTGACGGCACTGTGACCTCGGTGGACGGCTGTATTCAAATTCTGGCGGATGGGGGGAATGGACAGTGATTTCTACCGTTGGGCTTATTGAGCTAAATAGCATCGCCAAAGGCATCGAAACCGCCGACACCATGGTGAAGGCGGCTCAAGTTCAGCTGTTGTTTTCCAAAGCCGCCTGCCCCGGCAAGTTTATTATTTTGGTGGCAGGGGATGTGGGAGCGGTCAAAACCTCGGTGCAGGCAGGGATGCAGTGTGCCGGCCGCTTTGCGGTCAACCATCTGGTGGTATCCAGTGTGCACCCCCAACTGATTCCAGCCATCAATGGCACCCGGGAGGTGCAAAACCCCGACGCGCTGGGGGTGATGGAGTTTTTTAGCATTGCCTCCGCCATCACATCTGCCGACGCCGCCGCCAAGGCAGCCCAGATCGAGCTGATGGAATTGCGCCTGGGCATGGGAATTGGGGGCAAATCCTTTGTCACCCTGTGCGGCAGTGTCAGCGCTGTACAAGCAGCGGTGGAAGCCGGACTGGAAGAGGCCCGAGAAAAAGGCCATGTGATCTCCAGCTGTGTCATCCCATCCCCGTCGGAGGAGCTGTTCTACCAGCTGATATAAGCAAAGCCATTCCAACCTTTCCTGTCCCCTTGGAGCATAGGCATAGAAGAAATCCCCGGCCAAGCCGGGGATTTTTGATTTTAAAAAGTGTGGGTTGAATCAGGGATATATTTAAATCGTGAAGGACAGAAAAGGGCCTGCACCCCTTAAAAAGATGCAGGCCCTTCGATTTGGATTCATCTCCCTCGCCAGCTTACAAGGAATCCACCGATTGCTGGCGGCGGGTAAAATTCCAAGTGTCGGCGCACATTTCCTCCAGCTCCCGGGTGGCCTCCCAGCCCAGTAGTTGCTTTGCCTTGGAAGGGTCGGCGTAACAGGTGGCAATATCCCCGGGGCGGCGGGGTGCAATGCGGTAGGGTACCGGAACCCCGCTGGCCTTTTCAAAGGCTTGAATCACTTCCAGCACGCTGTAGCCCCGTCCGGTTCCCAGATTGACAGCCTCGGCTCCTGTGTGGCTTCGCACGTATTGCAAGGCCTTGAGATGCCCAATGGCTAAATCCACCACATGGAGATAATCCCTGACACCGGTGCCATCGGGGGTATCGTAGTCGTTCCCAAAGACACTGAGCTGTTCCAGTTTCCCTGCCGCCACTTTGGCAATATAGGGCAGCAAATTGTTGGGGATGCCGTTGGGATCCTCCCCCAACAGCCCTGACTTGTGGGCGCCGATGGGGTTAAAGTACCGCAGCAGGCAGACGCTCCACTCTGCATCGGAGGCACAGAGATCCCGGAGAATATCCTCCACCATCCGCTTGGTGGCGCCGTATGGATTGGTGGTGGAAAGGGGGCTATCCTCACGGAACGGAACGTCGGTGCTGTTGCCGTAAACGGTAGCGGAGGAGGAAAAGACGATTTTCTTGCAGCCAGCCTGGGCCATCGCTTGGCAGAGATTTAAGGTGCCGGACACATTATTCTGGTAGTAATCCAGCGGAATCTTCACGCTTTCTCCCACTGCTTTGAGTCCGGCAAAGTGAATCACCGCCTCGATATCTTCCCGGGCGAAGATTTTTTCCAGCCCCTCCCGGTGGAGGATATCCACCGCATACAGGGGAAAATCTTTGCCGCCCAGCTCTTTGATGCGGCTGATTACCTGAGGCTTTGCGTTGGAGAAGTTATCCAACAGGACAATGTCCTCCCCTGCCTGCAATAGCTCCACACAGGTGTGACTGCCGATATAGCCGGCGCCGCCGGTCACCAGAATCGCCATGGTTTACTGCTCCTTTGCAAGCTCGATACAGTTGCTTCCCGGTTTTATCATGATGTAAAACCGCAGGATTATACGCCAATTGCCTTGGAGAACCCCTCTTTAAGCCAGCAGCTTTTCCAGACGGGTGCGAATCTCCTGGATAAACACCTTGGAGGTAACCCCTTTGGCGGAAAAGTCAGGCTCGACCAGACCTACCAGATCCTTGGTCATAATGCCGTCGTTGATGGTTTGAAGGGAAGCCTGCTCCAAAGCGTCTCCAAACTTGACCAGAGCATCGATGCCGTCCAACTCGCCCCGCTTGCGCAGACCGCCGCTCCAGGCAAAGATGGTGGCAATGGGATTGGTGGAGGTCTCCTCCCCTTCCAGATACCGGTAGTAGTGGCGGGTAACAGTGCCGTGGGCTGCCTCGTACTCGTAGTTGCCATCGGGAGAAACCAGCACACTGGTCATCATGGCAAGGGAGCCAAAGGCGGTGGAAACCATATCGCTCATCACGTCGCCGTCGTAGTTTTTGCAGGCCCAGATGTAGCCTCCCTCGGAGCGAATCACCCGGGCAACAGCGTCGTCAATAAGGGTGTAGAAGTACTCGAGCCCCAGTTCCTCGAACTTGGCTTTGTACTCTTCGAACACCTCTTCAAACACCGCTTTGAAGTGGCCATCGTATACCTTGGCGATGGTGTCCTTGGTGGAAAACCACAGGTCCTGTTTGGTGTCCAAAGCGTATTGGAAGCAGGCGTGGGCAAAAGAGCGGATGGACTTGTCGGTATTGTGGGCTCCTTGCCAAACGGCAGGGCCATTCACCTTTTGAACGGAGAGGGTCTTTTCCTTCCCGCTTTCTCCCCGGAAGGTCATAACAGTCTCTCCCGGCTCATCGGTGAAGAAGTCCACGCTTTTGTATACATCACCGTAGGCGTGACGGGCAATGGTGATGGGCTTGTTCCAGGTTTTCACCACCGGGCGGATGCAGTCCACCAAAATCGGGGCTCTGAACACGGTGCCGTCCAGAATGGAGCGGATGGTGCCGTTGGGGCTCTTCCACATTTCGGTCAGCTGGGGATATTCCTCCATCCGCTGACGGTTGGGGGTGATGGTGGCACATTTAACCGCCACGCCATACTTTTTGTTGGCGTTGGCTGCGTCCACCGTTACTTGATCCTTGGTTTCGTTGCGGTGGAGCAGGCCAAGGTCATAGTATTCGGTTTTTAGGTCCACAAAGGGCAGAATCAGCTCATCCTTAATCATCTGCCACAAAATGCGAGTCATTTCGTCTCCGTCCATCTCCACCAGGGGAGTGGTCATCTTAATTTTGTCCATGGTCATCGCTCCTTACAATCCCATTTGCTGGGTTCTAGTGGCCTTTGGAAAGATTAATCCTTGTATCCTGCGGCGTAGTAGTTCATCAGGCAGCCTTCCTGCAGGATTTGTTTTTCCGCATCGGTCAAGCCGGAGAGCTCCAAGGTCAGGTCGCTGACGGTGCCGTCCTTTGCAATCACCTTGGCGGGAATCTTCTCGATTCCCTGAGCAATGGCCTGCTTGATGCCGGGAATGTAGACGTAGTCATCCTCGCCGTAGGCAAAGGGCTCATTGCGGTCGATGGTAAAGGGCACAATGCCCCAGTTGATGCAGTTGGAGCGGTAGCGCTTGGTGGCGTACTCGTAACAAATGTTGGCAAAGCCCCCCAGCACCTTCTGGCAGGAAGCCGCCTGCTCCCGGGCGGAGCCATCCCCCGGCTTTTTGGCAAAGATACAGGAGCCGATGGTGGTGTTGGCGATATCTCCGCCCACCTTGGCCAGCACCTCCGCCGCCTCTTTGGGCGCTTCTCCCTTTTGTCGCTCCTCCTCCAACGCTCTGACCGCTTTGGATTTTTCCACATACTGGGGGCAGCGGCGGGAAAGGGCAAACTCGGAAAGTTTGAGGGGGTTGGAACGGTAGGAAGAGGTCTCACCGGAGGGAATCAGCTCGTCGGTGGTGGTCACTTCGTCCTCGATAAAGGCGCAGAGCTTGACCAGCAGGTTCTCTTCCAGGGCATACATCTTGGGCCAATCCTTGATGTTGGGACCCAACACCAGCTCCTCCTCGGGGCGGGGATTGCCAAAGCCGTTGTACACCCGCTTTTCGTAGATGGAACCGTCGTAGCGATAGTTCATTTCCGGCTCGTTGTAGTCGATGTCGGTGGCGGCGGTGAGGATGCCGCCGTTTCGGGCGGTGGCGGCAATGGAGCGGGCATCCATCAAAGCCACAGCGGAAATCTGACCCTGTCCCGGCTTGGAGCCTTCCCGGTTGGCAAAATTCCGGGTGGCGTGGCGGATGGAAAGGGCATTGTGGGCCGGGGTATCTCCCGCGCCAAAGCAAGGACCGCAGAAGGCAGGCTTCATCACGGCACCGGCCTTCATCAGCTTCTCGGCGGCACCGTCTTGGGTGATGGCAAGACCAACAGCGGTGGAGGAGGGATAGACGCTCATCTCAAAGGCATCGTTTCCGATATTCTGGTCGTTCAGAATCTCGGCGGCAACCATGATGTTTTCGTACATGCCTCCCGAGCAACCCACAATGATGCCCTGATCCACCTGAATTTTGCCGTCTGGGGTGATGTGACGGCGCAAATCCATCTCCACCTTGCCCCCCAGCTGGCGGTTGCAGTCTTCTTCCACCTGAGCAAAAATCTCCGCCGCATTTTCCTGCAGCTGGTGGATGGTGTAGGCCTTGGAGGGGTGGAAGGGCAATGCAATCATACACTCCATTTTGGAGAGATCAATTTTAATGACGCTGTCATAGTAAGCTCCTTCCTCCAGAGAGAGCTTTTGGTACGCCTCGGGACGGCCCACGTTTTTATAGTACGCCTCGATGACTTCGTCGGTTTCCCAGATGGAGCTGAGGCAGGAGGTCTCGGTGGTCATCACATCGATGCCGATGCGGTAATCGGCAGAAAGCCCTGCCACACCCGGACCGGCAAATTCTAAGATTTTGTTTTTCACATCCCCGTTGGGGAAGGTTTCGGCCACCAGGGCAAGGGCCACGTCCTGAGGGCCGACGCCTTTGGGAGGAGTGCCCTCCAGATAGACCAGCACCACTTCGGGGGCGGGCACATCGTAGGTGTTTTTCAGCAGTTGTTTGACCAGCTCGCCGCCGCCTTCTCCAATCCCCATGCAACCGTAGGAGCCGTAGCGGGTGTGACTGTCGGAGCCGAGAATCATCCCCCCGCAGGAAGCCAAACATTCCCGGGCGTACTGGTGAATCACCGCCTGATTGGCAGGGACATAGATGCCGCCGTATTTTTTGGCGGCGGAAAGACCAAAGGCATGGTCGTCCTGATTGATGGTGCCACCCACGGCACACAGTGAGTTGTGACAGTTGGTCATGGCGTAGGGGATGGGAAACTCCTTAAGCCCCGAAGCACGCGCCGTTTGAATGATACCCACAAAGGTAATGTCGTGTGAGATCAGAGCATCGAATGTGATGCGCATTTTTTGGGATTCTTTGCTTTTATCGTGGGCTCTTAAAATGCGGTAAGCTATGGTTTTTTCCCGGGCTGCCAAGGGAGCTTCCATCCCAGCAGCTTGGTTTGCCGGTGTCGGCTTGCCATCTACTATGTAGTGACCGTTCTTATATTGCCTGATCATTGCTATTCCTCCTTTTTCCCTCGGTAAAGGCAGGGTTGATTTTAGTTTGTACCATTCTACCCTATCTTTTGCAGATCGGCAACAACGTACCGCAAGGGGTACTTGTTTTGGGGCAGAACAGTTTGGTTCTCTTCGGTTTGGCCGGTTGTCAAGGAATGGGCTGCCGCAAGGAGGTAAAAAAGCCTTTGGAAACGCTGCGGATGCCGTGGGATGGGATATGTTAAAAGGCCAAAGCAAAGCGCGCCTCCTGGCTCACCTTACTTTGGCCCTGATTTTCTGTTGATGAGAGTGGTTTACCAACCAACAAAAAAGACAGAATATTTTTCCACTACCATAACATCATACCAAATACGGGTGTCATACAGGAATGACAGTAAATATTCAATGCTTTTTTGCAGATGGAAATCTCGCGGGAGGTTATTCCTCGGGAGGACCGAACTCCATCACCTGGGGAGCTTCCTCCTGTGCGGCTGCCTCTTCCTCGGCACGAGCCTCTTCCAGGAGAGCGCGAATGCTCAGGGAAACCCGTTTCTTTTCCAGATCGATGTCGGTAATCTTAACCTCTACCTCCTGGCCGATGGACAACACGTCGGAGGGCTTGTCGATGCGGGTATTGGAAATCTGGCTGATGTGGATGAGCCCGTCTACACCAGGAATAACCTGGGCAAAGGCACCAAATGTAGTCATGGAAACAATTTTAACGGTAACCACATCCCCGGCCTGATACTGCTTGCTCAGGATGGTCCAGGGGTTATCTTCATCCTTTTTGTAGCCCAGAGAGATTTTTTTGTTTTCCCGATCGATATCCTTAACAACCACTTCCAAAGTATCGCCAACCTTTACCACTTCGGAAGGATCCTTAATGCGGTTCCAGCTCAGCTCGGAAATGTGAACCATGCCGTCCACTCCGCCCAAATCAACAAAAGCACCGTAGCTGGTCAGGGACTTGACATTGCCGGTATAGAGCTTGCCAATCTCCACCTCTTGCCAAAACTTTTCTTCCAGAGCCTTGCGCTGCTCCTTGAGAACGGCGCGGATGGAACCAACAGCCCGGCGGCGGCGTTCGTTGGTTTCAAGAACTTTAAACTCTACCTTGGTTTTGAGCAGGGGCTCCAAAGCCTGTCCCCGGGAAAGAGTGGCCTGGCTGGCGGGGATGAATACCCGCACGCCGTTGCAGAGAACAATCACTCCGCCCTTGACGATATCCACCACTGTGCCTTCCAGCACTTCGCCGCTCTTTTCGGCTTCCATTACTTTTGCATAGCCAGCAACGGCATCCAGCCGCTTTTTGGAGAGCATAGCGGTTCCTTCCACGTCGTTGACACGCAGAACCATCAGCTCCAGCTCATCCCCCACCTTTACCAGCTCTTCCAGCTTGGCGTTGGGGTCTTCGGTATACTCGTGGAGAGGTACGTAACCAGCTTGTTTGGTACCAATGTCCACGGCGATCTCGTTGGGGGAAACGCTGGTGACAATACCGGTGACCTTCTCCTTTGTATATATTGTCTTAAAAGACTGCTCAAGCATTTCCTCAAAGCTCATTTCGTCCTGCACATTGGCGATCTCACTCATGGTTTCTTGTACCTCCTTAATTATAAACGCGGGTGTCGATGCTCCGGCGGTAATTGCTACAGACTCAAGCCCCGCAAAGTGTTCGGCGCGCAGCTCGTCTGCAGTTTCCACCAGGTACGCCGGGCAATTTTGCTTAGCTATTTGCCACAAAGCCCGTGTATTGGAGCTTCCGCGTCCACCTACCACAATCACTGCGTCAACCTGCTGCGACAGCTCCATAATCTCATTTTGACGCAAAGCGGTAGCATTACATATTGTACCAAATAACAAGAAGTTTGTACACTCTTTTTTTGTTATTTCTACACATTTTTGCCACTCCAACAGTTTCAAAGTAGTTTGAGCGGCTAAAATATAGTCTTTTTTAACAGAAGTTTGCCTTTCTTTCAGAAAGCGCTCCAACTCTTCTGCGTTTCGGACCACATAAATTTCCCCGGGACAATGACCGCAAATCCCCTGAACTTCGGGATGATTTGGATCCCCCACCAAAATGGAAACCTTTCCCTGCTCTGCTGCGGTGCGCACAATCTCCTGTATCTTCTTCACATAGGGGCAGGTGGCATCCAGCCAGGGAATTCCTTTGGCGTCCAACTCCTCATACAGGGCTCCGGGTACTCCGTGGGAACGAAATACCACCCGATACCCCGGCAAAGCTTGCGAAATATCCTCAATGGGAAGAACCCCCTGTTCTTCCAGCCGGGCGGTCATTTGGGGGTTGTGGATGAGAGGCCCCAGAGTATGCAGCTTCTCGCCCCGCTGTACCGCCTCTTCCACCAGTTGGACCGCCCGGGATACCCCCATACAAAACCCCGCTGTTTTGGCTGTAAGAATCTTCATCTTGTTGCCTTTGGCAGGGCCCCGGGGCCTTTGTAATCCAGCATGGAAATAATGTCCTCCATAATTCTGCGGGTGGCTCCCTTCAGGGTGGAGGGGGAGGCAGGGTCCACTCCCAGCTCTGCATGGGGAATCAGCTTGCCGTACCGGACGGTGATAGGGGTGCGCAACCCCAGTTTGGGACCGTAAGAAACGGCACAGGGCAATACATCCGCCCCGGTTTGTCCGGCAATGAGAGCCACTCCCGAGCGGGGGCGCAAGGGAGTTCCGTCGGGGGAGCGGTGTCCTTCCGGGAAGATACCCAGCACCCCTCCCTGCCGGATGACAGAAACGGCGGTATCCAGAGCATTTTTGTCTCCGGTGCCCCGCTTGATGGGCACCACTCCCAGACTGCGAATGATGGAGCCCACCACCGCCCCCTGTACCAACTCGTCCTTGGCCAGGTAGTGAATCTGTTGTGGAATTTTGTGGGCGATCAATAAGGGGTCGAAGTTGGAGCGGTGGTTGCAGGCCAAAATAAACCCGCCCTGCTCCGGGATGTTTTCCAGTCCTTCATAGCGTATGGAAAACAGCCCCCGCACCAGAGGATAGGTGACTGCTTTTCCAAAGGGATAGAGGTTTAGCAAGGGTAATCTTCCTTCCATTGCCGGGCCTGTTCCAGCAGGCGGCCGGCATCCTTGGGGTGTTTAAAAATCCGCAGGCGAACCGACGGGGCATACCACCGGGCCAACGCCGTCAGGGCTTTGAGCTGCTTCCCCTTCCACTGCCAGGCATAGCGCAAAGCTGCTCCCGTATGGTTTGTTCCACCAGAGCCACACTTTGCTCCAGAGTGTTTCCGGTGGTGTCCAGCAATATGGCATCTTCCGCCGGGCGCAGGGGGGCAATATCCCGATGGGTGTCATTGTAGTCCCTGCGGTTGATGTCGGCCAGCACCTCATGGTAGGAGATGGTTTCCCCTCGTTTGAGGAACTCTTTGTGGCGGCGCATGGCTCGGTCCTCCGCCGTGGCGGTGAGAAATATTTTGACATTGGCCTGGGGCAGCACCACCGTGCCAATATCCCGGCCATCCATAATCACATTGTAGTTTCTTGCCATCTGGCGCTGCAAATCCAGCAAGAATGCCCGGACAGCAGGCAGGGCCGAAACGTTGGAGGCCGCCATGGACATCTCGGGCTTGCGTATCTCCTCCGACACATCCTCTCCGTTGAGGATGATGTGCTGCTTGCCGTCCTGATGGGCCAGCTCCACCCGAATGTCTCCAAGGCGGGGGGCCAGTGCCGCTTCGTCGGTGTCATCAATGTTGTTGCGATGGGCAAACAGGCCGATGGCCCGATACAGAGCGCCTGTGTCCACATAGATATAGCCCAACCGGGCAGCTACCCGGCGGGCAATACTGCTCTTTCCAGCCCCTGAGGGCCCGTCAATAGCAATGGAAATCATAGCGCCTCCTTATATCTCTACACCTTTTTTCCCGCTAAATAGCCGGTGGAAAAGGCAATCTGCAAATTAAAGCCCCCGGTATAGGCATCCAAATCCAGCACTTCACCGGCAAAGTAAAGTCCCGGAAGTATCTTGGATTCCATGGTGGAGGGGTTTACCTGCTTGAGCTCCACACCGCCCCGGGTAACCACCGCCTCCTCGATGGGGCGCAGCGCCCTGACATGAAGGCACAGGTCTTTGAGAAGCTGCACCAGCTTCCCTCTCTGCTCCCGGGTGATCTGGTGCACCTTGGTTTGGGGCGAAATGCCGGAAAGGGCAATCACCGGGTCGATGAGCTTTTTGGGAAGCAGCCCCGAGAGGGCGTTGGAAAAATCCCGATTCATGGCCTCGGAAAAATCCCGGAGAATCCGCTGGCCCAGCTTTTGGTGGGTAAGGGCAGGCTTGAGGTCGATGTGCAGGGCATAGGTGCCGGGATGGTTGTCCATATGGGCAGATGCGGAGAGCACCAGCGGCCCCGATACCCCAAAGTGGGTAAAGAGCATTTCCCCCAGTTCCTGAAACAGCACCTTGGAGGAACCTGCTTTGGTAAGGGTGAGGGTGACGTTTTTCAGGGAAAGGCCCATGGCCTCCCGTGGCAAGCTTTCCTGCACCTCTATCGGCACCAAAGAGGGCTGGGGAGAGATCACCGTATGCCCTGCCTGCGCAGCCAGTTGATAGCCGTCTCCTGTAGAGCCGGTGAGAGGATAGCTCACTCCCCCGGTGGCAATCACCACGCTGGAAGCCCGGTACTCCCTGCCCGACTCGCCGATAACACCGGCTGCGCGGTTGTCTTCCACCAGCAGTTTTACCGCCCGCTCCTGGGTAATGGTGACTCCACCGCTGCGAGCATAGCGCACCAAAGCGTCCACAACATCGGCGGAGCGATCGGATACGGGGAACACCCGGTTTCCCCGCTCGGTTTTCAGGGGAACTCCCAGCTGTTCAAAAAACGCCATGGTATCCCGGGCGGAAAACCCATTCCAGGCGCTGTACAAAAAGCGCCCTCCTCGGTTGACACAGGCGATAAAGGCATCAAATTCGCAGTTGTTGGTCAGGTTGCACCGGCCTTTTCCGGTGATGAGCAGTTTGCGGCCGGGCTGGGGCATCCGCTCCAGGAGCAGAACGGTTTTGCCCCGGGCAGCGGCGGTGCCGGCACACATCAGGCCTGCTGCGCCGCCTCCAATGACAAGAACATCGATATCAGGGGGCTGGGACATCCGGTTCCCCTTTCTCGTATACATTATATTCTTCCCAAATCATTTCCAAGCGGGCGTAGACTTGGGCAATTTCTTCTTTCTTTTGCAGGCCAATGGCCACAATAAGGGCATTAATCAGACTCAAAGGCGCCACCAGAGAATCCACAAAGCTGGCCATATCGCTGCGGGCCACCAAAACGTGGTCGGCCACCTTGCAGATGGGAGCGGTAAAGGAATCGGTGATGGCAATCACCGTTGCCCCGTTCTGCTTGGCGTAGGCTGCGGCCTTGTAAGTGCGGCTGGAGTAGCGGGAAAAGGTAATGGCAACGAACACATCTTCCGGGCTAATGCGCAGCAGCTGTTCAAAAATAACGCTGGTACTGGCGGTATCCAGGTTGCGAACATCCTCAAAAATATGGGTGAAGTAGTAATTCAAAAAGCTAGCCAAAGCCGCGGCACTGCGCACCCCAATAATATAAATCTTGCGGGCTGCAATGATGGCCTGCACTGCTTTGTGAAAGGCCGTGTTGTCAATCTGCTCCATGGTGCGCCGCAGGGATTCCCGATCGGCCTGCAGCACCTTTTGCAGCACATCGGCATCCCCTAATCTCTCGTTGGTCACTCCCATCCGCTGCACCGACGTCAGCCGATTGCGAATAAGCTCCTGCAACGCCTTTTGCAGAGCAGGGTATCCATCGTATCCGATTTCGGTGGCAAAACGCACTACGGTGGATTCGCTCACTCCTACGGTTTTGCCCAGCCGGGCCGCTGTCATAAAGGCAGCTTTGTCGTAATGCTCCAAGATGTAGTTGGCAATCAACTTCTGTCCCTTGGAAAATGTGGGAAAAGCCGCTTCAATGGTACTGAGCAGGTTCCGACTCATGTTACGCTCCTTTTCGCAGACGTTTCGTTCCTCTCTTCTTTATCTTATCCTTATGCGGTCAAAATTGCAAGAGGGACATCCATTCCATTGCAAAAAAGCTGTCATTTTACCGGTCATCGGCATAAAATACCATAAAGAACTAAATGGCTGGCTCCAAAAATAAAGGGAGTTAAAGCACATTCCTGCAAAAGGAGTGTGCCCAACCTTTCCCATTAAAGAATCAGCATGGCATCTCCAAAGGAAAAAAAGCGGTACCGCTCCTGCACTGCCTGATGGTAGGCTTCCATGGTGTGCTGATACCCTGCAAAGGCGCTCACCAGCATAATCAGTGTGCTTTTGGGCAGATGGAAATTGGTGAGCAGGCCGTCCAAAACCTGAAAACGGCTTTTGCTGCCGGGGTACAAAAACAGGTTGGTGGCGCCGGAGCAAGCTACCACCTCTCCCCCGTGGTCCTGTGCTACCGACTCCAGCGTCCGGCAGGAGGTGGTGCCCACGGCGATCACCCGGTCTCCCCGGGCTTTGGTCTGCCGAATCAGAGCGGCTGTTTCCTCCGGCAGGGTGTACCGCTCAAAGTGCATATGGTGGTTTTCAATCTCCTCCGCCTTGACGGGGCGGAAGGTGCCAAGCCCCACATGGAGGGTGACGGTTCCAATGTTTATTCCCTGTTTTTTTAACGTCTCCAGCAGGGTGGGAGTAAAGTGAAGCCCTGCCGTGGGGGCGGCCGCAGACCCATTTTGCCGGGCATACACCGTCTGATAGCGCTGGCTGTCCCGAAGTGTCTCGGTAATATAGTGGGGCAGAGGGATCTGACCGATTTGATCCAGCAGGGCATAAAACTCCCCTTGGTAGGAAAAGCGGGCAATGCGGTTGCCGTCGGGCAGCACTTCTAAAATCTCTCCCGTCAGCTGCCCTTTCCCAAAAGAAAAGCGGGCTCCCGGCAAGGCTTTGCGCCCCGGACGGGTGATGATTTCCCAAACGTCCTCCTCCCTGCGGTCTAATAGAAGAAACTCGATGGCAGCGCCACCCGGTATTTTATGGCCCAGCAGTCGAGCGGGAATCACCTTGGAATCGTTGAGGATGAGGGTATCTCCCGGCCGCAAAATTTGGGTTAGGTCCCGAAAAGATTTGTGCTGCACCTGCCCGGTGGCTCGGTCCAGCAGCAGCAGGCGGGAAGCGTCCCGGTTTTCCAAAGGCGTTTGGGCAATCAGTTCCTCCGGCAACGCAAAATCAAAGTCTGAAGTTTTCATGTTTTCACCTAAAATCTGCCCGTGGCCGGGCCGTGATATGGCTGTCCGGCGCAAAATCCTTCCAGGAGCCTGCAGACGGGCATAAAAGAATTGACAGAATCTCTGTTGAATGCTACACTATCCATAATAGAATCAAATAATTGTACGCAAACATCGGATAGAGGAGCGGTTTTGATGAGTAACCGGGGACGGGCTGCCGAAAGCCAATGCCCCGCGCCAAAGGCAGAAACCGCCGAAGAGAAATTGCCTCGGCAGCTTTTTCTCTGGGTGTAGAGTCGAAAGACCTGCAACTGTCGTCACGCAATGTGATGAAGCGCTGTCCAGTTGCAATCATGGGTGGAGTATGCTCTACCGCCCCCGCAACACAGCAGTTTCATTATAGTGCAACAGCATCCGGTTTTCAAGACCGGTTTTTTTTGTACCTTAAACGGATTAGAAGGAGAGATTATCATGAAAACATACAACGTAGCAGTGGTGGGCGCTACCGGCATGGTTGGCCAGCGCTTTCTCACCCTGTTGGACGGACATCCTTGGTTTCAGGTCAAGGCTTTGGCAGCTTCTGCCCGCAGTGCAGGCAAACCCTACCGCCAGTCGGTGGAGGGCCGCTGGATGATGGAAAGCCCCATCCCCGCACAAGTTGCCGATCTGATTGTATTGGATGCGCAGGCCGATGCCGAAAAAATTGCCGGCATGGTGGACTTTATTTTCTGCGCTGTGGATATGAAAAAAGAGGAAATCAAAGAGCTGGAAGAGCGGTATGCCAAGCTGGAATGCCCTGTGGTTTCCAACAACTCGGCCCACCGCCACACCCCCGATGTTCCCATGGTGCTGCCCGAGGTCAACCCCAACCACCTGGAAATCATTGCCGCTCAAAGAAAGCGTCTGGGCACCAAGCGGGGCTTTATCGCCGTCAAGCCCAACTGCTCCATTCAAAGCTATGTCCCTGCCCTGCACCCCCTGCGCCAGTTCGGCATCAAGGAAGTGCTGGCCTGCACCTATCAGGCTATTTCCGGAGCAGGCAAGAATTTTGAAACCTGGCCCGAAATGGTGGATAATCTGATCCCCTTCATCGGCGGCGAGGAAGAAAAAAGCGAGCAGGAACCCCTGAAAATTTGGGGTGACATCCAAAACGGAGAGATTGTCAAGGCACAAAGCCCTGTCATCACCACCCAGTGTCTGAGAGTGCCGGTAAGCGATGGTCACACAGCGGCTGTCTTTGTTAATTTTGAAAAGAAGATGGATGTAAAAACCGCCAAAGAGCTGATGCGCAGCTTCCAGGGCGAGCCTCAAAAGCTGGATCTGCCCAGCGCACCCAAGCAGTTCCTCCATGTTTTTGAGGAGGATAACCGGCCCCAGGCCCGTCTGGATCGGGATTTGGAGGGAGGCATGGCCGTTTCGGTGGGCCGTATCCGTCCCGATCACGTGTATGATCTAAAATTTGTTTGCCTTTCCCACAACACTTTGCGGGGCGCAGCCGGCGGCGCTGTTCTGACAGCGGAGCTTTTGGCAGCCAAGGGATATTTTGACTGATCCCACCGTCCGAACCCATGTTGCCTACAACCAACTGTGGAGGTTATGTTATGAAGAGAGTTCCTTTCAAAGGCTCGGCGGTAGCCATTGTTACCCCTATGAACGAAGATTTTTCCATCAACTACAACAAGCTGGGCGAGCTCATCGACTGGCAGATTGAACAGGGTACCGACTGTATCCTTATCTGTGGCACCACCGGCGAAAGCACGGTTATGACCGACGACGAGCACGTGGAGTGCATTCGCTTTGCCGTGGAAAAAACAGCCGGCCGGGTGCCGGTGATGGCGGGTTGCGGCAGCAACGACACCCGGTACGCCGTCTGGCTTTCCAAAGAGGCCAAGGCCATTGGGGCGGACAGTCTGCTCCACGTCACTCCCTACTACAATAAAACCTCCCAAAAAGGTTTGGTGGCCCATTTTAACGCCATTGCCGACGCCACCGACCTGCCTGTGGTTCTCTACAACGTGCCCAGCCGCACCGGTCTCAACATTTTGCCTCAGACCTACGCAGAGCTGTGCAAGCACCCCAACATTGTTGCCACCAAAGAGGCCAACAACGATATCGCCGCCATCTGCAAAACAGTGAGTCTGTGCGGTGACGACCTGATTCTTTACTCCGGCAACGACGACCAGATTGTGCCCATTCTCTCCATGGGGGGGTTGGGGGTAATCTCGGTGATGGCCAACGTCATCCCCAAAGAAACCCACCTGCTGACCCAAACCTTTTTTGACGGCAATGTGGCCGGTGCAGCCAAAATGCAGGCCGACGTCATGGGCCTTGTGTCCGCTCTGTTCTGCGACGTCAACCCTATTCCCGTCAAGAAAGCCCTCAATCTGATGGGCAAACAGGTGGGGCCCTGCCGTCTGCCTCTGGTGGAGATGAACGATGCCGGCCTTGCCCAGTTGACGGGTGAGATGAAAAAAATGAACCTGATTTAGGATCGCAGTTCCCCGTACTATCAAGACGTTTGAAAGGATACCAGCTATGATACGTATCATCCTGTCCGGCTGCAACGGACATATGGGCGCAGTGATCTCTCACTGTGCCAGAGAGCGCGGGGATGTGGTGGTGGCAGGAATTGACCCTAATACCCAGTCCCGGGAAGACTACCCCGTTTTTCCCAACGCCGACCAGTGCGCCGCGCAGGCCGACGTCATCATCGATTTTTCCCATCCCTCAGCTCTGGAAGGGCTTTTGGCCCTTTCCCGGCGCACCGGTATTCCCTTGGTGCTTGCCACCACCGGAATGAGTCCCCAGCAAATCGAGAAGATTCATCAGGCTTCCGCCCATATCCCTGTCTTCTTTACCGCCAATATGTCTTTGGGCATTAATCTGCTCACCGAGCTGGCCAAAACCGCCGTTCGGGTACTGGGAAGCCGCTTTGACATTGAAATTATCGAAAAGCACCACAACCGCAAGCTGGATGCTCCCAGCGGCACTGCTTTGATGCTGGCCGATGCCATCGCTTCGGTGATGGAAGAAGAACCTGCCTATGTTTACGAGCGTCACAGCAAGCGGGAAAAGCGGAAAACCAACGAGATCGGCCTCCACGCCGTTCGAGGGGGCACCATTGTGGGCGAGCACGAGGTGATCTTTGCCGGGCGAGATGAAGTGATCAGCCTTACCCATATTGCTTCTTCTCGGGATATTTTTGCTACCGGTGCTCTTTCCGCCGCTGCTTTTATGGTGGGAAAAAAGCCCGGCCTTTACTCCATGAAGGATTTGATTGCCACTACAGAGGCCTGACGTATAACAAATTCAGCTTTTTGATTTTGCTCTTTTGTTGTCCATCGTATAGGCTACAGGGAAACAGATCAAAAGCAGGAGGTGCTGTTTATGTATGGGGTCACCCGCTTAAGCTTTTGCGAAAAAATTGCCGTCATTACCTTTCACAACATTCCCCTTGCCACCGGACTGGCTGCAGAAATCTTCCAGCAGCTTGCCCAAGCAAACATCAATATCGACATGGTTTCTCAAACTGCTCCGGTGGGGGATACTGCAAGCATTTCCTTTACCTGTGCCGACAGCGACTTGCGCCGGGTTTTGGATGTTTCCCGAGCACTGCGGGAGCAATATCCTCAAATCAAGGCTTTGGTGAGCAGCGGCAACTGCAAACTTCAGCTGTTTGGGGAGGAGATGCGCACCACCCCCGGCGTTTTTGCCCGAGCCCTGTCGGCACTGGCGCAGAGCAAGGTGGAGCTTCTGCTGGTCACCACCTCGGAAATTGATATTTCCCTGCTCATCGCCTCCACCGATTTGGACAGCGCCGTACAGGCTCTGAAAGAGAGCTTTGAGCTGTAGCCACTCCGGCAAGTGCGCCGCTTGAAAACGCATAATTCCTTGACTCCATCCATTTTGGCCATCCCTTTCGGGGTGGCCTTTTTGATTGAAAAAACTGCCGGACATACGAGATGTCCGGCAGAGTGCTGGTTGGGTGAAATTTATTCAATCCAAGTAATCTTTTCCTGGTTGGGTTGGTGAGGAGGGGTCACCGTATTGGCATATCCCAGCAACACTCCCAGACCACATTCGTAGCCTTCGGGGAACTTCAGCTTTGTTTTAAATTCGCAGGCCTTGTCCCCGGCAAAGGCCAACCCCACCAAACCGCAATGGACATTGGCAATTCCCAAAGAGGTGGCCGCCAACGATACGTTTTGCGCCACAATCCCCAAATCAATGAGCTCGGCGCCTTTGGGGTACGCCTCCTTGACGGCAATCAAAATCATACAGGGGGCATGATAGAACAGCTTGCCGCCCCGGGACATAATCCGCTGGTAGTAGGACTGGTCCTCCATGGCGGCCAGCATCTTCAAGCCTTCGGCTTCCATCTGGGAGAGAAGCTGCTGATTCTTCACCACAATCACATGCCAATGCTGGCGGTTTGTCCCACTGGGAGCCTGAATAGCTGCTTGGGTGATGGCGCGCAAATCCTCATCCGATGGCATCACGCCGTTAAAATCGCGGCAGGAATACCGCTCTGCAATGGTTTTTAGCGTCTCGTTCATGAACAATCTCCTTTGCTATCGTTCTCATATATTTTTTACTTGTCCCAGCCTCAGGTGGAGTTTTACGCCCGTCTGCCTCCGCTGCACTTGTACCAGCCTTTCAACGGTATGGTAAGGCAGAGAAATCTGCCCTCTTCTCCCCTGTTCCAGAGTCAGCATCTCAAAGCCTTTTCCAATGCGAATCCAGGCAACAACTTCCACCCTGCGCCAACCTTCGGTGCTGCCCTCCAGCTCAGTGGAAAACTCCAAGGCTCTTTCTCTGCTCATCGCCTCTTGACGGGCTCTGTGGGCCAGCCCTTGAATGGGCCGAAAGGGGACGGTGATGCGGTAGGCTCCCTCCCCCTCGACGGTGAGGTTTTCGTGCAGGCCATAGACGTCAAGGGAAATTTTAACGGTGCAGGGCGTCGGCTTTGCCCCCGGCGGGCTGAAATAGCCCTGCACCCACACGGCTCTGCCCATAGGCCAGTCACCTGCCTTTCCTATCCCCACATATAGCATACCAGAAAGGGGCCATGGGATTCAATTGTTTTTGCTTGTGCGCTGCTGCGTTTTTCTGTTATACTGTTTTTAAGGACAAACACCCTTGCAGAGGTGATAGGATGATAGAGCAATACACCCATGTTTTAAAGAGCAACCTTCTTTTTCAGGGGATCTCCACCCGGAACCTTACAAGTATGCTGGGCTGTTTGGATGCGCGCATCGCACGCTATTCCAAGGAAAACGCCATTTTTCTTGCGGGAAGTCCGCCCCGCTGGGTGGGAATCGTGCTTCGCGGCGCGGTGCAGGTGGTGTGGGACGATATTTTCGGCAACCGCTCCATTTTGGCCAAGCTCCTTGCCGGAGATCTGTTTGGCGAAGCCTTTGCCTGTGCCGAAAGCGAAATCCTCCCGGTCAGTGTGATCGCGGTCACCGACTGTGAAGTGTTGCTGATGGATTATAAAAGGATTATTACCACCTGTTCTTCCTCCTGTACCTTTCACAGCCATTTGATCGAAAATATGATGCGGGTTCTGGCACTGAAAAATTTAAATCTCAACCAAAAAATTGAGATTCTTTCCGCCCGCTCCATCCGGGAAAAGGTGATGGTCTATCTTTCCCTGCAGGCGGCGGAACAGGGCAGCAGCCGGTTTCGGATTCCCTTTAACCGGCAGGAGCTGGCAGATTACCTTTCGGTGGAGCGCAGCGCCCTTTCCCGGGAGCTGGGTGCCATGGAGCGGGAAGGACTGATTTCCTTTTCCAAAAACGATTTTGAGTTGCATAAGCCGTGACCTTTTTGGCATATAAAAACTCCCTCTACGGTGTGCAGAGGGAGTTTTTGCTTGGTTAGTAGGCTATTTTTGCGGCGATGTAGCTTTCCAGCTCATCGATGGAAATTCGCTCCTGCACCATGGTATCCCGGTCACGAACGGTGACACAGCCGTCGGTCTCGGAATCAAAGTCGTAGGTGACGCACAGGGGAGTTCCAATCTCGTCCTGGCGGCGATAGCGGCGGCCAATGGCTCCGGAATCGTCATAATCCACCATAAAGCTCTTTTGCAGCCTGTGGTAGATTTCGGTGGCCGGCTGGCTAAGCTTTTTGGAAAGGGGCAGCACAGCTACCTTAAAGGGAGCCAGCACAGGATGCAGGCGCAGAACGGTGCGCACGTCTCCCCCTTCCAGCTCTTCCTCGTCGTAGGCGTCCACCAAAACGGTGAGAACCATACGCTCCACGCCCAAAGAAGGTTCCACCACATAGGGCACATAGTGCTCCCCTGTTTCCTGATCGAAGTATTCCAGCTTCTGACCGGAATGCTTGTTGTGGGAACTCAGGTCGTAGTCGGTTCGGTCGGCAATGCCCCACAGCTCACCCCAACCAAAGGGGAACAGGAACTCAAAGTCGCTGGTGGCCTTGGAGTAGTGGGAAAGCTCTTCTTTTTCGTGATCCCGAATTCTCAGGTTTTCCTTTTTGATTCCTAAGCCCAGCAGCCAGTTGTGGCAGTAGTCCTTCCAGTAGTGGAACCACTGCAAATCCTCTCCCGGCTTGCAGAAGAATTCCAGCTCCATCTGCTCAAATTCCCGGGTGCGGAAGATAAAGTTGCCGGGGGTAATTTCGTTGCGGAAGCTTTTGCCCACCTGACAAACTCCAAAGGGCAGCTTGCGGCGGGTGGTGCGCAATACATTGGCAAAGTTGACAAAGATCCCCTGAGCCGTTTCGGGGCGGAGGTAGATTTCGTTCTGTGCGGTTTCGGTGACACCCTGAAAGGTTTTAAACATCAGGTTGAACTTGCGGATATCGGTGAAGTTGGTGCTGCCGCAACTGGGGCACTTGACACCTTTTTCTCGGATGAACTCCAACATCTGCTCGTTGCTCCAACCAGCAGGGTTCACCTTTGTCTGATCCTCAATCAGGTTGTCGGCCCGGTGACGGGTTTTGCAGTTTTTGCAGTCCATCAGCGGGTCGGAAAATCCGCCCACATGCCCCGAGGCCACCCAAACCTGGGGATTCATCAAAATGGCGCTGTCAAGCCCCACATTGTAGGGGTTTTCCTGCACAAACTTCTTCCACCAAGCTTTTTTGATGTTGTTTTTCAGCTCGACGCCCAGAGGGCCGTAATCCCAGGTATTGGCAAGACCGCCGTATATTTCCGAACCGGCGTACACATACCCTCTGCCCTTGCAAAGAGCGACGATTTTTTCCATACTTTTCTGGCTGTTGTCCAAGGCAAAGCCCTCCTGTTCATTTCCTGCGATTTTTTAAGTTTACCCGTATCTTGCTCAAAAGTCAAGAAAAAGGCATAATTTAGCGAAAGTTAGCACTTGCGTCCCCCTGGTGTTTCGGGTATAATACACAAAAGGTTTTGGTATTTTTTGCTGCTCGGCAAAGTCCCTCGTTGGATTTTGTCGTTATCACCACTGCACACCGAGAATAGTTGGAGGGAGTCAAACCAATGAAATCCTATCGCAAAGAGCTTGCTCTGCGGATTCCCCAGCGCAGAGCCTTTGTCAACATTACCGATGAAGTGCGCAAGGCCGTGGAAGAAAGCGGCATCACCGAGGGTTTGGTGCTCTGCAACGCCATGCACATCACCGCCAGTGTTTTTATCAATGACGATGAATACGGCCTGCACCACGATATGGAGGTTTGGCTGGAAAAGCTGGCCCCCGAAAAGCCCCACAGCCAGTACCGCCACAACGGCTATGAGGACAATGCCGATGCCCACCTCAAGCGCAGCGTCATGGGGCGGGAGGTGGTGGTGGCCATCACCAACGGCAAGCTGGACTTTGGCCCATGGGAGCAGATATTCTACGGCGAATTTGACGGTAAGCGGGAAAAACGCATCCTGATCAAGGTAATTGGGGAGTAAAGGTTTTTTCCGCCCCCCAACACTTTGGAACGGATCGAGGCGCGAAGGCAAAAACCTTCGCGCCTTGTTGATTGTCTGAGCATCCCCTTGGTGGCAAGGTCTTTCCGGTAAGATTTTGGCTAAAATCACGTGCTTATTATTATACCATTTTCACTCATGCCAATCAAGGCGGGGCAGGTCCAAGAGCGGCCTTAGATCGCGCCGATCCTGCTGCTGACTATTTCCCTTCCTCTGCGCTTTGGCGAATCATCCCCAACACAATTTCTGCGGAGTTGCGGGCTGCCTGCTCCACAAAGTGCTCGAAGGAAAGCTGGGCTTCCTGGCCCGCATCGTCGGAAAGGGAGCGAATCACCAAAAAGGGAGTGTCGCACAGATAGGCCACCTGTGCCACCGCTGCTCCTTCCATCTCCACACAAAGGGGTTGGCAGCGGCGAACAATATCTTCCTTGACAGCGGGGTCCTGAACAAAAAGATCTCCGGTGGCAATGCGGCCTACCCGGTAGCGAAAGTCCTTTGGTTCCATGCGGGAGATGACCCACTCCGCCAGTTCCAGCAGCTTTGGGTCGGCGGTAAACCGATCGCAAAAGGGGTGGAAGTTGGCAAGAAAATCTCCCTGCACATCGTGGAATAAAAGCTCGTTGCCCAACACCACATCCAGAATAGAAAGCTCCTCACAGGTGGAGCCTGCCACTCCAATGTTGACCACCCTTGTAGCTCCCAGCTCCCGGATGAGGGTGGAGGTGCAAACCGCCGCATTGATGGTTCCCACGCTGCAGCGCACCGCCACCACCGGTACGGTGTCAATGGTTCCGATATGGTAGGTGGTTCCGTAGGCAGAAAGAGTTTGTTCCACCTGCATCTCAGAAAGGATGTGGTTGAGTTCCTCATCCATAGCGGCAATAATTCCCCAGGTCATTTACTTGTCCTCCCGTTGATTCGGTCCCATTTCCCTGACAAAGGGCACAGGGACTGAAAAGCTTTTGCCCTTAAGATATTCCAGCGGCCCTGCCGGAGTGGGAAACGAAAAGGTAATTTTGTAGGCCCAGAGAGCCTGACGATTTCCTAGACGTGCATTTTCCCTGCTGTTGCCGTACTTGGCATCTCCCCACAAGGGGTGGCCCATGGCGGCCAATTGTGCCCGGATCTGATGGGTGCGCCCGGTGAGAAGCTCCACCTCCAACAGGCTTTTATCCTCCCAATCTTCCAGCACCCGGTAGCGGGTGAGGGCAATTTTCGCCCCCGGTACCGGCTTTTGGGTGATGGTGACGGTGTTGGCGGCGGCATCCTTGACATGGTAGCCTTTGAGGGTACCGGACTTTGACTTTGGGTTGCCGTGGACAATGCAAAGGTAGTACTTTTCCACTTCTCGCAGGCGGATTTTTTCACTGATGATCTGCAGGGCTTCAAAGGTTTTGGCGGCAATCACAATCCCCCCCGTGTTCCGGTCAATCCGGTTGCAGAGAGCGGGGGTAAAGGAGTGCTCCTTTTGGGGATCCCACTCCCCTCTTTGATAGAGGTAGTGGAGAATCCTGCCGATGAGGGTATCGGCGGTGGAAGAATCGTTCCCATGCACCAGCAGGCCCTGTGGCTTGTTGCAGAGCAGAATCTGCTCATCCTCGTATACCACCTCCACCACAGGAGGCGCTGCCAAAAAGGGCAGGGATTCCTCGATGCTTAGCACATCATCGGGGAGATAGACCTTCACCACATCCCCTGCTTGGAGCTTGTCTCCCGGCTGACACCGGGCCCCGTTGATTTTGATATCCTTTTGGCGAACGGCCCGGTAAAGCAGAGAGGCCGGCAGGCGGGGAGCTGCCTTTCGCAAAAACTTGTCCAGCCGCTGGCCGGCATCGTTGGGCCCAATGAGATAAGTTTTCAGGGTGGATCTTCCTTCCCGTTGGCAATGATTGTAAAATCATGTATAATTAAGACATAAAGTGTCGTTTTGCGGAGCAACCATGAAATGAAAGAAAAAGAACGGGATAAAAACGCCATCCACACAGGCCACCGCGCCAGAGTCAAAGAGGAGTTCCGCCGGCAGGGCCTGGAGCATTTTCCGGGGCACAAGGTGCTGGAATTTTTGTTGTTTTACACCATACGCCGGGGAGATACCAATCCCACAGCCCATCGGCTGATGGATCGGTTCGGCTCGCTCTCCGGGGTATTTGATGCGCCCATTGAGCTGTTGCAGGAGGTAGAAGGGGTGGGGCTGGAATCCGCCACCCTCATCAAGCTGATCCCCGCTTTGATGCGAGCTTATCTGGATGACAAGGTAGACACCAAGAATATGCTGAAAAATTATGGGGATGCCAAAGACTATGTCCGCTACAAATTCTTGGGAGAAGAGCAGGAGAAGGTTCTGCTGGTTTGTATGGCCTCTAACGGCAAGGTAATCCACTCCTCCTGGATTTCTCAGGGTACCCGCCGTTCGGTGGAGTTTTCTCCTGCCACCGTGGTGCGAACCACTCTGCGCTGCGGTGCAGTCAAGGCGCTGCTGGCCCACAATCATCCCGATGGCCTGTGCAATCCTTCCAGCCGGGATTTAAGAACCACCAGCATCCTCTTTGAAGAACTGGCCCGAGTGGGTGTGGAGCTGATGGACCACATCATCACCGCTCCCGATGGGGTTTATTCCATGGTGGAGCACGGCATGTTTCCCGCCCACCGAAAATAAATCTTTTCTCAACTTTACCATATTTTTAACAGAGGTACAATAGCCGATACTTTCGGTCCTCTATTCCATCGGGCAGACACTCGCCGGTGTTTTGCAAAACCCTCTAAGCAAAGGTAACATTTCCTTTGCTTTTTTTGTTGCACCATTTGCCCAAAGGATCGCCGAAACAGACAGCAGAAAGGCAGACAGCCTAAGCTGCCCGCCCTCTGTTCCGAATCGTTATTCTATTGTTTGCAGGGCACTATTTTCGGTAATCCATCAAGTTCCCTCCGGACGGGTGGGACTTGCCCAGATAATCCAACACCTTCTGCCGGGCATTGGCGGCGGCAACATCCTGATGAGCAGAGGCCTTATGCTCCTCCAAGGCCTTTGCCACGGCGCGGTCCATGGCAATCATTTTGGCCACCCGGTCCCGGGAGATAGGATCTTGCTCAAAGGCCTTGCGTTCTTCCGGATAAACAAGGGCCAGGGCGTCGTATTCATTCATCAAAGCCTGGCGCTTTTCCACACCCTCGATTAAAAAATCGGGATCGTGCCGCTGTTCGGCCATCTGGTTGGTGAGATGGTAAATGTCATCGAGAATTTCGGCGAACCCTCTTAGGGGCATGCCCTTCATACCGCTCTCCCTCCGTGTTGGCTGCGGCGGCTGAGCTTTTCGGCCTGAGCAAAGGAATCTCTCAATTCCTTCATCAGGGGAACCAGCTCCTGGAGCACACTCACACTCTTTTCTATGTTGGCCTTGCGGAGCTGCTGATTAAAAAAGATGTAAAAACTGCGCAGCTGGCTGGAGATGGGAAACCGCATATCCAGAGAAGCATCCAAAGTGGATACAATGGTTTGGGATTTGATCAAACTGTTGTTGGCAGCGGCCAAATCCTTTTTTTCGATATGAATCTCCGCCAAACGGCACTGTTTGATCAGCTCGTCAAAGAGCTTTACCAACAGCTCACCGGGAGCCATCGTGGAAAGAGACTGATTCTTGTACTGTGCGTACGCGTTGGTTTGCATGCCTTTCACCTCTTGTTTTGATGTCCGGTCAGCTGCCGAAGTCCAAAAGCCAACTGCTCTGGGTGTTCATTCTGGCAATTGCTGTTTCCAGTGCGGAAAAGCGCTTCCAGTAGCGGTTGTATTCGTTTTCCAGTCTGGTTTGCAGCAGGCTGATCTGCCGTTCCACATTGCTGAGCTGACGGCTCAGGGTGCTTTCATTGTTGCCGGTGGAAAATTCGCTGCCTGCCAACGCCACCAAAGAGCCTTGATTGGTGGAGCTGGTGCGCACCGCATTGTCAATCACTCCATCCAGCTTGGCGGCAAAGCCATCGGTGGAATGGGTAAACAGCTCCCGCACGGCGTCGGGGTTGGTGTTGAGCATCTCCCGCAGCTTTTTTTCTCCCGCCTCGGTCATCTCCAGCTTGCCGTTGTTGGAGTATCCCACACTGTTGTAACTTTGGGTGGTGATGCCAATGTCGTAAAGGGAAAGACCGGCGGATTCCACCTTTTCGTAAAGGATGCCCCGCATCTGTCCCAAAATGTTGCGCAGGGTGGCATCGTTGCGCAGCAGTCCTTTTTTGGCCTCTTTTTCCCAGGATTTAATTTGCTCCTCGGTCATTTCGGCCTTTTGCTCCTCGGTCAAGGGGTCATAGCCAGACACTTGCTCTTCCTTGACGAGACTGTCCAGCGCATCAATCAGAACGTTGTACTCCTCGATAAAGGTTTTGATTTTATCCACCAAATCATCGGGGGCGGTGGTGACGTTGACGGTGATGGGGTCATCCAAATTCTCTCCGCTGATGGGATCAAACTTGGAAACGGCGTTGACCTCAAAATCCACCCCGTTGACGGTAAAGGTGTTGGTGGTGCTGACCACCTCCTGCCCGCCCACCACAATGACGGCGTTTTGGCCTTTTCCCGCAGCCAAGGCATTGTGGTAGTCCTGATTGGGGGCTTGGGTTTGGTAGCTTGCCTGCCCAAAGAAGGTGGCAAGAACATTTCCCGAGACATCCCGGAATTCAAGATCCAGTGTGCCGGCGTCCAAGGTCAGCTGGCCTGATTGGAAGGTGACCACATTTCGGCCTACCGCCTCGTTGATTTTGCTCATCAAATCATATAGGTTGTCTTCTTCACCCAAGGTGACGGTGCCGCCGGAGCCCCCCACCTTGACCTCAATCTGCCCTGGAGTGATGCCGATTTCCTTGAGCTTGGTGCCGCCGCCGCTGTGGTTCTTGATAGAAGTTTCGGTGGCAAAGAAGCTTTCGGCTTCATCCTCCGGGTCCAGAGGGGTGGTTGCGATGGTAAAGCCCAACTCTTCGGAGGTAGAGACAAGGGTCAGCTCCCCATCTTCGCTGAGCTGGAAATTGACCTTGGTAGCGTCTCCCTTGTTCCCAAAGGCCAAACTCTTGGCCAGATTGAGCTTACCCACCAAAGCCTGCTGCACCCGCTTTTGGTAGTCTTCCTCTTCTTCGTCCTCTTTTGGGGCAATATCCTTCCATTCAAAGCTGAGGGTTTTGGTTTCTGTTCCAATGGTGAGATCCACCTTGTAGGTTTTGCCGTCTTCCAGCTGGGCCACAAGGTCTTTGTCCAGGATAACGGTGGAATCGTATCCTATGGAAAAGCGTTTGTTGATCTGGCCGGATCTCAGGCCCATGGCCTCCAGCGCATTTTGTGCGCCTTGGACGGTTTCCAGCTTGATGGCTTTGTCCCGGATGTCGGTTCCCAGCTGCACCGCGGAGGAGGGATCATCGGGGTTGGTAAAGAAAAGGGTGATGGCTCCTTCCCCAAACTTTTGATCCATCTGGGTATTGATGGAGAGGAGCACCGCTTCCCCTACATCCATATTGCCGGCTGCAATGTCATCCAAATAGCTGGAAACATCGGCACTCACCGTCAGAGAAGTGCTGCCCACCGACACCTTCATCTTGTAATTCTTGAGCTTGCCCAGCAGCTCCTTCCCCTCTTCGGTGGAAAAATCGGGCAAGTCCTCCTCTGCCTCCAGCCCCAGCATGCTCTTGATGTCCAAGGAGCTGCCGGTATGGCTGGCATTGTCGTAGCTGATACCCGAGGCGAAGAAATTGCCACTTTGAGCACCGATAAAGAGGTTGAGCAGGTTGCCCTGAACATCCCGCATCTTTAGGTTATCCCCGGCACCGGTGGCCTTGGAGGTGAAGACAAAGCTTTCGGTAATGGAGTTAAAGGAGGCCGTTACCCCTGCCGAAGAGCTGTTGATCCGGCTGAGAAAGGTCTGGATGGTATCGTCCCGATTCACGGTGATTACCGTATCGTTGATGGAGAATTTTAGGGTGTCCCCCAACAGATTGTTGCCATCGGTCTCCAAAAATTCAGAGAGCTTGGTGCTCAAGTTCAGCCGGTTGGTCATTCCCGCCGCAAGTCCCAGAGAGTCGGCGGTGTTGCGCACCTCCACTACAGTGGAAGCAGCAACTCCACTCAGCTGAAGGGAAAAGGTTCCCTCTGTCTCATTCAGCGAGTGGATGACCTGAATGGTATCCTGACCAAAGGCGTCGTCAATCAACCTTTGCAGCTCCTGGGCGAACTCACTGGTATGGTCGCCCTGATGGCTTTTCCCCTGCAGCGTATCCAGCCGGATAGTTTTGGTGGTGCCATTCATGGAAAGCTGCAAGGTCTTGCCGATGTAGTCCTGATCCACCTGGGTACCTTCCTTGTTTTTCAGCTCCCGCTGAAATTGGCCGGTGGAAAAAGTCTGGCTGGCAGCCAACTGTTTGATGGCGTCCACCGTAAAGGAGCCGGTTTGGGAACCTCCTCCCGCCCGGACGGTAATCTTATCGGAAGAGGTTGTCCCCTTGTAAACATTAAAAAAAGCGTTGGCCTTGAGGGAATTGACCCCCGCCGCCATGGAAAGGTGTTTGGTCTGAAAGGCCCGCAGGGTGGAAGCGACGCCCCGGTAGGCAGACATCTTCCAGTTAATCAAAGTCTTTTGCTGGGTCTGCTTTGCCAAACGGCTGCGGGTAGACAAAGTGAGAGCCTCCACCAAAGCGTCGGTATCCAGTCCGGTTGCCAGACCGCCGATTCCCTTGTTGCGGGCGCTCAACTGCGAGTAAAAACTGACAGAATTTATAGAAGCCATAGAGGTTCCTCCATTCACAGGCCAAATACACGAAAAAGGTTTTGCTGTACAGTGTTCCTGTTATATACTTCGGCAGCAAAACCCGGAACTTAACCATAACAGGGGACTTTTCTCTGCCATAATGCAAAAGGCTGCCATCGCTGGTTGCGAGTGCAGCCTAAAGTATTTAAATGAGCTTTCGAACAATGGTGGTGCCGATCTGAGAAAGGGGAAGCTGATCCACTACGCCTCCCAGGTTGTAAGCCACCATGGGCATGCCGTATACCACACAGCTTTCCTGATCCTGCCCAATGGTATAGGCTCCCTGTTTGCGCATCATCAGCAGGCTTTTTGCGCCATCGGCTCCCATTCCGGTGAGAATCACGCCCACCGAGTCCTTTCCTGCCACCTTGGCCACCGACTCAAAAAGAACATCCACCGAGGGACAGTGTCCGCTCACCTTTTCTTCCTGGGTAAGACGAACATAGTAACCCCGGGCATCCTTGTGGAGCCGCATCTGTCGGTCTCCTCCCGGAGCCAGCAAGGCCAGTCCCTGCTCCACCCGATCCCCGTCCTTGGCTTCCCGCACCTGAATTTTGCAGATTTTGTTCAGCCGCTCTGCGTACATGGCGGTAAAATGGGCAGGCATGTGTTGTACGATCACAATGCCGGGGATGTTTTCCGGCAGGTCTTTCAGCACTTGCAAAATGGCCTCGGTTCCCCCTGTGGAGGCGCCGATGGCAATAACGGTATTGGGATTTTTAAACCGCACCGGCCCGGTGATGGGCAGAGGGGATACTCCAGACAGAGCAGGAGCCGGTTTGGAGGCAGGTGCTTCGGCGCCGGGCTGTGTGCGAGGAGCCGGCGCCCGTGCTGCAACCATGGATTTGGTGCGCAGGGCAATGGCGGCAATTTTGATTTTTTGCAAGGTTTCGGAGATGAAGGCGGCATTGTCCATCTTCACCTGACTGTTGGGCTTGGCGACAAAATCCACCGCCCCCGCCTGCAATGCCTCAAATACAATGCCGGAGACGGAGGAGATCACCACCACCTGAAGGTCGGGATACAAGGGTTTAACCTGCCGCAGAAAATCGGTTCCCCTCATGCGGGGCATCTCAATATCCAGGGTGACCACGGTGGGCTTTAGGCTCTTAATTTTTTCTTGGGCTTCAAAAGCGTCAGAAGCAACCCCTACCACCTCAATGGCGGGGTCGGCACTTAAGGAACGGGACATAAATTCCCGAAAAAAGAGAGAGTCGTCTACAATCAGCACCCTGATTTTGTCTGCCATAGTTTAAACGCCTTTCTGGTATACGCTGGGCATAATATAGTTAAATCGGGTGGGGCGGGCAATGGATTCGGTATGCCCGATAAAGAGGTAGCCTCCGGGAGCCATGGCATCGTAAAGCCGCTCCACCACCGCCGCCTTGGTGGGAGCATCAAAGTAAATCATCACATTGCGGCAAAAAATAACATGGTACGGTTTTTTGTAGCGGATAGGCTCCATGAGGTTGAAGATGCGGTAAACCACCTGACTGCGGATGGTGTCCACCACCTGCACCTTGCTGTCCGGCAGTTTGCGGAAGTATTTCCGCTTCCATTCGGGGGGGATATTTTCGATGGCCTCTTGGGGATAAATTCCCTGTTTGGCCATATCCAGCACCTTTTGGGAAATATCGGTGGCCAGCAAGATCTTATCCCACACCGGAACTTTGTGGGCAAAGTAGTCGTGCAGAATCATGGCAAGGGTGTAGGGTTCTTCCCCAGAGGAAGAGGCAGCGCACCAAATGCGCAAATCCCGGCTTTTGACCGTCCGCTCCAAATAGGGCAACACAACCTTGCCGAAGAAATCAAAATGCTCCGGCTCCCGCATAAAATATGTGTGGTTGGTGGTGACCCGATTGAGCAGGTTTTGCAGCTCCTTCCCCGTTTTGTCGGCCTGCAAAACCTTTATGTAATCGCTGTAGCTCCGATACCCTTGCTGAGCCAAATAGCTGCCCATCCGGCCGTCCAGCAGCACCCGCTTTTGGGTGAGGTTGATACCGAAATTCTCCTTTAAATACCCTACCAAATACTGAAATTCCTGGTCGTTTATCTTAACCATAGTTGTTAGCCCTATCTAAAAGGAAATATTCTATCCCACATCCTCCACATGGATAAATTGATCCTCTCCCAGCACGGCCTGGTAGTCCAAAATCAGCTTGACGCCGGTGTCGTTGCGTCCAACTCCCTGAATGAACCTGGCTTCTGCAGAGGTGGAGAATTTGGGGGGAGTGGAGATGTTCTCATCCTCCAGGGTAATCACTTCCGAAACGCTGTCGATGATCATTCCCACCGGGGAGCCCTCATCCTCCACCACAATGATGCAGGTGCGGTCGTGATATTCCTGAGGCTCCTTGCCAAAGCGCATCCGCACATCGATGATGGGGCAGACTTTCCCCCGCAGGTTGGTGATCCCCTTGACATATTCGGGACAGTTGGGAACCCGGGTGATGGGTTGCAGGTTGATAATATCAATGACATGGGCGATGGGAATTGCAAATTGCTGATGGTCCAGATCGAATACGAGGTATTTGCCGTGCATCGTGTCCTCTTCCTGCTCCATCGGCATCAGATTGCCTTGCATTTGCGCCATTGCACTTACCTCTTTTCTAAAACTTTTTCAATAATTGCACCCACATCCAGAATCAGGCTGATGTTGCCGTCCCCCAAAATGGTGCAGCCGGAAATACCGTACCCCTTCACCCCAAACCGGTTGAGGTACTTGGGCAGGGGCTTTACCACAATTTGCTGTTCTCCGATCAGCTCATCCACCAAGAGACAAGCGGAATCGTCTCCGCTCTGCACCCAGATGAGGATGCCTTCCTCGATATCGGTGATGGCGTTGGGCACATTATAAAGTTCATGAAGCCGCACAACGGGGTAGACGTTTCCGCGGATCATAATCATCTCGTTGCCTTCGGTGTCCACAATCACCTGATCGTTTTTGGCTTTAAAGCTCTCGTTGATGGAGGTGATTTGCAGGGTGTAGATATCCCCACCCAGGGAAACGTCCATGCCATCTACAATGGCCAGAGTCAGGGGAATTTTGAGGAATACGCTCATGCCGTACCCCAGTTTGCTCTCCACCTGAACGGTGCCGCCTACCTTTTCTATGTTCTTCTTCACCACATCCATGCCCACGCCCCGGCCGGAATACTCGCTGACCTCTTCCTTGGTGGAAAATCCGGGGGTAAACAGAAGCATAAAGGCTTCCTTCTCGGTGTATTCGCTGGCCGGCTTGGTGAGAATTCCGTTCTTCTTTGCCTTTTCCAGCAGCTTTTGGGGATCCAAGCCCTTGCCGTCGTCGGAAATGGTGATGAGAATTTCGCCACCGGTATTTTGGGCGGATAGGGTGATGGTTCCCTTGGCCGGCTTTCCTGCCGCCACCCGCTCCTGAGGCATTTCGATGCCGTGGTCCATGGCGTTGCGTACCAGGTGCATAATGGGGTCGGAGATGCCGTCGATAATGGCCTTGTCGATATCCGTGTCCTCGCCCATGGTAACCAGCTCGGCTTCCTTGCCCATGGTTCGGCACATATCCCGGACAATCCGCTGCATCTTCTGGAAGGTGCCGGAAACCGGAATCATCCGAATGGACATCACCATATCCTGCAGTTCGTCGGTGAGCTTGCGCAGCTGCCGCTCCGCCTTTTGGAAGTTGTCCAGTTTGGTCAGGCCCTTCAGGTCGGGGGAGCGAACCACCATGGATTCGGTGATAACCAGCTCACCCATCAGGTCCATCAGCTGATCCAGCTTGTCCAAGGAGACGCTGATAAGGCTTTGCTTGATGGGAGCTTTGACGGCTGGGGATTTTTTCGCCTGTTCCTTGCTGGGCTGAGCGGTCACCGAAGCCGTTTGGGGCTGAGAAGCAGCAACCGCTGCACCTACAAGCTCCCGGGAAACTGCCGCAGCGCCGTCTGCCTCCTTTAAGGTGACGGAGCGAACATGCATCCCCTTGCGGAGGGTTTCCTGCAAAGCTGATTGGGACAAGGGGGTTTCCAAGATCATCTGGAAGCCCTTTGCATTGATCAGCAGAGCCGATTCGGGGTTGGTTTCGATGTCGGCAGGGGTGAAGGAAACCACTTTGCAGCTGGTGCGCAGAGAATTGACCAACATAAAGGCCCGCAGGTTTTCCATGCCGCAATCTTCTTCAAAGAAGACATGGGCCTCGTACCGGACACCGGAAAGATCCGCCGCCTTGCCCAGTCTGCGGCCAAGCTCTTCTTCGGTGAGCAGAGTAGCCGAGCTGACATACATCTGCTTTTCGATAAACTCCTGCATCTGAGCAGGGGGTAGTTGACTTTCCAAGGTAATGTTAAAGCCGTTCACCATGATTTCCATGGCGGTTTCGGGGTTGGTTTCGATATCTTGAGGATGATAGGCTAAAATGTTGCTGACGTTTTTTAAGGTGTTGACCAGCATAAAGGCCCGCAGGTTTTCCATGCCGCTGTCCTCTTCAAAAAAGATTTCAAAGTGCATGGCTCCATCGGTGCCGGCCGGCACAGGTTGGGCAGAAGGCTTCAAAGTCACCGGCTCTTCCGCCGCAGGAGAAGCCGGGGCAGCGGGAGTGGCGGGGGTCTCCCCTTCCTTTAATATGTTGTAAAAGGCAACGGCCCGGTTGATGAGATCCTCGTTTTTTTCCGCCAGCTCGCCGCCGCTTTGAATCGCCTCCAGTTGGCTTTTCAAAAAGTCAGTAGCGTCCAGCATCAGATCAAACAGCTCGGTAAAATGGCTTTGGTCAATACCGTGCTCCCGAATCAGAAAGAAAGAGTCCTCCAGCTTGTGTGTAACGGTGGAGATCAGATCCAGCTCCATCATAGCGGAGGAACCCTTTATGGTATGCATAATGCGAAAAATCTCACTCACCGCATCCTCAGTCAACTCCTGACTCTTTTCGGAGCTGAGCAAAACCTCATCCAATTGCTCGATTAGGGTGCTCATTTCGAAAAGAAACATCTCCATCATTTGATCGTTACCACTGACCATAGTCTCACACTCCGGTCCTCTCAATATTTCACTTCGCTTTACTTCTGGATATCCTTGCAGAACATCCTGCCCCGTCCCAAAAAATGTTAACTCTTATTATACCACAGCTCTTTTGCCTTGGCAATTCTCGACAAGGCTTCTTTTTTTTCGGCATTGTCTTGTGATCATTGGGGTGGATCCGAAATAAAACCGCCCCTTTAAAATCCCTCTGTCGGGGAGAAAAGACTCCCCCAACGCAGAAAGGACGCCTCCCAAAAGAAGCGTCCCAGGTTCAGGTTATGGGTTGCGGTTTCGGCCCTTTATTTTTTTCACAACCTCCAGCTTTTTCAGGGCTTGGCGGAACTCCTGCAGGTGCTTGTTGTACCGCATGGACTTGTAGGCCGGGAAGGCTTTGAGCATTCTGTGCTCCTGAGAGTTCATTCTGGAACGAAAGCCCTCATAGATGCCGCTGATTTTGTCGTGAAGCTCTTTTTCACTGATTTTTTCCTTCAGGGTTTCCGCATAGCGGTGAATGGTCTGATCGGTAAACTCTGCGATTTCGGCAGAAAGTTCCCTGAGCTTTTGATCAAAGGCCAAGACGGATAGAATGGTATACAGGCTGTCGGCAACCAGCAAAGCAAAGAAAAAGACAGAGCCGTACCTCATCGCTGTGCCGGGAATTTTTGCGGTGTAAAAAGACACAAAGGGGTGAATTACCTTAATGAGCAAAACCGAAAGGCTGCCAAACGCCACCGCTCCCAAAAGGCAGATGCGCCCGTTGATGTTCCACTTTTTATGGGAGTAGTCCCACCATCGGGCATGGAACAGCTTTTCCATCCCCCAAGAGGTGACATACTCCAGGGTGCAGGTGAGCACTACCGCCGCAAGGAACAGAGGGATGATAGGTTCCACGCGGCCCAGCACCCCAATGACAATGACGGCTCCAAACCCGTAAATGGGACAGTAGGGGCCGTTTAAAAAACCCCGATTAACCAACCGCTTCTCAAGAGCAGAGCAGAGAATGGTTTCATAAACCCATCCCAAAATGCTGTAAAAGACAAACCAAACAAAATAGGTTTCTACCATCCGCATAGCAACACTTCTTTTTTGGTTCTTAGATAGTAGTAATTGAGTTGTTGTACACTTGTATATTATAATATTGGCATCCCTTTTCTGTCAATTCAAAGGGGGTTGGAGGGCTTGAGCCAAAAACATCCGGCACCGCACAAAATGCGATGCCGGATGGATTGGTTTTTGGTGAGCAAGTTCCGCTATAGGTTAATGCTTGGGCGGAATAATTTCGATCCAGTACCCGTCGGGATCTTGAATAAAGTATATCCCCATCTTTGGATTCTCGTAACAGATGCAGCCCATCTCTTTGTGCAGGGCGTAGGCGGCTTCAAAATCCTGCGCCTCAAAGGCCAGGTGAATTTCGTTGTCCCCTAAGTTATAAGGATCCTGTCTGCCCCGCAGCCAGGTCAACTCCAACTGATGGGTGGATTGCCCGTCTCCCAGAAAAACAAGGGTAAAGTCCTCGGTTTCCTTGCGGCGCACCTCCTGAAGATCCAAAGCGGTTTGATAGAATTCCAGGCTGCGTTCCAAATTTAACACATTGATGTTGTTGTGCAAAAACTTGAATTTCATAGGAAATTCCCTCCTGTATGGCAATAATGACAAAACACACCCAGAGGAAGCTGTCTTACCATAGTATACATTGGAGGTTCTTCCATTACCACTTCCAGATGGTTAAGATGCGGTAACAAATTGATACCGTTTTTGCCAAGCTCAACTGATATAATCTTCTATACGGGCGTTGAGCTCCTCGCTGGTATAAATTTTGATCCCTTCTTTGAGCTGGATGCGGTCATATTCCGGCAGATGTTTGAGCTGCTTGTCAAAAATAAGTTCCGGCACCTCGGAGCCTCGGGCAAAAATGGCAATTCTTCCTTGATGCTCTTTGATCATATAAAGATAATCGTCCTCTATTTCCTGCTGCGGATATTGGGGCTGCATGGCTTCTATGCCGGAAACCGGCTCCTGAATCGGAAGAGCGTCCTGCTCCCGCCCCGGCTGCAGGGAAACAATAATAGCCGCAGCAATGGTTACCGTCAAGGCAGCTGCCGTTGCCGCCAGACGCTTATCCCAAATCATTTGTTTGCCCCCCTTATCGGGTAAAATCGTTGGATTGCACTGATAGCCTGCCCCGCTAAATGGTAAATTATTCCGTTTTTGTCCATTTCTTTTGAAATATTAAGAAAAAAGATATATTCCCGGGCAGAATATATGTTATAATACAAAAGATCATCATGACGCTGCAGACACCCAAGGAAACCGGGCGGCTTCGCCTTCCGGTTGGAATTGCTGTCTGCCGTCGTATGGATCAGTTTATGATATCGGCGCGAGCTTTGCGCTTTTTGCGAGGGATTTTTCAATGAACCAAAGCATTCCCAACAAGGCTACACCTACGGGTGCTCCTCCCGGCAGACGACCGGCAAGGCCTCCCAAAAAGAAACTGCCTCTGGGCCTGCGGGCTACAAGGGGGCTGTTTGTTGCCATCGGCAGGGTGCTGATTACCCTGATTTTGGTGGGGATTATCACCGGATGCATTGTAGGCTGTGTCCTGACCGTTTACATCTTGCAGTACATTGGATCCGACAACTCGGTGGATTTGGAAGCGGTTAAAATGGGGTACACCTCCCTGATGCTGGCCGAGGACCCCAAAACCGGTGAGGAAGTTATTCTAAAGCGTCTGTACTACGGCGGACAGGACCGCACCTGGGTGGATTATGACAACATCAGCGAATACACCAAAAAGTCCATCGTCGCCATTGAGGACAAGCGTTTCTGGACCCATGACGGCGTGGACTGGCGGCGAACGGTGGGTGCCTTTATCGGTATGTTCCTGCCGGTGGAGGGCACCACCACCGGAGGCGGTTCCACCATTACCCAGCAGTTGATTAAAAACGTCACCGGAGACAACGACTACCGGGTGGAGCGCAAGGTGCGGGAAATCTTCCGGGCGCTGGATCTGCACAAAAACTACTCCCGGGAAGAGATTTTGGAGGCATACCTCAATCTGGTGCCTCTGGGCAACGGTACCAACGGTATTCAGGCAGCAGCCAACTTTTATTTTGGAAAGGACGCCAAGGATCTCACTTTGGAGGAAAGCGCCGCCATTGTGGGCATCACGAAGTATCCGGGACTGTACAACCCCTATCGGAACCCGGAAGAGCATAAAAAACGCCAGGTTCACGTTCTTTCTGAGATGCTCAGTCAGGGGATGATCACCCAAGAGGAATATGATAAGGCAGTGGATGCCAAGCTCAACTTTGTGGACAGAGACTCCCATGAAACCTCTTCCTCCCAAACCTCCAGCTATTTTGTGGACCATGTCATCAATGAAGTGGTAGCCGATTTGATGGAGTACAAGGGGATGGAAAAAAGCTATGCCCTCAACCAGATTTACAGCGGCGGATACCGAATTTACACCACAGTGGATTTGGATATGCAGGCTTATTTGGAGGAGTTCTTCCGCACCTCTGAAAACTTCCCCGCCGTCATTGGTGAAGAATACCCCGAATCGGCCACCGCCATCATCGACCCTTCCGGCAAGCTGCTGGCAGTGGTGGGTGGCATTGGCGAAAAAACCGGGGAGCGCACCTTTAACCGGGCCACCATGTCCCGCCGGCATCCCGGCTCGGCCCTCAAACCCATTGGGCCCTATGCATTGGCCTTTGAGCGCAACAACCTCACCTGGTCCACCATTGTGGAGGACAGCCCCCTTACCGACGCCCCCGATGGCTGGTCTCCCGTCAACTACTACAGCGGCTTTTTGGGGCCCATTACGGTAGACCGGGCCATTCAGCAGTCGGTCAACACCGTGGCCGCCAAGGTGGTTCAGATGCTCACCCCCCGCCGGGTATTCAACTTCTTGCGGGATGACCTGCATTTTACCGGTCTGGTGGAGCGGGAAGTACAGGGAAACATTGTCCTCACCGACGTGGCCATCAGCCCCATGGCTCTGGGAGCCCTCACCTACGGCGTCTCCCCTTTGGAGATGGCGGGAGCCTATCAAATTTTCATCAACGGGGGACAGTACACCAAGCCTTACTCCTACACACGTATCGAGGACTTTGAGGGCAATATCATCCTGGAAAAGGACACCACCCCCACCCAGGTCATTGCCAAGGATACCGCCGTACTGCTCAACAAACTCCTGCAGCAGGTAGTGGTAGGCCCCCACGGAACCGCTCGAAACGCCCGTCTGGACAATATGCCCACCGGAGGCAAAACCGGAACCTCTCAGGACAACACCAATCAGTGGTTTGTGGGCTTTTCCCCTTATTACGTAGCTCCCGCTTGGCTCGGATACGATCGCACCACCAAGGTGGTGGTGGATGCCAACGGCAGACGCCAGGTGGTACCCAACGCCGTGCGCTACTACACCTTTCCCCCGCCTGTTTTGTGGAAGAGCATGATGCAGCCGCTGCACACCGATTTGGAGTACAAGGATTTTATCGAGTCTCCCAATGTGGTGTCCATGACCTATTGCACCGAATCGGGAGGAATTGCCACTGCCTACTGTCCCACCACCGCTTCGGGATGGTATAAAACCAGCCGAATTCCCTCCAACTGCACCCTCCACACCAGTGCCCCCATCGAGGCGGGAGAGCGCAGCGACTTTGATATTGACAACGACGATTATGTCAGCCCATGGCTTCGTCGCCGGAGCGGCGGTGGCACTGCCATCGACAGCAACCGCAGCATCTTTGACGAGATAGACTAACGAGGCGTAAAACCCTGTGTTCCATCTTTAAAGAGTATCTCTTGTTTTTATAACCGAGCAGCCTAATAAGAAACGACCTGGAGTTTGCACTCCAGGTCTTTTTTATTCCAATGAATTTACTTGGCCAGCAGTACGCGGTCGTTGGCGAATTCTTCTCCGCTGGCCTTTCCAAAGCGTTCCAAAAGGCCTTCTACGGTTAGGTTTTTCTTTTCCTCACCCTGAATATCCAAGATAATCTGGCCATCGTGCATCATAATCAAACGGTTTCCGTGTTTGATGGCATCCCGCATATTGTGGGTGACCATCAGGGTGGTCAAATTGCCTTCCTTGACAAATCGCTCGGTCAATTCCAGCACCTTGATGGCAGTTTTGGGATCCAGAGCTGCTGTATGCTCATCCAACAGCAATAGCTTTGGCTTTTTCAGGGTGGCCATCAGCAGAGTGAGGGCTTGTCGCTGGCCGCCGGACAGCAGTCCCACCTTTGTGGTTAACCGGTCCTCTAGACCCAGCCCCAGCAGGGCCAAATGCTCTTTGTAAAGAGCCCGTTCCTTATTGCTGATGTACCATTTTAAGCCGCGGGGCTGCCCCCGGCGAAAGGCGAGGGCAAGGTTTTCCTCAATGCTCATGTTGGCAGCCGTGCCCATCATCGGGTCCTGAAAGACACGTCCAAGCATGGCGGCCCGCTTGTGTTCCGGGAGCTTTGTCACATCTACGCCATTCACTTCCAGCGACCCCTGATGGATGGTGTATACACCTGCAATGCAGTTTAACAGGGTAGACTTTCCGGCGCCGTTACCGCCGATCAGGGTGACAAAATCCCCTTCGTTTAGATGCAAATTCACACCCCGCAGGGCTATTTTTTCGTTGACGGTTCCGGCATTAAAAACCTTGAAAATTTCTTTGGCTGACAGCAATTACTGACCCCCCTGAATGGACACTTTGATGGGATGAATTTTTTTCTTAAAGACAGGCAGTGACAAAGCGATGGCAACGGTAATTGCTGTAAACAGCTTCAGGTCGTTGGCCGGCATGCCCAGCTTGAGCACCAATGCAATAATCATGCGGTAGGTTATGGCACCAAGCACCAGGGAAATCAACCGGCTGAAAAAGTTCTTCTTGCCAAAAAGCACCTCGCCGATGATGACGGAGGCAAGCCCAATGACGATGGAACCGGTCCCCATCTGCACATCGGCAAAGCTTTGACTTTGGGCAATCAATGCGCCGCTGATTGCTACCAGTCCATTGCTGATCACCAGCCCAATGATTTTCATACCGTCGGTGTTAACCCCTTGTGCCCGAACCATATGGGGGTTGTTGCCGGTAGCGCGAATGGCTGAGCCGATTTCGGTTCCAAAGAACCAGTATAACAGGGACACAATGGCCAATACACAGAGCAGCGCAAAGGCAATGACTGCAGCGGTTGCACTTAACCCAAGGTTTTCAAACACCGTGTAAACCGTGTTCATCCGCAGCAGGGAGATGTTGGCCTTTCCCATAATGCGCAGATTGATGGAATACAGGGCAATCATGGTTAAAATGCCCGACAAGAGGGCTGGTATTTTGAGCCGCGTGTGCAAAAGTCCCGCAGCCAGACCTGCTGCCAGCCCTCCCAGCATGGCAAGAAAGGTTGCGAAATAGGGATTTGCTCCATTGGTGATGGCCTGGGCTGCAATGGCGGCACCCATGGCAATGCTACCTTCCACCGTCAGATCTGCGATATCCAAAATACGGTAGGTAATGTAAACCCCAATGGTCATGATCGCCCATATCAGTCCAAGGGAAATAGCGCCCGAAATAATCTGTAACATTTAGGTTTCCTCTCTGCGTGCAAAAATCTATTTTTCTAGATGACAAACTCCTTTAAGTCATCGGGGATCTTTAGCCCAATTTCCTCTGCAACGGTTCCGTTGATCATAAAGTCGAACTTTTCAGAGGTTTTAACGGGCATATCGGCGGGTTTGGCTTTGCCATTTAACACCTCAACCGCCATCAGGCCGGTTTGGTATCCCAAATCGTAGTAGTTGATGCCCAAAGTGGCCAGAGCGCCGTTTTCCACCATACCGGACTCACCGGCAATGACAGGAGTTTGGGAAGCGGAAGTCACCCCATGGACAATGGGCATGGAGGAGGCAAAGACGTTGTCGGTGGGAACATAGATGGCGTCGCATTGTTCCACGATAGACTGGGTAGCCTGCTGCACGTCGTTGGAGTTGGTGACGGTGGCCTCCACATAAGCAAGGCCCAGATTTTCAATGGCCTCTTTTGCAAGCTTTGCCTGGATGATGGAATTGTCTTCGCTGGAGGTATACAACACCCCTACGGTTTTGGCATCCGGCGCCAGCTTTACCAGCAGATCAATCTGCTCTTTGATGGGATTCATGTCGCTGGTTCCGGTTACATTTCCGCCGGGCTTTTCATTCGAATCCACCAGCTTTGCCCCTTCGTAGTCGGTGATGGCGGTACCCAGAATGGGAATGTCTTTGGTCTTGCCTGCAATGGATTGGGCAGCAGGCGTAGCAATGGCAAGGACCAGATCCACTTGATTGCTGACAAAACGGTCGCTGATGGTGGAAAGATTGCTCTGGTCTGCTTGGGCATTTTGAAAATCAATCTCGAGATTTTGTCCATCTACAAAGTTGTTGTCCTTCAAAGCTGCGATAAAGCCTTCCCGGGCAGCGTCCAGGGCCACATGGGCCGTATATTGAATAATGCCTACCGTTACCTTGCCGCTGTCCTTTGCGTTGGAGCATCCAAACAAGCTGCTCACCAACATCATAACAGCAACGATAAGTGACATCTTCTTGAATCCTTTTTTCATCTCTAATACCCCCTATTAACTGTTTTTTTTGACATGCTGCATGTACTTTTATATAAAAAAATCACCCCTGCATAACAGGGGCGAAAAAATCTTTCGCGGTACCACCTTGTCTTCGTTGTATCAATACAACCTCAGCGAGCAACTAGCATTGCTCCTCCACAATAACGGTTGGAATCCGTCGCAGCCTACTCGACCAAAGGGCCTTTGGGTACGCAGCTCGCAAGATGTATTCACAGTGGTACTCACATGCTTTCTCGCACCAACCGAAAGCTCTCTGAAATGGTTTCGCACTGCTACTGGTTCCTGGTCATAGCCTTTCACTTATTGTTTTGTAATTTAGTTTCAAATTATAGTCCTAGTTTCTGCATTTGTCAATAGAAATGATGGTGCAATATTTGGAATTTACTGCTCATCCAACTGTGAATGTTGCCTATATAGTGGTGCAGGCAAATGGACCATGCACTGCTGCATTGCTGTATGATAGGTGCAATCCCAGTGGTTTGACACGGGCAGCATCCATACTTCTGGAATGGGAGAGGACACGAAAGCCGCCGTATTGCTACGGCGGCCGGAAAACTGCCCACTATCTGCGGCGGGGACGTCGATTGCGGGTGCGACCATTGGAAGAAACCGGAGCGTCTTCCTCGCTATCGGTGCCTTCCAAAAGATTTTTGTACCATTGCAGGGCGTTTAAGTAGGCTTTGTAGATATCCTCGGGGGTGAGGTCATAAACAATCAGCAGCCGGGAAATGGTCTTCCAATCTGCCGACTCGTACCGGTAGATGAAGCTGAGCAAAGGACCATAGTCCCCCTTCTCATACAGCAAGGCATCCCGAATGGAATCGGAAACCTGAACCATCTGCAACGCTTCTTCCATAGACAGCTCCAAAATGGAGTCCAGCACCGAAAACAGCCCCATCAAAAATAGGCTTTGGGACTGGTCTTCCAGCCGGAATGCAGGGGCAAGGTTTTCGGCAAAGCGGGCCCGCACCAGAGAAAGGCGGGTCAATTCGTCGGGGCGGTCAGCCCCCAGCAGCTTGGAAACGGCGGTAATCACCCATTTTCGGGTTTCCACCTGCCCCAAAATGGTGACGGCGTGGCTTACGCTCTTCACCTTTTGCCGCAAACCCAAAAACGGAGAGTTGATCATGCGCATCAGGCTCACCGTCAGAGCCGTGTCCTGCTGCACCACCTCCGCCACCGCAGAAAACTCAAAGTTGTCGTCCCGCACCAGATTGAGCAGCTTGATCAGGTTCATTTTCAGAGGTTTTACCTGATGCTGCCCCTTGGTGAGGGGGACACGGTAAAACCGCCCTTCAAAGAGGGCAGGCCCCTGCTCCCGCAGCGCTTCGAAGTACTCGTTGGTGTGGATGTGGGTCATGACGATGGAAATGTTGGGATAGTTGCGCCTTGTCAGGGCATACATCAGCTGCTGGCCGGGATGATGCATCTGCCGATGGTCGAAAAATATGTAATCGCACAGCTCCACAATGGGGGCATAAATGTCTACCCGGTCCAGCTTTTGCACCGCAAAGCGGAAGCCTTTTTTCTTTAAGTCCCGGATGCGGCTAAGATAGGGCTCCTCAGGCCGAACATCGTTGGACAGAACAAAGATGACCTTTTCGTAAGGCACTCTGCACTGCTGGGCCAAATCCGCCAGCAGCATCAAATTGTTGACGGGGACGTAGATGGGCTTGTCCATGGTAAAGGCGTCAATTCCCACTGCATTGAGGGTGGCCAGCAACGGGGAGAGCATGGCGCCGTCAAACTCACTGGTGGCCTGATTGGCCTTCATCAGCTCGTTGCCTTCCTGATAGCGGAAATAATAAGCCTGCACCGCCATCTGTTTATCAAAAAATGGTACCGGAATGACAAGTAAGTCCATACAATCCCCCCATTTTCTATTCGGTTTTCATTATACAACAGATTTGTAAAAATATCCAGAAATATTTTGTGAAATTTTATGGTTAAAAAGGAGAAAAGCAAGGGGTGCCACGGTTTCTTGGCCACCCTTGCCATGTGAAGTGAAGGTGAGTGTCCCCAGCGATGCAAAGCCGAGGGACTACTGGGTTGCCTCCCGGTTGGCTTGAATTTTTTGGTAGGCATCCATCGCCTGCACCGCAAGACTTCCGGTCAGGCGCATTCCCGAAGGCAAAAACCCTCGATAGCTCCATATCACCTCCTGTACCTTGCCGGCGGTGTGAGCATTCAGATAATAGCTTTTGCCCATCCAGGAAACTTCTGCCCCTTCCGGGCCAACCCAATCCACCAGAAACATATGGGGAAACTGACCGGGCATATAGCGTTGGGTGGATAAATCCACCGCCATAAAGCCCACCAGTCCGCCAATCAGTACACAGGTGATGAAAAAAGCTCCCAGAAACATTCTTATTTTTGCTTTCATGATGGGGTGTTGTCCTCCATACTTTGGTTGATCAGCTCCGCCAGAGCATAGCCTGCCATTTCGGCAGAATAGATGGCTTCTTCTAAGGTGTTGGCATTGGAGCCAAACTCCACTAACAGCGCTCCGGTGGAAAGGTGCTGATTGTATTTGCGGTGACTGAGAAGAATGGGCCGGGTGAGCTGGGGATAATTTCGCTCCATGGCATTTTGAAAGTCGCAGGCAAAGCGCATATTCTGCCGCCAATGTTCCATCCCCATGGAGCCGTTGTCGGCTCCGGCCACAATCATGATCTGCGCTGCTTTTTTCCCCGCAATTTCCACCACCGGCTTAACGATGGTTTGGTTTTCCCGTTCCATGGCATCCCGGTGCAAATCCAGCACGATTTTAATGCTGGGAAACTGCTGCAAATAATTCTGGATGGTTTTTGCACTGCGCTCATAAGAACCGTTGTAGGAAGGGTAGTCGTGCTGGGTGGTGTCGTGAATGACACCGATGCCTTCTTTTTCCAAGGCGTGGGCCATGGCTGCTCCCACCGCCACCATATTGTTGTTGTTGTCGGTGCTGCGCCAGGTGTTGCGGGTGTCGTAGTAGGCGCTGTCGTACCGTTCAAAGCTTTCGGTGGCATGGGTGTGGTAGATCAGCACCAGGGGCTCTTCCTTTCCCTCCAACACCAGACGGTCCGTTTCCTGCAGCCAGGCTTCAATTTTTTGATTGTCGTATTTGGTATCGTTGCGCAAAAACCCTTCACCAATGCGGATCAGATCGCCCCCTCTTCCGGCAAAGTTTTCGCTCACCAGCTGTGCCCGGTAGGCGGCAGGAATGCGGGGCTGAATGGGAGGGCTCTGTTCCAAATGATCTATGTCATTAGAGGGCTTTGCGTCTTCTTCCTGCACATCCTCATCCTCCTGAGGAGGGGAGGGCTGAGGCAGGGGCAGCGTGGGAATTTGGGGCAGCTGGGTGGAAGGCGGGTACAGCTCGGAACGAAACCGCTCCCGGAGTAAATCCAGGCCTGCGTCAGGCATCCCCAAAACCGCCGCAAAGGTGGCAACCCTCTCCCCTACGCCGCCAAACAACTGGGATCCCGTCCACAAGAAATTGATGCTCAGAGGCAGCACCAGTGCCACCAAAACAATTATCCCGTAAGCTTTTAATCCCGCTGTTTTTCTTCTTGCGTACCGCCTCACAACCTCATCACTTCCCCCTGCGGATTGTCGGGGCAAAAAGTGTACAGGCCCCTCCTTTCTATAACTATTCAGAAAGAAGGCAGGATAGAAGTCCCATCCCGGCAGAGGATGTGAACAGAACATGAATAGATAAAACTAGGGAACTTGCTTTGCGCATTAGCCCGCCAGATAGCCGATTTCCTCCAGGGTCATCTCCGGCTGCAGTGCCTTGTTCAGTGCCAGAGAAAGAGTCTTGCAGGCGTGGCTGATGAGATTGTCAATCTCCCGAGGGGTAATCATCAGCTGGGTTCCTCTGGGTTCAAAGAGCATCCGGCATCTTTCCACATCTTCGTCCCCCTGCAGCAGGTCACTGGCCAGGGAGGTGGCATCGATTACGGTGGGAACTCCCACACTCACCACCGGAACGCCCAGGGTGCTCTGGCTGATCTCTTTGCGGCTGTTTTGCACCCCGGAGCCAGGACAAATTCCCGTATTGGCAATTTGAATGGTATTGCCCAGACGGCTGGCTTCCCGGGCAGCCAAGGCGTCCACCACCACCACGGCAGCGGGATGGACATTCTTGACCAGCGCCCCGATAATCTCCGAGGTTTCGATGCCGGTCTGGCCCAACACGCCGGGAGCCAGCACCGCCACCGGGCGAAGCTGTTCCAGGCCCGCCTGTTTTTTTAGTTCTTCTCCGATGTGGCGGGTAGCCAGAATTTGATGGACGGTTCTGGGGCCTATGGCGTCGGGGGTAATGTCGTTGTTCCCCAACCCCACCACAAGAATCAGCCCCTTGTCCGGCAGCAGATCGGCCATTCTTTGGGCAATGGCTATCAGCTCCTCCTCGGTGATTTCCTCCCCTTTTTCAAAGGGTGGAGTGGTTACGGTCACGTAGGTGCCCATGGGTTTTCCCACCCGTTGGGCGGTTTGCTCTTGGGTGATTTGTACAGTGTGAAATCTCAAAGAGCCAAAGCTTTCCTCCTGCTGCTCCAGCCCCGGGAGAGGCGGAGCCTGTGCTACCAATTCGGCAGCCAGATCTGTCCGGAAAGGCATAGATATTTCCCTCTTTTCCTGCGTATTGATGCCTAATCATTGCACCTGTTGGCATACCTTAAACCAAAGACCAAGCGGTCCGGGACTTTGGGTGCTTTTGCAGTTATAGTATAGGCAAAATTCCCCTGCCTTACCCACCCAGGACAAATTTAACCCGCCTTCATTTTTGTAAAGGAAAAGGGACGCCAAATGGCGTCCCTTTATGACATAGATAGCAGTGCCTTATTCCAGGAAATCCTTGAGCTTTTTGCTGCGACTGGGGTGGCGGAGTTTGCGCAGAGCCTTGGCTTCGATCTGCCGGATGCGTTCCCGGGTGACCGAAAACTCCTTGCCCACCTCCTCCAGCGTGCGGCTGCGGCCATCCTCCAAACCGAAGCGAAGGCGCAATACCTTTTCCTCCCGCTCGGTCAGGGTGGAGAGCACCTCCCCCAACTGTTCCCGCAGCAGGGTGTGGCTGGCGGCTTCGGCAGGGGCTGGGGCGTCCTCATCGGGGATGAAATCCCCCAGATGAGAGTCCTCCTCCTCACCAATGGGAGTCTCCAAAGAAACCGGCTCCTGCGAAATGCGCATAATTTCCCGCACCTTATCCACCGGCATATCCAGCTCTTCGGCAATTTCCTCGGCGGTAGGTTCGTGGCCGTTTTTGTGAAGCAGCTGGCTGCTCACCTTTTTCACCTTATTGATGGTTTCCACCATGTGAACAGGAATGCGAATGGTTCGGGCCTGGTCGGCAATGGCACGGGTGATGGCCTGCCGGATCCACCAGGTGGCGTAGGTGGAAAATTTAAAGCCCTTGGTATGATCAAACTTTTCCACCGCCTTAATCAGTCCCAGGTTTCCCTCCTGAATCAGGTCAAGAAACTGCATGCCCCGGCCCACATACCGCTTGGCAATGCTGACCACCAGCCGCAGGTTGGCCTCGGAAAGGCGCATGCGGGCATATTCATCTCCCGCATCCATCCGAGTGGCCAGTTCCACCTCCTCCTCGGCGGTGAGCAGAGGTACCCGGCCAATTTCCTTAAGGTACACCTTGACAGGGTCGTCAATGCTGATACCCTCGGCCGAAAGAGTCTCTTCCAAATCCTCGCTGACGGGGGCGGGGGTAACTTCTAAATCAAGGTTATGGGCCAGATTATCAATAACATCAATGCCGTTGTTTTCCAATAAATCGTAGAGCTTTTCCACCTGCTCTACATCCAGCTCCAGTTCCTCTAACAGGTCGGTGATCTCTTTGGTGGTCACCTTGCCCTTCTGCTTGCCCTGCTCCACCAATTCTTCGATCAGGCGCTTGCGTTTTTCGTAAGTTGCCAATGCAGTTCCCCCTATTTCTTCTCGGCCCGCCGGGAGGTATGTACCAGATCTATCTTCCCGGATGGCTTGCAATCGTTAGTATGGTTTGAGGGTCTAAAATGCCCTCGGTTTAAAAAAGATTAATTTGTTACAATCTATTTTGTGTCACAAATGAAAGAAAATGCTCTTTCCAGGCGGATTTTGGCTTTATAAGGCAGACCGCCGCTTTCGGTTTTCCAGAGCACGCTTGTAGGCCTCCTGAGGAGAGAGCTGGGCAATTTCCTCCGGGGAGGCGGGTTTTTGCTTGATGGCCTGGATAAACTCGTCCAACTGCTCCCGCTTGTAGGTGACTTCCTTTCCGGTGGCCATCATCAAGGAGAGCATTCCCATCTGGGCGGTGGAAAGATAAGCCGAAAGGTAAATCGGGTCGGGAATGCGCTGTTGCTCCAACTGTGCGCAAACAGCCCGGAAGATGGCGGCGTGATCGGGTGAGACAAAGTCCTCGTCGCTCAGTTTTGACCGAATATCGTCGTAATAATCGGGATTTTGCATCAACATCGCAATCAGACTTCGCTCCGCCACCGCCGCACCCAGTTCTTCGGGTTTGACCGCCAATGATTTGCCCGCGGGATTATCCTGCACAAAAGGCTTCAAATTATGTACCTGGCGCCTTTTGGCACTTCCTGCCCGCTTTTTGCGTATGGCTTCGGTGGTGGTTTTCAGCCGTTCCTTATCCACTTCCAATTCCCGGGCAATCTCCGAAAGGTAAACGTCTCTTTGAATATCGCTGGAAATGTTGGCCATCAACCGGCAAAAATCATTTAAAAAAGCAGTTTTCCCCTCCGGGGTTTCCATATCCCGAGCCGATTTTAACTTGTCGATTTCAAAACTCAGGGCGCTTTTTCCCGAATCAATCAGGTTTTGAAAGCGGTGGGCGCCATAGGTTTTGATATAATCGTCGGGATCCTTGGCTCCCTGAATGTCCAGCACACTGACCTGAACCTCCAACTGCGAAAAGAGGTTGATGGCCCGCCGGGCGGCATTTTGCCCCGCTCCATCGCTGTCGTAGGCGATGGCAACGTTTTTGGTGTACTGACTGATCAGCCTTGCCTGATCGGCGGTCAGGGCGGTGCCCAAAGTGGCCACCGCATTGGTAAACCCCGCCTGATGCAGGGAGATGACATCCATATATCCTTCGGCCAGCAGCAGTTTGTCCGAACCGGAGCCTTTGGCAAAATTGAGGGCATATAGATGGCGGCTTTTTTTAAACACAGGGGTGTCCCCCGAGTTGAGGTATTTGGGGCCTCGATCGCTCATGGCCCGTCCCCCAAAACCCACCACATTGCCCCGCAAATCCAGAATGGGAAAGATCACCCGGCCCCGGAACTGGTCATAAAGTCCCCGGCGCCCCTTGGAGGCCACGGCAGCGGCCAGCATTTCCTCCTGGGTAAAGCCCTTGGAGATTAGATGATCGGTCAGGGCGTTCCAGCTGTCGGGAGCATATCCCAACCCAAAATTGCGGACGGTTTTTCTGCTCAGGCCCCGCCCTGCCAAATATACCCGGGCATCCTTGCCCCTCTCATCAATCAGGCATTGATGAAAGAAGCGGGCGGCGGTGCGGTTGAGCTCCAGAATACGAGCCTTAAGCCGGGATGCACCGTCGTCAGCCACATCCTCCGGCATGGGAAGCCCCGCCCGCTGGGCCAACAGCCGAACCGCTTCCACATACTCCAGGTTTTCCATTTCCCGGATGAAGGTGATGACATCCCCGCCCTTTTGGCAGCCAAAGCAGTAGAAGTGCTGCTGACCATCGGTGTAGACGGTAAAGGATGGAGTCTTTTCCGAGTGGAAGGGGCAAAGTCCCTTGAGCAGTCGCCCGTACCGTTTGAGGGGGACATAAGAAGATATGGTCTGTTCGATGTCGCTGGCGTCCTTCAGACGCTCGATAAAACTTTCGGGAATCACAGTCCCACCTCCTTTTTCGGAAACCTGTGGCGGATACCCTTTCGACTATAATCCCCAAGATCTTGGAACAAAAATTTCTTCAAAAACAGAGATGCAAAACCGGTCGCTCATTCCCGAGATATAGTCGCAAACGGCTCGGTGAACGTCGGTTTGCTCCATAATGGCGCGGTATTCTTCCGGCATCTTGTGGGGGTGGGTGGCAAAGTACTGGTAGAGCTGCCGCACCACCTCTTTGGCCTTCCCCTCCTCCTTTTTGGCGATGGGGTTGGTGTATACCTGCTCAAACATAAACTTCCGCAGCTCTTCGTAAAGAGTCTGGTGCTTTTCATCCATGGCAATTTCCTGCCCGGAATGCTCCACCACTGCGGTGACAAAGGCGGTAATCCGTTCCGATTTGGTTTCCCCCAACTCCCGGCGGAACTTCTCGGGAATATCCTCGGGGGCAAGGACTCCCGCCCGAATGGCGTCGTCAATATCGTGGTTCATGTAGGCGATTTTGTCGGCGTATCGAACCACCCGCCCCTCCCGGGTGGCGGCCTCAGGTCCACTGGAATGGCAGCGGATGCCGTTGCGCACTTCCCAAGTCAGGTTGAGGCCCTGCCCGCCGTTTTCCAAAACCTCTACCACCCGCACGCTCTGGGCGGCGTGGATGTAGCCGTGGGGGCAAACCTGGGCAAGGACATCCTCTCCGGCATGGCCAAAGGGGGTGTGGCCCAAATCGTGACCCAACGCAATGGCCTCGGTCAAGTCCTCGTTGAGGCTCAGGGCTCTGGCAATGGTTCTGGCAATCTGGCAGACCTCCAGAGTATGGGTCAGACGGGTGCGGTAGTGGTCCCCTTCGGGGGAAAGGAACACCTGAGTCTTGTTCATCAGTCGCCGAAAGCTCTTGCTGTGGATAATCCGGTCCCGATCTCTCTGATATTCGGTGCGAATGGGACAGGGCGGGGTGTATTTTTCCCGACCTTTGGTTTCGGTGACCTGCATGGCCCAAGGACTCAGCCTTTGGCGCTCCAGTTGTTCCGTCTGTTCCCGTATGGTCATGACGTCACCTCCCAATCGAATGTAACAGAAAGCTGTATTCAGCCCCCTGCAAGACGCAACGCTACCTATAATATTATAGTGATGCCAGGGCTGCGATTCCTGCTTTTGGGATAAAACTTTTTTTGGTAAATTACCCTCTTTCCACAGGAGCAAATTCCTCTCCCACAGGGTTGGGAGCCAAACTGCCGGCGCTCAATTCGGAAAGCTGTTTGGAAAAGGCAGAAAGCTTGTCCGTTTCCATCCGCAGCGTCAGGGTGATTTGGGCGCCAAAGTCGTCCTTTAAGGTGGTCGCCCCAAAGTCGGAGAGGAGATATTGCAGTTTGCCGTACAGGGAGTAGTCCAGTGTGAGGGTAAAAATGGTGCAGGGGCGCATTTGCAACAGCTTTGCCCGTTCCAGAACCAGAGTAGCTCCCAAGGTATAGGCTCTTACCAGTCCTCCCGCCCCCAGCAGGGTGCCTCCGAAGTAGCGGGTAACCACCACCATCACGTCGGTGAGGTTTTGGCGGCGCAGCACCTCTAAAATAGGCATTCCCGCTGTGCCCTGGGGCTCTCCGTCGTCGCTGTAGCGCTGGATGTTCCCACTGCGCAGTATGTAGGCATAGCAGTTGTGGGTGGCGTCCCAATACTTGGTTCTCAGCTCACTCAGAAGAGCAATGGCAGACTCCTCGTCGCTGACGGGAGCGGCAAGGGAAAGAAAGCGGGAGCGCTTTTCCACATGCTCGGCTGTGACCAGCTCGGCAATGGTGGTGTAACCTTCCAAACCTCTCCCCCCTGTCCGTTAAAGTAGCCCTCCTACCGGGTTGCGAAAGAGCTGTGCTTGCTCCATCCAAATATGGGCAGAATATATTCCCCGGCAAAAGGCAGAAAATTGGCATATCATGCCAACAAAGGCGGCGCTCATTGAACGCCACCTTCGCTTTTGGTCAAATTTTCTTATTTGTCCATGCCAAAGCGCTTCTTGAACCGGTCTACCCGGCCGCCGCTGTCCACCAACTTCTGAGTGCCGGTAAAAAAAGGATGGCACTTGGAGCAGATTTCCACACGGATGTCCTTCCTGGTAGAGGCGGTTTCTATCTCATTGCCACAGGCGCAACGGATGGTGGTTTCCTCATACTTGGGATGGATGCCCTCTTTCATCGTGTATCTTCACCTCTTTCACGGAAAAACAGAGTAGAATTAAACAAAGTCACAACTGATATAATAGCATAATTCGACCTGCGATGCAAGTCCCAAATTCCCGAATCAGTGGAAATTCCACCGAAAATTCATGGAATGCCCGCCACTAGCAGCCTGCCGGATGCTCCATGGCCAGCCGGACAATGCGCTCGCAAAGTTCTCCGTAAGAAATGCCGATGGCCGCTGCTTCCTGTGGCAGCAAAGAGGTGGGGGTCATGCCGGGCAGGGTGTTGGCCTCCAGACAGTATACATCCTCCCCTTGCACCATTAAGTCCACCCGGGAATAGGCGCCCAAACGCAGCACCTTGTGGACAGCCAGAGCCGTTTCTTGCAGACGGCGGGCCAGTTCCGGCGATATGTCCGCCGGGCAAACCTCTTGGGTCAGCCCCTGCTGATACTTGTTCTTGTAATCGTAAAACCCTTCCCGGGGAATAATCTCAATGACGGGGAGAGCCTGATCATCCAAAATTCCCACCGAAAACTCCCGGCCCACCACCTGCTTTTCAATGAGCAGCTCATCCTCGTAGGTTCTGGCATAAGCAAGGGCCTGGCCAAAGGCTTCCGCCGATGTGACAATGGAAACCCCTATGCTGGAGCCGTTGCTCACCGGTTTGATGACACAGGGCAAAAAGGGCGGTTGGATCTCTTCGCCCGGCCCTACGGTAATCCAGTCGGGAGTGGGCAGACCGTTCTGGCGCATCAGCTCTTTGGAAATCAGCTTGTTCATGGCAAGGAGGCTGCCGGTATACCCAGAACCGGTGTAGCGGACGGCGTGGATATCCAACACCGCCTGAAGCTTTCCGTTTTCTCCTATGGAGCCGTGAAGAGCCAAAAACGCCACATCTGCGGTTTTGCACACCTCCAGAACACCGGGGCCGATCAGTTCCTGGCGGTTGCCGTGCTCCGCTTTGATCCCGGCAAGATCCGGCTCCTGGGCGGGTACGTGGTAGCGGTACTCCTCCACCCGATATTTTTGGTAGGCATCGGCAAAATTGCAGACATCCTCCAACCCGGCATAAAGATCCACCAACAGCACCCGGTGGCCGTTTTGAATCAGAGCATTGGCAATCAAACTGCCGGAGGCAAGGGAAACATCCCGTTCCGGGCTCAGGCCGCCAGCCAGTACAACAATATCCATTTCAACACCTCCTGCATTCATCCTATGCGAAGAAAGTCTTTTGCCATGACAAAAGCTCTCCTCCAAAGGCGTTGCGGCAAGGAGAAAAGCCGGCGCCACTCGCTCGGATGTTAACAGATCTAGTGTAGCCCATCAAAAAAGGAATTGCAAGCAAAAAGAGTAAAAAAACGCCTGCAGATTGTCAATCACCACCGGGGATGTTAAAATGTTAAAATAAGGAATCAAAACAGGGGAGACGATAGCATGAAAGCACTGGCAGGTCAGCTCAAAGAGGCAGCAGCAAGGTATCAGCCGGAAATTCTGGAGCACTACCGGCATTTCCACACCCATCCGGAACTGAGTGGGCAGGAGGTGGAAACCAGCCGTTATATCACCGAACAGCTGACCTCTTGGGGCATCCAAATTCAAGAATTGGAGCTAACCTCCGGGGTGGCCGGAGTTCTGAAGGGGGGCAAAGACGGCCCCTGTGTTGCCCTGCGAGCGGATATGGACGCCCTGCCGGTGTTGGAGGAGAGCGCTTGCCCCTTCCCCTCCCAGCGGCCGGGCGTGATGCACGCCTGCGGTCACGACCTGCATATGGCTGCTCTGTTGGGAGCCGCCCATATTCTGGCGGACTGGCGGGAAGAAATGGCAGGAAGTGTCAAATTTATTTTTCAGCCGGCGGAAGAAATCTTTACCGGCGCTGAGGCCATGGTACAACAGGGGGTGCTGGAGCAGCCCAAGGTGGAGGCCATCTTCGGCCTTCACAGTTACCCCGATTTGTCGGTGGGGCAGGTGGCGGTGCGGCAGGGAGCCATGATGGCTGCTGTAAACAGCTTTACCATCCGCATTCGGGGCCGGGGGGGCCACGGCGGACTTCCCCATCTGGCCAAAGACCCGGTGGTCTGCGCCGCCGCAGTGATTACCTCTCTTCAAACGGTGGTCAGCCGCCTGACCGATGCCCAGGATGCACTGGTGGTATCGGTTTGCAGCATTCGGGGAGGAGAGGAGATGCGGCCCAACATCATCCCGGAGGAGGTAGTGATGGCGGGAACCGTCCGCGCCTTTGACCCGACCCTCTGCCAACAAGCAGAGAAAAGCATCCGCCTGGTGGTGGAAAGCACCGCTCAGGCTTATGGCTGCAAGGCAGAGGTGGACTATCGGTATGATTTGCTGCCCACCATCAACAGCGACTGGCTCTACCCCATTGCATTGGAAGCGGTGGAAAGTCTGGAACTGGAAGTTTCCAACCCCAGACCCAGCACCGGCGGGGAAGATTTTTCGGTTTTTGCCCAGCGGGTTCCCGGTTTTTTCTACTGGCTGGGCACCGGGGACGAGAAGGCAGGATGCAGTTTTCCGTGGCACAACCCCAAGTTTCGGATCCATCCCGACGCCCTGCCGCTGGGAGCGCAAATTTATGCGTCCAGCGCCCTTCACTATCTAAACCATTTTGCAAAAGCAGAACCATCCATCGGATAATCAGGATAGAAAAACCACACCTGCCAAGAGGTGTGGTTTTTTGATGGCATGTCCCATTAAGCAAGAGCCTTTAAAAGCTCCTCCACTTTATCGGTGCGCTCCCAGGCAACCTTGAGATCCTCCCGGCCCATGTGGCCGTAGGCAGCCAGCTGCCGGTAGATGGGCCGGCGCAGGTCCAGATCCCGGATGATGGCGTTGGGGGTAAAGTCAAACACTTTGCCAATGGCTTGTGCCAGCGCTTGGTCGGAGTGTTTTCCCGTTCCGAAGGTGTTGACGTTGACGGATACCGGCTGCGCCACCCCAATGGCATAAGCCAGCTGCACCTCGCAGCGGGAGGCAAGGCCTGCCGCCACAATGTTCTTGGCAGCGTAGCGAGCAGCGTAGGCGCCGGAGCGGTCCACTTTGGTGGGATCCTTGCCGGAGAAGCAGCCACCGCCGTGACGGCCATAGCCCCCGTAAGTGTCCACAATAATCTTCCGCCCGGTCAGGCCGCTGTCCCCGTGGGGACCGCCGATGACAAAGCGCCCAGTGGGGTTGACCAAATAGCGGGTGTTCTGGAGCAGATTTGCAGGAACGATGGGCTCCACCACATACCGGATGAAATCCTTGCGGATCTGCTCCAGAGATACTTCCTCCGAGTGCTGGCTGGAGAGAACCACCGTATCCACCCGGACAGGCTTTCCGTCCTCATACTCCACCGTAACCTGAGTCTTGCCGTCGGGCCGCAGGTAGGGCAGGGTTCCGTCCTTGCGCACTTTGGTCATCTGCATGGCCAGCTGGTGGGCCAACGAAATGGCCATGGGCATCAGCTCAGGGGTCTCGTCGCAGGCGTAGCCAAACATCATTCCCTGATCTCCCGCACCTTCCAGGCTTTCGCTGGCCTCTCCGGTGCGAGTTTCCAGAGCGTTGTTTACCCCCATGGCGATGTCGCTGCTCTGCTCGTCAATGGCGGTGAGAACCGCACAGCTGTCCCCGTCAAAACCGTATTCGGCGTTGTTATAGCCGATTTCTTTAATCACCTGACGGGCAATCTTAGGGATGTCCACGTAGCAATCGGTGGAAATTTCTCCGGTAATGAACACAAGGCCGGTGGTGGTTACCGTTTCGCAGGCCACCCGGGCGGTGGGGTCCTGACTGATGATAAAATCTAGAATAGCGTCGGAAATTTGGTCGCAAATTTTATCGGGATGTCCCTCCGTTACCGATTCGGACGTAAATAAAAACTTGCTCACGAGAAAACATCTCCTTTCAACAAAAAAGGGCTCCGGAAGACCGGGCCCGTAATTTTGGTCTATCTCCCTCATCTTTCGGTGTGTTGCACCGCAGGATTTAGCACCTCGCCTTCTGGCAGGTTGCCGGACTTCACAGGGCCTGTTCCCTCCGTCGCTCTTGATAAGGCGTATGCAATTTTGTGAGGACATTATAACAGCTTTGTCGAAGTCTGTCAATGACGTGAAAACCCGGTGGACAAACAGAAATTTGCCCACCGGAATAAAGTTTAGAGCACCCCTTGAAAGGTTAAAACCAGCAAGATACAGGTGATGAGCACCACGCCGGCAGTCAGCATGACGCCGAGGCTCCAGGGTTTGGAAGGGCAGACGGTCTGCTCTTCCCGGGAGGGAAGAAGACAGGCAGCCCGCAGTGCCTTTACAAGCGGCTTGTAAAGCAGCAGGGTAAGGGTTGCGTTCAGCCCGCCCTTGATGAGATTAAAGGGCAGAAAGGCGGGGATCAGCAAAGCCACCACTTCGCTGCGGGGAACCCCCAGATACAAGGGGGTAATTAAGCAATTCCACAGCAGCATGACAGCGGTCATCAGCAGGGTGCCGGCCACCAAACCGATGACGGCGCGGGACTGTGTCCGCTTCCTTTGGTAAATGACTGCTGCCGTGCAGGAAAAGGCGCAGGTGGAAAGAATATTCATCACAAGGCCGATAAAGCCGGTATCGCTGACGGTAAACATCTCCACAAAAGAAACCACCACAGAGACGGCAAGTGCGGACAGCGGCCCCAACAAAAAGCCTGCAAAGGTGATGACAATATCCTTGGGGTCGTACTTGAGGAACAACACCATGGGAATGCGTCCCACCACCATCAGCACATAGGAAATGGTGCTCATAACAGCTAGGGTGGTCAGTTTTCGGGTTTTTTGAAAGGTTGCGGTTTGGGCGTACATAAGCTTCCTCCTACCATGAATTTAGCCCGTTTCACGCCTTGCGCAGCAAAAACGCCCCAAGCCAAAGGCTCAGGGCGCGCAGCAGCACCGTCATAAAGACAGTTTGTTTCTTTCATCCGGACTATACCGTCGGTCAGGGATTCTAACCCTGTCGGCCGCTATCGGCTCGCGGACTTGTAGCCATCAAAGACTCTTCACCGCCGGTGAGGACTTGCACCTCGCCCTGAAACAGACTATTATTTTGTACCTTTATTATAGATGCTGGTTAAGAGTTTGTCAATATACTCTTGACATTTTGACCCTGCAGACTATAATGAAGGTAAACAGACAAACAAAAACGGGGTGCTGGATGATTCCGGCTGAGAGCAATCGAATGGAAGATTGCAACCCTTGAACCTGATCCGGGTAATGCCGGCGGAGGGATAAAACAAAAGCGCAAGGGGAATTCCCTCTCCGATTACCCGCACGGTTACAACACGTGCGGTTTTTTGTTTTGTCGGGAAAGGAGTTTGTTGTGATGAAACAGCCTCAAGCAAGTATCGCCATTCAGGTTCTTCCCAAAGTAGAGGGAGAAGAAGTCATTCGGGTGGTGGATGCCGTCATTGCCCACATTCGGCAAAGTGGCATGTCCTATACCGTAGGCCCCTTTGAGACAACGGTGGAGGGTGACTTTGACGCTTTGTGGGATTTGGCCAAGGAATGCCAGCTCATCTGCATCCAAGAGGGAGCCCCCAGCGTATCCACCTACCTCAAGGTGTTCTTCAACCCCACCGAGGGGGTATGGTCCATTGAGAAAAAGACTGCAAAACATCAAAAGTAAGGGGGATTCCCTCAGCCTGCTGCTGGCGTTGCTGGTGATTTGGCAGCTGGTTTGCTCCCTTAAGCTGGTTCCGCCCTTTTTGCTGCCCTCTCCCATCAGCGTGGTGCGGGCCTTTGCGGTGGACTTTGTTCCCATTATGGGACATGCCGCTGTCTCTCTGGCCGAGGCCTTTGCGGGTCTTTTTCTGGGGGTGGCGGGAGCCTTTGTGTTGGCTATTCTGATGGACCGCAGCGATTATCTCTACCAAGCGCTTTATCCCATCATCCTCATCACCCAGACGGTGCCCACGGTGGCGCTGGCTCCCCTGCTGGTTCTCTGGATGGGGTACGGACCGGCTCCTAAAATTGTGCTGGTGTTTTTGGTCTGCTTCTTTCCGGTGGCGGTGGGGCTTCTGGATGGTTTTCGGGAAGCGGACCCCGACACCATGGTACTGCTGCGCTCCATGGGAGCAAACGAAGGGCAGATTTTCCTCCACCTCAAACTGCCGGGTGCCCTGCCCCGCCTGTTTTCGGGGCTGCGGATTGCAGTGAGCTATGCCATTGTGGGAGCAGTGATTGCCGAATGGCTGGGTGGTTCCTCCGGCCTTGGGGTTTATATGACCCGGGTGCGGAAAAGCTATGCCTTTGACAAGATGTTTGCCATTATATTTTTTGTCAGCGGGCTAAGCATTCTTCTCATGCGTTTGACAGCACTACTGGAAAAAAAGATGACTCCCTGGGCAAGACAGGGGGAAAGAAAGGACTCCTAAGCATGAAAAAGCTGATTGTATCCTTGATTTTGGTATTTCTGCTGTTGGGAAGTGGTTGCGCTCAAAAGCAACAGGACACTTCTCAGGTGCGGGTGGTTCTGGACTGGACCCCCAACACCAACCATACCGGAATGTATGTGGCGCTGGAAAAGGGCTGGTATTCGGAAGAAGGTCTCTCGGTGGAGATTCAGCAGCCCCCCGAATCCTCCGCACTGGCTCTGGTTGCCGCCGGCGGCGCCGAGGTGGCGGTGGACTTTCAGGAATCCATGGGTCCTGCCATTGCATCCTCCAATCCCCTGCCGGTAACAGCCATCGCCGCTGTGGTGCAACACAACACCTCCGGCATTGTGTCCCTGGGGGAAACCGGCATCCGCTCCGCCGCCGACCTCTGCGGAAAAAGCTTTGCCGCCTGGAGCACCCCTGTGGTGACCGAAACCATCCGCTACATTGTGGAGCAGGATGGAGGAAAGTTAGAGGAAGTGCAAATCATCTACGACGAGGTGACCGATGCGGTTTCCGCCCTGCAAACCGGCGTGGACTCCATCTGGGTCTACTACGCTTGGGACGGCATCGCCACACAGGTGTCGGGGCTGGATTCCAGTTTTCTCTTCCTTACCGACTGCGACCCCATCTTTGATTTCTATTCTCCTATCTTGGTGGCATCCAACGCCTGGATGGAGACCCATCCCGACAAAGTAAAGGCGTTTTTAAAGGCCACCGCCAGAGGCTATGAATTTGCCATAGAAAATCCTCAAGAAGCGGCGGAGATTCTGCTCAAACACGCCCCCGAACTGAGGGAGGATTTGGTGGTGGAAAGCCAGAAGTGGCTGGCCTCCCAGTACAAGGCGGAGGTTTCCCGCTGGGGGGAGATTGACCCGGATCGCTGGAGCCGCTTCTACGATTGGATGTATCAGCGCAGCCTGCTGGAGCGGGATCTGGGAACCGAGGGCTTTACCAACGAGTTTTTGCCCCAGTAAACAAGCGGACAGGGGCGGTTCTTTGCCGCCCCGCCTTTTTGTAGAATTGACGGTGGAATATGAGTTTGTTTCGATGTGAAAAAATTAATAAAAGCTATCAGGGGCAACCGGTCATTGAGGATATCTCCCTGCATCTTGCCCAAGGTGAGCTGGTGGGTCTGCTGGGAGCCAGCGGGGTGGGAAAAACCACCCTGATGAGCATTCTGGCCGGGGTGGATTGCCCCGATTCCGGGCGGGTTTTTCTGGAGGATGAGGACATCACCGGAATGGCCGGGCGGGTAGGTTATATGCTGCAAAAAGACCTGTTGCTGCCCTTTAAAACCACTTTGGACAATGTAAGCCTCCCCTTAATTCTCAAGGGGATGAAAAAGTCTCAGGCCCGGGAAAAGGCAGCAGAGCAGATGGAGCGCTTTGGCCTTGCCGGCAGCGAGGACAAATACCCCCATCAGCTTTCCGGCGGGATGCGGCAGCGGGCAGCCCTCTTGCGCACCCACTTTCTGGGCAACCAAGTGATTTTGCTGGACGAGCCTTTTTCCGCTCTGGATGCTCTGACCAAAAGTGAACTCCACCGCTGGTATCTGGATGCCTCTGCTCAAATGGGGCTGACCACCCTGTTTATCACCCACGACATTGACGAGGCTCTCACCCTTTCCCACCGCATCTATGTGATGGCGGGGATGCCGGGCCAAATCAAAGCCGAGCTTTCCATCTCCGCCCCCCGCCCCCGCCCTGCCGATTTTGCCTTCAGCCAGGAATTTTTGCAGGCCAAGCGGCAATTGCTGGACGCCATCGGCGGACAGAATTAGTTGTAGCTTCCATAAAAACGCTCCGGGTACTCTATGTACCCGGAGCTGTTTTTTGTTTATGGATTAGTCTGGGTCAATGCCGATGAGGTCGAACTGCTCAAAGCTGATCACCACCCGGTAATCCTTTTGGAGTTCCCGGCACTTGACCTGAACCGACTTTTTGCTGTGGCTGTAATACCAGCCTTCCTCCGCCTGCTCCCACATGTCCCGGTGGAGGAACTGGGGAATCTTTTTGCCGTCCACCGTCACCCAGTAGGGGCCCTTTTCCCGATGGATGACGTCGAGGTGGATGGCTTCCACCGGGCTTTGGTAGCTGCCCTGTTTGTGAAAGTGGATGTGAATCTGCTCCCCGGGAGTGACGGTCACCTTGTTGAGGAGATACTCCCCTTTTTGGTAGTTGAGGGTTATGCCGTCGTCGTCATAGACATCAAACTCCGTGGGAACATCGGGGGCAATCAGTAGCCGAAGGGTTTTTACCTCCTGCTGGCTGATGGAGGTAAGGCCATCCGCCATGGGAAGGATGGCACCCGCCCGGATAAACAAAGGCATGCTGCCCCTATCCACCGGAATTTGAAGGGTGGTGCCTCCCGCATATTTTTCTCGGGTGTAAAAGTCGTACCAGTCGCTGCCTTTGGGCAGGTAAACGGTGCGGACACTCTGTCCCTTTTCCACCACCGTGGCCACCAGCAGGCTGCCCCCCAGCATAAAGTCCACCCCTTCGGCATAGCAGGCCTCATCCTGCTGGAATTCGTAAAAGGTGGGGCGCATGATGGGAGTTCCCTGGGTGTGGGCCTCCCACATCAGGGAGTAGAGATATGGAACAAGGGAATAGCGCAGCTTGATGGCATCCCGGATATAGCGGGTGCTTGCGCTGTACATCCAAGGCTCGGTCACGGTGTTGTCGTTACTGGCAGAATGGATGGAAAACCGCGGCTGGAAGACGCCGTGCTGTACCCAGCGCACCAAAAGCTCTTCGTCGGGGGCGGGACCTGCAAATCCGGCAATGTCGGAGCCGCAGTTGGCAACCCCCGAAAGCCCAAGGCCCAGCAAGGTGGCAATGTTGTACTTTAAGCTGTCATAGCTGGTGTAGTTGTCGCCCGACCACACCTGGGCGTAGCGCTGAATGCCGCTGCTGCCCGAACGGCAGACCACAAAGGGACGGGCGTTTTCGTCCTGCTCCCTCACTGCCTGATGGGTCAGCTTGGACATCAAAGTGGACTGAATGGGCTTGAGCTGGCCATGGGTTCCCGTTTGGCCTTCAAAATGGCAGAGGGCGTTGCGGTTGTCGATGCCGTCGTATTCGCAGTTGTCGTTCCAAACAGCGATGGTGCCCTTGGCAATGACCTGCTGCCCAAGCTCCTCTACCCAAACTTTGCGGGCGACGGGGTTGGTGAAGTCGAAATAGGCGCCCACTCCTCCCCACCACTGGGCGGGCTGGGTGTTGCCGTCTTGGTCTTTGATAAAGCAGCCCAGCTTCTCGTAGTACTCGTACCGGGGATGGGTCTTGAGCACTCCCGGCTTTACGTTGGGAACCACTACCACCCCTCTGCGGTTCATCTCCTCAAAGAAATCTTCCGGAGAGGGAAAGCGCTTGCGGTTCCAAGTAAAGACATTGCGCTTATTGTTCTGATCAGAGGTAAAGCCGGAGGACAGCATAAAACCATCCAGAGGAATATCCTCCGCCTTTGCCTTGTCCACAAAGCTGAGAATTTCCCGGTCGCAGTTTTCTGGCAGCTCCACATAGTACATGGTGGAGCCAAGGTATCCCAGGGTCTGCTTGGGCTGCATCACCGTAGTGCCGGTGATGGAGGTATACTGCTTGACCACATCGCGGATGTTTGGCCCGCCGAACAGGAAGAAGTCAATGTCGCCCCCATCGGCGGTGTAGTAGCTGTACCGGGGCCAGTATCCGCTGATTTCCCCTCCCAAGGAGATGGCTGCTTCGTAGGTGTTGTGGTAGAAGATGCCCGCCGCTTTTTTGCTGCGGCTGTCCAGCTTGATATACATGGGAATGTGTTTGTAAAGAGGGTCTCCGTGGATCGGGTCGTATCCGATGTTGTCCTTGGGACTAAAGCGCAGATACCGGTTGTTTTTGCTGATTTCCCCCGTCTTTTCTCCAAAGCCGTAGTAAAAGTCGTCGGGGTTGTAGCAGTTGTGGTGATAGATGCGGCCCAAATGGTCCTTCTGATAGGCTTTGCCGGGCAGATCGGAGTAGAGCAGCTCCCCCTCCTTGCTAAACAGCTGAAAGGCAATGGGGTTTTTGCGCAGCTCCAAGCGCAGGGTTTGGGTGACAAACACCAGTTTGCTCTCGGTTTCTGCAATTTGGGGAACAACGGGCTGCACCCGCACACGCTCGTCCCCCAAAACCTCATCCAAGCGGTCCGGCCAGGCTGTTTTGGTGAGGATATAGGAGGCCTCTTCAAATTTTTGGTCAAAGGAAGCGCGGATTCGAATGATATCGTCGGTTAAAAACCAAAGGCGGATAGCGGCGCTGTTGGTGTTGATTTGGTAGTAACCGTCTCGGCTTTCAAAGCTCTGAAACTCTCTGCAGGTTAACATATGCTTCCCCTCTTGGTTGTCTTAATCTTTCATACCGGAGGTAACCATGCCTTGTACGAACTGCTTTTGGAACAGCAAGAAGATGATCAGCACGGGAATCACCGATACCACCGACATGGCAATGAGGCTGTTCCAGTCTACCGAGAACTGCCCGCTGAAGTTGGCAAGGGCCAGCTGAACCGTATATTTGTCCACATCCCGGATGACCAGTAGCGGCCACATAAAGTCGTTCCAGCGCCACATAAAGGAGAAGATGGCAAGAACGCTCATGGCAGGCTTTGCGATAGGCAGCATGATGGAAAAGAAGATTCTCGTTTCGCTGGCGCCATCCACCCGGGCGGACTCTATCAGCTCGTTGGGCACACTGAGAAAATACTGCCGCAACAGAAAGACTCCCGTTGGGGTTGCCGCAGGCGGAATGATAAGGCCTGCAAAGGAGTTGTACATTCCAAAAAATTTGACTACATGGAAGATGGGAATCATCAGCACTTCCAAAGGCAGCATCAGGGTGGAAATGAAAAAGATAAACAGCACTTTGCTGCCCTTAAAATTGTACTTGGCAAAGGCATAGCCCGCCATGGTGTTGATGATAACCGTCAAGATGGTGGACAGCACCGCAACAATGGTACTGTTGAGAAAATATCGGCCAAAGTTGCCTTTTTCAAAGGCATGGCGGTAATTGTCCAGGGTAAAGTTTTCGGGGAAAAAGGTGGGGGGATAGCGGAACATCTCCGACCCGCTTTTAAAGGAAGAGAGCACAATCCAAAAGATGGGAAAGATGAACAAAAGGGCAAGTAAAATGGTAATGGTATAGGTCAGCCAAGTACTGCGGGTTTTCATGTTCATTCGATTTCCCCTCCTTTGTTCACTTTAAATTGCAGCAGGGTAAAGACAGCCATCACCACAAGCAGAATCATGGAAAGGGCGCTGGCATAGCCCATCTCCCGCCTGCCGTCAAAGGCTGCCTCGTAGATATACTGCACCACAAACTTGGTGGAGGTTCCGGGCCCGCCTTTGGTGAGAGCCAGTACCAAACCATAGGCTTTAAACAAATCGATAAAGGATAGAATCAGAACCAAAAAGGTGGTGGGCTTGAGAAGGGGCAGAGTGATTTTGAAAAATCCCTGAATGGGAGTGGCGCCGTCCACCTCTGCCGCCTCATAGTAGGATAGGGGAATGCTTTGCAGTCCTGAGATGTAGGTCACCATATAAAAGCCGGTTCGTGCCCAGATGGTGGCGAGAATTACCACAAACATGGCCGTTGTTCCCTGGGTTAGCCACTCCACCTTGCTTTTGCCCAGCAAATCCAGCAGATAGTTGATGATACCGGTGTTGTCGCCAAACATAAATTTAAAGGAAATACCCACAATGATATAGGATATCATGGAAGGCCAGTAGAAGATGGCGCGGAACATTCCCTTAGCGCGGATTTCTTTAATCATCAGGTTGGCCAGAAACAAGGGAATTCCCATAATAAAGGGCAGGCTGATGCCCACATAGATCAGCGTTCTTCCAAAGGACTGCCAGAACTTAACATCCCGAAAAGCCCGCACATAGTTGTCCAGGCCTATAAACACAGGGGTACTCAAACCCGACCAATCGTTCAGCGAAAAATAGGCACCGAACAGGGCGGGCACCGCAATAAAAGCAACAAAAATAAAAAGATTGGGCAGAATAAGAAGATAGGGAAAAAGCTTCATCTCCAAGGAGCTGATACCCTTTTTCTTTTTAATTTTCAATACGGCTACTCCCTTTCCTGTTGAAAAAAGTATGGGGTGATTGTTTCAACCACCCCATACCGTCACACAAGAGTCTTTTATTGATACAGTTCCTGAAGAACCTGTTCCATATTAGCTGCATGTTGTTCCGGGGTAATATTACCTGCGATCATCTCGTACATTCCTTCATTTTGAGGTGTTCTTGCCACACCTGCAAAGTCAGGGTAACCCCAGTCGAAGCTGGCGGCGGGCACTGTGTGCTCCAGTTCGTTGGCAAATACTTCAAAATGCTCTTTTCCAAACGGATAGTCCAGTTTGCCATTGTCCAGTCTGGGACTCAGGAACAGGGATTCCACACAGTATTTTGCATTGGCCTCCTGAGAGGTGACATACAGGATAAAGTCCACAGCTTCCTGCTCCACGCCAGAGCCTTTGAAAGCAGCCAGCTGTTTGCCGCCGGGAGTAGAGGAGCGGTTCTTTGCCTTGGGCATATAGGTGACGCCCCACTCAAAGTCTTTGATGTTGTCCCGATAGTTGGTCAGCATCCAGTTGCCGGAAAGGTGCACTGCAACCTGTCCCGAACGGAACATATTGTTGGGATCCTCGCCGCCAAGCCAAGTGGATTTGGGTACAATTTCTTTGTCAAACAGCTCTTTGGTGAAGGTCAGAGCCTGGATGGTTTCGGGGCTGTTGAAAGCAGGGCCGTCCTCGCTGAGGAATTGGCCGCCGAACTGATACAGCATGGTGGACCATCTGTGGCTGGGATTGTCGATCACCATACCAAACTGAACGCCACCGTCTGCCTTTACCTTCTCCAGAGCAGCGACAAATTCATCCCAAGTCCAAACGTCGTCGGGGGAGGTAGGCACGCTGACTCCGGCTTTGTCAAATGCCGTTTTGTTGTAGATCATGCCGTTGGCAGTCACGTCGGTGGGCAGTGCAGTCACCTTGTCGTTGATGACAAAGTAGTTGTGGATAGAGGGCATAAACTGTGCCAGCACACCGTCAATGTCGTCCACATACTCGGACAAATCCAAAGTGGCATCGTAAACGGCACTGAGAACGCTCTCGGTGGTTCTGGCCAGTGCAGGGGGCTCTCCGCCCACCACCGACATCATAATTTTATTGGTGATCTCGTCGTAGGGAACTTCCAGAAGGTTAATTTGCACGTTGGGCTTGATGGCCTGATAATCTTCGATGAGGTGCTGCATGGCTTCGGTTTCTGCACCGTCTGCAAACCAAAGCATATCCAGCACTACTTTTTTATCGGAGGTTTCGGTATTGCCAGCCGGGGATGCTTCTTGTGCAGATTGGCTGGAGGGAACATCGCCGGAGCTGCTGCAACCTACACTAATCGCCAGGATCATGGCAAACGCCAGCGTAAGACTTAAAATTTTCTTCATTATACGCTTCTCCTTTTTTTGATTTCAGTGGCTCGGAAGATTCTTTTCTTTCCACTACGACTTCATTATATAAAAAGTATGTCTTGAAAAAATGCAAATATTTTTACAATCTATTATAATTTTTTGTTCTACTAGCTGCTATTGGACCCTTTTAATCCCCGTTCATTTACCTATGGGGTTACCTACTGGCTGGACTGCTGGCGATATTGCCTGGGAGTGAGACCTGTAAACCGTTTGAACACCTGCCCAAAATAATTGTGGTTGACAAACCCCACCTTGTTGGCGATTGTCTCGATTTTTAAGTCGGTATGCAGCAGCAGCTCCTGGGCTCTCTCCAGTCTCAGTTCCATCAGGTAATCGGTGAAGTTTTTGCTCATCTTCTCTTTGAACAGGCGGCTTAGATAGGAGCCCGAAAGCTGCAGGCTTTCCGCCGCTTGGGCCAGCCCAAAGTCGGGATCGTGGTAGTTGTTTTCAATGAGAATGCGAAGCCTACCGATGATGTTTTCCCCGGAGGACAGAAAACTGCAAATGTCCAGCAGGTAGGAAAGAACCTTTTTTTGATCGGCAAAAAAGTTCTCATTCATCTTCTCCTGCTTTAAATCCGGCTTTTTGATCATCCCTGCCTGGGAAGCTAAATTGGTAGCCTGCCAATACAGCTCCCGAAAGGCGTGCTTGGCGTGTTCCCGGTTGCGCTGTCTTTCCAGATGGTCACACAACCACTGATAATCCTGCAGAAGCTTGCTTTCGTTGCTGTTGGAAAGCTGATACACAATGTTATTGATGGTTAAGGCCGCATCGTCCTTTGCTTCGGTCTGCTTATGGATGGAGGTTAAAACGGTGGGCCGCTTTTCAAAATAGCTTTCGGCAATCATGGTTTGGTTTTCTTTGTAGGCTTTGTGAAGACTTTGATGATCCTTAAAAACACTGCTCACCGCCACCACGCACACCATTTCTTCCGATTGGCAGAGGGTGCGGGCCACCTGCCCCACCTGCTTGATGATCCGCTGCCTGCTGGTTTCGTAATCGATGCCCCGGGTAAGGTCACACAAAAACAGCAGTTGATGGTCGGAGCTGCCCCGCACCAGAGAATAACCGGCATCGCTGAGGCTGGTGATAAAGGGGGATTGCATCAGGGGCAAAATATTATCCCCCGTTTCAAAGTTGATGTTGTAAAACTGCGCGGAAATCACCACGCCCGGCCGGATGGAAATGGAACGCTTGCCACCTCCCGGTTGCTCCAGGGCCTTGTCGCCGTGGCGGGCAATGTCAAACAACATCTGAACGGAAGGCTGTGTGAGGTGGGAGACATGGACGGATTCTGCCTTTGCTCTGTCTTTTTGTTCCGCATCCAGTTCCTGCACCACCGTTCGGAGGGATTGAAGCAGCTTGTCAAAGTCAATGGGCTTGATGATGTACTCGGATACCTTATAGGTGATGGCCTGCTGGGCATAATGAAAATCACTGTAGGCCGAAAGAATGATGATTTTGGTTTTATAGTGGTTCTTCCGACAGTGTTCTGCCAGCTCCAACCCGGAGCATCCGGGCATGATAATATCGGAAATTAAAATATCGGGTTTATACTTGTCGATGAGCTCTTTTCCCTTGAGACCATCCCCGCTGGAAGCGATCAGCCGACAGTTCTCCGCTTCCCAGGGGATGCTTTTGGAAATGCCGCTGACGATCAGCGGTTCGTCATCCAAAATGATCACGGAGTAGCTCATTTTCGTCCTCCTTCAGTGGAATAAAAACATCGATGGTGGTGCCCCATCCCAGGCTGCTGGTGACGGAAAACCTCGATTTGCCTTGATACACCAGCCACAGCCGATCGATGACATTGCGCAGTCCAAGGCCAAAATTGGTGGTCAGGCTTTCGTCGGGGGTTTCTGCATAATGGTTGATGCTCCGCACAATTTCCTCCTCCATCCCCACGCCGTCATCAATGACCGAAATCAGAATTCCCTCCGGCGTGGATGCCAAACTCACCGTCACCTTGCCCTTTTCGCAGCTTTTTTTAATGCCGTGGAGCACTGCATTTTCCACCAGAGGCTGGATGGTGAGGCGGGGAATGATGATATCATCCAACGCCGTATTCTGGGAATGAATGGTATAGCCGAACTTGTCCTCCAGCAGGATTTTGTAGATGGCCAAAAAATCCTCGGTGTAGGAAAGCTCCTCCCGAACGGTGATGAATTTTTCTCCCTTGGCAAGGGACTGCATGATGTTGGAAAAAGCAATGGTCACTTTGCGAATATCTTCCTTGCGGCCAAATTCCGCCAGCCAGTTGATGCATTCCAGGGTATTGTAAAGAATATGGGGGCGGATTTGTGCCTGCATGGCCTCCAGCTGCATATCCCGGTATTTGATTTCGTGCCGCAGCACCTGATTGATTAAATTATCGGTGGTTTTAACCAGCTGATTAAAGGAGTTTGCTAAAATTTGCATTTCTTCGCTTTGCTGGGGATTGATTCTCTGGCTGTAATCCCCCTGCTCCACCTTGTTCACCACGTTGACCATATGGCTGAGGGGCTTGACGATGTGCCGGGAGTTGACCGCTTGAGTAATGTTTCCAAACAGAAGGCCAAAGCATCCCACCACAATGATAATCAGCAGGAGCAGGTCGGAAAATTGGGTAATTTCCTTAAGGGATACGGCCAACACCAGCCTCCAGTTGTTATAGGGGCTGATGTACTGCGTGACAATGGTTCTGCCCAGTTTGGGAATTTTGACAATCTGGCTGTTTTCCACCGTAGAAAAGTCAACCTCTTCCAGGATGAAGTTCATGGTGTCGTTATCGGTATAGTTGTGGACAATCAGAGAGCCGTATTCATCAAAGACGGCGGCAAACTGCTTGTCGCTGGCAAGAATGGTGCTCAGTTGCTGATCCAGATAGTCGTTGTCGTAGATTGCCACAAAGTACCCCAGTTCATCCAAATTTTTATAACTAAAAATTTTTCGGGTATACAGCAGCCGCCCGTCCAGCACAAAGCTGCGAATCTGCCCGGAAGGCTCAAACCAGCTTTCGTCCATTTTGGGGAACAATACATCCCGTTCCCCTTTGTGGTATCGCTTGCGCTGATGGGCACGCAGATTATGGTCGGCATCGTAAAGATACCAACCATAAATTTCGTCAAAGAAGATGGATTTGTCGGTAATCGCCTTTTTGATGGCCCGATTGGCGACATCCAGGGAAGTGGGATCATTGGTTGCCAGATTAAGGGCTTGGTCCAGCTCATTGGTAATGGTGAGGTAGTTGATGGTGCGCTTAAAAGCCCCGGAAGTTTCGTCAAAGTTTTTGCCCTTGGCCGCAACCAGCTCGTTGTTGAGCCGCTGGGAGTTTCGAATTTGCAGCCAAGTGGCGCCAAAATAGACACTGGCACCAATAAGAGCAACCAGCGTGGTGATGATCAGAGCATTGCTGGCAATCATTTGGGTATGAATGGAACGTTTCTTGTGATTCATAATCTATCCTTTATTGAAAATGGCGGTTGATAAAGTTGAGAAACAGCTTCCAGTCCTCCCTGGTGCAGGCATGGGCCCCTTTTCGCTGGTGATAGCCGCTGCACCCCTTGATGATTTGGGTGTCCACCTCCGGGAAGGAGAAGCTGGCATCCACCGCCTTTTGTCCGTAAAGTCGATAGATTTCTTCGGCCAGAACAAGGCTTTTGAATTCGCTTTGAGGGTCGGCCCAGCTATCCTCCGACGAGCTGGAAACATAGAGCTTGCGCGGTGCAATCAACCCCAGCAACATGTGCTGATCCACAGGCAGGGCGTCCTCGTTGTTGCTGTACCGGCTGTACCGCTCTGCAAACCAGTGGGGGAACTGGGTGGTGATATCCGCCACTCGTTCTCCGGTTTTACCCCGGGTGATGGCTGCTCCGGTGCAGCCTGAAGACGCCGAAATTACCAGGGAAACCCGCTGATCCTGAGCGGCACACCAAAGAGCTGCCTTGCCGCCCCGGGAAAAGCCCGCCATGGCAATTCTGTCTTTGTCAAACAGTGGATGGTCCAAAAGAAAATCCACCACACGGCTGCCGCCCCACGCCCAAGCGGATATCACGCCCCAACTGTGGGTATTCTCTTTAGGATACAGTTCAAATACGCTTTTTTGATATTGATCTTTGTCATCCTTTGCCAGCCCATCCACCAGAGCGTAGACAGCGGCGTAACCCTGAGCGGTAATATCCTGATAAGGCATATGCTGCTGATCCCGCTGCGCATGGTTGAGTGCCGGGTTGCGGGAAAAGGGGTTGAGCATAATCACCACAGGCAGTTTGTGGTTTCTGCCGGCGGGAGTATACAGGAGAATATCAAAGCTTGCCTGCTGGCCCTTTAGGGTAACCGTCAGGGTAATGCGCTCCTTTGTGATGGCATCCTCCACCTGTTCCTTTTGCAAAACCTTATGGCTGAGCTTGGGCAAAAGGGTAGGGGTAAATCCATATACTTCCTTTTGAAACAGGTGGAGAATTTCTCCTCTTCGAACTTCCTGCCAAAAAGGAAGGGTTTGGTTATGATAATCTGAAAAGATACCCGGTAGCATCCTATTCCTCCTTGTGCCTTTTGGGGGACAGTTTGAGTATAGCTCCGAAACCGAGCAGATACAACCTTAGGTATTTTACTTTTCTGCCTAAAGTTTTTACAAAAGGCCTCCCCATAAGCGACATGAAAAAAATACCGTAATTTAACACGAATCCCGCCGCACTACCAGGTTAAGCTATAAGGGAGGTGGTAACGAATGAAAAGAACTTTAACAGTCCTACTGGCGGTATTCACCATGCTGGTCAGTGTCAGCTGCATGGACCGCACCCGAGACAATACGGGGAGATGGAACAACCAAACCCCCAATCCTACTCCCGGTACCGTAGACTCTCTGGACTACCTAGAGTAGGTAAAAGTCCGCTGCACTGTCAAGCAGAATAGCCAAAGGAAAAAATCCACTCGTCGTTTGGCGGGTGGATTTTTTTGCAACGAAAATTAAACTGTCACAAGGCAGCAAATGCTCAATCCACCAGCCGAAAATTAAGGGGCCAGGTGGCGGCCTCACCGGCATAATCCACGCCAATCCGGGGGCCGGCGGCAATTGCTCTTTTTTCTCGGACGCCTTCTGTAATGATAAGGGGGGATTGGCATAAATCCCATCCGTTTTGTTGGATGGTGAGCCCCAACGCCTTGGATAGCTTTCCGGGGCCGTCGCAAAAAGCGCGCAACTGAGATTTGGTCAGTTCATGGTAGGGCTTTCCATAGCGGTTTTGGGAAAGAAGCTCCCGCCCTTCCAGCGGAGTGCCTGCGCGGATTAAGACGGCGCAGGGATCCCCTTCCTGCCCGGTAACGGCATTGAGAAGATAGTGCATGCCGTAAATGAGGTAAATGTAAGCATGCCCGCCCAGCCCATACATGGTTTGGGTGCGCGGGGTGCGGCGATCACCATAGCTGTGGCAGGCGGGATCCTCGATCCCGAGGTAAGCTTCCACCTCGGTAATTTCTACCATAAGGTCCCCCTGTTTCGTCCGGTGAACCAGAATCTTCCCCAACAGATCCTTGGCCACCTCTCGAGCGTCTCGAAGGTAAAACTCACGGGGCAGGGTCTTCATCTTTTCACCTCATCCCAGGTAGGGTAGTAACGCCATGGAAAGGATAAGATTAGAAGCTTTTGCAAACGCAAAAGAGCAGGAAGGCAATGCCATCTCCTGCCCTTCCACAAACACATTGCAACCTTCAGCCAACAGGGGTTTTCCCTGTTGTTATCATGTCCTCTCGGGGAAGAGCTATGCTTTCCAGCTTTTCTGAAAGCCAAAGAGAATCATCCGCCTTGTGTTTGCTTTTCCAGCAACAGCTCCAGATAGGATTGGCGGGTCAAATCCTTTTGATCCAATTCCATCTTTTCCAGCAGCGTCATCAGCTGCTCCCCGGCTTCTCGCTGCTGGGACTCCTGGGCGGTCAGCATCTCCAGCTCCAGAAAAGGACCCAAGCCTTCCACCGCATCCAAGCAGGCGGTCACTGCGTCGGAATGGTAATGGCGACGGGTCTTTTTCACCGTCAGCAGAGGGGTAAAGCCCAGCCGCTCCAGCAGCAGGGCGGTGGCTTGGGGATCCTCTACCCCGGTTTGAATTTCTTCCCTGCTTTGGCAGACATCCTCCTGCCGAGGCCCTTTATAGGTCAAATAGCAGCGGGTGATGCCTGCCAATATATCCCGAGAGGTGCGCAGGCGCAGAATGGACTGGTGCAGAACCCCCGGCTGCTTTGTTCCCTGATAGTACACGTCCTCGTTTTTGACAACCGCTCCCGATACAAACCCCATCTCTGTCAACCGCTGGGACAGGGCCATGGGAGAAAGATCCACCAGTTTTACTTTTAATTCCACTTCTCTCATCTTCATAACCTTCCTGTCATCCTATCTCGGTGCCCGGGTAGTAGTGGGTTAGAATGTCGATGTAATCCCAACCGTCTTTGGCGTATTGATTGGCTCCATTTTGGCTCATCCCCACTCCATGGCCGTAGCCGTAGGTGGTAAAAAGAAATCGGTCTTTGTCCCAGTCGTACTCCACTTCAAAGCAGGCACTGCGCAGTCCCAAAAGGTTTTCCCGCACATAGCGGCCGGTGATGCGAGCCCCATTGGCAGCGGTGGAGCGACCGCAAATTTTCATATTTCCCACATAGCCGCCATCGGCATAGGTGAGAATTTCAAACCAGTATTCCGGATCCCAGTCGTCGGGGTCCACCCCCAGATGCCGTTCCAGCAGGCTGCTCACCTGATTGCGAGACATGGCTTTGGTGACCTGATAGCCGCTTACCCGAGTATCTACCTCGCTGTCCACCGAGACAAGGTAAGGGTAGTGTCCTCCCCAGACATCTTTGGAGGATGTGGTGTTGCCGGCACTGGTGGCATAGTAGGTGGTAAGGGCCGGTTTTCCTTTGTAGAGCACCCGTTCCCCCAGCACCTCTGCCACAGTGTCCATCACCCGGGAATCCGCCTTGGAAGCCAGCAGCATGGCGGGGGCCGATCCGTTTTGATTGTAAAAGGTTATGTAGGTGTAGGCCGCCACCGCCTGAGCCTTGATGGCCTCCACATGAAAGGAGGAGCCAATCTCATTTTGTACCACTCGGGAAACCAAATCCAAAGCGTCTCCGGTGATCCGGCGCCCTCCCACTGTGATGGTAAGCTCCCCTACCTCATCCAAACTGCCGCCCGATGAGGAGCTTTTGCCGCCGGTGCCTTCGTCCAGAACGTAATTGGCGTATTTATCCTCTATGCTCTGGTTACTCTTGGTTTTCTTCTTCCCCTCGTCCAGCACATAGTTTGCGTATTTGTCCTCGATGCTCTGAACTTTTTGACTCTGCGCCGGCTGGCTGCTAACAGAAGTAGGCGCACTTGCCGCCTGGGACTGTGAGGCTGCCGACTGGGGGGAAGACAGCGGTTCCGACGCCTGCTGGGTTTGGGTAAGAGGCTGAGGAGCAGGCAACGGTTCCGACGCTTGCTGGGTTTGAGGGGCGGGAGGCTGTGCAGACTGTGTCGGTTGTGCCTCCTCCTTGGGTTGGGATGAGACCAGCGACTCCTTGGGCGTCTCCGACCATGCCGGCTGGGAGTCCGACTCCTCCTGTAGCGGTTCCGGTTCTTCCGGAGGAGTGTCCGGCTGGGTCACCGGCTCTGCGGGGGAGAGATCCGGTGGGTTGGCAGGTGCCGCCGTGGGGGACGTAATCACCGACGAGCGGGAATCCAGTCCGGTAGGCGGGCTTCCCCCATAAAGCTGATACCAGATATCCGGCATGAGGGGCTGGGGATTTACCTTTGCACCGGTTCCAAAGTCGTCGGGATCTTCCCCTTCCCGCAACTGCCTTGCCACCACCACAAAGCGGGCGTCGGAAAATTCGTAGGTGCAGGTGGAAAGGGTAATCAGCTTGTCCCCCGGCTCTACCTCCACCCCGGTGTCGATGATGCTGCGGATCTGAAGCTGATAGGCGTAGTTGAGCAAATCCGCATCGGAAGAAGCATCGATAAAGTTGTGGTAATCAAACACATGGCCCTGATTTTCGTAGGCGTTGGTGATGATAATGGCAAAAATGGCGTAACGATTGTCTTGGTAGACGGTGGAAAAATCAATGACGGGGTGCTCCTTAAAGTAGGCAAGAGCACCTTCCTTGCCTGTGTTTTTGCCGTAGATGTTGTAGTTCATCAGCTCCCCAAAAATCTGGCTGTCCTTCATATTGTGGCCGTAGATCAGCAGATTATCGCTGGGCCTTTTGACATCGGCCCGATAATCCAAAAAGGGGATGCCATATTCGCTGTGCTCCTTGTTGTAGTTTTTGCGCAGGTAGTACTCGTTGTTGGGCCCCTGCACCACAGGATAGGCCATCTGGGTGCCGGGAATGCTGATAAAGCCTATCACATCCCGATTGACGGCGTAAAGAGCCCCGAATTTTTTCTGATAATCCTTGGGAAAATCGTCGGGAATCTCGTAATCCCCCATCTCCCCATAGGTGTACATATCCTGAAGCTTGCTTGCCAACTCCTTGGCAGCCCAGGCGTCATAATAGTATTTTCCCACATAGCCTGCACTGCCCAAAAAGAGGAGCATGGCAAGAATAAAAATTGCTTTTTTCACTTTAACCCCCGGCCGATCGGCTTTTCGAATGATAAAATTGCGGCCCAACTTTCGCCAAAATCCAACTTTTGCACCGGTTCTGCCAGAAAGGCTGTCCTCCTGCCCCGGCAAATCCGTTACCGTTCGCCCGTTTAGGGCTTCTTCCAGAGGAATGGCTCCCATGTAGTGGCCGGGCAGATAGTCCACAAACAGGCGAATCATGTTCAGCGCCCGGGAAAGCGCTGCATCCAAAACCAGATCCTGCTCTTCGGGGTGTCCATCCCCCACAATCAGCTTTTTGACATAGACACTGCTTTGGTCGCAGACCGCTATGTAAACAAGACCCAATGGGTTCTTGCGGTCGTAGCCCTGTCCCACCGTTAGGGCAACGCCAATCTCCGCCTGGGATTTTTTGCGGGCGGCATTGGCCAAAAACACCGCCGCCTGCTCGCTGCAGCCCCCATGCTTTTTCAGGAGCCGGTAAGGAGCACCCAGCTTTTCCCACTTGGCCCGGTCGGTGTCCACCGCCACGGTATAGCGCAGAATTTCTCCCCCGCTTCCCGTTTCGCTCAGCACCCGGGTGAGCATTCCCCCGCTGCCCGATTCCACCACCGCAATCCCCAAGTTCTTTTTTTGCAGCTTATCTACCACCGCCGCCTGCAGAGATTCCACATCCAACCCGTAGGCGGCATCTCCCAGCAGCTCCACCATGCGGCGCAACGCCGGCGTACAGGCGGCTGCCGCCTGTTGGGGTTTGGGGCCTCGACCGGTAACCCGGACCAAAACCTCGCTTCCCTCCTGCTCGATGGAGATTTTGGGGTTTGGGGCACTCATCAGCTCCGCCAGGGTGCGGCGCACCATGTCTTCGGAAATTCCGTAGGTGCGCAGGGTGCGGATGACCGTCACTTCGGGAGAAACACCACTAATGAGGGGCAGAATTCCCTCCCGCAGCAGGGCCAGAGCCTCCCTTTCTTCCTCGGGAAGCATCACAATGTGCTGGCTGGCAGAGGATATCACAAGCCCCGGAGTTTTACCCACAGAGCTTGGAAAGACCTGAGCGCCCCGGGGTACCTGCGCCAAAGCAGCATCCCCCGGCAAAAAGGCTTCTCCGGTGCGGCGGCAGTATTCCTGAATGGCTTTGTAGCAGTCGGGATGATTTTCCAAGGGCAGGCCCAGTCCCTGGGCAATGGCTGTTTTGGTAAGGCCACCTTGTTCCCGGCCCAATCCCCCCAACGTCAGAACTACGTTGCTCCGTTCCAGAGCAGCGGCCACCGCCTTTTGCAAATCCCCCCGGCCGGAACAGATACTGATCTGCTCCTTTACTTTGATTCCTGCACCGGAAAGAGCCCGTGCCACGCTTCTGGCACAGGCTTTGGCTCCTTCCAGAGCCTCTGTTTGATGAGGGACAAGAATCAGTTCCGCTACCAAGTGTTAACCTCCTTGGATGGCACAGGTTGTGTCGCCTTACCCTTTACCGGCTGCTTTGAAAGCAAGCCCCTAGCGGGGAGAAAGTCGCTCCTTTGCGGTTTGGGCAATGGCCCGCTGCACCAGAGCTTCAAAATCCAGTTTTTGCTCCTCCGCCTGTACCTCCTCCAGCTTGGGCTTGGTTTTGGGGCGGCGGGGAGTAAAGACGGTACAGCAATCGTCATAGGGCTGAATGCTGGTTTCAAAGGTATCGATTTTGCGGGAAATGGCCACAATCTCCTCTTTATCCATGCCAATCACCGGTCGGAGCACCGGCAAAATGAGTCCCGCCTGGGTACAGGCCAATGATGCCATGGTCTGACTGGCCACCTGCCCGACGCTCTCTCCGGTAATCAGGCCGCTGCACTCTTCTTCCAGCGCAATGTCCTGAGCAATGCGCATCATAAAGCGGCGCATGATGATGGTACCAAAATCCTCCCGGCAATGCTCCTTGATGGCTTCGGAAATTTCGGTAAAGGGTACAATGTGCAGGGGAATGGTGCCGCAGTAGCGAGTCATCTTCTCGCAGAGTGCCCGCACCTTGAGCAGAGCGCGCTCGCTGGTGTAGGGCGGGGAATGAAAGTGCACCGCCGAAATGGCAAGGCCTCGTTTGGCCATCATTACCCCTGCCACCGGACTGTCGATCCCCCCCGAAAGCAGCAACATGGCCCGGCCGGAGCTTCCCACCGGAATCCCTCCGGCACCGGGAAGTTGCCCACCGTGAACATAGGCGGCAAAATCCCGCACCTCCACCACCACCAGAAGATCGGGGTTTTCCACATCCACCCGGAGATGAGGAAACCGCTGCAACAGCCAGCCTCCCAGCTCCCGACAAATGTCCGGCGATGTCATAGGGAAGGACTTGTCCGAGCGCTTGGCCGCCACCTTAAAGGTGGACGCAGCCATCAGCTCCTCCTCCAGATACTCTGCAGCCGCCGCCTTAATGGACTCAAAATCTTTTTCCACAATACCGGCTCGGGTTAAAGCGGCAATGCCAAAAACCCGGGAAAGGCGGTCCAATGCCTCCTCCATGTCGCAGTCCCCCACCGGTTGCGCATAGATGGTGGATTGGGCCTTGTAAAAGCGAAAATCCCCCACTCCCCGCAGAGCGCGCTTGCAGTTTTTAATCATCAAATCCTCAAAACTGCCTCGATTGAGGCCCTTGAGGGCTATTTCTCCGCTTTTGAGCAGAATAAGCTCCTTGGTTCCGGCTTCCAGTTTCATTTAGTCGTTGCTCCTTGTAATCTGATTCATCCCCTGCGCAAGGGCTTTGAAAAATTCATCGATATCCTCTAAGGTGTTGTACGGAGAAAAGGTGATTCTCAGCGCGCTTTTGATGCGGTTCCGGGGCAGGCCCATGGCAATGAGAACATGGCTGTCCGCCCCTTTGGAACAGGCAGAGCCTCCGGAAACATAAATGCCTCGCTCCGCCAAAAAGTGAATCATGGTTTCGCTGCGGTAGCCCGGCACACTGATGTTACAGATATTAGGTGCTCCATCCAAGGGCATATTGATGCACAGCTGAGGAATTTGTGCCGCTTTTTCCAGGAACCGGGCTCGCAAGGCGGCAAAGTGGGCGAGGTTTGCCTTCAGATTTTCTTTTGCCGCTGCGGCAGCGGCTCCCATAGCGCAGGCAAGGGGCACACTTTGGGTGCCGGGACGCAGGCCCTTTTCCTGCCCCCCTCCATAACACAGAGGCTGGAGGCGCACTCCCTTTTTGACGTATAAAACCCCAATGCCCTTGGGAGCATGGAATTTGTGGCCACTAAAGCTGGCCAGATCCACCCCCAGCTTTTTTAAGGAGAAATCCACCTTTCCCAAAGCCTGCACGCCGTCGGTGTGCACCAAAACCCTGGAATTGCGTTTTTTGGACATCCTGGCAATCGAAGCAAGATCACAGATGGCTCCCACTTCGCTGTTGACCAAATGGCAGGAGACCAGCAAAGTATCGCCGGTTACCTCTTGACAAAATCTTTCGGGGTCCACCGAACCGTTGGGCTGAGGCTCCACCAAGACAATATTGGCGTTTTGCTGCTGAGCCAGCATTTGAAGAGGACTTCTCACCGAGGAATGTTCCACCGCCGTGGAAATCAGGGTATTCCCCCTGCGCCTGTGGGCTGCAAAAGCTCCCTGAATGGCGATGTTGTTGGATTCGGTGGCGCCGGAGGTAAAGTAGACCTCCTCCGGGTGGCAGCCCATTGCATCCGCCACCTGCTCCCGGGCTTTTTCCAACAGCAGCTGAGCTTCCAGCCCTTTGCTGTGCAGAGAGGATGGATTGCCGTAAAGCTCCTCCATCACCTGACGGGCCAGCCGGGCCACCGCCGGATCCACCGGTGTGGTGGCTGCATGATCCAAATAAATTTCGCGCACAAAGGCACTTCCTTTTTGCATATAAATAGTTGTTCCGGCGGTTGGTGTTTTTGGTGGCCGCAACCCTGTGGCCTGTCCCATGCAAAGGGGCAAAAGCGGGTATATTATTTCATGCCCCATGGGGAAAAATCCGCACCGTTGCCGGAGTTTTGGGCTTCAATTATTATACCCCATATCAAAAAGTGTTGCAAGAGACATCCCCGGCTGCGCCAGGCGGGAATTCTCCCACAGAAGCCCTTTCCGCTCTTGACAATCCTTAGGATAGATTATATTGTATTCAAAAGAAAACTAGATACCACAAGGGGGAGAGATTATGATACGAGTTGCAGTGGTGGGTTACGGCAACATTGGAAAATACGCAGTGGAGGCAGTGCAGGCCGCTCCCGATATGGAATTAGCCGGTGTGGTGCGCCGCAAGGCGGGAAGCGAGAATTTGCCCGGCATTCCAGTGGTGGAGGATATCGGTGCTCTAGGGCCGGTGGATGTGGCGCTGCTCTGTGTTCCCACCCGCAGCGTGGAGGAAACCGCCGCCAAATATTTAGCAGCCGGCTACCACACCGTGGACAGCTTTGATATCCACAGTCAAATCCCTGCTCTGCGCCGCTCCCTCCACAAGGCAGCAGTAAAGGCGGGTAAAGTTTCCGTCATCTCCTCCGGGTGGGATCCGGGTAGCGACAGCGTTGTGCGGGCCTTGCTCCAAGCCTGTGCTCCCAGCGGCATCACCTACACCAACTTTGGCCCCGGCATGAGCATGGGCCACACGGTGGCGGTAAAAGCCATCCAAGGGGTGGCAAATGCTCTTTCCATGACCATTCCCGCAGGGTCCGGCATTCACCGCCGGATGGTGTATGTGCAGTTGGAGCCCGGCGCCAAACTGGAGGAAGTTTCTGCACGAATTAAGGCGGACCCTTACTTTGTCCACGACGAAACCCATGTGGTGGCGGTGGAGGATGTCAACACCGTGATCGATCGGGGCCATGGAGTGCAGATGATTCGCAAGGGCATTTCCGGCAAGACCGACAATCAGCGCTTTGAGTTTAATATGTCCATCAACAACCCTGCCCTCACCTCTCAGATCATGGTGAGCTGTGCGCGAGCGACCATGCGGCAACAGCCCGGCTGCTATACCATGATAGAGCTTCCCGTGGTGGATCTGCTCCCCGGTGACCGGGAGCAGTGGATAGCAAGTTTGGTATAAGCTAAAAGAAAATAAGAGCAGGCGGACTTTCGAATGAAGAGGTCCGTCTGCTCTTTTTTTGCCGATTTATGTGCTCTGACCCGCCGCTTTAAAACCGTTGCCGATAATCTCGTTGGCCTCCATGGCCACAATAAAGGCGGCAGGGTCCACATGAAATACAATGCTTTTTACCTCAAACACCTGACTGCGCCGCACGGCACAGAGAAGCACCGGCCGGTTTTTCTGGGTATAGGTGCCCTTGCCCTCCAGCAGCGTGCACCCTCTGCCCATTCGGCTGTTGATTTCCCGCGCTGCTTCCTCGTGCTTTTCGGTAATGATCATCAGCACCTTGCCCATATCCATGCCATAGAGGGCGCTATCCAACAAGCGAGAAGAGGCAAAAATACTGATCATAGCGTAGAGAGCATTTTCTATGTTTTGGTAAACGGCGGCAGCCAGCAGCAGAACACTGCCATTGAGCACCAGCAAAAGCCGCCCCACCGAAAGGCTGCGGAAGCGCTTTTGCAGCAGCCGGGCCAGAATATCGGTGCCACCGGTGGTGGAACCCCGCATAAAAATCAGCGAAAGGCCGCAACCGCTTAATACACCGCCATAAAGGGCAGCTAAAATGGCTTCGCCTTGATAGATGGGAAGAAAACTGCCCACCACCTCCAACATCAGGGTAAAGGCCACTACACTGCGCATGGTTCTCAGGGTGTACTTCCTGCCGAGAATACACCAAGAGGCTACCAAAATGGGAATGTTAATGATAAATGATACCGCGGAAATGGGCAATCCGGTAAGATAGTTAAGCAGCACCGAAAGGCCGGTCACTCCCCCGGGGGCAATCCCGTTAGGAGCGCTGAACACCTGTGTGCCAATGGCCATCAAAAAACTGCCGGCAAGATCGGCCAGAGTATCCACCAAATTCTTTTTATAGCTGGTTGCCTTTGCCGCATTCACCGGCGGTTACCTCCTCCATTCGCTCAAACAGAAAATGAAGCCTGTCCAATCGCCCCAACAGATACAGATAGCCAAACAGAGCTTCAATAGCGGTGGCTTTGTGGTACTCCTCGGGGGTGCAGCTGCGGGGAATCCGAGAAAGGCTGACATTCCGCCCCCGGCGCAGGATGCTGCGCTCCTCTTCGTCGCAGGCTTCCAGCACCGCATCGTAGGCGGCGGCCTGCGCACTGGCTTTGACCCGGCCCACCGCCAGCGTATGCAGCTTGCCCGCCGGCATTCCACCGGTTTTCACCAGCTGCTCCCGCACCATCAACTCAAAAACCCCATCTCCAATAAAAGCGAGGGATACCGGACTCATCCCTCCCGGGTCGGGTATATTGTCCTGCTTTAAATCCAACATCGACGTATCCTCTCTTCAAATTTAGCGGACATAATCGAATTCAAAGCCCAAAATCCGCACCGTATCCCCTTCTTCCACTCCCATTTCCTCCAACCGGGCGATGATGCCGCTCTGCACCAGCACCCGCTGAAAATACTGGAGAGATTCGTAGTCGTTCATATTAACCGTTCGCAGCACCGGCTCCAGCCAAGGCGCATCCACTTCGAACACGTCGCCATCTTTGACAATCTCAAAGGCCTGAGGATCCACCTCGGGGGGGGTAAAGGGCTCCGGCTCAAATTCCAAAATGGGAGGCAGGGTGGCCAGCTTGGCTCCAATAGCTTCCACCAACTCCCGGGCTCCCCGGTTGATGGCGGCGGAAAGCTCAAAACACTCCAATCCCTGCTCCTCAATATATTCCCGGAACCGGGCAATCTGCTCCGGGGTGGCAAGGTCGCATTTGTTGGCGGCCACCAGCATGGGCCGCTCCGCCAGCTGGGGATTGTAAGCTTTTAGCTCCCGGTTGATGGTTTCAAAATCCTCAATGGGATCTCGACCCTCGATGCCGGACACATCCACCACATGGACCAGCAAACGGCAGCGCTCGACATGGCGCAAAAAGTCGTGGCCCAAACCAACGCCTTCACTGGCCCCTTCGATCAGACCGGGGATGTCGGCCATTACAAAGCTGCTGTTCTCCTCCAGCCGAACCACTCCCAGCACAGGGCTCAGGGTGGTGAAGTGGTAGTTGGCAATTTCGGGCTTGGCCTGACTCACCACCGAGATCAAGGTAGATTTACCCACATTGGGAAAGCCCACCAACCCCACGTCGGCCAGCAATTTGAGCTCCAGCACAACTTCCAGCCGATCGCCCAGGCGGCCGGGTTTGGCAAAGCGGGGAATCTGGCGGGTGGGGGTGGCAAAGCGGGCATTGCCCCAGCCGCCCTTTCCACCTCGGGCCACCGCCACAGGGGTGTCCCCTGAGATATCGGCCAGCAGCCTTCCGGTTTCGGCGTCTTTGATCAGCGTCCCCCGAGGAACGCGGATGATCAGATCGGCGCCGTTTTTTTCCCGTACAGCGTCTGGATCCGCCGTTTTTGCCGTCCTCGGCGGCATATTTACGCTTATAGCGGAAGTCCGCCAGAGTGGAGAGGTGGCTGTCCGCCACAAAGAGAATGTCTCCCCCCTTGCCGCCATCCCCGCCGTCGGGGCCTCCTGCCGCCACGTATTTTTCCCGGTGGAAGCTGACGGCTCCGTTGCCGCCATTTCCTGCCCGGAGTGATATTTTAGCAACATCAATAAACATTCAGGTCTCCTTATTCTGCAGAATCTGCACTCATCAATAAAAGGGTAAGCTTGCACCTTGGAAGCCGATAGACTACCGGTTGGGCGCCCATAAGCCTTTGGTTAATCGGGTGGAATCTTTCCCCTGAAAAAGCCTATGGGAATACAGGTTCTAAGTTCTGCCTACCTCCCGCTACTGCTCGCCGGCGGGGCAGTTCCCCCTTCTTCCGAAAGGCTTGTCCCCTTTTAGGGCTTACTTGCTGCAGTTGCGGCTTTCCACCACCCGGACAATGCCGTTTAAGTCCTTATGAAAGCTAATGGCTTCAAAGTGGTTCTCTTGCAAAATGGCGGCCACCGCTTCCTCCTGCCCCATGCCAATTTCCATCAGCAGCACTCCGCCGGGACGCAGCTGCTCTTTAAAGCGGCGGGCAATGGCCCGAAAGTAATAGAGGCCGTCCTCTCCGCCGTCCAGAGCCACCAAAGGCTCAAAACCCACCTCCACCTGCAGATCCCGGAACTGGTTTTGGGGAATATAGGGAGGGTTGGAAACAATGAGATCCACCAAAACCGGGTGGGTGTATTCCCTCAAATCCGAAAGATGAGGGGTGATCTTCAAGTTGTTGAGGGCGATATTCTGAGTTAGGTAGGTATAAGCCTCGGGAGAAAACTCCTGCGCCGTCACCTGTGCGGCAGGGTGATGATGCTTGATGGCGATGGCCACACAGCCACTGCCGCTGCACAAATCCAGCACCTGAGGGTTTGGCACCTCCATCTTTTTCAGCACCTGCAAGGCTGTGTCCACCAAGGTTTCGGTATCCTGACGGGGAATGAGCACTCCCGGCCCCACCTTGAAGGGCAGGGAATAAAACTCCCACTCTCCCAGCAGGTATTGGAGGGGATAGCCTTCCCCCCGCTGCTTGAGCAGCTCCTCCAGCTTTTGGCGCTGCCCGGGAGCGACCGGGCGGGTATCGGCATCCATGGGCGTTACTCCGGTGACATGGGTAAACAGCTCCCCCGCCTCAAAGGAGGTGGGAGCTGCATTAATTGCTTCTTCATACAGTTCTTTTAACGTTTCTGCTACCATTTGTCGGCTCCTTCTTCTACTGGAATCACAGGCAGCATTGAGGCAATGGCCACCTCAATCTGGCTGTCGTCGGGCTCGTGGGTGGTCAGCCGCTGCAGCCAAAGCCCGGGAGCGGAAACTGCTCGGGTCAAAGGATTGTCGTGGCGGCCGGCATATTTGATGATCTCGTAAGAAATCCCCACCACAACGGGCAGCAAAGCAATTTTCAGCACCACCCGCAGCAGAACGCTCTCCCACGAAACCACAGAAAACATCAATATGGAAATGACCAGCACAATCAGCAAAAAGCTGGTGCCGCACCGGGGATGAAACCGGGATTGCTCCCGGACGTTTTCCACCGTCAGCTCCTGCCCTGCTTCGTAGCAGGCAATGGTTTTGTGCTCGGCTCCGTGATATTCAAAGACCCTGCGAATTTCCGACAAGCGGGACACAAGAGCCAGATAAGTTACAAAAACGCCAATCTTACACAGTCCCTCCAGCAGAGACTTGCGCAGGGGAGAAATCTCTATCAGTTTACCCAAAAGATTCACCAAAAAAGCGGGAAGAGCGGTAAAAAGCAAAATAGCAAGCCCAACTCCCATAATCAGGGCAAAGGCAGCCACCACCGAAGAGAGGTGTTTGCCCAGCCGCTTTGCCAGCCACTGCTCAAACTTGGAGGGTTCTTCTTCCTCCATGCCGGATTTGGTGGCGGAGCGCATCAGACATTTGTAGCCAAAGAGGAGGGAGTCCACCATATTGAATACTCCTCGTAAAAAAGGAGTTTTTTTGTACCACTTTTTGGCGGAGGCTGTCTCCCATTGCTCCACGTCAATTTCGCCGCCCGGCAGACGCACCGCCATGGCCGAAAGAGCGGGACCCCGCATCATAACGCCCTCTATAAGGGCCTGCCCTCCAATGGAGGTTTTAAATTTTTTCTGATTCAACACTGGCTCCAATCTTTGCTCGCTGCAACTGTATTTCTTGCCAAGCCTTTCGGCCTGTTTTGTGTCGGATTGATGTATGGCTGTAGCCCCAAACTCTCATTTTTCTAGGAATACCAGCAGTCCTTAAGGGGTTCCCTCAACGGCATCGTCGATTTCTGCCAATTCGTCCTGCTTTTTCATAATGGGTAGGGTGATGGTAACGGTGGTTCCCTTTCCGTACTGGGAGTGTACTTCCAGGGTTCCGTTGTGGCGGGTGATAATTTCATCGGCCACCGCCAGTCCAATCCCCGAGCCCCGGCGGGTGGAGTTTGCCTTGTAGAATTTGGTTTTGATTTTACCCAGATCGTCTTCCCGGATGCCGATGCCCGTATCGGTAACGGTAATGACCAGCTTGCCCTGAA
>JBMNHF010000008.1:0-26017 GCA_050950205.1 Oscillospiraceae bacterium
TTTGCGGGAAAAGCTGGCCGCAACGAAAGGTGCAGGGACCATAAAATCCAGTCAAGCTGCCTAAGAGTGGCTGCACGGCCAAGTGCCGCGCTTTGCAAATGCTCCGCGTTTTCAAAGGGACTGATTATAAGAGAGGTGTCAGTTATATGAGTGGGGATGCAAACATTTTCTCAACTCTCGAAATCGATACAATAGGCGAAATTATGAATATTAGCATGGGTTCTGCCGCTACTGCGGCCTCCACCCTGCTGGACAAAAAAGTTGTCATCACCACTCCTGTTGTCAACATAGTGGATTTGGATTCTTTTGACATCAGCGTGCTGGAACCTGCTATCGCCGTAGAGATCAAATATATCGAGGGTATTTCCGGCTCCAATCTTCTTATTCTGCGGATGGAGGATGCCAAAACCATACTGGCTCAGATGATGCAGACCGAGCTGCCCGACGACTATGTGTTTGATGAAATGGGTTACTCCGCCATCTGCGAGATGATGAACCAGATGATGGGTTCCTCCGCCACCGTTCTCAGTTGTTTTTTAGGGCGATCTATCAACATCTCCACCCCGGTTACCGCCCCCATTGACGAATGGAACTCCTTTAAAAAGCAACACCTGCCCCAGGATTCCCATCTTGTTACCATTCAGTTTACCCTTAGCATTGAGGGAGTAATGGAAAGTGAATTCATCAGTGTGATGGAGGTTAAGTTGGCCAAGGAGATTATCGCCGTTTCCCTAAACTTTGATACGGATACCGAAACTCCTCAGCCCCAACCGGAAGCTCCCATTCCCTCCATCACCCAGAAGGAAACTTCCCCTGCGGATGCCATTCCCCAGCCTGCCCCCATGCCGCAGGCTCTGCGGAGCCCTCGGCACCGCCACCCAGTGGTGCGACAGCGCCGCCTGTGTCCCCTCCCCAAGGAGCGGCACCTCAGCAGCCAGGGGGATACCCCCCTATCCGCCGCCTCAGGGCTATCCACCTTATACACCGTATCCGGCTACCAGGTGCCGCCGGTAGGCTACGGCTATTCGCCTCAGGCGCCTGCACCGATGGCTGCGCCGGCTCAGGACCCGGTGGTGGTAAAGAACTACGATTACAGCGATTTTTCCAACGAAAGCAATGTGAAAGAAGTGCCCCACAACCTGGATTTGGTTATGAATGTGCCGGTACAGGTAACCGTGGAGTTGGGGCGCACCAAACGCAAAATCAAAGAAATTTTGGAGTTTGGCCAAGGCACCATTGTGGAGCTGGATAAACAGGCCGGAAGCCAGGTGGATGTGATTGTCAACGGCCAACTGATTGCAAAAGGCGATGTTGTGGTGGTGGATGATAATTTCTCCATCCGTATCACCGAAATTCTCAAGGCCAGGGATACCCTTACCATGATCTGATGAAAGGTTAGGCCTTCTATGGTTCCAACCGGCAGCGGGGCCGTGAACAATTTATAATAGGTGGTGCAGTTGTATGAGCAAAATTCTGATTGTTGACGATGCCGCATTTATGCGGATGATGATCAAAGATACCTTGAACAAGTTGGGCTACACCGATGTGGAAGAAGCGGCGGGACGGTGTCATTGCGGTGGAAAAATACCAGCAGCTCAATCCCGATTTGGTGATGATGGACGTAACTATGCCCAACCTGGACGGCATCGGGGCGCTGCGAGCCATCAAGCAGATCAACCCCAACGCCAAGGTTGTGATGTGCTCTGCCATGGGTCAGGAATCCATGGTGGTGGAGGCTATCAAGCTGGGCGCATTGGATTTTATTGTCAAACCTTTTAAGCCCGACCGCATTGCCAAAACCATGAAGGCGGTTTTGGGGTAATACGACCTATCCCGTTAAGGGACAAAAGCGGTGCATTGCGCGCCGTTTTCGGATTGTGCAGCAAGAACTGAGCACTGGCAGATCATTTTAGATGAGCCGGGTTCCTATTTCAAAGGGTTTTGGTCCCCGAAAGGCGGGTGAGGCATCCAAGTGAATGTTTGGGAAGTCTTGTCGATGGCAGGAGCTTTTGCTGTCATTGCCCTGATGCTTGTCCTCACCTATTATGCCAGCCGCTGGTATGCCAGGCGGATGAGCGCCGCACCAGGTTCGGGCAGGTATATCAAATTTTGTGATCGTGTGCCGGTGGGACAGGGTTCGTCCCTCGCCATCGTCCAAGTAGGGGGAAAATACTACCTTTTGGGCATCAGCGATAAAAATATGCAGCTGATCTGCGAGCTCTCGGACTTTGAGCCGGAGGAGAACGGGCCGGAAACGCCTCCTTCCTTTGGCCGGATGTTTTCTGATTTGCTGCGCAAAAACCGGGACGGCGAAAAAGAAGAGGAAACGGCGGGAGCAGTGGATGAATAAAAGGAGATTTGTAAAAGTTGCCGTGGTGCTGCTGGTGCTGGCGGCAATCACAGCCACCTGCTGCATTTCCGCCTTTGCTGCTGTAGACACCCCGGGGGGAGGCCCGGGCAGTCAGGACCCCAACATCAACATCAGCATCAACGGAGAAGGCTCCGACGCCGTTCGCATTATCTTGCTGCTCACCGTGCTCAGCGTACTTCCCTCCATTTTGCTGATGATGACCTGCTTTACCCGGATTGTCATTGTGTTTTCCCTGCTGCGCAACGCTCTGGGATTGCAGCAGACACCTCCCAATCAGGTGCTCATAGGCCTTGCCCTTTTTCTCAGCCTTTTTATTATGAATCCGGTGATTTCCGACATCAATCAAAATGCTTACCGCCCTTTTTCCGAAGGAGAGATTGCCAGCGAAGAGTTTGTGGAGCGAGCCTCCGCCCCTCTCAAGGACTGGATGCTCCGACAGACCAAGACGGAGGATCTGAATATGTTCCTCAATCTTTCGGGGGGAGAGCGGCCCGAGTCGGTGGAGGAGTATTCCATGGCGGTGGTGGTTCCCTCCTTTATCACCAGTGAGCTCAAGCGGGCCTTTACCATAGGATTTTTGCTCTTTTTACCCTTTTTAATTGTGGATATTGTGGTGGCTTCGGCCCTCATGTCCATGGGTATGATGATGATGCCGCCGGCTACGGTGGCTCTGCCCTTTAAAATTCTGTTGTTTATTCTGGTGGATGGCTGGAGCTTAGTGATACGGGCTCTGGTGCAAACCTACCAATAAGGAATCCATAGGGCTGTTGCCAAACTGGATTGCCTCTACCAAAAAGCTGCCAAGCGGGCACAGAAAGGAGAACCGCGTTGACTCAAGGTCAGGTTATGGAAATTTTGCGAGATACGCTGTTCACCACCTTTAAGCTGGCAGCCCCGCTGCTGATCGGAAGTCTGGCGGTGGGACTGATCATTGCCGTGATTCAGGCGGCAACGCAAATTCACGAGCAAACGCTTACCTTTGTACCAAAGTTGTTGACCATAGGCCTGTTGCTGCTGCTCATCGGTCCCTGGATTATGACCCAGATGGGGGAATTTGTGGAAAGGCTGCTGGCCTATATGATAAGCGTCTAGCGGTTCCGGGGGCGGATGATGGTTATAAATTTAGAACAGTACATGGTCTTCCTGCTGGTAATGTTGCGCATGGTAGGTATGCTGCTGTTTCACCCAATTTTAGGCCGGCGCAACATCCCGCCGATGCTTGGCACCGGCTTGGCGTTTGTGCTGGCTATTTTACTGACCGGAACCATAACCTTTGACCCCTTGCCGGAGCTTAACCTTTTACAGTTTCTCTACCTGGTGGTCAAAGAGCTGGCGGTAGGCCTCATGGCCGGAACCATTCTGCGTATGTTTTTATCCGCCCTTATCGTCGGCGGCGAAATCATTGATATGCAAAACGGTCTGGGTATGGCCAAAAGCTTTGACCCGGCCTCCAACACCTCGGTTTCGGTGACCGCCAACCTTCTCAATGCTTTTTTTATCCTCATCTTTTTTGCCACCAACAACCACCTGACCTTTATCCATCTGTCGGCTCAAACCTTTCGAATCATTCCGCTGGGTGAGGCGTGGATCAGCGCCGATGCCCTTTCCTATATCCCACAGCTGTTTTCCTCCGCTTTTTTGCTGGCCATTAAATTGTGTTTGCCCATTGTGGCGGTGGAGCTGGTGGTGACGGTGGCAGTGGGGATTATTATGCGGATTATCCCGCAAATCAACATCTTTGTCGTCAACATCCAGTTTAAGCTCTTCATCGGTATCTTTGCTCTGATTGTGCTGGTGGTTCCCATCATGGGATTTTTCGAAAACCTGCTGATCATTTGCATGGAACGGGTGCAGGAGGCTTGGACCTACCTTTTGCCGGTATAGCCGGTGGGAACGACTCTACGGGCGCGCAGCGTCCGCTGCCGGATGGGGGGATAGAGCATGGCGCAGGGCGAGGGTGGCGAGAGAACCGAAAAGGCAACCCCAAAACGACGAAGTGACGAGCGAAAAAAGGGCAATGTATTTCAAAGCCGGGACGTTACCACTATTTTAACTCTGGTGGCCGGATTTTTTATTATCCGGGTGTTTGTGGGAAGCTTTTTGGAACGACTGCAGGAGCTTTATCGCCGCCAGGTTTATCGAATCAACGATATTCCCCAGTTGGACACCACGGTGGTCATGGCCCTGTTCCGGGAGTTGGCAACTCTGGCGGCCACCACACTGTTGCCCGCCCTTTTTCTGATCGGCTTGCTGGCGGTACTGACGGTGGGTTTTCAGACCAGGTGGATCTGGTCCACCGAACAGCTTAAGTTTAAATGGGAACGAATCAATCCCATCAAGGGATTTCAAAGGCTTTTGTCTCTGCGCTCTCTGGTGGAGCTGACCAAAAGCATCATAAAAATTGTGGTCATTATCTGGCTTTTGTACGGCAAGGTGATGGGTACGTTGGAGTTTCTCCCCTTAATGATGGACTGGGATCTGATGCAGGCTGCTCGCTTTGTGGGCAAGGAGATCATTGGTCTGATCCTCACCGTAGGAGTTGCCTTTGGAGCCGTAGCTGCCATCGACTACCTCTACCAGTGGTGGGAGTACGAAAAAAGCATTAAAATGACCAAACAGGAAATCAAAGACGAGTACAAGCAGATGGAAGGGGACCCCCAAATTAAGAGCAGGCGCCGGCAAAAGCAGCGGGAGTATGCCATGGCCCGGATGATGCAGGCGGTTAAGGAAGCCGATGTGGTGGTGCGTAACCCCACTCACTTTGCGGTGGCTCTGAAATACGATTTGGAACGGGATATGGCTCCCATTGTGCTGGCCAAAGGACAGGATCACATTGCGCTGCGCATTGTGGCAGAAGCGGAAGCACACAGCGTCCCCACGGTGGAAAACAAGACGTTGGCCCGCAGCCTTTACGAGTTAACACAAATCGACGAAATGATTCCCCCGGAACTGTTTGCGCCGGTGGCCGAGCTGTTGGCATGGCTGTTTAGCCAACGGCAAAAGGGCATGATACCGGCAGCAAGCGCTTCCTCCCATTCGCACACCATTCATTCTCCGATTGAAGGATAACCTATGAAAAAACTCCTGACAAACGTAGTATCTGTATTGGTGGTCACGGTCATTCTCTTTTTGATCGTGCCGCTTCCCCCTGCGTTTTTGGATTTTATGTTCCTCCTCAACATCGGGCTTTCCCTGATGATTTTGCTCCTTTCCATGTACATTCGGGAAACGTTGGAGTTTTCCGCATTTCCTACCCTGATGCTGATTACCACTCTGCTGCGCCTTGCCCTTAACGTTTCCTCCACCCGTCTGATTCTCGGCAACAACGGCCAGGCGGGCAAGGTGATAGAAGCCTTTGGCAACTTTGTGCTCCAAGGCAATGTGGTGGTAGGCTTTGTCATCTTTATCATCATTATCTTGGTAAACCTTATGGTCATCGCCAAGGGAGCCGAGCGGGTGGCGGAGGTCTCCGCCCGGTTTACCTTGGACGCCATGCCCGGCAAACAGATGGCCATTGATGCGGATTTAAACTCCGGCCTGATTGACGAGCAGGAGGCAAAGCTCCGCCGCTCCAAAATTCAGCGGGAAGCCGACTTCTTCGGTGCCATGGACGGTGCCACCAAGTTTGTGAAGGGAGACGCCATCATCGGCGTTCTCATCACCATTGTCAACTTTGTGGGCGGTTTGCTGGTGGGCATGGTGTCCGGTGGCATGAACTTTGCACAGGTGCTTCAGGTGTATTCCATCGCCACGGTGGGCGACGGTCTGGTCAGCCAGATTCCGTCCATTCTCATCTCCTCCGCCACCGGTATGATTGTCACCCGCTCCTCCAGCGAGAACAACATCAACATCGATGTTTCCGGTCAGCTCTTTCAGAACCCTACGGTGCTGATCATTGCCGGCGGTGTGGTAGGTGCCTTTGCGGTCATTCCCGGCGGACCTAAGGTGCAGCCCATTGTTCTGGCAGCTCTTCTCATTACCTTGGGGATCTTTCTTCAAAGAGGCCCCCGCTCGGCCATGGCTATGGGCCCCTCCGGGGAAGCAGCTCTTTCTGCTCTGGATGCCGAAGCCATTCCCGAAGTGCTCAACGAGGCCAGCTATTACAAGAATATTGAAAATGTCTACGAGCTGCTCAATGTGGACCCCATTGAGATGGAGTTTGGATACTCCTTGGTGCCTTTGGTGGACGAAAGCTCCGGCGGCAGCTTTATCGACCGGATTGTAATGTTCCGCAAGCAGTTTGCCACCGAGTACGGCATGGTGATTCCCACGGTGCGGCTGCGAGATAACGGCATGCTCAACCCCAACCAGTATGTGGTCAAGCTCAAGGGAGAGGAAGTTGGCCGGGGAGAAGTGCTGGTAGACTATTATCTGGCACTGGATCCCGGCAATACCATGGGCGAAATCGAGGGGATTGACACCGTGGAGCCTGCCTACGGCATTCCCGGCAAGTGGATTACCGAAGATCTGCGGGAAACCGCCGAGGTTTACGGCTACACCGTCATTGACCCCCTGTCCGTTATCGTCACCCACATGAGCGAAATCATCCGCAGTCATGCCCACGAGCTGCTCACCCGACAGGATGTCAACACCCTGCTGGAAAACACCGCCAAGCGGGATAAGAATATTGTTTCGGACGTGGTGCCCGGCATTGTTTCGGTAGCGGATGTACAAAAGGTCTTGCAGAATTTACTGCGGGAAGGCGTGCCCATCAAAGATATGGAGTCCATTCTGGAGACTTTGGGGGATTACGGCCTTACCACCAAGGACACCGATATGTTGACCGAATATGTACGCCAGCGCCTGCGCCGCACCATTACCCGGCAGTATGTGCAGGGCAATGCCCTCAAGGTGATTACAGTGGATCAGGATGTGGAGCAGGCCATTTTGGGCAGCATCAAAAAGGGAGAGCACGGCACCTATATGGCATTGGAGCCGGAAAAGGTGCAGCATATTGTTTCCAGTATCATTGACGATATTGCAGCTTTAAAGGACATTGTGTCCACCCCCATTGTCCTCACCTCTCCGGTGGTGCGCGTCTACCTCAAAAAGATGCTGGATCAGTTTTCCCCCAACATCACCGTGCTCAGCTTTTCCGAGGTGGACCCCAGCGTTCAGATTCAGGCTCTGGCCAACGTGACCATGTAAGCACCGGATGGCCGGCCAAGCCTTGTTGCACCGGTTTTGATCCCAATCAGTGATACGAAGGGCGTGAAAAACATGACAGCTGCGGAAGAGCAGGGAACCATATCCATGGATACTTGGGAGGAATACCTTTCTACCCGGGATATGGAACTGCGCAATCAGATTGTCATGGCATACGCCAATTTGGTCAAGATCATTGCCCTGCGGATGCGGGGAATTTATAAAAACTATGCGCAGCTTGACGATGTGCTCAATCAGGGAATCATTGCCCTCATCGACGCGGTGGAAAAGTACGATCCGGCCCGGAACATCAAGTTTGAAACCTTTGCCTCCATCAAGGTAAGAGGGGCCATCATCGATTTTATTCGGGCGCAGGACTGGGTGCCCCGCAGGCTCCGCAAGCTTTCCAGCGATTTGGAGCAAACCTATTTTCAGCTTTGCAACCAGCTCGAGCGCCAGCCCACCCATGGGGAATTGGCCAAAGCCATGGAGCTAACCGCCGAACAGCTGGACCGGGTGATGGAGCAGACCTATAACTTTCATCTGCTTTCCTACGAGGAAGTGGTTTGGCAGAAGCTCAGCTCGGTGGGGGAGGATTTATCCGAGGACCGGGCCGCCGATTCTCCCGAAGGGAGCCTGATGGAACAGGAACTGCACCATCAATTGCGGCAGGCCATCGATGCTCTCAACGAGCGGGAGCGGACAGTCATCTCCCTGTATTACTACGAAAAACTCAAGCTCAAAGAAATTGCGGAGGTGCTGGGAGTGAGCGAATCCCGAGTCAGCCAGATTCACTCCGCAGCTATCTTAAAAATGAAGCAAACCATGCAAAACTATATGGAACTGTAGGCCCATACCCCGAACAGGTTCTGGAATTTACTTCCTGCCGGCAACAAGAAAGAAAATCAGCCAATCACTTCACTAATAAAGTGAGGGGATTATTAAGGAGGGCACTGCTATGCTCAGGGGTTTTTACACGGCAGCTTCCGGCATCGTCAGCCAGGAAAAGCGGCTCAACTCCATTGCCAATAATATTTCCAATGCCACCAAAGCGGGATATAAAAAAGACGACCTTGTGTTTTCCGCCTTTGGCGATCACATCGCCGTGCGGATGAACACCTACAATCAAAGCGAGTTGCATCCCATCGGCAACGGTGTTTGGATGCAGACGGTGGATGAAAAATACACCAACTATCAGCAAGGAGGTTTTGATGCCACCGGCCGCTCTCTGGATATGGCCATTCAGGGAGAAGGGTTCTTTGTCATTGCCGGGGAAGAGGAGGAGCCTCGCCTCACCCGGGACGGCCAGTTTGCCCTGGATGAAGAGGGGTATTTGGTGTTGCCCGGCTTTGGCAGAGTGCAGGGGCAGGATGGAGACATTCAGATAGGCGTCTCCGATTTTGTGGTGAGTCAAAACGGAACCATTTATATTCCCGGAGAAGAGGAGGAGGACGAGCCGCAAGAGGTGGGCCGGTTGGCCATCGCCATTCCCGCCGATTACGCCGCCTTGGAAAAGGACGCCAGCGGCCTGTTTATCCCTCAGGAATACGCTCTTTTGGAAGAAGAAGGGGACAAGCGGGGCGTGGTGCTGCAAAAGATGGTGGAGCGCTCCAACGTGGATATGTCGGAAGAGATGACTCGGATGATTGCCACCCAGCGCTCTCTGCAAAGTGCCAGCCAGCTGGTTAAAATGTATGACGAAATGAGCAACGAAGCCAACAGCAGGTTGTCTAACGTAAAATAATACCTGAAAAGGGGTGAATTGGGATGATTCGCGGATTTTACAGCGCCCGACTGGGCATCAATGCGCAGCAGGAGCATTTAAATGTCATTGCCAACAATATGGCCAACCTCAACACGGTGGGTTTTAAAGGCTCCCGGGTCAGCTTTGCCGATCTGATGTATCAAAACATCAACCGCAACACCGCCGAAAACCCTGCCATAGTAGGCCATGGAGTGAAAATCAACAAGACCGACCTTTCCATGGAGCAGGGTGCTTTGGAAGCCACCGGCTACCATCTGGACTATGCCATCACCCAGGAGGGTCAGTTTTTTGCCCTGCGGGATTCGGCAGGGGATATCTACTACACACGGGCGGGGAACTTCATCCTCTCTCGGGGGGATGACGATGCATACTACTTAGCGGCCGCCAACGGGGACCGCATCTTGGATCCCGATCTGGAGGACATCCCCGTTGAGGTAGACGAAGAGGGTAAGTTTGAGGTGGAAAGAGATTTGATCGGTGTCTTTGCCTTTAACAACCCTTACGGACTCAACAGTGTGGGAAGCAACCGATTTATGGCCACCGATGTTTCGGGGGAAGCCTTTGTGGTGGAAGAGCCCCAAATTATGGCTGGCTACCTGGAGGGTTCTGCGGTAGAGATAGCCGCCGAGATGGTCAAAATGATTGAGGCATCCAAGGCTTTTAGCTTTAATTCCCGCATGGTTCAGGTTGCCGACGAAGTGGAACAGACCATCAACAATTTGCGATAGTATTTCTGGTAAAATCAATTAAGGGGCGGGATGATACTACAGGATATTTTCCTGTTTAAGACATGTGGAGGTGTAGTATGTTTGGAGATAAGATACAAGAGGTAACGGGGCAGGAACCGGTTTTTGTAAAACCAATTATTCAGGTGAATGTGATTCGGGATGCCCACCAGTGCGAATTGATCCTTCGGCGGCCTCATCCAAACACTGTGCCCCCTTTGCTGGGTGACCTCCAAAAGGCCCTTGCGGACAAAGGCGTTACCTATGGAGTGCAAGAGGAGCTTTTATACAGCTTAACCCAAGACCCTATTTTCGATAAGCCCTTAATTGTAGCACAGGGCAAACTGCCTACGGTGGGAAAAGATGGCTCCCTGAACTTTCTCATTTCTACCGAGCGGGATCTGCGCCCCACCATTTTGGAAGATGGCACCGCCGATTACAAAAACCTGGGATATGTCAACAACGTGGAAAAAGGGCAACCGCTCTGCGAAATCATCCCCCCGGAAAAGGGGGAAGACGGGATTAACGTTTATGGGCAGGTGCTGGAGGGAATCTACGGGAAAGAAGCTCCCTCCCCCCAAGGCGGCGGAACAGAGATTTCCGACGATGGCAGGCATCTGCTGGCAGCGGTGTCCGGCAACGCCGTGGTTCACAAAAATGTAGTCACCGTTCAGGAAGTATTGAAAATCAGGGGAAATATCGACAACTCCACCGGCGACATCTATTTTGTGGGGGATGTCCATGTCAGTGGAGATGTGATGTCCGGCTTTACCGTTTCGGGAGCCAACCTTGTCATCCGAGGCAATGTGGAAGGGGCAACCCTCATTGCCGCCGGTGATGTGTCTTTGGCCCAGGGAATGAACGGGATGAATCGGGGCAGCATCACCGCCATGGGCAGCGTCAAGGCCAAATATCTGCAAAACTGTACTGTCAAAGCGGAAGGGGATATTTACGCCGACTATATTATGTATTCCCACCTGGAGTGCGACGGCAGCGTGGAGTTGGGCGGCAAGCGAGCTACTTTGATTGGCGGGCGCTCCTACATTGCCGGCCGATTAATCGCCAAAACCCTGGGGACCGAGGCTCATACTGCCACCGAAATCTACATGGCCACCACCGGTATGTCCATGAAGCATAAGGTAGAGGAGCTCAACGCCGAAATTCAGGCCATTGACGGGGAAATTCTCAAGCTGGTACAGGGCCTTAATCGGCTGGATAGTCTGCGCAAACAAAATCGCCTTACCCAGGAGCATGCCTCTGTCATCCAACAGATCAAGGAACGGTACGTTGCCCTGAACAGCGACCGCAAAAAACGAGTGGCAACTTTGGACCAAATCAAACAGCGTCAGTTGGAGCAGAGCAGCCTCAATTCCTATATTGAGTGCAAGGGCAGGGTACATTCCGGCGTTCGCATTGCCTTTGGCCCTTTGATTTACAACGTTCAGGACAGCTTTGTAAACAGCCGCATCGGCATTATTGATGGGGATATTAAAATCTCCAGTCTGTAAAAAGCAAAACAATCCCCTGTTGCAGTAGATGCTGCAACAGGGGATTTCTGGTGTATCATATTATTGCAAACGAATGTATATGGAGTGGGAAGATGAAAAATCTTATTGTCATCAATGGAACCATGGGGGTGGGAAAAACCACAACCAGCCGGGCATTGCAAAAAATGTTGCCCAACTGTGTCTTTTTGGATGGGGACTGGTGTTGGGATATGTCCCCTTTCATCGTCAATGAGGAAACCAAAGGGATGGTGCTGGACAATATCAGCTATCTCTTAAACAATTTTCTTTCCTGTTCGGTGTATGAAAATATAGTGTTCTGCTGGGTGATGCATGAACAGGGGACTCTGGATGATGTCTTGTCCAGACTGGACACAAAACACAGTAATGTCTACAAATTTTCCCTGGTCTGTTCCCAGAAGGCTTTGATTTCCCGGCTTACAAAGGATGTCGAGCTGGGCAGCAGAACCAACGATGTGATAAACCGAAGTGTGCCTAGATTAAAGAACTATCTTGCCATGGATACCCTGCCCATTGATGTTAGCGAAATTTCAGCCAAAGAAGCCGCCGAAATCATCTTAAAGCGGATATCTTAAGAGCAAAGCCCTACAATTCCTTGACGGTTTTGTTCAGGGCCTTTACCGTCATAATGCCGGTGGCGGGATCAAACAAAACGGTGCGCCCGTAGTTTTCCAGCACATCCCGGGCGACAATGGGAATCGCCAACGCCTGAAGGGTGGCGATGACAGCGGCCACATTACGCTGACCGATTTGCCAGATATCGCTGGTGCTATTGGAAGCGGCGGATGAGGTAGAGCCAAACATCTGGGCACCACCGGCAATTTTGGCGGTGATGCGGCTGCGAAAAGCGCCCTGCTGTTCCATCTTTTTTACCATATCCGGAATGGCAGTATCTGCAAACTTCATGATGTTTTTATCCCCGGGGGACACCTTGATGCTGGGAAGCATAATGTGCGCCAGTCCCCCGATGCGGGTTACGGGGTCCAACAAGCAGATGCCAACGCAAGATCCCAAAGCATATGTAACCAGAGTATCCGGAGGCTTGGCCAGTTTTAAATCGGAAATTCCAACAATTAAGGCACCCATATCATGCCAGCCCCAACTTGGATAACATAAGATTGAGGGACTTCATCTCGGCAAATAAAATCATGTGGCTCATGACGCTTTGGGTGCTGGATTGAAAGTTTTCCTCAATAAAAAGAACCTTGTCGCCAACGGTGCCAAATTTGATGATAGGCACCGACAAAAGGGCTCCCGCCATATCAATGCTCACTTCCGGCACCGAGACATTGATGAACAGGCCGGTCAGTTCGGCAATGGATTTGACATAGGCTGCCGACAGAATATTTCCCACCTCTTGAATGGCGGAAAGAGCCAGCTCGTCCATTTCATCAAAGCTATTGTAGGCTCCCCCCATTAAAATGTTGAGAATGAGGTGAGCAAAGTCCTTATTGAGCAAAAACATAATCATTCCGTCAATGTCGCCGGACAGATTGAGCAAAACTCCGTAGGTAAGAGCTTCTGGCCCGCCTACCGCATCGGCTACATTGTTGAATTCCAGCAGGTTGACCTTGGGTAGCGTCATATCAATGGGCTGGCCCAGCATCACCGAAAGAGCGGTGGCTGCATTTCCTGCACCAATGTTTCCAATTTCCCGCAGCACATCTATGTGGACGGCGCTTAAATCTTCATAACTGGCGTTCATACACATCCCCCTTCCCCCTTTAGGGGGGCTTTGATCGGACGCTACCGGTTTTTGGCATTCTTAACCTATTATACTATAGTAAAAAGCAAGATACAACATAGTTTCTGCTGGAATTGACAAAAATCTTCCTCCTTCCCAATCGATAAATATCGACAAAAATTACCAGATAACTTTACAAAGCAACCGGAAAGCTCTATAATGAGAATAGCTGAAATATCCAATCTGTAAGTGTTGCTATACGTACCTTCCGGTCAGACTTTTTTGTTGCACAATTAAGGCGGATAAAGGATGTGGATCAATGGCGAGAGTGATTTCGGTGACCAATCAGAAGGGCGGCGTGGGCAAAACCACTACCTCCCTTGCTTTGGCCACCGGACTGATGCGCAATGGCTTTAAGGCACTGGCAGTAGATATGGATCCTCAGGCCAATTTAAGTTTTGGACTGGGGGGAGATACCGAGGATGGACCCACAGTGTACGACTTGCTCAAAGGGGATGTTCATCCCCGTTTTGCTGTACAGAGAACCAGCTGTGTGGATTTAATCTCCTCCAATATCCTTCTTTCCGGCGTCGATCTGGAGTTTACCCGCTCCGGACGGGAGTATTTGCTGCGAACCGGGCTGGAACCTTTGCGGGATAAGTACGATTACATCGTTATCGATACACCTCCCGCCCTCAATATCCTTACGGTGAACGCCTTTGCTGCCTCCGATTACGTTATCATTCCCATGCTGGCCGATATTTTCAGCCTTCAGGGAATTGCACAGTTATCCGATACCATTTTGCGACTGCAGCAGGCCTGCAACCCTGATCTTGTCATTGGGGGAATATTGCTATCCAAATATGACGGAAGGACTATACTGGGAAAACGCATTCGGGAAACGGCGGAAATGGTGGCGGAACAGGTGGGAACCCGCCTGTATAAGACAGCCATTCGCAATTCTATTTCCATACCCGAGTCTCAGACCAATCAGGTGAGTATGTTTGAATACGCACCCCGCAACCCCGCCGTACGGGATTATGCCGCCTTTATCCAAGAACTGTTGGCCGAGGGGGTGTAGGAGTGGCCAGAAAAGCAAAAAAAGACTTTGATAAAGACCAAATGTATTCCAAGATCATGCCCTCTATTGTGACGGTACCGCCTCAAACGCAAGTAGAGCAGGCTCCTCCCCAGCGTGACGATGCTTTGGAGGCGGATTATGTGCAGCAGCAGTATGTGCTGCGCAATTTTATGGAAGATATTGTGATGGACAAACTAAATCGCACCATGACCATGCTCCGGTGCTGTGAATGCGAACGCTGCAAAAAAGATGTGATGGCTTATGCTCTTAACGAGTTGCCCTCCGCCTACATGGTGACAGAGCCCCAAGAGCTGGAGGCCAATGTAAAACAGCTTCGCAAAACCTACGAAATTAAGGTGACCTCTGCTCTCATTCAAGCGGTGCAAAAGGTCAAGGCTTGTCCCAATCATAAGAAATAAAAAGGTTGTGCTGCTTTGCAACTACACAACGCCCCTGAGAATATCGCCAGAGAAAAGGCATACAGGGGCTTTTTGTCTACTTATTGTCATACCTTTTGTAGAGGAGGTTCGCAATGGCGGAAAAACCCCGTCTGAAGGAGACAGACGAAATATTTAGCAGCATTGGCAGAGGAGCGACCAAAACGCCGCCCCTGCCGGTGACTTCTCAGGCTCCGCCTAAGGCCTCTGCCCGCGCGCAGGAGCAGGAGCAGGAGCCTGGCGGTTCCCTGATCGAAAGTCTGTTGCAAGATTCCGACCAACAGCCTGCTCCCCGGCAAAATAGGCGGCCTTCGGGCAGTTCCAAACGCACCCGCCGGCAGAAGCAGGAGGAACAGGACAAAGACCCCAGTCCTTTGGATTTTAATAAATACAAGCTTCCGTCCAAAGGGGAACGGAAGAGCTCGGATCCCTTGAGTGAGACAGCGCCTGAAAAGGCCGTGGTGCCAACTACGGAGCAGCTCATTTCTGCTCTGCCCAAAATACGCCGAATCACTCCGCCCAGCTCTGAAAAGAAAGAGGAAGGGGAGCCCCTTTCTTTTTCCGTTGCAAACACTCCTCCACCTCCTGCGCCGCAACCGCAGGTGCAGCCCTTTATCTTCCCCGATTTGGAGCAGGAGACGGTGTCCAATGCTCCCCCTTCCCTTGGGCCAATCCCTTCCGACACCTCCTCCGCGATCCAGGCCGATTTGCCCAAGGCTACACCCCCTGCACAACAAAAAAACGCCGAAGAGAAGCAGTCCCCAAAAGACTTGCCAAAACCCGATGATCTCTTCCGGCAGTTGTCCAACCGGTTTGATGAAGCTTTTAGTCAGGCTTTTGAACGCAAAGGAAAGGATTTGCCCAAGCAGCCTTCCCAAAAGGGCGTTCAGAATACTGGGCAAGAAAAGCCCATGGGCGAAAAAAGACTGCCTCCCCCTCTGGAAGAAGATTTGCATGCCCAGCGGGAAACCGATAGCTTTTTGCAGGAGTTTCGCACCCAGGTACAGGAAGAAGAAGAGGTGCGAACCGAGCTGTTTAAAGATACCTTGGCGGAAAAATTTGAGCGGGAGCGGGAGCGCTACCTCAAGGAGTTGGGGATTAGCCCTCCGGCCGACCAGCAGGAGCCAGCGCCGGGGTTCCAGCCCCCCGCTGTCAGAAAGCTGGATCTGCAGATCGATCCCCAGATGCATATGCAGCCGGGCAAGAGTCCAAAGCCATCCAGAGCAGGGTCTGTCGGGGAACCGGTAACCTATTCTCCCACAGGAACCCTTCGCCCACTCGGCCGCCAGTCGGAGGAGGAGATGTTCCCTCCGCCGCCGGCTCAGTCCCCTGCTCCTCAAACTTCCTCCGAAAGACGCTCCACCGAAGAGCTTCTGCTGGAGCTGGGGCGCAAAAGGCAAACGTCTGGCCGTCCTTCCCCCCGCCCCGTGGAAGCGGAAGTCCCCAAAGGGCAGAGCCATCCCATGGCAGCGGCCATTCCTTCCCGGCAGGAGGACAAGCCAAAGAAAAACAGCAACCCCAAGATCATCGCCTTATCCGTGGTGGTGGCCATGGCTCTGCTGCTGGTCTTTCTGGTCCCCTTTGCCCTCAACCGACTGTTGGCGGTGGCCCAGCCGGATGAGTCCTCTTCCGCCTTTGTACCCAATGAGGGCGGCAGAGATCTGCTTATTTACGAAAATCGCAGTCCGGCCCAGCAGGAACAATGGGATAACCTTATCATTAAAAAGTCGAATGTGAAAGTGCAAAATTTTGCGGTGCGGGATAATCTTTTGATTCAAAATATTGAATCGGAGGGAACCGTTCACCTGGAGGATATCTCCGTTGGCGGAGAGCTGCGCCTGGGCGTTGGCAGCGTGGACCGGCTGGTACTGCGCAATGTCTCAGCCAACCGGCTGGTCATCAACAACAGCCAAGCTGTCGTCAAGGTGGAGCTGGAAGGGCAAGGAACGATCGACACCATGGAAATTCGCACCCCGGCTGTGCTGGATCGCACCCTTTCCCAAGGGGCAGACGGTACAAGGGTGCAGCAGGTGATTCTCCGCGCTGCCCCAGAGGTTGGAGTGCTGGATGTGACCTTGGGTGGGCTGGAAATCCGCAGCCTGTCCGCCCAGCTCGGCACCGTGCTCAAACTGGGCAAGGACACGGTGGTGGAGCAGTTGACCGGCGAGGGCACCCTGTCTCTCAGCGGGGAGGGCCAAGTGCTCAATATGGTGATCCAGCCGTCTGATTTGAGCGAATCATCGGTGCTCCATCTGGGAGCACGGGTGGGGTCCTTGCTGATCAAAGGCCAGTCTCAGATGACGGTGGATGCTCTTGTCAGCAGTCTGAACCTTTCGGAGGATACCACCCTGTCCGGTCAGGGCGAAATCTCCTATATGATATTAAGTCCCCCGGTGAACTGGCATCGCCTTCAGCTCAAGGTGGATGGCGTCAATATCCACAATCTCATTGCCGATGCCGACTCCACCCTTCAAGTTACCGGATCGGGTCGGGTGATGGAGCTTCGGGCCAATGCTTCGGTCTATGCGCTGGGCAACAAGGTCAATGTGCTCTATACCAACGCCGACGGGGTGATTTATGAGGAGGAGCCGGACCGGCTGGTGACCACAGCGGGAATTCACCCGCCTGGCAGTGTGGCCGACCACCCCAATCTGGACTACTTTGCCACCTCTTTGAGTGGGTCTCAAGAAGTGGATACTGCATTGGATGATGTTTCCACCGTCTGCGGACATTCCCGGGAAAGTGGAGGGTTCCTGAAAGGGGACGGCTCGGTGGACTCCCCCTACTTGGTGGAGACACCTGCGCAGCTGGCCCATCTCTCCAAGCATCTGGACTCCCACTTTTATCAGATAGGGGATATCGACATCGCAGACGATCCCCGGTTTGTCTCGGGCTTTCCAGTCATTGGAGAGCAGGCTCCCTTTACCGGCAGCTACGACGGAGGCGGTTACGGCATTTATCATTTGCGCATCCAGTCTTCGGCGGAGCATGTGGGGCTCTTTGGCATCAATGAGGGAAGGCTGCAAAACATTTTCCTTCGCTCCGGCGAAGTTCGCTCCACCGCCACCACCCGCAGCTATGTAGGGGGGATTGTGGGGCGGAACCGTCCCGGTGGCACCGTGGCTGCCTGCTCCAACGGAGCGCGGGTAACGGGGGGCGCCAACTCCTATCTGGGAGGAATTTGCGGCTACAACGAAGGGGCCAAAATCCGGGACTGCTACAACGCCGCCAAAATTCTTGGATCTCCTCTGGGAGGGGGCCTGGTGGGAGTCAACGGCAAGGATGCTTCCCTGGCCGGTAGCTACAATGTGGGTACCATCGAAGACGGAAGCGCCGTTGCAGGCCAGAATGTGGATGGGGGCATTATCACCAACTGCTACTACCTTTCCGAGACTGCCGGTACCGGAATTGGCACCGGCACCGGCTCTGCGGTGGAGCGCAGCAGCGATGAGATGAGCTCCCATCAGATGGTGGCCGATCTGGATGCCGGAAGGGATACCAGCCCCTGGGAAAAAAGCAGCGGAACTTACACCTATCCCCTCCTGAAAGCTCCAGAACTCCCTGAATTTTTGGAAGAAGGGGACCATCCCGCCACGCCCTAAAGTATCTGTCCGTTTTTTTGATAGAATCCCAAAACGCCGGATCCCCTAAGATCCGGCGTTCTTTTTATAAAGGGGCAAAAAACTTGTAGCATATGGCGCTTCTATGCCCCTTAATGGGCGCTATTTTGCGCTTTTCAAGGCTTTTGTTTTATGTTAAAATAACAAAAAAGACACAGGGAGAGGGGCTGGCAATGGCCAGAGAAAAAAAGTCCATCCTTCATGGGGACCGGGAGGAAATTGCCTATCTGCGGCAGAAAATTTCTTCCCTGAGTCTTCGCGGGCGGTACAAGGAGTGCTTTCGGCTGATTGAAAGCAAATTAAAGCTGCTTTACGCCAAGGAGCGCTGGCCCAAAACGCTGGTTTCCGTTTTGCGTACCCACCAGCGCTGCTTCCCTTCCATGAACATAGATACCCCTTACGAGGAATATCTTACAAAGCTTCTTCGTCAAAATAAAATTCCCGTCATCTTTGTGGAGCTGATGCGAGGCGGGGGAAATCGGGTGAGCTGGGAGCCCAGCTTTTTTCAGGAAAAAGCTTTGGACTTACTGGTAGAAAAACAATATGACGTCGCTTTGGATTACGCCGAGCTGTTTTTAAAAACCGATCCCGTCAATTCCAACGCTCATTTGGTTCAGGGTCTGATTTTACAGGAAACGGGAAAAAAACGGGAAGCCGCTGCTTCCTATCAGCGGGCATTGGAGCTCAATCCAAGCAATTACCAAGCAACCCAAAAGCTGGCGGAGCTCTATCTGAGCACCGACCTATCCAAGGCGCTGGAGTTTATCCATTCCGCCATGGAACAGTCCTCTCAGGATCCCCAGCTTTACATGGTCAAAGCCCGGGCGCTGGCAAAGCAGAAGGATTGGGACGGTGCGCTGGATGCTCTGGATCAGGCCAGCAGCCTGGATCCTCTCAATCCCGCCTATTTATATGAAAAAGGGGAAATTTATCGTCTCAGCGGCCGGAACCTTCCTGCCATCCGCCAATATGGCTTGGCGCTGGCTTTGGATGAAAACCATCTTCCTTCTCTTACTCAGCTGGCCTGGCTGACCGAAAAGGATGACCCGCTACAGGCTCTGCGATACACCGCTGTGGTGGGGAACGCCTATCCGCAGGATAAGGAAATAGCGCTGCTGTGGGCCCGCCTTCTGGAGCGGACGGGGGAAACGCAAAAGGCCATTGCGCAATATGGCCGGGTATTGGAACTGGATGAGGACTGCCACCAAGCATGGGCGGCATGGGGAGAGCTGCATCTTTCCACAGCGCCTCAGCAAGCCTTGGATTATTTCCAAAAGGCTGCTCGGTTAAAGCCGGAGTCGGCCTCTTACCGGATGGGAATTGCCCGATGCCACCGGGAGTTGGGAGAAACCCAGGCTGCTCTCGCCGCTTATCAGCAGGCGGTGGTGCGGGATAAAAAGTGCCATCAGGCCCACGCGGCCATGGGGATTCTGCTGATGGAACAGGATCACCATGCCGCCCTGCAGCATTTTAATCGGGCCATTGCCCTGGCCCCCCAGAACCCCAGCTATTATTACTGGAAGGGAAAGCTGCTGGAAAAGAGCTCCACCTCCAAACAGGATATTCTGACCTGCTATCATCAGGCCGTTCAATTGGATCCGGCAGATGTGGAGCTGCGGGTGGTGCTGGCTCGTCTGTTGGAGGAAATGGGTCGCGAAGCCAGCGCGGTGGAGCACTACCGGGCTGCCGTCAACCTCCGTCCCGGCCGGGAAGAAGCTCACCGCGGGCTGGCCCGCCTGCTGGTGGACAGCGACCCGGCTTCCGCACTGTATCATATCAACAAGGCGATTTCCCAAAACCCCAACCGGGCGGATCACTACTATCTCAAGTCCTGCATTTACATCAATTTGGGCAAAGACCCTCAGGCAACTTCCCAGTTGCGGGTCAGTTTGGCAGGGGAGCAGGGTCACGACGATGCTCTTCAGGAGCTGGCCCAGCTTTTGGACGGGGATACCCCCCGGGTTGCCATGATGTACATCAACCGGGCGCTGGAATTTGCACCCGACCGGCCGGCTTATCTCTGCCACCGGGCACTGCTGCTGGAAGAGCTGGGGGATAACAAAAATGCCTTGGCACAATACCGCGCGGCTTTGGAACTCGATCCCGGTTGCCCTCGCTGCCATTACGGCCTGGGACGCCTGCTGGGGGGCAAGAATGACAAAGATGCCTTGGAGCATCTGGAAAAGGCAGAGGCGCTGGACCCCGCCAACCCCCTGTACACCGCCGAAAAGGCCCGTTGCCTTGCCCGGGATCCCCTTCGCTACACGCAGGCGCTGGACTGCTTTGACGAGGCCATTGCCAAGGACAAAACCAGGTGGGAGATTTTGCTGGACAAGGCAAAGCTGTTGGACAGCCATGACGAAGCCCTGCCCGCCATCACCCATTACCGGCGGGTGCTGCTCCTTGCCCCCGACTGTTTGGAGGCCAACGCCCGTATGGGAGCATTGTTGGCCGATTACAACCCGAGAGCAGCCCTTTCGTACATCCAGCGGGCCATGGAGCTGGAGCCGGAGCATTCTGCCCATCGGCTGTGGCAAGGTTGCCTGTTCTATCTGCTGGGGGAGGACAAGAAAGGGGAGCATGCGGTACAGGAAGCGACCCGGATGGAAGGAGATACCGGAAGAATTTACCGGGAACTGGTTCGGATTCTCTCGTATCGCCAGCCTCAAACCGCTTTGGAATATTGCGACAGGCTGATTGCATTGGAGCCGGAGCAGGTAGAGTATCTGCTGCTGCGGGGGTATATTTTGCTGGCCATGAACCAACTGACCCAAGCGGCTGCCAGTTATCAAAGGGCGCTGGACGTGTCCCCTCACTGCCACGAGGCATTGGCGCGCATCGCCGAAATTCTATACCTGGAACAGAACCCCCAAAGCCTTGATGCCATTGACAGGGCACTAAAGCTGGAAGAAAACAACCCGTCCTATCACTTTATCCGGGGGATGATTTTAGAGGATTTATTGGAGGATGCTTCTCAAGCGGTCATCCATGTGGAGCGGGCGGTTGCGCTGGCTCCGGGCAATCTGGATTACCGGGAGCGACTGGTTGGGCTTTTGGGAAAAAACCGCTCCCACCTTGCCCGGTGGATGGAAAAGCGCAAGCTGGGTCGCCTGCGCCGAAGAATGAGCAAAATGGAGGAAGAAGCCAGACAGGAGCACCTCTAACTTGGCATTTACTTCCTGACCGGGGCGTGTTACAATAGACAAGCATCGATCTTTTCAGGAAAAGAGGGATTATGTGGACCAATCGATGGAGCAGGAGCCTTTTCAGAGGCATGAACGGAAATCCCGCCCAAGCGCAAAAGAAAACATAATTTCCTGGGGCAAAACCCTGGGGACAGCCTTTGTATTGGCTCTTTTGATTAAAAATTTTCTGGTGGTCAATGCTGCCGTTCAGTCCGGCTCTATGGAGAGCACCATCATGACGGGGGACAGGGTCATCTGCAACCGGCTGGCCTATCTCAACAGCGAGCCTCAGCGGTTTGATGTCATCGCCTTCGAGTACAACCAGCAGGGGCAGGATTTGGTGTATGTCAAGCGAGTCATCGGCCTGCCCGGCGAGACGGTGGAAGTGGTGGACGGAAAGGTCTACATCAACGGCAGCGAAACTCCGCTTCCTGATGATTTTGTGGACACCAGCATCAGCGGAGTTCCGGCAGGGGATTTTGGACCGGTTGTGGTGCCGGAAGGAGAGTATTTGGTTATGGGAGATAACCGCAATGCTTCCTACGATTCTCGGCGTTGGCCCTACCCCTTTGTACCCCAAAAGGATATTCTGGGCAAGGCACTGTTTATCTATTATCCTCGGCTTGCGGGGATTGCCGGACCGGCAGAATAAGGACGAAAAGAAAAAGAGGACGGGCTTGTTCCCGTCCTCTTTTGATAGATGCCGTTTTATTCGGGGATAATTAGTTGATACGCTTTGCGCTCTCCGTCTGGGATGGGAAGGGTAATCATTCCCCTCCAAGTAAAACCTGCGCCCAGAATCACCCGCTCCATAATCTGATTGCGGGGGTAGGTGTCCACACGGATATCCCGATAGCCCATCCTTTGAGCCGTTGCAACGAGATGCTCCATCATCTGGCGGGCAAGGCCCTTGCCCCGCACCTTGGAGCTGATGGCCACCCGGTGAATGGAGAGATAGCGCGGGTGGGTGGAATCCCACTGGCCTTGGGTGATGGTGGAGTAGCTTTCATCTTCACCCTGCGTCAAAGCGCCGTAGCCGAAGATCTCCCCTTCCAGCAGGAAAACGTATCCTTCCTGCCGCAGGATATCCTGTTCAATCATCTCCCGATTGGGGCCATACCCGTTTTGCCACTGGGGAGAGCCCTGCTCTCGCAAGAACTCCTGTGCCTCCTGCAAGATGGGCAGAATACTGTCCAGATCACCCATTTGGGCTTTTCTCATCTCACAAGTCATAGGCTTACTACACTTCAAAGGCGTTGTGGATGGCGACAACTGCTTTTTCGCCCAGTTCCTTGTCGATCAAAACGGAAATCTTGATTTCCGAGGTGGAGATCATGTGGATGTTGATGTTGGCTTCGCCCAAAGCTTCGAACATGCGGGCTGCCACACCGGGGTTGGATTCCATGCCCGCCCCTACAATGGAGACTTTGGTGATGTTGTCGTCGGCAGCAATTTTGGTAATGCCCAAAGAAGGAGCAATTTCCTCCAGAGCCTCCACGGCTTCGGCGCAATCCTTTTTGGCTACCGTAAAGGTGATGTCCTTGGTGTTTTCCCGCCCAACACTTTGCAGAATAATATCGACGTTGATGTTGTGGCTGGCCATCACCGAAAATACCTTGAACGCAATACCCGGTCGGTCGGGAAGGCCAACCAGGGAGATACGGGCTACGTTGTCGTCCTTTGCTACGCCCTTAATCAGCATTTTTTCCATTTTGCAAACCTCCTTCACCACTGTGCCGGGCACGCGTTCCAAACTGGAAAGCACCTCCAGCTTAACATTGTATTTTTTGGCCATTTCCACCGAGCGGTTGTGGAGCACCTGAGCCCCCAAAGAGGCCAGCTCCAGCATCTCGTCGTAGGTGATTTCATCCAGCTTGACTGCAGTCTTGACCAAACGGGGGTCGGCAGTGTAAACGCCGGGTACGTCGGTGAAAATTTGGCAGCGCTTTGCCTTAAGAACAGCCGCCAAGGCCACAGCGCTGGTATCCGAGCCGCCTCGGCCCAGAGTGGTGATGTCATCGTAGCGGTTAAGCCCCTGAAAACCGGTGACAATCACAATGTTCTTTTTATCCAGCTCGTTTTCGATCCGCTCTTTGTTGATGCGGCGTACACGGGCTTTGCCGTGGTTGGCATCGGTGAGGAACCCCGCCTGCCAGCCGGTGAGGGAAATGGCCCGGTATCCCAGCTTTTTGATGGCCATGGCCAGCAGGGCTGCGGAAATCTGCTCGCCGGTAGCCAGCAGGGCATCCATTTCCCGTCCCTGGGGCCGGTCGGTAATTTCGCAGGCTTTGGCAATCAAATCGTCGGTGGTGTCTCCCTGAGCCGAAACCACCACCACCACATCGTTGCCGGCGTTGTAGGTATCGGTGATGATTTTGGCCACGTTGAACAGGTGCTCGGTATCCCGCACCGACGATCCGCCAAATTTTTGTACAATTAGGCTCATCTGATTCTCCTCCTCTGAGTCGGCGCACTTAGTCCAGCATGACCACTACACCGTTATTGTCTATGGAAAGTATATGCAATTCCCAGCTTGTCAGTCCCATCTGATCCAAGCCGTCCCGCACCTTTTGCTCAAAATCCAACACATGGTCGTTAAAAATGGCAATCAGGCTGGAACCGGCTCCGCTGATGTAGGCGGCATAGCATCCGGAATCGTAACATAGTTGGATGGCATCCTCTCCATGGGGAATAAAATCCATCCGGTAAGGCTGATGCAGGCGATCTCCTGCCGCTACTCGAAGATTCTCGTATTTGCCGGAGTAGAGGCTGACCGCCATCAAAGCGGCCCGGGCCAGATTGTAGCGCCCATCCATATGGGAGATGGTTTTGGGCAACACCGCCCGGGCAACGCTGGTTTTGAGTTCAAAATCGGGGATGATGGCTGCAAATTTCAGTTCGGAGCCGATCTCCTGCTTGACATAGTGAACCTTATCTGCCTCCAAAACGGCGGTAACCAGCCCTCCAATAAGGGCGGGGGTGGAGTTGTCGGGATGCCCCTCCTTCACAGCGGCGATGTTGATGATTTCGTCCTGCGTCAGGGGATTGCCCATCAGTTCATTGGCTCCCACCAGTCCGCCGATGATACAGGCGGAGGAGCTGCCCAACCCCCGGGCTTGAGGAATATGGCTCAGCTGCTCGATGGTCAGTCCCGGCAAAGATTTGCCGCAGAGGTCATGAAGGTACTTGGCGGATTTATACACTAAATTTTCTTCATCCAGGGGGATATCCGCCCCATCCCGGGAGAGAATGGATATCTTGTCGTCATATTGCATGTAAACATAATTATATAAGCTCAGCGCCAGACCCAGACTGTCAAAGCCTGGCCCTACATTGGCGCTGGTGGCCGGAATTCTCACTTTGACCATGAAGCTGAACCACCTTGTGTCACGAAATTCGTTGCCCTAAGAGCATTCCTTAGTACCAATGGGCTGGGAGAAGGGAAGTTGCAGAATAGAATGGTACCACTGGATGCTATGGTTTCCATACCCTTAAGCTGGAGAGTACTTCCACCCCTTGAGAGGTGAGGGCAGACAGCTTTTCCTCCAACTCATAGCCGCTGATGGGAGCGGTGGTAAAGGCCTCCTCATCGGCGGGTTTTTCCGGGCGGCGCAGAAGGTGAACTTCCCCAAAGGCAGCGCCAATTTTGGCGAGCAGCCCTTCGCCCCGGCAGCGCAGGTAGCGGGGGGAGATGTCTTCCCGAGGGTCGATGACGTTGCTTCCGTCGGAATCACTCCACTGAAGGGTGGCAATGGGGCCATCGGCGGTGACGCATTCGATGATGTCGCTGACCACGGCGGAGGCGGTGGGCAGTTTGCCGGCGCCCTTGCCATAGAATACCACATCTCCGGTCACCTCTCCCCGCACCAGAATGGCGTTGAAGACATCGTCTACCCTGGCCAGAGGGCTTTCGCGGGAAACCAGACAGGGTCCGGTTACCGCAAAGCACTTTCCATTGATTCGGCGGGTATGCCCCAGCAACTTGATGACGCAGTTTTCGTCTTCGGCATACTGAATATCCTCTGGGGTAAGGTTGGTGATTCCCTGCATCTCAATGGTGTGGGGATAAACATGACTGCCAAAGGCCAAAGAGGCCAAAATGCAGATTTTGCGGCAGGTGTCCAGCCCCTCCACGTCGGCGGCGGGGTTGGCCTCGGCGTAGCCCAGCTGCTGGGCCATTTTGAGAGCCGCATCAAAGCTCATGTTCTCCCGAATCATCTTGGTGAGGATAAAGTTGGTGGTGCCGTTTAAGATGCCCACAATCTCGTCAATTTCATCGGCGGCAAGACTCTGGTGAAGAGGACGAATGATGGGGATGCCCCCGCCCACGCTGGCTTCAAAGAGGAAGTTCTGCCCATTTTCCCGGGCCAGTGCCACCAAATCGGCGCCCTTGGCGGCCACCAGCTCCTTGTTGGAGGTGACCACACATTTGCCCGCCCGCAGGGCAGCTGATACATAGTCAAAAGCGGGAGAGACTC
>JBMNHF010000009.1:0-34417 GCA_050950205.1 Oscillospiraceae bacterium
ACGCCTTTCGATACAAATGGATTTTCAAGCGCCGTTGCTGGAGTTGGATCAGCACCGGCACCTGTTGCCTCCACAATTTCCGATTTTACAAACGTTTCAGATTTTCCGATTCTCTAAGTTGAAATGCTCCAATCAGGGCTTGCAGAAGATCCGCTTGACCCGATAGCTCTTCACTGGTTGCAGCGCTTTCCTCAGCAGTAGCGGCATTGGTCTGAACAACGGATGAAATCTGTTCGATACCTTGATTAATCTGAATAGCTGCATTGGCCTGTTCTTGGGAAGCTTGCGAAATTTTATGAATTAACACAACAGCATCTTTTGTTGCACTGGCGCTCTTATCCAGAGAAGTTGCTGTCTTGCTTGTCATTTCTGAACCATTTTCAACTGCACGAATGGTTTCTTCAATTAAAAGTGTTGTATTTTAGCTGCTTCGGCAGATTTGCCAGCTAGATTTCGAACTTCGTCAGCCACAACGGCAAAGCCTTTGCCTGCCGAACCTGCACGGGCTGCTTCCACAGCAGCATTTAATGCAAGAATATTGGTTTGGAACGCAATATCGTCAATAATCTTGATAATCTTAGATATTTCGGCTGACTTCTTGCTAATTTCTTCCATTGCTTTATTCATTTCCTGCATTTGGTCATTGCTGGCAAGCAATTCACTTTGTGCATAGTTGGCCATGTTGTGCGCCGATTTTGCGTTTTCTGCATTTTCTCTTATTTGTTCGGTAATCTCAGCAATGGATGCGGATAATTCTTCAATTGAGCTAGCCTGCTGGGTTGCCCCTTGAGAAAGTGCTTGAGCCCCATTTGCCACTTGGTCGGCACCAAGGTCAACCTGTTGAGCCGATTGACGAATTTGCATCAATGTAGTATTTACATTGGTTAGCAAATCCTGCATATGCTTTTTTAGTTTTTCAAACTGACCGACATAGTCTCTGTGCAGCTCAACCTGCAGATTTCCCTTGGATATCTCCTGTAAAGCATCTGCAATTTCGTCGATATAACCTTGATAATTTACCAATCTTTCGATTGTTAGGTTAAAGGCTTTGGCAAGACGCCCCACCTCATCTTTTGATCGAACCGAAAGTTCTACATCAAAATTTCCATCTGCAATTTGCTGTGCAGCCTTTGTGATTCTTTGAATGGGCTTGGTAATTCCATTGCTGAGAAAAAGTGTAATCACAAACGCGAGAGAAAGCAAAACTATAGAAAATACGACAACAGACCTGATGGTCAAGGCAACCCCTTCATCCAAAATACTGTTTACCGATTCAATGGGAACTCCCACAAAGTAAATGCCGATTATTTGGTTATTATTATCATATAAGGGTGCATATCCTGTCATGTACTGAGATCCAAGGATATCCGCTTCACCAAAAAATAGATTCCCTTGGGAAACTTCCCGATAGGCTTGTCCGTTTTTATCAAGCTCGGTACCAATCGCCCTTTCACCCATATCATTCATTACGGTCGTTAAGATTCGAATGAACTGATCGCCTTCTTTGGCAAATACGGTTGCAACAACATCCATATCCTTCGAAAACTTATCTATGTACTCGAATCTTCCTTCTATGGGCTGTTTGTTTTTATCAATCAGTTTGCCGTTTGCATCTAAGGAAAGAGAACCAAACTGTTCGTCCAGATAAGTTTTGAGCATATTATTGCTGCTGGTCAATCTTTCCTCAACCAAAGCTGTAATAATGTTATCGGTGACAACAAGACTTTGCGATACTACAATGCTTACCGATATTAACACCACTGTGGTGATGAGAGTTAATATCATTAGAATTAGTTTTCCTTTTAGCGTTTTCATCTTGCTCCCCCTTGATGTTTGGTAATCAATTTTATCGATATAAGATGGGCCTTGTTGCAACACTGTCAACGCCGACTTGATTTGACCTAAAAACGCCGGGGAGAAATGACCCAAAACGCCGATCAGCCTACCGCCGGAATGTCCGCCGGTGGTGTTAGTATGACGCCGGATTTTCTGCGATCTTTGAGCCTGTAGGTATCGCCCCTGATGTTCATCACATGAGCGTGATGCAACAATCTATCGAGCATGGCAGTGGCGATAACGCTGTCGCTCATGAGCTCGCCCCAGTCGCTGAAAAACTTGTTACTGGTTAGAATAATGCTCCCGTGCTCATACCTCTCGCAGACGAGCCTAAAGAGCAGCTCCGCCTCTGTGCGGTCAAGCTGCAGGTAGCCGACCTCGTCAATGATGAGGATATCCGGTCTGAGATACACCCGCCAGCGGCGCTCCAGACGGTTCTGCTCCTGTGCTTTTTTCAGGTCTGCAATCAGCTGCGAAAGGCTGGTGTAGTAGACAGCCAAGCCGGACTTCAGTGCCTGCATGGCAAGGCCCACAGCCAAATGCGTCTTGCCGACACCGGCGGCCCCAGCAAGATCACATTCTCCGCCCTAGCGGCAAATGCCAGTGTCGCCAGCTCGTCAATCTGCCGCTTATCGATGCTGGGCTGGAAGTCGAAGTCAAACTCGCCAAGGGTCTTTCTGTGCGGGAGCCGGGAAAGCTTTATCCGCATCTCCTCGCCCCTGCGCTTGCGCTCCGTATCCTCCAAGGTGAGAAGCTTCAGAAGAAAGGCCAGATAGGTATCCTCCGCTTTCAAGGAGCGCTCCAGCTGCACATCCAGAAGCCCGGCCGCCGTTTTGAGGCCCATATTCTCCAGTAAATCTCTGGCATGCTCTAATTCAACCATTGGACGCCACCTGGAACAGCCGGTCATATTCACCCAAATCCCGAGCCTCGACCTGTGGTGGATGCTGCTTGGCGAAGCTGTTCGGCAGTGGTATTCCACCCTTTTCGCTGAGACCGGCGTATTGTCCGGTGAGCCATACAATTTTACCGCCGGAGTATTTGGCCTCATGCCTTGCTATGAGTGTGTTGTCGAGGTGAATCTCGACATACCCGGCGCACAGGCCGAACCTGAACCTGCCTGCCGCTATACTGCCAGGGCACACCATAGCGTATGCCATCAAAGCTCACTAAGCCGTCTCGGGTCACGCTTCTGGTCTCCCAGCGGTACTTGTCCATAACCTCCTGTGGCGGGAGCGAAAGCAGCCCTTCCTTTGAGAGCTCTATAGCCGGAATTCTTCCGGTCGTTCCATGAACCTTCCCGTCATGCTTACGGCACCACTGCAGTGCCTGACGGTTCAGGTCGTTTAAGTCCTCGAATCTGCGTCCGGGCAGGAAGTTGTCCTTTACATAGCCGACGAGACGTTCAACCTTGCCCTTCGTCTGCGGACGCCGGGGAGCGCACACCTTTGGTATGAAGCCCATATCCACGGAGAAATCCTCGAACGCCGTGTTCCAGATGGGCTTGCCGCCATCTCTGCCGATAATCACTGTCTTCATGTTATCCGTCAGCACTTTTCTGGCACGCCGCCGAAGTGATGCAAAGGCGTTTACCATGCAGCGCTCAAGGCTGGAGAGGTCACAGCGGCTTGTGAATTCTATGTATTTGGCTCGGGAATGCCCCAGCACCATCACAAATACCGGAACCTTGTGCACTGTGCCGCCGGTGTCCGTGTAGTGGCAGATGCCCCAATCCATCTGCGCCTGCTTCCCGGGAGCTGTTTCATACCGCCGCACGGCCGGCAGCTTCTTTGGCGGACGAAACGGATGCACATAATCCTTGAGGATGCTGATGCCACCGTCATATCCGGCCTCACGCAGCCGATCGAGCAGTACAACGCAGTTGTAGATCCCATCGGCCATCAGCTCATGCAGCAGCGGCTTGTACGCATCCAGCTTCGATGGACGGTCAATTTTCTCCGGCGGTGAAACACCAGGCTGCATGTATTTTCGGGCTGTGTTTTTAGAGATGCCCAATTCTTTGCCGATGGCGTATGCACTCTTACCCGCCCCAGCCGACTCTTTTATCTTCATAATTATCCCACTCCTTAGCATATCGGGCACCTCCAAGACGCTTTGTCTTGAGGGTAACCTCTCTATTCTCGTGGGTCAATTCTCGTCGGCGATTTAAGGTCATTTTACTCCGGCGGTGACAACACCTCCGAATTGCTTCCGACTCTTTAATAATATGGGCCTAAAAAATGCAACAAGATAGCGAAATAACTTGCTGCATTTTAATTCTATAAAATATATATTAATAATACTGTGACTAAGTTGCTGATAATAATAGTTGTTATTTGATATATAATATAATTATTACCTCATATTTTACCACATATATAGAATGGATAGTGTTTCATATGATACGGAATGGAGGTCATCTATATGGAAAGTGTTAAATTAATTCAAGAAACCTTTCTTGGCCATCTATCCGATCGCGAGATTAAAGAAGGGTTAGAGAGTAGAAGGTTTGCCCTTAAGCAGTTTGAGAAAGGACAAGTACTTCATTCAGAAGGGGAGCCGTGCCACCACCTCGAACTACTTCTGGCCGGAGATGTTGTAAGCATGCTGACCGATAAATACGGAAACGAGCTTGTTATGAAATCTCTTACTCAAAGTGATGTCATTTCCGGTAGTTTTTTATTTGGAACATCACCAACCTACCCCCTGACTTTTTTGGCAAAGTCAAAGGGTATATTGCTGCAAATTGATAGGAATTATTTGTTTGATCTGATAAGTCAAAAGCCTCAAATATTAAGACAGTTTCTGCTGTTAATTTCCGACCAGGCATTTGGCTTTATAAGTAAACTAAGGCTTGCAGCCCGACGGCCATTAAGGTCCAGCATTTTAGATTATTTATATGTACAAAGCTTATTGCAAAATTCTAACGTTATAATTTTACCTATTTCAAAAGCAAAACTTGCTAACAAACTGGGAGTGTTAAGAACCTCGGTATCCAGAGAGTTTTCGAAAATGGCCAAAGAAGGGCTTATAAAAATTCACAATAATAAGACCATTGAACTAATAAAAGACCTTTGAATCGTGGTATAAACAGTAAGATTTGTTGTTTGACAGAGACTTCCTTTGCTGATATATTTATATATTGGAAGCCGATGGCTTGCGCATTCATCAAAAAAATATCTTTCAGCAGATAATGACAGCTCCATACAGCGGGTTGGCCCATAACCCGCATAAATTCCCGTTTATACGGGTTATTTTTTTGAGAATAACCGAGATTGTTGGTACAGAACGGGCGGAAGCTCATATCTGCAGCCATGGCATTTTGTTCATGGTACCCTAGTGCAGATTCCATTTCTCGCTTTTCCAGCAACTTGTCTTGAGCGTTGCGGGGGATGGTGATTGCACAATACTGTTAAGCTGTTAAACCTGGCATGGCCTCTGTGTTCGAACAGTAGATTTGGATTGCATCAGAAAAGAGGAAACCTTCATGTCAAATAAGGTATTGCTGATTTTGGTGGACGGTATGCGCCCGGACAGTATTTCCGCTGGCGGCGGTGTAGAATTTGAGGAATTTTTTAAGTCCGGCAGCTATTCTTTTCAGGCAAAAACCACCTTTCCGCCGGTGACGCTGCCCTGTCATATGTCCCTGTTTCACAGCGTAGACCCTGGCCGGCACGGTATCACTACCAATACATATATCCCGCAGGTTCGCCCCATTAAAGGCCTCGTAGAGGTTTTGACAGCAGGGAAGAAGACGTCAGCTTTTGCTTACACCTGGGAAGAACTGCGGGACCTGAGCAGGCCCGGTGACAACTTAGAGCACAGTTGGTTCATGCGACATCGCCTCGATACGGTTCTATCTCTCGATCATAAGGCCACCGCTGCAGCCAAGGAAATGATTCAGGAGTATGCGCCAGACTTTGTGTTTTTATATCTGGCTGGCGCCGATATCTGGGGTCATCAGCGCGGCTGGATGAGCCAGGAATATTTGGACAGCGTCAAGAATGCCTGGGAGTGCATTCAGAAGATTAGCACCGACCTGCCCGAGGAATACACAGTCATTGTCACGGCTGACCATGGTGGTCATAACCGCCGCCATGGCGACGATATTCCCGAAGATATGACCATCCCTGTAGTGTTTAAGAGTAGGCTCTTTCCAAAAGGGAAGGAGCTGGAACACTTTGATATCCGGGATATTGCGCCTACCATTGTGGATATTTTAGGCGTAGAACCCGATCCGGAGTGGGAAGGTAAAAGCATTGTAAAACATTAAAATGAAGGCCTGCATGAGAGGGTGGAGCTCTCATACAAGCCTTCACAGGAAAGGATCGCACTTTAAATGTTGGAACTAAAAAACAAAACAATGGCGCCGCTGTTTCTATTTTTATCGGCTCTTATGTGGAGTACCGGCGGTCTTTTCACCAAAAGTGTAGCCTGGAACGGCTTGTGCCTTGCAACGCTGCGAGGTGTCATTGCCTTGGCGGTATCCGCTTTCCTGCTTCGGGGACGAAAAATCAAGTTAAACCGGCAGAGGGTATTGGCAGGTTTTTGCTATTTTGTGCAAGGCGTATTTTTTTTGTGTGCCAATAAGTATACCACGGCAGCCAATGCAGCCGTTCTGCAACAAACATCTCCCTTAAATATTATTTTGTTCAATGTGCTGTTGGCCAAAAAAAGACCCACCAAACCCGAATCCATTGCTTGTGTATGTCTGTTTGCCGGCATGGCCCTGACCTTTATGGGCAATTTGGGCGGGGGAGGCATGTTGGGCAACATCTTTGCGCTGATTTCTGCATGGTTCTTTGCAGGTGTTTTCTTTTTGAGTAAGGAAGAAGGAGCCGAGCCGCTGGAATCTCTGTTGATCGGCAATGCCTTTTATTTGTTTTTTGTCCCTTTCTTGGTGATCAACGAAACAGTACATAGCACTACGCCATCCGAATGGGCGTTTCTGCTTGTTTTTGCGTCCCTCAGTGGCATTGGGGCATGGCTGTGCTTTGCCGTAGGGATTAAGCACACTTCTGCGCTGCAAGCAAATTTTATTACCATGTCAGAACCGGTTATGGCACCCGTTTGGACCTTTCTGTTTTTAGGGGAGCGGATTTCTGCTCTTTCGGTCATGGGCTGTGTTGTGGTGCTTGGAACGCTATTGATTTATAATGTGTATACGGTCAATAAGCAGCCTAAAACAATGGAGGTCTGATCTGCAATCCATAAGCAGTAAGGAAAAAGTCGGAGGTATACTCCGACTTTTTTGATTACACCAGACTTTTTTGACCGTAATAGGAATCCTTGCCATGCTTGCGCAGGTAGTGTTTATCCATCAGTTCTTGAGGCATCCGAGGAAGCCCCGGATTGAGCATATAGGCATGGAACGCCATTTGGGCGATCTCCTCTAAAACTACGGCGTTGTGTACGGCGTCCATGGGGTCTTCGCCCCAGGCAAAAGGCCCATGATTGCGCACCAGCACACCTGGCATCTGGTCTGCCTCCCGCCCGGAAAAAGTCTCTACAATCACTTTTCCGGTGTTCCATTCATAATCCTTGCTAATTTCTTCCTCGGTCATGCTTCTGGTACAGGGAACATCCCCGTAAAAGTAATCGGCCTGCGTGGTTCCATAGGCTACAATTGGTCTGCCAGCTTGGGCAAAGGCGGTAGCCCACGGGGAATGGGTGTGTACTATGCCCCCAATTTTGGGAAAGGCACGGTAAAGACAAAGGTGTGTCATGGTGTCGGAGGAAGGGTTTAATTTACCATCTACCCGGTTCCCCTCCAAATCCACCACAACCATATCCTCCGGTGTCATCTCCTCATACTCCACGCCAGAAGGTTTGATGATTACCAGACCGCTTACCCTTTCAATGGCGGAGACATTCCCCCAGGTAAAGGTGACAAGACCGTATTTTGGCAGAAGCATATTGGCCTCATATACTGCCTGCTTTAAATAATTCAGCATCATGTCCCCTCCTTCAAACGGCAAAGCGCTCCCATATCGTATCCAGCGCCGCGCTGACTGCCCGGTATTTTTCATATTTTTCCCGGTAGATTTTGGTCATCTCTTCTCTTGGTTCCACGGTGGCGTGGATGCGAACCATTTCTCTGGCTGCTTCGGGATAATTTAGATAAACGCCTGCAGCCACCGCTGCTGCCATGGCGCATCCAAGAGCTCCCAGCTCCTTGACCCGCACCGTCTCGATGGGGAAGCCCAGGACATCGGCAAACATCTGCACCCAGAAGGGGGAGTTGACCACTCCGCCCGCCATGCGAATGGTTTTGGGAGGGGTCCGCGCCGACAGCAGCCGGTCAATATGGGTTTTGTGAGAGTAGGCGACCCCTTCGTAAACAGCACGAGCCATATGGGCTTTTCGATGGTAGGTGGTCAGCCCCACAAAAGCTCCTTTGCCCAAAGGATGGGCATTGGTGCCATAGAGGAAGGGCAGAAAATAAACATCGCATTTGTCGGCGGGAACCGAAGCCGCCAGATCATCAATATGTTGATACAGCTTCTTACCCTTAGAAATGGGCTCGTTCTCCAAACAGTTTTGAATCAGCCATTCCAGATTTCCGGCGGAAGTGGCGCTGCACTCCTCAATAAGGTAGTATCCCGGTATGGCATAGAGGGAGTTCATGGCAATGCTGCCATCCACAATAGGCTCCCGAGAGATAAACTCGTTGATGCTCCAGGTGCCCGCTATGGTGCACAGTGCTTCGGGATGGGTGACATCCAAGGCAATGGCACAGGAATCGATATCGAACATACCTCCGGCTACCGGTGTTCCCTGGGGCAATCCCGTCAGCTGAGATGCCTGTGCAGTCACATATCCGGCCACCTCGCTGGAATAACAAAGAGGCGGAAGTTTTTCATACACCTCTCCAATGCCAAAGGCCTCCAGCATCTTGGGGTCAAAGCGGACATGGCGGATATCCATCAATCCGGAACCGGAAATGTCGGTGGCTTCGCTGCGGGCTACTCCGGTGAGGCGAAACCGTATGTAATCCTTAACGGAAAACACATACTCGATGTTGTCGTAGACCTCTGGCTCATGCTCCTTCATCCAAGCGAGAAGGGAAACCTGCTGACAGGCCATTAATTGTTGGCAAAGCTGAGGATATAGTCTTTCGAAGGTGCCGTCCTGCCGCCACTGTTCGGGATATCTCCAAGCTCGGTTATCGGTGGATACAATCCCCTGATAGGCAGGTTTTCCGTCTTTTCCCCAGGGATACAACCCCTTGCCGTGGCCACAGACCGCCACACCGATGACAGCGTTGGGGTCGATGGCCGATTTTTCCAGCACATCCCGAACGCAGGCACAGTTGCTAAGCCACAGCTCCTCCATGTCCCGTTCGGTGTATCCGGGGTGGGGGGTGGAAATAGGTGTTTGCCGGGAGGCCACGGCAATCTCCTGGCCCTGCAGATCAAATACCGCCGCTTTGATGACGGTGCCTCCGTTATCCAGACCGATTGCGTAGCGTTTCATAACCGCTCCTTTCTCGGGTGTGTTGGCCAAACCCGCCAATGAGAGCCTCATACCTAACTTATAGCTTCATGGCCGCCTCAAACTGCTCCTGCAGGAACAGCCGATTTTCCCTCGCAATTTCTTTCCAATTTTCTTCTCCCAGGTGCCAGAATTCCGCCACATATCGGCGCACTCCTTGGTCATAGAGGGTGCGAATGGCAAAGGGAAAGGCTACCTGTCCGGTGCCGTAGGGAATCTCCCGGTATTTTCCGGGTACCGTCTCCTTGAGGTGGGCCGCTGCAATATGACCTTTTCCGGTGCGGATGTCCTGACAAACATATTGGGTTGCATTGGAGATATTGCCGATGTCGGGGTAGACCTGCAGGTAGGGGGAATTTATTTCCTCCACATAATACATGGCCTTTTGGATGGTGTTCATAAAGTCATTTTCCATGGTTTCCAGAGCAAGAGTCACCCCATAGCTTGCGGCATAGGCCACACCCTTGCGCAAATTCCGCAGAAACCGCTCTTTGGTGGCGGCACTGGAAACTTCCCCGTAGTAGCAGTCATACCCTTGCAGCTGAATGATCCGGATTCCCATAAAAGCTGCCAGCCGGACTGCTTTTGCCAGCAATTGAAGCGCTTGTTCCTCTGCGCCGGGCAGGCCGCTTCCCAAAGGGAAGCGGCGCTGCGCGCTAAAGCAGATGCTCTCGATAGGAAGATCGGCTTGCCGGCTGGCCCACAGAACCTGCTCCATTTCTTGTTGGCTCCAATCCAACCGGGCGATGCGGGCGTCCGACTCATCGATGCTCAGCTCCATAAAATCGTAACCCGCCCCTTTGGCCTCGGTCAGCCGTTCCGTCCAGTCCAGATGATTGGGCAGAGCCTTTTCGTAGATGCCAAGTCGCCACTGTTGCCACAGCTTCATATGATTTCTCCTCAAACTACATCAAAGAACCGTTTGTTTGGTTCCGTGTTAAAATGTAATGGCAACTTTTAAATCGCCATATTTTCCGGTAGCGTATTCAAAAGCCTGCTCCCACTCCTCAATGGGAAAGCATCTCGAAACAACGCCGTCGGTTTTCAGGTTTCCGTTGGCAATGTTCTCAATGACAAAGGGATAGCAGTAGGGAGAGAGGTGGGCTCCCAAAACATCCAGCTCTTTGCGGTCCCCGATAATGGACCAATCTAAAGTGGTGGGCTGGGAGAATACTGAAAACTCCACAAAGCGTCCCAGCTTGCGAATCATGTTCATTCCCTGCAGAACCGAGGAGGGGTGCCCCGTAGCTTCGATGTAGACATCGCAGCCGTATCCGTCGGTCAACTCCATCACCTTGGCCACCACATCCTCTTTACCGGGATTCATCACCAAATCGGCACCGAACTCCTTGGCTTTTTCCAAGCGGCTGTCAATCATATCCAGTACAATCAGCTTGGCGGGATTCTTCATACGAAGATAGGTGACCATTCCAAGGCCCAGAGTTCCTGCTCCCGAGAGCACCACCACATCATCGCACTGGACATTGCCCCGGTCGACACAGTGTTTGGAGCAGCCATAAGGCTCGATGAGCAGGGCAGCCTCCAGGCTCAGTTTCTTGGGCACCTTGTGCACCACCGAGTGTTTGGGGTAGCGGACATACTCTGCCATACCGCCGTTATTTTCGGACTGGAAGCCGAAGATGTTATGGGGTTGGCACATCCAGTACCGCCCCGAGGTGCAAAACTTGCACTCCCCACAGGGAAGAATCTGGTCGGCGATGATGCGCTCCCCAATCTCAAAGCCTTTTACGTTTTCGCCCAGCTCTACAATGGTTCCCAAAAACTCGTGACCGGGAATAAAGGGAGGTTTGACCCAAGAGGGCTGCATCTCATCTCCCCAGAACATGGCAGCTCCGTGGGAGCATTTTAAATCTCCGGCACAGATTCCGCAGGCTTCTGTTTTGATGATGATGTCGTCCGGTCCGCAGGTGGGAGTGGGGTAGGCAAGCTCCAGCCTGTAATCGTCGCTTCCGTAAGCTACCAAAGCTTTCATGGTTTTGGGTATACTCATGGCTGTATCACCTTTCTATCAATCAATTTAGCGAATCCGCTCCCCGGTTTGAGGATGGAATAAATGGGTTTTTTCTGCCTTGAATTCCAGCTGCACCATTTGGCCTCGTTCAAAATATACGGCATCCGGGGTGGCCATGTTTAGCAACGCAGCACCCACCCGCACGCCGATTCTGCGCTCATCGCCTAAATTTTCATAAAAGGCAATGGGTACAAAGCTGCCTGCGTTTTCTGATTTTGCCACCCTTACGTCCACCGGGCGGACTCCCAGGGTTACCTCCATGCCGTCATGAATGAGAGCATCGTACCGCTCCGGCACCTCCACTCGCAAATCACTGTCGGCAAAGGTGAACAGAAAGCCCCGGCCTGTTTTTACAATGGTGGAGCGAAGCAGGTTCATGGGGGGCTCCCCGATAAATCCGGCTACAAATTCGTTGGCGGGGTTGTCGTACACCTCCAGAGGGGTGCCCATTTGCTGAAGCTCCCCGTCCTTCATAATGACAATACGGTCTGCCAACGACATCGCCTCCATCTGGTCGTGGGTGACGATGATGGTGGTGCATTTGATTTCGTGATGCATCCTCTTGATTTCATGCCGCAGGGTCTGGCGCATTTTTCCGTCCAGATGGCTTAGGGGTTCATCCAGCAGAAGAAGTCCCGGCCGGCGAACAATGGCTCTGGCGATGTTTACCCCGCTGTTTTTGTCCGCCGGATAGGGCAGGGGGCTTCATATCCAGCAGGTCATCCACCTTGAGAAGGGGGGCCACATATTCTACAGCTTTTTTTATCTCCTCGTCCGATTTCCCCTTAGCCCGCATATTAAAGGCCAAATTTTCGTAAACCGTCAGGGGAGGGTAGAGGGCGTAATCCTCAAAGGCCAGGCCAATGTTGCGGTCCTTTGGCTTGAGATCGTTGATGCGCACGTTGCCAATATAGGCGTTTCCGGCTGTGATTTCTTCCAGTCCTGCAATCATGCGCAGGGTGGTGGATTTACCACATCCGGAAGGCCCTAAAATACCGATAAATTCGCCGTCATTGCAAGTAAAAGATAGGTTGTTGACAGCATAGTCATTGAGCTGTTTCTTTTTTCGGAACAGTTTTTTATCCTGATTGTCGTAGCGCTTATAGATGTTTTCCAGTACCAGCTGTGCCAATTCCCTTACCCCCTTTCACTCATTGTCATGCCCTGAGGGCGGATATGGCTTTCTGCCTGACTGCGAATGATATACTTTTGGGTTTGCCCGTCAAAAAAGATGGCGTTTTTCATGTTGAGCCGAATATAAACAGGCTGGTCGATGCTGGCCTGCGTATCGTTGGGAGCCACAAGGGAGAGGTGGGTGCCGTTGATGTCCACCGTCATGACCACCTTGTTGCCGATAGGCTCGTTGGCATAAACAATACCTGCCAAAAAGTCCTCCTGAGGCGTAAAGGAAAACGCAATATCATTGCCCCGAATTCCAACATCCACCTGACGATACTGGGCTTTACGCAAAACATGGGCGGCATCTTCTTCCATGGGCAAAGCCTTCTGCTGCCCCAGAGCCCTTACCCCCAGGTAGCCATTTTCCTCCACCAGTTCACCGGGGAAGATATTGATTTCCGGCTCTCCGAACAGGCGGGCCACAAATTCATTGCAGGGAGTGTAGTACATTTCCAGACTGGTGCCCAACTGCTCAATTATTCCGTGATTTAATACGGCAATGCGATCAGCCAGGGACATTGCCTCCATGTAGTCGTGGGTTACGTAGATGGTGGTGGAATTAAAGGAGCTTTGCATTTCTTTCAGCTCCCCCCTCATAAAGTGGCGGAGTTTGGCGTCCAAGTGGGCCAAAGGCTCATCCATCAGGAACACATTGGGGTTTCGCACCAAACACCGCCCAATGGCCACCCGCTGCCGCTGTCCGTTGGAAAGCTGGCTGGGCTTGCGCTCCCACAGATGGTCGATTTTCATCATTTTGGTTACCCGCTCCACCTGTTGGCGGATGGTGGCTTCGTCCTGCCGGTAAAGCTTGCTGCGCATGGGAGAAGCAATGTTGTCATAAACACTCAGGTGGGGATACAGGGCATAGTTTTCAAACACCATGGACACGTTGCGGTACATGGGTTCGACGTGATTGACGATTTCGTCTCCGATTTTTATCAGCCCCTCCTGAGGGAACTCCACACCAGCAATGATTTTGAGCAGTGTTGTTTTTCCAGCTCCCGCCGGGCCGAACAGAACAAAAAATTCATTGTCCTGTATATCCAAATCCAGCCCGTCAAGAGCCACCTTTTTCCCGTAACGCTTGACAATGCGCTCCAGAGTTATGCGAGCCATGTGATCCCTCCATTTATCCCTTGACGGCGCCGAAACTCAGGCCCCGAACCAGATGCTTTTGAATAAAGAGGCAGGCGATGATTTCTGGCAGAACCGCAATCAGAGCAGCCACCGCCACCTGTCCGTAGTGTACCGTGTCCGAAGCAATGTAGCGCAGAGATGTAATTGTAATGGTTTGAATGTTAAATCCGCTGAGCACCAACGGGAAGGTAAAGCTGTTCCAAGCAAAGATAAAGGCCAGCAGCCCCGATGCCACAAGACCGGGCTTAATGAGGGGAACCAATGTTTTGAAAAAGACATCGAACCATTGGTAGCCGTCCAGTTGGGCTGCCTGCTCCACCTCCACGCTGATATCCTCGAAATAACCGCGTACCACCCAGATGAGCAGAGGCATGGTGATCAGCTGATAGACCCAGATCAGGCCAAAATAGGTGTCGTACAGGCCGATTTTCTGGAAGATGAGAAACACCGGGAGAATGACCATAATTTCAGGGGCAAATTTGAAGGAAAGAATCTGAAAAGCCACGTCTTCCTTCTTTTTAAAGTCATACCGGGCCAAGGCATAGGCTGCCGGAACCCCTGCCACCACAGTAACCAGTACAGCGCCACCGGAAACCACCAGGTTTTGAAAAAACGCCTTGAAATAGTCCGTTCCCAGCAGAACAGCTCTGTAGTTATCCAAAGTGGGGGTAAACACAAAAACAGTGTTGTACATTTCGGCATCTGCCTTAAAAGAGCAGATCACCATCCATACCAATGGAAACAGGGCAAACAGGGCATAGAGGGTCAATCCCAGATTGCGCCCAAAATCCTCCAAAATTATCATGAATTTGCGATTTTGGTTGGAGTCCACCAGTTGGGTTTGCTGCGACATGAGTTTCCCTCCTTATCAGTAACCCTGTGCCTGTTTGGCCAATTTGCGTTGACGCTTGACCAAAAACTTGGCTGAAAGATTGACCACTGTCCACAGTACCAGCAAATAGGGAAGAGCCGACCCCAATCTCTGATATTGGAAGGCGGTCATATAGCCGGTGAGAGAAATGTTCATCAAAGTGTCCCCCGGGCCACCCTTGGTCAGTGCGTAGATGATACCAAACTCCTGAAGCGAAGCCATCAACCGAAACAGCAGCGCAATGTACATAAAGGGTTTGAGCATGGGAAGGGTGAGAGTTTTGAAGATAAACCAGCGGCTGGCGCCGTCTACTTCGGCAGCCTCAAAAGGAGACTTGGGGAGAGATTGAAGCCCTGCTAGAACCAGAAGCAGAATAAAGGGCGTGTTGACCCAAGTGTCGATTAATACCGCGGTAAACATGGCTGTCGAGTGACTGGATGCCCAGGGAAATCCAAATACTCCAAAGATATTCAGCAGTTTTTCCAGCACACCGATGGAGTTAGAGGTCATCAGCTGCCAGATTAGAACGGCGATCGCCGGGGCAACCATGAGCGGGAAGGTAAACAGCACCTTGAGGATGCGGCTGAACCGGGTATCTTTGCGCAACAGCAAAGCGATAATGGTACCTAAAATCATTTGTGTTCCGGTGGAGAATACAGCGTACTTTATGGTCACCCACAAGGCATGGTAGAAGCTGGGGTCGCTCAGGGTGCCGATCCAGTTTTTCAGTCCAATAAATTTCCAGTTGGGAAGCCGGAAGGAATAGTTGGTGAGAGAGAGAAATATTGCCGTTAAAAACGGGATCATGATGCCGATGAGAATCAAAAGCCCCGGCGCAATAATGTAGTAGGGGCGCATTCGAATCTTTTTGGGCACCTCGTTATAATTGATGTCTGAATGGGAGACATTCGGTTTTTGCATTGGGGTTCCCCCTTTGTAATGGAAAGGTAAAATGTTTGCTTTTGAAATCTGCCGTATCCGGAGTTCCCGGATACGGCAGATCTTAGTCGCTCAGGATTGGCCGGTTTAATAATAATCTGACAGGTCAATATCCGATACAGCCTTGTCGATTTTTGCTTTGAGAGCGTTCATACCTTCTTCGACCGATTTATACTGTCCGGCAACGATATCCTGCAAGGTAGCGGCCCATTCGGTTGTGGTCTCGAAGAAATAGGGCTGAGGAGTGAAGAGAATGGTAGTGCTGTCGATGGTAGCGTTAAAGGTTTCAATATAGCCAGGCTGTTTGGCCATCTTGCTCTTAAAGCCCTCAGATTCCCAAACAGAGGTTCTGGCAGGGTCTAAGCTGTTCATGTCCACAGAAGCGTAGTGGGCAAATTCCTTGCTGGTAAAGTACATCAGGAACATCCACGCAGCGTCCTTGTTCTTGGAAGCGCTGTTCATAGCCATAGCCCAGGTCCAGTAGTTGGAATTGGGGGTATCGCCTTCCTTGGCAACCGGCATCACAGTCCAGGCAATGTTTCCGGCCTCTTGGGAAGCGCCGTCCCAGTTCTGGTGAATGCCGTTGTTGTCAGCGTCAAACATCATGGCTGCTTTGCCGGCACCCAGATCGGCGCCTGCCTCGTACCAGGTATAGTTGGACCAAGAGCTGGATCCGCCACGCTTAATAAGCTCTACCCAGAATTCGGTCATGGCAATGGCTTCGGGGGAGTTGACCATGGAAATCAGCTTGTTGTCCTGCTGAATGAAGTCCACGGCACCAAAGTTGGCATAAGTACTCATGTATCCGGGATGGATGGTGCCCCAGTCACGAGCGCCGCGCAGAGCGATGGCGTAGGAGCCGGGTCCGTTCCACTCTTGCAGGGCGTCGCAAACTTTCAGCAGTTCATCATAGGTTTTGGGAACTTCCAGATTGTTTTCGGCAAAGGCACGTTTGTTATATGCCAGAGAGTAAATTTCGAAGGCAAGAGGCAGAGCAAGCTGGGCACCTTCTCCCACAGGGTATCCGGGAATGCCGTTCCATCTCAGGGCAGCCACGGCACTGGGAACAATGTCCTCAAAATCGTAGTCGGAAGTAATCTTGGAAGGATCGCTCAGGTAGTTGTCCAGATCCTCTACAAAGCCTGCGGTGGAGTAGTCCCAAAGCTGATAGGCTCCGGACATGAACAGATCCGGGTCACCGCTACGGCTGGACAGGGAGGTGGAAAGCTTATCGAAGTAGCTGGCCTCGGGAGTAATGGAATACTCTACTTTGATGCCGGTTTTTTCGGTGAACTCGGGCAGCTTGGAAACAATGGCATCGGCTACAGTATGCTGTACAAAGCTAACCTTAACGGTAGAACCCTCATACTGCTTCCAATTGAACTGGTCGGAGCTTTGAGCCTGTTGCTGAGCTTCGGACACATTGGTCTGAGGAGCAGGAGCAGCAGCACTGCTACCGGCGGCAGCCGAACTGCTGCTGGGGGGAGTTTGAGCGGAACCTCCGCATCCCGCAAACAATCCGATCACCATAGCAAGAACCAGGGAAAAGAGAAATACCCTGTTTAAAGTGCTTGGTCTGACTCATGGATCAATAACCTCCTTATTCCTTGTCAATGTCAACATGCGGCTTCCAATCTTGCCTTGAACTTTATTGTAGAAAAAGTCCAATGAAATAGAAATGCAGATATTTTTGAAATTCAGCAATCTTTTATGAGAGGTTTGACAACTCCTTAACAAACAGTAAATATTTTAAGATAGTTATCAAAATTTTTAGGCAAAATATGTATGTAACAAATTAAATTCAAACGGTTACAGAATTGATTTTTATACATATTGTCTAGTTATTCTTAACTATTGTAAAGCTCGTCCCGATATTCTTTGCAGGAACAGCCCACCAAATCCTTGAAGACGCGGCTAAAATAATAGGGACTGGCAAACCCTACCTTTTCGGCAATCTCGTAAATTTTTAAATTGGTGCCTTTGAGGAGCTCCTTTGCTTTTTCGATACGGACTTTATTGAGATAGGCAACAAAATTAATGCCGGTCTCCTGCTTAAAAATCATAGAGAGATAGCTGCTGCTGATCTCTACCGCTTTGGCCACATCCTCCTGTGAAATATTAAGGGCATAGTTTTCTTCGATGTATTCCATGCACTTGCGGATGGTATAGCTGTAGCTGCTGTTGTTGCTGTGTATGGCGTCCAGGATGGTGGAGTAGATGTCCAGCAAATAGAGCTTTGCATGCTCCAAAGAAGGGAATTCGGCTGAGGTTGTCGTAATCGAACTTTACCTCATTCAACCCAGTGGAAAGATCGAGGTTCCGCTCGTCGCAAATGGACTTTGCCACCGAGAGAAAGTCCACAAAGGCGCTTTTGACGGCGGGATAATACCGCTGTGCCTCCAGTTTGGAAAAAACCTGATGGATGTATTCCGTTAAATGGGCTCTATTCTTGGCTCCCACCAGTCGTTTGACTTTGGAGTGATTGACCCGGGTCCCTATTAAATTCGGAACCGCAGACCTTTCTTTATAGACGGTAATAGAGTTTTGGGTAAAAAAAGCTATACTTTCTAGCCTCCTCCGCTTGGGCCAATAGCTTGGGAAAGTCCATTCCATCTCCCAGCGCACTCAACCCCAGTCGCACTTCAAAATCCAGATAATTGTGAATGTTGCGTATCATCATCCGGCAGTGCTCTTTCATCCGCTCCATATACTGAGGTTCCAGCTTTTTGACCGAACAGAGCATGGTAAGGTAAAAGCTGCTTTTAAACACCGCCGTACAACAGGTGACATCCTCAAAATCAAAGGAGGAAGCCACAATGGACTGCAGGGTTTTTAAAGGGCATATCCGGAGCATCCTCAAAGGTGGGGGAAAGGCAACCGCACTTAATGGCTATGTAAGGCGGATTGGGAAACAGTTCGGGAGGGGGAGGGGAGAGAAGAGCCGGATCAATGTTGGCATCGGCAGAAAATCCAAACAATTGTTCCTGAAGGTATTTTCGCCGGGCCGACTCCAAATCGTCAGACACTCCTCCATCCTCTTTTTCCTCCAACCGCAGCGAATGGAGCATTTCAATCAAGGTGCTTTCACTGATTTCCGATTTTAAAAGATAGCGGGAGGCTCCCAGAGCCATGGCTTTTCTGGCGTACGAAAAGTCGTCGTAATTGCTTAAAATCACTACTTGAACTCGTCTGCCCATCTCTTTAATCCCGGAAAGCAGTTCCAGGCCATCCATCACCGCCATTTTAATATCGGTCATCAGGATATCCGGTTTTACCAGATCGAACAGCTCCAAGGCTTCTTTACCGTTGGCCGCCTCGCCTACAATCCGGTAGCCATGAGCCTCCCAATCAATGGTGGTTTTTAGCCCCAAACGCACCAAATATTCGTCATCCACAATTAAAACCCGTTTCACGACAGTATTTCTCCTTTCTCCTCCATAGGCGAATCATCCCCTGGAATAACGGGTAGAATCAGTTCCGCTATGGTACCTACATAGGGTTCACTGCTGTAGGTCAACCCATACTCCTTTCCAAAGTGGAGCTGAATACGTTCCCGAATGTTTTGAATTCCTATATTTTTATTAAATCTCGTTCCCTTATCCCATCCTTCGTTGATCTGCCGAGTTTGTTCCGGGTTCATCCCCGAGCCGTTGTCAATTACCTTGATATGTAGGCAATCGTCGGAAAAGAAGGAAGCAATACTGATTTGATAGCGGGCGTCCAGATTATCGAATCCGTGGAGAATGCTGTTTTCTACCAAGGGCTGCAGCATAAACCGCAACACTTTACAATGGAGGGTTTCCGGGTCCAGGCGGGTGGTCAGATCAAAGTTGTCAGAATAGCGAAACTTTTGAATGCGCACATAGTTTTTGACGCTTTCTACTTCGTCCTGCAAGGTCGTGTTGGCATCTGGCTGGGCAAGGTTATATTTGAGCAAATGGATGAGAGAGGTGCTCATTTCGGCTATGTTGTTGGCATTCTGCATAACTGCCATCCATTTGATGGAATCAAGGGTATTGTAAAGAAAATGAGGGTTAATCTGGGCCTGAAGAATCTGGAACTGCATCTCTGCCTTGCGTTGTTGGTCCTGCATTTCCTTTTCAAAGGACTCTCGAAGCTGGGCAATCATCATATTAAAGGTTCTGCCCAAATTCCCCATTTCATCTCGGGAGCGAATTTCCACTCTGGTGGTCAAATCTCCCTGCTCCACCCGCTGACAAGCATCCCGCAGGCGGCGTATCGGTTTGGTAATCAGCCGGGCAAGTGTCAGGCTGCAAAAGAGGGAAGTGACCGCACTGGCCATCAGCACCAGTCGCAGCAATCGGCTGACCCGGCTGGTTTCTGCCGTAATGCTTTCCATATCAATCAGGCGGATAATTTTCCAGTCCGCCATATTAATGGTCTCCGAAACAATAATGCTGTCTTGGCCGAACACCTTTCCCTCCATCTGCAAGTGATCGGGAATGAGAATTTCGGGGTGGGACTCCAGAAAAGGGGTATAGGAAGTAAAATGGGGAAAATTGAAGATAATCTGTCCCTCGGAGTTGACAATTAAAATCCGCTCGTTGGCCTGAATGGCAGAAGCCATAAACATCTCCCGCACAAAGTCGTAATTGATGTTGATGACTATTAACCCCATCACCGCTCGGGGATTTAGGTGGTAGATAGGCTGGATGTAAGACATGGTTCGGTCGTAGCCCCCCAGCCAGAACTCGCTCTGATCCTCTTGGATAGCCCGATTAAAATAGGCACCGTAGGTATTGTAAAGCCCTCTGACATCCACTCCAGGAAAGCTGGAAAATACCACATTCTCGCTTAAGGTGATCACATGAATATCCATAATGTAGGACTGCATTTCCAGCACACTGTTTAGCAAAAGTTCAATTTCTTCGCGGACCTGAGGATTTTCCTCAACGTCAAGGCCGGTATCGTAAACTCTGTTTAGCTCCGCTTGAATGTCTGCGTTGGCGGCAAGGGTGGCTGTGGTGTTTTGAATCAAAGTAATGGTAAAATCAAATTGGGATTTTGTCTTGTCACTGGCCAGCAGGTTGTATTTAATTTCATTGTCTTTTAATACCTGGGCGTAGTTTTTATAGATGGTATTCCACACCACAACAATTAAAACCAGTGTCATGCCAAAGGTTGCCAAAAACAATTTGCTGCTTACCGGAAAGGTTCCATATTTCTTTTGCACAGCACTTTCTCCTTCTTTACGCTTTTACAGCCCGTTTCATCTTGTTTTTGCCTCGCTTCTTCCTTGGATAACATATTTTCGATCCCATAAGAAAACAGGCCCTCTGCGATTTCGCATCAGGCCCAATCGGGAAAAAGAGCGGAATCTCTTGGGTCATTGTCCAGAACCAATGTCAGAGAATTAAATCGTGCCCCGCATATAATTATTAAAGCAAATTAAGAAAAAGTCAATGTTGGATAAAAAAATATCATAATAATATTAAAATTGTTTTATCTTAAACAATTGAATATAATCTATATCAGCTCTACATCTCCAGACAAACCCTGGGGCTATGCAAAGCCACCCCTCCCCTTTATTTCATTAAATTTTTATTTAGCGAAATAACATGACTTTTTATTACCCTCTCCTCTTTCCATGGAATCTATGGTATACTTCCTATAGATTGTAAAAAGGAGCGAAACCATGGAGTATGAGCTAAAGCGTTCCAAGCGCAAAACGCTGGCGATTGAAATATTGCGGGATGGAACCGTTGTGGTGCGAGCTCCTATGAAACTTCCTTTCAAGGAAATTGAACGCTTTTTGCTCCAAAAAAGCGCTTGGATTTCCAAGCAACAAATGGTACAGCGCCAGCGCCTTTTAACCCGCCCGGAACCGACAGCAGAAGAACTGGCCGCCCTGACACAACAAGCACAACAGCATATTCCAAAACGGGTGGAATACTATGCCAACATCATGGGTCTCTCCCCTGCCGGAGTAAAAATCACCGCCGCCAAAACCCGCTTTGGCAGCTGCAGCTATCAAAACCGGCTCTGCTTTTCTTGCCGCTTGATGGCATACCCCCAAGAAGCCATTGACTATGTAGTCGTTCATGAGCTGGCTCATATGCTCCATAAAAACCATGGGCCTGATTTTTACGCTCTGGTCTCCAGCATTTTGCCTGATTATCGGGAGCGCAGAGCCTTGCTTAAAGGTTAATGTCCGATACAAAAACCAATCAAAATCCGGGCTGCTGTCCACTGGGACGGCAACCCGGATTCTATTTACAACAATTTCTTTCGTTAGAAGTGAAGCTGCTCCCCTTTATCCTCCGGTTTTAGAAAGGAACCTGTGCTGGGCAAAGTTTTGGTGCGGAATCGGTGGGGATTTTCCAGCATCCCTTCCCGGTAGGGCAAAACGGTTTCCAGAAGGTTTTTGCGCAGGGTCATCACCTGAACGCCCTGAACGTTCTTGGTGGCCTTGGATGCCAGAGCGCCGGAGTGCATCAGCAGAGAGCGTTCGTTGTTGGCCCGCAGCAAGAACTCCCGGTCTTCTTCAATTTGATAAATGGCAACACAGGGTGACTTGTCCGAATAGGCGCTTAGCAGCTTTTTGCGCTTGGTTTTGGTGGCGTAGCTGGAAAGGTCTACCTTGGCTACCTTGCCGTTCTCGAAAAAGAAAAGGACATACCCGGTATAATCCTTGGTGACTGCCATATAAATGGCATTTTCTCCTTCATCCATCCCCAGCTTGGCAGGAATATACTCTCCCAAAACGCTGGCTTTGGTATCGGCAAAGTCCGAGGCATCTGCTTTATACACCTGATGCCGGTCGGTAAAGAACAAAAGCTGTGCGGTGTTGCTGGAAAGCAGCTCCTGCGTCAGGATATCCCCTTCCTTCAGCTTCTGTTCCCCGCTCATCCGCAGGGATTGAGGGGTAATCTTTTTAAAGTAACCCTCCTTGGTGAAAAACAAGTGAACGGGATAATCGGCTACTTCTTCTACAAATACTTCTTCATCCTCATCGCCGGGATAATAGAGAAGTGTTTTGCGGGGTTGCCCGTATTTTTTTACCACTTCCCCCAACTCCCGGGCAATGATGGTGCGCTGCCGGCGAGGGCTGGCCAAAATATCTTCCAGATCGGCAATTTCTTTTTTGAGACTGTCCACTTCTTGGGTGCGCCTGAGAATGTACTCCCGGTTCAAATTACGCAGCTTGATTTCTGCGACATACTCTGCCTGTACTTCATCAATGCCAAAGCCGATCATCAGATTGGGGACTACTTCCCGCTCCTGCTGGGTTTCCCGGACGATCTTGATGGCTTTGTCAATATCCAGCAGGATCTTGCGCAAACCCAGCATAAGGTGAAGGTTTTTCTTCTTTTGGGTCAAGTTGAAATAGGTTCTGCGCTTGATGCATTCCTGTCGGAAGGCACACCATTCCTGCAAGATTTCCCGCACTCCCATCACCCGGGGAGTGCCTCCGACAAGGATGTTGAAGTTGCAGGAAAAGCTATCTTCCAAGGGGGTAAGGGCAAACAGTTTTTGCATCAGTTTGTCGGGATCCACTCCCCTGCGCAGATCGATGGTGAGCTTTAGACCGGAAAGGTCGGTTTCATCCCGCATATCGGCAATTTCCCGAACCGTGCCGCCTTTCATCAAATCCACCACCTTATCCATAATGGCTTCTACCGTGGTGGTGGGGGGAATTTCGGTGATTTCGATGCAGGAGTTTGCCTTATCGTAGGAATACCTGGCCCGAATTTTCATACTGCCTCGGCCGGTCTCTACAATTTTGCGCATCTCCTCTTCCCGGTAGACAACATAGCCGCCGCCGGAAAAATCCGGCGCCTTAAGGGTGGAAAGAATATCGTGGTCCGGGTCCCTCATCAAAGCCACTGTGGTTTCACAGACCTCGGTCAAGTTAAAGGAGCAGATGGAGCTTGCCATTCCCACGGCGATGCCCATATTGGCGTTGACCAGTACCGATGGAAAGGTAACGGGAAAAAGCGTTGGCTCCTTCATGGTATTGTCGTAGTTGTCCACAAAGTCTACGGTATCGCTGTCAATATCAGCAAACAACTCTCGGGCAATGGGGGCGAGTTTGGCCTCGGTATACCGGGAGGCAGCATAAGCCATATCCCGGGAGTAGGCTTTTCCAAAGTTTCCTTTGGAATCCACATAAGGGTGAAGCAAAGCTTCATTGCCCCGGGTTAGACGCACCATGGTTTCGTAGATGGCCTGATCTCCATGAGGGTTGAGCCGCATGGTCTGACCCACGATGTTGGCGGATTTGGTTCTGGCGCCGGTGAGCAGCCCCATTTTGTACATGGTGTAGAGCAGTTTGCGGTGGGATGGTTTAAAACCGTCAATTTCTGGGATGGCCCGAGAAATGATAACGCTCATGGCGTAGGGCATGTAGTTTTTTTCCAGAGTCTCGGTAATGGGCTGACTGAGTACAACCCCTGCGTTCTCAATCACCGCATTTTCCTGCGAGCCCTGTTTGCGCATGGGCTCTTTGGAGCCCTTTTTGGGTGGCATCTTACAGATTCACTCTCCTCATAAATCCTCTTGATTGGCGAGCATCCGACCTGTCCTGCGCCCGTCAGCTCACATCCGCCACATCCAGATAATCCGGGCCTACCGTTGTAATATATTCTTTGCGCCCGGCCAGATCATCTCCCAGCAAAACATCAAACATCCGGGAGGTTTCCTGTGCATCGGCGGGGGTCACTTGAATGAGGCGACGGGTAGCCGGATTCATGGTGGTCAGCCACATCATTTCTGGCTCGTTTTCGCCAAGGCCCTTGGACCGTTGGATGGTGAACTTTTCTGTCCCCAGCTCCTCCAAAATTCGAGCCTTTTCAGCATCCGAGTAGGCAAAGTAGGTTTTGTTTTTTGTGTTGATTTCGTAAAGGGGAGATTCGGCAATGTAGACATACCCCTTTTGAATCAGCGTAGGGGTTAGGCGGTAAAGCATGGTAAGAATTAAGGTACGTATCTGGAAACCGTCCACATCGGCATCGGTGCAGATGATAACCTTGCTCCAGCGCAGACCGGAAAGATCAAAGGAGGCAAGTTCCTTGTGCTTGCTTTTGACTTCTACCCCACAGCCCAGCACCTTGATGATATCGGTGATAATATCATTTTTAAAGATTTTGCCATAATCTGCCTTGAGGCAGTTTAGAATCTTGCCCCGCACCGGAATAATGGCTTGAAACTCGCTGTCCCGGCCCAGTTTACAGGCCCCCAAAGCAGAATCTCCCTCCACGATATAGATTTCTCGCTTGGAAAGATCCTTGCTGCGGCAATCCACAAATTTTTGCACCCGGCTCATAACGTCCAAATTGCCTGCCAGCTTTTTTTTCAGGTTGAGGCGGGTGCGCTCGGCGTTTTCCCGGCTGCGCTTGTTGATCAGAACCTGCTCGGCAATCTTGGCGGCATCCTCCGGGTTTTCAATGAAGTAAACCTCCAAAGAATGGCGCAAAAATTCGTTCATGGCCTCGTAGATGAACTTGTTGGAAATGGCCTTCTTGGTCTGATTGGCATAAGAGGTGACGGTGGAAAAGGAGGAGGAAAGCAACACCAGGCAATCCTCCACATCCTGAAAGGTGATGCGGCTCTCGTTTTTCAGGTATTTGTTGCTCTGTTTGAGGTAAGCGTCAATTTGATACACAAAGGCGCTTTTTACCGCCCGGTCGGGACTGCCTCCATGTTCCAGAAAGCTGGAGTTATGGTAATATTCCAGTAGCTTGAGCTTGTTGGAAAAACAAAAGGCCACATTTAGCTTAACCTTGTAATCGGGCTTGTCCTTCCGGTCCCGGCCTACCCTCTCCCCTTCCAAAAATTGAATGGGGGTCAGACTGTCCTCGCCCACATACTCTCCGATATAGTCCACAATGCCATTTTGGTAGTAAAAGGTCTCCTCATCCCAGCTTCCTGTCTCCTGCTGGATGCGCAGCAAAAAGGTAAGGCCTGCGTTGACCACAGCCTGCCGCTTGAGCATATCCGATAAGTACTCCCTGGGCACATCAATTTCGGTAAATACCTGAATATCCGGCTTCCAACGGATGGTTGTGCCGGTTTTTTTGCCGCTTACCGGCTCTTTTTTCATTTCCCCTACTATTTCACCGTGCTCAAAGTGGAGGGTGTACCGATGCCCCTCCCGAAAAATCTCTACATCCATATATTCCGAGGCGTACTGGGTCGCACAAAGGCCCAGTCCGTTCAGCCCCAGAGAGTAGCCGTAATCCTCGGCGTCAAATTTTCCGCCGGCGTATAGCTCACAAAAAATCAGTTCCCAGTTGTACTTCTCCTCATTCTGGTTCCAGTCCACCGGAATCCCTCGGCCAAAGTCCTGTACCTCAATGGAGCCATCTAAAAACTTACTCACAATAATTTTATTTCCAAATCCTGTTCTGGCCTCGTCCACCGAGTTGGAAAGTATTTCAAAAACAGCGTGTTGGCAGCCATCCAACCCGTCGGAGCCGAAGATGACACCGGGGCGCTTGCGCACCCGATCAGCTCCCTTTAATGCCGAAATGGATTCGTTGGTATACTCCTTGTTGGAGCGTTTTGCGGTCATGGAGTTGCATCTGTCCTTCCCTGTATAGTATTTTCATTCTAACACAATTTTTTAGAATGTCCCTGTCGGGTTATGGTATGCAAAAAACCTTGGATATTACACAACCCGCAGCATAATGGGCCTGCGTGCCCGATAAAAGGCAAAGTACTCAAAGCCTACATGATGCAGTGCATCCATCGCCTGCTGAATGCCAAACCCTACCTGATCTACCCGGTGGGCGTCGGAGCCAATGGTGATATACTGGCCACCCAATTCCCGAAAGCGTTGTAAAATCCAGAAGGGCGGCATTAAATCTTCCAAGGGGGATCTCAGTGCGGAAGAATTGATTTCCAGGGCCTTTCCCTTTTCCACCAGTCCCTTCAAAACTGCGTCGATCTGTTCTTTGTGGGGTTCCAGATCCAAGGCGACATTCAGGCGTGCAGCGCTGCGCAGCGGATAGGTAAGGTGAGCCAAGCTGTCAAAACCTCCCCACGCAACCATTTCCAGCATATTTTCAAAATAACTGTCCAGCAGAACTTTGTTCTGCTCCGGTGTATTGGTATCATAAGGGGCGCTACAATAGCCCATCCCCTCTTTGTTATGGTGAATAGCTCCCAGCACAAAGTCAAAGGAATAGGATTTTACCAGCTTATCGGCTGCCGTAGGATGCCCGTCCACTCCGATTTCAATTCCTACGCCAAAAGTCATGCGGTGGCGGAAAGCCACTTTTGCTTTGGTTACATCAAAGATGGACTGAAGGATTCGGTTTATATATCCAGGCTCGCCAAGTTTGTGACAATCTGCATGATCGGTAACGGCGATTCCCATCATACCCAAGCTTTGGGCCCGTTCCGCCATGTACATTACGGAATGATGACCATCGTGCGAGTTATCTGAGTGGATATGGCTATCAAAAAGATTATGGTACATCGGGCACCTCCTAACATCAGAACATCAATTTAAACTATAGCACAAATTCCAGGCAGTTGCACATCTTTGGAGATAAAATTAGAAAAAAGCTTTCGGTTTTGGATGTAAAAATTCGGATGAACCTTTTGTTTTCTGTGGTATAATAGCCATAACGAATTGTAATGCTGTTATGATAAGCGACCTGTAATAGAGCATCGAAGAAACGCTTGCTACAGAGTTTGGCATAACGGCTGACCCAGCACACACTCTCTTGACCAAAGACGGCAAAACAGACAGTGCAGACGGAGGAAGACGACGTGAACAGTATCATTCGATTAACCGCCGCCATCAACAAAGTAAACTGCGGCAATCCTCAAGATTGTTTGGAGGAATGCAAGGCCCTGCTGGCTGATCATTCTATGGGAGACAGCGACATCACCGTATTTCCCCGCCTTTGCCTGTGTTCCCCCAGCTGCGGCAGCCTGTTTGAAAGCCCCCTGCTGCTGGAGCGCTGCGCTGCAGCTTTGAGCGATATACAGTCTCTTTGTGCGGATCGGGAAGGCTATGTCATTGTGGGGCTTGCCATCAACGACTTGGGAAAGCCGGTTTCGGTGATGGCGGTGCTTTACAAGGGAGAGCTGATTGGCCTAATCCCCACTTTGGACAACGCCGCTCCCTTAGCCAATGAAGGGTTTTCGCAGCGTCTTCTGCCCATGGATACGGTGTTTGCTGTGGGAGATCTGCACTTTTGCATTCTGAGCTGTGATCTTCCGGGATTAGCCGCCCGGGTGACGGAGCTTGCCCGCACCGGCTGCGATTTAATTCTCATCCCCTCCTATTTCCCTGCGGTGGCAGGGCAGGAGGAAGAAGTAGTCTCCCTGCTGGCTGGACTTTCCCGCTCGTTGGGAATTGCAATTGCACTGGTAAACGGAGGAGTGGGAGATACTTCCTTTCCCTATGTTTACCGAGGCTTTACCAGCATATTAGAATGCGGTACCGAGCTTGCCTATATGCAGGCCGGTACAGTCAGCGCCAGTTGTACCGTTGATCTGGATTTGGATATCATCCGCTCTCAAAAGCTCTATGCCGTTGCTCCGGTGCTCTGCCACAGCATCAAACCGGGGACGGAAAAGCCGGGACTGCTGCGCAATGTGGAGCGCAACCCCTTTCTGCCCCGGGTTGGAAGGGCGGAGTATTTGACGGATCTGTATGAACTGGCTGTCCGTTCTCTGGCCGCACGGCTGGAAAATGTAGGGATATCCAAGGTGGTGTTGGGGGTTTCCGGTGGTTTGGATTCCACCGCCGCCCTGCTGATTTGCGTCGGCGCCATGGATTTGCTGGAGCTGCCCCGCTCCAACGTTGTAGCCATTACCATGCCGGGATTTGGCACCAGCGATCAGACCTATTTTAACGCCCTGCAGTTAATGGAGACTTTGGGGGTCACCAAGCGGGATATTTCCATCCGCAGAGCGGTGACCGACCATCTGGAGGATATCGGGCACAGAGGGACAAAGGATGTTGTCTATGAAAATGCCCAAGCCAGGGAGCGGACACAAATCCTGCTGGATGTTGCCAATGCTGTTTCCGGCATTGTGGTGGGCTCCGGTGATCTTTCGGAGGAAGCGCTGGGCTTTAGCACTTTTGGGGGAGATCACATTTCGGGCTACAACGTCAATGTTTGCTTTTCCAAAACGGTGCTGAGGGAATTGGTGTGGCATGTGGCCTCTACCGGCATCATTTCCGGGGTGGAAGATACGGTGCGCAATGTGATTGAAACCCCGGTTTCTCCCGAGCTGCTCCCCCCTGAGGACGGAGAAATTACCCAAAAAACAGAAGATATTTTAGGGCCTTATGAGCTCCACGACTTCTTTACCTACTACTTTCTCCGCTACCGAATGCGCCCATCCAAAATTTTATTCTACGCCTGCATTGCTTTTTCCGAAACTCTCTCCCCCGCTTTCATCCGGGAAAAGCTGCGCCTTTACTTTTCCAAGCTCTGTTCTGCACAGTTTAAGCGCTCCTGTACTCCCGACGCTGCCAGTATTACCCCGGTCAATCTGCTGGGAGTGAATTTTCACATTCCCTCCGATTTGGATCCTTCTCTATTCCTCCAGGACTTGGAAGAGTCGGAAATCTAGGCAAGGAATCAACAACCTCCAATCGCAGTTTCCGCTGCGACTGGAGGTTTTCTTTTCTGGTCTAATTTGAGGTGGTAATACTAACCCAAACTTTTCTGAGCTGCTGTAATGACGTTACCAACCAGTACAGAGGTAGTTACGGTGCCCACCCCTCCCGGTACCGGGGTAATGGCCTCCACCATCGATTCTGCTGCTGCAAAATCCACATCACCACACATTTTGCCATTCTCATCAAAGTTGATTCCCACATCAATCACGATCTGGCCGGGAGCAAAAAACTCCTTCCCCACCACTTTGGCTCTCCCTGCGGCAACGATGAGGATATCCGCATCCCGACAAAGGGCGGGCATATCCACCGTGCGGGTGTGACAGATGGTTACCGTAGCGTGTCGTTCCATCAGCATCATGGCAACGGGCTTACCCACCACCAGACTCCGGCCGATGACGGTAACCTTTTTCCCCTTCAGATCGTATCCGTAATAGTCCAGAATTTCTATGCAGGCTTGGGCGGTGCAGGGGGCAAAGCCCTTTTTGGAACCGGTAAACACCCCCGCCAAAGAGCCGTCTGCAATGCCGTCAATATCCTTTTCCGGGGACAAAGCATTGCGAACCATCTCGTCATCAATATGATTTGGCAAAGGCCGCAGCAACAACACCCCGTGAATGGAAGAGTCCCGGTTTACCTGTTCCATAAGGGAAAGCAGCTTCTCTAGGGAAATATCTGCTGACAAGTGAAAATGCTTTACAGTAACACCGACGCCTTCGCAGCGCTTTGAGGCCCCCCCGTTCGTAGGCGATATCGTCTTCTCTTTCCCCCACCCGGATGATTGCCAATGTAGGGTGCACCCCTTTGGCGGAAAGAGCAGCCACAGCGGCCTGCTGTTTTTCCTTCAAAGCTGCTGTTACCAGCTTTCCTTCCAACAATTTTGCCATGAAACTTCCTTCACCGTCTTCCGTTTTATGCCCTTTTTATCTTGATCACACCAGCAATAAAGTAGCACAGTCCCCGAATGGTCAGCACCTGAATCGGTATCATAATTAGGCCTTTTAATGGCCCGGGTAGGAAGCAGCACCAAATAACCTTTGCCGGTAATCATCATCAGCCAAAGGGTATCCAACCCCAACTGTAAGGGTAGGCACACAATGGAAACGCACAACAAAATTCGCCAAGTATTGCGGGGCTTTTGATATAAAAACAATCCGTAGCAGATGCCAACAAGGCCTGCCACCAAGGTAAAACCGGGAAAATACGCCCCTATGGGAAAGAGAATCGCACCTAAAAAGTCTGCCAGAGCCGCACCAATCCCCGCAAAAACAGGGCCGTGAAGGATTGCTATCAGAACAATGGGCACAAATCCAAAACCGATTCTGACAATGGGAGTAGAAATGGATAAAAAGCGGGAAAGAACAATTTCTATCGCTACAAGAAGCGAAACCTGCGTGAGCCTGGACAAATTAATACGTGACATAAAAACCTCCTAATGTTTGCCACAGTAAGGAGGAGCAATCCTTTGCGTGGCAGCGGATGCGGAAATGCACCGCGGATGATAACATCCTTCGTCCGGTGGCAACCTCCCATCCACCGGCACTTAACGCACATTTCCTACTCTGACCAGTCATTTACTTCAAGTTGTTTGAGGCAATCATCCCTCCTCTTAGGGCGCTATTTAGAACAGGCCGGAAATCTTGCCGGTGGCATCCACATCGATTTTCTCGGCGCTGGGTACCTTAGGTAGGCCCGGCATGGTCATAATATCCCCGGTCAGGGCTACAATAAAACCTGCCCCGGCAGATACCTTTAGGTTGCGCACCGTGATCTGAAAACCTCTGGGAGCACCCAGCAGCTTTTGATCATCGGAAAAGCTATATTGGGTCTTAGCCATGCAGATGGGAAGCTTGCCAAAGCCCAAAGCCTCCAGCTGAGCCGCCTGCTTTTTGGCAGCGGGTGTCAGCTCTACGCCCTCTGCTCGGTAAACCTTGGTGGCAATGGCCTTTAGTTTTTCTTCAATGGAAAGTTCCAGAGGATAGCTTTGGGTAAAGTGATTGGGCTGCTGGCAGAGACGGACAACCTCCTGGGCCAGCGCCATGCCCCCTTCTCCCCCCCTGCCCCAGACTTCGGATAAAGCTACATTGACCCCAAAGGCCTTGCATCGTTCCTCAATCAAATGAAGCTCAGCTTCGCTGTCGGTGGGGAAACGGTTGATGGCCACCACACAGGGCAGGCCAAATACCTGAGTCATGTTCTCCACATGCTGGAGCAGATTGGGCATGCCTTTTTCCAAAGCATTCAGATTTTCCGTGCCCAGTTGGTCTTTGGGCGCGCCGCCGTGGTGTTTGAGCGCGCGAACGGTAGCCACTACCACTACCGCATCGGGGGTGAGTCCCGCCATGCGGCACTTGATGTCAAAGAACTTTTCCGCTCCCAAATCTCCGCCAAAGCCCGCCTCGGTGATAGCGTAATCTCCAAGCTTCATGGCCATTCTGGTGGCCATAATGGAGTTGCAGCCATGGGCAATGTTGGCAAAGGGCCCGCCGTGGATGAAGGCGGGGGTGCCTTCCAGCGTTTGAACCAGGTTGGGCTTGAGAGCATCCTTCAGCAGAGCAGCCATAGCGCCTTCTGCCTTTAGCATTCCGGCAGTGATGGGTTGTTCGTCCCGGGTGTAGCCCACGATAATGCGGGAGCAGCGCTCCTTCAGGTCGGTGATGTCCTTGGAAAGGCAGAGCACCGCCATCACTTCAGAGGCTACGGTGATGTCAAAACCATCCTCACGAGGGACACCGTTGATCCGCCCCCCCAGACCGTTGGTGATGTTGCGCAGCTGACGGTCGTTCATGTCGACACAGCGCCGCCAGACAATCCGGCGGGTGTCGATTTCCAAGGCGTTGCCTTGGAAGATGTGGTTATCCAGCATAGCAGCCAGAAGATTGTTGGCTGCTCCGATGGCGTGCATATCCCCAGTGAAGTGAAGATTAATATCCTCCATGGGCACCACCTGAGCGTAACCACCACCGGCAGCGCCGCCCTTGATGCCAAATACCGGCCCAAGGGAGGGTTCCCGCAAAGCCACCACTGCATTCTTGCCGATTTTTCGCAAGCCGTCGGCCAGCCCTACCGTGGTGGTGGTTTTTTCCCTCTCCAGCCGGAGTAGGGGTAATGGCGGTGACCAAAACCAGCTTAGCGTCCGGTTTGTTCTTAACCGTATCTAAAAAAATATAGTCAATTTTAGCTTTGTAGGAACCGTACTGTTCGATATACTCCTGCGGAATTCCAATCTTGGCAGCGATTTCGGTAATGGGCCGCATTGGTGTTTCCTGAGCTATTTGGATATCGCTTTTATAGGTCATAATGGATGGGTTCCTCCTTATTGGTTTCCAAAGAGAAAAGCATCCGTGTTTAAGATGACGCTTTTCTTTTTGCCACCTTAGCTTTCGTGGGCCTGCAAATACTGCCATAATACTTTTGCATTTTTACCGGCATTTAGGTATAATAATGTTATCTATCCCCAAGATGCCGATTCTGGCATTTGCAGTGTTCCCCGGTAATTGGTCAGAAGTGGCCTGCAAAATTAGATACCATTTTTCACTTGCTGTAGGTTATGATACCATAACCGCAAACAACATGCAATTGACATAAATCTTATGATTCGACTGGAAAACAGGGGGAGTTTATATGAATCAGTACAACGACTATGATCTTTGGGAGCGGCAGGAGGAGATTGCCTCCCGCAGTGCGATCTATTTAGCCAAAGTAATGGGCTGGATGTGTGTCGGCCTGTTTACTACGGTGGTCAGTGCCATGCTCTGCTTGGCCATCCCTGCGCTGTGGCAACTGGTTTTTGGCAGTGGCATCGGTTTTTTTGGTGTCTTGATTGCCCAGGTTGTGCTGGTTCTTGCTTTGAGTGCCCGTATCCACCGCATGAGCGCCGCCACAGCTACCGTTATGTTTATGCTTTATTCCGCCGTCACCGGTTTGACCATGAGCGCACTCACGGTAGCCTACCGTTTGGACAGCATTATTTTGTCTTTTGGTGTCACCACAGCCCTCTTTTTGGTGATGTCCCTGTACGGGTTGGTTACCCGCAAAGATCTTTCCCGTTGGGGCAGTCTGCTCTTCTTTGGACTGCTGGGAATAATTCTAGCAGGCGTAGTCAATCTGTTTTTAGGTAGCTCAACCATGGACTTTCTGATCACTGTGGTGGGAATTTTAATATTCATTGGCCTCATCGCCTATGATACCCAAAAAATCAAAGCAATTTATCAGTCCTCTCTTGCCCAAGGGTATGACGATGAAGACGATTTGCTGCGCAAACTGGCCATTTTTGGAGCTCTCACCCTCTACCTGGACTTTATCAACCTGTTTCTCAAGTTGCTTCGGCTTTTGGGCAGACGACGGGATTAATGTTTAAATCAGATCCTTCCCCTCGACTTGAACCGAACCAGCAAAAACGGCAATAGACAAAGAGCCCCCTGATGTAGGAAAATAGAACTACATCAGGGGGTATTTGTATGAGCAAGAGGAAATGGACAAACATCATAGCGGTCGAAGGACTAATTATTGAAATGCGAAAATTAGGAAAGACGAGGCAGGAGATCGCAGACGCTCTGGGATTGGAGAAGGCGCAGATTAAGAACTGGATAAGTCGTCACAATAGAAAGCAAGCGAAAATGGAGGAAGGTCTGCCTCCAAAACGTCGAGGACGCCCACGCAAGCAAGAAATGACGAGCGAAGAAGAATATAAATATGAGATTCGTCATTTAAAGATGGAAAATGAACTGCTCCGGGATTTTCTCTCGCTCACAGGAAGGAGGTGAAGGCCTGCGTCAAATACAACGTTATTTATCGCCATCAAGAAAAGTATTCCATTAGCGAAATGTGCCGGTTCTTTGAGGTGTCCCGCAGCGGTTACTATGCATATATCGGCAGGATGGATAAACCGGCAAAAGATCTGCCGCTGGCTGAGAAGATTCGCCAGTGTCAGGTTGATAGTCGCAATACATACGGCTATCGCAGAGTGCATATCTGGTTGCAGCGCAACGGCGTACACTGCAATCCCAAAACTGTGCTGCGTGTCATGAACAAGTATCATTTACTGTCTGTGGTCAGAAGAAAGCGGTATGTGACGTATTGGAAAGCGCTGAACCGTTTTCCAAACCTGCTCAATCGGAACTTTACAGCTGAACGACCCAATCAGAAGTGGGTAACAGACATTTCATACATCCGTACTGCCCAAGGCTTTCTGTATTTGTCCATTATCCGTGATATATATGACAATAGCATTGTTGCTTACAAAACCGGCAGAGAACAAAATATTCATCTTGTTCTCAATACAATCAAGGATGCTAAGAAAAACGAGAAGGTCACCGCAGAG
>JBMNHF010000010.1:0-431444 GCA_050950205.1 Oscillospiraceae bacterium
TGATCTTAAACTGCTGTTCGATGGCTTTCTCCAAGGTCTTGATCTGCTTGCTCATGGAGCGCATGGTCGCAATGGCAACGGACATCGCCTGATTGACCGAATCGTTGACCGTCACCGGCAAGCGGTAGGAGTCTCTGGCGGCTCTCTGAATCTCCTTTGCCTTGGCTGCCGGGTCAGCAAAGTTGCGGCCGGTTTCATCCAGAAAGGCCGTCAGCTCATCCAAGTCGGCGAAAGCCAGCTCGTCCACAGTTTCAAACTTCTCCATTAAGGCAAGGACGGATGCGCTGGTGTTCTTAATATCTGGGCTTTGCGCCAAGCCGGAGCACTTGAGAAACAGGAGATTTGCGAAGCGCTGTTTCTCTCTGGCGAGATTCTGTACGGCATAGAAACGGGCTCTGGTGAGGGTTTTCAAGGCTTCATAGCGGTAATCGTCCATGTAGACCTCCGATGCAATTCTGCCGAATCTGAGATGGTCGGCGATGACGAAGGCATCCACCCAATCGTTCTTTGGCAGATCCGAATAGGCTTCCTTGAACTTGCTGACCTGCTTTGGATTGAGCACATGGATCTTCCGCTGGTAGCGGCCAAGACGACCATCCTCCCGCAGGGAATGCACCAAATGATTCCCGTAAATAGAGGTGGACTCCATGCCGATAACCACATCGCTAAGCTCCAACGTATCCAGTGCCGACACAATTCTCTCTGAGAGCAGTTTAGCACCGCCGAGATTATTCTGCACGGAAAAGCTGCTGTGCTTGTCGCCATTTGGCTTCATAAGATAAGTAACATTGTTTTGGCTGCTCACATCAATGCCAACGTAAAGTGGGTTCATAATATCACCTCCCCGTGATGGATTTTCAGGCTGGCAGGCTTTGAGATACCCATGACGACCGGAGCATCAGCAACCTCGCTTATCAGAATCATTCCGGAGCAGACCAATGCGATGTCCCTTACTGCGAAAAGGGCGGCCCGACACCCGGCAAACAGCCAATGAGTATGTAGCTAACTTCCGGCCCAGGGGAACGGACTTTTTCAGAAGCAGCCTTGCGGCTCAACTGGAGGACGAAGAACTTGCCCCTGCCGACCTAACAGCATTTTATCACGGGCATCTCAAAGCCTGTCGATACCTGAAATTGTTTATTCAAAAATTAGTATACGAGGAGGACAGTTTCATGAAAAAAGCGCTGAGTCTGTTTTTGGCACTGTGCATGGTGTTTACTACTTTTCCGGTATGGGTGATGGCGCAGGAAGTGGACACCATCACCGGCTTGAGCGAAGAAATCATCGGTTTTTCTGGCGGCAAAATCCAATCAACAACAAACAGTCCGGGTATTCGAATCGATTCCGGTGCTACCGCTTTAACAATTAAGGATTGCACTATAAGCGGTAACACAAGCGGAATAGCCTTTGAGAACCCCAGCGGCTTCCAGAGCTTAGATATCATTGCCTCCACGGTGACCGGACAGCAAGGAATTTACTACTCAAGTAACTGTAATTATAAGCCTGTTGGCGCAATCAATATCAAAAATAGCCAAATTATTGGAAACGGCACATTTTATAATCATTATGGCATTCATCTCAATTATGCAATGACCGACGGTATTCATATTGACGGCGGTACAATCTTTGGCGTTTCTAGAGCCGTTTATTGTCAAATTGGCAGCACCAATAATATTATAACGGTTTCCGGACCTGCGCTTTTAAAAGCTACAAATAATTCTGCAATCATTTCTGTAAAACTGCAGATGAATGGCGTAAAAGTGGTGAAGGCAAGCATGAATTCCGATGGTAGCTTGCCGGACAACCCTTACGATGCCAGCAAACTTACCAGCTACAAATACCTTGAGTTTGCGCCGAAAGATACCTATACCATCACCTACAACGCCAACGGTGGCGATGGAACCATGGAAGCCGGAACAGCCATCGAGGAGGAAGCCTTTCCCCTGCCGGAAAACGGTTTTACCCCTCCTGAGGGAAAGCGGTTTCAAGCTTGGGCCATCGGCAGCACTTCCGGCACACAGGTGAGTGCGGGCGGCAGCTACACCTTCACCGCAGATACCACCGTCTACGCTATATGGGAAGATATCACCTACACCATCACCTACAACGCCAACGGCGGCACCGGCTCCATGACAAATGGAACTGCTACCTATGGCAAGCCCTTTACTCTGCCGGCAAACGGTTTTACCCCTCCTGCGGGCAAGCGGCTTAAAGCTTGGGCCATCGGCAGCACTTTCGGCACACAGGTGAGTGCGGGCGATAGCTACACCTTCACCGCAGATACCACCGTCTACGCTATATGGGAAGATATCACCTATACCATCACCTACAACGCCAACGGCGGCGGCGGCTCCATGACGGACGGAACAGCTACCCATGGCAAACCCTTCACCCTGCCGGAAAACGGCTTTACCCCTCCTGCAGGCAAGCGGTTTAAAGCTTGGGCCCTCGGCGGCACTTCCGGCACACAGAGGAGTGCGGGCGGCAGCTACACTTTCACCGCAGATACCACCGCCTACGCTATATGGGAAGATATCACCTATACCATCGCTTTTGACGCCAACGGCGGCACCGGCTCCATGACAGCCGGAACAGCTCGCGAGGGTGAGTCCTTCCAACTGCCGGCTAACGGTTTTACCCCTCCTGCGGGTATGCGGTTTGTGGCTTGGGCCATTGGTGACCCTTCCGGCACACAGGTGAGTGCGAGCGGCAGCCACACCTTCACCGCAAACACCACCGTCTACGCAGTGTGGGAGGATATTCCCACCTATACCATCACCTGCGACGCCAACGGCGGCGAAGGAACGATGGCAACCGGAACAGCTCGCGAGGGTGAGTCTTTCCAACTGCCGGCTAACGGCTTTACTCCTCCGGCGGGCAAGCGGTTTGTGGCTTGGGCCATTGGCAGCCCTTCCGGCCCACAGATGAGTGCGGGAAGCTGGTATCTCTTCTCTGCAAATACCACCGTTTACGCTGTGTGGGAGCACATCACCTACACCATCACCGCAACGGCAGGTGCGGGAGGCAGCATTTCTCCCAGCGGCGGCGTGACGGTGAACAGCGGTGACAGCAGAACCTTCACCATTACCCCCAACAGCAACTACTCCATCGCCGACGTCAAGGTGGATGACGTAAGCCAAGGCAAAATCACAAGCTACACCTTCGACAACGTCACCGCCGACCACACCATATCCGTCACCTTCAACCACAACGGCGGCAGTTCCAGCGGCCGCAGCAGCGACGACGATGACAGCTCCTCCGGCGGCAGTTCGGGCAGCAGTTCCAACGCCGCGCCCCTTGTGGTGGCGGACCAGCCCAACGCTCCCACCCAAGGGGAAACCACCGTTTCCGGCACGGTGGACGCCAGCGGCAACCTCACCGTAAACGTCACCAACCAAGCTGTTACCAACGCCCTAGATCAGGCGCTGGCAGAAGCTCGGAAAAACGGAACTGCGGAAAACGGCGTCACCGTCGTCATCCAGGCGGGTACCAGTGGCAACTGGGCCGGCACCGCCGCCGGCTCCCGCGTCACGGTAAACCTGCCCAAGGCGGTGCAGGAAACCATCATCGCAAAACAAATTATCAACACCGTGATTGTAGTGAACAACCCCGACATTCGGGTGGGCTTGGATTTAACGGCGGTAAGAGAAATCAACCAGCAGGCAAAGTCGGATGTCCACATCACCGCTACCCGCAGAAGCAGCGAACGGCTGACCGGGGATGCCAGAAATGCCATTGGAAACCGCCCCACCTTTGATCTTACGGTAAACTACGGAAGCGGCAAACAGGTGCAAAGCTTCGGCAGCGGCACCGTGGCCATCGCTATTCCCTACACCCTTGGGGCCACCGAAACTGCCGGAAACCTCATGGCGGTTTATGTAGATGACAACGGCAAGGTTCACTGGCTGACCAACTCGGTCTACGACAGCGAAGCAAAGGTGCTGCGCTTTACCACCAACCACTTCTCCACCTACGGCGTGGGCTACAAGCAGGGCAACGCCTTCACCGACCTTGGAACCCACTGGGCAAAGGATGATATCGAGTTTGCGGTAAGCCGTGGGCTCCTTGGCGGCACCACCGCCACCACCTTTGGGCCCAACGCCGCTTTGACAAGGGGTGCGCTGGTCACTGCTTTAGGGCGCCTTGCCAATGTGGATGTCAGCGGCTACGCAAAAAGCAGCTTTGCCGATGTCAAACAAGGTGCTTACTACCTTGGCTACGCGGAATGGGCGGCTAAGAAGAACATCCTTGAGGGCAGCAATGGCAAATTTGCTCCCGATCAAGCTATCACCCGGGAGCAGTTGGCGGTAATTTTGCACAGCTACGCCAAAGCCACCGGCTTTACCCTGCCAAAGGTGCAGGTGGAAAACACCTTTGCGGACAGCAGCAAAATCAGCGTCAGCGCCAAAGATGCCGTCAAACAGGTGCAGATGGCGGGTATCCTAAGCAGCAAACAGAGCAATCGCTTCGACCCGAAGGGCACCGTCACCCGTGCTGAGTTTGCGGCCGTACTCCGCCGCCTGGTGGAGCGGAAGATTTCCGGTGACGCCATGCAGGGTTGGGTGAGGAACGATGCCGGCCAGTGGGTGTACTGCCAGGACGGCAAGCCGGTCACCGGGAAAAAGGTAGTTGACGGCCAAACTTATGCCTTTGACCAGCATGGCGTGACGGCGGACGAACCGAAGAAACGAAAGGCCGGCACCTACGCCGTGCAGCAGGGAGACAGCTTTTGGCTGATTGCTTACAAGGTAGGCTGCACCATCAGCGATTTGGAGCACCTCAATCGCAAGAGCAGAAACGATATGCTTCATCCCGGCGATGTGCTCCAAATACCCCAGAAGTAATAGGAGCGCTTATAGAAAAAGGCTGTCCATCGGGTGGACAGCCTTTTTCTTTGCCGATCAATAGAGCGTTAGGCCCTAAAGGTTGGATGGTGCCGCAAAGCTTTCTCAAAGCGGCGCCTGCCGCAGGGCAAAGGCTTTGGCAAACTCGTTCTATGCAAGAAGAAAAGAGAGGATAAAAAGAACCGCAGTAAAAATACTACGGTTTTATAGCATCCGGTTAATGTCCTTTGCTTCCCGCTCAAAATACAGAGCTGCAAGTTGTACAAATTCCTTAGCGGCAGCGGGAAGATAGCGGCTTCGGCGATGGCAAACAACAAGGTTCCAAGTGGGATGACAGGAAAGGCGAAAGCAGGCAATCTTCCCATTGTTCTTTGCGTAGTAATAGGGAACGATGGAACAGCACAAATTATTTTGTACCATTGCCACATTGGTGCGGTTGCTTTTGGTTTCCAGAAAGATGTGAGGCTGAATATTGCTGGCGGCAAACAGCGGATCGATGATCTCCCGCTGGGTGGAAGAGCGGGACATCAGGCAAAAGGTTAAGTCTTTGAGCATGGAAAAATCGATGGTGGTGGGCAGCTCTCCATTGGGTGCAGCAAGTTTTGCCAACGGATGATCAAGGGGTGTGATCAAAACAAACTCCTCTTTGAGCAACGTCTTGCAGACCAAATCCGGGAGTGTAGACTCCTTCATGGTAATAAAGCCAAGGTCCAGCCCATCCTTTAGCAAAAGCTCAATCTGGCCCTTCACGCTTAACTCCTGTGGCATGACATTCATCTCAGGATATTTGGCATAAAACTGAGGGTAGACGCTGGTGAACATCTCCATACCCCGCTCGGGCGCTAAGGCAAGGGATAGGGTGCCCCGCTTCTGGTCCACAATATCATGAATCTTGCGATACGCCTCTTGCTGGAGGGATAGAATTCGCTTTGCATAGTCCACATACACCTCGCCAGCCGGAGTGAGGGCAAAATTTCCTCGCTGGCGATGGAATAGCTGCACTCCAAGCTCCCCTTCCAGTTTCAGGAGTCGTTGGTCCAGGGCGGATTGTGAAATGAACAGCTTGTTTGCCGCCTTTGTGATGCCGCCCTCCTGTGCAATGGTGAGTATGTAGGTAATCTGCTTCATATCCATGGGCTGCACCTCCCCTTCTAAAAACTTGCCCTCGGTTCTATAACAGAGCCGAGGGCGTCGCTAGTGCATTGAGGGATTATCGGCGGATCAGTAAAACGGATACATCGTTGACATTGGTTCCGGTGGCACCGGTAAAAATTAATCCTCCCGATGCCTGCAATGCGGTGTACGCATCGTTATCCGCCAGGACGTCGTGAATTCGAATTCCCTTTCCCAGAAGGGTACCGTATGTTTCATTGGTGACAAAACCACCTGCGGCGTCGGTTGGCCCGTCCGTACCGTCAGAGCCAACGGAGAAGACAGCAGTGTTCACAAGATCTGCAATGCCTTGGGCCGCTGCAAGGGCAATCTCCTGATTGCGTCCGCCTTTGCCCTTGCCGGTCAGATGTACCACCGTCTCTCCCCCGAGGAGAAAGGCGAGAGACTGGTCTGTGTTTTGATGGTAACGGGCAATGGAGGCCAGCATCGCCCCTGCTTCCCGTGCCACACAGTTCAGGCTGTCGGTTAAAATGATGGGCTTGTATCCAAGATCACGACACGCTTCAGCTGCAGCTGTACAAAGCTCCCGGACACTGCCCGTCACAACAGTCTCCACATTGTCCAGCTGTTTTGGCGTTTCCTGCATCAGGCATGCCTTGGCTCCTTCGGAAAGCTCCAGTCCATACTTCTCCACAATGGCAAAAGCGTCGGCACAGGTGCTGGAGTCGGGATAGGCGGGCCCGGAAGCAATCATATCCAGCGGGTCGCCGATAATATCCGACAAAACAATGGTAAACACTTTGGCAGGAGAACAATGCTTTGCAAAACGGCCTCCCTTTACAGCCGATAGGCGCTTGCGAATGGTGTTGATCTCCACGATGTCGGCACCACAGGCCAGCAGGTTCTGAGTAATCTGTTGCAGCTCGGTCTGCTGGACAAGGGGTGCCTCAAACAGGGCCGAGCCGCCCCCCGACAGGAGGAATACAACGGTATCCTCCTCCGTCAGCTCGTCGGTGAGGGCGAGCACCTCCTCTGTAGCAGAAAAGGTATCAAAATCGGGGACAGGGTGTCCTGCCTCGCGAATGAGCAGATTCCCAATCGGTCCCTCGGCGTGGCCGTGCTTTGTGATGACAATGCCACCGTCGATCCGGTCGCCAATGCAATCGCAGGCCACATTTGCCATGGCCCACGCCGCTTTGCCCACTGCCACCAGCAACAGCCTTCCGGAAGAGGAAAAGCTGTAGCCTTCTAACGCCCGGCGCACTGCGGCATCCGGCCGAACACGGCTGATTGCCTCTGATACGATATAATTGCAATCCTTGCGCAAATCCATAGTAGCCTCCTTCGCCATTGGCAAGCCGATGGCGGTTTTGCGATTATGCACGGGGAACCAGAGCAAGATCCTCCAACACTGCGTGAAGCTTTTGCTTTTCTTCCGGCCGCAGTTCCCCAATGGGTTCGAGGCACTTGCCAACGGGAATTCCCTGTTGCACCAGGCCTTCTTTGATCACAGCAGGAAAGGTTCCCATGGAGCAAGCGATGCGAAGAGGGTTGAGACTCAGCTGGGCCTCAAGTGCACCTGCCATGTCACCTTGTTGATATTTATCATAAATATCCGAAACCAAGCGGGGCGCAACGTTTGCACAGGATGCTATGGCGCCCGATGCGCCATAGCAAAGCCCGGCATAAATCAGTGTGTCGCGACCGATCAATACATGAAAATCGGGAATATCTCGCGTCAGGCGGATATACTCCGCGGTGTTGGTAAAATCTCCGGTGGAGTCCTTGGCACCAATGATGTTTGGAATGAGTGCGAGGCGTGCCATTGTTTGAGGTTCCACTGTGATGTTGGTCTTTGGCTTGTTGTTGTAAACGATGATGGGCAGGTGGGTGCTCTCGGCAATGGTCTTAAAGTAGTGGTACAGCTCGTCTTGCGTCTGAGAGATGAACATGGGTGTTAAGACCGATATGGCATCAATTCCGGGAATTGCTTCAATGATGCGAATTTGCTGAATCACGCCGCGGGTGGTGATGTGATTTGCGCCGGCATACACATCCACACGGCCTTTTACCGTTTCAACCGTTACCTCAAGGAGTTTTTTATACTCTTCGTTGCTCACGGCATAGAATTCCCCCGTTGTGCCCATGGGAAAAATTCCGTGCACACCGTTGGCAATCAAAAATTCAATCATTTGGCGATACACATCGTAGTTGATGGAACCGTCCTCATGAAAGGGGGTTACAATTGGTGGGATGATACCCTTAGGTGCGAACAAATGACATTGCCTCCTTTATGCCGATTACAACGACTCGATGCCTGTAAGCTTCTTGTAGTATTTGATGATGGAGCTGTGGTCGTCCTGGCCACAGTCGTTGTTGTGCAGCCACTGGAAAATTTCCTGAACGGAGGCAGTCATCGGTACAGGAGCACCCACACTGTGTGCGCAGTCCAGCGCATTGTTCAGGTCTTTAATGTGCAGATCAATTTTAAATCCGGGCTTGTCGTTGCCTTGCAGCATCATGGGAGCCTTGGCATCCATAACGGTGGAACCGGCCAGACCGCCGCGGATGGCCTGGAAGACCAGCTCGGGGTCTACGCCAGCCTTCTTGGCAAGAATGAGTGCCTCGGAAAGGGCCTGAATGTTGCAGGCAACGATGATTTGATTTGCAAGCTTGGTGGTATTGCCGGCACCAATATCGCCGCAGCGAACAACCGATGCACCCATGGTTTCCAACAGAGGCTTATAGCGGTCGAACACTTCCTGCTTTCCGCCCACCATGAAGGAAAGGGTGCCGTCGATGGCCTTGGGCTCTCCGCCGGAAACGGGGGCGTCCAACATCTCGATGCCCCGTTTTGCAAGCTCCTCGGCAATCTCCTTGGAAGCGATGGGGTTGATGGAGCTCATATCGATAAATACCGTGCCGGGGCGCATATGGGCTGCCACTCCGCCTTCGCCCAGCATCACTTCCTTGACCTGAGGGCTGTTGGGAAGCATGGTCAAAATAACATCGCAAGTTTGGCCAATTTCAATGTTGCTGGCGCTCTTTGCTCCGGCACTTACCACTTCGGCCACATTGGCCTCGCTCAAATCGTTAACCGTCAGGTCATATCCGGCCTTGAGGATGTTCTTAGCCATTGGCTTACCCATAATTCCCAATCCAATTAATCCAATTTTCATTCTTATTTCCTCCTTACTGATTACAGTGGTTCGTTGTTGTGGATACAACTACATCAATATTCTGTTTAATGGTTTGCTAAAGAAGTAGCGTTAACAGGGGAACCGTTATCAAAGATGTCAGGGTAGATAAAAAGACACATTTGGATGCAAACGTTGCGTCCGCCCCGTATTTGCCCGCGAGAATGGCGGTGGTGGAGCCGATGGGCATTCCGGTGAGCACCACACTCACCGCCGTGGTCAAGGGATTGACCCCCAACGCCCGAAGGCTGATCAGGCAAATCAACGGCAACAACAATTGGCGGACAAATGCGAGGTAGAACGCCTTTGGATCCAGCATGGCCCGCGGGGAAATGTCGGCGAGCATGGCACCAACCAAAGCCATGGCAAGGGGAGTGGTGGAAGCACCCAGGTTTTGAATCGCCGTATTCATAAAGTCGGGGAGCGGAATTTGCAGTACCATGCGGATAAGTCCCAGCACAACGGCGATGAGAGACGGATTGAGAAGAACCTTCTTCAGCCGTGCCGAGGCGTCCATCGACGTAAAGAGAGAGATGCCGGCGCTCCACATCAAAATGCGGGTGGGAATGATGAACAGCGAAGCGAGAAAGAGCCCCTCTGTGCCGTAAGCGCCGGCGATCATGGGAAGGCCTGCAAATCCTGCGTTGCTCACAAGGGTTCCATACTGCAGGATGCACCTCTCGTGTTGGGGAAAGCGCCGGTAAAGAAACTTGCCTAAAATCAGAGCTGCCGATGCCATCCCAGTGGCTATGGCAATGACTGTGGCACCCTCGACGAGATATTCCAATCGAAACTCCATATGAAAGGAGGCGAATACCATACAGGGAAAGGTGATTCGAACAACCCATTCGGTCAGTTTTTGCTGTGTCACATCGTCCAAGATAAGCGCTTTTTTGGAGTAAAACCCCACCGAAATATAGATAAACAAAATGGCTTGGACATTTACCATCTGAAAAAAGTTGTTCATTCTTCTCCCTTGCTGTCTAAGAGTGCTTGCCCCTGATTTGGCTAGGTGATGGGGGCGGGGTTAAAGATACACAGATCGTTGTGGTAGCCGTATTGGTCGGAGTAGGGCTGCTTGCGCCCGCTGGCCACATCTAAAATCAGCTGGAACAGCTGGGTTCCCACTTCGGGAATGGTCGCTTCCCCTGAGGCAATGGGCCCTGCATTGAGGTCGATTAAATCATACCAGTGATCTTTCATCTCATTGCGGGAACAGACTTTGATGACAGGGGCGGCACTCAAACCATAGGGCGTTCCACGGCCTGTCATAAACACCTGCAATCCGATTCCACTTGCCAACTGGCAGGGTCCGCAGACGATGTCGCTGGCGGGAGTCGCCGCAAAGATCAGTCCCCTCTTGGTGGGGCGCTGGGCGGGGGAGAGCACCTCCTCGATGGGGGCACTTCCCGATTTTGCGATGGAGCCCATGGCCTTTTCCACAATGTTGGACAGCCCACCCTCTTTATTGCCGGGAGTTGGGTTGGCATCCCGGTCAACGCCGCCGGCCTCCAGGTATTGGTCATACCAGCGCATTTCGGCAGCCAAGCGATCTCTCGTTTGTTCATCCCGGCATCGGGCGGAGAGCAGGTGTACGCCGTCCCGCACCTCGGTTACCTCACTAAACAGCACCGTTGCACCACCCCGAACCAGCATATCGGAGGCATAGCCTGCGCTTGGATTTGCGGTAAGGCCGGAGAATGCGTCGCTTCCGCCGCACTGCAAGCCAATGCAAAGCTGGGACAGCGGCAACTCCTCCCGGGTGCGCTCATTCAGGCGGCGCAGTTTCTTCTCCGCCATCTCCATCATGGCGTCCATCATGGCCTGTTGGCCGGGGTAGTCTTGCAGGGTCAGCACATTTTCGGAGGTGATTTCATGGGGCTCCAAGACGCGGTCATAGGTGAGCTTTTCGCAGCCCAACCCCACCAGCATAATCTCGCCGCCAAAGTTTGGGTGCTTAATGAGGTTTCGGATGGTTCGAATGGGAACCTTTGCCTCCGGTGCATTGATGGCAACCCCACAGCCGTAGGGGTGGTTGACTGCAACAACTCCGTCCACATTGGGGTACTTTGGCAGCAATTCTTGGCGAATGCGCTGCACTGCAACATTTACCACACCGGCTGCGCACTGCACCGTAGTTACAATCCCCAACAGGTTGCGGGTACCCGCAAATCCGGATTTGCTTTTATAGCCCATCCATGTGGTGATGGGCGGTTCTGGCAACTCACTTTTATCCAGGATGTTGCTGCCATAGGGCATGGAGTCAAGGGGGGGACGTTCCGGCAAATCAAGCATGGTTTCGTTAATCCATGTGCCTGCCGGAATGGCATCCTTTGCATAGCCCAGCACCACGCCATAGCGAACAATTTCATCGCCCTTTTCAAAATCCCGAAGGGCAATTTTGTGAGCTTGGGGTATATCGGACTGTGCGATAACACCGGGCAAAACTTGTGTTCCCTGCTTAATCTCCGAAACGGCAATCGCCACGTTATCCTCATCTTTGACCTGTATAAAAAGAGGAACACTCATTTGCCAACACATCCTTTGTTACTTATTCGTTGGAAAGACCTTTGCTTTTGCGGTTATCCAGCACTGCATAGAGGATCGATACGAAAATGAGAGCCCAAATGACCCAGCTCATGGGGCGGGTGAAGAACACAGCCAAAGAGCCGCTCTTTGCAGAAATTGCCTGAATGAAGTAGTTTTCCAAATCGCGACCAAGGATAAATCCGATTAGGAAGCAGGAGCTGGGGAAGTTGAACTTCTTGAGCAGATAGCCGATGATTCCGAACAGCAACAGTCCCCAAACGTCGAACATGCGGCCGTTGAGGGTGGCGTATGCGCCGAGGGTGCACATCATGAGAACCACGGGGTAAAGTCGCTCTTGGGGAATAAAAATGATCTTGCTGATCAGCTTGATGGGAAAGAACATCACCAAATACATTAAAATGTTGCTGACCAGCATGGCCACCAACACGGTGTTCCAAATTCTGGGGTGGTTGGAAATAAACAGAGGGCCAACTTGAATGCCCTGCAGCATAAAGGCGCCAATGAGAACGGCGGTGGTGGAGTCGCCGGGGATACCCAGACTGAGAAGGGGAACCAGTGCACCGCCGGTCAGCCCATTGTTGGAGGCTTCGGAGGCGATGAGGCCTTCCGGAACTCCTGTGCCGAGAAGCTCGGGATTCTTGGACCAGCTTTTGGCCTGGGAGTATGCTAAGATGGAGGCTGCCGAGCCACCAACACCGGGCAAAATGCCAACGAATGTACCGATCAGCGCAGAACGGATGACATTGGCGCCTTGCCCTTTAAAGTCCCGGGTAAATTTATACCCGTCCATACGAGTGACTTCATAAGCGTCCTCTTTGGTATATTTTGCACGCATGCCTGTTTCGCATTCCCCAAACATTTGGGCAATGGCAAACAAGCCAATCAACAGCGGGAATAGCTGGAATCCACCCTGCATTTCAGATTGCATGAATTTGGGAACCATGCGGAAGGTGTTGTTCACCGGGAATTGGTTCATCAGCGAAATGAGAACGCCAACCATGCCAATCCAAATACCGCGCAACATCTGCCCGCGAGAAAGGGCAGCGATCACCGTCATAGCAAACAGAATAATGAGGAACTTTTCCACTGCGGAAAACTTAATGGCCCATCCTGCCAATACCGGGGTGAAAACCGCCAACACCAACAGGGAAATGAGACCGCCCATAAAGGAGGCTGTAATACCCGTTTTGAGGGCGCGTTCACTCTCTCCCCTCAGTGCCATGGGATGGCCGTCAAAGGTGGTGCAAACAGAGGAGGGCGTGCCCGGAATGTTGATTAAGATCGCAGGTACAAGGCCACCGGAAATTCCGCCAACGTAAAGCCCCAACAAAAGGTAGAGCGCCATTTCCATGCTGTAAGCATAGGTCAATGGCAGAAATACGGCTACCGCCATGGTAGCAGTCATGCCGGGAATGGCCCCAAAAATAATGCCGATCACGACACCGAGCAAGGCTACAGCGAGATGCTCAATCCCAAACGCAAATGGCATATCCGTCACTGCCTTTCTTAGAAAATGGTAATACCAAGGGATTTGATCCAAATGGTACAAATTCCGTCTGGCAAGGTAATATCAAAGATTGTTCCAAACAACAAGCTGATGGAAACAACCGAAATCAGCGAAATAATCAAGCTGTTTAAATGATATTTTTTGTTCTTGAGCCGATCCAGTCCACCAAATAGGGTGTTGAACAAGTAAACAAACACAATGCTGGTAACGGTGAAGCCAATGACGTCAAGAAGGGAAAAATAAGCTACCATCATTCCCAGGCAGCCCCAGAATTTGATTTTGTCATAATTTTCAATAAATATGGATTTGGGCTTTGAAAAGATTGGTTTGCCAGCGGCAACTTTGGCGCGCCCCTCTACAAGCAGGATAATTGCGCCTAACAACACTAAAATCCCGATTGAAATGGTCGGGAAGATTTTGTGCTGGGTAGAATGGACAACATTAATCCGCAAGAGTTCTGCCATTCCTTAATTCCTCCTCTTTACCGATGTTTAAAAACAGCCGGAGGGGGTCCCTCCGGCTATTTATTAAACGAGGTGACAACGCGTATTAGGTTAAATCGTCAAGACTGGGAGCTGCTTCGATGAGTGCCTTGGACATCTCCCGCTTGTTAAAGATAAACTGCTGGGAAGCGCTCAGCTCGGTTTCCTCAGGCGATACGGTTTTGTACTTGAGCTTTGCCATTTCTGCCTGGAAGTTGGGATTTGCGGCAACTCTCTGCATGGCGGCGGCAATTTCATTCAACACTGCTTCATCCATATCCTTGGGGAAATACATTGCGAAGTCCTTGGAGAATACAAAGGGTTGGCCACCAAATGTAACTCCGTTTTGTGCCATGGTAGCCAGATCCACCCCGTCGATGGCGTCGGCAGGATCCATCATCTTCATGGCCAGCTTGTTGTCCACGCCTTCCTTGGTAAACTCAACAAAGGCAGAGTAGTCGCCGTAGATAACGTCCGTATTGCCGTCCCACAGGCGCTGTTTCTTTTCGTCGGTGGAGCCGCCAACAATGGCCTTGACTCTGCTGGAAACTTCTTCGCCATAGGTTTCGTTCACCCACAACCAGTAAGCTGCGAAGGTGAGGTGAGAAGCACCGCCGGACTCGATGTTAATGCGGACAATTTCGGAAGGATTTGCCTTGAGCCACTCGGCAGCTTCCTTGAGGTTGGAGTAGGGAGCATCCTTGTGAGCGGCATAGCAACCACCCGGGTTTTGACCGATACGGGGACCAACGGTCAGGTTCTCCAGTGCGTATTTTTCATCCACCGCACCAAAGAGAACGCTGAGGAATGTCATATCGTGGAACATCATGATGGTAGTTCCGTCGCCCTTAGCCTTTGAGATGGCGTCGAGAGCGGCAGCGTTACCCACCGGGTCAACCTTTCCGTTGAAGCCCATTTCCTCACCGAGGTAACGAGTTACCATGTCAGCAACCATATAGGAGTCGCCGCCGGTGGATGTGGAGCCAATCACTACACGTACCCGCTTGCCGGTAAGACTGGTGTCTCCAGAAGGCTCCTCTGCAGGAGCTGCAGGTTCTGCGCTGGGTGCAGCAGAGCTAGGTGCGGCAGCGCTGGGTGCGGTAGAGCTGTTGGATCCAGAAGCACAGCCAACCAGTGAACTAGCAATCATACAAACAGTAAGAAGCAATGTGGCCAGTTTTTTAAAATGCATGTTCGTACCTTCCTTTCAATCTCTATGCCAACTCTATGCCAAGTATGGATTTGTATTAGGGATATACTCGGCTCTTACCTCAGTGTGATTATAACAAACCAATTTTGCTGTTTTCTATTTGCAGTTTGACCGAAACGCGGCCTGAATATTAGAAGGTTCGCTAAGATTTGATTTTTTTGAAATCTACATTTCAAATTTGCGGATAGTTCTCATATTTTGAAATATTTGTTTCCCAACGTTTTTCAAAAACAGAGGGATAAATGGGGTAAGTTGTGTTGTTTGATAAAAAACAAACAGAATCTTTGTGGGTTTTTACTACTTCCACACCCCTCATGGGCAACTTGTGCTTCTGATTTTCATCTGTTAAACTGAGACAAACAGACTATCTAAAAGGATGCATGAAACATGAACCGAGAAGAAGCCCTAAAGAAGCAATATGGCAAACTTCGTGCGCTTTATTTTGCATATTTGGCTATGGCCATATGCGCGTTGGTGTTTTATTTTATAAACAAGCCCTTGACCCTGGCGTTGCTTGGGGTAAGTCTTGTTTATCACTTGTTGTTGGTGCGCCCTCGTTCCAAGGAATACGAACGCGCTTACAATCAAATTTGCATCGAGCAAACCCTTGCCCGCTATTTAAAAGATGCAACCCACACCGCCAAGCCTCCCCTTGACGCCGAGGAGATTGGTCAAGCACGATTGGTGCCGGCAAATACCACCGGCGGTATCCATTGCTGGGCGGGCGGTATGGGAAATTATCATGGGCGCACCGTTCGTGTGAGTGACGCAACGTTAACCCACAGCTTTTTTGTCGGGGACAAAAAGCGCCACGAGTTTGTGACAGGAGCATGGATATCGGTTGCGCTGGAGAAGGATACCGGCTTTGATTGGCGATTGCTGGGGGCAGGTGTGGTGAAAGAGCCCTCCCTGGCGGCCATGTTGCGCCGAGAGAACGATTTGCAACGGCCTTTGGAGCTTCCTCCATGGATCAGCGATGGCGGATGGACCGTCCTGCGCCCCGAGGGATTCCCCGATCTGCCTCATTCTACCGTGTTAAAGCAAATTCGCTCTCTGGCCGACTCGACGAAACACCCCCTTGCGGTTCATATTCAAAAAAACCAGCTAAACGTCTTTCTCGTCAGCCGCATTTTGGGGCAAAAGGTAAACGTGCGCGAAGCGCCGGAAGCTAAATTGCTGGCCGCCGACCGCCTGCCCGAACTTTCCGGCATTTTAAAGCTATCCGATGTTTTGATAAACTCCCTAGAATAAAAAGAAGCACTCGGCAGCCGTGGGCTGGCCGGGTGCTTTTATTATATTTCGCTTTTGCTGTAATAGTCGCGAATGCCAAGGTGTTTCATTTTCCTCCAAAGGGTGGTTTTGCTAATGCCAAGTTCTTTTGCCGTTGCCTCGCGGTTGCCTTTGTTGCGGGAAAGAGCATCGATAATGTTCTGCGCTTCCGACGAGACCTCGTTTGTGGGTGTGGCTTTCTTTTGCCCATCGGGAAAGGGGTAAAGCTCATGCAACAGGTCCTGCAAATAGCCGTCCCGCAAAGTGCGGGAAGGTGCGGTAATCACGGCCCGCTCCAAAAAGGTTTGCAGTTGCGTGTAATTTCCCGGCCAGGGATAATTTAGCAGCACCTTGCGCGCTTCTTTGGTTAGCACCACATAGCGATTGAGCTTTGCAAGGCAATCCCCCAAGCACAAGTCGATATATTGCTCCAAATCCTCGGGGCGGGAGCGCAGCGGCGGGATATGAAGCTGCAAAGGGCAGAGCAGATAAAACAGCTCCGGCATAAAGTCCCCCTTTGCCGAAAGATCACCCAGCTTTCCAACCACCGAGGCAACCACCCGCACCGAAACCCGCAGGGGCGAAGATTCATCCTTTGGCCGCACGACATGCTCGCGAAGCAGTCGCCGCAGAATATGCTGCTCGCGCTTTGAAAGCCGATCAATATGGGCAAGATAGAGGGTGCCGTTGTTAGCGTTGCGGATGTATTGTGCAAAGTCGTCGCCCCCCTCGTCCCAACCTGCACCGCAGTGGAAGGTGACAAACGGCCCTCTGGAACAGGGGCTTGCATTGTGAATGCACTGGGCCAGCATCGACTTTCCGCTGCCCACCTCCCCTTGGATTAATATGGGAAGTTCGGTTGCCGCAAAGGTTTTTGCCTGCTTTACAAAGTGTTGCATCTGCCGGCCTGCGTATTTGACATCCTCAAAGCGGTGGTATGCCAAATAGCGCTGTAGACGATAGCTTTCCCGCAGGGCACGAGCTCCCTGCCGCTGGAATTTTTGCATTTCGTAGAAGGAAAATATCATTCCCTCTACAACGTCCCTGGTGGAAATAAATGCAGCATTGGCCACCACCTGCACCCCTGCAATGGAGAGCATGGTCGCATAAAGTTCCTGTGTGCTGGCCATGGTATCGCTCCAAAGGGCGGCGTCCTCAGGGGGCATCAGGGAGCCCAGCTCCACGCCCTCCAACTGTTCGCGAGGGCGGTTGATGATTTTGCAGGCCACGTCGTTGACCCGAACAATCTTTCCCGCTACATCCAGCTCGATGATGCCGTTAAAGGAATAGTCCAGCAACACTTGAAGATGGGCTGTATTTCTGCGCTCTGCATCGGAGGCAAAGCCAACGCTGCGCGCGTTTTTCAGGCTGGTGCGGATGGAATCCTCGGTGCTGTCCAAAAACAGGGTGCGCTTGCCCAACCGCCGGCAGTAAGCGTTGACAAAGTCGCCGCCGAGGATGACGTCCATTCCATCGGCCACCGCTTGTGACACCGCCTGTTCCATCTCGTCGTTGCCCGAGACAAAGTAGGTGTGCAGCTGGATGGAAAATACTTCGGCAAATGCGCTGATATCGCCAATCATGTTCGGAATGGTCACCACACCGATTTTTGGCCGCTGAATGCGGGGCACCATGTTGCGGGCACGGTGTAACAGCAGGGCAATTTCCTGTCCCGTCAGCTGAATTTCCACCACAGGGAAGTCGGTGTTTTCTTTCAGGATGGAGGCTTGTCTGCCTCTGGCTACAATAATATCAGCACCCAGATGCTTACATTCGGCAGCGGCTTCGAGAATCTGCTCGGTTGGCACCGATTTGTTCAGAACCACATCAATTCCCAGTTCCCGGGCGATGCGGCCCGCCGGCTCCACCAATTGTTCACGGGGCAGGATAAATGCGAACTTTGCCATGACAGGACCCCCTTTCCTGTAATGATAACCGGTTTTCTCTCCGGTGTAAAGAAAAAGAAAGCACAATGCGGCCACGAGCCGTGAAGCTCAACCGCATTGTGCAAAAAATGCTATAAAACTACCGAACCAAGCAGGGGCGCTTGGGGTCAAACTTCCAGCCGGGAATGAGGTATTGCATTGCAATCGAATCGTCGCGGCCGCCAAGGCAGTTGTCCAAATACAGTTGGTGTGCCTTGAGAAGCTGCTCGCGGTCCAGCTCTATGCCGAGACCGGGGCGCTTGGGCAGCTGGATGCAGCCATCCACAATCTGCAGCGGCTCTTTGGTGAGTCGCTCCAGCCCCTCCTGCCAGATCCAGTGGGTGTCGATGCCGTTGAGTTTTCCGGGAACGGCAGCGGCGCACTGGGTCATCATGGCCAGAGAAATGTCGAAGTGATTGTTGGAGTGACAGCCCCACATCAAGCCGAAATCGTTGCACATTTGTCCCACACGAACCGAGCCCGCCATGGTCCAGAAATGAGGGTCGGCCAACGGAATGTCAACGGCATGAAGGGCGATGCAATGGCGCATTTGACGCCAGTCGGTGTCCACCATGTTGGTAGCGGTGGGGATGCCGCTTGCCTGCTTGAATTCCGCCATAATCTCCCGTCCCGAGAATCCGTCCTCTGCGCCGCAAGGATCCTCGCAGTAGGCGAGAACTTTTTTGAGCTCGGGGGCAATTTCAAGGGCCTCTTTAAGCTTCCATGCGCCGTTGGGATCCAGGGTGATGCGGGCATCGGGAAACTCCCGCTTTAAGGCCTGAACAGCCTTTAGCTCCTCATGGTGAGTCAAAACGCCACCTTTGAGCTTAAAGTCTTGAAAGCCGTACTTTTCGTATGCGGCATGGGCAAGGGCAACGATGGAATCGACAGTCAATGCCTCCTGGTGGCGCAGGCGATACCAGGCACACTCATTGTCGGGGTCGGTGTGATAGGGCAGATCTGTTTTCTTGGGGTCGCCTAAATAAAACAGGTAGCCAAGAAATGCAACCTTCTCTCTCTGAATGCCGTCGCCCAGCAGGGCGGCCGCGGGAACATTGAGATACTGGCCAAGCAAATCCAGCATGGGAGCTTCCACCGCCGTTACAACATGGACACCGGTGCGCAGATCAAAGGTTTGCTGTCCGCGCACATCGTCCTTGATATTGGCGCTCAGCCAATCGTTGATGCGCTTGAGGGTATTTTTGTAATTTCCAATATCTGTGCCCAAAACAAGGTGGCGCACATCTTCCAGTGCTTTGGTAATTTTCTGTCCGCCGGGCACTTCTCCGATACCTGTACGACCGTCCGAGTCGGTCAACACGACGACGTTGCGGGTAAAATAAGGGGCGTGGGCACCCGAGAGGTTTAACTCCATACAGTCTCTGCCTGCTATCGGGAACACTTCCATCGTTACAATGGTTGGGGTGTTTGGCATGTTGATACACTCCTTTATGGTTCGGTCGTTTGCTTTGAGTATAACATGGCACCTATCCATCAGCAAGGTCAATAAACTGAATGGTCCATAAGAAAAACCGAACGGAAATTGCCACTGCATTCATTAATCTGGGCGAAAATGCAGGGAATATACTTTTAAAACCAGACTTTCAGAAGGAGCGGCTGATAAAATGCCCTGCCATGAAAAACGCAGACCGGACAGAAAAAAGCCGCTGCACCTTGGCTGGTGTGCAGCAGCTTTTGGTTGTCTGCCTTAACTCACCCTGAGCGAAATGATGGCAGCATATAGTAAAAGCATTGTGGATAAGGATTCTTAAGCGAGTCCCCTAAAACACCGAAGTTGCCGGAAGTACCGATTCTCGTTGCAGATGGCGGCGTTGCGCCAGCATGCCGTGAATGGTTTGCCAAGGGGTGGCAAATTTCCCCATCCCTTTGTTTCTGGGTTTTTGTCCGATGAAAAAGATCTTATGAAACTTAATTTGTCCTTTGCTCACCCAGTAATCTCAAGTAGTGGTTGGCCTCTCGCAACACATGGTCGCCCAGCAGCGGTAAAATGATGGAGCGGATTTTACACTCTGCAATGCCTGCTGTCCCGGCGGCTTTGAAATCGCGGTATCTTGTGGTGAGGGCCAAGGTTTCGCCGGTGATGCTTGCAAGCATCATATCCGTTGCGCCCTGGGCTTTTTGGAGCAGTTCCCCATATTCCAGTGCAAAGTCGTTGGCGGTATTTACCAGATCACCCTCCGACGGGTCTAGGAGACCGCGGATAAACAGGGCATGCTCCAGCATGATCTGATCCCAGAACAGCTCCATGCTTTGAATGGTTTCATCCAGAGTATTGCCACTTTCCAGGGCAACCAGATGGCTGCGGTACATCTTTGCTTCCCGCAGAATATGGTCGATGAGCAGGGGGTAGTTCATGGTAAACATATTACAGGACAGCACATTGTTTAAGAGGGTTGTCTTGAATTGGATAAAGCTGTCCAGCAGAGGTAGAATGGCGGCATTAAGGGAGCGGACATTGCGCAACAATTCGGGTGTTATGGCGGGGTTTTCTCCACTGTGGAGTCTGGTTTCCATCACGGTAATGCCCTGATTGATGGGGATTGCGGTAAAGTTCTGGGTTTTTTGCTCGGCTCCAAGAGTGTAGTCGGTAAACAGTTCCCCGGAATGCAGAACCCTGCTGCGGATCACTCCATCGCTGAGGGCTACGGCATTTTGCAGCTGGCCCTCAAACTGCGTTTGAAACTGTGATGCCAGACGGGAGGATTCGGCGTCCCGCGGGGTGAATCCCGCCCGCAAAAACAGGGCGTGTTCCTTCATGATACGCCCAAAAAACAGGTGAAGCTCTAAAGAGAGCACAACATATTGCTGTTCCGTAATCATGATATGTACTCCTTTCCCTTAAAAGAATCCACGGCCGCCAAAGAGCTGTTGCAATAATAGGATGCGGACAAGGTCGCGCAGGGTATTGCGGTTGTGGTAGCGGCGCCGGCGCCTGCGATAGGGAGGACGCCCAAACCCGAACTGAACGGGTACAACCTCTATGCCCCGGTCATCTTCATCATCCTCAAACCACATGCCGCTGTTTTTGATGATGTTGTCCACCACCGCATCCAGAAGCTCGGGGGTCAGGGTAATGCCGGAGGATATCATCTCGTCGGCGGCCTGTACAACCAGCGGGTTGATATCGTGGAAAATTTCGGGGTACAAATTGCTCATTTGATCTTGCATGGGGGGCTGACTGGGCTGCACGGGACTTTGGTGAAATGTAGGCGGCGTGACATTTGCACCGGGTTGCAGCGCCATTCCGGGAGAAGTAGGGGCCGCAGCGAATGGCTTGATTGGTTGGTTGTTCATAACGCACCTTCCTGATTCTTTTTAAAATGTTACATGTGTAATAGGGGATTGCTTTACATTATGCAAGTGGTTTGGGGAACGTTCAAAAATAAGCCCCTTAAAACTGGCCTGCAACTTTTATGCACTGCTATGTTTTATGCCCTCCCGGCTTTCACCGAAGTTGGACGCCATGCATATATTGTGGTGGAGACTACAGAGTTTCCAATCATAATAGATAAGGTGGAAAGAGACATGAGTTACGAGTTCGACAAGCGCTTTGATTGTTGCGACAAGGACGAATGGCGCGATTGCGACAAGGAGCACAAGGATTGCGAATACCTGGGCAAAAAAGTAACCGAGTGCAAGTACTTCCGCGTCTGCGAATGCAAATTCCATGAGCCGAGAGAAGAAGAAAGAGCCTTGCTGCCCATGCTGCCAGAAATGCCAGCGTTGCGGAAAGTTCCACAACTAGCTGTTTTTTGCCTTCTCCACGCCGTCTGAGCCCAGACGGCCTACATCCCCCACCTCATCTCTTTCCACCCTTCTATTATGAAACCGTCCCCACATGTTTGGATGCGGGGGTTTCTTCTGCCTAAGTTGAGTCGTTTCGTCGCCCAAAAGCGCAGGTGCTTTCAAAAACCTAAAGCTTTGCGTCTGGCGTTTTTCCTTAACAGCAAAAAGCCGGTGAGCAGGATGCTCACCGGCTTTTTTGATAGGCTGGAGCACAGCCTTTTTCGCTGTCGCCAACCGGAGTCGTTATGGAGTTGAAATGGTTCTTTTCTGTCCACAAGGTGCCTACTGCACCGGGATGGATTGTCTTTCCAGCTCTTTTCGGAGAAGATCTTCCAGAGTAATATGGTCCACCACACCGCTGATAGCGTCATCTATCTGCTTCCAAATATCTAAGGTTACACACTGTTGGCAGCGGGGGCACTGATTGGGCTGATTCTCCATACAGGCCACCGGCACCAAACTCCCTTCAATCAGCCGCAGAATCATTCCCACCGTGTACTCCTTGGCCGGCCGCGACAATTTATACCCTCCCTGAGGGCCCCGGGCACTCCGCACATACCCTGCCCGGCTCAAGGTGGTAATAATCTGCTCCAAATATTTGCTTGAAATTCCCTGACGCTCCGCAATGCTCTTAATTGCCACAAATTCCTGATGGTGGGCAGCCAAATCCAGCATCATGCGCAGTGCATAGCGGCCTCTGGTCGATATCTTCATATAATCACATCCTATGCTTTCGATTATAATCCATGAATCACCGGAATTCAAGCTGGCAACCACGCCACCCTGCCACACCAATGCACCCCAAGGTAATATTTATTTATCTGATATGTTTAAATGGCTCGAAACCTTTGCCGAAACGGTATGCAAAACTCTGTCCGACTTTGTGTATGGCAAGGTGCTTTTGCCGGTAGATACAAAAAACGGCATGGTAATTGGCGTCAGAACCATCTGCCCAGAAAATAATTTTACACTTCCCATTGCCGGCGCCCTTCGGGGCGTGGCAGACGGAAAACCGCCCTGCCGGTAAAATACCGGCAGGGCGGTTTTGGCTGCGATGCAAACAAGTTTCATATCCCTTTATGCCTTGATAGGCTGTACTTCCCGCTCCTCTTCCCAAGGTAAATTTTCTATGACATAGCCGGTTCCTTGCATGTTCGGAAGAGGCTCGGATCCCGGCTCCCCCTTCAAACGAAAGCGAACGGAATGTTGGTATCCCACTTTTCCATTCCAGGGAATGGCATCGGTAAAATAAACTTCTCGATGTTCCTGCTGCAGCAGCCCCAGGGTTTCCAGACTGGGGCAGTCGTCGGTTCTGTCGTTGGAAACACAGATGACGGTGCTGGCAGGGGAAAGGTGTTGTAGCAGGGAAGGGGTGATACATTCCCGGTGACCATGATGGGGCAACTTGAGAATATGGCAGGGGTCCGGCTGCACCGCCTGCCAGCGGGCAACCCCTAAATCACCGGGCAGCTCCACCTCCCACCCCTTCCAAGAAAGCCTTAGACGGATGCTGGTATCGTTGATCCAACCATCCAAGTCGGTTAGGGGGCCATCTTTTGCTCCGGTTTTAATGGTATCTTCCCAAATGTTGTCCTGCCTGGCAGAAAGCCATTTGTCCCCATAGGTCACCGTGGCCTGCAGCTTCCCAGCACCGGGGAGCACTTCCTTCTGCACCTGCGGCGCCTTGCCGATGGCGGTTCCCTTGGCTCTGAGTTTTGCCAGGCAGCCACTCAGGAGATTGTAGGCAACAAACAGGTTTTCGCTTCCGGAGGATAAAGGTTCCCGGTGCATTAGTTTGCTGCCCCAAAAGCGCTCGGGAGGAAGATGGTTGCACCATATGGTTCCAACGGTGCAGTGGTTGACAATTTGGCTAAGCCCTCCCACATGGTCGAGATGAAGGTGGGTAATGACCACCAAATCCAAATGGTCGATACCCTCGGCCTGCAAAAACTCCCACCCGCTCAGGCGCCCGGAGTGCTCCGGCCGGGGGATGTGGACATCGCCGCAATCCACCAGCATGGCAAAGACGGTGCGCTCCCCCTCTATCTCCCGAATCAAGGTGCAGTCCCCATATCCTACGTTGACAAAATCAATCAGGATCATATCCCACATCCTTTAACACGTGGAGTTTGGGCAGATCCAGGGCAATGCGCACCCTGCCCGAAATGGCTCCGGTCAGGCCGGGATTGGAGTCATCCACAATCAGGGTTTGATTATCGCATTTCACCCAATACCGTATGTAGCGCCCCAAAAAGCTGTAGTTTTCAATCTCGCCCACCAGCTCACCCTCGCCGGATTCTTCCGGGTGAACGGTCATGCATTCGGGGCGAATCATGACCGTGCACTCCTCGCCGGGGAGGAGGTTCACTTCCGTGTCAAAGGTAAGCCGCTGTTGGTGATAGCGGACGGTGAGGGATTTGCCCTCCCGGGATTCCGCCACGCAGGGCAGGAAGTTGACGGTGCCCACAAAATCGGCCACAAACCGGTTGACCGGGCGGAAGTAGATGTCCCAAGGCGTTCCCAGCTGCTCAATTCTTCCCTTGCGCATGACAGCGATGATGTCCGACATGGAAAGGGCTTCATCCTGATCGTGGGTGACATAGATGGCGGTGATGTGAAGCCGTTGCTGAATTTGCCGCAGCTCGGTGCGCACCTCCACCCGCAGTTTGGCATCCAGATTGGAGAGGGGTTCGTCCAGCAGCAGAATCTCCTGCCCCATAATCAGAGCCCGGGCAAAGGCCACCCGCTGTTGCTGGCCACCGGAAAGCTGTTTGGGAAAACGCTTTTCCAACCCCGTCAGGTTAAACATCTCCAACATCTCCGCCACCCGGCGGTCTTTTTCTTCCTTGGGGGTTTTTTGCAGCTTTAGGCCGTAGGAGATGTTTTCGTACACCGTCATGTGGGGAAACAGGGCGTACTCCTGAAAAACCAGAGGGGTGTTCCGCTTATAGGGAGGCAGTCCATTCATTCTCTTTCCTTGAATGAAGATGTCCCCCTCCTCCGGCTCGGAAAAGCCGGCCAGCTGGCGCATCAGGGTGGTTTTTCCGCAGCCTGACGGCCCCAGCAGAGTGACAAAGCTACCCTTGGGAATGGACAGGGAAATATTGTCCAAGGCTACAAAGTCGTCAAACCGCTTGGTGACGTTTTTAAATTCGATAAACTGTTCCATACTCATTTCCCTCCTACAGCTCCAGCCGGATGCCCTGCCGACGGAGCACCACTTGGGAGACCTTGAGTACCGTAAAGGCTATGGTAATCAGTGTAATGGTAAAGGCGGCGGCACTGCCCCATTGTCCCGTTTCCACCAGACCCATGATGGAGATGGTGCCCACAATGGTTCTGGGCGCATACAAAAAGATAACCACGCTCAGACAGGTGACCGACCGCAAAAAGCTCAGCACAAAGCCGGACATAAAGGGGCCTTTCAGCAAAGGGAGAATTACATCCCGAAAGCTGATAAAGCTGCTGGCTCCCAGATTGAGGGCAGCGTCCTCCACCGAGGCACCAATCTGCTGCAACCCTGCGGTGCAGGCGCTATAGCAGGTTGGAATGTTCCAAAACAGCAGAGCCAACACCATAATGGCAGCGGTGCCGGTCAACTCCAGCGGCGGTTCATTAAAGGCCATCACAAAGCCGATACTCAAAAAGATACCCGGGATGGCCCCCGGCAGAATGGCCAGGAAATCCAGGAGCCGGTTGACGCCCACCTGCTTTTTTTGGACGATATAAGCCAGCACCATGGCCAGCAATGACGCCCCCAGGGAGGCCAGCAGGCCAAATTGGATGCTGTTCCAGATCTGTCCGCCCTTATTTAGCACATACTGCATGTTGTTGAGGGTCAGGCTCCAGTCGTACCCCCATGCTTTGGTGAAGGCTCCAAGCGCCAAAGACCCATAAACCAGCAAAACGAACAGGGAAATCACCATGGTTAGGGAGAAGAGCCCCCATTTCACCCAAGCCGGAGGCTTTAGTGGGGTGAGGGATATTTCCTTTCCGGTGATGGTAACATAGGAGCGCTTGCCCACCCAGAACCGGTTGATGACAAAAATCGCCAGAGCCGGCACCAACAGAGCGCAGGCCAACACCGCTGCGGTATTCATGTCATACCAGCCGGAAATCTGCATGTAGGCTTCGGTGGGCAACAGCGCCATATCTCCACCAATCATCATGGGGTTGCCAAAATCGCAGAGCACATTGACAGCGGCAATAAGAGCTCCTCCCGCCACTCCCGGCCGGCACAGGGGCCAGAAAACATCGCGGAACACCTGCCATCGGGTGGCTCCCATGTTGTAGGCAGCGTACTCTAAATTGGGGGATATTTTTTGAATAACCCCTAAAATTACCGAGTAGGCGTAGGGGAAAAAGGTAACCGTTTGAACGATCCAAAGTCCCAACTTTCCGTAGATATCCACATGAAGCCCCAGCAATCCCTTGGTGATAATCCCCTGAATACCAAACAGCAAAATATAGCTTAGGGCCACAATAAAGGGGGGAGACACGATGGGCAGCAGGGCCACAAAGCGGAACAGTCCTTTGCAGGGCACCTCCAAACGGGCCACCACATAGGCAAACAGAAAGGCAACGGCTGTACAGGATAAAGTGGAGACCAGCGTCATAAACAGGCTGTTTTTCAGGGCATTGATCCAGCGCCGTTTGATAAAAAGCTGGGCGTAATCCGACACCTGAGGCACCGTGATCACCTTGATGACAGGCCATATGGTAAAATAGCCCACCAACAGAATGATCAGCATAATTACCACTAGGAGCAGGGGCTCGTTTTTCAGCCGCTTCATTTCCTTAACCGATTCGTGCAACGTAGTACCCGCCGCCATATTCTCACCTCTTCATGTATACGGAAACTCCCCGCCGCAAGGGTGGGGAGTTTCCGGCAGTTAGTATTGCCTTGTTTAGCCCCGGTTGGCGGTGATTTCGTTTTCGAACCACTCCACCACAGCAGACTTCATATCACCGGCCTTGGGTCGGTCATAATCCACCAAATCCACTTCATCGATGGTGGGAAGACCTTGGGGAGCAGCTACGTCCTTGCGAACAGAGTAACGGTTGGCAATATCCCGGTTGAGTTCCCCGGCTTCTTTGGTTAACAGCCAATCAATAAAGGCCTTGCCGTTTTCCGGGTTGGGACCGCCCTTTACCAGCGCTGCGCCGCCAATTTCAAAGGCAGTCTTTTCGGGAATGATAATCTCGATGGGATAGCCCTGCTTCTGGGTTTTAAAAATATCGTGCACCCAGGACATTCCCACAATAAACTCGCCGGTGGCCACAGGGCTGATGCAGTCTCCCGCTCCCTTGTAGTAGTGGTGGACTACCTTATCCAAATTTTTCAGGTATTCCTTGCCTCCCTCTTCACCCAGGCGGAAGATTTGGTTGGCGCAGAAAATATATCCGCCCCCTGCCGTAGCCGGGTTGGAGGTGACAAAGACATCCTTGTACCGCTCATCCAACAAATCATCCCAGGTCTTGGGTCGTTCCAATCCCTTTGGGGCCAGTTCCGCATCAAAACGCTCGGTGTTGAGGACAATGCCCAAAACACCCATATACCATCCGTTCCAGTAGCCGCTGGGGTCTACAAACATAGGGTCGATGTCCGCCATGTTGGGGGAGGTGTATTTTTCAAAGGCACCTACCGCTCCCAAAGGGTCGTACAGGTCCACCGAGCCACCCACCATAACGTCCGCTTTGGGGTTGGCCATTTCTGCCTGCACCCGGGCCGCCAAATCGCCGCCACCCAGGCGTATGTACTCAATCTCGATGCCGGTCAACGCCTTGTACTCCTTTTGGATGGCCAGAATATCATCCTCGTTCAAGGCGGTGTACACCACCAGGTTATTGCTGCCCTGGGCAGCCGGTTGGGCCGGTACAGACTCTGCAGGAGAGGGGGCGGGGGAACTGGCCGAGGATGCCGGAGGGCTGCTGCTGGCCGGGCTTGCGGCACCGCCTCCGCAGGCGGTCAAGCCAAATGCCAGAACAAAGGTCATCAAAATTGCCAATACTTTTTTGGTACGCATGGATATATCGCTCTCCTTTCCATTTGTGTGTTGTCCATTTCCGTATGATTGAGATTGCTAGCTTCAGTATAGATGTGATATTTGAACGTGTCAATAGTTTTTTATAATTGTTAATATAATTTGGTTATAATGTATTTTTGATGTGGGTATAAGTTGTAAAATAGTACAAAAAGAATTAGTTTTGTTCAATTACTTGTCAAATCGATCAAATCAATGTAAACTATAGAGAGAAGTTCTAGGCAAAAGGGGGGCAGCAAGCAGTGAAAGCGCCTACCATTAAAGACATCGCCCGGGAGGCTGGAGTTTCCCATGGGACCGTATCCAATGTGCTCAACGGGCGGGGCAATGTCAGCGTAGAGAAAATTCATCTGGTGGAAAGGGCCGCCGCCCGTTTGGGGTACCGGATCAACGCCAAGGCTCAGCTTTTGCGCAAAGGTACCGGAAACACCCTGTCGCTGATTATTCCCGGAACCCACTTTCCCCAGTATGCCGACCTGTACGAGTCCCTTCAGCAGGAGGCCAAAGCCTACGGGCTGACGGTACAGGTTTACAGCACCAATTCCCTGCAGGTGGAAGAGGAAGAGGCCATTGACCTTGCCATGGGCTCCCGCACCGCTGCCATTGTGGCGGTGATGGGGTTGGAACCGGGGAATCACCGGCTTCAAACGGCAGCCAAGCAGATACCCATTGTGTTGGTGGACAATCACCTTTCGGCGTGTCGGGACGTTTTATTGGCCGGTTTTGACTGGGAACAAGCCGGGCGGGAAATCGCAACCGAGGTAAGTCGATACCAACGGGTGGGGCTGTTTACCGGCATTCAAAAATCCACCCATATTCGGGATTTCTGCACCGGTTTTTTTGCTGCTTTTTCCGGTCAGGTACACCATGTGGAAAGCACCGATCAACTGGTTCCGGTGCAGGCCTTTTCCTTATTTGAAGGCTCCTTTGACCTTGACTGCATCGTCTGCACCGACCCCTTCCGCAGCGAGGCAGTAAGGCGAGCTTCTTCCTTCTGCTGCAAAAACTACTGCCCCGAAATTGTGTCGGTCACTTCTCACGGGGCCATTGGGCAAAGCGGTAGTCTGTGCTACGGGCTGGATTACAAAAATTTGGGTCGGAACATTGTGCGCCGCCTTTTTGGGGAAAAGGAGCAGCTCCATCTGATTTTGCCCTGCGAGGGTTTTTCCGTTTCCATTCCCCACATCCAGCTATCAGGGGCTCCCTTAGAGTTTCTTACGGTAAACTCTCCATCGTCGGTGGCTCTTTCCCGCCTTCTTCCTCACTTTCGCAAACAAACCGGCCTGGACGTCAACCTGACGGTGGTGTCGCTGGACGCTATCTATGATTTGGCCTGTGCCATGCCGGAGGAATCAAAGTTTGATCTTATCCGCATGGATATGGCCTGGATTTCGGAGCTGGCCCCCCATGTGTACCGGCCGCTGGACGATATGCCCTTTTCCTGGAAAAAGCTCACCGACAAGATGCTGCCGGTCTTCCAGCAGGACTATATCTTCGCATACCAAACTCCTTTTTGCCTTCCCTACGACCCCAGCACCCAGATCTTCTTTTACCGCAAGGACCTGTTCAGCGATCCCGTTCTAAAGCGGATGTATTATGAGAAAAACCGCAAAGAACTGGAAATTCCCGCTACCTTTGAAGACTACAACCGGGTGGCTCGATTCTTTACCAGAGCTTATAATCCGGATTCCCCCATTTTGTACGGCACCACCACCGCCATCGGCAACTCGGTGGTGAGCCCCAGCGAATACTTACCCCGCCTTTTTAGCTTTGGAGGCAGCCTCTTTGATGAAAACGGCAGGGTGTGTCTGGTGACCTCCACCGCAGTGGCGGCGCTGGAAAATTATATCGAAAGCTACAACTATTCGGACAAAACGGTCTACCAATGGTGGAAGGGAGCCTTGGAGGGCTTTGCCAACGGCTCTGCTGCCATGACGGTGGTGTTTATGAACTACGCATCGGATATTGTCAATTCTCAAAACGCCAGCATTGCAGGCAAAATCGGTTACGCTCCAATCCCCGGCCACAAGCCACTGCTGGGCGGTGGTGTGGTGGGAATTACCCGCAGCAGCGCCAAAGCGGAACAGGCCTACACCTTTTTGCAATGGCTTTATAGTGACGAAATTGCCCCTGTCTTTACCATGTTGGGTGGTCTTTCTCCCTGTAAGACGGTGTATAAAAATCAGGATGTGCTGAGCCTGTACCCTTGGCTTTCCGCCGCGCTGGAGAGCTTTCCCACCGGACAGCGACGGTTGCACAACAATCTCTATGTCAATTTTAGCGAAAAGAAGTTGGAGGAAATTATCAGCGCGCAGGTTAAAAACGCCATGTTTGGGTTGTTTTCTCCCCAAGAAGCCCTGCAGCGTGCCCAGCAAGAAAGCGAAAAAACATTTATTCCCCGAAAAGCATAACGCCCTTGGGGGAGCCTTGCACGGAACGTTTTCCTAATAATAAAGTCAGCCGTTTCACTTTCTTTGGGCACCAAAAGTTTTACCAAACAAAAGGCCCGGCCCTTTCCCAGATGGGAAAGGGCCGGGCTTTGCTGCGATATTTGGTGTTATGATACCTCTAACTGCAGAGCCTCGTTCATCTGGCCCGACACTTGTTCCAGTTCCATGCCTTTGGCCAGAGCAATGACAGAGAATAGCTTTTTCTTTGCATTTTGCAGCAAAATTCTGTCACTCTGGTTGAGAGATACCCGCTGAGCTTGCAGCATCAGCTCCTTGATCATTTTGGCAACATCATTGAGGCTGCCCTCTTTTAGAATAGCGGCATATTCCACCTTGCGTTTAGCGTTTTCCTTAATCCAGCAGGGCTCGACGTCAGCAACATAGGCCAAAATTTCATCTGCTTCTTCGGCCGATATAATGTCCTGAAGTCCAATCTTGTGGATTCCCTCTACCGGATCCAAAATAGTGGTGTTAGGATCGGATTTGGGGACCAGTACATAAAAACGCTTCACTTTTCCGCCAATTTCCCGCGTGCAAATCCCCTTAATCACACAGCCGCCGTGGTTGGGGTGCACTACCATATCTCCTGACTGATACATAACCGGTCGCCCCTTTCTATATATTTTTTGTCGTTATGACCAAACTTCTCAGCATCTAAAAAAAGCGGCAGCCGCCCTTAGGCGGTCCGCCGTTTTAGCTTTTACCGTACCATTATGCTTAACCAAGCTCTGATTCGTAGATAAAAATGGGTAGGCAAAGCGCGACAATGATTGACGCGATGCACTATAGGCTGATGTTATTATACCACAATTCCGCATTTTTATCAAGTTTTCTGGCTTTGCTCCCAATTCAGCCCTTACACAGGGCGCTGGCAGGGCCTCTTCCGGGGGGCCTTTTCCCATTGGTTTTGCAAAAAATAACATGCCATTTTACAGCAGGTAGGGCTGAATTTTGTGAAGAAGTTTGACGCTGACCAAAGCATCCAACCGGATACCCGAGGCCTCAAATTCTTCCGAAAAGATCTTGCCCTCTTCCCGAATTTCCGCCACCAACCCTCCCTGATGGTAGGGAATCAGCACCTGCAGGCGCCGGCTGGCCGCCGGCAACAGGGCGGCTATTTTTTGCAGCAGCTGGGGAATTCCCTCCCCGGTGGCGGCGGAAATCAGGACGGTATGCCTTCCCATGGTTTCCGGGGGAACGCTTAGTTTATCGCTTTTATTGAGAACGGTAAGGATGGGGGTATCCTCCACCTGCAAATCCTTCAGCAGTTCCAGCGTCACCTGAATCTGATCCGCCACCTCGGGGCTGGAAATATCGCAGACGTTGAGGATAAGATCAGCGTACACCGCCTCCTCCAAGGTGGAGCGGAAGGCCTCTACCAAATGGTGGGGCAGGCGGCGCACAAGGCCCACCGTATCCACCAAAAGAACGGTGCGCCCATCGGGAAGGGTAAGGGCCCGCGCCGAAGGGTCCAGTGTGGCAAACAGTTTGTCTTCCGCCAAAACTCCTGCACCCGTCAAAGCGTTGAGCAGGGTAGACTTGCCCACGTTGGTGTAGCCCACAATGGCAACGGTGGTCACCTCATCTTTTTTGCGGCGCCGCCGCATTTGGTCCCGCCGTGCAACCAGCTCCCGGAGCTGTTCTTCCAAGGCAGTGATTCTGCGGTGCAGATGCCGCCGGTCCAGCTCCAGCTTGGTTTCTCCTTTACCCCGTCGGGCTCCCGCACCGGCGCCGCCGCCCCCTCCGCCCAATCGGGAAAGAGCGGTGCCAATCCCGGCCAACCGGGGCAGCAGATATCGGTTGCGGGCCAGCTCCACCTGAAGCTTTCCCTCGTGGGAGCGGGCGCGGGAGGCAAAAATCTCCAAAATCAGCATGGTTCGGTCCATCACAGGAACCCCGCAGGCCTTTTCGATGTTGCGCAGCTGCACCGCTGTCAGCTCATGATCAAACAGCACAAGGCCTGCTCCCGTATTTTGTATATAAAGGGAGACCTCAGCCAGCTTTCCCGCCCCAATGGCGGTGGCCCGATCCAAACTATCCCGCTTTTGCACCAGCTCCGCCACCGATTCAATGTCCACGGTGGCAGCCAGTTCCTCTAACTCGGCCAGAGAAGTTTCTACGTCGTATTCTCCCAGATCCACCGCCACCAAAACGGCTGTGGTTTTGCTCTCGGTTTGATTTTCGTACACAGTCTGTCTCCTTTGTTGTTTCAAGATCTCCCAATTTGGGATAGAAGCAAAAGGGCTGCCAAACGGCAGCCCCTGATTACTTCCCACACAGACAAAACACCCCTCTGCCTTTTGCCGAAAAACCGTCGACTTTTGGCATCCTGTGTTTTGTCGTAAAGGATATGGGGGGACTTAAGCCCCCCATATCATGTGCAAGCGGCTGATGACCGCATCTTTTTTAGCAGCCCCGCTGCGCCGTATGTTACCAGTTAAAAACCCGTCATAGACAGGTGGATGCTCTCCTGAGGGGTTCACGCTCCCTTCGTCCGGAAAAACCAGGAGGTCTGCAATCATAGCCTCAGAGTTCCGAGCTTCCCATTAACTTAGTGTTGGATTTATATACGGCAACAGATACACGAACACAGCAGGGTATCCAGCTGTTTATTATTCCTCGAAATCAAAGGTATCCTTGAGGCGCTCCATAAAGAAGGCGCCTACCCGGTCGAACTCATCGTCGTCCTCGATGGGCTCCAAAAATTCCTCTCCGTCCTCTTCCACGACCTTGAGAAGAATCAGTTCGCCGCTGTCGTCCAGCAGCTCCTGCCCCGACTCAAACACCGGAACCAGCGCTGCATAGTTTACGCCCTCAAACTCAGCGGTATCCACCAACTCAAACTCGTGCTCTTTCCCGTCTTCGTCCACCAAGGTCAGAAGATCGGGGCCTAAGTCCATATCCTTTTCGTGGTCCATAATGTCCTCCCGTTGGCGGTAGTCCGCCTTGCCGTTGTCGCTTTGGTATAGTCATTGTATATGATTTTACCCAATTAGTCAATGGATATGAATGTAGGGACAACCATAAAAAACTGTTTCTTTTTCCTGATTTTTGGAATGAGAGAGGCTCTTCTCAAAATTTTCTAAAGTTTTTGGAAAATTGAGGCATAATTTGAGAAGCGCCGGTTCAAACTATGGTCGGAGGTGTAAGACAATTATGAGCAAATTAAATTTTTCAAAAGGTAAATTCTCCCGCTTTATATCGTCCAAAGGCTTTTATGTCGCCCTTGTGGTTTGTTTGGTGGGAGCCAGTGTGGCCACCTGGCTGGCCGTGGACCGCACCATCACCGGCATTGAGCGCAACAACGACCAAATGCTGCAGAACAGGCAGGTGTTTGAGAACCCCCCTTTGCTGGAAGAGGTAGAAACAAAACAGCCAAGCATTCCCCAAGAGCCCGTCAAACCAAAGCAAGAATCGTCGGTCTCGCAGCCCTCCTCATCGACCTCTTCCTCATTGTCCGAGGAGCCATCAAAACCAGCCGTGCAGTCCAAAACGTCGGAGCCGCAGCCAACATCGCCCAAGCTTACCTACGCATTACCCATTAAGGGCGATATCATCAAGCAATACTCCAACGGGGAACTGGTAAAAAACATCACCCTGGGTGATTGGCGCACCCACGACGGCATGGATATCTACGCCGAAAAGGGAGCCGATATCTGCGCCGCTGCCGACGGCACTGTGGTAGAGGTTCGGGATGATCCCCTTTGGGGTACCGTTGTGGTGATTGACCACGCCGACGGAATTCAGACCCACTACTGCGGACTGCACAAGAATGTAGCCGTTGCCGTTGGGGATACCGTTTTGGTCAAACAGGCCATCGGCAAGCTGGACGGCGTACCCTGCGAAATTTCTGACAAAAGCCATCTCCACTTTGCCATGCGCAAAGACGGTGCATGGATCAATCCCATGGAGGTCTTTGCGCCCGATCAATCTTGAAGGGAAGATGACGTTTACCTCCTGTTTCGCGACATCCTCCACAACCCTTGAGAAAACCTGCTTTTCTCAAAGGCTTTTATCCCCCTCTTCTTTTAGAAAAGCCCTTTGCCCAAATGCCGGCAAAGGGCTTTTCTATGAAAAAAAATTTCTTTATCCATATATTGGCCTAGGCAAACCCAGGTCGTATCTTTTTTGCATAATTCCGTTGTTTTCCGAGCAAAGCGCTGTTTGCGCACCGTCACCTTCTCCTTCTCCCATGCATAAAAATGACTGAGCCAAAGTCTCTCGAATCTGGTTGGACTTTGCAATTTTTAGCATATAAAGGAGATGCGCGTATGAGCTCAAGCTACGACGAATACGATAATTACGGCTATCCCGACGAGCGCAGAGATTACTACCAAGAGCAAGATTATCGCTATCAAAGTCAGGGTTATGACCGTGGCTTTGATTACGATTACAGTTATGACTATGAGCAGGAGAGAGATCACAGTCATTTTGACTACAATCCTGGTAGAGAGTGCGAACACCGGCGCCACTGCATTTGCCCACCGGGCCCAAGAGGTCCGAGAGGTTTCCCTGGTCCGAGAGGCCCCAGAGGCTGTCCCGGACCCATGGGCCCAAGAGGTCCTATGGGCCCCCCCGGGCCGAAAGGCCCGAGAGGCCCGATGGGATGCCCAGGACCAAGAGGACTGATGGGACCTATGGGGCCAAGAGGACCCAGGGGACCCATGGGCTGTCCCGGTCCAATCGGCCCCACCGGCCCTACCGGCCCCATCGGTCTGATTGGCCCCACCGGCCCTACCGGCCCTACCGGCCCCACCGGCCCCACCGGTCCTACTGGTGATACTGGCCCCACCGGTCCCACCGGTTTGATCGGCCCCACTGGCGACACAGGTCCTACCGGTCCTACCGGCGATACTGGCCCCACCGGTCCTACTGGCGACACAGGCCCCACCGGTCCTACCGGCGACACTGGCCCCACCGGTCCTACCGGCGACACTGGCCCCACCTGGTCCTACCGGCGACACTGGCCCCACCGGTCCTACTGGCGACACTGGCCCCACCGGTCCTACCGGCGACACTGGCCCCACCGGTCCTACCGGCGACACTGGCCCCACCGGTCCTACCGGCGACACTGGCCCCACTGGTCCTACCGGCGACACTGGCCCCACTGGTCCTACCGGCGACACTGGCCCCACTGGTCCCACGGGTCCTGCCAACGGCCTGAATGCCTTTGGCGGATTATTTAACACTGCCCCCGGTTCCATTACAATTCCGGTAATTGGCGGAACGGAGCAGGTGACTTTTAACAGCACCACTCCGTCCGAAAATATCACCTACGCTCCTGCCAACAGCATTACCATTAACAGCACAGGAATCTACGAAATCAGCTATTTCCTCAATTCCACAGCCAGTGTTGGTGTCCTAACCGAGTTTGCGGTTCGCAATTCTACCGTCGCCATTCCCGAAACGGTAGTTGCTACCACACTGTCTCTTGGTGCAGGCTTTATCTACTCCGGTAGCACCATTGTGAACCTAACAGTGGGGGATGTGCTTGACATGGTAGTTTCCTCCCTGGTGGGCATAACCCTCACTCTGGCCGATGGCATGAACGCTAATCTTATCGTCACAAAGCTCGACTAATTTCAGCCGTAATGAAGAGAAGAGGTACCCAGTACCTCTTCTCTTTTTTGCTTATTTGGCGGCTCTTACAATAATTTAAATTTTATTGCAGCAAAGAATTCCTTTTTGCAAAGTAGGCATGGAATCTCCGGGCAAAATAAAGCTTTTTTATAAAATTGCAGCCTGTATACACCCGGCAGACATCTTTATAAAAGAATTCTCTTGTTTTTCAGAAAAAGACAAATTTTGGCTCGTAACCTTATCCCTCTTTCGCGCATACAAATAACTGAAGCAAAGTCCCCCTCGAATCTGGCTATACTTTGCAATACGGCATAGGGAGATGTGCGTATGAGCTCAAATTACGACGAATACGACAACTATTTCTACGATGATCAGGGAGAATATAATCCAGAGGAAGACTATTTGTACCAAAACCGGGATGATCGCGGCGAAGAATACGACTACAATCAGGGATATGACTACGACCCGCGCTATGGCTACAACCAGGGATACCGCCATGACGGCGATCGCAGCAGCGGGCGCAACGACTACCCCCAAGCTTATGGCTATAGTCGCAACCCTAGACGGGATAGTCGCAACCATGATTTTGACTTTCGCCGGGACTGTGATTGCGAATGCCATCATGTAGGCCCCAAAGGCCCCAAAGGCCCAAGAGGTCCCAAAGATCCAAGAGAATGCCCCGGCCCAAGAGGCTCCAGAATATGCCCTGGCCCAATCGGTCCGACAGGACCCATGGGACCGAGGGGACCAAGGGGGCCAATGGGTCCCATGGGACCTGCTGGCCCAAGAGGACCCAGAGGTGCTATAGGCCCTATGGGTTGCCCCGGCCCGAGAGGACCCATGGGTCCAATGGGTCCAATGGGGCTTATGGGTCCAAGAGGACCAAGGGGTCCCATGGGTTGTCCCGGTCCGAGAGGGCCTACCGGTCCAACAGGTCCCACCGGACCTGCCGGCCTCACTGGTGATACAGGTCCCTCTGGTCCCACCGGCGACACGGGTCCCACCGGACCTGCCGGCCTCACTGGCGACACCGGCCCAACTGGTCCCACCGGTCACTGGCTACCGGCCCACCGGTCCACCGGCCTCCGGCCCAGGCCTACCGGCGACACAGGTCCTACCGGCCTGATCGGCCCCACTGGCGACACAGGCCCCACCGGTCCCACTGGCGATACGGGTCCTACCGGTCCCACTGGCGATACGGGTCCTACCGGTCCCACTGGTGATACAGGCCCCACCGGTCCTACTGGCGATACGGGTCCCACCGGTCCTACCGGCGATACGGGTCCCACCGGTCCTACTGGCGATACGGGTCCCACCGGTCCCACGGCGATACGGGTCCCACCGGTCCCACTGGCGATACAGGCCCCACCGGTCCCACTGGCGATACGGGTCCCACCGGTCCCACCGGCGACACAGGTCCCACCGGTCCCACCGGCGATCACGGTCCCACGGTCCCCTACCGGTCCCACCTGGCGATACGGGTCCCACCGGTCCCACTGGCGATACGGGTCCCACCGGCCCCACCGGCGACACAGGTCCCACCGGCGACACAGGACCCACTGGCGACACAGGTCCCATTGGTCCAGGTGCCACCACCATCTACTTGGCAACGGATCAATCGGTAAGTGACGGCGGATGGGTTGGGTTGGGAACCTCCTCGTCAGAGCCGCTGTTCACCTCCAGCACCGTTACCATTCCGGTAGATGCTGTCATTACCGGCTTGATTCTGAACATCAGGGATAATACCATACCGGATTCCACCGTAACGGCAACGGTTTTCATCAGCCCATGTGGATTTACAGATCCGGTAGACACGGGATTGTCCGTTACCATTACCGGGCCCAGTGACGAAGAAAATCCTAACTGCGTAGGAATTGCTACCGGCAATGTGGCCGTATCCCAGGGCGACCTGTTATCGGTACAGCTTACCACAGGTGCAGGGGTTGGAGCACTGAACAATGGTGTTGCTGTCACAGTATTTTTAGAAATCCCATAATGCACCCAACTCACCGACTAGAAAAAGAAGAGGCTTTTTGGGCCTCTTCTTTCTATTTGAGGGACTCAAGTTCTGAAAAACGGGGAGACTACACAAAAAACAAGGGTTTGGCAGGTAGAGTTTGTCCTTGCATTTGACCAGAATTCTTGATAATATGACCTTTAGAAGTTAATAATATCACAAAGGAGCTGGTAACATGGCAATTGTAACCACCACTCAGATGTTTAAGGACGCCTATGCAGGCGGCTACGCCATCGGAGCTTTTAACGTGAACAATATGGAGATTATCCAGGGCATTACCGAGGCGGCAAAAGAACTGAACGCCCCCCTGATTCTTCAGGTTAGCGCCGGCGCGCGGAAATATGCCAACCACACCTATCTGATGAAGCTGATTGAGGCCGCTGTGGCCGAGACCGGTCTTCCCATCGCTGTGCATCTGGACCATGGCGACAGCTTTGAGCTCTGCAAAAGCTGCATCGACGGCGGCTTTACCTCGGTTATGATCGACGGTTCCCACCATTCCTTTGAGGATAACATCAAGCTGACCAAACAGGTGGTGGAGTACGCCCACGCCAAAGGTGTCACCGTAGAGGGCGAGCTGGGCCGTCTGGCCGGTATCGAGGACGACGTGAATGTCTCCGCCGAGGATGCCTCCTACACCCGTCCGGAAGAGGTGGAAGAATTTGTCGAGCGCACCGGAGTGGACAGCCTTGCCATTGCCATTGGCACCAGCCACGGCGCCTTTAAATTTAAGCCCGGCCAAAAGCCCCAGCTACGCTTTGATATTCTGGAAGAGATAGAAAAAAGGCTGCCCGGATTCCCCATTGTGCTGCACGGAGCCTCCTCGGTCATTCCCGAGTATGTTCAGATGATCAACCAAAACGGCGGCAAGATGGACGACGCCATTGGTATTCCCGAGGATATGCTGCGCAAGGCGGCTTCCATGGCGGTTTGCAAAATCAACATCGACTCCGACCTGCGCCTGGCCATGACCGGCACCATCCGCAAGTACTTTGCCGATCATCCCTCCCATTTTGATCCCCGCCAGTATCTTGGCCCCGCCCGGGAAGCCATCAAGCAAATGGTTGCCCACAAAATCAAAAACGTTCTGGGTTGCGACGGCAAGGCAAAATAAAGCTCTTCGCCACCTTCCCAGTAAAAATGCCGCCCACTTCTCCGCGGAAATCCGTGGAGAAGTGGGCGTATGCATGGGCAGACCGTGATCCGTTGACGGTCTGCCCATTGCCTTTTGGAAAACTTTAAAGGTAGCCTGCGGGGATGTTACCGGCATGCTTCATCACCGATTCAACACTCACCCGCGATTCTTCCATGGTGCTGGGCGGAGTTTTGCACTACTTGCCCGGGGAGAAAGGCGCCTGCGGCAGAACCTTTTTGCCGCACCGGACCATCTTCCTTTTTGGGGAGGATGGTCTGTGTTTTTTCAGGAAAGCAGTGTGGCGGAAATGTTCCGGCAAAGGGTAGGACCCAGAAGTGATTGACCGAACAGAACTAGGCGTTTTTATCTGCAGGGCGGCATATTCCTTGTAAAAACAATTGAGCGTGCTCTACTGCCTGTGCCTTTAAATCAAAATCGGGATAGCGGACGCACCATTCATAACAGACGCCGCGGATTGCTATGACAAAATGCCGGGAAAGAGCCTCCAGCGGCAGGGAAGAAGCAATCTCCCCTCGCCGGGCGCCTTTTTCCAACACGCCAAGGCACAGCTTATAAAGCTCCCTGCCATAGCCTTTCACCGATTGGACATCCACCGTTCCGGTCAGCAGCATTTGGTAAACCTTGTTCATATTTTCGTAGCCGATGTTATGCAAAAGGGTGTCGGCTATTTTTTCAGTTAGGGCAAGGAGCACTTGGGACACGTGCATCTCGTCCGGCAGCCCTTCCAAAAAGGTTTTGTAATCGGTATCCGTTCGGGCTGCGTAGTCTGCAATCAGCAGGGCGATCAGCGCATCCTTCGACTCAAAGTGTACATAAAATCCGCCCTTGGTGATGCCGGCTCTGCTGGTGATATCCTCTATGCTCACATCGGAGTAGTTTCGCTGTGCAAACAACTCTTCCGCAATTTTATACAGTTTCTTTTTGGTTTCGGCCCCCTGCACTTTTCTTTTGTCAAGCTTTTTTTGTCTCATGTTTCTCTCCACATTGTATTGCCTGCAAAACGCAGTGTAGTATGCGCATTTAGTAACCTCATTTACTAAACTTGCTTTTTCTATTGTTAGTGTAGCATTCACCCGCCTGAAATGCAAGGATGAAGCCTCTGCGCAACACCGCCCGGCAAAGAGCAGCGGAAGCCATTGTTGGCCCCCGCTATGGTTTTGGTTTGGTATTTTGTTACACCAAGGATGGTTGGTTCAAGAACCGGCTGCTTTCCTCAGCTCTTTCCAAGTTTTTCGAACACCCAGGCGGTCAGCTCGTTGAGGGAGGGGTGGATGATCATGGAATCGTTGATGGGGGCGTAGCTGCCTAGATGGGGGCAGAGAATCCGCAGGCCTTCGATTTCTTTGGCGCAGGTTGTCTTTTCCAACTTCTTGCGGCAGCGGTAGCCCGCATTCATCAGATAGACAAAGGGTTGCAGCAACACCGAAGATTGCGGCCCCACAATGTGAACCCCAAGAATGTTTTTGTTCTGCCCCACCAGCATCTTGACAAAGCCGTTGTCGTCGTCTTCTTCCCGGTAGCCCATGGCCCGGCCACCCACCACCTCGGAATAGTAGTTTTTGGCGACTTTGTAGGGGATTCCTTTTTCCCTAAGGTCTGCCTCCGTCATGCCCACCCGGGACACCTGGGGGTGGGTAAAGATGGTCCAGGGAACGCTGTGGTAGTTCACTTCCTTTTTCTCGCCGCCGGAAAAGAGGTTTTCCATCAAAATCTGAGCTTCGTGGTTGGCTTTGTGGCGGAACTGGTATTTGCCGTTGATGTCCCCCAAAGCCCAGATATTTTTTTGGGAGGTTTCCAGATAGAGATTGGTTGGAATCCAGCCCTGATCATCTGTGGCCACCCCCGCCTTTTCCAGGGACAGGGTGTCTGCGTTGGACTGAACTCCTGAGGCTATCAAAATTTCCTGACAAGGGATGGTGGTTTGCTCTCCAGTTATGCGGTTGTTTGCCGTCAGATATTTTGTTTTGCCTTCTTGATGGGCCTTGACCGGAAGGGTGTCGGTCAGCACCTGAATGCCGTTTTTTTCAAATTGCCGGGCGACAAACCGGGAAATCTCCTCTTCTTCCTTGGAGAGAATCCGTCCCGACCGGGCGATGATGGTTACCTTGGTGCCAAAGGCCGAAAAGATATGGGCAAATTCCGCACTGATGGCGCCGCTGCCTACAATCACAAGGCTTTCCCAAGGCGCTTGGGGAAAGTCGGGGCCGAAAAACCCTTCGGAGGTCAGGTACCCGGTTTCTTCCAATCCGGGAATGGAAGGGACAAAGCTCCTGGCTCCCGCGGCGATGACAAACTTCTCAGCACAGATGGTTTCCTCCGGTCTTCCGTCCGGGTAGCGGATCACCATGCGATCCGGGGCGGTAAAAGAGCCTCTTCCTTTGTAAAGGGTGAGATTGGCCGTTTGTTTGAGGTTTTCTTCAATGGTTTGATGAAAGTCAATCTGCTCCCACATGCGGGTGGAAATGGTGTTCCAGTCAATGGAAGGGGTGCCCACCTCCACGCCAAATCGGCGGGAATGCTGAGCTTCCCGGATAAAGTCTGCCGGGTACACCAACATCTTGGAAGGAATGCACCCCTTGGTCAGGCAGGTGCCCCCCAGTTTGGATTCCTCGATGAGAGCGCAGCGAAGCCCTTGGCTGAGAGCCTCCTCCAAAACCATCAGGCCCGCTCCGCTTCCTACAACCGCCAGATCATACTGCTTCAACCAATATCCCTCCAACCCTTTTTGTTATTATGTCTCGGTTTTGCTTCTATATCAAAGTGTATAGAAGGCACTTTGCTTTGTCAATGCAGGTTAACAGAGCAAAAATATCCCTTTGAATCATTGTTAATATATTGACATATGTGCAAGGTTTGGTAAAATTAGGATAAGAGGTGGTAAGGTGCAATGGCTCACCAGCGGCCAAATGGCCAAGTTGAATCAGATGTCCGAGCAGACCCTTCGCCTTTACGACAAAAAGGGACTCCTTTCGCCCAGCAAAAGGGGAGAGGACAATCAATACCGATCCTACGACATCAAACAAAGCGCCGTACTGGACAAGATCCAGTACAGGAAGAGCTTGGGGATGAACCCACCTTTTCTCTTTATTATATCAAACAAGGGTGCCTCCGATTTGCTTCGGAGACACCCTTGTTTGTATGGGGAGATAAAAATATGGAGATTAGGAAACGCAATATCATTGGTCTAACAGGCGGCCCTTGGCCCCTGCAGGTTCTGTACCTTATAGTAAATGTTTGATTACGCCGCCGTACTTTTCCTCCATGGCCTTATTGTGCTCGTCCCCTCCCGGCAGATTGGCGCTCATAAAGACAGGAGGGGTAACCCCGCGAGCCAGCAGTTCCTTGACGGTTTCGATCACCAGACAGTTCATCACAAAGCAGTTGCAGAAGGTGGAGGTGGAGCCGACTTTTTCTTCAAACCCTTCCACCGAAACCACAGCATCTCCTGCCGGCAGGTGGTTGTCGATAAAGACATCCACCTCTTCAAAGAGGTTTTTGTTGCTGGGATGGCGGGCCTTATGTCCTGCCGGAACCAGTTTGGCAAAGGAGGAGGAGGTGACCCCGATGGTGGTAACTCCTCTGCGCTTGCATTCCAATACAGTGTCAATGGTCATGGCATTGATGCCGTAAGCGTTGATAATCACCATAACTTCGCCCGGCTGCTTACCCACACCGTAGGCATCCAGCACGCCCTTGGCATAGCCGGGGGTTCTCTCAATAAAATTGGAGCGCTTGGCACCGTGAATGAGATTGGTGCCCGGGTCCAAAATGGCGTTCCAGACGGCAAGGCCCCCTGCCCGCCAGAGAACTTCCTCCACGCCCATATTGGAGTGTCCGCCCGGTCCGATGGCGTGAACGGTGCGATCCGCCACAATGGCGTCTGCCATATGCTTCGCCGCTTTTTGAATACTGGGGGTTTCCTGCTCAATCTGCCGGAGAATTTCGCAGAGTTGTTGTCTGTAGCCTGCAATTTCTTTGCTCATACCCAATCAACCTTTCCAAATTTGCCGCTTCCCGCTTTAAAACCCATCCTTGGTGTGCTGCAACCAATATGCAAAATCACCTTTACAGGCAGGGCAGGCTCTAAAACAAGTTGGCCGGCAATAGTTTTTCTTTAAATTTTTGAGGATTGACAAACTCTTTCTTCTTAAAATAACGGCTGAAATAGTGAATGGACTTAAACCCGGTCATTTCCGCTATTTCCGTTATGGTATAGTTGGAAAAACAAAGAAGTTCCTTGGAGCGGAGCAATCTGCGCTGTCCCAGCCATTGCAGGGCGGTAACTCCTGTGTATTTTTTAAACAGATAATTCAGTTGAGTTTGGTTGCGATTGACCATGACGCAGATTTGATCCAGCACATCGTCGTCGGCCAAATGCTGGTCGATATAATTGACACTCAGCCGCAGGATGGGATCGGTAAAAACTTCCCACTGCAATTGTTCCGAACTGTCCTGCTGGTTTTGGTCTTGCTGGGCAATGGCTTCAAACAGCAGCCGCATCAGTCCAAGACTTGCCGCATCCCGGCAGTGGGCCGACTCCCGCTTGCACTCCCAGATCATGTTTAACACAATTTCTCTGGCGGAAAGATTGCGGATGGGCAAAATGCAGGGCTCCTGCCCCAGGCATTGGGCCATTGCTTGGTTGGGGAGGGAAAATAGAATCTGAATCAGAGTCATCTTTCCCCTGACCAAAACTTGTTCGGATGGGGGAAGATAGACGCATTGATTTTCGGCTACTGCCAAATTGCAGTGGTCTGTGCTTAGGGTTCCCTCCCCCGACACAAAGAGAAGGCTTCGGTATTTGGATTCCCCCAACGCAGAGGGGGATTCAATTCTTCGGATATTGTGCACCTGCACATCTGTAATCAGCATAACATATCTCCCAAATGCTACAGGTTGCTTTCCACATAGCCGGCGCCGCCGCTAATGTGTTGGTGCATGGCCTCAAAAGCGGCTTTTTGGTCCTGATTGCGCAGGGCTTCGTAAATTTTACGGTGCAGCAAAACGGAGGTGGCAAGGGCGTTGGGCGGCTGAAGGGTCACCTTGATGGAGCTGTTGATCATATCCGTCAGCAGTTCCTGAATGGTGACCAGCACCTGGTTGTGGCTGCATTTGGCGATGAGGTAATGGAACCTGGTGTCCTGCCGATTGTATTGCTCCAGATCCCCTTCCATGGCGCACTTTTCCATCTTGTCCAGACAGACCTTTATCTTGGCCAGCTCGGCGGGGGTGGCGTTTTTTGCGGCCAACTCGGCATTTTTGCACTCAATCAGCAGCCGCACCTCAAAAACATCCTGCACATCTTTTTTTTCCATCATCAGCATGGGCAGAAGGGGCTTCATAAAGGAATCCGGCCCCAGCTTTTTCACAAAGGTACCCTCGCCCTGGCGCACGTCGATGATGCCGGTCAGGCTCAGCTTGCTAATGGCTTCCCGCACGGTAACCCGGCTGACCGAAAACATTTTGGCCAGCTCATTTTCCACAGGCAGCTTGTCTCCGGCCTTAAAGTCGTTATTTAAAATCATGTTTTTAATCTCGTTGGCCACCTGATCGCTGAGTCTTACTCTTGTCACCTTCAAAACACCACTCCTAACCCTTAGAGCTCCTTCGCATCACGGAACAGAACCCGGATAAGGCATTTTTCATTTCTGTTATGTAATGGTATTATGATAATATCATATTTTGAGAATAATGTAAATATATTTCCAGCTATATCCTTAAAATATAGTGTCTAATCATAAAAAATTTAGTGTTTTTTTAAATTGTGCAACAAAATTCATGGAATCGTACAAAGACGAATTGAAATAATTTCATTATAATATGGATAGAACATCTGTTGATATGATGATATGATTGGGGGAATGGGATCATGGAGGCCTTTTCGGACTACCTGGAAACCATAAAAACGCTGATTGACCAGGTACGGGACGAAGAGTCCCCTAAGGTGGCGGAAATTGCGGACCTTCTGGCGGAGCAGGTATTGTTGGGCAAGCTGATATACCTTTGGGGGCCGGGAGGGCATTCCTCTATTTTTTCGGAAGATGCTATGTATCGCAAAGGGGAGCTGGCAGCTCTCTGCCCCATTTACGATCCCAACATCTCCCTTTCCCACGGGGCAGCCCGCGAAATCAACGGCATGGAGCGGGTGGAGGGCTTTGCCCAAGTGGTGGTGGAATATCACCGGATCGGACCAGGGGATGTGGTGCTGTTCGGCAGCGCCTACGGCATCAATCCGGTGGCCATTCAGGGTGCTTTGGAGTGCAAAGCCAGAGGAGCTACGGTGATTGCCATTACCTCTCCCGCGTTTTCCGACGCTTCTACTTACGGGGGAGCTCGCCACACCAGCGGCAAGAGCCTGTATCAGGTGGCAGACTATTATCTGGACAGCAAGGTTCCCTATGGAGACGCTGTTTTGGAATATGATGCGATGGAGCATAAAATCTCCCCGGTGGCAACCATTATGCAGGCCATCGTCCTCAAGGCCCTGCTGGCCCAAACCATGGTGGTCATCGGGCAAAAGGGGGGAACCCCCTTTACCTGGACCAATTCCCTGCAGGCAGGGGGCATCGAGGCCAATCAGGAGTACATGAACCGTATTTGGGGTAAAGTGAAGAGCATGTAGCGTAGAGGTGGGAATGGGTATGGAACATTATTGGAGCCAGGCGGCAGACTATCTGTCCTTCCTGAGGCAAAACCAGAAAGAAATCCAGCGAGCGGCTGCTCTTTTGACCAAGATCACAGAGCAGAACCGTCTGATACATATCTTTGGAGCCCAGCCCTTTACCAGCTCCCTTATTGCCACTGTCTTTTTCCGGGGCGGGGGACTGGCCAACCTGAACCCCATTATGGATCCTTCTTTGGATATTGCCCACGGTGCTTGGCGGAGCAGTTTGTGCCGAGATTTAATAGGACTGGCTCCCTGTGTGTTGGATTATTATGAGAACATCCAGCCGGGAGACGCCATGCTGCTGTTGAGCGAGGATCCTTCCAGCCGCCTGTTCCGGGAGGCTGTGGAGCATTCCCTTGCCAAACAACTTCCGGTGATTGTGGTGGCCCCCCTTTCCCAAACAACGGTGGAGGGCTGCCTGTGCATTGATTTGGGAGCGGCCCCCTCTCTTTCCGACGGTTTATTGGCCGCTGGCTTTTCCATGGTGTTGGATCTTCTGCTGCAACAAGCCGCAGAGGGTTGCAAAGCACCGCCCCGCTGGCAGGGAAGGGGTTTTCCCACAACCGGCGGCAACGAGGAAATTCTGGATGCATATTGGGAGCGGATTCGGCATTTGTAAGCCTAGAGAGGGGGAAGCAGCATGGGACGTGTGGTGAAAATCGGCACCATTTCCAGAGTTCTGCACCTGCAATCCATCCCCCGCCAAGACTACATCGCCCTCTGCGAAGAGATGGTGGAGAAGGCGGGCAAGGCGGGCTGTGATCTGGTACTTCTGCCGGAACATTTTGACAGCTTTGGGGCTTGCGAGCTGGAGGGAACACAGCAAAACCTGTATCGGGAAGGCACCGACTATTCTTCCATTCGCCGCCAGATTGCAGAGCCCATTCCCGGGCCTCTGACCCAAAGTTTGGGCAAACTGGCCGCCCGGTATCACATGTATGTGGTGGCCAACTACACCGAGCTGGACGGCAGCAAACTATACAACACCGCCGTGATCATAGACCGGCAGGGGCGGGTGGCGGGCAAATACCGCAAAACCCATCTTTGTGCCAACGAAAAACGCTGCTTTGGCATCTGTGCCGGAGACGAACTGCCGGTGTTTCACCTGGATTTTGGAGTGGTGGGCATTGCCATCTGCATGGACATTTATTTCCCCGAAGTGTTTCGGGTTCTGACCCTTAAGGGTGCTGAAATGATTCTCTGGCCCCATCAGACCTACGGCCCCTCGGAGGAAACACTGCAGATTATGGCCCGCTCCAAGGCCATTGATTACAACTGTGTGCTGGTGACCTCCAACTTTGCAAGTCCCGACTACTACGCCCCCTACAGCCCGGGCCACGCCATGACCGGCCGAGCCATGATCATCAACCACGAGGGTTTAATCATTGCGGAAACCGGCCATTACCCGGGAATTGCCATGGCGGAAATTGACCTGGATATCCCCAAAATCGGCAAAGACGTGGCCATGGCTCGCCGGGCTGGAATCGACTATCTGCGGGAGGATATTTTGCGCTTTCGCCGCCCGGAGCTTTATGGAGAGATTGTGGCTCCCGTAGACAATCGAGCGGTTCTGGAAGGCCGTTTTTTGGATGAGTCGGACTGACGTTTCTCTTGACGGATGATGTGGTGATTTCCCCTTTTGATTTATTTGTCTTCCATGTTCCAAGTGTTCGGAACGTTCATAACGGTACATTACAAAAATTCTAAAAGGAGAAGAATCATGAGAAAGACGATTGCATTGGCACTGTCCCTTTTGTTAGCAGTGGCCCTAACCGCCTGTTCACCCCCTTCCGACCCCACACCTCCTGCATCTCCCGCGGCAAGCACACCTTCCAGCCAAAGCCAAGCTGCGCCTTCCGGTGACAGCGCCCCTGCCCAAGGCACCACCATTACCTATGTCACCCTGGGCGACACCGGTATGAATCAGCTGAAAAAAGCCGCCGAAGAGTTTGAGGCACAGACCGGCATCAAAGTGAAGCTGGAATCCTGGGCTTATTCCGATGCGTATCAAAAGATCATTACCCTGTGCGAAGCCGGAACGCCCCCCGATGCCATGTACGGTTTTTCCGGCTGGACCCAGCAGTTTAAAGATCTGGGCTACACGGTACCTCTGGACGGCCTCATCAGCCAGCAATTAATAGACGACTTCTCCGCAGCCGCTCTGGACGTCTGCACCGTAGACGGTCAGCTCTGGGTTCTGCCCTCCTACATGTCCATCCGCTCGATTCTGTACAATAAGAACCATCTGGATGCCGCCGGCATCACCGAGCTGCCCACCACCTGGCAGGAATTTTTGGAAATTGCGCCCAAGCTGGTGGGTGGCGGCAAGTACGCCTACTCCATGGTAGCCGGCCATCCCAAAAACACTCTGGACTGCTTCCTGCCCATACTGTGGGCCCACGATGCCGACGTAGCCTCTGCCGACGGCAAAACCAACGGCTTTAACAACGAAAACGGCGTGGCCGCCCTGCAGGTATACTGCGATCTGGCTAAGTTTGCCGTACCCGACTACGGCGAAGCCGACATCAACTTCACACAAAACAACTTCACCACCCAGACAGCTTCCGCCTATATCCACAACGCGCAGGGTCTGGCTGCCCTGGCCGACGCCGGCGAAGATTACAGCTGGGCTGTCATCGGCCCTCCCCTTAAGGGACCTGGCGGTTCCCAATACTCTCTGGGCATTATGGACGTAGACTTGGTGTTTAAAACCGGGAACGAAGAAGCCGCCGGCAAATGGCTGGAATTCTGGCACACCAAGGACCGCATGGGCGACGTCATTGAGCAGGCCGGCTGGGTGCCCAACCAGAAGAGCTTCTTTGAGCGCCCTGCCTTTACCGATCCCGAAAACGTTATGGTAGCCCCCTTTGCAGCCCTGGAGCCTATGGCCAAGTTTAAGCCTACCATTTCCAGCTGGGAAGAAGTGCAAAAGATTATGGCCGACTATATCACCAAAGCCGTGATGGGCGAAATGACGCCCGCCGAAGCTTTTGCAGAAGCCGGCCCCATGGTAGACGAACTGCTCCAGAAGTAATATGCGTGTGTCCGGTGTGGGCGAAGGACTGCGGTTTTTTGCCCACACCTCCTTATCTCACCCGACAATGAGCGAGGGCTTGCATAAGATTCCGGCATTTTAAAATGGCAAAGAGGAAATTCATTGATCCCTCACAACGGTCATCGGATTGGAGGAAAAGCCATGAAACAAGCCAACCGGCGGGAAAATCTTTTAAACCTGCTTTATATTTTACCCATGCTGGCTGTTTTCGCCGCATTCATCATTTATCCCATTACAGAGGTTTTTAATCTCTCCGTTTATGACCGTACTTCCACCGGTCAGTATTTTTATGTGGGGCTAAACAATTTTATCAAATTCATCCGTCATCGGGAAACCAGCCGTCTGCTGCTCAACACCGGAATCTGGGTGTTTATCGGCACCTTTTTAAAGCTGCTGTTCGGCTTGGGAATTGCCCTGGTGCTCTACCAGGCCTTTCCCGGCAAAAAAGTGATGACCGGCATTATTCTGATTCCCTATGCCATGCCGGCGGCGGTTTCGTGTATGATCTGGCGGCTGATGTACAACCCAGTCTTTGGGCATATTGGGGATATTCTGTTTAAGCTGGGACTCATCAGTGAGCCCCTAAACTTTTTAGGAAACACCAAAACCTCTTTGTTGGCGGTGATGATTGTCAATGTGTGGGCGGTAGCGCCTTTTTGCGCCCTCAACATCCTTTCCACTCTGTATTCCATCCCCACTTACATCTACGAGGCCGCCAAAATAGACGGCGCCGGCAGCATTCAGTCCTTCTTTCGGATCACTCTGCCGCTGATCGCCTCTTCCATGCGCACCCTGGGCCTGCTGGTGGGAATCTGGGCCTTTAACTCCTTTGATGTTATCTTTGTGATGACCCAGGGCGGTCCCGCCAACTCCTCTTCCATTTTGGTGAGCAATATTTACCAGAACGCCTTTCAGTTTAACAACCGGCCCTATTCTGCAGCGGTGAGCGTGGTTTGCTTTATCATTCTCTCTGTCTTTGCCCTGCTCTATGTCCGCTCCAAGGAAGGGGATGTGTCTTATGAATAACGCCTCTGCCATAAAAACCATAAAGCGAATTTGCTTTGGCTTGCTGGTACTTTTGATCCTCTTTATTATGCTGTTTCCGGTGGCCGCCATGATTTCTGTTTCCCTCAAACAGGCCAATGATGTGTTCACCGTACCGGTAACCTGGGTTCCCGATGAGGTTGCCTGGGAAAACTATCCCGCCGTATTTGGCAAAATGAAGATGACCACCGGGTTTCTCAACAGCATCCTCATTACTACAGCCTCCATTGCCGGCATTATGCTGCTGGGGATTCCCGCCGCCTTTGCCCTTTCTAAGCTTCGCTTTGTCATGAAAAAGCCCATTTATTATCTGGTGCTGGTCAGCCAGATGTTTGCCCCCGTTATTGTCATCATTCCTCTGTATAACCTCATGAACCGGATGGGGCTGATTGACAACCGGCTCAGCCTTGTGATCATGAACATCACCTTTAATCTGGCTTTTATTGTATTGATGCTGAAAGCCACCTTTGACAGCGTGCCAAAGGAGACGGTGGAGGCCGCCAAAATTGACGGCTGCAACTCTTTTATGACCTTAATCTGGATTTTTATACCCATTTCCCGCACCGGAATTGCCGTAGCCATCATCTACGCCTTTACCCGCAGCTGGAACGAGTTTTTATTTGCCTTTACCTTTCTGTCCAGCACAGAAAAGAAAACCATCATCGTCAGCCTTTATGAGGTGCTAAAAAACAACCCTGCGGTGGGAATTCCATGGCATCTGGTCATGGCGGGAGCAGTTTGTGCCACAGTGCCGCTGGTGGTATTGTTTATCCTCATCCGCAATTACATCACCGGAAATGCTACCGCTGGTGCCGTAAAATAGAATTAGGAGATGCCAAGTATGGAGCGCAAACAAGGTTGTTACTACTGCGAACAGGCCGAACAATTTCAGAGTGTATTGTTCCGCCTGTGTGATTTAAAAGTTTCCACCGTATTTTTGTGCCGGGACCAAACCCTGCCCGGCCGCTGCACCATTATGTTTCAGGAGCACTACGAGGAGCTGTACGATATTCCCAAGGCCTTGCGGGACGAGTTTATGGACGACGTGTGTGCCCTAGCGCAAACCATTACCCAGCTGTTCGGTGCCGACAAAATCAACTACGCCATTTATGGGGACGAGGTGCGTCACGTGCACTTTACCCTTTGTCCCAAATACAAGGATAAGCTGGGTTGGGGAAAGCCCTTTGTCCTCTTTCCTGACGAGAAGGATCTGGTCATTCTCAGCGAGGAGGAAAAAAAGGAGCGCATCGAGCTGATTGCCCGGACAGTGCGGCAAAAAAGGGGGCTGTCTGTATGAAGATCACCCTTCCTTACGGCAAGGCGCAGGTTAGCTTTGCCGTAGCTGATTCGGCCTTTGCCGGCATGTATGACCCCCAGCCGGCACCAGCGGCGCAAAATCCTCTGGCGGAGCTGGAGAATGCCCTGAACCATCCCATCGGGGCAAGCCCCTTGGAAGAAACCGTAAAGCCCGGCCAAAAAATTTGTATCATTGTAGACGATATTTCCCGGCCCACCCCAATCAGCACCATTTTGCCCTGTCTGGTGGGCCGTCTCAACGCCTGCGGCATTGCCGACCGGGATATTCGGGTTGTGGTAGCGCTGGGCAGCCATCGCTATATGACCCGGGAGGAGCTGCGCCAGCGGGTGGGGGATGACATCTTTGCCCGCTGCCAGGTGATGAACTCGGAGTTTCGGGAGCCAGAAGGGCTGGTCAGTGCAGGTTATACCCCGGAAGGGGTGGAGATCCTGGTCTCCAAATGTGTGATGGAAAGCGACATTCGCATCGGTGTGGGAAACCTTGCCCCCCACCCCGTGATGGGTTGGGGAGGAGGCGGAAAAATCCTCTACCCCGGAGTAACCGGTGAGGACACCGTAGCCTATTTCCATCTGAAAGGGGGACTGGTGGAGGAAAACCTCTTTGGCCGCAGCACCACTCCCGTGCGGGAAATGATGGAAAGTTGGGTGGATTCCATTGGACTTCACTTTATCGTCAATACCGTGCTCAACCACCGGTTTGAGATCTGCCGGGTGGTGGCAGGCCACTACATACATGCTCACCGGGAGGGGGTTCGTCTGGCTCAGCAGCTATTGGGCTACCAGGTAACCGAGAAGGTGGATGTGGTGGTGGCTGGCAGTCATCCCGCCGATCAGGATTTTTGGCAGTCCCCCAAAGCCTTCTACGCCGCCGAGCCTGCCCTGAAGGGGGAGCGGGGGGGAACCATGATTCTGGTCAGTCCCAACTACGAGGGGATCGGCCCTCATCTCGAATATCCCCATATCATGGGCCGGGACGACGGGGACGATTTGGTGCAGGCCTGTATTCGCGGAGAAGAAGGGTTGGGAGACCCCTTGGCCATTGCCATAGGCAACAGTATGTCCAAGATGCGCCGCCGCCGCCAGCTGGTGGTGGTAGGGGATGGCGTCACGCGGGAAGAGATGGAGCTTTGCGGCTGTATCCACTACCCGTTGGCACAATTGCAGCAGGCCATTGACGATGCTTTGGCACAATATCCCAATGGACGGTTGGCCGCCATTCGCAACGGCGCAGAAACTTTTTTATACGAATAGAGGTGCAGACAGGATGATCCAAAAGGAGTTTGCGAAGGATAACCTTCGGGTGCTTATTTTTCCCAATCGCCAGGCAATGGGAGAGGGGGCAGGCCGTATAGCCGCCGCGTATATGGTGGATCTGCTGCGGGAAAAACCGGAGATCAACGTTTTGTTTGCCGCTGCACCCTCTCAAAACGAGACGCTGGCCTACCTGAAACGCTGCAAGGAGATTGACTGGAGCCGGGTAAACGCCTTTCATATGGATGAATATATCGGGTTGCAACCCGATCACCCTGCAGGGTTTGGTAACTTTCTGTGCCGCAGTCTCTTTGACGCTCTGCCCTTTCGCAGTGTCAACCTGATCAACGGAAACGCCCCCGACATCCAAGAGGAGACCAGGCGCTACGCCCAACTGCTGCACACCCATCCCTTGGATTTGACGTTGATGGGGGTGGGGGAAAACGGCCACATTGCCTTTAACGATCCCCCGGTGGCCGACTTTAACGACCCGCTGACCGTAAAGACGGTGGAGCTGGAAGAAGCCTGCCGCCGCCAGCAGGTCAACGACGGCTGCTTCCCCCAACTTTCCCAGGTGCCTACCCACGCCATCACCGTCACCATTCCCGCCATTCTCAGGGCAGGACTGTTGGTTTGCAGTGTTCCCGGAACCACCAAGGCTGCGGCAATTCAGGCCATGCTGGAAGGGGAAATTTCCACCACCTGCCCGGCCTCCATTCTCAGAACCCACAAAAACGCCTTTCTCTTTTTGGATGAAGCTGCAGCCGCCGCCATCCAGCAACCGGGGGATAGGATATGAGATATGTACTGACAAACGCCAAAGTGGTTCTGCCTCACCGCATCTTAGACGGTACTGTGGTGGTGGAGGAGGGCAAAATTTTTGCCATTGAGCAGGGAACGGTGCAGCTGCAGGGACACCAGATCGATCTGCAAGGGCTGTACCTAGCCCCCGGCTTTGTGGAAATCCACACCCACGGGGCAGGTGGCTGCGATTTTATGGACGGCACTTTAAACGCCTTTGTCACTGCGTCCCGCACCCATTTTGAACACGGAGTGACCACCCTTCTTCCCACTGCCCTGGCCGCCACCCGGGAAGAAATTTTGCGGAGCATCGACGGCTTCCGCAAGGCTCGGGAAGCTCTCGTCAACGGACCTTACCTACCCGGTCTTCATATGGAGGGGCCTTACCTCAACGTGCAGCAAAAAGGCGCCATCGACGAAAAATATATCCGCGAGCCGGATCCGGTGGAATACGAGGAGTTTCTGGAGTACGGGAAAGGGGCCATTGCCCGCTGGACCGTCGCCCCGGAGCTGAAAGGGGCTTTGTCCTTTGGGGACCGCCTGATGCGGGAGGGGATCCTGCCCTCCATCGGACATTCCAACGCAGATTTTTGGCAGGTGCAGGAGGCATTTCACCACGGTTTTACCCATGTTACCCACCTTTACTCCGCTATGTCCACCATCGTGCGAAAAAGCGGGTTCCGCTATCCCGGCGTGCTGGAAAGCGCCTTTATTCTGCCGGATATGACAGTGGAGCTCATTGCCGACGGCTGCCATCTCCCTGCAGAGCTGTTAGAGATGGTGTACCGGTTGAAGGGAGTGGAAAAGGTCTGTCTGACCTGTGATTCCATGCGGTGCGCAGGGCAGGATGTGCAGGAGTCCATTCTGGGCAGCTTGGAAAAGGGACAGCGGGTGATTATTGAGGATGATGTAGCAAAACTGCCCGACCGCAGTGCCTTTGCGGGAAGCATTGCCACCACCGACCGCCTGGTGCGGGTGATGGTGCAGCAGGCGGGCATTTCCCTGCAGGACAGTGTGAGGATGCTGACCCTTACCCCCGCCAACATCATTGGTCTGGGCCACAAAAAAGGTTCCATTGCCGTGGGCAAAGATGCCGATCTCATCTGCTTTGATCAAAACATCAACATCAAGGGCACTTTGTTTGGCGGCCGCCCTGTCAGCGGTATCTTTTTAAACAAAGGAGTGGTATGACCCGTGGATTTCGCAACCCGCCAACTGCTCAAGGGTTTTTATGAAAATGAACTGGTAAACAACATCCTTTCTTTCTGGCTGCCCCGGTGCCTGGACAGGGAATACGGAGGCTACTTCAACTGCTTTACCAACGACGGCAGCAAAATGGTGAGCAAGGACAAGTACACCTGGAGTCAGGGGCGCTTTGTCTGGCTGTTTTCCCGTTTGGCCACCATAAAGGCTCCCATTTTTACCAAGGCCCAGCGGGCCGAGTTTATGGAGCTGGCCAAAAGCGGCCGGGATTTTTTGCAGGCCCACTGCCTGATGGGGCCCGACGACTGGCGCTGCGTCTTTTTGATGGATCAGCAGGGAAATCACAAGGCAGTAGCCCCCGACCAACCCTTGGATCTGAGCATTTATGCCGATTCCTTTGTGGTGGTGGGGATGGCCCGCTACGCCATTGCCGCCCGGGATGAAGGCGCTTACCGCTTTGCCAAGCGGCTGTTGGACTCCTGCCTGGAGCGGATTGACAGCGGCCGCTATCACACCCTGCCCTATCCCTTGTCTTCTCGCTTCCGCGCCCATGGCATTCCCATGATTTTCAACGACACCACCCGGGAGGTGGTTCTGGCCGCGGAGGTCTTTGACCATGCTGCTCTGCCCAGGCTCAAGGCCCGTCTGGAAGCTTTTACCGGTGACGTGCTCCACCACTTTGCCGATGAAAACCACATCGTGCGGGAAGTGATCGGCAGCGACAACCGGCAGATTCCCCAGATTCTGGGGCAGCATGTCAATCCCGGCCACACGTTAGAGGATGCCTGGTTTCTCCTCAACAGCGCTGCGTACTTAAATAAACCCCAATGGACCCAGCAGACCCGTTCCATCGTCAAAAAAACCCTTGAAATTGGCTGGGACCAAGAGTTTGGAGGACTGCTCCATTACTGCGGCATCGCAGGAGGTAGGCCAGAAGGGGACGAAAGAGGCGTAGAAGAGGAGCCCATGCTGCTTCAGATGAAGCACGGGTGGGCAGACAAGCTTTGGTGGGTGCATTCCGAGGCTCTTTACACCACTCTGCGCTGCTATCTGGAGACGGAGGATCCCGTTTTTTGGCAGTGGCATCAAAAAATTTTTCAGTATACCTTCCGCCACTTTCCCAATCCCGACCGGGAAGTGCGGGAATGGGTGCAGATTCTCAAGCAGGACGGCTCCCCCCAAGATAAAGTGGTAGCCCTGCCAGTAAAGGACCCATACCATATCATCCGGAACCTGCTGCTGATTCTGGAGCTGCTTTACCAGCAACCGATATGAAACACATTGCTTCCTCCCCCCGCTACCGATATCTGGTTTTGGCAGGCTGCTGCCTGCTTCAGTTTGGCGGTATGGGAGTTCAATCCAACTCCATGGGAATTTTCTATCCCTATGTATGCCAAGAGCTGGGCTTTTCGGTAGCCCAGCTCTCCCTGCATACCACCATCCGGGGTCTTGTCACCACGTTGTTTTTGCCTCTTGCCGGCTGGCTGTTTTCTAAGGTCAACCCCAGAGTTTTGCTCACCGCCGCCGGGGCCATGCTCTGCGGTTCTACCTTGAGCATGGCCTTTTTTCACCATGTGTACCAGTGGTATCTTGCCTCTGCCTTTGCAGGGGTAGCAGGAGCCTTTCTCTTTCTGACCGCTACCCCCATTCTGCTCACCCGCTGGTTTCCCCGCAAAAGCGGCATGGCCATCGGCATTGCCATGGCCTTTACCGGGCTGGGGGGAGCGGTGATGAGTCCTTTGGGCACTTGGTGGACAGAGCAGTGGGGATGGCGCAGTGCCTATCTCCTGTTTGGAACGGTGGGGGCAGCAACCATTCTTCCCTGCACCCTGTTGGTACTTGGGATGCCATCCCCGGACCCTGCGGTGGCTCCACAGGAAGAAGGACAGTCCCCACCCCAAGGAAATAGCCTGCTGCGGCAGCCCATTTTGTGGATGTTCCTGGTTGCTGTGCTGATGATTGCCTATCCCACCGCCTATGTGTTCCACTTTTCCACCTACGCCATTTCGGTGGGACTGACTTCCCTGGTGGGGGCAACCATGGCATCGGTATCCATGGTCAGCAATATTGCAGGCAAGGTGGCCTTTGGCTGTCTGAGCAGGCGGTATCCCACCAAATGGATCACCTTCTGCTCCGCGGCTTTGCTGCTGGCGGGGTATGCTCTGTTTTTGCTCTTTCCCGATCGGGAGCCTTTCCTTTATGTGGCCTCGGGTCTGTACGGCATCTGCCTTGCCATGACCCCTGTGATGGTTCCTCTGATGGTTGAGGATCTCTTTCCTTCCCATCAGTATTCCATGGCTCTTTCCATTGCCTCCATGGTGACATCGGCTACCGGAGGCTTGGGCATTGCCTTTGCGGGACTGCTGTACGACACCACCGGAAGCTATCGGCTGTGCTTTCAGGCTGCTCTTCTCACCACCGCCGGACTGATGGGATTGCTCCATGGAATTTATGCTTATCAAGGGCAAAGGTCCCGGAAATAGCTCCAAACAAGAACCAACTCCAAAAGGGTTTGGTTCTTGTTTTCGGGCATAATAACTGAGCCATTTAATTTGTTGCAAGAGGGTCCGGCGCTCTGCGCCAAACCTGCTCTTGTGCCTTTTCTCGCCATTTGCTACAATAGAAGCAGAACAACGAGGCCTTACCTTAGGCCAACTACATGGAAGAGAAAGGACAGTATGCGTTACAGTGAGATGAATCTTTCCCCCGAAATTTTAAAAGCGGTGGAAGCCATGGGCTTTGCGGAGCCCACCGAAGTACAGGAAAAAGCAATTCCCCCTATGCTGGAGGGGCATGATCTGGTGGCCAAAGCGCCCACCGGTACCGGCAAGACCTGCGCCTTTGGCATTCCCCTGCTGATGGGACTGGACCCGAAACGGGATGTGCTGCAGGCTTTGATTTTGGCTCCCACCCGGGAGCTTGCCCAACAGATCGCCGATGATTTGCGGGATCTGGCCCGCTTTATGCCTTGGGTGCGAATTGCCTGTGTGTATGGGGGCCAGCCCATCCGCCAGCAGTTTGGTCAGCTCAACAAAAAGCCCCAAATTGTGGTGGCCACCCCGGGACGGCTGCTGGACCATGTGCAGCGGCGGAGCATTCGCCTGGAACATGTCACCTGCATTGTGTTGGACGAAGCCGACGAGATGCTGGACATGGGCTTTTACAAGGATGTCACCAAAATTTTGGACAGCCTGAAAAACCGAAGGCAGATGGGGATGTTCAGCGCCACCATGAGCCGCCCGGTGATGGATATCAGCTGGCTGTATCAGCGGGATCCTGTGGAGATTGTGGTGGAGCCGGTTAAGGCGTCGGCCCCAAATATCACCCAGTACGCCCTGCTCACCACCGGCTGGCAGAAGCTGGCCGACGTGGCGGATATTATCACCCAGCACGATTATGACCGGGTGATGATCTTTTGCAACACCAAATACAACACCGAAATGCTGGCAAGGCAGCTGATTGAGCGCAGGGGACTGGATGCGGAATGTCTTCACGGCGATCTTGCCCAACGAGAGCGCAACAAAATTATGGCGGATTTTAAAGAGGGTAGGCTGCGGATTCTGGTCAGCACCGACGTTTCCGCCCGGGGAATTGACGTGGATGACGTGGACGCCGTCATCAACTACGATGTCCCCACCTCCAACGAATACTACACCCACCGCATCGGCCGCACGGGACGGGCCAAAAAAACGGGGGAAGCCTACCTTCTCTTTCTGGAAGAGGAGCGGCGCTGCATGGAGGAGATGCTCCGCCTGACCGGAAACACCGCAACTTTTGCCCATTTTGACCAGCAGCGCAATTGGGTGATTGAAAAATAGCCACCGCAGCGCAACGAAGAGGGCCCCTTTGTTAGGGGCCTTTTGCGATGGCGGCTTTTCCAAAAAGGCAGCGGAACAACCGGGTTGTTTTCCCCTTGACCCATGGGCGACTGCGGGCGGAAGAAATTAGCGTATCCGGGAGCATATTTGCTGATTTTTGGTGGCGAAGGGGATGAATCTGTGCTACAATAAACAAAGGCCGTCAAGCCCCCTTTTTGCTAAGGGGACACCAAGTTTTTGGGGAGGAAGAAGGACAACATGGCTCTGTTGGGCAGTATTCCCAAAATAGATTCCGGGAATTTTTCCAGCCGTTTTGAGCTGGGATGCAGGCTGCTGGAGCGGGGAGCTCACGCAGACGCTTATCTGCTGTTCTTAAATCTGTACCGAGAAAGAGAACGCCACGTTGCGGTTCTTTACAATCTGGCCCTGTGCCACGTAGCCGCCGGGGAATGGGAGCCTGCTCTGCGGCTGTTGGAAAGAGCTATGGCGCAGCTGCGCCTTAACACTGCAGGAGCCCCTTCCAAAGACCCTACCTACCAAGCCTTGGTCAAGCGGCAGGGGGCAGGTCGGGGCTATCTGTTCCCGCTGCCGGAATCCGCTCCCATTTTAGCCTCGGAATACACCCGGGAATGTGCTTTGCGCCTGATGGTGGACGCCTGTGCCGCCTGCTCCCTTTGGGAGCAGATTTCGATTTTGGCCAAGCAGCTTCCTCATTCGGACTATATCAATGTCCAGCGCGCCCGAGAGCTTATGGAAAAGCAAAACAAAACCGCGGAGGCGTAAAACTCTTATGCCCTTTTGCAACATAAAAGCAACAGCACTTTTTGCATTTTTTTTGCAGCAAAAAGTCCGGAGCAGATGCTCCGGACCCAGTAACAACGGTTATCAGTCTCTCACGTGTTCCCGATCGCTGTCCCGGAAGAGCAGGGAAATCGCCCAGATGCCTGCCAGAGCCACCAGTGTGTAGACCAGGCGGCTGATGATGGCGGTTTGGCCTCCAAACAGCCAGGCGACCAGGTCAAAGCTGAACAGTCCCACCAGTCCCCAGTTGAGAGCACCGATAATCACCAAAACCAATGCAAATTTATCCAGCATATAAATACTCCTTATCCTTAAGATTGCGCCAAAAACAGCGCTTGGCAAGTATGGATGCATTGGCATCCAATGCCCGTGCAAAGATATTGTTGCCCAACTGACTCCGATTATGCAAAAACATGAACAAACTGTAAAATCCTGCGCTGCAGGTATAAATCCTTTCACACCGCAAAGACTAAGTTTGGTTTTACACGTGATACACGTGGGCCTTTGAGCGTCCGTGAATCTGCACGGTTCAAAAGCCGTGCCTTGCGTTTGCTTTACGGAGAAAACCAGCGGCTGGACGGTCTGCCCGTCCGGCCGTTTTTGTAAAGGATTGCTTTACAAGCCAGGTTGGTTGTGTTATACTCTACTGGTACCCAGCTCTTGGATGAGGGATTAAGGCTTTTGATAAGCTTTTCACCCGCCCTTTTCTAGGACATGGGAATATTTTTTAGAGGTGATAGTATGCTGCTCAAAGAGCAAAAGTATGAGGTGATTGCGGATAACCGCCGTCACGAAAAGGACACTGGTTCCCCCGAGGTTCAGATCGCCATTCTAACCCGGCGGATCAACGATCTGACCGAACATCTGAAGATCCACAAAAAGGACCATCACAGCCGCCGCGGCCTGTTTAAGATGGTAGGACAGCGCAGAGGTCTGCTCAACTATCTGCAAAAAACCGATATCGAGCTGTACCGTTCTGTCATTGCCAAGCTGGGCTTGCGCAAGTAAGGGCAACCAGGGATTATGCAAAAGGATTTAAAAAGATAAATAGGATGCACAAGGCGCCCGGGTACACTGGACGTCTTGTGCCTGTTTTTTCTTTTTTGTCCATTCACCATTCCGGACGGCCTTGCGTGTATTTTTAGCAGTGAATCGAGTGGACAGGCGTTTGCCCATTGGATTTATTGCTAAAGTCACCTAAGGTCGGGCCGGCAACCGAAACGGAGGATTTGATCTTGTTCGAAAATTTTAAAGTGTTTGAAACCACCTTTGCCGGCAAACCCATTTCCTTTGAAGTGGGAAAGATGTGCGCTCTGGCAGGGGGAAGCACACTGGTGCGCTACGGCGACACCACCGTGCTCTGCAACGTGACCATGAGCGAAAAGCCCCGGGAGGGCATCGACTTTTTCCCGCTTTCGGTAGACTTTGAAGAAAAGCTCTACGCCGTGGGCAAAATTCCCGGCTCCTTTCTCAAGCGGGAAGGCCGCCCCAGCGACAAAGCCATTTTGGCCAGCCGCCTGGTGGACCGCCCCATCCGCCCTCTCTTCCCCAAAGATATGCGCAACGATGTGGCGGTAGTGATGACAGTTTTGTCTGCCAATCAGGACTATCAGCCCGAAATCGCCGGCATGCTGGGCGTATCCTTTGCCCTTTCCATCTCCGATATTCCCTGGAACGGCCCCATTGCCGGAGTGAATGTGGGTTATGTGGACGGCGAGTATATCCTCAACCCCGACGAGGCCCAGCGGGAAGCTTCCGATATGTTCCTCACCATTGTAGGCAACGGCGAGACCATCTGCATGATCGAAGCCGCTGCCCAGGAGGTGCCGGAGGAGCAGATTATGGGGGGGATCAAAGCCGCCGCTCCCGAAATCAAGCGTCTGGTGGAGTTCATCAAGGACGTACAGGCGCAAATTGGCAAGCCTAAAATTCCTTTTGAGTCCAAAACTGTTCCCGAAGAGCTGCTGAACGCTCTGAAGGAGGAATTTACCGCCCAGATGCAGCACGCCATGGATACCGACGACAAAAACGTTCGGGAAGCACGGCTGCAGCCCCTGAAGGAAGAAATTCACCAGAGATTTGACGACGAATATCCCGAACAGCCTTTCCTCATCGACGAAGGCATCTATCTGCTGCAAAAGCATGTGGTGCGCCAGTGGCTGTTGCAGGGCAAGCGGGTGGACGGCCGCGGCATGAACGAAATGCGTCCTCTCCATGCCGAGGCGGGGCTGATTCCCCGGGTCCACGGTTCCGGTATGTTTACCCGGGGCCAGACCCAATGTCTGACCATCGTCACCCTTGGCCCCATGAGCGACCGCCAAAAGCTGGACGGACTGGATCACGAGGAGTTCCGCCGCTATATGCACCAGTATAATTTCCCCTCCTACTCGGTGGGCGAAACCAGACCCTCCCGCGGTCCCGGACGCCGGGAAGTAGGGCATGGCGCTCTGGCCTCCAAGGCATTGGAGCCTGTCCTTCCCAGCGAGGAGGAGTTCCCCTACGCCATTCGCGCAGTTTCCGAGATTCTCTCCTCCAACGGCTCCACCAGCCAGGCCGCCATCTGCGGTTCCACCTTGGCGCTGATGGATGCCGGTGTTCCCATCAAGGCGCCGGTGGCAGGCATTTCCTGCGGTTTGATCACCGAAGGGGATCGCTGGGATACCATGGTGGACATTCAGGGCGTTGAGGACTTCTTTGGCGATATGGACTTTAAGGTAGGGGGCACCCACAGGGGCATCACCGCCATTCAGATGGACATCAAAATCGAAGGCCTTACCTTTGAAATCATCGAGAATGCTCTGGAAAAATGCCGCAAGGCAAGGCTTCACATTCTGGACAACATCATCCTCAAGGCAATTCCCGCACCCCGGGAGGAGCTTTCTGAGTTTGCTCCCAAGATGTTGACCCTCACCATCCACCCCGATAAGATTCGGGAAGTGATTGGTTCCGGCGGCAAGGTCATTCAAAAGATCTGCGCCGAGTGCGATGTCAAAATCGACATTGAGGACGATGGCAAGGTATATGTGCTGGGCACCAACCTGAAAAATGCCGAGCGGGCCCTTTCTGTCATCAAAACCATCGCCATGGATCCCGAGGTGGGAGCTTTCTACAAGGGCAAGGTCACCCGTCTGATGAACTTTGGCGCCTTTGTGGAAATCGCCCCGGGCAAGGAAGGTTTGGTTCACATCTCCAAACTGGACACCAAGCGGGTGGAAAAGGTGGAGGACGTGGTTTCGGTGGGCAGCGAGATTCTGGTCAAGGTCACCGAAATCGACGCTCAGGGACGGATCAACCTTTCCCGCAAGGACGCTCTCATCGCCATGGAGAAAAAGGCGGAGAGAGAGCAGCAAAACCAATAAGCGCACCAAAAGGGCGGAAAGCAAATGCTTTCCGCCCTTTTAACTTGGGAAGGCTATCTGTTTTCCCACCGGCGGCAGAAGGGCCGCTCCGGCAGTCTATTCCTCCGGGGGAAGATCCCGGTAGGCTTGGATCACGGTTTGCATCCTCTCGGGAATGGCAATGTTTTGGGGGCACTTTTCCACACAGGCCTGGCAGGCAGTGCAGCTTTCCGGCCCGTTTTCGGCCAGCATCTCATAGCCGGCCTCAAAGGAAATGGTCTTTTTGGTGTGCTGGTAGTGGTTGTACAGGGCAAAGGTTTTGGGAATATCCACTCCAAAGGGGCAATCCATGCAGTAGCGGCAGGCGGTGCAGGGAATGGCGCCGTTTCTTCGGAAGATATCCACCGCCTTCTCAATGGCTTGGTTTTCCTGCGGGGACAAAGGCACCAGAGGGGAAAGGGTGGCGATGTTGTCCTCCAGCTGCTCCCGATTGCTCATGCCGCTGAGCACCGTCAGCACCCCCGGCAACTGAGCCGCAAAGCGAATGGCCCAAGATGCCACAGAGGCATTGGGATTGGCCTGCTGTAGCACCCGGACGCTTTCTTCCGGCAGATCGGCCAGAGCACCGCCCCGCACCGGCTCCATAATGGTGACGGGAATGCCCCTTTCGGCCAGGATTTCGTACTGCTCCTTGGCGTTTTGATCCTCCCAGTCCAGATAGTTGAGCTGAATCTGGGCAAAGTCCCAGGGGTGGAGTTCCATCATTTTTCTCAGCAGCTCGGGGCGGTCGTGGAAGGAAAAGCCCAAATGGCGCAGCCTGCCCTCCTTTTGTTTTTCCTTAAGGAAGTCAAGGACTTTGAACCGTTCAAATATCTCCAGATGCTTTACCGAAACATTGTGAAGCAGGTAAAAATCAAAGTAGTCTACCTGCAGGCGCTTAAGCTGGGTCTCGAAGATGGTGTGGACATCCTGTTCTGATGTCAGCGGCCATGGCGGCATTTTGGTTGCTATGTAATAGCTGTCCCGTGGATAGCGGGATAGAGCCTCTCCCAGAAAGACCTCCGAGTTCCCTTCGTGATAACCGAAAGCCGTGTCAAAGTAGTTGATGCCCGCTTCCATCGCCCGATCGATCAGCGCCTGAGCAGCGGGGTAATCGATCTTTCCTGCATCTCCCCCTATGGTGGGTAGGCGCATCACACCAAAGCCCAACAGGGAAATCTGCTCTCCGGTTTTGGCAAAGACTCTCTTTTCCACAATCCATTCTCCTTTGAGTGATGTATTTCATCCCTACTGTATTCATTCCATTATAAAGCAGGCAGAGAGTTTGTGTCAATCTCAGCTGTCAATCATGGACAAAAACAAGACCCTGTAAGGTATCATTTGCAGCCAACTTGTGAATCTGTGCCTTGCAACCGGCAGCGGCAAGCGGTATAATAGCATTTGTTGGGGAGGATTGCAGATGACCAGAGAAGAAAAATTTTTGATGATGACCCAGACACCTGTGGAGCGGCTGGTGTGCAGAATGGCGGTGCCCACCATTACGGCCATGCTGATTTCTGCCCTATACAACATGGCAGATACCTATTTTGTGGGGCAGATCGGCACCAGTGCCACAGCGGGAGTGGGAGTTTCCTTTTCGCTGATGGCAATGATTCAGGCGTTGGGGTTCTTTTTTGGTCATGGTTCGGGCAACTATATTTCCCGCCAGCTGGGAGCCCAAAATGTGGAGGAAGCCGCCAAAATGGCAGCCACCGGAGCTGTCTCCTCCTGGCTGGGAGGCGCTTTGGTTTGTGTCATCGGCTCCCTGCTGCTGGAGCCCTTGGCCCTGCTGTTGGGCGCCACCGAAACGGTGCTGCCCTACGCCATGGACTATATCCGCTTTATTTTGATGGGAGCACCCTGGATGTGTTGCTCCTTGACCCTCAACAATCTGTTGCGGTTGCAGGGCAGTGCCTTTTACGGCATGATTGGCATGACCAGCGGCGCTATTCTCAACATAGGGTTGGATCCCTTGTTTATCTTTGTGCTGGATATGGGGGTGGCGGGAGCCGCCCTTGCCACCATCCTCAGCCAGATGGTCAGCTGCATTCTGCTGTACATCCAATGCCGGCGGGGAGGAAACGTGCCGGTGCGGCTGCGCAACTTTTCCCCCAAGATGAAAAACTACAAGGAAATCTTCCGGGGAGGTTTGCCCTCTCTGTTTCGGCAGGGGCTGGGCAGTGTGGCCACCATCGTGCTCAATCAGTCCGCCGGCGCTTTTGGAGATTCGGCCATTGCCGCCATGTCGGTGGTCAATCGGGTTTCCATGCTCGTCGGCTCGACGGTGGTTGGATTTGGCCAGGGCTTTCAGCCGGTTTGCGGATTCAACTACGGGGCCAAACTCTACAGCCGAGTGCGCCGGGCTTTTTGGTTCTGCGTTCGGTTTTCCACCCTGTTTATGCTGGGAGCATCCCTCTGCGGCTTTGTGCTGGCTCCTCAGATCATCGCCCTCTTTCGCCGGGACGACCCGGAGGTAATCCGCATCGGTGCCCTTGCCCTGCGGATGCACTGTTTTGCATTTCCTCTGCTGGGTTGGATCATCATCAACAATATGATGCTGCAAACCATGGGCAAGGCGCTTAAAGCAAGTGTTTTGGCCGTCAGCCGCCAGGGGATTTTCCTTACCCTATTTGTCCTGCTGCTGGTGCCCCGTCTGGGCATTTTAGGGCTGCAGCTGGCACAGCCTGCCGCCGATCTGGTTACCTTTTTGATTGCCGTGCCTTTGGGAATTTCCGTGCTAAAGGAGCTGCGGGAGGACGAGGCGCTCCATTCCCTGGCTTCTGGTTCCGCTCCCAGCTCAGACCTGAACCTTTCCCAAACGGAACCGATGGATTTTTAGTTTTTATAAAACATTAAACTCCCCTTTGCCACAGCTACCGGGCTGCAGCAAAGGGGAATTTTTATGTTGGTGACGTTTGGGCTACTCCACCGCCAGTTCGTCGTCGGGTAGCACCCGAACGCAATCCAAATCCAGCACCGCTTTGACGGCATCCCCTTCCTGATAGCGGTGGGAAAGCTGGGGATTGTAGATTTCCACCGTCAAAACCGTGGAGCCAATGTCCACTTCATACTCGATTTTGGAGCCGAAATAGGTGGCCCGGCGGACGATGCCGGGGATTCCCTCCTCCCCGGTGGAGAGTTTGACCGATTCGGGGCGGAAGGCCATGGCGCAGGGACTTCCAAAGCGCAGCCCCTCCATGGCGCCGGGATTGGGAATTAAGTAGCGCATCCCGTCCCCAAACTTGACAATGGCGCTTTCCCTCTCCAGCCCCTCAAACTTGCCGGAGATAAAGTTGGCCTTGCCGATAAAGTGGGCCACAAACTTGCAGCTTGGATACTCGTAAATTTCCTGAGGAGTGCCGATCTGCATGAGGTTTCCGTCCTTCATAATGACCACCCGGTCGGAGATAGCCATGGCCTCACTTTGGTCGTGGGTGACATAGACACTGGTGATGCCCAGGCGCTTTTGAATGGAGCGCAGCTCATCCCGCATATGCTCCCGCAGCTTGGCATCCAAGTTGGAGAGGGGCTCGTCAAAGAGAAGGACGCTGGGCTCAATCACCACAGCCCGGGCCAAAGCCACCCGCTGCTGCTGCCCTCCCGACAGCTGATTGGGGAAGCGGCGCTCCATCCCTTCCAGCTGCATCAGTTTGATGACAGCGTCGGTGCGCACCAGCACCTCGTCCTTGGGCAGCTTTTGCACCTTCAGGCCGTAGGCGATGTTTTCCCAAATGCTCAGGTGGGGGAAGAGGGCATAGCTTTGGAATACCATGGAAATTCCCCGCTTATCGGGGGGGACATTGGCCACATCCCGGCCACCGATCAGAATTTGTCCGGCGGAAGGGTATTCAAAGCCGGAAATCATCCGCAGGGTGGTGGTTTTTCCACAGCCGGAAGGGCCCAGCAGGGTGACCAGCTCCCCGTCGGCCACCGACAGATTGATGTGGTTGACGGCAACGGTTTCTCCCGTCCCTTCGGGGGTGGGAAAAATCTTGGTGATATCCCGCATTTCTACGCCGCTGCTCTTGCCGCTGAACTGGCGCAGATCATCGGCCTGCTTGGTTAAAGTGCTCGGTACCTGGGTGCTCATGGGCAGTCCCCTCCTTGTGCAAGGATAGCTTGTTCCACTTCTTCCCGTCTGGGGGCCTTTGCCCGAGGCCGGAGGAAGAATTTTACCAAGGCGTTGATGATGCCGATGGCCACCAAAATCACCACAATCATAATCATGACGTAGGCGGCGGCATCGCTGTACTTGCTGGCCTCAAACAGGGAAAAGATTTTGGAGGTGGCAAGGGGCCAGCGGGGGGAGACCAGAAAGATGATGGCACTGACAGCGGTCATAGCCCGAACAAAGGCGTAGACCAGCCCGGAGAAAAAGGCTCCCCGCAACAGAGGTAGGGTAATCCGCCGAAAGGTGTGTCCGCTGCCCGCCCCCGAAATGGTGGAGGCCTCCTCAATGGATTTGTCGATCTGAAGCAGGGTGGTGCTGCCCGACTCAATGGCCACCGGCATATTGCGGAAGGTAAAGGCGGCCACCAAAATAAAGGCAGTTCCGGTGAGCAACAGAGGCCTTTGATTGAAGGTGCTGACGTATCCAATTCCCAGCACCGTACCGGGAATGGCAAAGGTGAGCATGGAGGCAACCTCCATCACCCGGCGGCCCAAAAACCGCTTGCGCACCGTAAGGAAGGCAATGACCATTCCCAGAAGGCCCCCAATGGGCGCAGCCCACATGGCCAAGGTGATGGAATTCTTCATGGCGTCCCAGCCCATGGAGTAGACAAATTTAAAGTGATCCAGCGTAAAGGTGTAGTTGATGCCCCAGGTTTTGACAAAGGCTCCCACCAAAACCGTTCCGTAAAACAGAAGGATGATACCGCTCACCAGCAGGCAACCCATAAAGAGGGGCACCACAATGTGCTTTTCGTGAATTTTCCGCCGCTTTTGGGTGGGCTTTCCCGAAACGGTGACAAAGCTTTTTTTGCGCAGCCAGTATTTTTGCAGCAGGTAGGCCGCCACGGTGGGCAGAAGCAAAATCACCGCCATCATGGAGCCTGCGTGGAGGTCGTACATTCCGGTGATGATGCGGTAAGCCTCTACGCTCAGGGTGGAAAAGCCCCCGGCAATCACCGCCGGGTTGGAAAAGTCCTCCAAAGACTGAATAAAGACCAGCAGCATGGCGGAAATAATACCCGGAGCGGACAAAGGCAGGGTGACGGTGCGGAAAATATGCCAGCGGGAGGCGCCCATGCTGCGGGCGGCGTCCTCCACCGAATCGTCGATGGATTCCAAAATGCCGCTGAGGGTGAGAAAGGCCACCGGGAAGAAGCTGATGGCCTGCACCACCACCAGACTGCGCAGCCCGTACACGTCAAAATCCCGTATTCCCAACAGTCCCCGGGTGATGAGTCCCTGACGGCCAAACAAAAAGATAATGGAAAGAGACAAAATAAAGGGGGGAGAGATGATGGGCAGGGTGGCAATGGTGCGGAAGAACCGCTTTGCCGGCATTTCGGTGCGGGTGATGGAAAAGGCAAACAGGTACCCCAACGCCGTTGCTACACAGGCGACGATCAGCCCCAGCTTGATGCTGTTGTAAAAGGTCTGGCGGTAGCCGGGGTTGGATACAATATCCAAAAAAGGTTGGAGGGAGATGACATTATCCTTGTTGGTGGCCCCCATCTTAAAGACGTTAAAGATTGGCAGCATCACAAAAAGAAACAGCAGTACAAAGATGGAAACAATGGTAAGAAGCAGCAGGGGCTGCTGCAGCAGCAGAGCAAAGTCGTTTCGCCCCGAGAGGTGTGTCAGGGGTTTGTCGCCCCTCTGCCTGACCCTGTTGACGGCCAAAAAAGTCCCTCCATTCTATTGGAATACGAAGTTGTTTTCTGCATTGATTGGATGAGGGAGGGGCCGTTGGCCCTCTCCCTCAGCATTTCTTATGATGGGATACAAACCTACCGGTTCTACTGCTTGAGGTTGGAGGCGTTATCGATCTTCTGCCCAAATTCCTCCACCAGACGGGCCTTGTTGTTGCCGGCCCAGACGGCATCGTAATCGATGATGGGAAGCTGATCCAAACTCACCAAACCGTCGGCATAGTTGGCATTGATGTTTACCGGCAGGCGGTTGCTGGCAGAATCGATATACAGCTCCTGACCCCGCACGCTCATGCACCAGTCAATAAACCGTTTGGCGTTTTCCTGCTCTTCGGGGAAGCCGTTTTTAATCAGTGCCACGGCGCCTACCTCAAAACCGGTACCCTCTTCGGGGAAGGAAAGCTCCACCGGGTACCCTTCCATGGCGGGCTTGAGAGCGTCGTGAGAGAAGGTGATGGCAACGGCTGCTTCGCCCAGGCCAACTTCCATGGGGGGCGCCGCTCCCGCCTTGGTGTACTGGCGGACATTGGCGTTGAGGCGGGAAAGGTATTCCCAAGCCTTTTCTTCTCCAAACAGCTGGACAATGGTGGCCAGCACGGTGTAGGAGGTTCCGGAGGTGGAGGGGTGAGCCATGGAAATCTGACCCTTCAGCTCAGGTTTGGTCAAATCTTCCCAGGATTTAGGGTATTCCAGACTGTGCTCCCGGAACCACTCGCTGTTGCAGGCAAAGGAAATGGCGCCTACATAGATGGGATTCCAGACGCCCTCGGCATCCTTGTACTGTTCGGGAACATTGGCAAGCTCCGGGGACTGGTAGGGTTCCAAAAGGCCTTCCTTCATGGCGGCGATGTAGGTGTCGCTGGAGCCACCGTGCATTATAGAGGCTTGGGGATTATCCTTTTCGGCGGCAATACGGGCCATCATCTCCCCCGCTGATAGGCGGACATAGTTGATTTTGATGCCGGTATCTTCCTGAAAGGCGTTAAAATAGGTAGGCAGCTCGCTGTCCGGCATGGCGGAATAAACGGTCAGTTCCTTGTGGGTAGGCTCCGGCACAGCGGGAGCAGAGGAGGCCGGCGCCTGGGAAGACGGAGCCGGAGCGGCCGGTGCCTGAGAGGATGGACTGGCGGCAGAGGAAGAAGGTGCAGGTTTGCCGGAACTTCCGCATCCGGCAAAAGAGGTTGCCAGCAAAACCAGAATCAGCAACAGAGCCATTGATTTGCGTTTCATATGCAGTCCCTTTCTTTCCTGATAAATTTTGGGTTTATTCCATAATAATCCTGTGGTTTTTAGTTTAACATCACCAGAACCAGAAGGAAAGAATAAGAACCGCAAGAATTTTTAGATTTGTTTTGCCAAATTATGAAAACCATAAAGAATTTATCATAAATTTTTAAAGGTCTTGGTGCAGGCTTCGCAGCTCCCGGGGGGAGTAGCCGTAGTGCTTTTTAAACAGGTAGCGAAAATAGTTGGTATCATTATATCCTGTGCGAAAGGCAATTTCCGAGGTGGAAAGATCGGTGGTGAGCAGCATCTTATGGGCCTGCTCCATCCGCACCCGGGTCAGAAACCCAATAAAGGTCTCTCCGGTATTCTGCGAGAATATGGTGGAAAAGTGGTTGGGAGAAAAGCCGATGTGGGTCGCCACCGTGTGGAGAGAAATTCCGGAATCGTGGAAGTTTTCGTAGATGTGGTTTTTGGCCTGAGCAATCACCTGCCCGTAGCGTAGTCCCCCCGCCGACTTGTCCCGAAAAGCAATAAATCGCCGGATGATATCCCCAGTAAAGGCGCGGATCTCTTCCATATCCGATTTGCGCAGCACAGCGCTTGCCTGCGAAAGCGCGGGGAACACCTCTGCCGCATCCTTTCCCGATTCGCTGACAATGCGGGTGGCGGTGACCACCAAATCGGTGATGCGGTAATAGACATAGAGCAGGCTGCCCACATCGTTTTGGCTGCCGCAGATCTGGTCCACCAGACTTTCCACATCCTGCGCGGTGGCGTGGAGCAGCTTGCGCCCCATGGGTTCGTCCCCTCCCGCCAACTGAACAAGACTGCCGTGATCCAGATCACCGGTATTGACAATGGTGCCCTTGGGCAGAGCGGGAAAACGGCGCAAAAGATGGTAGGCATCCAGATAGGAGGTGGAAATTTCCCCCATGCGGTCGGCCACGGTGCCAATGCCGCTGACCGAAGCGATGCCCAGCAGCCTGCTCAACTCGTCCCGCAGAAGCATCAAAACCTCGTAAACCGTTTGCTCCAGTTTTTCTTTGCCCTCTCCCTTGGCCACCACCACAATGCGGTCCCGCCCCCGCAGACACCAGAGCACATCCTCCCGGTCCCGCAGCAGGCAATCCACCACGCTGCGCAAGCTCAGTGCCGCCTCGGGCAGGGCTTGTTGGTAGTTCAGCTCCATCTCTGCCACCAGATATTGCTTGGCGGGAATGGAAATGCCAAACTGCTCCGCCCGCTCCAGCACCTGTGCCACCGAAAGAGCGCCGGTCAGCACTTCATCCAAAAAGGCGTCCCGCAAAATAAGCTCCTTCTGGCGCTCCCGGTCGGGATCCTGGGCAGCCAGTACCGTTCGCTCCTCCTCCAGCTGGCAGGCTACCTTGTCCAGGGCCTCCAGCATGGTGGTGGCGCGGATGGGTTTGAGCAGGTATTCGTCCACCCCGATGGAGATGGCCTGCTTGGCGTAGGCAAACTCGTCATGGCCGCTGATGATCAGGATTTTGGTGCGGGGGCTGGCCCGCTTGACGGCTCCCGCCAAGGCAAGACCGTCCATAAAGGGCATTTTAATGTCGGTGATGAGGATATCCGGCTTTAATTCCAAAATGGCAGGCAGGGCAATTTCCCCGTCGGCGGCCTCTCCACAAAGCTGATAGCGGCCGCTCTGGTCCAGGTGATTGCGGATTCCCTCCCGCACCCGGGTTTCGTCTTCGGCTACAAATACTTGATAGATCATTCTTCCTCCTTGGGGGGCAGGGTAAAGACCACCATGGTTCCCCTCGCCATACCGGCTGGAAATTTCTAATCGGGCATTGGAATAAAACAGCTCCAGCCTTCTGCTGACGTTATAAAGCCCGTAGCCGGTGGATTCCGACGGACTTTTAGCGGAAAGCCCCGCTTTGACCTGCTGCAGTTTTTCGGGGGGGATCCCCATGCCGTTGTCCCTCACCTCAAAGCGCAGGCCTCCGTCGGGAAGCAACCTGCCCCGCACTGTGATCTCTCCGCCCTGCCGACGGCTTTTGATGCCGTGGTACAGGGCGTTTTCCACCAATGGCTGCAGGAGCAGCTTGAGCATTTTGCGCTGGTACATGGCTTGGTCCACATCAATGGTGTAGCGCAAAATATCCCCGTAGCGAATTTCCTGAATCACCAGGTAATCCCGCACATGCTCCAGTTCCTGCTCCACGGTGATAAAGTCCTGGCCCCGATTGAGTCCGATGCGGCAGTAGTTGGAAAAGGCGATGGTGATTTGAATAACCTCCTCGTTGTAGCCGCTTTCTGCCAGCCAGACAATGGTGTCGAAGGTGTTGTAGAGAAAGTGGGGGGTAATTTGGGCCTGCAAAGCTCTCAGCTCGGCTTTTTGCAGCTCCTTTTGCTCGTCCAGACTGCGGTCCAGCAGAGCTTGAATCCGCTCGTTCATCAGGTTGATACTTTCGCTGAGCTTGTTGAGCTCCTGCAAACCGGGGGGAAGCACCCGGGTGGTGAGGTCTCCCCGCAAAATCCGCTCGGCCATGGCTTCCAATTCAATGTTGGGCCGCTCCACCGCCCACTTGAGGATGCGATAAGCCGCTATGGCAATGGTGATCACCACCAGAGAGAGCACTGCCATCAGGCCCATCATCCGCAGGGCCGTTTGCTGCATTTGGGCATTGGCCACAGCGATGTCGCTGATCTGGGCATAGGTAAAGTCCTGGAGCACATCGTAGATGTTGTCGGATACCTTGTTAATCTCGTCCAACGTCATCTGCTGGTAAGAAATGGGGGCTCCGGTATGACATTGTTCCTGCAGGCGTTCAACATAAAGGACAAGGGTTTTGGTGGCCCGCATGGCCGCCTCCACCCGCTCCCGTCCGCCGATAGGGGAGGCTTTGGCATACAACACCGAAAGGTCGGAGTTTATTTTGTCCAAAATCTGGTTTAGGCGGCTCTCCTCAAAGCTGAGGCGGCCGGCTACTATGTACCAGCTTTCCCGGGCCACTTCCTCCTTCACCACCCGGGAAAGGCTGTTGGCCCGCTGGACATTGTCGATTTGCTGCCCGTACTCCCGGGTGATGCGCCGGATATAGGTAAGGTTTATGGTTGAGGTGAGGAAAAAGCAGAGGATCATCACCACAAACACAACCTTTAGCAGGTCCCGAATGCTGCGGGTCAGCAAAAAATTAGGCCGTTTCATATCAATAACCTCTTGCCGGGATGCTTTCCCGGGTAAAAACCTGTTCCTCCATCATCACATCCCCGGGGCTTTCGCCCCGAAGCAGAGCCTCGACGGTATCCATCACTGCCGGCCCCACATTGGGGTTGGTCTCCACAATGGCAAAGAGCTCCCCTTTTTCCAGGGCATCCACCGCCTCCTGCTGGCCGCCAAAGCTGATGATGACAATATCCCTGCCCGGCTGAAGCCCCAGCTCCCGCATAGCTTCCATCGCCCCCAGAGCCATGGCATCGCTGTGAGCAATCAGGGCATCGGGGCAGCGGTCATTTCTTAAGTAAATGCGAAAGGTCTCCTTTGCCTTGGAAAACATAAAATCGCAGTTGACGCTGTAGTTGATGTTGAACTTGCGGTCCGAACTCAACAGGGAGCGGATGCCACCACTGCGCTGGACGGTGTTGGATGCTCCCACCGTGCCCAACATCTCCACCCACCTCCACGGTGTCTTCCCAGCTGCGAAAGGCGGCCATCAGCTGGAGCGCCGCCTGCTCGCCCTGCAGCTTGTAGTCGGAGCCGATATAGGCGGCCACTTTGTCTTCCTCCGAGGTCTTGATGGAGCGCTCCACCAAAATCACCGGAATGTTGGCTGCTTTGGCCTCTTCCAATACATTGTCCCAGCCCGAAAGCACCACCGGCGTAAAGACAATGGCGTCCACCTGATAGGTAATCAGGGAGCGCAGCGCCTGAATCTGGGCGTTTTGGGTGCGGTCACACTCCAATGTCAGTAGTTGGATTCCCCGCTGCTGCGCCGCTTCCCGTATGGAAGCGCTCATCCGGTCCCGCCAGCTGCTTTCGCTTAAAATATCCACATACCCCACCACCGGGGAAGCCTCTGGCTCTTGGGGGGAAGAGGAGGTGCGCATGAAAAAAAACAGCGATGCCAAACAAAACAGCAAGCCCGCCGCCACGGTCAGTCGTTTCACCGCTTTCCACACCCTTCATTCCCCTTTTTATTTATTATAATGTCAACTGATTTCTTTGTCTATCCTAATAAAAATTAGACTATATCACCAGTGGCAAAAAACAGGCGGCCAGATTTTAAAATCCGGCCGCTGATGGGATTGTTAAAATTCGGTGGAGCAGATCGGTGTAGGTGGGCATGGGCCAATACTCCGCCCCCACCATGGTCTCCAGGGTGTCGCAGCTTTCCCGCAGCTGCTCCATCCGGGCGCGCACTTCCGTCTGCATGGCGCCGGCCCCGCTTTCGCAGGTCTGCCTTTCTGTCTTTGTGGCAGGCGGCTAGAAGATCGTCGCAGCGCTGCACCAGCAGCTCCACCTGCTCCGAAAGAGCCGTTAGTCGCTGTTTGAGAGTCTCGTTCTTCACACCGGCCTGCTCCAGAGAGTTGAGGCTGTCCGACAAAAGCTTCATGTACCGCACACAGGCGGGAAGGATTTGCTGCTGGGCCATATAGAGCATGGTTTCTGCCTCTACTCCTACCACCTTTACATAGTTTTCCAAAAAGATTTCGTGGCGGGCATGGCATTCGGTTTCGCTCAGCACCCCAGTGCGGCAAAACAGCTGAATGTTTTTGGGGTTTTGCAGGGCATCCAGGGCCTCTACGGTGTTGAGGATGGGCAGGCCACGGCGGGTGGCTTCCTCCACCCATTCCTGACTGTAGTTGTTGCCGTTAAAGAGAATCCGCCCATGGTTTTGAATAGTGTCGGCCACAATGTGGGCAACCTCGGTTTCCAGATCACTGCATTCTTCCAACCGCTGGGCAAAGCGGGAAAAGACATCGGCCAGAGCGGCGGAAAGAACGGTGTTGATAAAGGCGATGGACTGGGAGGAGCCCAACATTCGAAACTCAAATTTGTTGCCGGTATAGGCAAAGGGAGAGGTGCGGTTGCGGTCGGAATTATCCTTTTCCAACCGGGGCAAAATAGCCACATCGGTGTTAAGAGCTGCCGGATCCCGCAGGCTGGGGCGAATTCCCTTGGCAATGCTGGTGAGCATATCGGTATACTCGGTGCCTAAAAAGATGGAGATGATGGCGGGGGGTGCCTCGCCACCGCCCAGCCGGTGCTCGTTTCCGGGAACGGCAGCCGCCCATGCGCAGCAGGTCTGCATAGTTGTCCACACACTCAATCAAAGCGCAGAGGGTAACCAAAAAGAGCTTGTTTTCCGCCGGGGATTTGCCGGGTGCTAAAAAGTTGATGCCGTCGTCGGTGGTCAGGGAAAAGTTGTTGTGCTTGCCCGACCCGTTGATGCCGGCAAAGGGCTTTTCGTGGAGCAGGCAGGTCAGCCCGTGGCGCTTGGCGGTAATGCGCATCACTTCCATCATATTCAGGTTGTGGTCGCAGGCGATGTTGGCGGTCTCAAAAATGGGGGCCAGCTCGTGCTGGGCGGGCGCTGTCTCGTTGTGCTTGGTTTTGGAGGGGATGCCCAGCGCCCAGAGTTGCTCGTCCAAATCCCGCATAAACTCCGCCACCCGCAACCGGATGCGGCCACAGTAGTGATCCTCCAGCTCCTGGCCCTTGGGAGGGCGGGCCCCCACCAAGGTGCGGCCGCAAAGCTTGAGGTCCAAGCGGGCCTCGTACTTCTGCCGGTCAATGAGGAAGTACTCCTGTTCGGCTCCCACTGTGGGGATAACCAGCTGGGAGGTGGTGTTCCCCAAGGCCCGCAGCACCCGCAAACGCCTGAGGATTGAGGGCCTGCATGGCCCGCAACAGGGGGGTTTTGGAATCCAGCGCCTCTCCGCTGTAGGAGCAGAAGGCGGTGGGGATATACAGCGTTCCATCCCGGATAAAGGCAGGGGAGGAGGGATCCCATGCGGTGTAGCCTCTGGCCTCAAAGGTGGCCCGCAGCCCGCCGCTGGGAAAGGAGGAAGCGTCCGGTTCTCCCCGCACCAGGGCAGAGGAGGAAAACTCGCTGATCACCTTGCCCTCTCGGGTAATGGAAAGAAAGGCATCGTGCTTACCGGCTGTCACATTGCTCAAGGGGTGAAACCAGTGGGTAAAATGGGTGGCACCGTTTTGCACCGCCCAATCCTTCATCACTGCCGCCACCACGTCGGCAATGGCAGGGTCCAAGGGCTTTCCCAACCGGCTGGTGTTTTTGAGACTGCGATAAACCGTCTCAGGGAGATGCTCCCGCATCACCTCATCGGAAAAAGTTTTGCTGCCATAAATTTTGATAATATCCATCCATTGCCTCCAACGAATCGTGATGGGAATCGGAAACTCGCCCTTGCCGGACCAAAGTGGTCCGGTTTGGGAGAAAACCGTCTCCCTGTGCGTTCCCCCTGCCATCTTGCCTCTTGGCCGAAAAAGCCTTGGGATCAGACTTTAAGCTCCGCAACACTTTTTATACTTCTTACCGCTGCCGCAGGGACAGGGGGGTCGTTGCGGCCCACCTTTTGGGCAGCGGTTTTGCGCACCGGCTGCTTTTTTACCGAACCGTCTCCGCCGTGGCTGGCGGTCAACGGCTTTGCCACCTGCTCCCGTTTGGGGCCTTCTCCGGTGCGCACCTGCACCAGATACAACATCTTGAGGGTATCCTGCCGGATGTTTTCGATCATCTCGTCAAACATCTCAAAGCCTTCGATGCGGTATTCCACCACCGGATCCCTCTGGCCGTAGGAGCGCAGGTAGATGCCCTGCTTAAGTTCGCTCATGGCGTCGATGTGGTCCATCCACTTTTGATCCACATTGCGCAGCAGAACCACCCGCTCCAGCTCCCGCATGATCTCGGGGGTGAGCTGTTCTTCCCGTTTGGCATACTTTTCGTGGGCCAGCTTTTTGAGGGTTTCAATCAGGTCTGTCTTTTCCAGCTGGTTGAGCGCGTCGTAATCGTACCGCAGATCGGTCTCGGAGGTAATCCAACCCAGAAAGTGATCCCGCAGACCGTCGATGTTCCAGTTGTCCCGGCTCTCCTCGTCGGAAATGTAGAGGTTTACCGTATTTTCGATGACATCGTCCATCATCTTCTGGATGAAGGCACTCATATCTTCTCCGTCCAACACCTGAGAGCGCTGTCCGTAGATGATTTCCCGCTGGCGGTTCATCACGTCGTCAAACTGAAGCACGCTCTTGCGGATGCCAAAGTTTCGGGCCTCCACCTTGCGCTGGGCGCTTTCGATGGTGTTGGTCAGAATTTTGTGCTCGATGGGGGTATCCTCGTCCAGCTTGAGGGTATCCATCATCTGCTGAATCCGCTCCCCGCCAAAGAGGCGCATCAAATCGTCCTCCAGGGAGAGGAAGAAGCGGGTGGCACCCGGATCTCCCTGACGGCCCGCCCGGCCCCGCAGCTGATTGTCGATGCGGCGGCTTTCGTGGCGCTCGGTGCCGATAATCAAAAGGCCTCCCGCTGCCTTGACTTGTTCAGCCTCGGCGCTGGTTTCCTTTTTATAGGCCTGCAGATGTTGGGCATAGCTTTGGCGGGCCTTGGCAATTTCTTCATCGTCGGTGTCGGCAAAGCCGGTGGCTTCGGCAATCACTTCTTCGGGGTAGCCCTCTTTGCGCAGGGCGGCTTTGGCCATAAACTCGGCGTTGCCTCCCAGCACAATGTCGGTGCCCCGGCCCGCCATGTTGGTGGCGATGGTGACTGCGCCAAACTTGCCTGCCTGGGCTACAATTTCCGCTTCCTTCTCGTGGTATTTGGCGTTGAGCACCTCGTGGGGGATTCCCCGCTGCTTGAGCATTTTGGAGAGAAGCTCCGATTTTTCGATGGAAATGGTGCCCACCAGCACCGGTTGGCCTTTCTGGTGAGCCGCTACAATTTCGTCGATGACGGCATAAAACTTGGCTCTCTCGGTTTTATACACCACATCCGGTCGGTCGTCCCGGATGCAGGGCTTGTTGGTGGGAATTTCCACCACATCCAGCTTGTAAATTTCCCGAAACTCCGCCTCCTCGGTGAGGGCGGTGCCCGTCATGCCGGAAAGCTTTTTATACATCCGGAAGTAGTTCTGGAAGGTGATGGTGGCAAGGGTTTTGCTTTCCCGCTCTACCTTTACCCCTTCCTTGGCCTCGATGGCCTGGTGCAGTCCCTCGTTGTACCGCCGCCCCAGCATCAGGCGGCCGGTAAACTCGTCCACAATGATGACCTGACCGTCCTTGACCACATAGTCCACATCCCGGTGCATCAGCCCCCGGGCCCGAATAGCCTGATTGATGTGATGAGAAAGGGTCATGTTGTCGGCATCGGTGAGGTTGTCCACCCCAAAGTAGCGCTCCGCCTTTTTGACACCCTCCCGGGTGAGGGTGGCGGTGCGGGCCTTTTCGTCCAGAATCACATCTCCTTCGGCCTGCTCATCCACGTCGGTGCGGGAATCTAAATCGTCGGCCCGAACCTTGGTGTACCGCAGGGTGGCGGCAAACCGATCCACCTGCTCGTACAGCTCGGTGGACTTATCCCCCTGCCCCGAAATGATGAGAGGGGTTCTGGCTTCGTCCACCAGGATGGAGTCCACCTCGTCCACAATGGCAAAGGCAAAGCCCCGCTGTACCTTGTCCTGCTTGTAGATCACCATATTGTCCCGCAGGTAGTCAAAGCCCAGCTCGTTGTTGGTGCCGTAAGTGATGTCGCAGTTGTAAGCCGCCCGGCGCTCCTCGCCGCTCATACCGTGGACAATCAGACCCACGCTCAGACCCAAAAAGCGGTAGACCTTGCCCATCCACTCGGAGTCACGCTTGGCCAGATAATCGTTGACGGTGACCACATGAACCCCCTGCCCGGTCAGTCCATTGAGGTAGGCCGGCAGAGTGGCCACCAAGGTTTTGCCTTCACCGGTTTTCATTTCGGCAATGCGGCCCTGATGCAGCACGATTCCGCCGATGATCTGTACGGGAAAATGGCGCATCCCCAATACCCGCCAGCTGGCCTCCCGGCAGACGGCAAAGGCCTCGGGCAGAATATCGTCGGTGGTTGCCCCGGCAGCCAGCCGCTCTTTCAAAATGGCGGTCTGAGCTTTTAGTTCGGCGTCGCTCATTGCCTCATAGGTATCGGCCAGGGCCTCTACCTTGGCGGCAATGGGGCGAATCCGTTTCAGCTCCCGCTGCGAATAGGTGCCGAATAGTTTATCCATCAATCCCATAGTTTGTTAACCTCATTTACAGTAAGACGCTCTGCGTCCGGCCTTTTGCAGGCTTATTATTATCCTCTTATTTTACCCCTACGGCCTCTGGATGTCAAACCTGATGTTTGTCTCTTTTGGACGGCATTTGCAGTATTTTGTGTTTTTGCAACGTTATGGGGGTAAAGTATCCTTTACACCCCCGGGGCTTGGAACCTTTGGGCGCTGGTTTTTCCAGCAGGGGGATGTACCTTAATAGAATAGACCTTTAATATTTCTTCTTTTTTTTCGTGCCCTTTCGGGGGAATTCTTCTTGACAAATGTTATAATTCAATATATCCTAATGATATAGAACATTTCCTTATTATGCGGAAAGAAGGTGCTAAGTCTTGGAGAAGAAAAAGATTGTCATCGGCGTTATTGGGGCAGACGTGCACGCAGTGGGAAATAAAATACTGTATCACGCCTTCACCGAGGCGGGCTTTCACGTCATCAACCTGGGAGTGATGGTGTCTCAGGAGGAGTATATCAGCGCCGCCATTGAAGCGGATGCCGATGCGATTGTGGTTTCCTCTTTATATGGTCACGGAGAGTTGGACTGCCGCGGCATGCGGGAAAAGTGCGACGAAAGTGGCCTGAAGGGGATTCTTCTTTATGTCGGGGGCAACGTAGTGGTGGGTAAGCAACCCTTTGAGGATGTGGAAAAGCGATTTAAAGCCATGGGCTTTGACCGGGTTTTTGGGCCGGGCACCTCACCCGAAACCACCATCGCGGCCCTGAAAGAGGATCTGGGTGTCACCGAATAACGCAAGGGAGGTGACCCAGCGTGGAAGCCGTATTGCTGATTGATTTTGGCAGCACCTACACCAAGGTAACCGCTGTGGATCAAAAAGAAGCCCAACTGTTGGGGACTGCCGCATCTTATACCACCGTGGAAACCGATGTGGGGGAGGGGCTGTCCGCCGCTCTGATGGAACTGGAGCGGCAAACAGGGAAGATCGCCTATCAAAAACGGCTGGCCTGTTCCAGTGCCGCCGGCGGGCTGCGGATGGTAGCCATTGGCCTGGTGCCGGAGCTGACCGCCAAGGCAGCAAAGCTGGCCAGTCTGGGAGCAGGGGCCAAGCTGATTGGAAACTACGCCTACCAGCTCACCGAAGATGATGTGGAGGAAATCGACTCCCAACAGCCGGACATTGTTTTGCTGACAGGGGGTATCGACGGCGGCAACTCCGAAACCATCCTGCACAACGCCGGGATGCTCTCAACCTGCCGCACCGACTTTCCCGTGGTAGTGGCGGGGAACCGCAGCTGTGCCCGACAGGTGGCAAAGCGGTTGAGCCATAAAACCACCTATCTGGTGGAAAACGTTATGCCCGAACTCAACCGGCTCAACATTCTTCCGGCCCAGCAAAAAATCCGAGAGCTGTTTTTGGAGCAGATTGTCCGGGCCAAAGGACTTTCCCGGGAGGCAGAACTGGTGGACGGCATTCTCATGCCCACCCCTGCTGCGGTGATGACCGCCATGGAGCTGTTGGCAAAGGGTTGCCCGGGGCATCCCGGCATTGGGGAGCTGATTTGCGCAGATTTAGGGGGAGCCACCACCGACATCTACTCCATTGCCTCGGGAGCGCCCCGCAAGGACACCACCGTTTACAAGGGTCTGCCCGAGCCCTACGCCAAGCGGACGGTGGAAGGGGATATTGGGATGCGCTATTCCGTGCTGGGCATACCCGAAGCGGCCGGCGGGTATCACCGGTTGGCCGAGCTGGCGGGGATGCCCGAGGAAAAAGCGCGGGAGCTGACCAAATACCTTGCCACCCACACCGATGCTCTGCCTGTCACTCAAGAGCTGGAGCAGATTGATTTTGCTCTGGCGGCTCTGGCGGTGGAGACCGCGGTCGCCCGCCACTGCGGCACTATAGAGCAGGTTTTTACCTTGACGGGAACCGCTCTGGCTCAAACCGGCAAGGATCTGACGGGAGTGGAGCGACTGGTGATGACCGGCGGCGCCGTCATCCATGCCAAGCGGGTGGGAGACATTGCCGCTCACGCTTTATACAGCACAAGACAGCCGGAATCGCTGCGGCCTCTCCAAGCAGAAATTTTGGTAGACAAACAATACATTTTGGCAGCCATGGGATTGTTGGCAGGCCATCATCCGGTATCCGCCCTTAACGTTATGAAAAAGGAGTTAGTGAGTCATGGATTTGCGCAACAAAAAAATTGACCAAGACAGTTTTATGACCACCCGCGCGGAGGTTTTGTCCCAGTGGCCCACCGGAAATCGGGTCGATTTAAAGGAGGCTGCCGCATTCCACCAAAGCCTGCCCGAAGGTAAAATTTTTTCCCGCAAGCTGGTCAAGGCGAAAAAGGAAAAGAAAACCCTGATTCAGCCCCGGGCGGGAGTGGCTCTGCTGCAGGAACACATAAAGCTCCTCACCTACCTGCAAGATCACGGCGAAGCCGACCTTTTGCCCACCACCATCGACAGTTACACCCGCCAAAACCGCTATAAGGAAGCAGAAAACGGCATCGAGGAAAGCGTTCGCCTTTCCAAATCCATGCTCAACGGCTTTCCCGCCGTCAACCACGGAGTGGACGCCTGCCGCTCCATCATTCAAAGTCTGGATGTGCCGGTTCAGGTGCGTCACGGCACCCCCGACGCCCGCCTTTTGGCCGAAATCACCTATGCCGGCGGCTTCACCAGCTTTGAAGGAGGGGGCATCTCCTACAACATCCCCTACGCCAAAAGCGTCAGCCTGGAAACCACCATTCGGGACTGGCAGTATGTAGACCGCCTGACCGGACTGTATGAAGAAATGGGCATCTCCGTCAACCGGGAACCCTTTGGCCCCCTGACCGGAACCCTGGTTCCCCCCAGCATATCCCACGCCGTCGCCATCATTGAAAGCCTGCTGGCCGCCGAGCAGGGAGTGCGGAATATCACAGTGGGTTACGGTCAGTGCGGCAACTTGATTCAGGACGTGGCCGCCATCCGCTCTCTGGAGGAGATGACCGAGGAATACCTCAAACAATACGGCTACGACGATGTGGTGGTCACCACCGTGCTGCACCAGTGGATGGGGGGCTTTCCCCAAGACGAGGCCAAGGCCTTTGGCGTCATCAGCTGGGGCAGCGTAGCGGGGGCACTGGCCCAGGCCACCAAGATCATTGTCAAAACTCCTCACGAGGCCATGGGAATTCCCACCATGGAGGCCAACGCACAGGGCCTGCGCTGCACCAAGCAGGTGATTTCCATGCTGGCCGACCAGCCCCTGAACAACGCTCAGGTCTCTGCCGAGATGGAGATTATAAAAGCCGAAACCAAGTGTATTCTGGACAAATGCTTTGAACTGGGCGAAGGAGACATTGCCGTAGGCGCTGTGGCCGCCTTCCAGACCGGAGTGCTGGATATCCCCTTTGCTCCCAGCCGCTTTAACGCAGGCAAGCTGCTTCCCGCCCGGGACAACGACGGCGCCATTCGCATCCTCACCCCCGGCAATGTGCCCTTTTCCAAGGAGCTGCTGGACTTTAACACCTCCAAAATCGAGGAGCGGGCCAAGAGCGAAAAGCGGGCCGCCTCCTTCCAGATGGTCATTGACGACGTGTACGCCATCGGCAAGGGTCGCCTGGTGGGCAGACCCTAATTGGGGCAACCAAATTATATAAAGAAGGTGTCATGATGAAAATTATCGACCTTGTTTGTGCGCCGGGGCGCACCGGATTTTACTTTGACGATCAGCGGGCCATCAAAAAAGGAGCTGTTCCCGACGGCGCCACCTATCGGGGGGAACCGGTGACTCCCGGGTTTACCTCGGTGCGGCAGGCGGGGGAATCCATCTCCCTCCTCTTCCTGCTGGAAGATGGCCAGACGGCTTGGGGAGACTGCGCAGCCGTTCAGTACTCCGGAGCCGGTGGCCGGGACCCTCTGTTCTTGGCCGAAAACTTTATCCCCTTTATCGAAGAAAACCTGAAGCCTCTTTACGTTGGCAAGGAAATTACCACCTTCCGGGAAATGGCCGATGAGCTGGAGCATATGCAGGTAGAGGGCAAGCGGCTTCACACCGCTATTCGCTATGGCGTCAGCCAGGCATTGCTGGATGCGGTGGCAAAATCCCAGCACAAAATGATGTGCCAAGTGTTGGCGGAAGAGTATGGTTGCCAGCTTTCCAAAGAGATGGTCCCCATCTTTACCCAAAGCGGAGACGCCCGCTACGACAACGCCGACAAAATGATTGTCAAACAGGCTCAGGTATTGCCCCACGCCCTCATCAACCACGTGGCCACCAAGCTGGGCCAGCAGGGAGAGCTGCTGGAGGAGTATGTGGGCTGGTTGCGGGATCGAATCATCGCTCTGCGCACCGACGAAAGCTATACCCCCACCCTTCACATTGACGTGTACGGCACCATTGGCCTGATCTTTGGGAACGAGAACTATGCCGCCATGGCCGACTATTTGGCCCGGCTGGAAAAGGCTGCCGCTCCCTTTCAACTGCGGATCGAAGGCCCTATGGATGTGGAGGATCGGGAAAAGCAGATGCAGGCCCTTCGGGCTCTCACCGCTCTGGTGGATGAGCGGGGCATTGGGGTGGAGATTGTAGCCGACGAGTGGTGCAATACCCTGGAAGACATCAAATACTTTGCCGACAACAAGGCGGGGCATATGGTTCAGGTAAAAACCCCCGACCTTGGCAGCGTCAGCAACACGGTGGAAGCCATCCTCTACTGCAAGGAAAAGGGCATCGGCGCCTATCAGGGGGGCACCTGCAACGAAACCGACCGCTCCGCTCAGGTCTGTGTCCATCTGGCCATGGCCACCCAGCCCACTCAGATTTTGGCAAAACCCGGCATGGGGGTAGACGAGGGCTACATGATTGTCTACAACGAGATGCAGAGAATTCTGGCCACTGCAAAGGCCAAAAAGCTAATTTAACATAAGGAAGCCGGGGAGGCTAATCCCCGGCAACCCTCATTGGATGGTTTAGAAATCGCGACACTTGTGACGGAAGGATGCCGCCACAAGGAAAGGAATGATGAATCGATGAAAGAAGAGTTTCGGATTCTTTCCACCACCGCCATTTTGGGGTACGGCTTTCCGGTGGCCTCCTTTGAAGAAGGGATGAAGCGCAATCCCCACCTGATTGCCGTAGATGCAGGCTCCACCGACCCGGGCCCATATTATTTGGGGGCAGGGGTTTCCTTCACCAACCGGGACGCTGTCAAGCGGGATTTGGAACTGATGATCAAAGCCGGTGTGGAGCGGGGGATTCCCGTGGTCATCGGCACAGCCGGGGGCAGCGGCGGCGAACCTCATCTCCAGTGGAACAAAGAGATTGTAGAAGAAATTGCCAAGGAGCAAAACCTTCACTTTAAGTTGGCCCTCATCCATGCGGAAATCCCCCGGGAGGACGTCAAAAAGGCCCTGAGGGAAGGGCGGCTACACGCTCTGGAACCGGGGGTGGAGGGGGCAGGCCTCACCGAGGAGGACATTGACGCCACCAGCCGCATTGTGGCTCAAATGGGGATCGATCCCTTTATTGCCGCCTACAAGGGAGGCGCTCAGGTGATTTTGGCAGGCCGCGCCTACGACCCTGCCGTCTTCTCCGCTTTGGCGGTGGAGCAGGGCTACGATATGGGCCTTGCCACCCACTTGGGCAAAATTCTGGAATGCGCCGCCATCTGCGCTACCCCCGGCAGCGGCTCCGACTGTATGTTTGGCTATATTGGAGAGGATTACTTCCGGATCGAACCTTTAAGTCCTCTGCGCAAGTGCACCACCGTTTCGGTGGCGGCTCACACCCTGTACGAAAAGACCAACCCCTATATTCTGCCCGGTCCCGGCGGGCATCTGGACCTGACCGGTACCAGCTTTGAGCAGGACACCGAAGCCACCGTCAAGGTGCGGGGCAGCAAGTTTGTGCCCGGCAAGCAGTACGCCCTCAAGCTGGAAGGAGCCAAGCGAATTGGGTTCCGCACCGTTTCCATCGCCGGCACCCGGGACCCTGTGATGATGAGCCAGATCGACAACATCATCCAAGGGGTAAAGGAGAGGGTGGCCGACAACTTCTCCGACAAAAACCTGAATTACTATCTTAATTTTATCGTCTATGGCCGGGACGGTGTTATGGCGGGGCTGGAACCTTTGAGAAATCAGCCCAAGGCCCACGAATTCGGCATTGTCATTGAAGCGGTGGCGGATACCCAGGCTCAGGCCGACACCATCTGCGCCTTTGCCCGCTCCACCATGCTGCACTACGGTTACGAGGGGCGCCGGGCCACCGCCGGCAACCTGGCCTTCCCCTACAGCCCCAGCGATTTCCACGCCGGGGAAGTTTACGTCTTTTCCGTCTACCATCTGATGGATGTGGAGGACCCTGCCGCCCCCTTCTCCATCCAATACCTTCAGCTTTAAGGAGGAGCTTTTATGAAAACCAAACTCACCGATTTGGCCGGCGTCATCCGCTCCAAAAACTCCGGGCCTTACGAGCTGACCATGGACATCATCTTCAACGATTATGAAGGCTTTGAGAAGGTGCGCAAAGCCAAGGTAATCAACGAGGAGCTGGTCTGCAAGCTTTACAACATCACCCCCCAGCAGATTGTGGGAATTGTGGAGTTTGAGCCGGCCAAAGCCATTAAAATCACCATCCGTCGCCCTCTTTGCTCCGGCGACCTGGGGGAAACCGATGTTTACGGTGCCCAGCAGCACGCCCCTTTGTTGGACCTTGTGGTGGAGCTGTAAAGCACTGTCAATCACCAAAATATTGCAAAAGACGCATGGCTTTGGCTGTGCGTCTTTTCCTTATGCAGTAATTTACCGCAAAAAACACACCCATAATGTGGACGCAAACTGCAAAGGAAGAGAAGAGCAATTACAACAAGGGGTATGGCAATGGAACGGGAAAACTATTATCTCATGCTGGAGCTGCCCATCGATCCGCCCACCGAGGATCCGGGGGAAATCCGCTCCGCCATTCATCGAAAAAAACAGGAGTGGACCCGCTGGCAGGATCATCCGGGCAAGCGGGCCCAAGGCCTTGCCAATCTGGCTGCTCTGCCCGATCTGGAGCAGGTGATGTTTGATCCCGTTGCCCGCAAACGGGAAGCCTGCAAGGCTCTCAAGCTGCGGGAGGAAATGATGCTGCGCTTTGAGGCAGAGCTGCGGATTTTGGAGGGGAAGGGCCATCTTCTTCCCCGGGAAGTGTCTGCCCTGGCCGCCAAGTACCGGGTGTACGGCGTCACCCAAAAAAAGATTCACGAGCTGGTTCGGGTGCCGGTTTCGGAGGAGCCGCCCACCCCCGAAGAACCGGAGCTGCCGGGTGAGGTGCTGGACCGCTTAACTGCCAAAACCATTGCAAGAAACTTAAATGTTCTGGGCATTCCCGACCTGTATGCCTTTTTGGGAGAGCCCCCTTATTCCTCCATCAAAAAGCTGCGGGCTGCCGCCGAGCAAAAGCGCCGCATCGCCGCTTCGGAGGGGAAAACCGCCGCCTCGGTGGCCACACAGGAGCTTGCGGGAATTTGCCTGCGCCTGTTCGAGAGCTTTGATACCAAGCAACTGTATGATCGCTATCTTCGCATTTCCTCCCATCCTGCTTTGGGGGAGATGATTGACGAAGAGTTTGTCCGGGCCCGCTACATCAGCCCTGTGGCCATGATGCGGCTGGTCAACTTTGCGGTGGAGACCTGTGGTATGCGGGTGCTGGAGGCTGAGGACTATATTCGCCGGTACTGCGCCGCCTATCAAATCCCCACGGATGTGGAAAAGCCCCTGATTTCCTGTCCGGCCTGCGAGCAGCAGGTGGGGCAGAGCAGCGTGGTCTGCCCCACCTGTGCCGCCCCCCTTAAGGGCAACTGCCCCGCCTGCGGCACCCACTTTGAGGACGGTGCCCCGGTCTGCTTTGCCTGTGGCTTTTTGCTAAAGGATATGGTCAAGGCCCTTCCTTACTTGGATGCCGCCCAGGGGGCCATCATCGATCGCAGCTGGAGCACTGCTTTGCGGGGCCTTGCCTATGTGGAAAAATACTGGCCGGGCCACCCGGAGATCGCTCCCCTCAAGGCTCGGGCCAAGCAGTTGGAGGAGCGCTACGCCTGGTATGTTGACCAGATGAGCGACTGCATGGGAAAAAACCAGTACTACGCTGCTTTGGACCTCATCCACCGGGCGGGGGAGGAAAGGATCCGTCTGCCCGCCGCTACGGTGCGGCAGGTGGAAAAGGTGATTGAAAATCTGGAACAGCAGCTGGCAGCTCTTTCGGCCCAGCCCAATCCCGATGTGGAGCGGCTGATGGAGCTTTCCGGCACGGTGACGGACAGCCTGGAGCTGACCCGCCTGCTCAACCGCCACCCTCCTTTGGCTCCCAGACATCTAAAAGCCTCGTTGGAGGGGCGGCAGGTGCGGCTGGGGTGGACCACCAGCAACTCCCCCGGCAAGGCCGATTATGTTCTGGTTCGCAAGCAGGGCTGCGTTCCCTACACCGCCTTTGACGGGGATGTGCTCTACGAGGGGCCGGCCAATTCCTTCGTGGATCAAACAGCCCCTGCCCTCAAGGAAGTTTATTACCGGGTATTTGCCCGGCGGGGCAACGTCTTTTCTCCCGACGGTGCCCATTGCGGCCCCATCCTCATCATTCCCGAAATAGAGGATCTGCGCATCCTCCCCGCCGATCAGGGGGCTCAGCTTTTCTGGGCGGTCAACCCCGATTTGCGGGAAGTGCGGATCTGGCGCAAGCTGGGAGGAGAGCGCCCCACCGCCCCGGGGGAAGGGGTTCTGATTCAGACCAACCGCATTGACGGCTTTATGGATACCAAAATCAAAAATGATGTGGACTATTGGTACTACCTGGTGGCGGTCTACTCGGTGGACGGCCGGGAGGTGGTTTCCAAGGGAGTCTGCGCTGCCGTTACCCCCCACCGGATTTTGGCTCCGGTGGAGCGGCTGACCATCGCCAAATCCAGTTACGGAGAAAACGAGTTTGTGGTCAACTGGGGCGGCGGCGATTATCCCGATCTGTTGTTGCTGGCAAGTCCCAAAAAGCCGGATCTTAAGCCGGGGGAAATTCTCCCGGTGCAGGAGCTGCTCGGCCGATACCGCAACTTGTCTCTCCATGCGCGCACCACCGATTCCGGCCGGTTCCGCTACAGCTTTTTGGGGGGAGTTTACATCTTTGCCGCCATTCCTTTTGGCAAATTTGCCGCTGTGGGAGCCCCTGAGTACCTTACCAACCTGCAGGAGGTTCGGCAGTTGGCCGCCGGGGTGGTGGGGGAGGATCTCTGCCTCAATATGCGCTGGCCCATGGGCCTGAATCAAATTGCCGTGGCTTGGCGAACCGATGACTACCCCAAATCCATGGAGGAGCCGGGCACCCATCTGCTGCAAATAACCAGAGAGCAGTACGATTACGATGCCGGCGTTATTTTGCGGGGAATGGGAACGGGAAGTTACTATTTTAGGGTGTACTCCCTCTTTTCCGATGCCGACGGCGCCGTTCTTGCATCGGAAGGGGTGACGCTGGCCTACCAGAACCTACCCCGGCAGGAAATTTTTTACCGCTTTGCCTATCGCCGTAAAATGCTCAAAGGGAAGGCGGAGTTGGTGCTGACTCTCTCGGGGCCGGAGGCCTTTGTGCTTCCCCCTGCGGCGGTGCTGCTCCAAACAGAACGACTGCCTCTTTCCCGCTCCGATGGCGAAATTCTCTTGCTGTTGGATCAGGAGGCACGGGTGGACGGCGAAGTCCTCTTTCAGTATGAAATTGACCCGCTGCCCCCCAACGCCCATCTGCGGCTTTTCTTTGGAGAGGACGCTCCCTATCAGCGTTTTCGCCTGCTGTCAGCCTCCCAGCTCAAGCTTACCTGATGGGCTAGACCCCTGCTCATAAAAAACTATTTGCCGGACCATCAGCCAATCCTTAGGAGAGTGATTTGGATATGAAGCTTTGTCCCAAGTGCTTTGCTCCGGTGGAGGAGGCGGGCTTTGCCTGCTGTGCTCCCCACTGCAGCCGGGCAGGGATTCCCGTACCCCCTGCCGCAGGGCAGAAAGAAGGAACCATCCCCCTTTGTCCTGCCTGTCAATCCCGGATGACGGTCAAGGTCTGCCTGGAGTGCGGATTTGAACTGGACCCCGATGCGCTGCAGCGGGGCCTGCTCTGCTTTTCTCTGGTAGGTGACCAAGGCGTTGGGAAAAGCAACTATCTGGCGGTGCTGATGCGGGAGCTTTCGGGGGAGTTTTGCCGGGTATACGGCGCCACTCTCTACCCCACCGGGGGGGATCGCACCATGGACCGCTATCAGCGCAACTACGCCCGCTCCTTGTTTGATTTGGGCATCTGCGTCCCCCCCACCGACAGAGAGGACGTGGATCCTCTCACCTATACCCTGATGTTTCCCCCCAACTCGGAGGCGGGGAGCACCTGCTCTTTGGCTTTTTACGATGCCTGTGGCAAAAACTTTGAAAGCGAGGCCAACATGGCTTTGTACAACCGCAGCATCTATCATTCGGCGGGGATTTTGCTGCTCATCGACCCATCACAGCTCCCCGCCATCCGTCAGCAGCGCAGCGCCAGGGGCTTGCCCCTGACACCGGGGGACCCTCAGACTCTGCTGCTGCGCACCGTTCATCTTCTGCGAACAGGGCTGGGTCTGGAAAGCGTGGATAAAAAAATCCCCGTGCCCCTGGCAGTTTGTATCACCAAGATGGACACCCTCTTCCACCAGCTGGATCCGGCCAGCTTTTTGCGGGACCCCTCCCGCAATTTGCGCCGCCCTATGGTTTGCGCCGCCGATTTTTCCTCCTGTAGCCTGGAGATGGAGAGCCTTTTGGAGGTTTGGGGAGCCGGAGAGCTGTTAAGACATGTGAAAAGCCAGTTTGAGGACTGGTGCTTCTTTGGGCTAAGCGCTTTGGGCAACTCCCCCGGGAAGCAGGGGGAGATCCCCCGCATCTCGCCCCATCGGGTGCTGGACCCCCTTTTGTGGCTGCTCTGGCGCAATCAAATCCTGCGGGCAGGGTAAAAAACATACAAGCAGATAACAGTCCGGCCCCTATTCGTTGGGAGCCGGACTTTTTTGTCCATGAGGCCAACAAAAAAGCGGTGTTTGCAATTGCCTGCAAATACCGCTTTAACATTACTTCATTATTAAAAAATTTACAGGGCCGCCGGAATCTCCAGATCCGGGGTTTCAATTCGCTTGATGGATGCCCCCAGAGCGCGGAATTTTTCCACCACATCTTCATACCCTCGTTCAATGTGGTAGATATCTTCGATTTCGGTGGTGCCTTTGGCGGTAAGAGCGGCAATCATCAGAGCGGCTCCCGCCCGCAAATCGGTAGCCTTGACCGGTGCTCCCGTCAGGGCTTCCACCCCCTGCACCACAGCTACTTTGCCGTCCACCTGAATGTTGGCCCCCATCCGGGCCAGCTCGTCCACATAGCGGAAGCGGTTGTCCCACACTCCCTCGGTGACCACGCTGGTACCTTTGGCCAAAGTGAGCATGGCGGTAAACTGAGGCTGCATATCGGTGGGAAAGCCGGGGTGGGGCATGGTTTTGATGGTGGTGGCGGATAAAGGCTCCTTCCGGCGAACCCGGATACTCTCGTCAAACTCCTCCACCTCTACCCCTGCCTGCACCAGTTTGTTGGTGATGGACTCCATATGTTTGGGGATGACATTTTTGACCAAAACGTCCCCTCCGGTGGCGGCGGCGGCAATCATATAGGTGCCTGCTTCAATCTGGTCGGGGATGATGGTGTAATCCGCTCCCCGCATAATGTCCACTCCGTGGATTTTAATCACATCGGTTCCGGCACCCCGAACGTCGGCTCCCATGGTGTTGAGGAAGTTGGCAAGGTCCACAATATGAGGCTCCTTGGCGGCGTTTTCCAGCACCGTCAGGCCCTTGGCCCGCACCGCTGCCAGCATCACATTGATGGTGGCCCCCACGCTCACCACGTCAAAATAGATGTGGGAACCCATCAGGTGGTGCTCCACCTTTGCGTTGATCATACCGTGATCGATGCCCACCGTAGTCCCCAGGGATTCAAAGCCTTTGATGTGCTGGTCGATGGGGCGAACGCCAAAGTGGCACCCCCCCGGCATGGAAACACTGGCTTTGCCGCAGCGGCCAATCAAAGCTCCCAGGCAGTAATAGGAGGCCCGCAGGTAACGGGCCAGATCGTAGGAAACGGTTGGGTTGACAATATGGGTGGTGTCGATCTCCACTGTGGTTTTATCTAAAAAGCTGACAGAGGCCCCCATCTCCGAGAGCATCTTAAGCAGAATACTGACATCACTGATGTTTGGGATGTTGCCGATGACGCAACGCCCTTTGGCTAGAATGGTGGCGGGAATAATAGCTACCACAGCATTTTTTGCTCCGCCAATGGTCACTTCCCCGGTCAGGCGTGTGCCGCCTTGTATGACAAACTTCTCCAACCAATTAACTTCCTTTGCTATATGGTGTCGTGCGCAAGAATACAGGGCTCTTTCCCACCTGATTTCACATTTCGTGAAAGAACCCTGAATCTAAACTGTCTGGATTTATTATAACACAAATCCTATAAAATAAAAGTATCAAATCACTGCAATAGGGTATTTGTTTGATAAAAGAATGGGCTATTTTATGCGAAAACATACAGTTTGTGAAAAATACCTTTTTCCGCACAGTTTGTGTGAGAGATGAGCGTGTTGCAGCAAAAGCATTTTGGATGATTTTTGCAAGGTCACACCGGCGACAAATCATACCATATTCCTCTTTTTTGTGCTATAATTAAATTTAGAAAAAACACCAGTGGCCTGCCGTTGCGACTTCACCGCTTATGGATATTAAGGCAGCCTGCTTGTTTGGATATTATTTTGGAGGACGTTATGACCAAAAAACAAAAAGCGGCCGCTTTGGTAGCGGCCTTGGAACAGGAATACCCCGATGCCATCTGCTCTTTGGAATATCAGCACCCCTATCAGCTTTTGATTGCGGTGCGGCTGGCCGCTCAATGCACCGACGCAAGGGTGAATCAAATCACTCCCATTTTGTTTGAGGCTTACCCCACCATGCAGTCCCTGGCGGAGGCAGAGGTTTCGGATGTGGCAGATATTGTCCGGCCCTGCGGACTGGGAAATACCAAGGCGCGGGATATTGTAGCCATGTGCCAAATGCTGCTGACCCAGTATGGCGGGGTGGTACCCGACACCATGGAGGAACTTCTCAAACTGCCGGGGGTGGGCCGCAAAACCGCCAATCTCATTCTGGGCGACGTTTACGGAAAACCGGCGGTGGTTTGTGATACCCACTGCATCCGCATCACCAATTTGATGGGACTTGCCTCCTCCAAAAACCCTCTTCAGGTGGAAAAGCAGCTGCGCGCCATTTTGGATCCTCAAAAATCCAACGATTTTTGCCATCGGCTGGTGCTTCACGGCAGAGCGGTCTGCAAGGCCCGCAACCCTCAGTGCCATCTCTGTTGCTGCAACCACCTTTGCACCTATGGGAAAAAAGCAGTTTCCGCTTCCTGACATGGAAATCATAACGCCCGGTAGGAGCATCCTACCGGGCATTTGCATTTTTTAGCACAAAGCATTATTTGGAACGCCGGGGCAACAGGCTTTTGGTCATCCGAAGGAGAAACAGCAAATTCCCAACGTTGCAACCCAAAATCAAAACCAGAATGCCAATTTCCCACCATACCCAGTAAGGCGGCTCTGTTAAGGCCACCCAGCACTGCAGCAGCAGCAAAATCAAATTAAGAGCGATGCGCAAAGGCTGCATGGCAATGGAGATATAGCGGCGGCAGTCCACCGCCCGAATGAGAAACACCACAAGGAAGCTGAAAAAAGTGGCAAAAGCGGCTCCGTTGGCTCCAAATTTGGGAATGAGCAGCCAGTTGAGCAGGATGTTGAGCAGCGCCCCCACAAAGGTGGTAATGGTAACCATCATGTTCTTTTTGGCGGTGTTGTAAACCGTCCCCAAAAAGGTGACCAGGCAGGAAAAGCTCACCGCCAAAATCAAAAAGGGGACATAGCGCCAGGACATAAAAAAGTCTTTGGACACCAAAATCCGGGTGATGGGCTTGATGAGAAGCAAAATCCCCGAGGCGGCGGAAAACACCAAGGTGTAGTAGCAGCGAAAGACCGTGGAGAAAAACCGGGCACTTTGCTGTTTATCCTTTTCTCCAAAGGCGGAAATCTGCCAGGCCTGAATAAAAATCGCCGATACCAAGGTGATCATCATGGGGATTTTGTAGGCCACATTGTACAGACCGTTGACATCCAATCCCACCATGTAGGTGACAAAGTACCGGTCGGACAGATTGGTAATCCACCAAAAGATGGCGGTGGGCACCAAGGGAATGCTGTAGGTGAGCATCTCCCGGGCGACGGAGCCCTTGAGCTTTCCCGGCCGGAAAAAGCGGTGCAGCCGCAAGAGCAAAATCAGCAGCAGGGCAGAGCAGCCGTCGGCAATGACGGTGGCAAGGCCATCCCCCACCACCCCCATCTTAGCTCCCGCAATAAACGCTACCTTTAAGGTAACGGTCAGCGCCGTGGTAAAGATGCCGTCCAAAGCAAAGAGCCGGACAAATCCCCCCGAGCGCACAAAGTGGGTGACCACCGAGCGCAGAGCCGAGGTGATCACATAGCCGTAAATCAAAGGCAGGTACCCGGCAATCAACTCCACCCGGCGCAGCAGAGGCCAGAAGCAAAAGAGCAGAAGATACCCTGCCATCACTGTCAGCAGGGCGGTGGTAAACACATCTCTGCGGCGAACTTCCTTTTCCAGCCCAAAGCGGATCACCGCCTCGTGGACGCAAAGGGAGATGATGGGAACAATGAGGTTGCAGGTGCCGGAAATAATATCCACCATGCCATAGGCTTCCGGGGAAAGATGCCGGGTGTAGATGGGCATTAAGAGAACGACCAGCATTTTGGAGCCAAAGGTGGAAAGACCGAACAGGAGGGTGTTGGAAATCAGGCTTTTATAGCGCCCTGTCTGCTCTTGTGCCACGATCCCCCTCCTTTTCTGCAGAAAATCGGGCGGCCGAAACCGCCCCTATTGTCATAGATACGTCCCTGTACAGCCTGCCTTGGCAAGCTGCCTGCCGCCAAAATTCATTCCTTTAGGGGAAGATGGAGGGCAAAAAAGCAAACTTTACGCCTGGGCAATCTCCTCAGCCTTTTCCCCGTAGAGGTACTGGCTCAAAGCTTCTCCATCCAGAGCCACCTGAGTTTGCTGGCCATCGGCCATTCTCTTGACGGTGGCCATGCCCTGCTCCAGCTCGTTGGAGCCGATGATACAGGAGTGGGTGGCGTTTTGCTTGTCGGCATAGCGCATTTGGGCCTTGACCGACCGACCCACTGTATCGCAGAGGACAGTAAAACCCTCCCGGCGCAGGTGGGTGGCCAGGGTGAGAGCCTTTACGTTTTCGTCCTCTCCCATGCTGCCGATATACAGATCACAGCCCGGCAGGGGAGGAAACTCACAGCCGGAGTTTTCCATCACCAGCAAAAGCCGGTCCAAACCCATGCCAAAGCCCAGAGCAGGAGTGGGTGGTCCCCCCAGCTCCTCCACCAAGCCGTCGTAGCGGCCTCCGCCGCAGATGGTGGCCTGGGCGCCAATTTTATCCGAGATGAATTCAAACACCGTCTTGGTGTAATAGTCCAGTCCCCGAACGATAAAGGGGTTGACCCGGTAGGAAAACCCCATGCTGTCCAGCCGCTTTTTCAGCCCCTCAAAGTGTTGGTCGCACTCGTCGCAGAGGTGATCAATGGAGCTGGGAGCCTGCGCTGCCAGCGCCTTGCAGCCCTCTTCCTTGCAGTCCAGCAGCCGCAGGGGATTGCGCTCCAGCCGCTCCAGACAGGTTTTGCAGAGCTTGTCCTTTTTGCCCTGATAGTAAGCGGTAAGGGCTTGATGGTACGAGGGGCGGCACTTGGGACAGCCGATGGAGTTGATTTCCAGGGATACCTCCGAAAGTCCCAGCCGGGATAGAATATCGTAAGCCACGCCAATCACCTCGGCGTCGGCGGTGGGCAGGGAATTGCCAAAGCACTCGATGCCAAACTGGGTAAATTCCCGGTAGCGCCCCGCCTGGGGATTGTCGTGGCGGAAGCAGCTGACAATATAGCTGAGTTTGAGGGGCAGGGTGTCGGCCAGCATGCTGTTTTCCAGCACGGCGCGCACGGTGCCTGCCGTTCCTTCGGGGCGCAGGGTGATGGACTCCCGCCCTTTTTCGAAGGTGTACATCTCCTTTTGCACCACATCGGTGGTCTCGCCCACCGAGCGGGTGAACAGCTCGGTTTTTTCGATGGTGGGAATGCGAATCTGCCGAATGCCGTAGGTGGCAGCGGTTTCCAGAGCCACCCGCTCCACATAGCGCCATTTTTCACTCTGTCCGGGCAAAATATCCCGGGTTCCCCGAATGGAGCGGTATTTGAGTGACATGGTATCAGTCCTTTGTTTTAATTTTTCGATAGCCGAGCCCTGCGGTCAGGGGCGGGGAATATACTTGACAATGGTGTTGGTGTAGTTATCGTCAAAGGAAACAGCGGTCACGTCGTCGTAATCCACCACGTCCAGCTCGTCATCCCATCGGCCGGTGGCGTCAAAATACCAGAAGGTGAACTCCTCCTCCCGGATTTCCATCAGCTTTCCGACCAGAAAATCCTCTTCGGAATCGCACTCGATGATGCAGTAATCGTATCTTCCTTTTAGGGAAAGGAGCACCGTCCTCCAATTGGTCAAGTCCAAAAAGGGAGGCGTTTTGAGTTTGGCATACACTCCTTCTGCGGCGATCACCCGCTCGAAAAACGCTTCGCTTGCGTCCCGTATCACATCGTAGATATCGTCCAGGCAGATAATGCGGTAGCCGTCGGGGTGAAAATCGTAAAACACATGTACCAGCAGCAGGTCATCGGAGCGGGCAATGGGAATGCAGAGCAGCTCCGGCTCGATCACTTCTGTTCGCTCAATGCTCAATACTTTTTGAGCAGCGATGGCGTGATCGATAAGCTCCAACATATCGGAAAGTTCCATACAACGCCTCCTTGGAATATGCAAAGGTTATTTTATCACATTCCCCGCGGTTTTACAAGAAACCAGCTTGGATAGCAGGGGGGATGTTTCCCCTTATGTCCTCCGATAAAAGCCGCCCCGGAACCCTCCGAAGCGGCTTTGAAACGATTATGGTTCTAAAAACTCCCTTGGTAGGGGATCCGGTTGCCGGGTTTGCTGCCAAGCTATTGTGGAAAGGGTGGCGGTGTGATACTTACACCTGCGCAAAGGCCTGCTCAATATCAGCGAGAATGTCCTCCACGTTTTCCAGACCCACCGAGAAGCGAATGAGTCCGGGGCCAATTCCGGCGGCCACCAGTTGTTCTTCGGTCAGTTGGCGGTGGGTGGCGCTGGCCGGATGCAGAACACAGGTGTGGATATCCGCCACATGGACCTCGTTGGAGCACAGTTTTAAGCTGTCCATAAAGCGAATGGCAGCCTCCTTGCCCCCCTTGATGGTAAAGGAGATAACCCCGCTGGAGCGCCCGCCCAGGTACTTTTGGCAAAGGTGGTGGTGCTTGTCAGTTTGAAGGCCGGGGTAAGTGATGCTTTCTACCTTGGGATGCCCGGCAAAGTACTGGGCCACCTTGAGGCCATTTTCGCAGTAGCGCTCCATCCGCAGGGCAAGGGTATCCAGCCCCATATTGAGCAAAAAGGCGGAGTGGGCGGCGGGATAGCATCCAAAGTCCCGCATCAACTGCATTCTGGCCTTGAGGATATAAGCCATCTTCCCGTAGGTTCCGGTGTAGGAAATGCCGTGGTAGCTGGGGTCCGGCTCGGTAAACTCGGGGAAGTTGCCGTTGGTCCAGTCAAAGTTTCCGCTGTCTACAATCACTCCCCCCACCTGCACCGCATGGCCATCCATGTACTTGCTGGTGGAGTGAACCACAATGTCGGCCCCGTGCTCGAAGGGACGACAGAGGATGGGAGTGGCAAAGGTGTTGTCCACGATGAGGGGCACTCCGTGGGAGTGGGCAATATCTGCCATCCGGCGAATGTCCAATACCGACAGCGCCGGGTTTGCCAGCGTTTCGCCAAACATCGCCTTGGTGTTGGGCTTAAAGGCAGCGTGAATTTCCTCATCGGTGGCGTCGGTTCCCACAAAAATGCACTCAATGCCCAGCTTTTTTAAGGTAAAGGCAAAGAGATTGACGGTGCCGCCGTAGATGTTGGCGGTGCTGACAAAGCTGTCCCCCGCATTGCACAGGTTGAGGATGGACAGCAGGCTAGCCGCCTGACCGGAAGAGGTACACATGGCACCGATGCCGCCTTCTAAATCGGCAATTTTGCCTTCCACCGCCATAACAGTGGGGTTGGCAAACCGGGAATAGATAAGCGCCTTGGTGGGGTCGTCGAAGACGGCGCCGATATCCTCGGTGGAGTCGAAGACATAGGTGGTGCTCTGGACAATGGGCATCACCCTGGGCTCGGTATTTTTGGGGGTATACCCGGAATGAATGCACTTGGTTTCAAGATTCATATTGTGCCCTCCTCTGTTTGGCGGTTTTAAGGTCCCGCCTTTTTGTCATCTTTTTTAAAACATCCCTAATTTGCCGTAAAAGACCGGAAGCAGGCAGCCGGACAAAATAGCTCCGCACTGCCTGCTGTGGGGCAAGCCCCTTATGCAGTTCCAAATAACCAATGGGTGCTATCCCCTAAGGATGCTTTCCAGCTGGGTGTAGGAGTCAATCACCTTTCCTACAATGCCGTAATCCACCGCCTCGTAGGCGCTCATCCAGAAGTTGCGGTCGGTGTCCTTTTCCACCTTTTCGATGGGCTGACCGGTGGCCTTGGAGATAAGGGTGTTGATGCGGGTGCGAATTTTCAGCAGCTCGTTGGCCTCGATTTCGATATCCACACTCTGGCCCCGCACCCCTCCCAAAGGCTGATGAATCATATACCGGGTGTTGGGCAGGGAAAGGCGTTTATCCTTGTCTGCAGCCAAGTAGATGCTCACGCCGGCGCTGGCCACCCAGCCGGTGCCGATGATGTAGACATCGGGTTTAATAAACTTAATCATGTCGTGGATGGTGTCCCCGGCCTCCACATGGCCTCCCTGACTGTTGATGAACAGTTTGATGGGGCCATCCCCCATCTCCTGCAAGATCAGCAGCTGGGCGCAGATTTTTTGTGCCAGCTCCTGATTGATTTCGCCGCTAATCATCACGCTGCGGCTGTCCAACAGCTTCCGGGTCAACAGGTTCTGCTCCCGAACCTCTTCCCGGTGGTTGTCTTCCTCATGGTAAAACATATAAAGTGTCCTTTCCTTTCTGTTTTCTGTCATAAGGGTTGGCGGATACAGGCATCGGCCCTACCGCCGGCCGCCAAAGCCACCGGAGCGCCCGCCGCCGCCAAATCCACCGCCGGAGCGGCCGCCAAAACTGCCGCCCCCAAAGCCGCCGGAGCGCCCGCCAAAGCTGCCACCGGAGCGGCCCGAAGAGCCGCCGAAAAATCCTCCGGCCGAAGAACGCCCGGCGCCGGAGCCCCGGGTGGAACCGCCGCCCCCAAAGGTGGGGCCGCCAAAGCCACCGGAACTGCCGCCGCCAAAGCCTCCCGGTCTGCCACCGCCGGAGCCTCCAAAGGGCGGGCGAGGCGGTCTGCGGGGAGGAGGAGGGGGCGGAGGCCTGTAATACATGTGATGGGGAGGATACCGCCAGTGACGGGGCCTCCAAAAGAAAAACCGATGATACCAAAGAGGCGTGTAAAAAGGCGTGGTGTAGTACCGGGTGCGATAGCGGGCGGTTCCGGAGAACACCACAATGAAAAGAATGAGGATGATTAAAATAAACAGAAATCCACCCAAAGCGCTCCCTGGGGAATGGCTGTAATATTCTTCCTGAGAGTAGTAGTCTGGTTGAGGTTGGTTGGGCTGGGCGGGTACGGTACTTTGCTGGGCCTTGGGAGGAGTGTAGGTGGCCAGCATGGGCAGCATGGCGTTCAGCCCTGCCAAAACTGCCTTGTCGTAATTGACTTCGTCAAAGAGGGCCGGTTCCATGGCATCCTGCACCGGAGTGGAAAAAAGATGATTTGCTGCCAGGTAACCGGGCAGAATATAGTAGTTGTCCTGTGCAGGGGAGGGGCCGATGTAAAGAAGCATCAGCACCGAACTTTCTTCCAAGGCATACTGGGAGAAAATCTCCTCCGCCATCTCCTGCAAATCCAGGTTTTGCCGGGTGGTAACCAGATAAACCCCTGTTTGATTCTTGGCATATTGCATCTGGTTTAGACGGTTAAATTCCTCCACCGTTTGGGCAGAAAGCACCCCTGCGTCGTCCAATACAAACAGATGGGTGGTGGGGTCATAGCTTTCCAGAGGCCACTGGCCTCCCAGGCGCTGCACCACCGCCCCGTAAATGGACAAGGCGCCGCCGCCATAGTCCCCCAATTGGAAGTAAGGCTCCAGATGCTCTCCCAGCAGTTGGGCCACCTCTCCGGCAGGCAGAGTGCCCTCCAGCCCGGTCCCCACAATGAGCTGGTAGTTTTGATCCCCCACCGAAAGGAGAATCAGCACCCCGTTGTTCTTGCTTTTACTGCCAATCTTCCAGCTGTTGAAGAGGTCGGTGGCAAATTGATGAAAGTCCTCGGTGCCGGCAAAGTCCACGGTGGCCACCACCACCTGCGCCTGGCTCTGAGCCTCCAGCTTGGCACCATACTCGTTGATGAGGCTTTCCTGCTGGTCAGAAATGACACCCGCCAGGTCGTTGACATAAAAATGTTCCGACGGAGCGGGGAGATTGACCGCTGCTCCTGCCGGCAAGCCAAAGCCGGCCAACAGAACCACCGCCAAAAGGAAGGCGGTCAGGGAGCGGATGGTTATTGTGTTATTCTGTTTCATTCATACAGCTCCAAAGGTCGGACCCCGGTGACGGGGCCTAGGATGTTGGAAGGAAACTCACTCAGCACCCGGTTAAACCGGGCCGCCGCCGGATTGTAGTCGTTTGTTGCCAGCAGCCCAAGGGTGTTATCCAGGTTGATTAGGGTTTTTTGCAGCAGAGTTTGATCCTGTTGATTAAGCTCCATAGCCTGAAGGGTGCCTGCCAGCAGCTTGGCGGAGGTTGCCAGCTCCTGGGCGGCCCGGTGGCTTTCCTTGGGGGAGGTGGCTTGCAAAAGGGCCTCTCGTCGCTCCAAAACGGTGGCCACCGCCCGGTCGTTCTGGGGAAGATAGGGCTTTGCCAACACCGTGAGATTGTAGCTTTGAGCAGCAAGCTCCCGCAAATCGTGGGAAACTCCCATGCCACCCCCGTCGCTGCCCAACAGAAACACATCCTGTGTCTGGCGGCGCAGTTGTCGCAGACTGGTGCCCGCCCCCAACAGGCAGGAGCAGGCAATCATCAGCAGACAGAGCAGCAGAGCCACTCCTTTGTTATGCAGTACTTCCATGGCTATCCTCTATCCTATCATTTGGAATAGATTTGATTATTCTTGCGTGCCGCGGGTGGTGTTTCGCACTTCCAGCAGCTTGGTTTTGAGCTGTTCCTCAATACGGGAAAGTTCCACCTCGGCAGCCCGGCGCTTGGCTCGACCCTCCTGCTGAATCTGCAGCACTTCGTCCAGGGTTTGGATGAGGGACTCGTTGGTGTGCTGCAGGGTTTCGATATCCACAATGCCCCGCTCGCTTTCTCGGGCGGTTTCGATGGTGCTGGCCTTGAGGGTGTCGGCGTTTTTGCGCAGCAGCTGGTTGGTTACGTCGGTCACCGCCCGCTGGGCCTCGATGGCGCTCTTGGAGTGGGCAAGACCAAGGGCCAGCACCATCTGATTCTTCCACAGGGGGATGGTGTTGACCAGAGAGGACTGAATCTTCTCCACCATAATGGAGTTGTTGGACTGCACCAGCCGGATTTGAGGCCCCATCTGAATGCAGATGTTCCGGGTCAGCTCCAGATCGTGGAGCTTTTTATCAAAGCGGTTGCACATATCCGCCAGATAGTTGGCGGCCTGAGCATCCGAAGCCAGTCCGGTCTGTTTTGCCTTTTCCTGAGCGGCGGGCAGCTCGGTGGAAATCACCTGCTCCAGCTTTTCCCGCCCCGCCAGAATATACATGGTCAGTTCCTTGTAGTAGGCCAGGTTCATCTCATACATTTTATCCAGCATGGCCACGTCTTTGAGCAGGGTAATTTTGTGGTTTTCCAGCACCTGGCAGATTTTATCCACATTCTTTTCGGCGCTGTTGTACTTCACCTTCAATTGGCTAATGGAATCCCCCGCCCTTTTAAACAGGCCCAAAAAGCCTTTTTTCTCCTCTTGGGGGCTAAAGCCCTTCAGCTCTCCCACCAAATCGGAAATCAGGCCTCCCACCTCGTCCAGATCCTTGGTGCGGACATTGGCCAGAGCCTGCTCGGAAAACTGGGAAATTTTCACCTGCGCTCCGCTGCCGTACTGCAAAATCTGGTTGGAGTCGGTCAGATTAATTTTTTGGGCAAACTCCCGGACCACCGCCTTTTCCTGCTCCGTCAGGCTGGAATCGTCCAAAGGCTTGGGGGATGTTTCCTCCAGCACACTCGGGGAAAGTTGGGGAGCAGCTGGAGCTTCGGGGATTTCGGGTGTGAGGGTAAGGCTGGGAACGAATTCGTTTTGTTCCATAGGTGTTCCACCTTCCTATTCTTTGGTCATAGCCTTAGTATACTCATTTTCGGATGATTTGCTCGGATAAGGGCGCATCATTTTTCTTCACATAAATGTAGTAGACGGTGTTTCCCCACACACAGGGGGCACTGCTGCGCACCGCACGGGTGCGAAAGCGAATCCCCGCATCCCGCAGCCGTCGGCACCAACGGAAAAACTCCTCGGGAGAAGAACCGGAAAAGGCTTCCTCCCAGCGCCAAAGAAGAGGGGAAAGGGCTTTGGAATCCTTTTTTAAAATTTGTTTTTCCACTTTAACTTTGCTTTGTATCAGAAACAATCGCAATTTACTCATTTGTGCTCCCCATTACTTTTTATCATCAAGGGTTTTGCCCATATCATCCGAACGAAGAAGGCCTTCCATAACCTGTAGTTCTACCGCAATGTTAAGGGCCTTATCCTGAAACAAAGCATCCAACTGCCGGCGAAAAGCTTCTACAATAAAGCCGATTTTCTCCTCCACCTGAGCCATGGCATCGGTGATGTTCTTTCCCTTCACCGGCTGGCGGGAAAGCTCCTCATAATGCTCCAAAAGGCCGACGGTGGTGGGCAAGGTGTAGTTGAAAAACTGGCGCATCTGCCCAACGCTTTGCGGATTTTTCCGCAGCTGCTCCACAATCTGCCGGGTGATGGAGAGAAGCTCCTGAACCGGAACATCCAGCTTGCCGTCGATGGAGCGGTCCAGACGGCGCAGGTTGGCAAGGTGTCCCTGCACCCCCTTGAGCAAATCGTCCAGAGCGGCGTTTCCGGTGGACTCATCCCAAACGCTGGGCTGTACCTCCTCCCGGATGATGACGGCCTTTGGACTGCGCCAAGCGGTGGTAAAGTAGGCAATCAGAGATAAAATGGCAGCCAACAGGTAGTCGGTGATATGGAGCATGGGGAAGAAGATGGCATATACCACCCATGCAAAGCCCAGACTGTAAAGGGGAGCCACCGGTTGGCGGTGCTCCTCCCGCAGAACGATGGCAAGAGGCTCCGCCTCCTTCTGAGGAACCGCTGTTCCTCCCCGGGTCTCATAGACCAGCTCTCCCCGGAGCAAATCGGCGTACATCCCCTGCACCATGCCCTGCTTTTGCAGCTCCCGGACATCCCGCACCAGGGAAGAAAGTCCCACCCCCGTGCTCTGTGCCGCCTGAGCCAGAGGAATGCGGCCGCCATAATCAAAGAGGCTTTCCAGCAGAGGCAGCTTGCCCCCAAGGCGGCGCAACCGAAGCCCTTTGCTCAGTTTTTCCGCCCCCAGATAGCAAAGCACCGCCAAAACCAGCCGCCTTATCCATCCGCCCGGTGAAAGGGGCAGGGGCTGATTGTGCCAGGTCGCCAGCATCAACAGAGAAAACAGGATCAGGGCAACCCCCGCTACGGCGCTGCCCGTCCCTTTTGCTTTGTGTTTTTGTTGCTTTTCGGCTGCTGCCATAGCCGCTCCTCCAAAAAAATGAACAAAAAAGTTCCCGATCCTTGTAATCTATTCTTCAGTTTATCAAAGGTGGCCAAGGGAGTCAACAAACATTTCGTGAACTTACCGTGTCCGAATCTCATTTTCCATGTTGGTTTTGGCCGGGAAGACACCGGGCCCCAAGCAGACCATGTATAGGATCCCCTTCAAAGCCATATAGATAGAAACAGAGTGCCGCTGCCGCTGGCATCACTCTTCCTGTAAGGCAGCTGCCCGGTACAGCTCTCCCTTTTGGTAGCCGGTGAGGCGGGCGGCCTCCCGGGCTGCGCCAGACAGGGACATTCCCTCCTTGCAGAACCGGCGCACCAGTGCAAGGGCCTCCTCCCGGGAAACTTGGGATTCCTGCAAGGGGGATGCCCCTTCCACCACCAGCACAAACTCTCCTCGAGGGGGATGCTCCTCATAATAAGCCACCGCCTGGGCCAAAGTGGTGCGGTGCACCTCCTCGTACAGCTTGGTCAGCTCCCGGCAGAGCGCGATTTTTCGGTCCCCCAGCACCCGGAGCAAATCCTTCAGGGTGGCGGGGAGTTTGTGGGGAGCCTCGTAAAACACCAGCGTTCGCTGCTCCTCTTTGAGGGAAGCCAGATGCTCCTCCCGGCTTCCTTTTTTGACGCTTAAAAAACCCTCGAAGGCAAAGCGCCCGGCCGAAAGCCCCGAAAGGGCCAGAGCGGTCATGGCGGCGGTGGGGCCGGGCACCGACTGCACCAAAATTCCCTGCTCTGCACAAAGGCGAACCAGCTCCTCCCCCGGGTCGGAGATGCAGGGCATTCCGGCGTCGCTGCACAGAGCGCAGCTCTCACCTTGCTGCAGCCGCTCCAGAATCTGGGGTCCTCGCTGCCGTCGGTTGTGCTCGTGATAGCTGACCAGCTCCTTTTTGATGCCCAGATGGGCCAGCAGTTTGAGGGTGACCCGGGTGTCCTCCGCCGCGATAAAGTCCACCTTTTCCAAGGTTTCTGCCGCCCGGGGACTGAGATCCCCCAAATTGCCGATGGGTGTTCCCACCAAATACAGGGTTCCGGCCATTGCACCCTTCCTTTCCGCTGTTTGGGAAAAGCTTTCGTTATCCTTCCCCAAATGCCTTGTATCTTAAGCCTCTTTGCGGTAGAGACCCATCAGTTTCCGATATTCCTCGCTGTCCTCGCCCTGTTCCCGCAAAAGCAGAGGCTTTTCCACCTGTAAAAAGGGCTTGGAGCCCAGCCTACCCTCGCAGAGAAAGAGCCAGGGCGCAGTATCCGCTCGCTCCTGCACAAAGCGCAGCCGCTTGGGTTCGATGTTGTGCCGGCGCATGGCTTCCAGCAGGTCGGGCAGCCGCTCCGGCAGCTGGCAGATGCAAAGCCGCCCCCCATACCGCAGCAGCCGGGCCGCCGCGGCACAAACCTCCTCCAACGTACACAAAGCTTCGTGCCGGGCTACCTGATCGCTTTCCGACCGGCTGATGACGCCGGTGCCCATCCGCTTGTAGGGGGGATTGCAGGTGACCAGATGAAAGCCGCCGGGCAAAAAAGGCTCCGGCAGCTCCTTGGGATAGCGCAAATCTCCCAGCACCGGGAAGAAGACCTTTTCCAGCCCCGAGCGCCGGGCGGATTCCTGAGCGAGAAACACCGCCTCCTGCTGAATATCCAGACCGGCGGCCCACTGGGGGGCCTGTTCCCGCTGCCGGAACCACAAAAGGGGAATAATCCCGCAGCCGGTTCCCAAATCACAGGCCGTTTCGTGCCGGCGGGGAGCCGCAAAGCGGGAGAGCAAAAAGGCATCGGTTCCAAAGGTGTGGTGTTGGGAAACGCAGCAGAACACGCCGCCCCCCAAATCCTCCACCCGGGTAACTTTGTACAAGGACATTGCAAAACCATCCCAAGCCAGGTGATCGGTTATGGGCGCCAAGGGCATAAAGACAAGAAAACCCAAACATCAGCATCCCGGTGACGCTATCATACAGCTAACCGTTCACCTTTGAAATTGTCAGAACTGTGCACTGCGCATCATTTTAAGCTCTATTATACTAAACCCCTGATTCAATCACAAGAGGAGGAAAAAAGGCCATGCATTCTCGAGGGTTTATTCACAGAAAGGTCACAATATGTTCCATACTTTGCTTGAAATACCCCATGATTTGGGGTAAAATAGAATTAAACTGTAGCGGCTTCTTTGGGGATTTTTGTGCGAATAGGAACCAGACAGAAAGGAAGTCGACATGTCCCTCACACTAAACACCGCTTATCTGAGAGATTTTGTCTCCCCGGCGGAGCTAGAGGCTATGGAGCCCTGTGTGGAAACAGCCCACCGGCTGCTTCACAACCAATCGGGGCCCGGCAACCACCTTCTGGGTTGGCTTAATTTGGGGCAGAACCGCTGTTCCGAGGAGCTTGCCAGCATTGAGGCTGCGGCCGAAACCATCAAGAGGGATAGTCAGGTGCTGGTGGTGATCGGCATCGGCGGCAGTTATTTGGGAGCCCGGGCAGCTCTGGACTTTTTGCGCTCTCCCCATTACAATGCTTTGCCCAAAAATACCCCTCACATTCTCTTTGCGGGCAACACCTTAAGCCCTGATGCCCTGCACGAAATGCTAACCCTCTGCAAGGGAATGGATATTTCCCTTAATGTGATCTCCAAATCCGGCACCACCATTGAACCGGCCTTGGCCTTCCGGGTCTTTCGGGACCTGGTGGAAAAAAAGTACGGCAAGGAAGGTGCCCGGCGGAGAATTTACTGCACCACCGACAAGGCCCGGGGCACTCTCAAAGCATTGGCCGATCAGGAGGGTTACCAGTGTTTTGTCATTCCCGACGATGTGGGGGGGCGCTACTCGGTTTTCACTCCGGTGGGACTGCTGCCCCTGGCGGTGGCGGGCTGCGATATCACAGCGCTGCTGGACGGCTGTGCCGCTGCCGAGCAGGCTTATTCTCACCCTAAACTGGCTCAAAACGATGCCTACCGTTACGCAGCCCTTCGCAACATTTTGGCCCGAAAGGGCAAGGTAAGCGAGGTGCTGGTCAGCTACGAGCCCGCCTTTACCATGCTGGGCGAATGGTACAAGCAGCTCTTTGGCGAAAGCGAGGGCAAGGACGGCAAGGGGCTTTACCCCTCTACTATGTGCTTTTCCACCGACCTTCACTCCTTGGGCCAGTTTGTGCAGGAGGGCAGCCCCATTCTTTTTGAGACGGTGCTGGTGTTAAAAAACAACCGGCAGGATTTCTTTTTGGAGCCGGATCAGAGAGATTTCGACGGCCTTAACTTTTTGGCGGGGCAGAATTTGAGCGAGGTCAACCACAAGGCTTTTTTGGGCACTTTGCTTGCCCATGTTCAGGGGAAAATCCCCAACCTGGTGGTGGAAATCGAGGACAGAAGTGAATACACTTTTGGACAGCTGGTATTCTTCTTTCAAAAAGCCTGTGCCATGAGCAGCTACCTGCTGGGAGTCAACCCCTTTGACCAACCGGGGGTGGAGGCTTATAAAAAGAATATGTTTGCCCTGCTGGGCAAACCGGGCTTTGAGGAAGAAAAAAAGAAGTTGGAACAGCATTTATCCAACCTTAAAATTTGGCAATCGCGGTAGGGGGCAAAGTGCTGGACGCTTCCAACCGTTTAGGTACTTTTCTAACCGCACAACGATAACAGAGAAAAGGATGATTCGCATGGTAAAGTTAATTGTGGGCAGCAGAGGTTCCGGAAAAACCAAAAAGCTAATCGAACAGGTACAGCAGGCCGCCAAAGTTTCGAAGGGAAACGTGGTTTGTATCGAACAGGGACATTCCCTGCGCTTTGACCTAAGCTACCACATCCGCCTGATCAACATTGAGGAGTACAACATCAAGGGAGCCGAAGCCTACTACGGCTTTATCGCAGGGCTTCTCGCCGGAAATTACGATATTACCGAGGTTTTTGGCGACGCTACCTTTAAGATTCTTTGCGGAAAACACTGCAAGGATATGGATGTTTTGGCGGATTTTATCCAGCGGCTCAATGCTCTGACCAAGGACAGCGAGATTACCATCACCCTTACCGTCTCCTGCGCCCCTGAGGAGATTCCCGAGCGAATCCGGGAATTTATGCAATAGAGTGCCTGCCAATGGGGAGAAAAAGGCATGGGCATTCCACCTCCACAACCGGAACAGCCTTTGCCTGTAGTTTGTGGCGGCCCTAACGGGCAAAGCCTCCTCTTCCCTTAGGTAAATGAAAAGCAGTTGTGCAGGGACGGCTTTTGCCGTCCCTGTTTTTGTACCTGGGCAGAAAAACACCCGGCAAATCTTTTGCACCCAGCCAAAACTTGCCGGCTTCCACCGCTGTTAACACTTGAGAATCCCGCCAAAATAATGTATGATCAGAAACAAAGCATATCCTCCGGGATTTGGGGGCACTGTGGGCAATTGGTAGAAGGGAAGGGCATTGCGGTGGGTTGTTTCTTATTAAACGTTCTCTTGTTTTCCATTCCGGGAGTAAATCGGTGAAGCAAGAAATAGCCCGCTTGTTTGGGGACCGGGGAATCGAGGGGGTAGGGGTTTGCGCCCTTCGGGATCTGCCCCCTCTCATCGATTGCCGGGCCAAAAGCCGAATGCCTGCCCAGGCCAAAAGCGTCATAGTTTGCCTGTTGCCCTACTACCCCGGGGAGTACCCCCAGCGCAATGTGGCCCGCTATGCCCTTTGCGATGACTACCACCCGGCCGCCCTCACGTTGTTGGAGGGGGTTTGCTCCCAATTAAGGCAAACCTTTCCGGGACATGCCTTTGTTCCCTTTGTGGACATTTCCCCCATCCCCGAGGTGAAGGCCGCCACCTTGGCGGGATTGGGCAGGCAAGGCCGCCACGGGATGCTCATTGCCCCTTATTACGGCTGTCATGTGTTTATTGGCAGCGTGGTCACCGACCTTGCCATAGAGCCGGACCAGCCGGTGGAGGAGGACTGCGGCTCCTGCCGGGCCTGTCTGAGCGCCTGCCCCTCTGGCGCTTTGACCGAAAGGGGTTTTGTACGGGAGCGGTGCCGCTCCTTTCTCACCCAGAAAAGGGGAGCGCTTGAACCTTGGCAGGAGGAGGAAATCCGCAGTGGCAACCTCGTTTGGGGCTGCGACATCTGTCTGGACGCCTGCCCTCACAAGGGGACGGTGCTTTCTCCTCTGAAGGAGATGCGAAAAAACCCTCTGCCCCTGCTCACCCGGGAAAATTTGAAAGACGCCCTTGCCGTCAAGGCCTACGCCTATCGGGGCGAAAACGTGCTGTTGCGCAATCTCCAACTTATTGAACAAGAAAAATAATATTATCATACTCATCTCATATTATTATCCTGTACAGGAAGGAAAGAACAGCTATGCAAGATACCGTTCGTACCCGGTTTGCTCCCAGTCCCACCGGCTATATGCATGTGGGTAACCTGCGCACCGCCCTTTATGCCTATTTGGTGGCAAAAAAGGACGGCGGGAAATTTTTGCTTCGCATCGAGGACACCGACCAAGAGCGCCTGGTGGAGGGCGCCGTGGATGTCATTTACGATACCCTGCGGGAAACCGGCCTGCTGTGGGACGAGGGCCCCGATGTGGGCGGCCCCGTTGGACCTTATGTGCAAAGCCAGCGGATGGGCATGTATAAACAGTACGCTTTGGAGCTGGTGGAAAAAGGCCACGCCTATCGCTGCTTCTGCCAGAAGGACGATGCAGCCCAGACCCGTAACCTGGACAAGGTGGAGGTGCCCACCCGGTATGACGGACGGTGCAGCCGCCTTTCCCCGGAGGAAATTCAGGCAAAGCTGGACGCCGGAATGCCCTATGTCATCCGCCAGAAGATGCCCCGGGAGGGGAAAACCACCTTCAAAGACATTGTGTACGGGGAAATTACCGTGGACAACGCCGAGCTGGAGGATCAAGTCCTTCTCAAAAGCGACGGTATGCCCACCTATAACTTTGCCAACGTCATCGACGACCACCTCATGGGCATCACCCATGTTATTCGGGGCAACGAGTATCTCAGCTCCTCCCCCAAATACAACCTGCTTTACGAGGCCTTTGGCTGGGAGGTACCGGCCTATATTCACTGCGCCCCGGTGATGAAAAACCAAACGGAAAAGCTCAGCAAACGCCATGGAGACGCCTCCTATCAGGACTTGGTGGCAAAGGGCTACCTTACCGAAGCCATCCTCAACTATGTGGCTCTGCTGGGCTGGTCTCCCGGAGGAGAGCGGGAAATCTTCTCCCTGCCTGAATTGGTGGAGGCCTTTGATGTCAAGGGGCTTTCCAAATCTCCCGCCATCTTTGACACCCTCAAGCTCAACCACATCAACGCCGAGTGGATTCGCTCTCTTTCGCCGGAGGAATTTCACAAGTTGGCTCTGCCTTGGCTGCGCAAAACTCTAAAACGGCAGGATATCGACACCGCCGCCCTCTGCGCTCTGTTGCAGGCCCGCTGTGAGCTGCTCTCCGACCTGCCGGAAAAGGTAGACTTCTTCGATGCGCTGCCCGATTACGACACCCAGCTCCATGTCCACAAAAAAATGAAGACCGATAAGCCGGGAGCCCTTGCCATGCTGCGGGAAATCAAACCGGTGCTGGAGGCTCTGGAGGATTGGAGTCAGCAGAGCATTCACGATGCCCTTTTTGCCCTCATCGAAAAGCTGGGGGTGAAAAACGGTACCGTGCTCTGGCCCTTGCGGGTGGCCCTTTCCGGAAAAGCAGTCACCCCCGGCGGCGGCGTAGAGCTTGCCTATCTTTTGGGCAAAGCCGACACCCTGACCCGGTTGGAGGACGGCATCCGCCGGCTGGAAGCCGAGCTGGAATAATGCAATCTTAAAAGAAGGACCGCCAAAGGGCGGTCCTTCTTTCTTGGGAATAAAAATAAATCCTCTGTTTTGAAACTGCGGCAGAAAATAATCAAGGGACGGCATCAAAAACAGCCCACCCCAAAACAGGGCAGGCTGCATGTTCATCTATGGGTCAGGTGTTGCGTTAAGGTTAGAAGCTGTCCTCCTCATTCTCGGAAGGGGAGGGCGCCTCCTCCTGCGGAAGATCGGCGGTATAGTATTCCAGATCGTCAGGATCGTCAAACATAAAATCGTCGTCTTCATCGTACAGGTAGTTGCTGCGGTTTTTAAAATAAGCGGCCAGGGCGATCACCACGCCTACTGCGGCTACAAAAAGGGCGACACTCGCTAAGAAGGTACTCTTTTTCATATTCTTTTTCCCTTTCTTTCTATATCTAATGAGTCTACATCTCGTTTTATTATAATCATTTTACCAATAAAGCACAATATCATTTTGACCAAAAAGTTGGAATTCATACTTTTCTGTTAAAATAGTACCAAAACCCATGTGAAATACAGAAGTTGTCCCAATCAATGGATTTCTGTGCCAAATCAGCTCAAGATGACAAAAAGCTATGGGAGGACAGCTTGCAGGCGGCGGCAGGGAATGCTCGAATTTGAAGTTGACCTTTTGGGACTCTTGGTTTACAATAAGAGTGCACTTTTATGCCAATTCCGTCGCTTTTTAGCGGCTTTTAACAAGGGAGGAAACGGTTATGAAGATTGCCCCTTCGGTGCTGGCCTGCGACTTTTCCCGGTTGGGGGAGGAATCTCTGGCCATGGAGGCCGCCGGAGCAGACCTGCTGCATCTGGATGTGATGGACGGGCACTTTGTCCCCAATATTTCGTTTGGAGCGCCAGTGATTAAAAGTCTTCGGCCCCGCCTTTCCGTCCCCTTTGATGTCCATTTAATGATTCGGGAGCCTCTGCGCTACGCCAAGGACTTTTTGCAGGCGGGGGCCGATTACATCACCTTTCACTTAGAGGCGGATTCCCCCATCGACAAGACCATTGACCTCATTCGTCAGGGTGGGGCAAAGCCGGGCTTGGTGCTCAAACCGGTGACGGAGGCCCAGGCGGTATTTCCCTATCTGGATCAGGTGGATATGGTGCTGGTGATGACGGTGGAGCCGGGCTTTGGCGGCCAGAGCTTTATGGAGCACATGATGACCAAAGTTCGGGCCATCCGGCAGGAAATTGACCGCAGAGGGCTTTCCGTCCTTCTGCAGGTGGATGGCGGCATCGACGAAACCACCGGCCCCATCGCCGCCAAAGCAGGTGCCGATGTGTTTGTGGCCGGCTCCTCTCTCTTTGGACAGAAGGATTATACAGCGGCGGTGAAAAATTTGCGGGAGCGCTGTGCCGGCGCCCTTTAAGAAGCTGTTTTGCATGGGATTTTTCGCTGGAATTCGGGTATTTTTATAGAGGACAAGCCTTTTTAAATTTCCAGCTCCGCCAGAGTTTCGATGGCGTTTTCGCAAATGAGAAGCTTTCCGTGCTCTTCGGTAAAAGCGGCCAAAACGGCCCCTTCCCCCACAGGTCTTCCATATTCCGAGAGAAAGAGAACACTGACATTGTCGGAATAGTCTAGGGGCCAGATCACCAGCCGGTACTGTTTTTCCAGCAGATAGAGCCTGCTGCGCAAAATGCGGTGAATACATCGCCGCTTGGCCCCGCTGCAGGCCTGAATCAGGGCTTCGGAGCTGTCGAAGGCAAACACCACCGGCGACGGACCCGGCACAAACCGTCCGGCGGCAAAAACCTCTCCCCCCTGTAAGCGGGTGTAATAGATGACGCAGCCTCCGTCCTGACTGGGGAACACTTCTATGTATAGCTTGGCGCGCCGGGGGTTGAACCCCGTCTGAGCGCGCCCTTTTTCTAACAGGGACACCAGGGCCTTGCGGGTGTTTTCGTCGGAATAGTCGATGCTTTCGTAGCTGATGCCCATTTCTTCCAAATCCTTTTGGGTCAGAGACACCTTGAGCTTATCGGAATCCACCAGAACAAATTCCATCTCTCACCCTCCTTCCAAAGCCTTATGGTTTGTGGGCAAACAGCGCCGCTTTTTGCTTTTGCCTTTGGGCAACTACTTCAGCAATTCGCAATATAAAGGAAGACCAAGACAATGCCTATGTTTTCAAAGGGTATCGTGCTGAGCCAGCACAAAGAACCCGCCTTTTCCAAGCCCATTCTCCGCTTTGTCCATCCCCAGACCGACTCCCTTAAACTGGATTTAAAGGGGGTTGCCGTGCAGTCTGAGCAGGAGGCCATCATCGAGCTGGCCCGCCTTGCCCGGATTGTGGACGAGCGGGATGGCAAGCTTCTTTACCGTAAACTGAGAAAAAGTCAGGGCAAGGCCAAAATCGTCATCGCCGATGCGGTGGACGATGAGCCCTATGTTTCCAGCCGGATCGGGCCCCTTCTTCATATGGGGGAGGAGGTTGCCGACGGGTTGGATCTTTGCTGCACCGTTGCCGGCTGCCAGGAAAAAAGCATCATGGTTTACAAGATGATCACCGACCTGGAAACCCGCATTCCCCGCACAATCCAAAAAATTAAGGTGATGCGGGTAAGGGGAGGGTATCCCGCCTTCCAGCAGCGCCGGCTAAGCCATCTGGGGAATATGCCCCGCCTTGTGGTGGGCGTGGGGGCGCTGATTCATCTGGCCCGGGCGGTTTATCAGCAAAAGCAACAAAGCACCGTCTTTTTAACGGTGGCGGGCAACTGTGTGGCCTGCCCCATGAATCTGGAAGTCTCTCTGGGCATGACGGTGACGCAGGTGCTGGAGCGCTGCGGCCTGATCGAGCAGCCCACCCGCATAGTTTGCGGCGGCTCTATGACCGGGGTTTCCATTTTAGATACGGAAAACACCTTGGTGACCCACACCACCCGGGCGATTTTGGCGCTGCGGGAAAATCAGAGGGATGCGCACTACAACTGCATTGGCTGCGGACGCTGCGAGCAGGTTTGCCCCTCTGGACTCAATCCTATGTACATTCACCGGTTTGTGCAGGCCAACTATTATGGAGGGTTGCCCCTCTTTGACCCTCAGCTGTGCATTGGCTGCGGAACCTGCAGTTATATCTGCCCCTCCAAGCTGGAGGTGGCCACTTCGGTTGCCACAGCCAAGGCGTACATGCTGGGCGATTCTTCCGATGCACAAGGGGAGGAGGACGAGGCTGCGCCGGATTCCCGCCATTTTTCCAAGGCGGAGAAGGAAAAAGCTGCCCAGCCACAAAGCCCCCAGCCAAAGGAAAACCCTTCTACCCCGGAGGAGGCCAAGCCAGCCCAGGATGATCTCCTCAAAGACCTGCCCAATGCCCGATAAACTTTGCCTTTCAACCAGGACAACCCAACGCTATAGTGGAGGATGTATGCAACTCAAGCAGTACCCGGCCCCTCATATCCGAATGAGCCAAACCACAAGGGGAGTGATGGCCGATGCCATCGCCGCCCTGAGTTTTTTGTACGCCATGGCTTACTACTACCACGGTCCCCGGTCTTTGGTGCTGGGCCTGGGCTCGGTGGCCATATGCCTATTCTGCGATGTTTTGTGCACCATTGTTTTTAAAAAACGTTACAACCTGTGGGATCATTCCGCCATTGTCACCGGAATGATGCTTCCCCTGATGATGCCTGCCTCGGTGGACTACCGTATTGTGGCGGTGGCGGGAATCTTTGCCATGGTGGTGGCCAAGGCTCCCTTTGGCGGAGTGGGGCACAATATCTTTAATCCGGCGGCGGCAGGCTTTTCCTTTGCCGCCATCTGCTTTGGGGATGCACTGTTTACCTATCCCCCTGCCGATTTAAAACTGCCCTTGTGGGGAGCCGTTGAATTTCCCCTGGCCACCTCTCCTGCCTTTGTGCTGCAGCTGGGAGGAATTCCCGACTACGACCAGATGTCCATGCTGCTGGGCAAATACCCCGGCCCCATGGGCGCCACTAATATTCTAGTACTCATTGCCTGTCTGATATACCTGGTTTCCCGGGGGACGGTGCGCTGGTCCATGCCCTTGAGCTTCTTTGCCACCGTAGGGGTGCTTGCCTTTGTTTTTCCCCGCAGCTCCGCCGGCGGCCTTGCCTCGGTGGGCTATGAGCTGGCCTCGGGGCTGCTGCTGTTTGGAGGCATCTTTTTGTTGGGAGACCCGGTGACCACCCCCAAGCGGGAAATGTCCAAGGTGGCTTTTGGCATCACCTCCGGTGTGATGGTGATGCTGTTCCGCCACTATGGCAACATGGAGGAGGGCATAACCTTTGCCCTGCTTTTGATGAACGCCGCTGTGTGGGGATTCGATATGGCGGGAGAGCGCATTGCCCGCCTGATTAGGAGGAAAAAGCTTGGAACTCTCGAAGGTGAGAAGGTACCGAAAAAAGCATAAACTGATTAGCGCACTGTTTTCTCATAGCCCGGCGGTGATGATTGGGCTTTGCCTGCCCTTTTTGATTGCCACCTCGGTGAGTTTGCGGGCCGCCGCCACGCTTTCTCTGGAGCTGTTGGTGGTGCATATGGGGACCATGGTGGTGGCCCTGCTGGCCTGCCGCCATTGCCCCCGCCGGTTTCGCCCCCTTGTTACCATGGCGGCTTCCACTCTTTTGATGGTGGCAGCAAGGCTCTGGCTGATTGCGTTCTTCCCCGGGATTGTGGATTCTTTGGGCATTTACATCTACCTTATGGCTGTCAACGGCTTGACTTTGACCCAGTCCCATGGCCTTTCCCGCCGCTCCCGTCCCTTGCCTGTACTGCGGGGGGCCTTATTCCATGTGTTTATGTTTTCGGCCATGATGTTTTTTGTCTCCTTTTTCCGGGAGTATTTGGGCAGGGGAACCCTTTGGGGGATTCCGGTTCCTTCTCCTGTGCGGCTGCCGGGCGTGTTGGTGCCCTTTTTCGGCTTTATTCTGGCTGGCTTTTTGTTGGCCGGAATGAAGCAGCTTCATAAAAAACTGCTGGGTCTTGCCCTGCGGGAGCGGGCCCTGCGGGAGGCTCGGTTCACCGTTGTGGAGGAAGACGTAATCCTGTAAACAGGCAAACCCTATCAAAGAAGGGCAGATGTGCCGCCCATTTGTTAGGGTGCCTTGGATGGCTGGCAACCTTGGAACTTACTTGCAGTACAGCACTGCTGTTGGGAGATTGTTATGGAAAATTCCTTCCTGCTTTTTGTTTCTACCGCCATTGTTGCCCTTGCGGTGGAAAATGCGGTTTTTGCCCGGGGTCTTGGGGTGGACAACCACGCTGTTTTTGTAAAAAACCCCCGGGAGGGTATTTTGATGGGGGGCGTATTTGGCTGGGTGGTTGTTTGGAGCGCCTTGCCGGTCTCTCTCACCAACTACCTGCTCCGGGGCAACCCCTATGTGATGATCATTCGGGCCCCTATCTATCTGGCGGGTGTTATGGTGGTCTATGTCCTGACCCATTATCTGAGCGGCAAACACCTAAAGGACAGCAAGCTGGCCGCTGATATTCAAAAGACTTTGCCCATCGCCACTTTTAACACCGCTTTGTTCGCCGTGCTTTTTCTTTCGGCTTCCCAGAACTTTTTATTTTCTCAAACCCTGGGGTACGCACTGGGATCGGCAGTGGGCTACACCGTTGCCATCTTTATCATTTATTACGCGCGCAAGCGGCTGGCCATCAGCGCAGTGCCCCGCTCCTTCCGGGGGCTTCCCATCCTGCTGATTTATCTTGGGCTGTTGTCCCTTGCCTTATATGGACTGATTGGCCACAACCTGCCTACCTGATTTTAACTTGTGCACAAAGTTCCAAAGGGATTCACTGGCTTAACTGCAGCTTCTGGCAGCATCTTTCACAGGAGGTGACGCCTTGTCTCGGCCCTATAAAATTAAGCGGACCAAGTACACCGGTCCCATCAAAGCTCGCCCTCATCCACTACTTGTAGCCCTTTTGGTTCTGGTGGCGGTTGGCCTGGGCTATTTGGGCTTTCTCAGCTATACTCCCATCTACAATGCCATTATGAATCGGAACCAGGCTTCTTCCCAGCCCTCTCTACCGCCACAGCCTTCCGAGCCAAGCGCTCCAAGCCAGCCGGAAGAAGCAGCGCCCCAAACTCCAGAGCCCAGCGTTCCGGAGAAGTTTCAGGCTGTTTATCTTCCCACTGCCCTGCTGAAGGACACTGCCGCCCTGGACGCCTTTTTGGAGGAGCTGAAGGGCACATCCCTCAACGGGGTGATGGTGGATATCAAAGACAAAAGCGGCCAGGTGCTGTTTGCTACTCAAAATGAGCAGGCGCAAAAATGGCAGGCTGTTGCCCCGGATGCCATCGATTTATCTGCCTTTGCCGCCCGACTGGAGGAGCAGGGGCTTGCTCTGCTGGTGCGGATGAGCGCCTTCCGGGATGAAACGGCAGCCCGGGCAAACAAAGAGCTGGCGGTAAATTACCGAGCTTATGGCACTCTATGGCTGGACAATTTCCAACACCAGGGGGGCAAACCTTGGCTCAACCCCTACTCCGCCGGCGCCCAGCAGTATCTGCTGGATTTGGCTTTGGAGGCGGTGGACTGCGGGGCACAGCTTGTGGTGCTGGACGACTTTTGCTTCCCTCCCAACTCTCTGACGGGAGACGCTTTCTTTGGGGATGTGCAGGGACTTTCCCGAACAGAGGTTTTGGCAACCTTTGCCCAAAGGTTGGAGGAAGCTGTGGCCCAAAAGGATGCCAAAAGCGCCGTCTATCTCACCGGTGTCGCCCTTGCCGGGGATCCTAACCCCACCATCTACGGGGGAGCGGCGGCGGACATTGCAGCCCATCGGGTGCTGCTGGGCGCTCTGCCTTATCAGTTTTCCGCCGACGGCTATGTTTCCCAAAAGCTCACCCTGCGCCAGCCGTTGAAAGATCCTGCTGATACGGTAAAACAGGTAGCAGCTCTTGCGCTGCAGGAGCTGGGAGAGCGAGAAGTGATCGCTCTCATCCAAGGGGGAAGGGAGCCCCAAGGGACTGCCTATACTCCCCAACAGATTGCCGATCAGGTAAACGCTCTGGAGGAACTGGGGCTGGAAGAATTTATCCTCTACTGCACCGACTACACCGCTTATTGGCTGCCACAATAACCATGGACAGATAAACCGGAACACAGAATGTTTTTGCCGGATACGGCGTATGGTTCAAGGAGTTTTTATGGCTGACGTGAAAAGAGTTTTTCTCATTGTGCTGGACAGCCTCGGAATTGGGGCGCTGCCCGATGCCGCGGAATACGGGGATGTGGGCAGCAATACCCTGGCCTCTGTCACCCGCAGTTCCAAGTTGAATATCCCCAATTTGCAAGCCTTGGGCCTTTACAACATTTTTGGAGTGGAGGGGCCAAAGGTATCTTCCCCTGCGGGGGCTTACGGCCGGATGGCTCAGCAAAGTAAGGGAAAGGATACCACCATCGGTCACTGGGAGATTGCCGGCATCATTTCCTCTCAGCCCATGCCCACCTATCCCAACGGTTTTCCCCCGGAGGTACTCAAGGCTCTGGAGCAGGCCACCGGCCGGGGATTTCTCTGCAACCTGCCCTACTCCGGCACTCAGGTCATTGCTGATTTTGGCAGGGAGCATCTCGAGACGGGGAAGCTGATTCTCTACACCTCCGCAGACAGTGTAATGCAAATTGCCGCCCACGAGGAACTTATCCCCTTGGAGGAGCTTTACGACATCTGCCGCAAAGCCCGGCAGATTATGAAGGACCGCCACGGGGTGGGGAGAATTATTGCCCGGCCCTTTGTAGGAGCGTATCCTCACTTTGTCCGCACCGCCAACCGCCACGATTTTTCTCTGGAGCCCACCGGCCCCACCATGATGGATACCCTGCTGGAGTGGGGTTATAACGTCATTGGTGTGGGCAAAATCAGCGACATTTTTGCGGGGGTGGGAATTCAAGAGAGCACCGGCGTCAATCAAAACAATGCGGACGGCATGGAAAAAACTCTGGCTTTGGCCAAACGGGACTTCACCGGCCTTTGCTTTGTCAACCTGGTGGATTTTGACATGCTCTACGGTCACCGCAACGATGTGGACGGTTACGCGCAGGCTCTCACCGAATTTGACCTGCAGCTGGGGGAGCTGCTGTCTCTCCTGGGCCCCCATGACGTTCTGATGATTACCGCCGACCACGGCTGCGACCCCGCCACCCCCAGCACCGATCACTCCCGGGAATATGTCCCCCTCCTGGTGACAGGGCAGGGGATTCGGCGTGAGGTGGATTTGGGGACGCGTGCCACTTTTGCCGATGTGGCCGCCACAGTGCAGGATCTTTTTTCCCTTCCCATCCAAACAGCGGGGGAATCCTTCCGGCACCTTGTATGTCGTTAGTATACCGCCGGTAATATTTCTCCCATTCATTCCACTATCGTTAGTATACAATTAGTGATATTTTTTTCATTTATTCCATTTGGGAATATGAATTATATTTTCAATACTTTACTGTTTGTAATATATTCGGTTGATTATACAGAGCTTTGTGCCTCTATGTGGTAATAGCGTTGCCCAGCCCCGCATCCAACTGGTTAGGTCCATGGGGAGGAATGGAATCCCAACATGGTATCGAAAAGGGTTATTCCACCAAGGAGGGAGGGGAAATTCTGTATAACTGATTGTTAAATATACGCACAGTATTCTTTCAGGGAGGTAAGAATATGCTGGTGCTCAGCCGTAAAATTGAGGAGGGCCTGCGAATCGGAGATCACATCGAGATTAAAATTCTGGATGTATTTGCCACCGACAACAGCGGCGATAAAAAAAGCAAGGTTGCTTCCATTGGCATTGAAGCTCCCCGGAACGTGCAGATTTTGCGCAAGGAGCTGCTGGACACCCAGCGGGAAAATCAGGCGGCCCAACGTTCGGCCCGGGATTTGACCGGCACTCATCTGGGAGATTTGTTGAAAAAACCGCGCCAGTTATAACCTGGCAGGAACATTGAGAGAAGGTAGAATTTAAATGCAAAACGCTTTGCTCAAAGCCAACCAGGAAGCAGGGAAGCATTTGCTCGCGCCCCACTCCCTTCAAATTAATCACAAAGCCGATCTTTTTGATCTGGTCACCGACATGGATCTGCGCGTTCAGGAGTTGCTGCGCAGCGCTTATGCCCGCATTCTGCCGGAGGCCGCTTTTTTGGGGGAGGAGGATATGAGCGACACCCCTGCACCGGGGCAACTTTACTGGCTGGTGGACCCCATTGATGGAACCAAAAATTTTGTCCACAATTTAATGCAAAGCTGTTTGGCCACCGCCCTGTGCAAGGACGGAGAAGCTTTGCTGGCCTGCGTTTACAATCCCTGGAACGGGGAGTTTTATTTTGCTCAGCAGGGCAAAGGTGCCACCCTTAACGGGGAACCCATCCAGGTATCCAACCGCAGCTTTCAGGATTCGATGGTTGCTACGGGGCAGGGATACGGTGCGCGCAAGGAAACCGTAAAGCGCCTTGGCCCTTTGTGGGAGCACTGTTACATTCACTGCCGGGGGATACGGGCTTTTGGCAGCGCGGAACTCACCCTGTGTTATGTGGCGGCGGGGCGTCTGGACGGCTACCTGGAACAGGCCCTTATGCCTTGGGATTATATTCCCGGCAATCTCATCATTCGGGAGGCAGGGGGCGTTGCCACCAACTGGAAAGGGGAGCTACCCTCGCCCACCGGAATGGACAGTTTGCTGGTGGGAACGCAGGCATTCCACCAAGTGATGCTTCCTTTGTGTCAAGATTTGTAGGTCTATTGTCTGTTGTTACAAAAAAGCGAATTGTTTTTTAGTATAAATACTTGTAAAATGGTATTTTGTGGGGTACAATATAGAGCGACGAGAGTTGATAATGGATTACCAATTTTGATGGAAGGAACGGAGTATTAAGAATGAATGCACTAAACAAAAAATCTATCAACGATATGGATGTTGCCGGCAAAAAGGTTTTGGTTCGCTGCGACTTTAACGTACCTCTGGATGGGCAAACCATCACCAACGACAAGCGGATTGTGGCCTCTCTGCCCACCATTCAGGCCCTGCTGGAGAAAAACGCCAAGATCATCCTTTGCTCTCATCTGGGCCGTCCCAAAGGGGAGTTTAAACCGGAGTTTTCTCTGGCACCGGTGGCAAAGCGGCTGAGTGAACTGCTGGGCCGTCCGGTTGTCATGGCAAAGGACGTTGTGGGTGAAGATGCCAAAGCCAAGGCCGCTGCCCTGAAAGAGGGAGAGGTGCTTTTGCTGGAGAACGTTCGCTTCCACAAAGAAGAGGAGAAGAACGACCCTGCCTTTGCCAAGGAGCTGGCCTCCCTGGCCGAAGTTTACGTCAACGATGCCTTTGGCACAGCCCATCGGGCTCATGCTTCCACCGCCGGTGTGGCCGATTACCTTCCTGCCGTTTGCGGCTTTCTCATTCAAAAGGAAATCGAGTTTATGGGCGGTGCTTTGGAGCATCCGGAGCGTCCCTTTGTGGCCATTTTGGGCGGCGCCAAGGTTTCGGATAAAATTGGCGTCATCACCAACCTGCTGGACAAAGTAGACACCCTGATCATCGGCGGGGGAATGGCCTATACCTTCTTCAAAGCACAGGGCCACGGCATCGGCAATTCTCTCTGCGAGGACGATAAGCTGGAGCTTGCCCGGGATCTGATGAAAAAGGCCGAGGAAAAGAAGGTGAACTTCCTGCTGCCGGTGGACAACCGGGCGGGAAATAAGTTTGATAAGGACTGCGAAGTCCTCGTTTCCGACGGCGGTGAAATTCCCGACGGCTGGATGGGCATGGATATCGGCCCCAAAACCGAAGCTCTTTATGCCGAAGCCATCCGCTCTGCCAAGACGGTGATTTGGAACGGTCCCATGGGTGTTTTTGAGTTTGACAAGTTTGCCGGTGGCACCAATGCTGTCGCCAAAGCAGTGGCCGAGAGCAACTCTATCTCCATCATCGGCGGGGGAGACAGCGTAGCTGCCGTGACCAAGCTGGGCTTTGCCGACAAGATGAGCCACATTTCCACCGGTGGCGGCGCCTCTCTGGAATTTTTGGAAGGCCTGGAGCTGCCCGGCATTGCCTGCCTCAACGATAAATAACCTCCATTGGATAGCAAAAAAAACGGACGTCTCTGCGCAGAGACGTCCGTTTTTTATAATGGCTGCTATAGGGAAGAGATTAGTTTTTGAATGGCCTCTTCCTTGCTGCTTACAAAGAAGATATCCTTTCCCCGGTTGCTTTCGGAAATAAAATCGCGGAGCGGTTTGCTGGTATACCTGGAATAATCGCCATAAATCGCTACCTTGGTGTGGTAATTAATAAACTTTTGCAGCACTTCTCCCGCCAATCCGCTGCTCAGAACAAAGAAATCTTCGGCAATCACTCGCTTATCGATGGCAAGCAGATTGGTTTTCGTCTCGTACTGAACCGACATGATGAGGTCCAGAGCCGATTGGGCATCGGTGATGATGGTTTCCTCTCCGGTCACGGCGGCTATTACCTTCTCACCCCTTAGAATTCTCTCAAGAACCATTTACTTCTCTCTCCTTGCCCTAAGGTTTCAAAAGGACGGCCCCGGTCAGAGGCCGTCCTCTTAATTGATTAGTAAGCCTTGCCCCAAACCACCATTTCTTTGGCGGGCTGCTGGCAACAGACACAGGTTTCCCCAATCTTCTCCTGTTCAAAGGGGATGCAGCGGGAGGTGACTCCCAACTGGTCTTTGATGGCCATTTCACACTCCAGCTGTCCGCACCACATGGCTTTGATGTAGCCGTCATCGGCGTGGTTGGCCAATTCTTCCATGTTGGGTGGCGGTAAAGGTTTTGGCTGCCCGGTTGTCAAAGGCAATTTGATAGATGGCTTGGCGGTATTCCTCCATAATCCTGGGAAGTTCCGTTTCCAGCTCATCCAGCTTGACAAAATACTTCTGACGATTGTCCCGGCGAACCACCACACACTGGCCCTCCTGAATATCTCTGGGGCCCAGCTCCAGACGCAGGGGAACCCCCTTCATCTCATACTCGGCAAATTTCCAGCCGGCGCTGTTGTCGCTGTCGTCCAGCTTGACCCGCCAGTTCTTCTTCAGGCGGTCAGTAAGCTCCCGGGCGGCTTCCAGCACCCCTTCCTTGTGCTGGGCTACCGGCACCACCACAATTTGAATGGGCGCTACATCGGGGGGCAGTTTTAAGCCGTTGTCGTCCCCGTGGGTCATGATGATGGCGCCAATCACCCGGGTGCTCATCCCCCAAGAGGTTTGATGGGGATACTGCTGGGTGTTGTCCCGCCCTTGGAAGGTGATGTCAAAAGCTTTGGCAAAGTCGTCTCCAAAATAGTGGGAGGTGGCACTTTGCAGGGCTTTGCCGTCGTGCATCATGGCTTCTACCGAGTAGGGTGTCCCGAGCGCCGGCAAATTTTTCCTTTTCCGTCTTGCGACCCTTGAGAATGGGAATGGCCAAGTGCTTTTCCAGCATTTCGGCGTAAATTTCCAGCATTTGAAGGGTTTCTTCCACGGCTTCCTCGGCAGTTTCGTGGATGGTGTGGCCTTCCTGCCACCAGAATTCGGTGGTCCGCAGGAAGGGGCGGGTGGTTTTTTTCCCACCGCACCACCGAGCACCACTGGTTGTACAGCTTGGGCAGATCCCGGTAGGAGCTGATGATATTGCGGGTAATGCTCGCAGAACAGAGTTTCTGACGTGGGCCGCACACAGAGGCGCTCGTTTAATTTTTCGCTTCCGCCATGGTGTTACCCAGGCCACTTCGGGAGCAAAGCCCTCTACATGGTCTTTTTCCCTTTTGGAGCAGGCTTTCGGGGATAAACATGGGGCATTCCCACATTTTCGTGGCCGGTGGCCTTAAACTTATCGTCCAGCAGCTTTTGAATGTTTTCCCAGATGGCATAGCCATAGGGACGCAGCACCATACAGCCCCCGCACCGACGAATAGTCGGCCAACTGCGCTTTTTTTCACAATATCTGTGTACCATTTGGCAAAGTCCACATCCCGGGATGTGATGGCTTCCACCATCTTTTTCTGATCCGCCATTGCTATCCTCCTGACGGCGGGTAAGTTGCCCGCCTCCTTATATTAACCTTTCTTATTATAGTTTGAACGCCGCGTTTTTTCAATATGCCCCCGCGGATTGAAAGGCCCTAATCTCATGATTTAAAAAGGCGAAAGGGCCACCACAGGCGGCCCTTGAATGTTTTGAATTAAAGGTTGGCCGAGTAGTTGGGAGCCTCCTTGGTGATATAGATATCGTGGGGGTGGCTCTCGATGAGGCTGGCGCTGGTAATCTGCATAAATCTGGCCTTTTGATGCAGCTCGTAAATGTTGCGGCAGCCGGTGTATCCCATGCCGGCCCGCACTCCGCCCAACATCTGGAATACCGTCTCCGAAACGCTTCCCTTGTAGGGAACCCGCCCTTCCACACCCTCCGGCACCAGCTTCTTCTGATCCTCCTGGAAGTAACGGTCTTTGGAGCCTTCTTCCATGGCGGCCACGCTGCCCATACCGCGATACACCTTAAACCGGCGCCCCTGGAAGATTTCCACCGCGCCGGGAGCTTCTTCGCAGCCCGCCATCAGAGAACCCAGCATAACCGCCGAAGCCCCTGCCGCCAGCGCCTTGACAATGTCGCCGGAATATTTAATGCCGCCGTCGGCAATGATGGGGATATTGTGCTTTGCCGCCACACAGGCCGCTTGGTAGACTGCGGTGATCTGAGGAACACCGATTCCCGCCACCACCCGGGTGGTGCAGATGGAGCCAGGGCCCATTCCCACCTTGAGGCAGTCTGCCCCCGCATCAATCAGAGCCTGAGCCGCCTCGGCAGTTGCAATATTTCCCGCCACCAGAGCCACATCGGGGAAGGCAGCTTTGATGGTTTTGATTCCCTCTATGATATTTTTGCTGTGTCCGTGGGCGCTGTCCAGCACCAGCACGTCTACCTGGGCCTTCACCAGAGCTTCCACCCGCTCCAGCATATTGCCGGTGACTCCCACCGCTGCGCCACAAAGCAAACGGCCTCCGGCATCTCTGGCCGAGTTGGGATAACGGGACATTTTTTCGATATCCTTGATGGTGATAAGCCCTTTGAGATTGCCTTGATCATCGACCAGAGGCAGTTTTTCAATTTTGTGCCGGGCTAAAATTACCTGAGCCTGCTCCAGAGTGGTTCCCACCGGGGCAGTGACCAGGTTTTCGCTGGTCATCACTTCCTTGATTTTCACGTTGTAGTCGGTGATAAAGCGCATATCCCGGTTGGTGATAATCCCCACCAGCTTGCCATTTTCGCAGATGGGAACGCCGGAGATGCGGTACTTTGCCATCAGCTTTTCGGCATCGTAGGCGTAGTGATCGGGGGAAAGGTAGAAGGGGTTGACGATAACACCGTTTTCCGAACGCTTGACCTTGTCCACCTCATCGGCTTGCCGCTCAATGCTCATATTTTTGTGGATGATGCCGATGCCTCCCTCACGAGCGATGGCAATGGCCATCTCCGCTTCGGTGATGGTGTCCATGGCCGCCGTCATCAAGGGTGCGTTTAGCATCACATCCCGGGCAAGTCGAACCCTAAGATCCACATCCCGAGGTAAAAAATCGGTTTCATCGGGAATTAGAAGGACATCGTCAAAGGTCAGTCCCTGCTGGCCGAATTTGCTGGAATAGTCGGTGTTAAGCATACAATATCTCCTTTTTCACTCTGCGCGAAAGCTCTGCTTACTTTGATAATCAGTAATTATACCAAGAGTGGTCTGAAAATGCAAGACTTCTGTCAGAATAATAAACCGGCAAAGGATCTTTTTTACAGCTCCACCAAAGCCTCGAAGCAAGTTCCCCGAGCATGAGTGCCTGTTACCTTCCAGGAAAGAGGGGAGAGGGGGCGGGCACTCATCTGCAGCAAATCTCCCTGCCGAGCCTCTTGCTGAAAGCAAAGAGCCAGTCTTTTTATTGCTCCGGCCGCCACTACATCGTAGGGAAGAGCATCGCAAAGAAAATCCCCGTAAATGCAGTTGTTGACATGGCGGTTGACATCCAGATGGCTATAGCGGATTTCCAACTCATAGCTCAGGCGCTCTGCAATTGGGGAAGGATCTTTGGGGATGGGGATATCTCCCACCACCTCTGCCAGTTGAGGCTCCTGAAAGGCAATGGAATAGGGGTAGGCATTGGGGCGCAGAATGCGATGGTTGTGCGTATCGGTGAGCACCCACAGGCTGTAGGCGGAAATCAGCCGCTCTCCCTGCGCAGAATCGATAACAAACTCCCGGATAAACCTTGGGCCTTTTGTTCCTACCGCTGCCGTTCCAATGGAGATTTCTTCGCTGCAGAAGGGCATCCGCTCAATCTTCCAATTGGTTTTTACCAGCAAAAACACCATCCCCAGTTGATAAAGATGCTCCGGGGATTGGTTTAACGCAGCCAGTTGCTCGCTGGAGGTCTGCTGCATATATTGCAACGCTCCCGAAAGCTTGAGCTGGTTGTTGACATCGCATTGGGAATAGGCAACGGTTCTGTTCTGTCGATAGTACATTCAAATATCCTTGTTGTTTGTTTAGCCTACAAAGTGATTTTTTCCACGCCGCCCATATAAGGAACCAAAACCTTGGGAATGGTGACGGATCCATCGCCATTTTGATAGTTTTCCAAAATAGCGGCAACGGTACGCCCCACTGCCACGCCGGATCCGTTCAAAGTGTGAACCAGACGTGCCTTGTCACCCTGCTCCTTCCTGTAGCGAGCCGCCATCCGGCGGGCTTGGAAATCCTCAAAGTTGGAGCAGCTGGAAATTTCCAGATACCGCTGGTAGGAAGGCATCCAGACTTCCAGGTCATAGGTCTTGGCGCTGGAAAATCCAAGGTCTCCTGTGCTCAGGGCCACCACACGGTAGGGGAGCTCCAGCAGCTGCAGCACCTTTTCGGCTTGGGCCGTTAGGGTTTCCAGCTCCTCGTAGCTTTTTTCCGGCTCGCAGAACTTGACCAGTTCCACCTTGTTAAACTGATGCTGCCGAATGAGTCCCCGGGTATCCCGGCCGGCGCTGCCTGCCTCTGCCCGGAAACAGGCGGAATAGGCGCAGTAATAGCGCGGCAGGGTGGAACCGTCCAGAATCTCGTCCCGGTGCATATTGGTCACCGGCACCTCGGCGGTAGGGATCAGGTAATAATCCAAGCCCTCCAGCTTAAACATATCTTCTCCAAATTTGGGAAGCTGGCCGGTACCTGTCATGGAATCCTTGTTGGCGATAAAAGGCGGGAACACCTCGGTAAAGCCGGCGGCGCCATGGGTATCTAAGAAAAAGTTTATAATTGCCCGCTCCAGCCGTGCTCCCAGTCCCCGGTAAAAGTGGAATCGAGCTCCCGTTACCTTGGCAGCGGTTTCCGGCTCCAAAATATTCAGGGTCTTTCCAATTTCCCAGTGGGGGAGGGGGTCAAATTCAAAGTTCTTGGGTTGGCCAACCCGGCGAATTTCCAGATTGTCGCTGTCATCCTTCCCCACCGGCACTGTTTCATGTGGAACATTGGGGATGGAATACAAAATGTTCTGCTGCTGCTCTTCCAGCAGACTCAGCTTTCCGTCCAGTTCCTTAATTTGCTCGGAGATTGCCTTCATCCGAGCCATGATTTCGGTGGTGTCTGCCCCTTGTTTTTTCAGCAGGGGGATTCCCTTGCTGGCTTTATTCTGCTCGTTTTTCAGCTCATCGGTTTGTTGAATCAGAGCGCGGCGCTGTTTATCGATTTCTAAAAATTGATCTATCTCCCCATCCATGTTCTTATTGCGATTTTTCATGGCTTGCTTTACCATGTCGGGATGGTTGCGGATTAGTTTTGCGTCCAGCATGTAAAATCACCTTTCTACCAGTTGGATTTGGTAAGTCGAGCTGCTATGTCCGCCAGCTCTTCCTCGCTATAAAAGTCCAGTTCTAACGTATATTTTTTACCCTTGGAGCTGATGCGAACACCCCGTCCCAGCTCAGCAGAAAGGGCAAGCTCCATCTCTTTGTAAAAATTGTTGCCCCAAGCAGATTCTTTGCTCTGAGAAGCAGGGGAGGGCTCTTTTTTGCTTGCTGCCTTTTTCCGCTCCCGGGCAAGCTTTTCAATATCCCGAACCAAAATGTTGTCGGAGATAATCTTTTGGGCTACCTCCTCAATGAGGGCGTCATCCTCCAAGGATAGCAAAGCTTTTGCATGGCCCCGGGGAATCTTTCCGCTTTGCACGTGTTGCTGGACACTGGGGGGAAGCCGAAGCAAACGGATGGTGTTGGCAATCACCGGGCGGGATTTGCCCAGCTTTTCACCCACCTGCTCCTGGGTCAGCCCGTACTGATCCATCAGAGCCTGATAGCCCAAGGCCAATTCGATGGGATTGAGATCCTCCCGCTGGAGATTCTCGATGATGGCAATTTCCAGAGTTTCATGGTCTTCCAGTTGGCGAATCACCGCAGGCACTTCCGAAAGGCCGGCCATTCGGGCAGCCCGCCAGCGGCGTTCGCCGGCCACAATCTGATAGCCCCCTTTGTCCATGGGGCGAACCACCAGAGGCTGAATCACGCCATGAATGCGAATGGAGTCGGCCAGCTCACGCAGAGCCTCTTCGTCAAACAGAGTACGGGGTTGGTCCTTATTGGGCTCAATCTCTGTGATCTTTAAATTGGTCACAGAGCCGTCCTCTGTATTGTTGTCCAAAAACAAGGCATCTAGTCCTTTTCCAAGACCACTGCGCTTAGCCACCTTTTATCCCTCCCCTCTTTTTTTGCCTCTTTAAAAATTCTTTTGCCAAATCGTCGTAAGCCTGTGCTCCTTTGGAGCTCTGCTCATAATACTGAATAGGCTGTCCATAGCTGGGAGCCTCCGAAAGACGGACATTCCGGGGAATCACAGTTTTGTAAACCGTATCCGCAAAATGCCGCTTGACTTCCGATACCACCTGCATGGTCAGATTGAGTCGATTGTCGAACATGGTGAGAAGCACACCCTCGAAGTCAATGTCGGAGTTGTACATTCTCTTTACCTGCCGCACGGTGGAAACCAGCTGGCTGAGTCCCTCCAAAGCATAGTACTCGCATTGAATGGGCACCAGCAGCCCATCCGCCGCCGTAAGGGCATTGAGGGTAATGAGTCCCAGAGAGGGGGGACAGTCGATAAAGATAAAATCATATTGTTCCTTCACCGGGGCAAGAGCCTGGCGCAGCCGATAGGTCCGCTCCGGCATCTCTACCAGTTCAATTTCCACACCTGCCAAACTCATGTTGGAGGGAAGTAAATCCAAATTTTGATAGCTTGTCCGGATGAGAACGTCCTCAATGCCGGCATTGGCAATCAACAGATTGTAGGTGGAGCATGCAGTTTGGCGCTTATGTACTCCCAATCCGCTGGTGGCATTCCCCTGGGGATCCACATCCACCACCAGGATTTTCTTCCCGGCACGTCCCAAGGCGGATGCCAAGTTCACCGCTGTGGTTGTTTTTCCCACACCGCCCTTTTGATTGGCCACCGCAATGATCCTGCCCACTTGTACCCCCGCCTTCCTTTTGGTAACATCATGCTTTTCAGTATAGCATTTTTTACACCAAATATCTACCCTGTTCGCTGTTCCACATGGAACAAGGAGGGGTAAAAAACAACAAAAGCCGTCGGATGACGGCTTTTGTTGCAATCAGCACAGGTGTGTTTACTAAAATCCTTTTGGATATAGTAAGGCGTAGCGTTAATAGGCAGCTTCTCGTTTTCGGTATACTGCTGCTTTGGGAATGCGAATGGTCATTTCCACATATTCATCTGTCTCGTTCTTTTGAGAATCCACCTCGATGCCAGAGCTTTGCATTAACTTAACGGCTTTGTTGATGGAGTTGAGAAAGATTCTCATATCCTTAATGACCAGCAGACGGGTAGAGGGATTTTTGGGTTCCAGCTTGCGCAGATAATCCGCCACATAGCGTTCCGTTTGCTCCACATTGAGCTGATGTTTGATGATATATTGAATATGCTTGGAGTCGGCAAAGTCCGGCAGCTTGAGGACCGCCCGGGCATGACGTTCGGTTAACCCTGCTTTTAGAATCATCTCTCGAATGGAGGTAGGATACCGAAGGAGACGCAGTTTATTGGCCACCGTGGACTGGGCCTTTCCAATCTTCATGCTGATTTGCTGCTGCGTTAAGTTTAGCTCCCGCATCAGCCTGTCGATGGCGGCCGCCTCTTCAAAAAAGTTGAGGTCTCTGCGCTGGAGGTTCTCAATCAGTGCCAGCATAGAACTCTGCTGGTCGGTATATTCTTCTACAATGGAAGGAATGTGGGAGCGTCCCAACCGCTGGAAAGCCAGCCATCTTCTCTCTCCGGCCACCAGCTCGTACCGGCCATTTTCCCTTAGCCGGACAGTTATGGGCTGAAGCAGTCCATTGGCTAAAATGCTCTGGCAAAGTTCCTCCAGAGCAACAGGATCAAAATATGTTCTGGGTTGGTTTGGGTTGGGCGAAATTTCTTTAACCGGCAAAAGTATTACTTTGTTAATTTCCTTCACTCGCTGTTTCATGAACGGCAAATCCATTTCCTTCACCTGCCCCAAAAGATGATTTCAGTTTAGCACACAGGCATCCCGAATTTTAGCGATGCTGGTCACCAATTTTCCGTCGAAAAAAAACAAAGCGCCTCATATCAAAGGCGCTTTTGCAATCTTTCCATGCTTTCTGGGGTATTTTGTCGGCGTTTGCGATGATTTTTCCAGGACAAATAAGGTTCGCCCCGCGCTGTCCGGCAAGGCATACGTGACCGTGCTCTTTAGTGCTCCGCCCAGCAAGGGGATCCCGCCAAGGGCTTTTTCCAGCTCCTCCTGACTGTCCGGCCCTTTCATCGCCAAAAAGACCCCACCCCTTTTGACAAAAGGCAAACAAAGCTCACTCAGGACAGGCAGCGAAGCGACCGCCCGGGCGGTTGCAATATCATACTGCTCCCGATGCACTTCATCATGGGCCAAATCCTCTGCCCTGCCGTGAATGCATTGATTTTGCTGGTTTAATCGCTCCGATACCTCTGTCAAAAAGGCAACTCGTTTTTTCAGACTGTCCAATAAAGTCAGCCGAAGATCCGGCCGCACAATCTTCAATGGAATACCGGGAAAGCCTGCCCCCGTTCCCACATCGATGATGCTGGCGTTCTGCGGTATCTTCCACCAACGCAAAAGCAAAATACTGTCCAGAAAGTGCTTGATTAAAATCTCCCGCGGGTCGGTAATGGCGGTAAGGTTCATCCGGCTGTTCCAGTCCAGCAACATCTCCCGATACGCTGCAAAATCCTTTAGCATGGCGTCATCCAGAAGAATTTCCTCATCCTGGGCCATCTGCCTTAGCTCAGTCATGTTGCTTCCTCCCATGGCTTTCCAGCCAAATCATCAGCACCGAGATATCCGCCGGGCTCACCCCCGAAATCCGGGACGCCTGGCCCAAACTTCTGGGACGCACCTTATCCAGCTTTTCCCGCGCCTCTAAACGAATGCCGGTGATCTGATGGTAGTCCATATCCTCCGGCAACAGCATTCGCTCCATGCGGGAAAACTCTTCCGCCTGCGCCAGCTGCTTTTTGATATAGCCTTCATACTTGATGGAAAGCTCCACCTGCTCAATCACATCGTCCGGCAGAGCAGGGCGCCCCTCATCCACCGGTGCCAAAAACCGGTAGTCTAACTGGGGCCGGCGAATAAGGTCTGCCAACTTCACCCCCGTGGTGACAGGAGATGTTCCACGTGAAACAATCAACTCATTTAATGCCGAAGTAGGGGAGAGGTTGACTTTATGAATTCGCCTTAGCTCTTGGTCAATCCACTCCATCTTCTTCTGAAAATCCCGCCACCGCTCATCGGAAATCAGCCCAACCTGACGGCCCAAGGGAGTGAGGCGGGCGTCGGCGTTGTCTTGCCTAAGGAGAAGGCGGTACTCCGAGCGGGAGGTCATCATCCGATAAGGGTCAGAGCAGCCCTTGGTGGTCAGATCGTCAATCAAGGTGCCGATATAGGAGCTGCTGCGCTCCAAAACAAAGGGAGGTTTTCCCAATATATAGTGGACAGCATTGATTCCCGCAACAATACCTTGTGCCGCTGCCTCCTCATAGCCGGAGGTTCCGTTCACCTGTCCCGCGGTAAACAGCCCGGGAATCTCTTTGCACTCCAAGGTAGGCCGCAAGGAGAGAGGATCCAAGCAATCGTATTCAATGGCATAAGCGGTGCGCATCAGCTCAACCCGGGAAAAACCGTCCATAGAGCGGTAAAAGGCGATCTGCACATCTTCCGGCAGGGAGGAGGAAGCCCCCTGCAGATAAATTTCCGCCGTATCCAATCCAACAGGCTCTACAAACACCTGATGGCGGGGCTTGTCGGCAAACCGCACCACCTTGTCCTCCAGACTGGGGCAGTAACGGGTGGACACCCCCTGAATGACGCCGGCGTAAAGAGGGGAACGGTGCAGATTTTCCCGGATGATGCGGTGGGTTTCTTCGTTGGTGTAGGCAATGTAGCAATCCATCTTGTTTTTAAGGGGATATTTGGTCTCGAACGAAAAGGGAGTAATGGGATCGTCCCCCGGCTGCACCTCCAGCCGCTCAAAATCGATGCTGTCCCGGTGCACCCGGGCGGGAGTACCTGTCTTAAAGCGGCGAATGGGCAGCCCCAGCCTGACAAGACAGGAGGTGAGGCGGTTGGCCGGCTGCAACCCGTCGGGGCCGCTTTCCCGCACGCTGTCTCCCACAAAAGTTTTGGCCTGCAGGTAGGTGCCGGTGCACAGGATTACCGCTTTGGTTTGCCAAACGGCTCCATGCTCGGAGACCACGGCGCAGGCACGGCCGTTTTCATCGGTTCGGATGTCCACAATTTCTGCCTGCCGCAGAAGAAGTCCCTTTTGCTGTTCCAGGATCTTCTTCATGTGCATGCGGTAGCCGGCTCGATCGATTTGCGCCCGCAGGCTGTGTACTGCAGGGCCTTTGCCTCGATTGAGCATCCGGCTCTGAAGGGTCATGGCATCAGCGGCTCGGCCCATCTCGCCCCCTAAAGCGTCAATTTCCCTTACCAAATGGCCCTTGGCCGTTCCTCCAATGGAAGGATTGCAGGGCAGATTGGCCACAGCCTCCAAGGAAAGGGTAAAGAGAACGGTCCGCATGCCGAGGCGCGCACAGGCCAAAGCCGCCTCGATGCCTGCATGTCCGGCACCGATAACTGCCACATCAATTGTTCCTGCCTGATATTCCATCTTATCCTTCCGCCAACCTTCCCATACAACCGTCCTGATACGGCTGGGTTAACTCAACCTCTGTAATTTGTCCTCCCAGCTCCCGGTCACTGCTTAGATACACCTGAGTATAGTTGGGGGTATAACCCTGCCAAAGTCCCTTGCTGTCCCTGTTTTCCCATAGAACCGGCTGCACACTGCCCAGCTGCGTCTTTAAAAACCGGGCGCGGCAATCCTCGGCTGCTTGCGCCATTAATTTGGCTCTTTGAGAGGCTTCTTGCTTATCCACCTGAGGCATCAAAGCGGCGGGAGTGCCGGGGCGAGGAGAGTAGACAAACACATGGGTTCGGGCAAAGTTCATCTCTCGGACAAAAGCCTCACTGGCTGCATATTCCTCCTGAGTTTCCCCGGGAAATGCCACCATCACATCGGTGGTGAGGGCACAGCCGGGAAAGGCCCTGCGCAGAGCGGCAGCAATTCTGCGGTATTCATCGGTGTCGTACTGCCGGTTCATCCGCTTTAAGGTGGCATCGCAGCCACTTTGAAGAGAGAGATGAAACTGAGGGCAAAGCCCCGGCAGCTTTTTCCACTGCTCCATCATGGCATCGGTGAGCAGCTCCGGCTCCAAGGAACCCAATCGCACCCGGGAAATTCCCGGTGTGTGGCAGGCAACCTGTAGAGCATCGGTGAGGGAAAGGCCCAAGTCCAGGCCATAGCAGCTTAAATTAATCCCCACCAGCACCACCTCCCGGTAGCCTTGGGCGCCCAGCAAAGCCAGCTCTTCTTGGATATCCTTCAGGGGTTTGGAGCGAATGGGGCCCCGGGCATCGGGGATGATGCAGTAGGAGCATCGCCGCTCGCAGCCGTCCTGAATTTTTAAAAATGCGCGGGTTCTGGAATGAAAGTTCCCAATCTTCATCGGCTCAAAGGGTTCTCCCACCGAGTGGGGAAGAATCTTTACCAGCCGCTCTCCGCCGGCCAGACGGTTCTGCACCGCCTGCAAAACCTCCCGGCGATTTTTACTGCCCATGACAATATCCGCTTCGGGAATGAGGGAAGCCTGCTGGGGAAAAGCCTGCGGAAAGCAGCCGCAGAGCACCAGCACAGCATGAGGGGACCGTCTGCGAAAGCGGCGCAGAGCCTGACGGCTTTTTTTATCGCCGGTGGCGGTTACGGTGCAGGAATTGATGACATAAACCTCTGCCTCTTCTTCCGGCTCCACAATGGTAAACCCCGCTTCTTCAAAAGCGCTCATCATGGCGTTGCTTTCGTATTGATTTACCTTGCAGCCCAAGGTGTAAAAAGCTGCTCGCTGCTGTTCCAGCATACAATACCCCCTTTTCCCGGCAGGGCCAGCCCAACCGGCCCGCCCTCCTTACTTGTTAGAGACTATAAAATTACCGAAATAGTATTATAAACTCTTTTTGAAAAAAACACAAATATTAAGTTGACGTATTGGGGTTTTCCTTGTTATATTGGTAGAAAAATGGTATAATTAAATTGAAGTATGCTCTAGCGGCATCTGCAATGAAGGAGGAAACACTATGAAGAGCATGAACGTACTGCTGTCCACCATCAACGACGTCAAAGATTTTGTTTCCATCGTCTCCCAATTTGATTATGAGATTGACCTGGTCAGTGGCCGTTACGCCGTTGACGCCAAATCCATCATGGGCATCTTCTCCCTGGATCTTTCCAAACCCATTAAAGTCAACATCCACTCGGATTCCACCGAGGATTTTGTTGCAGCTATCAAGAGATTCATTGTAGATTAACCATCACATACGCAAAAAAGGTCTTACACCCCAAGCTCACAGAGTTTTCTGTGAGCTTTTTTCTTTGCAGAAAGGAAAAGGCAACACCAAGTGGGAAAGGATACCGCCCGTTTGACAAACGGGCGGTATCCTGCTGCACAAAGAATGGTTTCCTGCCATTGTCAGGAAAATGTTTTGTTTTACTCTTCCTCGCTGGAGGCATCCTTCTCCTCATCGGGGGCAGAGGTGTTTTCTTCTTCCACCTCCACAGGTTCCCCGTCGGCGTCCTCCAGGTTTTCCCCGGGTGCCCGAGCCAACGTAACCACCTTGCGGTCACCGTCCAGCCGCATAACCAAAACGCCGCCGCCATAACGGCTCTGCCGGGTGATTTCTGCCGCAGCAATGCGGATGATGATGCCATCGTCCGAAATCAGGAATACATCGTCCTCTTCGCCCACCATCTTCACCCCGGCTACTTCGCCGTGTTTTTCGGTGTAGTAGTTGCGAATTCCCTTGCCGCCCCGGGTCTGGAGGCGATACTCGGAAACATCGGTCCGTCTGCCCTTGCCGTCTGCCGAAACGGTGAGTACAAGGGAACCATCGTGGTGAATCCGGGCAAAATCCACCACCTTGTCGTCCCCCTGCAGGGTAATGGCCTTAACTCCTCTGGAATTGCGGCCCATGGCGCGGGCATCGCTCTCCCGGAAGCGGATGGCGTAGCCGTCTCTGGTGGCAACCAGCAGCTCGTTTTCTCCGGTGGTCAGGCGAACACCGCAAAGCTCGTCTCCCTCGTCCAAATTGATGGCAATGAGGCCGCTGCGGCGAACGTTCCGATACTGGCTTAGGTGAGTGCGCTTGATGATGCCGTTTTTGGTCAGCATGACCAGGTACAGATCTTCGTCAAACCGGCTCATCTTAATCATGGCGGCAATTTTTTCGTCCCCTTCGATGGGGAGGAGATTGACCACATTAATGCCCTTGGAAGCCCGGCTGCTGTCCCCAATTTCATAGGTCTTCAGGCGGTAGCAGCGGCCGTGGTTGGTAAAGAACATGATATAGTCGTGGGTGGAGGCAATAAACAATTCCTGCACAAAGTCCTCTTCCCGCTGCTGCATGCCCGAAATGCCCCGTCCGCCCCGGTGCTGGGTTTTGTAGGTGTCCAGGCTTTGGGATTTGAGGTATCCGTAATGGGTTAGGGTAATCACCCGGTCCTCCACCGGAATCAAATCCTCAATATCCACCTCACCGCTTACCGCCTGAATTTCGGTGCGGCGGGGGTCGGCGTACTTCTTGCGAATTTCGCTCAGCTCATCCTTCACAATGGTCAGCACCCGATTGTGATCGGCCAGAATCGCCTCGTATTCGCCAATTTTATTTTCCAGCTCGGCCAGTTCATTTTCCAGCTTTTCCCGCTCCAGACCGGTCAGTCTGCCGATGGTCATCTGAGCAATGGCGGTGGCCTGTTCATCGGAAAGGCCAAACCGCTCCACCAAGCGCTCCTTGGCGTGAGGGATGGTCTTGGAGGTGCGGAAGATATCGATGACTTCATCGATATTGTCCTGGGCAATGACCAAACCTTCCAAAATATGCGCCCGCTCTTTGGCCCGGCGCAGCTCGTACTGGGTTCTACGCCGAATGACCTCGCACTGGAAGTCGATGTAGTGGCGCAGCATTTCCTTCAGGGTCATCACCTTGGGCACTCCATTGTGCAGTGCCAGCATGATGACACCCTCGGTGGACTGGAGCTGGGTAAAGGAGTAGAGCTGATTGAGGGTGACCTGAGCATTGGCATCTCGCTTGAGATCAATGAGGATTTCCATGCCATCCCGGTCGGAGTGGTCGGCAATGTTGGAGATGCTTTCAATCCGCTTTTCCTTGACCAAGTTGGCAATATGCTCGATCAACCTTGCCTTGTTGACGGAGTAGGGCAGCTCGGTGATGACAATTTGCATCCGGCCGTTTTTGGCCTCCCGAATTTCCGCCCGGCCCCGGAGCACAATCTTTCCACGGCCGGTGCCATAGGCGCTGCGAATGCCTGCCCGGCCCATAATAATGCCCCCGGTGGGAAAGTCGGGCCCTTTGATGTATTGCATCAGCTCATCCAGGGTGGCATCGGGATTATCAATCAGGCAGTTGACGCCGTCAATCACCTCCCCCAGGTTGTGGGGAGGAATGTTGGTTGCCATACCCACCGCAATGCCCATACTGCCGTTGACCAGCAGGTTGGGAAAGCGGGAGGGCAACACCGTGGGCTCCTTGCGGTGATCGTCGTAGTTGGAGGCAAAATCCACCGTTTCCTTGTCGATATCGGTGAGCATATTGACGGAGATTTTGCTCATCCGCGCCTCGGTATACCGGTAAGCGGCGGGGGGATCTCCGTCCACCGAACCGAAGTTTCCGTGGCCTTCCACCAAAGGATAGCGCAGAGAAAAATCCTGAGCCAAGCGCACCAAGGCATCGTAAACCGACCCGTCCCCGTGGGGATGGTAGCGGCCCAGCACGTCGCCGACTGTGGTGGCGCATTTTCGGTGGGGTTTGTCGGGGGTAAAGCCGTCCTCGTACATGGTGTAGAGGATCCGCCGGTGGACCGGCTTTAGGCCATCCCGCACGTCGGGCAAAGCCCGGCTGACAATGACCGACATGGAATAATCCAAAAAGGATTTTTTCATCTCGTCTTCAATGTCCACCTGAATAATGCGTTCGTTGTCCAATACCTTCATTTTATAACCACCTTTTGCGCACAGAGGCGCAGGCTATGATTCCAAATGCGGTGCAAAATCTTCCGGCACTTGTTGTGTGTAAAAGCATCTTCTATACGTCCAGATTTTTGACGTATCTGGCGTTCTGCTCGATAAACTCCCGGCGGGGTTGCACCTTGTCTCCCATCAAAATGGTAAAGATCTCGTCCGCTGCGGCAGCGTCCGAAAGGGTAACCTGTAAAAGGAACCGGTTTTCCGGGTTCATGGTGGTTTCCCAAAGCTGTTCGGGATCCATTTCACCAAGGCCCTTGTATCGCTGAATTTCCAGCTTGGCTGTCCCTTCCGGATTCATTTCGCTGATATACTTGTCCCGCTCCCGGTCGGAGTAGGCATAGCGCACCTCTTTGCCCCGCTGAAGCTTGTACAGGGGAGGCTGGGCAATGTAGATATGCCCCGCCCGGATGAGGGGCTCCATAAAGCGGAAGAAGAAGGTGAGGAGCAGGGTGCGGATATGGCAACCGTCCACGTCGGCGTCCGCCATAATAATCACCTTGCCGTACCGCAGCTTTTCCAGATCAAAATCCTCACCCATACCGCAGCCCAGGGCGGTAATCACAGGCATCAGCTTATCGTTGCCGTATACCTTGTCCAGCCTTGTTTTTTCCACGTTAAGCATCTTGCCCCACAGGGGAAGAATGGCCTGAAAGGTTCTATCTCGGCCCTGTTTGGCCGAGCCGCCAGCGGAATCTCCCTCAACGATATAAATTTCTGTGGTGACGTTGTCCCGGTTGATGCAGTCTGCCAGTTTACCGGGGAGGGCAGCGCTTTCCAGCGCCGATTTGCGCCGGGTCAGCTCCCGGGCTTTTCGGGCAGCTTCCCGGGCTCTGGCGGCCCCCAGGGATTTTTCCAAAATGGCTCTGGCCACCGCCGGATTTTCCTCCAGGTAGGTGGATAGCTTTTCGCCCACCAACTGCTCCACCAAGGCGCGAATTTCGGTATTGCCCAACTTGGCCTTGGTCTGGCCTTCGAACTGGGCATCGATGAGCTTGACCGACACAATGGCGGTCATTCCCTCCCGAACGTCTTCGCCGGAGAGGTTGGCGTCCTTTTCCTTGAGGATGTTATTTTTCCGGGCATAATCGTTCATCACCCGGGTAAGAGCATTTTTAAACCCAATTTCGTGGGTGCCGCCCTCTCCGGTGTGAATGTTGTTGGCAAAGGAAAGGAGCAGGGTGTTGTAGCTGTCATTATACTGGATGGCCACCTCTGCCGAAGAGGTGCCCGACTTGGCGGAAAGAAAGATCACATCCTCGTGAATCTTTGCCTTGTTCCGGTTTAAGTGCTCCACAAAGGAAATGATGCCACCGTCATACTTTAGGTTGGTGGAGAGAGGCTCCTCTCCCCGCAGGTCGGTAATGGTGATGGCAATGCCTGCATTGAGGAAGGCCTGCTCCCGCAGCCTGTCCAACAAAATGTTGTGATCAAAGCTGGTATCCTCAAAAATATCGGGATCCGGCTTAAAGGCAATGCGGGTACCCCGCTCATCGCTGCAGGGGGAGGTTTCCACCTCGGTGACCGGAACCCCCCGTTCAAACCGCTGATAAAAGCGGGTTTCGCCGTCGCAGACCTCCACCTCCAGCCACTGGCTCAAGGCGTTGACCACCGACGCGCCCACACCGTGCAAACCGCCGGAAACGTTGTAGCCGCCACCGCCAAACTTGCCGCCGGCGTGCAGCACCGTAAAGACCACCGTCAGGGTAGAAATGCCCTGGGTGGGATGGATTCCGGTGGGAATTCCTCGTCCGTTATCGGATATTTTGATGATGTCTCCCGGCAAAATCTGCACTTCGATATGATCGCAAAAACCTGCCAGAGCTTCGTCAATGGAGTTGTCTACAATTTCGTATACCAGATGATGAAGTCCCCGTGGCCCTGTGGTGCCAATATACATGCCGGGACGTTTGCGAACAGCCTCCAGGCCCTCTAAAACCTGAATTTGACTTTCGTCATAGTTTTCCAGCTTGTTTTCCAGTTCGGGGTTGTTTTGCATTGGATTATCCATTCCTTCCCGATTCTATGATACTGCGGCCCTTAACCAGAAATTGCAGCCGTTAAGGAACTGCAAATTCCCGCAAAAAGCCCGCCCGTTTTTTTAAGGTGGCAGCGGCAATTTGAGAAAGATAAACTTTGGTGGTGTTTTTCTCCTGACAAAGAACAAAGCTCTTTGGAATTTCTGAGGTCACCTCCACCACATGACCTTTTTTCTGCGCTTCCCGCAAAAACTGCCGGGTCAACCGGGAGGTGGAGGTGTTGTCCAAATCAAAAATACCGATGATATCCAGGGTGTTGATCACCGTGGTTTGTCCCAGATACAGATACACCTTGTCCTCTCCTTCCAGAAAGCTCTTCCGCTACAACACCATACCGCCAGAAATCTGAAACACTTTTCCGCCGTTTAGGGATGCGATCATGTCATCGTCACAACAGGTGATAAAAACCTGTCGCCCCTTCAGGTGATTGAGAAGGTAGTTTCGCCTTCCCTCATCCAGCTCGCTCATCACATCGTCCAGCAAAATGACGGGAGGCTCCTTCATGCCCTCCTCTAAAATGCGGCATTCCGCCAGCTTAAGGGCCAGGACGCAGCTTCTCTGCTGCCCCTGCGAGCCAAAGGAGCGGGCGGATTTGCCGTTCACTTCTATTTCCAAATCGTCCCGGTGGGGGCCAACATGGGTTTTTGCCATCTTAATATCCTGCCCCCGGGACTGTTTGACTGCCTCATCCACAAGGGCGGTCACTTGGGCCCGCTCCGCCTGTTCCGGCATAGGCCCACAGCTGGACAGATAGCGGACCGAAAAGCTCTCTCTTCCTCCCGAAATGCCCTGGTAAACCTGGGCAGCGTATGCCGCCAGCTTTTGGGTGTAGCGCAGGCGCATCCAGGTGATGTAGCCGGCATACTCCACAAGACTTGCATCCCATACATCCAGCATATCCAGCAGCTGGTCATGGATTTGAGCATCCCTTAGGACAAAGGAGCGCTGCCGGAGAATCTTTTCGTAGGAGTCCAGCACCTTTTCGTATTTGGGATAGGCCTGACACAGGGAGGTGTCCAGCAGATTGCGCCGTTTTTGAGGCTCCCTTTTGACCAGCTCCAGATGATCGGGAGAAAATACCACGGCGCAGAACCGCCCTGCAAGCAGAGAGCGGCGTTCCAGCTTGATGCCGTTGAGATAAATATACTTTTTCTCCTGTTCCGAAGCCATGGAAATCTCTGCCGTCTGGCTTCTTCCCTCCCCATGGAAGGAAAGGGAAAGCCTGGCACACTGGCCCCCAAAGCGAATATAGTCGCTGTCCTTGGCGGCGCGAAAACTTCTGGCTCCGGTAAACAGCCAAATGGCTTCCAGCAGATTGGTTTTTCCCTGGGCATTGTCGCCGCTGATGACGTTGACCCCATGGTGGGGCTGAAGAACCAAATCGGACAAATTGCGAAAACCCGAAAGTCTCAGCTCTTCAACGTACACCGACAATTACCTCATACCGGGTATTTTCTTCCGCTACCTCCACTATCATGCCGGGGTACAACTTTTTACCCCGCATGGTGCAGGTTTCTCCATTCACCAAAACACAACCTTCGCTGATCAGGATTTTGGCTTCTCCACCGGTGCCGCAGACACCGGCAAACTTTAAAAAGCTGTCCAGCTTAATAAAGTCCGTAGTAATGGCAATTTGCTCAACCTTCATGTTTTAGCCTCACCGGCAGCACCAGGAAGAGGAACTCATCTCCCTCCAGCGGAAGGACTTTGATGGGGGACAAAGGCCCCGAAAGTTCCAAGCGCACCTCATCGCTGCCCGACGCCTTCAAAGCGTCCATAATATATTTGTTGTTAAAGCCCATTTCTACCCCTTCGCCCTCCAGGGTGCAGCTTACCTCGTCGTAGCTTTTTCCCAGGGGAGTGGAGCAGGAAATCTGAATGCTGCCGTCGGGATCAAAGAGGATGCGCAACGGACTGCGCAACCGATCGGATATCAGCAGGGAAGCTCGTTCCACCCCTTCGATAAACTCTCTGGTGTTGGTGACAATGGTGGTTTTACACCCTTGAGGAATGGAGACTTTGTAGTCCAAAAATTCCCCTTCCAACAGGCGGCTGACCACACTGTAGCTCTCGATGGAAAAGACAATGTGACGCCTGCTCACCGTCAGGGTGGCGGGTGTTTCGGAGTCCTCTTTTAAAAGCTTTACAATTTCTCCCAGAACCTTTCCCGGCACCACAAAGCTCATGGTCTGGTCGCCCCCCACCACTTCGCTGCGCAGGGCCAGGCGGTATCCGTCCACCGACACCACATTGAGCTTTCCCTCTGTCAGATCAAACAGGCTGCCGGTGTGCACCGGCTTGGTGTCGGTTTGGGCAATGGCAAACAGGGTTTGTTCAATCATGGATTTGAGCTTATCCTGAGGGATGGAGATGCCCTCTCCCTCCTCCACCCGGGGAAGTTCGGGAAACTCTTCCGATGCAATGCCCATAATGGTAAAGCGAGCAGCACCCCCCACCACCTGGGTGAGAAGCTTATCTTCTACCGATATGCTGATGTCCTCGGCAGCCATCTTGCGGATCATGTCCGAAAACAACCGAGCCGGAAGCACAATCTCTCCCTCCGCCAACACCTGCGCATCTATGGTGGTGGTAATCCCTGCCTCCATATCGTAGCCGGTTAGGGTGAGGGTGTCGCCGTAGGCCTTGAGCTGCACTCCTTCCAAAGCAGGAATACTGCTTTTGGAAGCGATAACCCGGGATACATTGGTGAGGGCCTCCCGCAAAAGTACTTTATTGCAGATACATTTCATACTGAACCTCCCGGAGTATATTTAACATGTTTTCCATGCACATAAACTAGCAAAGCAAAGCTTAATAATGATTAGTAGTAGTAGTAGTGACGGTGCAATTGTCAAATGATGATGCAAAACCCTTTCACAAAAGGGAAAAACAGCAAGTTGAAACTCTTGATAAGACCGGGAAAGAAAAGCCCGGAGGTGGAAAATAAACGTTCGGTGTGGAAAGACGTGAATAAGTTGGTGTGGAAAGAGGAAAAAAAGTGAAAAAACCCGTGGAAAACCTCAACAGAAACAAAAGCGGGTTTAAAATTGAAAAAACGGTGGAATGTTGAATGTGGAATGTGGCTCCACTAGTTGGAGCGGATATTTTTGATGATATCCTCCACCGTTTCCTTGTAGCGAGGGTCTTTGGCCATATTTTTTTCCACCTGCTGTACGGCGTAAACCATGGTGGAATGGTCTCTTCCGCCAAATTCCTCTCCAATGGCCTGCATGGAGATTTGGGTGATTTCCCGCACCACATAGACGCTGATCTGCCGCGCGTTGGAAATATTGGCATTGCGCTTGTTGGAGCGGATATCCGCAGGGGATACGCCAAAGGTTCTGCCCACCTCCGAGATGATGCGGTCGATGGTGACGGGAACCGGCTGATTGTCGTTGAGAATGTCCCGAATGGTGTTTTGTGCTACCATTATGGAAGGGGGGGAGTTTTGCAGCATTTTGTAGGCCTTTAGCTTTTTGACGGCCCCTTCCAGCTGGCGGATGTTGGTTTTGAGGCGATTGGCAATGTATTCCGCCACTTCGGTGGGCACCTCAATGCCGATCTGCTCCGCCTTGCGGTGGATGATGGCGGTTCTGGTTTCAAAATCGGGGGGCTGCACATCGGCCAAAAGGCCCCACTCAAAGCGGGTGCGCAGCCTTTCCTCCAGGGTTTTGATTTCTTTGGGCGGCCGGTCGGAGGTGAGGATGATCTGTTTTCCTTCCTGGTACAGAGAGTTAAAGGTGTGGAAAAACTCCTCCTGTGTGCTTTCTTTCCCGCCGATAAACTGGACGTCGTCCATGTGGAGCACATCGGCAGAGCGGTATTTTTCGTGAAACGCCTTGGTGGTCTGCTCCGAAATGGCGTTGATCAGCTCGTTGGTAAACTCCTCTCCCTTGACGAAGATCTGCTTTTTTTCGGGAAAGGTCTTGGCGATTTCGGTGTAGACAGCGGTGAGAAGATGGGTTTTGCCCAGTCCCGAAGCACCGTAGATAAACAGGGGATTGTAGGCACCCCCGGGATTTGCCGCCACCGCCAAAGAAGCTGCGTGGGCAAACTTGTTGGAGTTGCCCACAATAAAGGTATCAAAGGTATACTCGTATTCGGGGCCCAGTTCCGAGGTTTCCACCGGAGCGGGAGGGGCCTCTTCCTCGCATTCCACCTTGATTTTAACGGGAAAACCCAATACCTGCTCGTAGCCCTTGGCCAAAAGATCGGCGTACTTTTCCTGCACAATGTTTTGCTTAAACTTGGTCTTTACTCGCAAATACGCGGTAGAGTCGGAAAACCCTACCGGCTCAATGTCCTTGATCCAAAGTGTGTGGGCAATTTCAGAAAGTTGCCCCTTGCAATAATCGCTTACCCATTCAAATACCTGGTCAAAACTATCCAGTGAATCCATAGCTCTCTCCTTGCGCACCCAAACAATATAACGGGTTAAAAATAAAAATGCGGCAACGTAAGCGCCACATCAAAAAGGTCTGTGGATAAGATGAGGAAACATAGGGGAATGACAGTGGAAAAATAAATTATTCACAGACTTTACCCGAAGCAATTATAGCACGAAACCCGTTGTTTTTCAAGGTTTTCCACAACCTATTTTGATACATTATATAATAAAGTAAGAATAAGCACCTCCGGCGTATTTTTGACTCTTCCAAAAGCATGAGAGGGGGCGAATCGGGGCATCCTAAAAAGGGAGAGAACGAGGAATTTAAATAAGATCAATAGATAGGATATGCAAAATATATGGAAAAAATTCCCCTTTCCTTTGGTTTTGCAGTGCCTAATCGCCGTTTTTGCGGCATTTTCCCCTTTGGCACGGCAGGAGAAAGCCCCCGGAAGGGGGAAGGCAAATCCTTTGTTTTTGTGGACAATCCCTTGACATATAGCAAAGCCATGGGATATAATACTACTTTGTAGGGGCAAGGGTGGCTTTGTCCCGTTTTCCCCGAAAGGAGGGTATCGGCGTGAAAAGAACCTATCAGCCCAAAAAATTGCAGCGTAAAAAAGAGCATGGCTTTCTCAAAAGGATGAAAACCAGAAGCGGGAGAAAGGTGCTGGCCTCCAGAAGGCTGAAAGGCAGGGCGCGCCTGACTCACTAGACCAAAAGCGCGGCCACAGCAACCTGTGGCTTTTCTTTTTCGTCCGGTGAAAAATCAGGCGCTTTCTGCGCATCCTAATCCTAACATGAAAAAAACTTCCATGATTCGGGAAAATTATCTGTTTCGGCGCCTTTACCGCAGAGGCAAGATTCAGGTGACCCCTTGTATGGCCATCTACTACCACAGAGGGGGTAAAACAAACAGGCTGGGCATTACCACCACCAAAAAAATTGGCAAGGCGGTAGCCCGCAACCGGGCTAGGCGGGTGATTTTGGAATCCTACCGCTTGTTAGAGGACGAGATCCCCTCTGGCTGGGATTTTGTCATTGTAGCCCGTACCAGAGCTGCCAATGTTAAGATGCAGGTGGTTAAGGCGGAGCTGGAAGGAGCTTTAAAAAATCTGCCCGGTCGCCGCCTTCCGTCGACTAGCAGCAAAAAATAGTGCCAAACTCTTGAGGTGGGCAAGGCACTATAGTAAGGACAATCCATGAAGTTTATTTTATTGCTCCTGCTTCGATTTTACCAGAAGTTTATATCGCCCCTTACGGTGCGATCCTGTCGTTTTTACCCAACCTGTTCCGCCTATGCCTACGAGGCCATTGAGGTTCACGGGGCATTGCGGGGCGGGTTTTACGCGCTTGCGCGCATCCTCAAATGCCACCCCCTGCATCCCGGTGGCTACGATCCCGTTCCACCGTCCAAAGATTCTCAATCTCCCTATCACCTTGTATGTACGGAGGAATCGTAGATGTTTAATGCTATCAATTCACTGATCGGTATCCCCTTGGGGTGGGTCATGTGGATACTCTATTATGTGGTGAAAAATTATGGTTTGGCGCTTTTGCTGTTTACCATTTTTTCCCGACTGATTATGCTGCCTGTCACCATCAATCAGCAAAAAAGCACCGCCAAGATGGCTATGCTGCGGCCTCAGTTGGAGGAAATTCAAAAGAAATACGCCAACAACCGCCAAAAGCTCAACGAAGAAATGATGGCGCTTTACAGCAAGGAAAACTACAACCCCATGTCGGGTTGTCTGCCTATGGTGGTACAGTTTTTAATTCTGTTTGGCATCATCGATGTCATTTACAAACCTTTGAAGCACATTCTGCGGTTGCCTGCCGCATTTATTCAGGAAGCTCAAACTCTGCTCCCCGATCTTTCTCAGTACGGCGCCCGGGCCATGAGCTCTCATCTGCCCATTGTCAAGGAGATTCTCAACAACCCCCAGCCCTTTCTCAATCTGAGCTTTGGAGCAGAGAGTGTGGCCAAAGTGCAGGAGTTTGCCCCTAACCTGATGTTTTTGGGCATCGATCTGATTGGTCAGCCCGAAAGCAGCATGTTCTTTGATCTGTTAAAAGGTCAGTTTAATCCGGTTATACTCATTCCCATTTTGTCGGGTATTACCTCTCTGTTGTTGTCCATCAACACTCTAAAGACCACCTCCGCCACCACCGAAGGTCAGGCGGGAGCCGGCAGCATGAAAGCTATGATGCTGACCATGCCTATTTTTTCTGTCATCTTTACCTTTAGCGTACCGGCCGGAGTTGGCCTTTACTGGACCTATTCCAACGTGGTGGGCTTGCTTCAGAACCTTGTGGTTTTTAAGTTCTACAACCCCAAGGAAATTGCCGAAAAAGCAAAGAGGGAATTTGAAGAGCGCAAAGAGCGGGAACGCCAAGAGCGCATAGAAGCCAAAAAGCGGGCCAAGGAACAGGGCGACCAAGAGGAAGTGATTGCCCTTTCCAAAAAAGAGCAGAATCGCCGGAAGTTGGCGGAGGCACGCAGACGGGATGCGGAAAAATATGGCGAGGTATACGAGGATGTCAACGACGACGATCTGTAGAATTCCCGCCTAGAAATAAGGAGAGAGGCGCATGGTAACCGAAATCATCGAAACCGGTAGAACCGTTGATGAAGCAATCAGTTCGGCGTGTCAAAAATTGGGGCACGATCTGGAAAGCTGTGATTTCGAAATAATCGACTTTCCGAGAAAAGGCTTTCTCGGGCTGAAAACCTACCCTGCAAAGGTACGTGTCTACCTTAAGGAAGAAGTGGTCCGGTCCAAACAGAAGGCGGAAGCAGTCCCGCGGCAACCGGAACCCAAAAAGCCGGAACCGCCTCGTCAGGAAGCAAAAGAGAAAAGAAAGCCAAAGCCGGCATCCCCCGCAAAGCAAAAAGAGAAAAAACCGGCTGCGGAGCGCAAGGCAGAAGTAAAGACAACCGAAGCTTTGGTCAAGGAAGAAAAAGCTCCCCTGAGCGCAGAAACCATTACCCCTGAGATGATGGAAAAATCAGCGACCGCAATCGCTTATCTGGAGGGAATTTTTCAGCACCTCGTTACCAGCGAGGTGGCCATTCAGCCAATCTGGGAAGAAGGCGGTGTCTGCCTTTCGGTTCAGGGGGCAAATTTAGGCGCCATCATCGGGCGCCGGGGCGAGACGTTGGATGCCCTTCAGTATCTTTCCGGCCTGGTGGCCAACCGCATGGAAGGAGATTACCTGCGCATTACGGTGGATTGCGGCGATTATCGGGTTAAGCGGAAAGCAACGCTGGAAGCTTTGGCTCATCGGGTGTCGGAGCAGGTACTTAAAACCAATACCAGCAAGACACTGGAACCTATGAATCCTTTTGAGCGGCGGATTATTCACGCCACCGTGTCCACCATTGAGGGCGTCAGCTCCACTTCTGTGGGAGAAGAACCCAACCGCCGGGTGGTCATCACCACACCCACGGCCAAAAGCGGGCGCAAAGGTGGAAAAGCGGCATCGGGCCGCCCCGAGCGCAAGAGCAGCAAAGGGCGGGGCAGAGAGCGCCGCAGCAGCGCAAAAGGCGTGCGGGAGCAGAAGCAGGTTGTTGTTTCTCAGCCTGTCAAAGAGCCTGTTTCGCCGCCCAGCGAGGCTGCCGACCAACCTTTGTACGGCAAGATTGATTTGGAATAAGAAACGTTGTAAGGGAGTGGGTGTCAGCCTTCTCCCTTTTTTTATTGGATCCCAGTGGTTTGGGTATTCTAGAGATAAGAGGATTTGCGCACCGGTTGGCAGGGTCCAAAGAAGAGATCGTCACAGAAACAACCAATGACTTGGGGGAACCATCATGTCCAAATTGCAGCAAAAAACCATCGCAGCCATTTCCACTCCCTCCGGTGTAGGGGCGGTGGGGATGATACGCCTCACCGGGAAAGAGGCTTTTGAGGTGGCAGGGCGAATTTTTAAACCTTATGATCCTAGGCGCAGCATCGAAAAACTGGGAGGTTACACCGGAGCGTTGGGCAAGATTTACCGCTTGGACGGCACACCGGTGGACGAAGCCGTAGCCTTTGTCTACCGCTCTCCCAAAAGCTATACGGGGGAAGATGTGGTGGAGCTGTGCTGTCATGGCGGTCCTTGGGCGGTGCGGCAGGTGCTGCGCCTTTGTCTGGAAGCCGGGGCCTCTCCCGCCGGCCCTGGCGAATTTACCCGCAGGGCCTTTCTCAACGGCAAGATGGATCTTGCCCAGGCCGAAGGTGTGATGGATCTGGTCAGTGCAAGGGGAGAAGCTGCCCTGCGAGCTGCCCTTTCCATTCGGGAGGGGAGCCTTTCCAAGCAGGCGGATGCTTTTTGTCAGGCTTTGCTGGAGCAGTCCTCCCACATTGCCGCCTGGTCCGATTACCCCGAGGAGGATTTGATTCCGGTGGACCCGGCAGAGCTGCAAAAGGCCTTGGAGGATGTGCTGTTTGAGCTTCAGACTCTTCTAAAAAAAGGGGAACAGGGCCGGCTGATTCGGGAGGGAGCGGCCACCGCCATCATCGGCAAGCCCAATGTGGGCAAATCCACCCTGATGAACCTGCTGACAGGAGCGGAGCGGAGCATTGTCACCCAAATTCCCGGCACCACCCGGGACGTGGTGGAGGAGACCGTCACCGTTGGCGGGATTTTGTTAAATCTCATGGATACTGCCGGCATTCGGGAAACCGAGGATGCAGTGGAAAAAATCGGGGTGGAGCGGTCCCTTAGCCGCCTGCAAAGTGCCGATTTGATTTTGGCGGTGTTCGACGGCTCCGATGAATTATCCGAGCAGGATGTCAAGCTGCTGGAACTGTTGCGGGGCAAACACTGCATCGGGGTGGTCAACAAAAACGACCTTCCCTCCCGGGCAGACCGGCAGAAGATTCAACAGGCTCTGGGCAAGGTGGTGGAAATTTCCGCCTATACCGGCACCGGCAGAGACCAGCTGGAACAGGCCATTTTGGAGGCGCTGGAGCTGCATCACATTGACACCACCGCCGCCATGGCCATGGGGGAGCGGCAGATGGACTGCCTGAGAAAGGCGGAACAATGCATTCAAGAAGCTCTGGAGGCACTGGAGCAGGGAATGACCTTGGATGCAGTGGGCGTTTGCCTGGATGCCGCTCTGGACAGCCTGCTTGCTCTGACCGGAAAGCGAGTGACCGAAGCGGTGGTAGACCAGGTGTTTTCCCGCTTTTGCGTGGGTAAATGACGAGATCTTTCCACCCAAAAGACGCAGAATGTGGAAATAGAAAAAGGCACCGCATTGGACGGTCAAGCCGGTGTTGGTATCTACACAAAACCAACTCCCCACCATGAATCCATGATAAAGAAAGGATGACAAGGGCATATGACCAAGGAAATTATCCTCCAACCCATTGGCAGAATTGAGACCCCCTTTCGCACCCGCCAAGAGCTGGCGGTTCCTCCCTATCATCCCGATGCCCCCTACCGGGACCCCAACGTCACCGGAACCGTTCATATTTTTGAGGAGTTTCGGGAGGGGATTGCCAATATTCAACCGGGCTGCTGCGCCATGTTGATTTTTTACTTTCATCAGTCCAAAGGATATCGGCTCACCACCACATCCCCCCGATGGAAAGGGGAGGTGGGTGTGTTTTCCACCCGCAGCCCCAACCGTCCCAACGGCATTGGTGTTTCTATTGTGCGCTTTTTAGAGATCGACGGCTGCAAGCTCACCTTTCGAGGGGTGGATATGTTGGACGGCACTCCGCTGCTGGACATTAAGCCCTATTGGGGAGAGGAGCCGGTGGTATAGCAAAACAGCCCCACTGCTCTGCTATCCGAGTTTTGGTCAAGGATAGAAGAAGAAAAAACGCTGCGGAAGCATTTACTTCCGCAGCGTTTTTGTTGTCTAGTAAAACCACTCGCTAGGCGAGTGGTTCAAAAGAGGCTTTTGCCGATGAGAAAGACAATAAAAACTCCCTTTGCTAGAATAGAAGTGCGGTCTGCCAACTGCACAAGAAATAGCAAAGGGAGGACATTCAGATGGGTCTGAACGACATTAATAGTTTATCTCACACGAAATGGAATTGCAAATATCATATAGTATTTGCCCCGAAGTATCGGAGAAAAGCATTTTACAAGGAGAAGAGATTAGAAGTAGGCAGAATACTCAGGCAGTTATGTGAATGGAAGGGTGTAAAGATAGTAGAAGCCGAAGTATGCCCCGACCACATACATATGCTGGTAGAGATACCGCCAAAAATAGCAGTATCAAGTTTTATGGGCTATCTTAAAGGGAAAAGCAGCACCATGCTATATGAGCAATTCGGCGAGTTGAAGTATAAGTATAGAAGTCGAGAGTTTTGGTGTAGAGGATATTATGTAGATACAGCCGGAAAAAACACCAGCCGAATTGCGGAGTATATCAAAAATCAACTTAAAGAAGATCAGCTAGGGGAACAATTAACAATGAGTGAAGTTGGCCCGTTTACGGGCAGCAAGTAACAGCTTTGCGCAACTGGCAGACCGTATTACACGTTTGACGTGTATGCGAGGAATAAAGGGCTTTGCCCGCATATGAAATACCCCCGGCTATGCCGGGGGATGTTTATTTACGTAAAATTTGTATTTCCCTGCAACAGACAGGACTCCAAGCGAGGCCAGAGGTTAGTACTTATCCTCCCCCAAGCTGATGGCAAAGGCATCGGAAGAAACGGGCTCCTCGTCGTCAGCCTCCTCCACCGAATCGTAGGCTAATTGGCCGGACTGAGTTTCTTCCCGGAGGCGGAACTTGGAAATCAGCTCCTTGAGCAGGCTGGATTGGGCCGACAACTGCTCACTGGCGGCAGCACTTTCTTCGGCGGTGGCGGCGTTGGTCTGCACCACGGCGGAAATCTGGTCCACACCCTGGTTGATTTGGTGAATGGCATCGGCCTGTTCCCGGGAGGCTTGGGCAATCTTATCGATTAAGGCAATGGCTTCCTGGGTTTGCAGGGCGCTTTGTTCCAGAGCCTGCGCCGTGGCGTTGGCCACCGCAGTGCCGTTCTTCACCGCGGCAAGGGTTTGCTCAATCAGCTCGGTGGTGCTCTTAGCCGCATCTGCGGATTTTCCGGCGAGGTTTCTCACTTCATCGGCAACCACAGCAAAGCCTTTTCCGGCAGAACCTGCCCGGGCGGCCTCCACCGCTGCATTGAGAGCCAAAATATTGGTCTGGAAGGCAATGTCGTCGATGATTTTGATGATCTTTGAGATTTCCGAGGATTTTACGGTGATCTCGCCCATGGCGGAAACCATGTTTTGCATCTGCTCATTGCTGCTTTGCAGCTGAACACCGGCGGCCCCTGCTTTCTGGTGAGCCAAATTTGCGTTCTCGGCGTTTTGGTGTACCTGATCGTCTACTTCGGTGATGGCGGCGGAAAGCTCCTCGATGGAGCTGGATTGTTCGGAGGCTCCCTGAGAAAGAGCCTGAGCACCGTGGGCTACCTGTTGGGCGCCGCTGTCCACCTGAAGGGCCGCCTGGTTAATTTGCTGCAGGGTAGCGTTTAAACTTTCCAGCATAGCGCCCATATTGAGCTTAAGCTTTTGGAACTCGCCGGCAAATTCCCGCTGCGGCTTTATCTTTAAATCTCCTTGGGCTACTCTTAACAGATCGTCGGCAATGTCGTTGATGTACCCCTGATAATTGACCAGTTGATCAATGGTGCGCCCAAAGGCTTCTGCCAGTCTTCCCACTTCGTCCTTGGACTTTACCTTCAGCTCCACATTAAAGTTGCCATCGGCAATTTGCTGAGCTGCCTGTGTAACCTTTTGAATGGGTCGTGCAATGCCGACGCTGACCAGGAAGGAAATCACAGCGGCCACAACCATTACAATGACACAAAGGGCGATAAGGGTATTGATCAAAGCATTGACCTGGGCCAGCACTTCGGAGTTTTCTACCGTGAGGGCAAGAATCCAGGCGGTGCCTTCGATGGGGGCATAGCCCACCAATTTGCCGGCTCCACCCCAGGAGTAAGAACCGTTGCCCACCTCCCGGCGGATCATCTGCTCGGTCACAGCCCCCAGAGCCTGATAATCCGGTTCGGTTTGGGCTTTTTCCAGGATATTTTCCTTGGCCAGCACCAGCCCGGTGTCGGGATGAGCGACGATAGTTCCTTCGTTGTTAATCAAATAGGCGTAGCCGGTTTCTTTATAGGAAACCTCTCCAATCATCCGGCTAAGCTCCAGTCCGTCCTTTCTGCCGTAGAAAACACCGGTCTGCCTTCCGTTTAAAATCACCGGGGCGGAATAGATCAGCATGGGCTCGTTTTCTTCGCTGAAGAGAAGATCGGATAGAGTCAGCTCCCCATTCATGGATTTGAGGAAGTAATCGCGATTGGAAACATCGTATTTTTCCTTCTCGCTGTTTAACACTTGGGCGTTTCCCTTGGTGTCGGCCATGGCAAAATATATGTAGTTGGAACGCTGGGCCTCCACCTCGCAATAGGAAATCTTTCTGCCCATGGGAATGGATTCACTGATGATGGCGGAGTTCTGGGCAAGGGCGTCCACATAACGCAGCTCTGCATCCAGTTTGGCCGCCATGTACTTGGCCTCCGACTGAGCCATAATTTCCAGATCATAAAGGGCGGTATCCATCAGTGTATTTTTAACAATGTTGGTGGCAACTAGCCCCAATAACACGGTTATAAGCAGGATAACCAGTGTAAACACTGTGATTAATTTTAATTTAATGGATTTCATAAAAAGCCTCCTCCAGTTTTGAAATACGGTTCGGTCTACTTGGGGTAAAGGCAATTGCAACGAGGGAGTTTTGGCATGGATTGAGTACCATACTTTGCATTCGTATTTCTTTGATCACCTCGCCTGTTTGATTTTCCGAACAAACTTTCTCTCAAAAATGGAAAATGTTACATTATCTTTCATTATAGACCATTATACGACAAAAAGAAATAGACAATTTTTGATAAATAAAGAATATTTTACTATGGATGGTGCAGATGCGCTTTGCCTGACTAAAACCGTTCAGACGATAGGTTCTGGGGTAAGAGAGCGGCCCGGTGAAAGACGAACTGATCAAAACAAAAAAGTGGCCCATAAGGCCACTTCAAAAAGAAATGTGGGGCAGACAGAATCTTCCCCTGTACGATATAGTTTCCGGATTAATACAGATCGGAGCACCATTCGCCGTAATGCTTGTTATGGCATTTTTGGTTGGTCTGCAAAATCCCCCATCTCCCGTGGGTTCAGGGTTGTGCCGCGGCATTTGGTGTGGTAAACTGTATGTATTACTTGGGCTCCAGACGCTTTTCCGCATTCTGGATGAGGTTGAGAAGACTGGACGACCAAAGGGGATATTCCTCGTTCAGGCTTTGGGTGGAAAGGGCCAGCAGCTCCGGCTTTGCCACCGGGTCATGGCCGGGCTGAGGTTTGGCGGTTGCAATGGCTTGGGCGTTGGCCTCGCACATTTGCATGGCGGCGTCGGCGTAGCGCAGGGCCACCGGCAGCGGCAAACTGAACATAGCCTCCTGGTTTTTGGGGTTGACGGCATACACCAGCCGGAACATCCGATAAACAGCCAGCATCAAAAAGGCGGAAACCTCGCCCACCAGAGATTTGCTTTCGGCTTTGCCCAGCAAACCATACAAGACGTTGAGGGAGTTGGCAATCAGCTTTTTGCTTAGGGTGGGCAGCAGGGGCATTCTGTTTTCTCCTCCCCCTGCATCGGCTTCGGGGATATCCTCCACCGTCAAGGTGGCGCCGCGGCGATCGGGAGAGCGCCCCAAAAGATAATCGCAGGAAACACCGTAGTAATCGGCACAGCGCACCAAAAAGTCCAGCCCGCACTCCCGGATTCCCTTTTCGTAGTGGGAAAGAAGTGCCTGCGAGATGCCAAGGTCGGCGGCAACACTTTTTTGGCTGATTCCTTTTTCTTTTCGCAGCAAGGTCAGTATCCGCGGAAAGTCGTTATTCATCCCTAATCCCCCCGACTGGACTTTGTTACATACTGTATATTATAAGATACCAAAAACAGTTTGTAAATAACATATTGCGAGCTGGTGCGACAATTTTTGAGTATATTTCGGAAAGAGAGGTTATTTTATGATTACCTACAAAATTCACCTGATTCGAACTGGTAGCACCTCGGCGAATCCTTGGAAGCGCTATGTGGGTCAGAGCGATATTCCTCTCTGTGATAAAGGGCGGGAGGGTTTGAAGCAGCTTCGGGAGGAATTTACCTACCCTTCGGTGGAGGCCGTGTACTCCAGCCCTCTTAGCCGCTGCATCGAGACAGCGGATATTCTCTATCCCGGCTACCCGCCCATTGTGATAGAAGACCTGAAGGATATGAACTTAGGCGCCTTTGAAGGTAAAACCTTTGACGAGCTGCGGGGAGAGGAGGCCTTTTCCCGCTGGCTGGCCGACTCCTTTAAAAACACCCCTCCCGGTGGAGAAAAGACCGAGGACTTTACCGCCCGTGTGGTGAAGGCCTTTAACGGCGTTCTCCGCCATATGATGGAGCAAAAAACCCAGTCGGCAGCCATCATCACCCACGGCGGGGTGGTGATGTCCCTGATGGCGGCCATTGCCCTGCCCCAGCTTCCCCTGCACCAGTGGGCGGCCAACAACGGCTGCGGCTACACCTTGCTGACCAGCGCCCAGATGTGGATGCGGGACCGCTGCGCCGAAGTCTTTTCCTTCATCCCGGATCAGAGCATCGAGGATGATATGGATACCTACGGGTTTTATTTTAACGAATAAGCTGCCCCGGGGTTTGCATCTTTTATGGGTTCCCATACTATAATATGAAGGGGTTGTCCTTGTTAGAACCCCCATGGGAGGATCCTGGCGATGACCGGACTCATTCACCTTTATGTAGGAGACGGAAAAGGAAAGACAACAGCAGCGGTGGGTCTTGGGCTGCGGGCTTTGGGCTGCGGCAAGAAGGTGCTGTTTGGGCAATTTTTAAAGGGAAGACCCACCGGGGAAATTGCTCCTCTGGCCAACCAGGGCGCAACGGTTCTGCGGGCCAAATCGGGGGAAAAGTTTGTTTTTCAGATGAGCGGTGAGGAAAAAGAAGAAGCCCTTCGCCTTCACACCCAAGCGTTAGAGGAAATAAAGCGGGAAATCCGCACCCAGCCCTATGACCTGGTGATTTTGGACGAGGTGGTGGATGCCGTCAACTGCGGGGTAATCCCCTTGGAAATGCTGACCGCACTGCTGGACGACAAGCCGAATGGGGTGGAAGTGGTGCTCACCGGTCGCAATCCCCCTGCAGAACTTGTGGAGCGCAGCCATTACCACACAGAGTTTGTCTGCCGCAAACACCCTTACCATAAGGGGGTTCCCGCCCGAAAGGGCATCGAATATTAAGCTCTTTTGAAAAAAGGCCCGGAACCCTTGCCCCATCACAGCTTGCGGTTTGACTGCTAAAAAGGAGACAGAAAAGAGTATGTCCTTATTTTCCGCTTTTAAGAGAAACGCCAAACTGGCCCTGAAAGGGCAGTGGAGAGCCGCTATTGGGACTTTTCTTGTGGTGGTAGGCGTGCAAGGCCTGCTGGCCGGTTTGGAACACAAAGCCCTTCAGATTTTTGTGGTCAAGCCCTTTCTGCAAAACCCCACCATGGAGCCCCAAACCTTTGATCTGGCCCAGCTTACCCGGGAGCTTCTCATCGGCAGCCAGGGGGAGATGATCATTTCCTCTGTATTTTTGCTGCTGTCGCTGTTGCTGCTCTCCCCCCTGCAGTTGGGACTCACCCGCTGGTACTACACCCTGATTCGGGGAAACGGCGCTCCCTTTAGCGAAGTCTTTTATTTTTTCGAGAACTTGGGGCGCTTTTGGCGGGCGGTATGGCATACCGTCCAGCTGGGGCTGCGCAGCTTTTTGTGGAGCCTTGTGTTCTTTTTACTGCCCGGCGGAGTGGCGGGGGTCAGCCTGTGGTTTTTAAGCACCGAGGGAATTTCTCCCCAAACCCGGTCGGCGGCCAGTGTGGGAGTGGTGCTGGCCTGCGGGCTGTTGTTTTTGGGGATTGCCCTCTTTCTCATCTTCATCAATCGCTATGCCCTTGTCCCTTACCTGCTCTGTGAATCGGATTCCATCACCGTGGCGGAAGCCTTTCAAACCTCCGTTCGCTACACCAAACACCATCGGGTGCTGCTGCTGCTCTTTTCCCTTTCCTTTATCGGATGGTATCTGCTGGTTCCCTTTACCATGTTTTTGCTGCTGCTGTTTGTGGTGCCCTACCACAATGCAGCCACCATGCTGCTCTCCCGTTATCTGGTGGAAAAGAACCGCCTGAGCGAGCCGGACGCCACCCAGGAATGGCATCCCATCCGGTGAGGAAGTTTTTGCAGCTTGCACTTTCAACCTAAAAGCCCAACCCTGTGGAAAGGGCCGGGCTTTTTACTTTACCATGCTTTTCGCTGCAGGTGTTCCCCTTGGCATCAATCTTCTTTGCCTTTGGGCTTAAAGGCCACCGCCATCAAAAAACCGAAGAAGATGGCGGCAGCGACCCCTGCTGCCGAGTTGCTAAGGCCGCCGGTCAGGGCGCCAAAAATGCCTTTTTCCGCCACGGCGTCCTTGGTGCCTTTGGCAATGGTGCTGCCCCAACCGGTGAGGGGAATGCTGGCTCCTCCGCCGGCCCAATCAATGAGAGGCTGGTATACCCCCAGCCCCCCCAGCACCACACCGATCACCACATAGAGCACCAAAATGCGGGCAGGGGTGAGCTTGGTGTAATCGATGAGCACTTGACCAATGGCGCAGATAACGCCACCGATCAGAAAAGCCTTGGCATATTCCCAAAACAGTTCCATTACGCGTTCCCTCCCTGCTGTTTGGGGTTTGGGGTGGAAGAGAGGTGGAGCAGGTGGGCAATGCCGGGAATGTTCTGCCCCTGCTGCACACTGATGGGGGACATCAAAGCTCCGGTGGCCACAAACAGCATATCCTTAATCTTCCCTTCCTTGATGGCGGGAATGATATAGGAGCAGAGCACCGACGCTGCGCATCCGCAGCCCGAACCTCCCGCGTGGACATCCTGGGTGTTCTGGTCGTAAAGGATGAGCCCGCAGTCGGCATGCTTCTTTTTAATGTCGTAGCCCTCCCGCTGCAACAGCTGAATCAAAAGATCGGAGCCCACCTGGGCCAAATCTCCGGTAAGGATTAAGTCGTAGTTGTCGGGGCCGGTGAGGGTGTCCTGAAAATATCGCTTGATGGTGGTGGAAGCGGCGGGAGCCATGGCCGCTCCCATGTTGTTTAGGTCCTTGATGTCCTTGTCCTCAATGCATCCCACCGTCACCGCTTTGACATAGGGGGGCTGACTGCTTTCCGCCACAATGCAGGCTCCCGCAGCGGTGGCGGTCCACTGGGAGGTGGGCGTTCGCTGTCCGCCGTATTCCAGAGGAAAGCGGAACTGCCGCTCGGCCGAGCAAAAGTGAGAGGAGGTAATGGCCATCACTTTTTTGGCCAACCCTCCTTCGATTAACATAGAGGATAAAATCAGGCTTTCCGCCATGGTGGAACAGGCTCCGTACAGACCCAAAAAGGGAATGCCCAGCTCCCGCAGGCCATAGTGGCTGGCCACCAGCTGGTTGAGCAGATCTCCCGCGAACAGAAACTGAATATCCCCGGGAGAAAGAGAGCACTTATCCAAAACCTTTTGGGCAGCCTGACGCTGCATTTCACTTTCGGCAAGCTCCCAGCTTTTTTGTCCGAACAGAGCATCGTTGTTTACAATATCGAACATTTTGCCAATGGGGCCCTCTGCTTCTTTTTTTCCTCCAATGGCGGCGCTGCCGATGATGCTGGGGCTTTGATCCAGCCTCAGGGTGTACTTTCCAATGTTGGTAGCCATCCAAATCCCCTCCTAATACAACTGAAAAAGGTAGAGGATGATACCGTACACCACCCCGGTTGCGATTCCGTACACAATAACGGGGCCCGCAATGATAAACATCTTGGCCCCCAGCCCCATAACATAACCCTCGCTTTTAAATTCCAGAGCGGGAGCGGTGATGGCGTTTGCAAATCCTGTAATGGGTACCAAGGTGCCTGCACCGCCCCATTTGGCCAGCTTGTCGTAGATATTCAGCCCGGTAAACAAAGCCGACAAAAACACCAAGGTGACGGATGCGGCGGGAAAGGCGGTTTCTTCGGGAACCCCCATGCGAATAAAGAGCTTAATCAGGGCGTGGCCTAAGGTGCAGATAGCCCCTCCCACCAGAAAAGCCAAGGAAATGTTTTGTCCGCTTTTAGAAGGTGGAGAGGCCTTTTTTACCATCTGGTCGTAAGATCGGTTGGTTACAGTCTCCATTCCCAACAAAGCCTCCTTACAAAAAGTGTATATGGTCATTTTTCCACCAAATTTAACTTAATATGTACGCAGGAAGAATCTGAAAACGTCTTTTCCCGGCAGGATGACCGTTTTTTTGATTATTTGGTCCAAATAATGTTCATATTAACCATATTCGTGCAAATATTTTCTTACAATTATAGAAAATTAAACAGGGTCTGTTCTTTTTGGGAATTTTGTGTTACACTTATAAGGTGGATTTTTATCATGAAAAGCTGTCTGCATAGAGCAATCCACAAGGGCGGGCTTAGCATTTGTGCGGCCGCAGCCATATGGAACACAGGAAAGGAAGGACTATTTTACCGGTGAAATCAATTGCAATGTGTTCGGGTAAGGGAGGAACCGGAAAGTCCTGCGTAGCTACTTATATTGCAGAGGCTCTGGCCAGGGACGGGCGAAAAACCCTGCTGATGGAACTGGGGGAAAACTTCCGCTCTCTGGATCTGATTTTGGGGGTATCCGCCACTGCTTTTGGGGTGGGGGATGTGCTGTCCGGACTTTGTGAGGCAGAAGAAGCTATTTCCCCTGTTGATCGCACTCCCGGGCTGTTTTTAATGCCACCCGGTGAAGAAGTCCCTTTAAAAAGCGAGGATATTGCAGAGCTGCTGCGCAAACTGGAACCGGAGTATGATTTTATTCTGGTGGACGGCGCCCACTACTCAACCCTTCCCGCCAAGGCTGTTGATTTGTTTTTGATGGTAACCACCCCCGATTCTCTTGGGGTACGGGCCTGCGCCGAGATTTCCCGGCGGCTGTATGCACAGGGCGCAAAGGAAATCCGCCTTATCATCAACGATGTGCCCGCTCGGGTGCCACCCATTGAAGGCGCCGGCGATTTTGACGATGTTATTGACATCATCGGCGCTCAGTTGCTGGGGGTCATTCCCCAAAGTCCCAAGCTGAGGTACTGTGCCAACAGCGGTATGCCTTTGGATGACTATTCTCTGACCCTAAAGGTGTTCGAACATATTGCGGCAAGGCTGATGGGCCGTCGAGCGCCGCTTTTGGTTCGCTGACACATACTAGCCATATATCTACAAAGAAATGAGGTATCACCCTTGACCATTGCACTCATCGCTCACGATAGCAAAAAAGAATTGATGGTTCAGTTTTGCATTGCCTATTGCGGCATTTTAAGCCGCCACCACATCTGCGCTACCGGAACCACCGGGAAATTGGTCAGCGAGGCCACTGGTCTGGAGATTGAAAAATTTCTGGCCGGTTCCCAGGGCGGGGATCAGCAGATTGTTTCCCGTATTTCCTGCAACGAGGTAGATCTGCTTCTCTTTTTCCGGGATCCCATCTCCGCCAAGGCCAGCGAGCCCAATGAGTACAACCTGCTGCGTCTTTGCGACGTGCACAACATTCCGGTGGCCACCAACATCGCCACTGCGGAAGCGCTGATTCACGCCATGGAGCGGGGAGATCTCGACTGGCGGGACATTGTAAGATCTCCCCGGGCATAAAGCTTGACACAACATCAAAAAGCCTTGTGGGGCGATGGCCCAACAAGGCTTTTTTGCGGAATAAACTGCAACGATAGTATGAGCCGGCAAAGAAGGAATATAAATAAAAACAACCGGATTACCGCCTAAAATACGCCTGCAGCGGCTGCTGCCGGTGCAGTTGGTTGGACCGGTTGCAAAAATGACGCGATGGTGCTAACATGAAACCGTGCGCGACTTTTGAGATGGTGACCGGGTCGTGTTGCCCAAAGCCGCCAACCCAGTTTTGCATCTGCCAGCCCCGTAAAAGGGGGAAAATTCATCATTTCATCCCGGGAGGCCGGAAGGGGGACTTTATGAATCAGATACTTTCCATTGTCATATCCTTTGCCGCTGTGTTTGTGGTACTGGCAGGAGTTGCCCTGCTCAAAAAGAAACGTGGCTGGGGGGACGAAGCCACGCGAAAGCTGGTTCACATTCTGGTTTCCAACTGGATTTTGCTGGCCCTTGTTTTGTTTACCGAAACCTGGGCGGTCTGTGTAGCCCCTGCCGGCTTTGTCATCATCAACTACATCTCCTACCGCAAGGGAATCTTTTCTGCCATCGAGCGGGCGGAAAACAATACCCCCGGTACGGTGTGGTATGCCGTCTCCCTGCTGGTTCTCTGTCTGGCCGGTTGGCAGTTGGGGACCCCCTGGATTGCCGCCTGCGGAATTCTATCCATGGGCTACGGGGACGGTTTGGCGGCTCTGATGGGCCTGCGGAAAAACCGGCGGCTGTTTCCTGCCCCGCTGGATCACAAGAGCTTGGAAGGCACCCTGACCGTGGCGGTGATGACCGCCATAGTGGTGGGAGCGCTGGGTCTGGTATATGCGCCCTCTGCGGCTCTTCGAGCCGCCCTTTGCTGTGGTGCATTGGCGGCGGCGGTGGAGCTCTACTCTCCCGGCGGCATCGATAATCTGACCCTGCCCCTAGGCGTTTCCATCGCCACCTACCTCATCGTCATGGATCCATCTACCCACCCTTACCTGGACGGACTGGCCATTGCCCTGGCCATTTTGGTGGCGGCCTTTTATCTGGAAGCCCTGACTCTGCCGGCGGTTCACTGCGCCACCTTGCTGGGAACCCTTTTGTATGCCTGGGGGGGAGGCCTTGCCTTTGGGGCTTTGCTGCTGTTCTTTGCATTTGGCAGTTTGGTCAGCAAAATCGGCAGAAATCAAAAGATGCTTCCTTCCTCTCTTCATCAGCGGCAGGGGCCTCGCAGTCCGGTGCAGGTGGTTTCCAACGGACTTCCCCCCCTTCTTTTTGTGGCGCTAAGCCATTTCACCGGAAGTTCGCTCTTTTTGCTGGCTGCTCTGGCTGCTTTTTCGGTGGCTACCGCTGATACGTTTTCTTCGGAAATTGGGATGCTCTCGGCGCAGGCACCGGTTTCCATCCTCACCGGAAAACCGGTCCCCAAAGGAATATCCGGCGGTGTTACCCCTTTGGGTTTTTTGGCTGCCGCCGTGGGCTCTCTGCTGATTGCGCTGACCGCCATCTTTTCCTTTGGCTGGATGGGGGGCCTTGTGGTATGGATTTGCGGAATGGTGGGCTCGGTGCTGGACTCCCTGATGGGGGCGCTGTTTCAGGCCAAGTACCGGCTGCCCTCCGGCGGGTTGACCGAACGGCCCTGGGCGGAAGGCAACCCTTTGCCCTTGGTGGGGGGATTCTCCTGGATGAACAACGATGTGATTAACTTTTTGAGCATTTTGTTCTGCGGCGCTCTTTCCACCGCTTTTACCGGTCTGTAAGGTGTGAGCTTTGCCATAAAAGCAAAAGCGCCTCTGCCCTTTGGGCAGAGGCGCTTTTTGGTTGGGTCGATGCGGGGCATCGATTTATTAAGAGCTCAATTATACCAAGCGGTCCAGAACCACCATTTTGAGTACGAACAGAACGCCCAGTACCCACATGACACTGTTGACCTCTTTGCTTTTGCCGGAAGCAATCTTCACCAGCAGGTAGGTGAGAATGCCCCACTGAAGGCCGGCGCTAATGGAGTAACCCATCACCATAATGGCAAGGGTAATGGAGGCGGGAATCAAATGAAGGGGGTTGTTAAATTCCAGATACTGCAGGGGTTCCATCATCATGATACCCACTACCACCAGGGCACAGGTGGTGGCAAAGCCGGGAATGGTGCCCACAATGGGATACAGGAAGATGGACAGGAGGAAGCAGACGCCGGTGGTCATGGCGGTCAGACCGGTGCGGCCGCCCTCTTCCACGCCGGCGGCGGACTCTACAAAGGTGGTGATGGTGGAAGTTCCCAGAATGGCTCCGGCACAGGTGCCGATGGCGTCGGCGGTCAAAGCGCCCTGAACGCCGGGCAGTTCGCCGTTTTCATCCAGCATTTTGGCTTTGGTAGCCACGCCGGAAAGGGTTCCCAGTGTATCAAAAATATCCACATAAAGGAAGGTAAGGGTGATGATCAGGAAGCGGCCAAAGTCGGCGCCGCTGGAAAAGGCCTCTTTAAAGCCCTGGAAGCAAAGACCAAAGGTGGGAGCAAGGCTGGGAGGAGCGGAAAGCAGTCCAGCGGGAATCAGAGAGAAGGCGCCGGCATCGATATCCACCACATACCATCCGGCCAGTTGAGCGATAATGCCGAGGATCCAGGTGATGAGAATACCCAGCAGCAAGGCGCCCTTTACTTTTTTGATCCAGAGGATAAGGGTGATGGCAATGCCTGCGATGGCCAAAGCCACAGCCGCGCTGGAAAGATCGGGGTTGATGGCGACCAGAGTGGCGGGGTCTCCGATGATGAAACCGGCATTTTGCAGGCCGATAAACATGATAAACAGGCCAATACCGGCGGAGACAGCGTACCGCAGCTCGGTGGGGATGGCGTTAAACAATGCCGAGCGTATACCCGTCAGGCTCATTATGACAAAGAGGACACCTTCGACAAGAACAGCAGCCAGAGCAAAGGCAGGGGAGTAACCGAATCCAATGACAACGGTAAACGCAAAAAAGGCGTTGAGGCCCATACCGGGGGCCAAGGCAAAGGGTAGTCCTGCCAATATAGCCATCAAAACGGTGCCAATGACCGAGCCTAAAGCGGTGGCCATAAACACGGCGCCGGCCTCCAACCCACCTGCCGACAGGATATTCATATTGACCGGCAGAATATAGGCCATGGTTGCAAAGGTGGTAAGACCCGCAAGGATTTCCACCTTAACCGACGATCCCTTTTCAGAGACACGGAAGAGCTGATCCAGTTTTTCCATCATAAGAGCAAGCCTCCTTCAACATTATGTGACTTATGTCCAACCGCAAAAAGCCACGCTATACATTATAACAAAAACCAGAGGGCTTTAGTAGCCCTCTGGAAGGATAATTTGAAATTTTATGTCAAAATTCTTTCAAAAAAGAATTTTGAGCCATAGTTTTGGTGAAAAAGACATGGTTTGGACGTTTTTTGCCCTGGGCTAACAGCAGGTTATCCTTTTTGACTTGCAAAAAAGAGGGCCGATGGGTTAGATGGGCTTCATGGTGGGGAAGAAGAGGACATCCCGGATGGAGGCGGAATCGGTCAGCATCATCACCAAACGGTCAATGCCGATCCCTAAGCCTCCGGTGGGAGGCATGCCATATTCCAGAGCGGTCAGGAAATCTTCGTCCACATCGTTGGCTTCATCGTCCCCTGCCGCCTTGAGGGCTGCCTGATGCAAAAAGCGCTCTCTCTGATCCAAGGGGTCGTTGAGCTCGGAAAAGGCATTGGCGTATTCCCGGCCGATGATGAACAGCTCAAACCGCTCGGTGTAGCCCGGCTTTTCGGGGTCCCGCTTTGCCAGGGGAGAAATCTCCACCGGATGCCCCAGAATAAAGGTGGGCTGAATGATTTTTTCCTCGCAATATTTTTCAAACAGCAGGTTGAGGACATCTCCCTTACCGTGGCGATCCTCCACAGGGAGATTGTGTTCCTTGGCCAGGGCCTTGGCTTCTTCCACCGTGGTGATGGTGGAAAAGTCGATGCCGGCGTACTGTTTTACCGCATCCAGCATGGAAACCCGCCGGAAGGGCTGATCCAGATCCAGCTCCACCCCGCCAAAGGTAATCTGCCCGGTACCCAATACCTTGTGGGTTACCGTGCGGATTAAGTTTTCGGTCAGGTCCATCATGCCCTCAAAGTTGGTGTAGGCCTGATACAACTCCAGCAAGGTAAACTCCGGGTTGTGGCGGGTGGAGATGCCCTCGTTGCGGAACACCCGGCCGATTTCGTAAACTTTATCAAAGCCGCCTACAATCAGGCGCTTGAGGTGCAGCTCCAAAGCAATGCGCAGGTAAAGCTGCATATCCAATGCGTTGTGATGGGTGATAAAGGGCCTTGCGGCAGCGCCCCCTGCAATGGGATGCAGAACCGGGGTTTCTACCTCCAAAAAGCCTTGGGAATCCAGATAGGTGCGGATTTCCCGAATGATCTGGGAGCGCTTGACAAAGGTATTGCGCACGTCGGGATTGACGATGAGATCCACATAGCGCTGACGATAGCGCAGATCGGTATCCTTCAGGCCGTGAAACTTCTCCGGCAGGGGGGTCAGGGATTTGGAAAGGAGAATCATCTCGGTACACTTAACGGAAATTTCTCCCCGGCGGGTGCGGAACACCTCGCCTTTGACACCGGCGATGTCGCCAATATCCCACTTTTTCATTTCCTCGTAGGATTCTTCCCCCATCTCATCGATGCGGGCATAAATTTGAATGCGGCCGCTCTGATCCGCCACATCCAAAAAAGAAGCCTTGCCCATATCCCGTTTGGACATAATCCGACCCGCGATGGAGACGGTGGAGCCTTCCATCTCTTCGAATTTTTCTAAGATTTCTTTGGTGCAGCTTGTCCGCTCAAACTTGGTGTGAAGGTAGGGGTCTTTTCCCCGGGCCTTTAAATCCGCCAGCTTCTCCCGGCGAATTTGCAAAAGCTCCGAAAGTTCGGGTTGGGCAGCCTCGTTTGGCTGGTTTTGTTGAGCCATCTGTCATTCTCCTTTGCATCTGCAAATATCCCTAAAAAGGTCACAGGCTTTGCTGCAGGGGGGATAAGCCTGCAACCGCGTGAAGGCAACGTAAAGGCAGCTGCGCCTGAGGAAAACATCCTCCCTTGGGTTGCGTCTTCCTGATTTTGCGCTGGGAATTCATCTTTGTCACAGGGTTTGGATTGCCGCCGAGCATCCGATTCGCTTAGCGGATATTATATCACAAAGCGGGGAAGATGTCACCCTTCGCCGGCAATTGGCATATAGATGGTTGTCGGGTGATACAGCCCGCCTGAACGCAGAGCCTTGTCCTGCAGGGCTTTTGCGATCATATAAATGGGAGGGAGCGCCCTGGGCGTTCCCTCCCGGCCTTTTTAGTCTTCCAGAGTGGCCAGCAGGCGGTTGGCCCGGGAGGGAATGTTGTAGTGCATAAAGGTTTCGATGCTGTAGGCAAACAGTACCTGATCGTAATCCAGCAGGGAAAGGGACTGGTAGGCTTGAGAGCCCAGCTGAAACAAATCCACCAAAGTGACAGTGCTGTACTGGTTGGCTAAAAAGGGAAGGTAGGAAAGAGCCGTTTTATCCCCAAACACCAGCAGACTGGCCCGATAGGGAGAATTGGTTTGGATGGTGGTGATGGCGCTGAGTCCCCCCACAAAAATATCCATTTCCCGGCCCAGATCCAGCATGTGGAGAGGATACAACGTGTGGTAGGTTTTTAGGGATCCATCCTGCCTTTTGGTGACCAGATACTGCCTGGGGCTTTTGGTGTACCGGAAGATGGCCAGGCTGTCGGCCCGGGCGTCCTTGTAAGGGGATTTTTGATAAAGGCTGCCGTAGTAGTCGCTTTTGACAAACTCAATATCATAGTCCGACAAAGAGGGACGAGCCACCCCCTCCAGCAGCTTGGGGCCAAGCACCGTATAGAGATAAAATCCCCCCAGAGAGGTGAGATTATCCTCGGTGCGGTAGTAAAGATATTGGTCCCGGGCGTTAAACAGCACCGGGTAAATATCAGCCACCGTCACCCGCCCCACCATTTCGGAGTAGACTTCCTCGATGATCTGCTTTTGGTTGACCATCTGGGTTTTGGTAAAGGGGGGAAGGCTTTCCTGCCGGATGGCGCTGGCGGTGGGAATAATCATACAGTAGGTGGGGATGCTTCCCTTTTCGGCAAATTCCAAAATGGAGGTGGCGTTTTCCCGCAGGGAATACTCCACCGGAGGGTCGATGTCCCGAATCAGTTCGTCCCCGCAGATAAACACCTGATTGTATTCCTGCTGCCCTCCAAAGGCTCGGATGGAAAGATTCAGTTCCGCCATCCGATCCACCCAAGGCAGGTGGAGATTCAGGTAGCCCTCCAGGTAGGAGGTAAAGCCGGCGCTGCCCAACAAAGGGGAGGAGGGAGCAGCCATGTCAAAAGACCCTGCGCCCAGCAGAAAAAAAGGCAGCAAAAGCAGCACTCCGCCCAGCAAAACCGACGGAATTCGCTTCATACTTTCCACCTCCTTGGGGTTGATGGCTTGCCTTAGAACTATCCCACCCGAATGGTAAAGACGGTGAACACCACCAGCAGGACGGCGTTTGCGGCGGCGGTGAGCAGGGCGGTAAAGCGGGGCAGAGCTTTGCGCAAAAAGCTTAGCAGCAAGCTGACGGCGCTGGTGGCAAACAACAAACTCACCGCAAGCAACAGCCAGTTGGAGGTGAGCAGGTAAACCAGCCGGTCGTTGTAGAGGTCAAGCTCTTGAAAGCGAAACATGTTATGGATGGTGGCAGCACTGGCTCCGGGGGAAGCCCCGCCAAAGATGGCAAAGCTGGACAAAACAACACAGAGGGTGTAAAGCCGCAAAAACAGGGGGGGGATTTTCTTCATCATGTCGGGGAAGACGTGCTTTTCCAAAATCAAAAACAGGGAGAGAAAAGCGCCCCACAGCAGATAATTCACCTGCAGACCAAACCACAGGCCCATCAGCACCCCCCAAAGGATGAGGTTGAGGCAATCGGCCAAAACGTTGCTGGATTCTCCCTGCAAAGGCTGGTAGACATTGCGGCGGATAAAGCCGGAAATGGTGATGTTAAACCGCTGGAAAAAGTCGGTCACCCCTTGAGACTGATAGGGATAATAAAAGTTTTTGGGCAGGGAAATTCCCATCATTTGCCCAAGCCCCCGGGCCATATCCCCAAGACCGGAGAGCCGATAGTAAACAGAAAGGCCCAAAATCAACACAGTGCACCAGGTGCCCGCTACCGTCATATCCTCGGCGGGGAAAGCCCGCAAAGCCTCGTAGGTGACCTGCAAAGCCTGTCCCAGCACACCGGTCTTGACAGCCCCTTGCAAAAACAGCCCAAACCCGCTGCCAATCCCGGTCAGAGTGGGGTTGAGGGACTCAAGCTGGGGGGCAAAATCCCGGTAGGGCAGCAGAGGGCCTGCCTCCAGCCGGGGGAAAAAGCAGCAGTACAGCAGATAGGAGATGGGGTTGTATTCCCGGGGGACTTCCCCCTGGTATGCTTCCAGCACACAGCTCAGGGAAGAAAGGGTGTAAACCCGAAGCCCCCAAGGTGCTTCCACCAGCCGATTCATCTGGAGCAGAGTCTCCAAAACCAAAATCACCAGCAGGTTCTTGACCACCGAAAGGGCAACGCACCCCCTGCGAAAGCGCTGGGAATGATGGTAGCGGTGGAGAAAAGCCAAAATCAGCCAATCGGTGGCAAGGCAGAGCAGCAGCAGGGGAAAGGTGGAGGGCTGCACCAACAGGAAAAAGCACAGGGAAACAGCCAGCAAAGCCCCCCGTCGCCAGACGGGAGGACAGAGCAAAAAAAACCGCCATGGCCAAAGGCAGTATCACATATAAAAAGGCCAGGGTGGTCATGGTATGCATTCCATTCCCTCATCTTAACCGTTTGCGACATCCCCCGCAGGGGGCATGCCATGTGTTTTTGTTCCCACTTAAAAAAGAAAGCCGTTACGGAAAAACACCGGGAAGGGGTGTGGCTGCCGCCGTCAAAACATACACCGTTGCGGCTCCTCCTCCCTTGAGGCACAGGGCACAGGCTTGGGCAGTGGCTCCGGTGGTGAGCACATCGTCCACCAGCAGGACGGTTTCCCCCTTTACCTCCCCCGCCAGGGCATATCTGCGGCGGGCGGCGGCAAACCGCTCCTTTCGGCTCAGGGTGTGCTGATACGCTTGGGGGCCAGAGCAGGTGAGCAGACCCACCCGGTGGGGGATACCACTGAGGGTGGAAAGCTGTGCCGCCAGCAGTTCCCCTTGATTAAACCCCCGCTTTTTCAGCTTTTCGGGGTGCATGGGAACCTCGGTGATCAGATCAAAAGGAACATCGGAAAATTCCCGGCTTAGGCAAAGAAACATCTCACCTGCCAGATAGCGGGCAATTCTGCGGTCAGGCCGCTTTTTCAGCTGCAGCACCGCTCCCCGGGTTTCCGCCTGGTAAGAAAGGGCTGCGGCAGCACCCGCAAAGGCCCATTGGTTTTTATGACAAAGGCAGTGGGGGAAAGCATTGCCGCAAAACAGGCAGGTGTTTTCCTTACTGCGGTGGGGGACACAGCGGGAGCAGACCAGATCGTCATAGGCAACGGTGGTCCCGCAGAGGACACACCCCTTGGGAAACACCAAGCTGACCATCCGGTCCAAGAGCTCTCCCCTCATTGGGAGATATCCAAACTGGCTCGGGCGTTGAGCTCCATACCGGCTACATTTCCCGCCAGATATTCGTAGTAGGCCTGTGCACCGATCATGGCGGCATTGTCTCCGCAAAGGCTCAAGGGGGGCAGATATAGTGTTGCCCCCAACTGGGCTGCTTTTTCCTTCAGCTTGGCTCGCAGCTGAGAGTTGGCGCTGACCCCCCCGGAGCAGACCAGGGTTTGGTAGCCCAGCTCCTGAGCGGCGGCCACCAGCCGGGAAGAAAGCACCTGAGCCACCGTCTGGGCAAAGTCAGCGGCCAAAGCCGCTTTGTTCAGCGGCTCTCCCTTTTGCTGTGCGTTGTGAACCAAATTGACCACCGCAGTTTTAAGCCCGGAAAAGGAAAAATCGTAAGGGTGCCCCTCCACCTTGGGAGTGGGGAGCAGATAGGTTCCGGGGCGGGAGGTGGCGGCTAGCCGATCCAGCTGAACTCCGCCGGGATAGGGAAGTCCCATCACCCGGGCGGCTTTGTCAAAGGCCTCTCCCGCCGCATCGTCCCAGGTGCGGCCAATGACCCGAAAGCGAGTGTAATCCAGCACCTCCACAATGTGGCTGTGCCCCCCCGAAACCACCAGGCAGAGAAAGGGCGGCGCAAGCTCCGGGTGGGCGAGATAGCAGGCGGCAATATGGCCCCGGATGTGGTGCACCGGAATCAGAGGTTTTCCGGTGGTCAAAGCAAGGCCCTTGGCAAAGTTGACTCCCACCAGCAACGCTCCAATCAGCCCGGGAGCGGCGGTGACGGCAACGGCATCGATTTGGTCCAAGGAAACTCCTCCCTGCTCCAGGGCTTTGCGGGTCACCGGAACAATCTGCTCGGCGTGGCGGCGGGAGGCAATTTCTGGCACCACGCCGCCGTATAGGCGGTGTTCTTCGATTTGAGAGTAAATCACCGAGGAAAGAATGGTTCTGCCATCCTCCACCAAGGCGGCGGCAGTCTCATCGCAAGAGGTTTCAATGGCTAAAATTTTCACAGGGTTTCCTCCCCGGCAAAGAATTTGGTGAGCAGCAAGGCATCCTCGGTGGGATGGGTGTAGTAGTGTTTGCGCTGCCCGACTGTTTCAAAGCCCAGGCTGCGGTACAGAGCAATGGCATTTTGATTGGATGCCCGCACCTCCAAAGTGAGAAAAGAAGCACCCTTTTGCCGGCAAATTTCTTCCAGCGTCAGCATCAGGGTTTTTGCCACCCCTTTGCGGCGATGGGCGGGGTCTACCGCCACATTGGTGACGGAAGCTTCATCCAGCACCTGGTGCATTCCGGCATAGCCCAACAGTTGACCTGCGTCTTTTGCCACCAACCAAGTGGCGCAGGGATTGGCAAGCTCTTCTTCCAAAGCCGTTTGGCTCCAGGGCTGGGAAAAGCAAAGACGCTCCAGCAAGGCAACCTGGGGCAGAATCTCCATGGTCATCGGTGTAATGGTCATAACAACATCTTCTCCCCCAGGAGCTTACTTTGAACCATCTCATCCAAGGGGGGGAAAGCTTCTCCCCATGGGATGGAAAGCATCCTTTTCTGTAAAACATCATAGCATAAAAGCGGGGGGACAGGCAACCGAATCTTACAGCTCCTTCACCATCTGGCGGTAGTCGAAGTGCTGGTATCCCAGCCTGTGATAAAGGCGGATGGCGCTGGTGTTATCGTGGGTTACCTCCAACCGGAACCGAAGAGCCTTGTGGGCGTATTGTTCCTCCACATAGGCAAAAAACTCCTTGCCCAGTCCCCGGCCCTGAAAGGCAGGGGAGATATAAAGCTCCTCCAGCCAAACCACCATGCCCCCCGCCTCGTTGGACCAGGTAAGCGCAAGGATCCCGTACCCCACCGCTTGTCCGTCCCATTCCACCATGAGGATGTCGGCATAGGGGCTACCGGAGAGCACCTCGTCAAAGGTGCGGGCAAAATGCTCCTCCGGTATGGGGGAAAGGACCGCTTCCGAGTGATAAAATTCACGGCCCAGAGCAAGAAAGACCTCCCGGTCGCAGGGCCTCAGTTTGCGAATCATACAGTTAACCTCCAAACGCCATCAGGGAAAATTCTCAAGGCAATTGGTTTGCCTGCGGTGGCACAGTCCTTGTTTCATGTCTCGGCTTTCCAACAAGGCCCGCCCCCGTATTCCCAGAAAATAAAGGCAAAGTGCCTGTTTTGTGACGGAATGAAGATATTATAACATATTATAAAGCCGGAAAGCCATGGACATTGCAACATGGAAGGGTATTTTGGGGCAAAACCCATCGGGGTGGAAGGGCAAGGGGATAAAGCCGTTCCAATCCTCTCCATTGCGTTTTGTGTCGATCTGTGATATATTATGTTGTTGATGCTAAAGCCTGATGACAAGGAACGTTTTCTCCAGACCTTTAAGCCAACAGGCTGTGTGTGCATAAACCAAGACAAATCCCGAAAAGAGGACTTTTTTTGATTCGTAATGATTTGCGCAACGTGGCGATTATTGCCCACGTAGACCATGGAAAAACAACGCTGGTGGATGAAATGCTCAAGCAAAGCGGGCTGTTTCGCCAAAACCAGCAGGTAGAAGATCGGGTGATGGATTCCGGCGACCTGGAGCGGGAGCGGGGCATCACCATCTTGGCCAAAAACACTTCCATTCACTGGAAGGATGTAAAGATCAACATTGTGGACACGCCCGGCCACGCCGACTTTGGCGGCGAAGTGGAGCGGGTGCTGAAAATGGTGGGGGGCGTTCTGCTGGTGGTGGACGCCTTTGAAGGAACCATGCCACAAACCCGCTTTGTGCTGCAAAAAGCGCTGGAGCTGGGCCACAAAGTGATTGTGGTGGTCAACAAAGTGGACCGACCCGATGCCAGAAGCGAGGAGATCGAAGAAGAGGTGCTGGAGCTTCTGATGGATTTGGAGGCCAGCGAAGAGCAGCTGTACAGCCCTATTGTCTATTGTTCCGCGCGGCAGGGCACCGCATCCCTTTCTCCCACCCAGCCGGGCAAGGATTTTGCCCCCCTCTTTGACATGATTATCAGCCATATTCCCGCGCCGCAAGGGGAGGAAGAAGGCCCCCTGCAACTTTTGGTCAGCTCCATCGATTACAACGAATATGTGGGCCGCATTGCCATTGGGCGAGTGGAGCGGGGTGTGATCCGCCAGGGGATGGAGGTGGCGGTCTGCGACTGGAACAAAGAGGAATCCTATAAGGGAAAGGTGGCCAACCTCTACACCATCGAGGGGCTTAGCCGCACCCCCGTCACCGAGTCTCAGGTGGGGGACATTGTCTGCGTTTCCGGCATTGAGAACATCACCATCGGGCAGACCATCTGTGCTGTGGATGCGCCGGAGGCGCTGCCCTTTGTCAAAATTTCCGAGCCCACCATGGAGATGACCTTTTCGGTCAACGATTCTCCCTTTGCCGGCCGGGAGGGTAAATATGTCACCTCCCGTCATCTGCGGGAGCGCCTGATGCGGGAACTGCTCAAGGATGTCTCCCTGCGGGTGGAGGAAACCGACACCACCGAGGCTTTTCGGGTAGCGGGCCGGGGAGAGATGCATCTTTCCATCCTCATCGAGACCATGCGCCGGGAAGGCTACGAGTTTCAGGTCAGCACTCCCCGGGTGCTCTTCAAAACCGTGGACGGTGTTCGTCAGGAGCCCATGGAGCAGGTGACGGTGGACGTGCCGGAGGAATATGCGGGGGCGGTCATCGAAAAACTCAGCCGCCGCAAAGGGGAGCTTAGTTCCATGTCTCCTATGGGCAGCCGCATGCGGCTGGAGTTTACCATTCCCGCCCGGGGGCTTTTTGGCTACCGCAGCGAATTTATGACCGATACCCGGGGCGAGGGGGTCCTCAACACCCTTTTTGCGGGCTACGCCCCCTACAAGGGTGAAATTTCCAGCAGAAACACCGGCTCCCTCATCGCCTTTGAAGCGGGAGAAGCGGTAACCTACGGACTGCACAACGCCCAGGAGCGAGGGGTGCTGTTTATCGGCCCCGGAACCCCTGTCTACGAGGGAATGATTGTGGGAGCTTCCCCCAAGTCAGAGGATATGGTGGTCAATGTCTGCAAAAAGAAGCATGTGACCAACATTCGGGCCGCCGGCTCCGATGATGCCCTGCGGCTGACTCCTCCCAAAAAAATGAGCCTGGAGGAAGCCTTGGAGTTCTTGGCCGACGACGAACTGCTGGAGGTGACCCCCGGCAGCATTCGGCTTCGCAAGCGCATTTTAGGCAAAACCGCCCGGATGCGGGCCAATTCCAAAAAGTAGGCCTTGACTTTCCACAGCCCGGAACCTCTTTGTGGAAAATTTGGTGGAAATTTGTTGAAAAATGTCATTTATTATGGTAGAATTACAATAGATTCCATGCGTTGCGGAAACAAACAGGTATCCTTTGGTTCCGACGCATACTTGGTCGCAGCAGCGATCGCCTGACAATCTTGTTTGGGAGTGGTAGCTCATGAAGCGTAAATTATATTCTAACATGAAGCGGATGACATCCCTGTTTTGTGTGGCCATTGTCTGCCTGACCTTGACTTCTCTGCTGCTGCGCCTGACGGTGTTCAGCGATTTGGCCATCACGGCATCGGCTTCCTTTGACGAGAGCTCCACGGCGCTGCCGGAGGAAGACTCCGGCCTGTTCCCCTATACCATCAGCCGCAAGGTCAACTTTGACTCTCCCAAATCCCAGGGGGATTTTCAGATTCACAACCCCGAAACCAACGAGTTTTATATGACCGTTACCATCATCAAGCCGGACACCGGCGAAAACCTCCTTTACACCGGCTTTATCAAACCCGGCCAAAGCAGAGAAAAAGCCGCTCTACATATTCAGCTGCCGGAGGGGATTTACCAGTGCGTGGCCCAAATTACCGCCTTTGACCCCGAAACTCTGGAACCCAGTGGCAGCGAGGAGCGAGACATCACCCTGCACATCGGCCAAAAGGGAAAAAAATAGAATCCGCCTGAAGATGCACCCAAACTCTTGCAGAAAGAGCCTGGGTGCACTCTTTTTGCCCTGCGCCCTTATCATATTGTGGACGATTTCCTCATATATTAGAGGGAAGGATTGTCCCCTTTGGGTCATTGGGAAGGAGGGGCTGAAGGGTGAAGGGGAGAAGCAAAACTGGATTTTATCGGGTGACCCGCGGAGGGGTAGCTCTTGCCGTGCTGTTGTGCGGCATGGCGGCCATTGTGTTGCTCACCGGGCTGGCAGGCGAGGCGGTGCGGGTGGCGGCCCGACCGGCCAAACACCCCATCTACTCGGTGGAAACGCCGGAAAAAAAGGTAGCTTTGGGCATTAACTGTGCTTGGGACAATGGGGATATCGGGCAGATTTTAGAGGTTTTGGAGCAACACAACGTCAAGGCCAGCTTTTTTCTGGTGGGGGACTGGTGCGACCGCTACCCCGACTCGGTGCGGCAGATTGACGGGGCGGGCCATGAGCTGGGCAGCCATTCCGATACCCACGCCGATATGACCAAGCTGGACCGGGAGGGGATTCTGCGGGAAATTCGCTCCAGCAATGAAAAAATCAAAAACCTTACCGGAAAAACTCCCACCCTGTTTCGGCCCCCGTCCGGCGCCTACAACAATCAGGTCATCGAGCAGATCGAGGCGGAAGGTCTTTTTCCCATACAGTGGGATTGCGATAGCCTGGATTACCGCAACCTCACCCCCGACGAGATGCAGCAGCGCATCTTTAAAAAACTGCGCAACGGCTCCATTCTTCTCTTTCACAGCGGGGCCAAGTATACCCCCCAAGCCCTGCCCCAAATTATTGAGGCCATCCGGGCCGAAGGGTACGAATTTGTGATGGTGTCGGAGCTGATTCATCCCCGCCCCTACCGAGTGGATTTTGAAGGGCGGCAGCACCCGGTGGAACAACCCAAAGAGGATTAGGTGTACCCTGATCCAACCTCTGCCAGAGGAGAAGGCTCTCCTCCGACGACTCTGCCCTGCGACTTGGCATCCAAAGAGCACAAAGCCCATCCCCGCCTGACAAGGGGATGGGCATTTTGGTTTTGGTCCGGCTAAGCTACTTTTGCAAGCGGTTCCGGTGGCAGGCTTTATCCCGTCAGGGATAAAGGGGAAGCTGCCCCACCGCGTCGGCGATGTTTTGTTCAAAGGCCTGTTTGCTGTATTTGTCCACCTCGCCCTTGTCCTTGGGACCATGGCTGAGGCATCCGGCGCCGCCGATGCAGCCGCCTACACAGGCCATTCCTTCTATAAAGTTTCCTTCCAAACGGCCCTTTTCCGCTTTGAGCAGGGCAATGCGGCATTGCTCGATGCCGTCGCAGACAATGGGGCGCAGGTCAAACTCCAGGGCTCTTTCTTTAAGCGCCTGGGCCACCGCCTCGGACAAGCCGCCGCTGCGGGCAAAAATTCTGCCAAAGTAGGAGGCGTTGTCCAGAACTTCTTCCGGCAGGGCGGTAATATCCAAATCGCGGCTGTCAAACAGGGCCTGAAGCTCTTCAAAGGTCAGCACACAGTCCACATATGGCTTGACCTGTTCCAGTTGGGCCTCTTCCTTTTTGGCGGTGCAGGGACCGATAAAGATTACCTTGGCGTCGGGGGTGATCTTCTTGATATACTTGGAAATCTCCGCCATGGGAGAGAGGTTATGGGAGATGTGCTTTTGCATCGACGGAAAGGACTTGTGGATATAGGACACAAAAGCGGGACAGCAGGAGCTGATCAAAAAGCCTTTTTGCGCAAGTTCCTCCGATTCCTTCCAAGCTACCATATCGGCGCCCAGGGCAGCTTCCACCACATGGTAAAAGCCAAGGGACTTGATGCCGGAAATCACCTGTCCCAGCTTGGCGTAGGCAAACTGACTGGAAATGGAAGGGGCCACCACGGCGTACACTTTGTAGTTTTGGCTGTTCTGGCTTTTTTGCAACAGATCAATGGCCGTAAGAATATGAGACTTATCCTGCATGGCCCCAAAGGGACACTGATAAACACAGGCCCCGCAGGCGGTGCAGAGAGCCTGGTCGATGACGGCTACATTGTGTTCTCCCATGGAGATGGCGTTTACCTTGCAGGCGTTTTCGCAGGGGCGGGAGTGGTTGCGAATAGCGCTGTAAGGGCAGACGGCGGCGCATTTGCCGCAGCCAATGCATTTGTTTTTGTCGATATAGGCTTTTTGATTGTGGTCGAACACAATGGCGTCCCGGGGGCAAACCTCCTCGCAGCGGTGAGCAATACAGCCCCGACAAGCGGTGGAAACCTCAAAACCTCCCACGGGACATTCGTCACAGGCAATGTTTATTACTTCCACCACGTTGGGGTTTTGGCAGCTGCCCCCCACCGCCAGCTGAATCCGCTCGGCAATGATGGCCCGCTCCTTGTAGACACAGCAGCGCATAGTGGCCTCGCTGCCGGGGATAATTTGTTTAGGCAGTTCTAGGATGCCCTGGGCAAGATTTTCCGTCCACGCTCTGCGGGCTACCTCCCGCAATACCTTATATTTGATGTGTTGAACCTTTGTGTCAAACTTACGATTCATCCGCATGAAAATACCTCTTAAAAAATGCTACATATTTGTTATGTGCTCCCACCTTAGGAGAAAATGGCAGCAGAATCCCATTTTTAGCCTCCACTATCTTAACAAGATAAGCAGCAATTTACAATGAAAGATATTCTTTTATCAAACTTCCACTCTCCATTACTATTAATTACGGAAAAATCCGATTCTTTTTGTATAGATTAGAAGTATTGTTTTGCTTTTAACACAAAAACTAGATTCCCTTCCTTTTTCCATTCTGTGAATAAACAGTAAATTTTACCATGTCGGGATGGTTGGCCTATTTGCTTTTGACAAGCGAATTGTTATAATAAGAAAGTTATAAGGGGGACAGTTATGCAGTCCATTCAGCTTTTAAAAACCCGAATCGGCTCCATTGCCAGCACCCGGCAAATCACCCAGTCCATGCGGCTGGTGTCCACCGCCAAGGTGCAGCGTTGCCGTGCCCGGATGAGTGCTGCCGCCCCTTTTTTGGAGGAAAACCGCCGCCTGATTGCCGCCGCTTTGCACAGTCTGGAGGGGGAGCAGCATCCCTATCTGACCCCAAGGCAAGAGGGAAAGGCCACGGCGGTGGTGGTGGTCAACGCAGACCGGGGGTTGTGCGGGGGGTACAACATCAACGTGGTCCGCAGGGCTTACGATTTGATGGAAACCTTGCCGGGAGACATCCGTCTGGTGACGGTGGGCGCCAAGGCCAGAGACTATTGCAGGCGCCGCAAGCATCCCGCCATTGCCGCCAGCTTTACCGGAGTTTCGGAAACCCCCATGTTTGACGATGCGGCGGAAATTGCCCACCTGCTGCTCAGCTGGTACGACGCCGGGGAAGTGGATGAGATTTTAGTGGTTTCCACCCAGTTTGTTTCCATGCTCTCGCAGCATGTTCGGGTGCAGCGGCTGCTGCCGTTAGAGCTGCCGCAGGAGCCGCTGCCGGGGATGATGCGCTGCGAGCCGGCAGGCTCCGCGCTGCTCAGCCGAACGGTTCCCTTTTACGCAGCTTCTTTTTTATACGGTATTCTGCTGGAAGCCGCCACCTGTGAGCAGAGCGCTCGCATCACCAGCATGGACAATGCGGTGAAAAACTCCGAAGAGATGATGGAGTCGCTTCAACTGCTTTACAACCAGGCCCGTCAGGGGGCCATTACACAGGAAATTACCGAAATTGTAACCGGAGCCAATGCGGTTCGACGGGAAGGGGAGTGATGGGCCTTGAACGAAGAATTTGGCGTCATCAACGAAATTGGACAGGTGATACAAATTACCGGCGCGGTGCTGGACATCCGCTTTCCCGTGGGCGGGGTACCGGCCATCAACAGCGCCATCAAAATACAAAATCACGAAGAGGTGCTCATTGCCGAGGTGGCGCAGCAACTGGGGGACGGTGTGGTGCGCTGCATTGCCATGGGCCCCACCGAAGGTTTAACCCGTGGGGTTCGGGCCATTAATACCCGCAGGCCCATTTCGGTGCCGGTGGGCGATTGCACCCTGGGGCGGATGTTTAACGTGCTGGGGGATCCCATCGACAACAAGAAGGAGCCGGAAAACGAGGAGCGCTGGCCCATCCACCGGGATCCTCCCGAGTTTTCCGACCAAAGCGAATCCACCGAGATTCTGGAAACCGGCATCAAGGCCATCGATCTGATCTGCCCCTATGTCAAGGGAGGAAAGGTAGGGCTCTTTGGCGGCGCAGGGGTGGGCAAAACCGTACTGATTATGGAGCTGATCCGCAACATTGCCACCGAGCACGGAGGGTATTCGGTCTTTACCGGGGTGGGGGAACGCACCCGGGAAGGCAACGACCTCTACTACGAGATGCTGGAATCCGGCGTTTTAAGCAAGACCGCTTTGGTGTTTGGCCAGATGAACGAGCCCCCCGGCGCCCGGATGCGGGTGGCCCTTACCGGGCTTACCATGGCGGAATATTTCCGGGATATGCAGGGGCAGGACGTTTTGTTTTTTATCGACAATATCTTCCGCTTTGTACAGGCAGGCTCCGAGGTTTCGGCCCTTTTGGGGCGGATGCCTTCCGCCGTGGGCTATCAGCCCACCTTAGCCACCGAAATGGGGGTGCTGCAGGAGCGGATTGCCTCTACCAAGCGGGGCTCCATCACCTCGGTGCAGGCGGTTTATGTCCCCGCCGACGACTACACCGACCCGGCGCCGGCCACTACCTTTGCCCATCTGGATGCCACCACCGCTCTTTCCCGGGCCATTGTGGAACAGGGCATCTACCCTGCCATCGACCCTCTGGCATCCACCAGCCGCATTTTGGATCCGCTGGTGGTGGGCAACCATCATCATCAGGTGGCCCGGGATGTTCAGAGCATCCTTCAGCGGTACAAGGAGCTTCAGGACATCATTGCCATTCTGGGAATGGACGAGCTTTCCGAAACCGATAAGCTGGTGGTCAACCGGGCCAGAAAGGTTCAGCGTTTTCTCTCTCAACCCTTCTTTGCCGCCGAAACTTACAGCGGCATTCCCGGGGTGTATGTCCCCCTCCAAGAAACCATTCGAGGGTTTGAAGAAATTTTGCAGGGCAAGCACGACGCCTTGCCGGAAAGCTACTTCCTCAACGCCGGCACCATCGACGATGTGACGGCAAGAGCAAAGAAATAACGGTTTTTTAATTTCTAGGTATAGGCTGGGGAATTTCGCCCAGCCAGTAAGGACTTTTGGATTGGAGGGGTGCTCATGTCCGCAAACAGGCTGCACTTTGCCGCCATCACCCCCGACCGCACGGTGCTGGAGCAGGAGATCGACTTTGTGGTTTTGCGCACCCGGGAGGGGGATATGGGCATTTTGCCCGGCCATGAGCCTTGCTGCGTGGAACTGGCGGAGGGAATCGCCAAGCTCTACCAAGGCCAAAAGCAAACCGACTCCCTTGCGGTGATGGGGGGCTTTGCCCTGGTGCAGGACAATCGGGTCACCGTTCTCTCTGCCATTGCCGAGCGCCCCGACCGGATGGAGGCTTTGTTGGCGGATCTGGAACGTCAGCGTCAGGAAAAAATCAAGCAGGAAAAACGGTCCGCCTTGGAAATTCAGCGGGCAGAAACCGCCCTGCGCCGGATGCTGGTACAAAGCGAGTCCAATCCCTATTCGGCGATGACTCATCCGGAACATGGGGATGTTGAGGGAAAGCAAGATGAAGGATGAAAATAGAAGGATTGTTCGGGCGCTGGGGCTGATGACTCAACTGGGGCTGACCATGGCCTGTTGTGTTTTGATCGGGGTGCTGGCGGGCCGCTTTTTGGACAGCAAACTGGGCACCTCGCCTTGGCTGTTGGTGCTGTTTTCTCTGGTTGGCGGCGCTGCTGCCATGAAGGTGATGTACGATCTGGTGATTAAGGAGGAAATGAAGTAGATGCGCTGGTACCGGGAACTCTCTCTCACCGCTCAGGTCATGTGCAAAGCATTGGCAGGCCTCTATCCGGTGCTGCTGGCCATTGGGGTTATGGTGCATTTTTTTCTTTATCCCTTTGAAAAACCGGTGGCCTTTGCCGTTGGCCTGCTGGCAGGAACTATCCTTTCTGCCTCCAAGGTGGTGCTGCTGGAAAAGAGCCTTTCCAAATCCTTGGATATGGAGGGCAAGGTAGCCAAGAACTACGCCAACTTTCAGATGGTGGCCCGGTACTTCCTCACCATTGTGGTGTTGCTTTTGGCAGCCTTCTTCCGCGATATCATTGGGCTGTTCGGCACGGTGGCCGGTATTTTGGCGCTGCAGCCGGCGGCCTATATTGCGGCTTGGCGCATCCGCAAGCTCAAGTTGGACCCGCCTGCTCCATCCTCTGCAGAAGTGTAAACTCACCGCTTCTGTGCCATAGAAAAATGAACCCCCACCCTATTGAACCGCCCCAAGATTAGCGGACATGAATAAAAAGCTCCCCTGATGTAGGGTGAAAGAGTCAAGCAATAAACTGGCATCGCAATTCCAGCGGTGTCAGTTTTGTTTTAGTCTGAATGCGCTGGTGATTATAGAAATAGATATAATCGTCAATAAGTGCTTTGGCTTCTTCATAAGACTGTATTTTTACTCTGTTAATACACTCTGTTTTGAGAATGGAAAAGAAATTTTCAGCCAGGGCGTTGTCATATGGGTTTCCTCGTCTTGACATGGATGGTGTAATACCGTATTGTTGAGTTAGCTTGAAGTACGCTTGGGAAGTATACTGAAAGCCTTGGTCACTGTGGAGCTGTAACTCTGCGGTGACCTTCTCGTTTTTCTTAGCATCCTTGATTGTATTGAGAACAAGATGAATATTTTGTTCTCTGCCGGTTTTGTAAGCAACAATGCTTCTTCGCTCGTCATTTCTTGCTTGCGTGGGCGTCCTCGACGTTTTGGGGGCAGACCTTCCTCCATTTTCGCTTGCTTTCTATTGTGACGACTTATCCAGTTCTTAATCTGCGCCTTCTCCAATCCCAGAGCGTCTGCGATCTCCTGCCTCGTCTTTCCTGATTTTCGCATTTCAATAATTAGTCCTTCGGTCGCTATGATGTTTGTCCATTTCCTCTTGCTCATACAAATACCCCCTGATGTAGTTCTATTTTCCTACATCAGGGGGCTCTTTGTCTATTGTCCGTTTTTACTGGTTCGGTTCAAATCAGGGCGGGGGTTTTTCGTTTCACTTCACCAGAGTTTGCGGATGGATGCTCCAAAGGGGCCGCTCTAAGATGCAGATTCTGAAAGAAGCCGGGCAGCACAGTACAGCCCTTCCTTCCGCAGGCGAAAGGGGATTCAGTGCGCTTTAGCCGGCAAAGTTTTTTCGGCCGGTTTGCCCTTGCCTTCCATGCGAGAAACCATCCCGTCCATCTCCTGCACAAGCTGCGCTGCAGCAGCATCCAGATAGAGGATGGAGTTCTGGTGGTTGCGCAGCACAGTGGCGGGAAGATGAGGGCCAACTTCTTCCGAAAGAAGCCGCGCTACAATTTCTGCCTTATGGCTACCCGTTGCCGCCAGCACTACTCTGCGGGAGTTGATAATATCCCGAATGCCCAGCGTAATGCCTTGCTGCAGGTCTGCATGGGAGGAAAAGTACTTTTGACACACCCTTTTGGTGGTCTCGGAAAGGGGGGTGGTGTGGGGCCCCTCTTCAAAAGAGCAGCCCGGTTCGTTAAGCCCCAAATGGCCGTTTAGGCCGATGCCCAAAAGCATCAGGTCGATGCCGCCCAGCTCTTTTACCAGACGCTCCATCCGCAGACATTCCGCCGGAAGATCCCTGCTCTGTGCATCAAACAAAAAAATCTGCCTGGAGTCCAGCCCTAGGCGGGAAAACAAATGCCGCCGCAGAAAACCGGTACAGCTTTCGCTGTGCTCTCCCATCCCCACCCACTCGTCCAGCTCTACCAGTCGCACCTTGGAAAAATCGCACCGGCCGGTGTTTTTTTGCTCCACAAGATAATCAAAGGTTTCCAAAGAGGTGTGTCCCGCTGCCAGGCAAAGTACCGCATGGGGCTTTTGTTGAAGGAGCTGACAGATTTCTTGGCCAATTGCTGCCCCTACCTTTTGGGGAGTGCTCTCGATTTGAACCAACATTTCCTCTTACCTCGCTTTTGTTCTGCATAGACTTGATCCAAAATCCCGCTGGGTTGGCAAAACCCAACGCCGGTATCGGTTTGCGCTGTTCGTGACTTTGATTTCACAAAGGCGTAGCCGCGGTGGCAAAGAGGGAGCCGGCATTTGGTGATCTGTTCGTTTGGCCAAACCAGACTTCCGACCGCTGTCCCTTTGCTTGCCCACCCATGGGGGTTTGGCACTAGGGGAAAATTTTCACCGGGAAAGGGGTGGCATTTGCAAAATCTGAAAGGTAGCGAAAAAGCCTGTTTTGCGTCGGCTAAAATAAGGCTGGGCGCTTGGTCGCCGCCCTATTCATACTGCTCCAGCCAGTCTATCAGCTGAGCCCGGTTGGGACTCTGACCGTGGAGGACGTAATATCCCGACACGGCGTTGCCCAGCAGCAGAGCTTCTTCGGTGTTGAGCTTTAACATCATGCCAAAACTAAAGCCGGCATTAAAGTTATCCCCTGCACCGGTGAGAAGGGCTGGATTTTCAATCACCTTGTTTGGAACATAGCCTTCCTGCTCTCTTTTGGCGTAAACACACCCGTTTAACAGGTGGATGGCCACCATCTCCGGCTGCAGCCTTCGAAAAAGGGCTCGGGCCAGCTCCTGAGAAGTGTTTGCTTTGATCCCCAGTTGGTGGGCAAACTCCTCCGCCTCGTTGAGGTTTAGGCTGTAATAAAGGGAAAAAGCCTTTTGATACCGTTGCAGCACCTGTACAATTTCCAAAATCTCCTCTCCACTGCGGCCGGAGCAGTCGGAAAAGTCCACCAACATGGGCAAAGGCTGGGATACCTGCTCTACCATACTGTCGCAAAGGCCCGCCCAAATGGAGGTTGCCCCCTTCATTTCGCTCCAGTTGAAAAAGGCAATCATGTCTGCCTCTGCAAACAGCCGGGCAACCTCTTGAGGGTCGGTGCGGGCGGATAACGCCTGGTAGTCCAAGGTGTCAATCTCCTGATTGTGGGCCAGCATCACCTTGCCGTCCAAAAACTCCAGGGCATCGCATCGTCCCGGTTGCCCCACGCTAAGGAGCCGGCACCCGTTGAGCGCATCCCGAAACAGAGGGTGAATCCCGGGCCAGCCCAAGGCTCCGATGCAGTTTACATCCACATCCAGGCGGGAGAGGGCGGCTGCGTAGTTTGGCATATTGCCGCCGGCCTTTTCTGTCACCTGCTGCAGCTCCAGCGAGCAGCTTTTGCCCGCCTTCTCCACCAGATAGGAGCCAAATTGGCTCATGGTCTCTATGTATTTGTTGCCCTTCCCATCGTGCTGCCGCACCCTTAGGATTCGGTCAATGTAGCCGTCAAACCCAACGGATACTTTTCGAGCAGAGCAAAAGCTTGCAATCGCGTTGATAATTGTTCTTTTCAATGAAAATCCCTCATGCCTCCAATTAGTTATCTAAATTAATAAATATGGCCATAATCATAAAAATATACTTAAAATGGGCCTTAAAAGCAAGAATGCACCTTTGTTTACCTATAATATATCGCAAATATTTCCCAGAGTCAATCCATTTAAAAAAGAAACTTTAATTATTGGGCGAAACGCTTGCAAAACAAAAAGGCGGCCGCAGCCGCCCAAGGTGTGATGATAAATCTTGCCTTTGGCAAGGGATGGCATCGCCGGTTCCGAGAGCTTTCCCTGAAAAACCGGACATAGCTTATTCGGTATCATCCCGGGTAAAGATGTAGTCCAGGGCCTTGTCGCTGGCCAGGGAGCCTGCCCCTTTGGAGGAAGCAAACCGGGAGCTTACCGGTGTAAGGTTTAAATGGCCAAAGCCGCAGCCGGCCAGGTATTCCCGAAGAAACTCAAGCAAATCCGGTTGCAGGTGCTCCGCAACAAAGCCCCCCAACACAAAGTGGTTGACATCTAGCACCGACTCCATGTTCATGATGATAACCGCCAGATGCCGGGCCACATAGTCGGCCACCCGTATTCTAACCCGTGGATCCCCATGGTGGTCTTGGTAGACATTGTAGTGAAATTGGGACAAGATGCGCTGGGGCGTCAGCAGCGCTTCTGCTGTGGCACCCTGCTGGCTTGGAACATCCCCCAAAAGCAGGTTGGCGATTTCGCCGGCGGCAAAGCGTTTTCCCCGGCGTATCTTGCCGTTTAGGACTATGCCGCTTCCAATCCCGGTTCCCAGGGTGAGGTAAACCAGATCGTCCCTGGAGGTTAACCGCCGCTCTTTAAATTCCCCGATGGCGGCGGCGTTGACGTCGTTTTCGATATAAACCGGGCACCCAAAGCGGTGGGATAGCTGCTCAATTGGGGCTTTGAAATCGTGGTCGGCCTCCCATCCGATGAGGGGAGAGGGGGCGGTGGTGCAGTATCGGTTGGTATCCACCGCAGAGGGAAGGGCAAGACCAATGCTGATCACCCTTTTTTCATCGATACGGCAATCGGCTATAAACCTCTCCAACTGCGCCGGGATCTCCAGGCAAAGCAGCTCATCCATGGTGCAGTTTAGAGCCACCCGCTGGGAATCGATCACCTTGTAATTGAGGTTGACACAGGCACATTCCAGATATTTTCCGTCAAAGGCCACACCCAACGTAAAAAAAGCATCGGGTACAAATTCCAGCAGTGCGGGTTTGCGCCCGGCTCCGCTGACCTTCTGAGTTCCGATTCCCTTGAGAAGATGCAGTTGTTCAAAGTAATCCACATGCTTTAGCACGGTGGGCAGGGAGATTCTGGTATCTCTGCTGATCTGGACGCAGGACACCACCTGACGCTCCCGGGAACGGACATACTGAAAAATGGCATTGCGATTGATTCGCTTTAAATCTTTCCGGTCCAACTTCAAGTTCGCTCCCTGCCTTTCCAGTCCATTTCTTTACCACTATCTTAACAAATCTACGGTGGAAGTCAATTCACAAAAAGGCGCCACCATACAGACCACACCAAAAGTGTAACCCTGTATCCTTTTAAGATAGAAAGACAGACACTCCAAAGAGTGTCTGTCTGAAAAATGCTCACAAAGTCCAACTGGACAAGGGGTGGTTTGCCAAGTTTGCTCGGAGCATAGAAACATACCGATAAGGCAAGATGGCTATACTTAAGGCTTGGGCTGCTTCTCTAGAATATGGGTTTGAAAGAACTCCCGGGCTGTTTGGGGAGAGACATCGTAGTCCACCCCATCCAGGCAGACGGAAACTCCTTGCTGACAACGCTTCATGCAGAATTGGGCTTTCATTTCCACCTGATCGTGGAGGTTGTATTCCTCCAACATTTGCTGGAAGGTCTGGATGACATTGTAGGAACCCTTGAGGTGACAGGAGCTGCCAATGCAAACCATAAGACTTGCCATATCAATGAACCTCCCTGTTAACATAGGATGTGTGCAGTAGCTCATGCACTTTTCCTTTGAGAATGCCATTGTAAAGAGACATCATGAGGGGATTTTCTTCGCTGCGCTTGATGCTGCAAAGCTTGTCGGCGCTGTACAGGCCTTTGCCCCGCTTGAGCTTTTCGGAATCGGGGACATAGGGCTGTCCGGCTCCCGATACGCAGCCGCCGGGGCAGGCCATCACTTCCACAAAGTCGAAGTGCTCCCCTTGCTGGATGCGCTCAATCAGGGCGGCGGCGTTGCCCAGCCCGCTGACGATGGCCACCCGCAGCTCCCGATCTTCCAGAGGAATGGTGCATTCTTTGACACCCTCCATTCCTCTCATGCCTTTCAGGGCAATGGATTTCAGAGCGGTGGGGCTCTTGTCGGCGATCACCCGGCGCAGCACGGCCTCGGTGACGCCGCCGGTGACGCCGAAGATGATGCCGGCCCCGGTCATAGAGCCAAAGGGAGCGTCCACCGCCTCTGCCTCCAGCTCGGAGAAGATGATGCCCGATTCCTTAATCATCTTAATTAGCCCTTGGGTGGTGATGACGTAATCCACATTGGGAACGCCGTCGGTGGAAAACTCGGGGCGAGCGGCCTCGAACTTTTTGGCGGTGCAGGGCATGACCGCCACATGAACCAACCTGCGGGAGGAGGAGGCGTACTGCTCCTTAATTACCGATGCAAACATCTGCATGGGGGAGCGGCAGGTGGAAAGGTGAGGCAACAGCTGGGGGTGGTGCTTTTCGCAGTACTGCACCCAGGCGGGGCAGCAGGAGGTAAACAGGGGCATTTCGGGATTGGTTTCCAGCCGCTTGAGCAGCTCGTTGGATTCTTCCAGCACGGTGAGATCGGCGCCGGTGGAGGTGTCGAACACTTCGTCAAAGCCCATGCGGCGCAGGGCCGACACCACCTTGCCCATGGCGTTTTCCCCCTCGGGGATCCCCAGCTCCTTGCCCAGAGCCACCCGGACGGCAGGGGCGATTTGCACGGTGACTTTGGTGTTCTCGTCGTCCAGATCCTTCCACAGGCGGGAAGTGTCGTTTTTCACCACCAGCGCGCCGGTGGGGCAGACCGCCGCACACTGGCCGCAGCCCACGCAGCAGCTTTCGGAAAGGGGCTTGTCAAAGGCGGTGGAGATGGTCATTTTAGAGCCCCGATGGGCAAAATCGATGGCTCCTACCTGCTGAATTTCGTTGCACATCCGGACACAGTCGCCGCAGAGAATGCACTTGCTCTGATCCTTGCTGATACAGAGGGAAGAAGTGTCGGTTTTGGATTCCTGGGCGGTGTTGGGAAAGCGAACACCGGTGATGTGAAAGCGCTTGGCCAGATCCTGAAGTTTGCAGTCTCCGTTGTTCTGGCAGGTAGTGCAGTCCCGGCAGTGGTTGGCCAGAAGCAGCTCCAAAATATTTTTGCGGTAACGGCGCAGCCGCTCGGTGTTGGTGCGGATCACCATGCCGTCCCGGGGTTGGGCCGAGCAGGCGGCGTCCAGTCCGCCCCACTCATTTTCCACCATACACATCCGGCAGGCGCCGTAGATGGAAAGCTCCGAGTGGTAGCAGAAGGTGGGCAGCTTGATGCCGACCTTTCGAATCAGTTCCAACAGATTTTTTTCGTCCCCAATTTCTACCGGAATTCCGTCAATGGTGACAATGCCTCGACTACTCATGGGTTACGCCTCCTTGATGGCCCCGAACGGGCAGGTTTGCACGCAAGCACCGCATTTAATGCAGGCCTCGGTGATGGCAAAGGGTTCCTTCACCTTGCCCACAATGGCTCCCACAGGGCAGGAGCGGGCGCATTTGGAACAGCCCTTGCACAAAGGTGCTTCGATTACGTATCGCTTTAGCTTTTGGCAGCTTCCCGCCGGGCAGCGTTTCTCCCGGATATGGGCCTCGTACTCTGCCCGGAAGCTCTGGATGGTGCTGACCACCGGGAAGGCGGCGGTTTTGCCCAGCCCGCAAAGGGCGGTGTTGGAAATGGTGTCCGCCAGTTCCAGCAACAGATCGATGTCTCCTTCCTGGCCTTCTCCGGCTACAATGCGCTCCAGAATTTCCAGCATTCGGCGGGTGCCTTCCCGGCAGGGAACACATTTGCCGCAACTTTCGTTCTGGGTAAAGTTCATAAAGAACCGCGCCACCTCCACCATGCAGGTGGAGTCGTCCATCACCACAAGGCCGCCGGAGCCAATCATGGCACCTGCTTTTTTCAGGGAATCAAAGTCCAGGGGAAGATCCAGATGCTCGGCGGTGAGACATCCGCCGGAAGGTCCGCCAATCTGTACCGCTTTAAACTCGGCGCCTCCCCTCATACCGCCGCCTACCTCAAAGATAACCTCCCGCAGGGTGGTGCCCATGGGCACTTCGATGAGGCCGGTATTTTCGATATTGCCGGTGAGGGCAAAGGCCTTGGTGCCGGGGGAGTTGTCGGGGCCGATGGATTTAAACCAATCGGCGCCGTTGGCAACAATCAGAGGGACGTTGGCAAAGGTTTCGACATTGTTGAGGACGGTGGGCTTTCCGAACAATCCCTGCTCTACGGTGCGGGGAGGCTTCACCCGGGGCATACCCCGCTTACCTTCGATGGAAGCGGTCAGGGCGCTGCCCTCTCCGCACACAAAGGCACCTGCTCCCCGGTTGATGTGGAGCTTAAAGGAAAATCCGCTGCCCAGAATGTTCTCTCCCAGCAGGCCCAGCTCCTCTGCCTGGGCAATGGCCAGGCGCAGCCGCTCCACCGCCATGGGGTATTCTGCCCGCACATAGATGTATCCTTCCTGGGCACCGCAGGCGTAGGCGGCAATCATCATGCCCTCCAGCATCCGGTGGGGGTCACCCTCCATGATGCTGCGGTCCATAAAGGCGCCGGGGTCGCCTTCGTCTCCGTTGCAGACCACGTAGCGGGTGGTTTCTTCCTGACGGCGAACCTGTCCCCACTTGCGCCCGGCCGGGAAGCCGCCGCCGCCGCGACCCCGCAGGTTGGAGTCGATGATTTCCTGAATCACTTCATCGCCGCTGAGTTCGAACAGTGCCTTTTCCAAAGCGGTATATCCGCCTACCGCCAGATACTCCCGAATGGAGGTGGCGTCGATGTGGCCACAGTGGTCCAGCACCAGACGGGTCTGACGGTTGTAAAAGGGAATATCCTCCTGCTTTTGGAAGATGATGTCGTCCTTGGTGTAGGCCAAACGGGGAATATGCTCCCCTTTGAGGATGGTTTTGCCCACAATCTCCTCGCAGTCCTCCAGCTTTACCTTGGTGTAAAGCCAGCCCTGAGGCTCAATCCGCACCAAAACCCCCATTTCGCAAAAACCGTGGCAGCCGCTTTTCTTCAGGCCCACATGCTGGTGGGGGGTGTTGTCCAGCTCTACACTGCAGGCAATGCCCCGCTGGGCCAGCAACTCTGCAAACCGCTGGTAAAGCTCCAGAGAGCCGCCGGCAATACAACCGGTTCCCGCGCAGATAAGTATTTTTTGGGTTTCGGTTGCCGCAGCCTCCATACAGGCTTTGCGCAGAGCAATCAGGTCTTCTCTGGTTTTAAGCATTGGCGTCTTCCTCCTTGAGCTGGGTTAGCAGTTCGCTGGCTTTATCCGGCGTCATGGCGGGATAAACCTTGTCGTTGACGGTGACAACCGTGCAAGGCCGCAGGCTCCCAGACAGGATACCGTCTCCACCGTGAAGAGGAGGTCGTCGGTGGTGGATTTTTCTCGCTCAGGCCAAGGTCGCTGCGCAGCCGCTCCAAAATCGGAATGGATTTGCGCACATGGCAGGCAGTACCGTCGCAGATTTTAATGACATACTTTCCCTTGGGATCCAGAGAGAAGTTCTCGTAGAAGGTGGCCACCGAGTAAACGCTGGCCTCGCTGACCCCCACCCGCTTGGAAATTTGGGGAAAAACCTCGGGGGGAAGATAGCGGTATTGTTCTTGCACCTCCTGCAAAATGGCAATGACGGCAGTGGGTGACGCACCATGTCCGTCGATGATATCATCCACCAGACGGCTGTCGTAACTTTGGCTCATATAGGATGCCTCCTCATTTAGAAATAGCTGACTTTTACATGTTTTCCCATTTGACGCAGAGCCTGGCAAAGCTCCTCTACCAGCTGCATTTTTATGGAAAATCCAATGGGCAAATTGGGGTTTTGATGAGCGGGGTTGATGGCTTTCCCCACATAAAAGTTGATGTCGGTGGCCTCTTCAAAGAGCATGCGGGCAATGCGGGAGGCACCGTCCTTTTTGCGGCTCCAGTCGGTGTAGGAGCTGTTTTCGGCCAGGTAGTCCCGGAGTAGGTCAAAACCCGGTTGATGGTAATGACCCCTTCGGTGACCAAATCCACCCCTTCGATGGTGGCGGTGGGGGGAATTTCCGGGTCTTGGTAGGTAAGGTCGGCCACCAGCTCCTTGCCCAGATACTGGGCGGCTAAGGTGGAGGTGGTGCCGCCGCAGACAATGTGCTTTCCCTCCTTGGAAAAGAAGAGGGACATCATCCGGTCCACATCCTCCGGGTTGCGGGGAGGCCCCAGCATCAGATTCACCAGATTCCTCCGGCGAATACGCAGGGCGCACACGGTGGTGTCGTCCCCCGGCTTTCCGTCGTAAAGCACCTGACACTGCTCCAGCAGAATGGTGGAAAGGGCCTTGGCGGAATACTGGGTTTTATACAGCCGCTCCAAAAAGTCGATGACATCGGGGCGCTGCCACCCGAAGTTGAGGCTTGTGCCCACCCCTGCGTGAATCACCCCGTCGCTCATGGCGATAAAGGTGTCGTTTTCCTGCAGGGGGATTTTGGATTTGTAGATGAGCTTTCCGTCTATGTTTTCCACCGTTTGGGGGTAATTGACGTTTTTTCCGTCCCGCAGCAGAATCACATGGGGGTTGTCGTACTGGATAACCTCGGCCTGGCGATTTTCGGTGATATGTATGATGGTAAAGGTGGAGTAGGCGATCCCTCGCATACCGCAAACAGGTAGGGTGGCTGCAATGGCCTGAACGCATTCTTCCAGGGGCATTTTTTGTGCCACCATGGTGGAGATGATTTTGGCGGTGAGGGAGGAGAGGATGTTGGCCTTGACTCCACTGCCCAGACCATCGGCCAGAACCACCACCAGAGAATCGCCTTCGGGGGATTCCACCACCTCTACCCGATCTCCACAAAGTTCTTCTCCGTACTTGGTCAAACTGGAATATCCGACATCGGAACAAAGGCTATTCATTGCGCAGGGTCTCCTTCAATTTGGTCAATGCCACCTTGGTTTCGGCGGTGGTTTCTCCCAGAAGAGAGGCAATTTCCTGTACCGTTCGCATCTGCTTCTGGATGACCTGATCGGTAATTTCAATAGCCTTGCGGCCCAATTCTTCGTGGCTGTTGCGGGCTTTTTTCTCCTCGGTAATATCCCTTAAAATCCCGATCAGCAGCTCGGAAGCGCAGTCCCGCACAATGGTGATGGTGACATACCGGTCGTACTCGGTCAGGTACAGTTGTTTTTCCAGCAGATTCTGTTTGCTAAACTGTACGTCCAGAAAGGGGGTGGGGTCGAGGATGCAGACCAGCTGCCGGCCCAGCACATCCTTTTGATTTTTTACATGGAGCAGCCGGCAGGCGGAGGGGTTGATTTGCTGAATCTCGGTAAACTCATTGACCACAATGATGCCGTTGGGGGTATTGTTGATGATGCTGTCCGAAAAGGATTGGGCCTTTTCCATCAGGTAAGGCAGACACATCTCGATTTCTGCCTTGCCGGTGAGAATGGCCACCGCTTTATCCCGGCAGGTGTCGTAGCCGCAGGTGCCGCAGTTGAGCTCGTGCTCGGGCAGGGTTTTGCCCATTTGGCGCAGCACCCCTTCGATGGCTTTGCCTCCCGGCTTGGGTTGGAAGGTGGGCAGGGCCGGCATCTCCTTAAAAAGCTGCTCTGCCGGCGGAATGTGGACTGCAAAGTCCTGGGGGCCGGCCACTTCGCTGATGCGGGAGGTGTGGCGCATAATGGTGCGGGCGTCCATGGCAGGCCCTCCCACACAGCCTCCCCGGCAGGCGGACATCTCGATAAAGCAATGGTTGAGGTTGCCCTGTATCACTTCCTCCAGGGCCTGAATACACTGGACGGTTCCGTCCACCATCAGATAGCAGTAATCCTTTCGCCTGCGCTGCATACTGCCCAAAATCCCCCCCGCAATGGGAAAGAGACGGGCGGTGCCGCTGACCGGCTCCGAACCAGCCGGGATGGAAAGCCCTTCTTCCTCCAGCCAGCGGTTCAGCTCCTCAAAGGTGAGGACACAGTCCACCGGGCCGGGGTATTGCTCTGCCTCCGCCTTTTTGGAAACGCAGGGGCCGATAAATACGGTTTTGGCGCCGGGGTGGCGGGCTTTTAGGTCGGAACAGTGGGCCATCATGGGAGAAACCACCTTGGCCAGATAGGGCAGGGCCGCAGGATAGTGCTTTTGAATTAAGGTGTTGACGCTGTGGCAGCAGGAGGAGATGATGACATCCTGTTCCCCCCCATCCACCATATCGTCATAGCGCTCCTTGACGATGGTGGCGCCCAAAGCGGTTTCTTCGGCGCCGGCAAACCCCAGTTTTTGCAGGGTTTGTTCGATGGAATCGATGCTGGCGCCGTGGTAGTTGGCCAGAACGGAGGGGGCAAGGCTGACCCATACCTCTCCGGCGGCCAAAAGCTCTTTGGCCTGCTTAAGGTCGGAGCGGATACTTTTGGCATTTTGCGGACAGGTGATAAAGCACTCGCCGCATAGGATGCAGTCGTCCTGCACAATTTGAGCCTGACTTTCTGAAAAACGGATGGCCTTGACGGGACAGTGCCGAATGCACTTGTGACAGTTTTTGCAGTTGGCCTTTTTTAGCTTAAAATACTCCGTCACGCGCTTTCCCCTCCCTCTAACATCGTGGAGCAAGCCTGGGCCTGCTGACTGAGAATCCGTTTGGTGATTAGCGCCAGCGATGCGGCAATATTTTCATCCTGCACCGCCACATCCTTGGGGACGGTGAGATGGGTGGGGGCAAAATTCCAAATCACCCGCACCCCTGCCTGCACCAACAGATCGCAAACGCTTTGAGCCTGCTCTGGCGGAACGGTGATGATGCCCACCGTTGGCCGAAGTGTTTGGCAGATGGGGATTAGCTTTTGCATCCCCTGCACCTCATGCCCCGCAAGGTGGCTTCCCACCAGACTTTGGTTGTTGTCAAACACCGCTTTGATGGCAAAGCCGTAATGGGAAAATCCCAGATGAGCTGCCAGTGCCCGCCCCAGGTGCCCCATTCCCACCAGCACTGCGGAATGCTGTGTTCCTCCGTTTAAATAAGCGGTGAGATGTTGGGTAAGCTGGTGGATATCGTATCCAATGCGGGGGCGGCCTTTGGAGCCTACCGCCGCCAGATCCTTGCGCACCTGAACGGGATTTAACCCAAGGTTTTTTGCAATTTCCGTGGAGGAGATGTGAAGGGAATCCTTTGGCAGAGAGTGCAGAAAGCTGAGATAAAGGGGTAGTCGCTGCAAGGTGCAGGGGGAGACGCGATGTTGCGGCGGCATAAATTTCCTCCTTGGACATACTGGGCCGCCGCACAAAGCGGCGGCCCATGGCAATTCGATCAGAGCTTTGTTTGGTAGCAGTGTGCTTGTATCCAAAACCCTTTGGTAATATTCTAACAATATACTAACAAATATAGAGAGGAACTTGAAATACGTATTTGGAATATCGATATATAATTATCGATATATTAATATGGATAAAAAATACCGGATCCTTTGATCCGGTTTGTGAATTCTTGTGAGGGCTGCGGAAATATCCCTGTTAAGCGCCGGAAAAGGGTTACAAATGTGACGATAATGCACTTCCTGACCCGCCCTTTGGAGCTGCCACCGCAAGAGGCAACCCAAAAATAGATCAGAAAACAGGGGTTGTCTGCACCTGTGCTCTCGCTTCTTTGAGCTTTTCCACAAACTGCTGCTCCAACCCGGGCAGATGTCCTTTGGGATATACCAGCACATCTTTTTGGGCCATATGGTGGGCGGCACACCTGCGCTGCACCAGGCCGTTGCGCTCCAGCAGGTCGTGGGGCATGGGGGAAACCCACATGTAGGTTTGGGGGATGCGGGTCAAAAGATCCATCTGGCTGCCCCGATCCTGTACATAGATGCGCCGCGAAGGAACCTTTGCCTCCCGAATGGGAACATTGGGGATGGAAAGGTCGTCGTGGGCGATTTCCACATACTGTTTCAGCTGCCGGGCATCCAACTGAGGGCAGGCTGTCAGAGGATGGTTTTTGGACATCAGCACCAAACTTTCAAATTCCCAAAATTCCTCCCACTCAAGGCCCTGATCCTCCAAAAACCGCAGATAGTAGGATTCGTACATGCTTTGATAGCGAATGATGGCGAGGTGGTGCTTTTCCTCCAGAATGTTTTTGATGGCCTGAAGGGTTCCCACCTCACTAAAGGTGATGTCCATGCCTTTTTGAGGGTCGAGGGATGCCACAAAGGCGGTAAAGGCCTCGGCAATGTAACTGCTACGGGGAATGGAGAGCCGCAGGGTGTGGCAGTCCTTGTCCTGCCCCGAAAAATGGGCCTTCATCTTTTCTACTTGCGAGAGAATACCCCGGGCATACTCCAAAAACTCTTTGCCCTCCGCCGTGGGGGTCACGCCTCTGGAGGTTCGGTGAAAGAGAGTAATGCCCAGAGAATGCTCCAGGTCCTTAATGGCCTTGCTCAGGTTGGGCTGATTCATAAAGAGGTTTTCCGCCGCCTGAGAAATGGAGCCGGTTTTTTCCACTTCCACCACGTATTTAAAATGCTGAAAATTCATAGATAGTTACCTTTGGCCAGCCGTTCGGACAGATCCTGAGAGAGGATGGCAAGAGCGGCTGCAAGATTTTCATTTTTTACCAAAACATTGTCTGGAACCGTGAGGTGAACGGGGGCAAAGTTCCAGATGGCGGCAATGCCAGCCGAAACCAGCAGGTCACATACCGGCTGAGCCTGAGGGCCGGGAACGGCGATGATGCCGATGAGAATGTGCATTCTGCGGCAAAGGTCGGAGAGCTTTGCCACAGGGAGCACCTGCTTTCCAAACAGAGTTTGTCCCACGATGGTTTCGTCGCGGTCAAAGGCGGCTACAATTTTAATGCCGCTCTCTTCAAATCCGGAGTAGGAAAGCAGAGCCCGTCCCAAATTGCCTGCGCCTACCAGCACAGCTTCGTCCATTCGGTTATAGCCCAACTGAAATTCGATGCGGTCGATCAGCTCCGCTACCGAAAAGCCGGTGCGGGGCCGCCCGCCCGCCTTGCTGATACAGGAAAGATCCTTGCGGACCTGAACCTCCCCCAACCGCAGGTCGCGGGCAATGGCGGTGGAAGATACTGTCTCCACTCCTTGGCTGCGCAACATCTTAAGGTAATTGTAATAGCCGGGTAATCGATGAAAAGTCTGTCTTGGAATGGAATATTCCCCTGTACCGGTGACGTTCATACCCAACCTCCTTAAGGATTATCAGTATTATTTTACTGAATTATAGAGGAAAAAGCAATCCTTTTTACAAAATAATAGCTAAATGGTTGGGATAGACAGACGGGGCCACCCGTCCGAGCAGGTGGCCCCGTCTGTCTAAAGATAGAAAGGAATGGAGTTGGCAGGGTTTGATGACGCTGTTATTTATGTAAAATAACAGCGATATCGTTGACGTTGGTTCCGGTAGGGCCGGTGACAATCAGCCCGTCGATGGCTTTGAGGGCGTGGTAGGAGTCGTTCTCATCCAGCACCTTGTGGAGATCCAAACCCTTTTCCTTAAGCTTGGAAAGGGTGCTGCCGTCTACCATGCCGCCGGCTGCATCGGTGGGACCGTCGGTTCCATCGGAGCCAAAGGAGAAGATGATTACATCGTCGGTGCCGGCAATGCCCTCTGCTGCAGCGAGGGCAAGCTCTTGGTTGCGGCCACCTTTGCCCTTGCCTTTGATGTGCACCACCGTTTCGCCTCCCAGAATCAAGGCGCAGGGGGACTGAAAGCTGTCGGCTCCGCTGTTGATCTGAGCCGCCAGGGATGCCGCCATCCGGCCGGCCTCCCGGGCTTCGCAGTTTAAGTTGCTGGTCAGAATATGGGGGGAATAGCCCAGCTCCCTTGCAATCTCCGCCGCCGCGTGGCAGAGGGTGGAGACGCTTCCGGTAATCACCGTTTCCACATTGTCGGTGGATTTGGGGGTTTCCTCCTCCAGCAGCTTTTCCATGGTGTCGCTGATCTTTAGCTTGTACTTTTCCACCACCCGCTTGGCATCGGCCACAGTGGACAGATCCGGTGCCGCAGGCCCGGAGGCGATGGAATCCAGCCGGTCGCCCAACACGTCGGAAAGCACCACCGTAAACACCTTGGCGGGGGCGGCAATTTGGGCAAAGCGCCCGGCCTTGACACTGGAAAGCCGCTTGCGAATCATATTGATTTCCACAATGTCGGCGCCGCTGGCCAGCAGCTGGCTGTTGATGTCGATGATGTCATCCAAGGTGACGCCGGGCAGAGGCAGCTCAAAGAGAGCGCTGCCTCCTCCCGAAATCAAAAAGAGCAGTTCGTCTTGTTCCCCAAGGCCCTTGGCCAGATCGATGGCCAGTTTGGTGCCCCGCAGGGTGTTTTCGTCCGACAGGGGATGTCCTGCCTCTACGATTTCCATGTTGGGGATGGGGCCTTGGGAGTGTTCGTATTTTGTGATCACCACTCCCTGCCGGATCCGCTCACCCAGTTCATCGTAAGCTGCTTTGGCCATGTTCCAAGCGGCTTTGCCAATGGCAACCAGATGAATCTCTCCCCGGAAGGTGTGGCCGGCCAGAGCATTTCTCACCGCAGCTCCGGGCAGGTTGGCCTCAATGGAGCGGTGGATAATGGTTTTTGCATCCCGATAGAGTGTTTCCATTGCTCCACCCCTTTATATGACCATAACCGACACACCATCGGGAATGGCTACAATGGTGCCATTGGGGTTGCCAATGATCTCTTCGGCAATTTTCATGGCCTCCTCCAGGGAGTGGGCGGGGGTCATGTGCAGATCGCGAACGATATCATCCGGCGCATCGGAAACATACACCACTCTGGCATGCTGCAGAACCCGGGCAAAGATTTGGCTCTGCCACTGGTCGATGCGGGTTTCGTCCTTGGGGGTTTTCATAAAGGTGTCCAGCATGCGGTCCAGGTCTTTTTCTTCCGCAAAGGTTTTGTGGAACTCGGGGCCGCCGTGACCGTCGTTGGATTTTGCCAACATGATGATGACGCCGCCTTCCTTCACCGTGGCTTCGGCGGCGGTCATGCCCTTGACAGCCTGATAAATATTTTGGTCCAGAGGATATCCGCCGTTGGTGGTGACCACAATGTCGGCGGGGGTGCGATCCACCTGGCATTTGCTCATCAGGAACTGACGGCCTTGGATGTGGGCAAGGTCGCAGTCTCCCGCCACGGCGTAGATCACCTCTTTGTCGGCGTTGATGACCACGTTGCAGATAAAGGCCAGCTTGGCAACGCGGGAGGCATATAGCATGTCGATGTGGATGGGGTTGCCGTCCACAATGCCGGTGCGGGATTTGGGATGGGCAATAAACTCGGCGTTGTGGTTGTAAATGACGGTTTTGCGGCTGGCAATGCCCGGGAGCACGCTTTTGCGCCCGCCGGAAAATCCTGCAAAGAAGTGGGGTTCGATAAAGCCCTCGGCTACCAGCAGGTCGGCGTCGATGGCCAGCTTGTTCAGGATCAATTCGCCGCCGGAGGGCAGCTTGCCGCAGTAAACCAGCTCGGAGGTGTCGCAGTTGTGCACCACAATTTTTTCCTGCTCCACAATTTCGGGACCGAACTTATTGCGCAGCTCTTCTTCGGTGGTATCCCGGTGGCAACCGGTGGAAATTAAAATGGTGATGTCGGCATTGGGGTTGCCCTTGCGGATTTCTGCCAGCATGGGAGGGATGATGACCTTGGAGGGAACGGGGCGGGTATGGTCGCTGGCAATGATGACAACTTTGTTTTTGCCCTCGGCCATGACGCTGAGCTTAGGGGTGCCGATGGGGTTTTCCAGAGCCTGGCGCACCAGCTCTTCCTGAGAGGCTTCGGGTTTGTAGTGATGCATGTGAGAGACAAGCTCACCCAAAAAGCGCTCCTGGGGGAAATCGTACTCAATATAATCTCTTCCGTAAGGGAATTTTACAACTGGCATGGGTATCCTCCTTATCATAAAAGCAGTTTGGAATCGGTATTCTTCAAGCAGATTGCTGTTGGGCGGTTAATTGCCTGTTGACCAAACGTCAACAGCGTTCTTTTCCAGTTAATCCTTCTGCGGTGGGCAGCATCGGCCTCTTAAGGGCAGATGTTTTATAGTTTTTCACCAATTTCGATGGCGTAGAGCAGGCTATCCGGTTTTGCCAGCAACTTTCCGGCAATGTCGAAAGCGGTGCCGTGGTCTACAGAGGTTCGCACCACATCCAGTCCTACGGTGATATTCACTCCCTCATCAAAAGCCAACAGCTTTAAGGGAATATGTCCCTGATCGTGATATTGGGCCACTACAATGTCAAACTCCCCCTTGTATGTCCGCAGAAACACCGTATCGGGGGCAATGGGGCCGGTGACATCCATGCCCTGCTCTTTGCAAAATTCCACCGCAGGGATGATTTCTTTGATCTCCTCATCGCCAAACAGGCCGTTTTCTCCTGCGTGGGGATTGAGTCCCGCCACCGCAATCCGAGGGGTCTCATAGCCTGTTTTTTTCAGGGTTTGGTGGGCCAGATGGATGACATTCACAATTCGCTCCTTGGTCAGGGAGGTGCAGGCGTCCCGCAGGGAAATATGGGTGGATACATGAATGGCTTTGAGCTGTTTGCTCCACAGCAGCATGGCGTAGTTGTCGCCGTGGGTAAATTCGCCGAAAATCTCGGTGTGTCCGGCATAGGCATGTCCTGCCAAGTGAAGGGATTCTTTGTTTAGGGGTGCTGTGACCACCGAGCTTACCTCCTGGGCCAGAGCACAGTCGATGGCGGCCCGCACATAGCGGAAAGCGCACTCTCCGCCAAGGGCACTTACCTTGCCGATGGGAACTTCCTCCACCTCAACGGGGTGGGGATCCAGGACATTGATGGCTCCCGGTGCGGTCTTTTGAGCACCGGGAACCACATGGACGGGGTAAGGGCATTGCAACTGCCTTGCATAGTATTCCGCCATGGATGCACTTCCAAACACAAGGCAGCGGTCGATGTAATGAGGACGCTCCATTAACGCCTTTATGATAATTTCCGGCCCGATTCCACAGGGGTCGCCCATGGTGATTGCAAAGCGTTTATTCATAACTAAAATCTACTTCCTTCAGTTTGCGCAGGGCATAATCGATGGCGTCTTCCCGGCCAAAGGCGCCGGCTTTGGTAATCAACTTCAGACCGTCCCACGGACCACCCCGCAGGCGCATCATCGGTATGCCCACTAAAATTTCCGTTTGAATCATAGAGCCGGAAGCTTCCAAAGAGCGCATGAAGGCAATGGCGGTGTCCCCTCCGGTGAGGAAAACTCCGCTGGGCCGGAACTGCTCCAAAATCAGGCGGGCAATGGTTCCGATGACGTCCTGGGTGTAAAAACTCACCTGTTCCAGAGCCATGCCTTTTTCCTGGGCAGCCCGGTCGGCATTGGCAAGGCCGGTTTTGCGGTCCACCGATGCGGCGGAGGCCAAAAGCACATCCTTACCCTCTTTTAAAAAGGCCAAGGATTGGGCTGCAATTTCCTCAGGGGTGACCTGTCCCAGAATTAATTGATTGACAGGTACGCTAACCAGTGCAGCCCCCTGCTTCTGCGCCCAAAGCAGTTGTTGGTTGCTCACCTGGCTCAGGCTTGCAATCACCGCCAGGGCAGGGGGGATGTTGCGCTCCAGCCCCAACAGCACATCTGCAATGGCTGCTGTGCCGCACCACAGAATGCGCCGGCCTGTTTGCAGAGCCGCCTGAACCAGAAGTTCCAGGTGGTGGTTGCTGGTGGCGTCGGCAGTGCATATGGTTGCCCCGGAAAAATCGATGGTTCCGCTTTCGATCTCCTGCAGGCCAATATGTCGCACCGGTTGGGAGAAAGCTTTTTGCAAAATGACCTGAATGTTGTCCTCCCGGACGGGGGTTTTGGGGTCCCGTGCCATCTCGGTTTGGGTAATGGGCACTTGGTTTAGCATGTGTACGGCGTTTTTTGTTGTTCTTCCCAAGCTGGGCAGAGCGGGGGCAAACAGGACCAAGTCGGCGTTCATCACCGCCTGAGTGGCGGCAATCTCCACACCGATGTTGCCCCGCAGGGTGGAATCTACCTTTTTGATCACATGGTGAAAGGAGGAAAAATCAACGGACTGAAGCTGCCTGGTCAATTTTTCTTGGGTTTCTGTCTTGCTCAGGGCCCGACTTTCGGTATCAATGACATAGGAACAGTCATCTGTCTTCACTCCATCGGAGGAAAGGACTACGCTTACCGGCAGACCCCGGCGGCAAATTTGCACGCCGGTGTCGTTTGCGCCGGTAAAGTCGTCAGCAATTACTAAATAACGACTGTTTTGCTTCATGGTTATGCCCTGGCTGCACGTTTTTTGTTTTCAAGCTTAGCAATATAGCTAACCACAATGGGGCAAAGGATGGCAGTGACAATGATGGCTGCGGCAATTTGGGCGGTAGCAGAGGCCTCTACCGCCTTTAGGCTGGCGTCAGCAGCAGCAATGGCGGCAGGAGTGCCCACAGCGTTGCCGGCGGTGGTGCCAATGGCGGCGCCAACTTCGGGATGATCGGCGCGGATCAGCTTCATAACCAGATAGCCGCCCAGACCGGTCAGGATGCAGGAGAAGACTCCCAGGATGAATCCGGGGATACCGGCTTCCAGAAGCTGCCGCAGGCTCAGAGCGGAGCCCAAGGGGAAGGCGAAGAAGGGAATCAGAATCACGGCACCGGGGGCCAGCCACTCGCGGAGCTCTTCGTCCAGATTGCCCAGCACACAACCAACGATGATGGGCAGAATGGCGCCAACCAGCATCATAAAGGGAATTTCGGCGATACCGGACATACCCAGAGCCACCATGGTAAAGAAGGGACCGTCGTTGATGGACAGGATGGATACGGCGCCTACGTCGGTGGAGTCACCGAATTCGCCGGCAAGAGCACAGTAAAGACCGCCGTTGGAGTTGGTGATGGCGGCAATCAGCGCCAGAGGAGTCAGGCCAAGAATACCTTGAGGACCTGCAATTCTGTTTACAATAATACCGATAGCCGCACCAATTACAAATTTTACCGCTGTAAGTACCACTCCCTTAAGCAGCGGCTGGCCAGCTTGTTTGACGTTGATTTGGGCGCCATTACAAAAGAGGAACACCGCAAGAATAGGCATGGCGCCGGTTTTCCACAAGTGGGAAGAAAAGCTGCCGATCTCAAGAAATTGGGGGAAAAAGGTGTTGGTTAGTACGCCGAGCAGCAGAGGAATAATCATCAAACCGCCGGGGACTTTTTTGACTCGCTGTAGAATGTTCATTGTTACCCTCCTATGAATCTAAAAATTTGGTCCTCGGCATTATAAATAGCAAAGTTCATGCCAAGATTTATATCGGGAGCGGTTTTTTTCTTGGTTTTCCCTTGGTTTTTGTAAAACCATAAACCATATAAGTATAATTTAACAGCAAAATAGGACTTTATTCGCTGCTATGTTGTTACAATTTATCCCATAAAACAAATATATTTTAGCTAAAACATGAAGTAGCTGAAAGTTAGAAAAAAATGAAACAGGGAACGTTACAAAAATAAACACAAAGCGTTATATTTTGAAACAGTCCCTGTTTCACCTTTATACAGTTTGAATTAGTGGTTGGATTGGTCGCGCAGCTTGCGCCACAAGGTGGTGCGGCTGATTCCCAAAATCTTAGCCGCCTCCTGCATATTACCACCGGTTTGATGCAGCGCTTTTTGAATCATTTCGGATTCCATCTGCTTGAGAGGAGAGATGGCGGCGGGGGATTCGTTGACCTGCCCCTGTACTTGAGCTGCTTGGGCGGTAAAATCTTGGGAAGGGGGTTCGGGAGCGCGCAGCCAAGACTGGTCTAAATTGTCAAAGGAGGAGAGGATGACGCTTTTTTCCATCATGCCCTCCAGTTCCCGCACATTTCCCTGATAATCGTGCTCAAGCAGCAGCCTTTTCACCTCGGGGGTTAGGGCAAGTTCCGGCTTGTTGTATTTTTTGGCATACTTTTTGATAAACAGCTCCGCCAGCGGGAGGATATCCTCTTTGCGCCGGCTCAGCTCCGGAATGCGCAGGGTGAGGATGTTGATGCGAAAGTACAAATCCTTCCGGAAGGTCCCCTCCTGAATCATTTTGCCCAGATATCGGTTGGAAGCGGTGATAATTCGCACATCCACCGGTATCATTTTGCTGTCGCCAATGCGCATCACCTGTTTTTCCTGCAAAACCCGCAGCAATCGGCTTTGCAGGTCGATGGGGAGCTCGGAGATTTCATCCAGGAAGAGGGTTCCCTCGTGAGCCAGCTCAAAAATACCGGCCCGGCCCTTTTTTCCCGCTCCGGTAAAGGAGCCTTCCACATAGCCAAACAATTCACTTTCGATGAGGGAAGGGGAGATGGCGGCGCAGTTGATGGCTACAAAAGGCCCGTTGGCCCGGGGAGAGGCATTGTGGATGCTCTGGCAAAACAGCTCTTTGCCCACGCCGCTGCTCCCGCAGATGTGAATGGGGGTGTCAAAGGCGGCGTATTTTTTTGCCATGTGGATGCAGGCTTCCATGGATTTGCTTTGATACAAAATATCGTCAAAGGTGTATTTGGCAACAAAACCCTTTTCGCTCAGCTTTCTGCGGATTTTGCGCTCCAGATTCTGAACTTCCGTAATTTCCTGAAAGGTGGCAACGGCGCCGGTGATCTCTTCATCCACCATGATGGGGATCCGGTTGGTGGTGATGCTGGTGTTGTGAACTTTTTGAATTTGAGAATGCTGGGGCTTTCCGGATTTCAATACTTCTGGCAAAACACTGTTTGGCACTACCTGGGATACTTTTTTCCCCAAGGCTTGGTCCTTGCTGATCCCGAAAATCTCTTCGGCCCGGCGGTTGAAGATGGTGACATGCTCTTCCCGGTCGATAGCGATGACGCCGTCGTGAATAAAGTCGGTCATGGTCACCACCCATTGGGTTCGCTCTTTTTCGTGTTTGGTGGCCCTTAAAATCCGGCGCGCTTCCTGCATGGCGGTGCGGATGGTTTCCGCCCGGGACTGAATGACCTTTCCCTTGCATCCCAACTGCTGGACAATGGGGATGATGTTGGCGTCTCCGATAAAGTAGTTGATGCCTTTTTCTTTGTTGGACCGGATGATGTCGTAGACACCCTCTTCGCTGTGGAGCTCAATCATGTGAATCCGCTCCGGAATCAGCTGCCGGATGATATCAAACCCATAGATAATATTGCCGTAACCCACCACGCCAATTTCCTGGACATCGTCGTCGATTTGCTGATAACTTTCGATGATGTCATAGGCGTCCACCTTAATTTCGGTGATGGGTATGCTGTAGGCCTCCCGTATCATGTGGTAGGTTCCGCCTCGGGATACAATAATTTTGGCGCCTGCAGCAATGGCTTGTCCCGCCAGAACGACCCCTTCGCTCATATTGCCCAGCAGCACATCGATGTTTTGGTACTGATGCTTTTCGATAATGTCCAGCGCGGTGTCGTAGATGTTCTGAATGGGACAGATTACCACAATATCCTTCATCTTCAGCACCCCCATTTTGGCTGTACGACCTATAAAGATAGGATAACATAAATAATTAAGGATGCAATTCCTATCCCAAAAAACTTGGCTAAAACATAATACTGTTGTTTGGATGGTTCTTTGCCCCAACGGATAAAGGGTTGGGGTTTGAGGGTATCACCTTTTGGTCAAAAACGCAGCAATGGCGGACGCTGTTTCGCCCGCCACTGCCGCGTTGGATATAAAAGGGTGGAAATTGCCTAGATATTAGTTGGTGCGGTTGTACATCTCGATTTCGGCGTTGATGCCTTCGCACATGGTCTGAACCACAGATTCGGGGGTGACAGAAGAATCGTTGATCATGGTTTCGATGGCATTTTCGATGATGACGCGAGCCTGAGGGAATACGCCCATAACGGCGCCGGCGCAGTTGGGTTTGGAGTTCTGCAGAGCCTCGATGGCCACAATCAGCTCGGGGTTTGTGTTGGTCAGGTAGTCTTTGTAGAAATCAAGCTCCAGAGCGGATTTGCGAATAGGCAAATAACCGGTTCCCATGGACCACTTGGCCTGCTCTTCGGCGCTGGTGACAAACTTGATAAAGTCCCAAGCGGCTGCAGCCTTGTTGTCGTCTCCGTTATCCATCAGCCACAGAGAGCCGCCGCCCACCGAAACACCGCCAGTGTCCCCGGCGTTTACCTTGGGAACGGGAGCAAATCCTACGGTGAAGGTGCCTCCGGCCGCAGCAGAAACATCCACGTATACCGAGCAGCTATCCAGAATAAAGCCTACGTTGCCGGTGGCAAACTGCTGTTTGGATTCGTTGGTTCCTTTGCCGTAGGTCTGGGTAAAGGGTGCATCGGCAATGGTCTTCCACTTGCTCAGAATATTGATGGCGGCGTTGTTTTCGTCCATAATCACTTTGGTGGCGCGATCCATACGTCCGTTGCCGTTATCCACCAGCTCCAGCTCCTGCATGGAGATCAGCTGCTCGAATACCCAGCTGTAGTTGGTGAAGGAGCCGCCCACCTGCAGCCCTGCATCGGCAATGGCTTTGGCGGTGTTCAGGCAGTCGTCCATGGTGGCAAAGGCGGTTGCGGGATCCAGATTGGCAGCGGCCAAAGCTTCTTTGTTGTAAACGATGACAGGGGAGGAGCAGTTAAAGGGCATGGAGTAGAGGGTGCCGCCATCCAGAGCATAGTAAGCCAGGATGTTGGGCTCATAGTCGGAGATGTCGTAGTTGTCGGCGTCGATAAAGTCCTGCATTTTGTGGATGTTGCCGTTGTCAATCATCCAGCGGGTGCCGATGTCGTACAGCTGCATGATGTCGGGACCGCTGCCTGCGGGAGTGGCCCGCAGCTTGGCCATGGCATCGTCGTAGTTGCCTTGATACTGGGCTTCTACTTCCACAGCATCCTGGGAGGCGTTGTAGTTGGCTACCATTTTATCCAGGTACTCTCCGTTGCGGCCGCCCATGGCGTGCCAGAAGATGATCTTAACCTTTCCGGCAGAGGTATCCGCCGTGGTTTGAGGGGGGGCAGCGGAACTGCTTTCGCCTGCGCTGGAACTTTGGGGAGCAGGCGAGGAGGGGCTACTGGAGCTGCAGGCAGTAAACAAGGAAATAGACAGAACGAGTGCCAGGAGTAGTGCAACAGTACGTTTGCTCATGGTTCTTCTCCTTTTCAGACGTTAATAATATACAAGCCCATCGATCAACCTTTGACCGATCCGGCTGTCATACCCTTGACAAGATACTTTTGCCCAAACACAAAGACACATACGGCGGGAATCAGAATCAAAACGGCCCCGGCCAAAACAACACCGTAATCCACCGCCTCCGCCTCCCGCAGGATACTCATACCTACCTGCACGGTGCGCATGTTGCTGGTGTTGGTTACCAGCAATGGCCACAGGAACTGGTTGTAGGTTTGAATAAAGATATAAACGCCCAGAGAAGCAATAGCGGGCTTGGAAATAGGCATTACAATGCTAAACCAAAACCGCAGATGACCACAGCCGTCCACGGTGGCTGCCTCGTGAAGCTCCTTGGGAATGGTGAGGAAGGACTGGCGCATCAGAAAAATACCCATGGCGGAGGTCAGGTAAGGAGCCACCAATGCAAAATAAGTGTCGGACAGCTTGAGCTGAGAGATGGTCAGGTAGTTTGCAATGATGATGGAGTCGGTGGGAATCATCATGGTGGCAAGCACCGCCAGAAAAAGAATCCGCTGCCCCTTAAACCGAAAGAAGGAAAAGGCGTAAGCTGCCAAAGAGCAGGTGAGAATTTGGGACAGAATGATAATGGCGCAGACCAACATGGAGTTTCCCAAAAAGCGGAACAGAGGAATCGCCTGCAATACCTTTTGATAGGTGTAGGTGACCGGCTGGTGAGGAATGATGTGGGGCGGGATGGAGGCCAGCTCGCTGGGTCCCATAAAGCTAAAGGAGATGCCCAACAGAATGGGGGAAATGACCAGCAAACCCACCAGCAGCTTTCCGATAAACGAAAGAGTGCCCAGCACTTTTACCTTACTCACTGATAATGCACCACCTTATCTTCGGTTTTAAACTGAATGAGGGTGATGACCAAAATGATCAGGAACAGCACCACCGATTGGGTAAAGGCGGTTTCGTACCGGGAATCCCGGATGGCAGACTGGTAGATGGAGTAGATCAGCACGTTGGTGGAATAGCTGGGTCCTCCGTTGGGGGTTAGCAAGCGGATCTGAGCAAAGGACTGGAAGGACGTGACGATGTTGAGAAATACCACAAAGAAAATTTGTGGGGAGGCCACCGGCGTCATAATCCGGAACAGGCGGGTAAAATACCCTGCGCCGTCGATGCGGGCACTCTCGATGAGATCGGTGGGCACATTGCGAAAACCGGTGAGCAAAAAGATGAAGTTGGCCCCCACATTCAACCAAACGGTGACGATGGCCACAGCGGCGAGAGCGTATTTGCTGTCCAGCAACCAGCGCACTTCCGAATTGAGAATCCAGTTGACAATGCCGTTGCGCCCCGAGGAGAGCAGCATAAACCAGATGACAGACGCAGGTGCCGAGGCCACCGCCATGGGCAGGGAGTACATAACCTCGTAGATGCGGCTGCCGCGAACCCGCTCACTGGCAAGGGCTGCCAAAAAATAACCGATGATAAAGGTGGGAATTCCCACCATGGGGGCAAACACAAAGGTTAGCTTCAGGCTGTTGCGAAACTGAGAGGACTTAAACTGTCTTATGTAGTTTTCCAGTCCCACAAACTCAAGGGGAGTTCCCCTGGTGTCTGTAATGGTGAAAGAGTAGGTGACGGTTTTGATAAAGGGCCAGAATACAAAAACTGCAAAGATCAGCATACAGGGTATGAGATAAAGATAAGGCGCCACCTTGCTCCCGTTCCGGCCTTTTGCAAGGTTGCTCATGAACCTTCCCCCTTTTGTTCTCGGATCAGCTCAACAAGGCGATCGGGATAGTTGCTGATGATGCTGTCCACTCCCAAATCAAGGCACATGCGGATATCCTCGTCGGTATTGGCTGTCCAAGTGTTGATTTTAAGCCCTGCTTCATGGGCTTGCTTGACCAGATTGGGATCGTATTGCATGCAAGTGTAACGGGGATGCAGGGCATTGACCCCCGATCTCTTGGCATAATCCGCTGCGTTAAACATGGGGTAGCTGTACAAAAAACCGGTTTCGATCTGAGAGGCGATGTCCTTGCAAAGCACCATAGAGGCGTTGTTGAAGGAGGAGAGGAATACCCGGTTTTCGGCCTTCTTGTCCAGAATGTGGCGGATGACAATCTCCTCAATATTCTGGTAAAAAACGTCGTAGTTTTTAATCTCTAAGTTGAGCACCTTATCGTGTTCTATGCACAGGTCCAACAATTCATCCAGGTGCATAATCCGCTGTCCGGCAAAGCGGGAATCCATCCAAGAGCCGCAATCCAACTTGCGCAGTTCCTCAAAGGTATGTTCGCGTACCGGTCCGGTTCCGTTGGTGGTGCGCTCCAAGACAGGGTCGTGGATGATCACCGGCTCGTTGTCTGCCGAAAGGTGCACGTCCGATTCAAACCCGTCACAACCGGGGATTTCGATGGCTGCCATAAAAGCTGCCAATGTGTTTTCGGGGTACCTTCCGCTAAATCCTCTGTGAGCCAGCGCAAGTGTTTTTTCCATGATTTGCCTCCTGTTGATTCTATATAATTCTGTTGAAATGATAGTTGCTTGGAAACACCGATGCGCTAAAGGCTCAACCGGGTTTGCAGCATGCGTTTGCCTTCCTGCAGATGCTCCAAAGGTGCGTCAAAATTGTATTCCAGTACCAAGTTGACTGTGTCAGGCAGGTGGGCAATTTCCTCCAGCAAGGCATCCCAGGAGATCACTCCTGCTCCGATGGGAAGATGACGGTCTGCCACTCCGTCGTTGTCGTGAAGGTGAAGGGCAAACAGACGCTCCGCCAAATCCTGCACGGCGGTGACGGGGTTCCAGCCATTGAGGGTGGCATGCCCCACGTCCAACAGGTATCCTACCTGTGGCCCCAACCCGTCCAGCAGGTGGATGAATTCCTGATAACTGTAAAGGCAGGTGCCGTTGTAGCCTACATTTTCTACTGCCAGCCGTACCCCAAAGGCCTCGGCTCTTTGGCAGATGATTTCCAAAGCGCTGCGGGCCCGCTGCTGCGCTGTGGTGCGGTCAAATCGTTTGGTTTGGCAAAACCCGGGGTGAATGACCAGGTGGGTACAGCCCAGCTCGGCGGCAAACTCCAAGGCATCCAATGCGCTTTGCAGGCTGGCGTTCCGGATGTGATGGCTTTCGCTGGCCATGTTGACATCCCAGCAGGGAGTGTGGAGAGAACAGGTAACGGGGTAGCTGCGGATAACCGATAGCAGTTGCCCTTTTTTGTTCTCAAAACCGTCCCAGGAAGCGCCCTCCATCATCAATTCCAGATGGGAGAACCCCAGGCTGAGCAACTGCTGTAGATTGTCCTCCAGCCGCCCGCCCAGCAGGCAAAGATCCGAACCATAAATATTCATACCAGAAACCCCGATGAGTGCAGAAAAACGCAGTTTGCTGCACTACATTTAGTAATATTTACGCAGGATATAGGGCTAGTACGGATTTAAAAGCATTTGTGCTTATTAATAATTTGAGCTGATTAACGTTGATAATTATATACCTGTATTTGTTAATTGTCAATATAAATAACAATTTTTTAATCAAATGTCAATATAATGTGATTAAATTTTGGCAAATGAATTTGGCAACTTTGTATGTTTACTTTTAAGTAACAGTGGATTATAATAATTTTATTATTAATAATAATTAGGTATGAGTGTATGAAAAACAAAAAACCAACCTCGATCGATGTGGCCAGGGCGGCCGGAGTTTCCCAGTCTACGGTGTCGATGATACTCAACGGCAAGCAGTTATCCTCCTTTACGGACGAGACCATCCGCAAGGTAATGGATGCGGCTGTCCAATTGGGGTATGATAAAGTCCGGCGGGAGCGCGCTCCGGTTCAGGGCAAGACGGTGGCCATCTTCTGCCCCGTTCTTTCCAATCCCTATTATTCGGGGTTGGTACAGGCCATTGAACAGGCAGCTTATGCCGCGGGTTTTCGCACAGTGATACACACCACCTACCGCAACCCGGATATTGAAATGAATCATCTGCTGGGTTTGGGCGATACCGTGGCGGGGGTCATCTTTACCCACATTCCCCTTCACAGCAAAATGGTGGAAACCCTCAATCGTCAGATTCCGGTGGTGGTGATTGGCGATCGCAACGATATGATCGACGTGGACACGGTAGAAGTAAACAGCTATCGCTCCGGAGTGGCTGTGGCGGAGCATTTAACCGCTCTGGGGCATCGGCACATCGCTTTTTTGTCCACCTCTCTAAACAGTGAGAATACCATCCGGGTTCGGCGGATGGAAGGGGTGCGGGACACCGTGAAAAAGCTGGGCAAGGGTTACAGCTTGCTGGTAAAAGCCGTGGATGTACCCAGATCCGCTGATATTGACGACCCGGATATCGAGCACAAGGTTGGCTATCGGTTGGCACAGGAATGCTTGCAGGTGCAAAAACTGACCGCCATGGTGTGCATCAATGATATGGTGGCCTTTGGGGCCATGGATGCTCTGCTGGAAGCGGGCAAAAAAATCCCTCAGGACTACAGCATCTGCGGTTTTGACAACATTTTTCCCTCCCACATGACGGCGGTTTCCCTCACCAGTATCGAAAATCACATGCTCTTAAAGGGAAAGAATGCCTTTGATATGTTGTGCCGCCGGATCAACCAAATTGGCACGCCGGCAGGAGCCGACGTCAGCCTGACCCGGGTGGAGTATCCCCCCAAACTGGTGGTTCGCGATTCCACCGGCCCGGTGCGTAAGGATTCGGCTGAGCAGCAGGACCTTGCAACTTGATTTGGCATCCATCCAAAACAAAAGTCATCGACTGCAAATCGATGACTTTTGTTTTTGCAATTTGTGGCGAAATCCCATTGGAGAAATGAAGCGACCCTTTTCCATCGGCCGCTTCCCAGTTTACCTGTAAATTTAACTGAGATACCGCTTCATGGCTTGCACATTGTTTTCTTCAATTTGGTTGAGGCGCTGGGTAAGCTTTGCCACTTGGGGGGATAGGTTCTTATGGGTATTCAGGGTTTTGGTGTTGTCTATCATTCCCATGGAGCTTCCCTGAATGAGCATTTCAGCCATGTGGGAAGAGGTTTTGTCAATCAAAGTATTCATCTGGACCCCCATCCACAGGGCTCCGTCCTGCATCAGATCGGAGCTTTGGGGGAGCTGTCCGTACTCGGCCAGACCATCTGCGGCCTTTTCCTTCACCTCTGTGTAGTCCACCAAAAATTTGTGCAGAGTTTTGGAGAATTCCACATCGTCGGACTTTTCGATTAACATCTGCGTTGCCTTTATTCCCATGGAGGCATTTTTATAAAGGTTATTTAGAGCGCTGATATCCTGTTTGGTTTGGCTCATCATCAAAACTCCCTTCTCATAATGCCTTTAGTATCCGCAAAAGCAAATAAAATAATCGAAAAAATTTGATATAAGAAACCTAACAAACCCCCGGCTTGCCATTTTGAAATGGTAGCCGAGGGTTTATGTGTTAAAAGATACTGGGCTCTTTTATGGTCTTCTTTTTGGAAAAGTCGTTGGTCAGCCAATTGCTTTCTGGCTTCATCAGCAGTCTGGCATTGCAGTATGCCATTCCATGGGAGAGGATGGTGTTTACCCGGTATGTATCCGCAATTTTTTCGATGGCCAGCGGCACGATGTCATTGGCGATTTGCAGGGGTGCAAGATACATAATCTTTCGGTTGTAGTACTGCGGCACCACCAACCGGTTGTTTCGGGATATTTTACGCCGCATCAGAGTTTCGGCGCTGCCCAAGAGCATGGTCAAAACCTGTCGGTCATAAATTTTGATGGAATCGGGCAGCCGTTCAAAATGTTCGTCCAGAATATGGTCTATGTTGATAAACATCTTTAGGGTGGTGTCAAAATACATATCGTGAGGACAGTCGGCAAAATAATCCACATAGGCCGGCAATTGATTGCGGATGCTTGTGGGAATATCGTGGGATGACTCTTTGTAAAAAGAGCTCAAAAACCACTTTTGCACACCGGGCTTTTGCCCGTACAGCGCATTGGGCACAAAAAGAGCGTAAATTTCCTCTCCGTTCGGAGTAAACAGGCCTGTGTTCATCACAGCGCATTCGGAGTTTTCTGCAATCTTGCCCTCATCCTGGGCGCGGGCAAAGGTGTGGTGAATGTATTGAAAAAGCACCCCGTATTTTTTGTAGGTTTCGTTGCGTGCTTTTGGCCAGTCGTAGTACCAGTTTTCCTGCTCGGCAATACTGCTCAGGTATTCCAGCTTGGAAATGAACCCGTCTCCACCCAGATAAGCAAACTTGGTGAGCGGAGAGACAGAGGCGTCGTCACCGTTTTTTTGATAATTGAGATTTGCTTTGTCCAATAGGTTATACCCCCAACATCTTGTAGTTGCATTTTTATAATGCGTGATATATAATGGTGTTGGACACTAAACTAAATTGAATATATTATAACATTTAGAGCCCATGGTGTCCACACTATTGCTAAACAACACAGATTGAAACGGTAGCCGGTGAGTGCATCTCACCGGCTAAATTCTTGTGTCTTCCGCCATCTTACCAAAATAAGGTAGGGGAGCATTATTTTGCCTGCAGCATTTCCCGGTATCCGGCCAAAAACAGGTCTGCATATTCAATGCATTTCTGCACCAGATCGTACTCTCCGTCGTGGAGACACCAGTCGTAGGCAATGCCCCGTAGCCAGATGTTCACATCGGCGCAGAACCGGGGGATGTCCAGTTCCTGGGCTATTTGGCCCCGCTGTTGTTTTTCCTGCAGGAAGTCAATCAAGGTGGTGTAGACAGGGCGCTCCCGGTTGAGGAATTCCTTGGATTGAAGGGAAAACACCTTGCGGGCAAAATCCACCGTTGTTTGGGTGAGAAAACGAGCATAGCAAATAAAGTGGCGCAGAATGTATTCGTAGGCGCTAATATCGGTGGCCTTTGCCTCTTCCGCCAGCTTGAGGAAGTGGGCGTCCATTTCGTAATATACTTCGTGGACGATGTCGTCCTTGGTTTTGTAGTAGTGGTAAAAGGTTCCGATGCCTACGTTGGCCTTGGAACAGATGTCCTGTACGCTGATTTCGTCAATGGAATAGGTTCGCATCAGATTCAAAGCCACATTGCGGATGCGCTCTTTGGTTGCCATGGATTTGATGGTTCGTTTGGACAATGCCAATCTGATCACCTACTTGTGAATTGATAACTACCACCGGGTATGCAACGGGCGAAAGGAAAACTTAAGACCCATTTATTATACCATATCCACACTGTTTATGAAACTGGTTCGGTTTGGATTTCATCCCGCGCTGCTTAAAATTTGGTGAAAAAACACATGTCGCTGAGAGTAAAAAGAAGGCAAAGAAAGACCTGTCTTCCCAAAGAAAGGCAGGTCTTTTTGTCTAGTAAAACCACTCGCTAGGCGAGTGGTTCAAAAGAGGCTTTTGCCGATGAGAAAGACAATAAAAACTCCCTTTGCTAGAATAGAAGTGCGGTCTGCCAACTGCACAAGAAATAGCAAAGGGAGGACATTCAGATGGGCCTGAACGACATTAATAGTTTATCTCACACGAAATGGAATTGCAAATATCATATAGTATTTGCCCCGAAGTATCGGAGAAAAGCATTTTACAAGGAGAAGAGATTAGAAGTAGGCAGAATACTCAGGCAGTTATGTGAATGGAAGGGTGTAAAGATAGTAGAAGCCGAAGTATGCCCCGACCACATACATATGCTGGTAGAGATACCGCCAAAAATAGCAGTATCAAGTTTTATGGGCTATCTTAAAGGGAAAAGCAGCACCATGCTATATGAGCAATTCGGCGAGTTGAAGTATAAGTATAGAAGTCGAGAGTTTTGGTGTAGAGGATATTATGTAGATACAGCCGGAAAAAACACCAGCCGAATTGCGGAGTATATCAAAAATCAACTTAAAGAAGATCAGCTAGGGGAACAATTAACAATGAGTGAAGTTGGCCCGTTTACGGGCAGCAAGTAACAGCTTTGCGCAACTGGCAGACCGTATTACACGTTTGACGTGTATGCGAGGAATAAAGGGCTTTGCCCGCATATGAAATACCCCCGGCTATGCCGGGGGATGTTTATTCTTGCTCAAATCATCGGCTCGGGATGGTATCGGGCGGAATGTTACCCGCCGATGACCACATCTGACAAATATTCCAGCAGGATGGTGCGCAGCGCCTCCAAATAATCATCGCTCTGCCGCTTGAGCTGCAGAATTTCCTTTTGCTCCAGGTTGGTGTTTTTGGATTCCCCCAGCGGGTTATAGGGGAGCAGATGGGTTCTGATTTCCGAACCCAGCTCCTTGGCAATAAACTTACCGGTATTTCGGATGTTTTCTACATCGTCGTTATAGCCGGGGATGAGGGGGATGCGGGCGATGAGGGGCTTTTTCAGCTCGTGCACAATGCGCTTTGCATTTTCCAAAATCAGGTGGTTGTCCGCTCCGGTCAGCTTTTTGTGGGTCTTGGGGTCCATATGCTTGAAGTCGTAAAGCACCAAATCGGTGTATGCAAGCACCTCCGCAACGGTTTCAAATGGCGCAAACCCGCAGGTTTCGATGGCGGTATGTACGCCGTTTTCCTTGCAGCGTTTGAGCACCGCAACGGCAAACTCCGGTTGAGAGAGGGCCTCCCCTCCGCTTAGTGTAACGCCCCCGCCGGAACTTTCAAAAAAGATTTTGTCGGCGCAGGCCTTGTCGGCAGCTTCCTGTGCTTCGATCTGTCGGCCGGTAATCTCCCGGGCCTTTACGGGGCAAACAGCGGTACATGCGCCGCAGTTGGTGCAAATTTCCCGGTCGGTTACAACCTTGTCTGCATCCCGCTGGATGGCAGAAACCGGGCAGGCTGCAAGGCACAGACCGCATCCGGTGCAAAGGTCCCTGTAGTACATAAGCTGAGGTGTTTTGCTCTGAGATTCCGGGTTCTGGCACCAAAGGCACCGCAGGGGGCAGCCCTTAAAAAAGATGGTGGTGCGAATGCCGGGGCCATCGTGAATGGAGTAAGGCTGAATGTTAAAGATGCTTCCGGTCATGACAGATTCTCCCCTTCCGTTATAAAATCCTATTCTAGAATCCTACAAACCATGATGTTGGCTGCAGTATATTCTAACAAACTTTTTACCGGTTGTCATTTGGATTTTTCCCCTTACCATGGAGCTTGTACCGAAAAAGAATGGTCAGAATAAACAACAACAAACCCTGATTTTCAAAACAATGCACAAAAACCTGGGGCGCGATTGTATCTTAGATACATCCAGCCCCAATTAAATGCAAATTTTCATACAAATATTTATCAATTTTTATTTATCGATTGCCTACCATTCATCGAATGTGTTATAGTTTTCACAAAGACAAATGTTAGAGATTTAACAAACCAAGATCTGTTCCCAACCGTGATACATAAAATTGAGAAGGAGGCAGGAGTCAGGATGACAGAACGCGTCAAAAAAATGGTAGAGAGCCTGCGGGTTAACAAATATCCCCTGTGCATCCAACTGTTCCGCTTGGCCAACGAGTCCCTGGACGCAACAGGCGGAGAGCCCATGCTGCTGCGCCGCTCCAAACTGCACGCACATATCCTGGACAACATCGATATCTTTATCGAGGAGGATGACCTGTTATGTGGGTCGGGGGCCAGCAAGCCCTTTGGACTGGAAATGCAGTACGAGTACGGCGTGTGGACCAAGGACGAAGTGGAATCCCTAAAAAGCGAGATTTACACCATTGACCCGGAAGATGAGGAAGAGCTGTATCGGCTCAACGAGCGGTTTGCAGGCAACTGCCTCAACAGCAACCTGATGGAAACCATGGGCAAATCCCTGGGAATGAACGATCGGCTGTGGCCCTTTATGAAGTCGGGAACGGTGCTGCCTCCCTGGAAGGATAAAATGGGCGGCTCCGGCGGCGGCTTTGCCATGTCGGGCTACGGCCTTGGCCCCGGATTCTCTCTGGTCTGCATCGACTACGAGCGAATTCTCAACGAGGGTGCCAAATCCATTATTGAAGAAGCCAAGCAATGCCTTGAGGATCTGCGCTATGATGCACCGGATAGCATTGACAAGCGGCATTTCTGGGAAGGCGTCATCATTGTGTTCGAGGCATGGGTACGTTTTGCCAACCGCTACGCCACCCTGGCCGAGGAGATGGCAGCAAAAGAAACCGATGCCACCAGAAAAGCAGAGCTGCTGGAAATGGCTCGCATCTGCCGCAAGGTTCCCTACGAGCCGGCCGAGACCTTCCGGGAAGCCATGCAGGCCTTTTGGTTTACCTTCCTGATGGTCTGCCCCTCTCCCACCTCCACCGCCGGACGGTTTGACCAGTATATGTATCCCTTCTACAAGCACGATATCGATAAGGGCATCATCACCGACGACGAAGTGCTGGAGCTTCTGGAAATTATGCGCTGCAAGGTGATGAAGATCAACCGGGTTTCCGGCAAAGCCAACCGCACCAAGAATGCCGGTATGGCCAAATGGTATAACTGGACCATTGGCGGACAGAAAGAGGACGGCTCCGACGCCACCAACGAGCTGACCTACCTTTTGCTGGAGGCGGCAAAGGAAACCGGAGTACCTCATCACACCCTCACCGTGCGGGTACATAAAAACACGCCCCCCGAACTGTTGCGCAAATCTCTGGAAGTGGTTCGCTCGGGACTTGGACTTCCCGCCTTTATCGGAGACGACAGCTACATCAAGTTCTTCACCGACGGAGGCCTCCCCCTGGAAGTGGCACGGAACTACTGTGCAACCGGCTGCGTAGACGGCAACATCCCTGCCGTTACCCGCACACAGGTGGCCACCTTCTTTATCATTCCCCAGGCCATGGATATCTGCATGCACAACGGATATTGCCGTTACACCAAGGAGATGGTGGGTATCCAAACCGGGGATGTCACCAAAATGGAGACCTTTGAGGAGTTTAAGGCTGCCGTTTACAAGCAAATCGAACACCTGATGGGGATGGCCAACGAGCGCTGCAACGTAGAGCTCATCGCAGAGCGGGAGCTGTTCCCCGATGTATTCCGCTCGGCCCTGATGAAGGACGGCGTCAAAACAGGTAAGGATATGTTCAACCGCCGGTTTGAGTTCGAAAATGCTAGTCTGCTGGGTGCTGTGGGTGGTGTCAATACGGGAGACGCGCTCTACGCCATCAAAAAGCTGGTTTATGACGAGAAAAAGTACACCATGGCCCAACTGCTGGAGGCGCTGGACGCCGACTGGGAAGGCTATGAGGAAATGCGCAAGGACTTTGCCGAAGCGCCTAAGTACGGCAACAACATGGACGAAGTGGACTATATGGTTGCCGATGTGTACGAAAACCACGCCAAAATTTGCTACAGCCTGCCCTCTGCCTATGGCGATACCCTCAAGCCCAACGCCATTTCCATTTCGGCTCATCAGCCGGGCGGCGCCATTACCGGTGCCACAGCCGACGGCCGAAAGGGCGGCGAGATTCTGGCCGATGCGTCCCTTTCCCCCGCCCACGGCAAGGACAAAAACGGCATGACCGCCGTGTTCCAGAGCGCCATGAAGGTAAAGCAGGACCATTACCAAGGCACCCTGATGAACATGAAAATCCATCCCTCCGCTGTTGCCACCGATTCGGATCTGGACAAATTGGGTGCGGTGATTAAGACCTACCTTACCAATGGCGGAAAGCACATCCAGTTTAATATTGTAGATCGCGAAACCATGGAAGAGGCCAAGGTGAAGCCAGAAGAGCATCCCGATCTTGTGGTCCGCGTTGCGGGCTACAGCGCTTACTTTACCCGTCTGCCCGGCTCCATTCAGGACGAGGTAATCGAGCGCACCGCCCATACCATTTAAGTGCTTGAGGAGCTGACCGCTCTAAAATTATTGAGATTAGAAAGGTGTGTTAGTCAATGATGTTAGGTATTTGCATGGTGGCAATTATTGCGGCCATCGCACTGGGATGGAAGTTCAAATTCAATACCGGTATTTTGGCTATGGGATTTGCTTTCATCATTGGTGTGTTGTTTATGGGCGGGAAAGTATCCACGGTGATCAGCTTTTGGCCCACCAACATCGTGTTCTTCCTCATCGCCATCAGCCTGTTCTTTACCTATGCTACCAGCAACGGAACCATGGAGCTTTTGGGTAAGCACCTGCTGTATATGATGAACGGAAACGCCAAATTGATTCCCTGGGTCATTGCATTGGTCAGCGCCTTGGTTGCCTTCCTGGGTGCAGGTGCTTCTACCCCCGCCATTGTTGGTCCTCTGGCATTTTCCATTGGCTTGACAGCCGGCATTCACCCCATTGTCATTGCGGTTACCGTTGGCTGTTCTGCTCTCATCGGTGCCGACAACCCCATCAACGGCTTTGGTGGCGTCATCTCCAAAAACCTCATTGAGCAGGCTGGCTACGCCAACGCTTTCGACCTTTCCATGTACGTGTGGATCAATAGCATTTTAAAGCAGCTTATTGTTATTGGCATTGCGTACTTCGTATTTAAGGCCTTCAAAGCTAAGAAGGTAGAAGTTGAAAAACCCCAGGCCTTTAACGAGGTGCAAAAGAAGAACCTGATTCTCATCATCTGCTCTTTTGCGGCTATGGTACTTCCCATGATGCTTAGCACCTGGATTAAGCACCCTGTGCTGGCCACCATTTCTGCCTTTGCACAGCCCCAGTCCATTATGATCATCGCCGCCATTCTGGCCATGGCTCTGAAGCTGGGCAACGAAAAGGACATCATCCGCAAGCTGCCCATGGGTCCTATCCTGATGATCGCCGGTGTTGCCATGCTTCTGGCTGTTGCCAAAGAAGCGGGACTGGTGGAAGCCATGTCCGACGTGTTGGGCAATAACTTCCCCCGGGCACTGGTACCGGCCATGCTGATTATCTTCTCGGCGTTCCTCAGCTTCTTCTCCAGCGGTACCTCGGTGGTCTGCCCGCTGATGTATCCTCTGGTTCCGGTCCTTGCCGAAGCCACAGGGCACAACCCGGTCATGCTGTTCTCCTGCATCTTTATCGGAGCCATGTCCTCTGCCTTGTCCCCCTTCTCCACCGGTGGTTCCATGGTAATTGCAGGCTGCCCGGACAATGATACCAAAGAGTATCTGGCCAAGTATATGATCCCCGTATCCATTGTCATCCCTGCCATCTGCGCAGTTCTGGCCTCTGTGGGTCTGTTCAGCATGTTCTCTGTATAAGCTATAATAGCAACATTACATACAACAGTATCGAGCGCCTCTGCCTTTGTGCAGGGGCGCTCGATGTCAATGGAGCAATTTATAAACGGCTGATTGCACCGTATTTGTGGAGAGACTCTTCCGGCGATTCCTCTTTGAAAGGCAATGCCTAGTTCAGGGTGACGGTTTTTTCCAGATACAGCTTGATATACCGGATAAACTGGCAGGAAAACAACAGCCTCTGTTGGAACTCCCCGTTTTCCAAATCACTTCCGATGATTTCCACCAGCTTATTCACCTTGTTGACGACGGTGTTGCGGTGCATATAAAGGGCTTTGGCGGTCTTGACCAGATTGCAGCCATTGAGTAGATAATGGTACAGCACATCCAGCAAATTGTTGTTGTTCTTAATATCGTAGCGAGAGATTTCCACAATGGACGGGTGAATCAAATAAATCAGATCATCGTGGCGGTGAATATCCTGAAAGGAGCGGACACACAGGTCGATGATGCAGTATACGGCGTAATCCTCGTGGAGGAAAATTCGCTCTTCCGGGTCGGTGCGCAGCACCTTGGCCAGCCGGATGGTATCCCGGCACTGGAGGTAGAGGGTACGCAACATAGCCCGGTTGCGGGTGGCGTTGCTGATTCCGAAATAGGCGCCGTGCTGCTCCAGTAGATTGCTAAGGCCTGTGCCGTCAAAGGACAGGTTGAGGTTTCTTTGATCAAAGGTGATAAAGATGACGATGGCGCTGTCATAAACCAGCATATTGCATTTGGGGAAAATATCGGAGAGTTGCCGCATGACATGACCGAACGGAATGGCCCCGGGAAGGCGTCCCTCAAACTCCACAATGCCGATGGCGCAAAAGTTGAGTAAGGGGTGGGGGGCAAGTTTGAGCTGGCGCTTGACCTCCTGGGTGGAAACGGTGCCCTCCACAATCTTTTGAAAGAGAGAATACAGCTCCCCGTGCTTGTTGTACTCCTTCACCTGCCCGGTGTGCAGCGCCTTTTTAATGCAGCGCCCGATTAAAAAGGCCAGAGATTGCACATCGGCTCGGGGCCGATCTTTTTTCATCACAATCAAAAGGGTGGCAATGGCCTGTTTTTCGTTGGCGATATGGTAGAGATGGTAGAGGTAATTGCTTTTTCTGGAGGAATACCGGGCAAATCCTTGGGAGGGCTGTACACCGTAATAAGGCTTTTCCACCCAATCCGCCGGGAGCTCCTTGCTCATACCGTTGGTCTCCAGCACTTGCTTTACAAAGGGATCGTCCGACTCTTCGGCCAGGTGGCTGCTCACAAGCCGACCGTCGGGGGCCAGATATAAAATATCGGCATGAATGACCGAGAAGGCATAGCTCAGGACGCTTTCCAGATCGTTGTGGTTCAGAATAGATTCCAGGAAGTGAACGGTCCAGCAAGTTGCCTGCTGCAGGGCATTGGAAAACAGCTGATACAGCTCAATCTGGCTCAGGGACGTTGTAATGATGTTGAGCTCAAGGGAGTTTGGAAGACAGACCTCTTCGCTGTTCCCTGCGGACAGAATGGTGGCGCCGGGGGCCACGTAGTTGCCGGAAAGAAGCTCCGGCAAGGCGCTGCCCTCACAGAGGAGAAGGGTATTGGCGGCATAGTGCTCTCCCGGGACAGCAAAGGCGATACGGTCGACTTCCAAAAGAGTCCCCGTTTTGATCTGCATCCGTATAATGTTATTTTTCAGGCTTTCCAGTATAAATCCCATGGATAACATATCAACACCATCCTTTCTATCCTGGGGTGGTAAAAAAGACGAGCCATATTCTAGGAAGGCGATCAGAATATGGCTCGTTTGCATCGCCAGTTCGCTGCACTAGGCCCTGCATTGCCGGCGAGGGCCGGTCCAACGGTATGCTTCTAGCACCCTGCCTTCTCGAGAGCGTTGTCTTGAGAGCCAAAGCAAATCCTGCGAAGGATAGGGCCAAGAGGCTTCTGGAGCATTCCCATCACCTTGCCAATGAGCAGGGCGGAGATGACGGTGCCCTCCCGCACAACGGATATGCTGCCGGTGCCAATCAAGGACACCAGAGCGGCAAGGGCAACGCTGAGACTGTCTGCACCAATTTTGATTCGGTGGAAGGGAACCCGCGGCAGCCTTTTGTTGATGGCAAGGCACATTCCCTCCATCGGCATGGGGACCAGCTCGGCGCTCAGGTAAAACACCAGCCCGACTGCGATCAGAACAATGCTGACGGCAAGCATCAGAAGCCGCCCCAAATAGGAGGAAAGGGTAAAGGTTCCCAGCACAAGCTTGGCGAAGTCCACAAAGTACCCAAAGATGGTGGAAAACACAAGCTGGATAAAGAAGGACGGTTTAAACTGCTTGAGCAACAGCATCTGAATGAGAATATAGCAACCGAACTCCAAGGTGATGATGGTACCCACCTTAACCCCGGTGGCAGCACTGATGGCAAAGGGAAGGGAATTGGTGGGGGAGATACCCAGCTGGGAATTGGACGAAATGGCCACGCCAAAGGCGAGAAACAAAAGCCCCAGACAATAAATCAAAATGCGGTATAAGAATGAAATCGAAAGTGTCTTCTTCATAGTACTATATTTCGTCCATCTGGGCAATCATTTCCGGGATGACCTGGTACAGATCGCCGACGATTCCGTAGTCTGCCACTTCAAAAATGGGGGCATCTTCGTTCTTGTTGATGGCAATGATGTAGTCGGAGCTCTGCATGCCGGCAAGGTGCTGAATGGCACCGGAGATGCCGCAGGCAATGTAAATCTTGGGCTTGACGGTGGTTCCGGTCTGGCCTACCTGATGGGAGTGATCGATCCACCCGGCGTCTACACAGGCGCGGCTGGCGCCCACCACACCGCCCAGCTTATCCGCCAAGGCCCGGATCAGGTCAAAGCCTTCGGGGCAACCGATTCCCTTGCCGCCGGAGACGATTACCTCGGCATCGGTGAGGGAAACCGCCTCCCGCATGGTTTTTACCACTTCTTTTACCTTGGTGCGGATGTCGCTGTCCACAAGTTGGGGGGTAACCCGAATCACCTCGCCCTTGCGGCTGGCATCAAAGCACAGCTTATCCATCACGCCGGGGCGCACCGTGGACATCTGGGGACGGTGGTTGGGACAAACAATGGTTGCCATCAGATTGCCGCCGAAAGCTGGACGGGTCTGCTTGATTTTCTTGTCTTCGGGGTCAATTTCCAGGCCGGTGCAGTCGGCGGTCAGTCCCGTGTCCACCATGGCGGCAAGTCGGGGAGCCAGATCCCGGCCAATGTGGGTGGCGCCGTAAAGGATAATTTCCGGCTTGTATTGGTCGATGGCCTGTTTGATGGCCAGCGAATAGCCGTCGGTGGTGTACTGGGTCAGCAGCTCGTGGTCATAGATGTACACCTTGTGGGCGCCCCAGCCAATCAGTTCATCGGCTAGGTGATCCACCTGATGTCCGCAGACAATGGCGGCCAGGTGCGTTCCAATGTCGGCGGCCAGCTTGGTGCCTTCTCCCAAAAGCTCGGCCACCACCGGCATCAGCTTGCCTTCCCGCTGCTCGGCAAACACCCAAACACCGCTGTAGGCGGAAAGATCCTTTTCTTCCTTAGCCTCCTCGGTCTTTTCAATGGCGTGGAAGGGGCAGGCATCTACGCAGGCGCCGCAGCTGGTGCAGTTATCCTTAATAACGGCAACCTTGCCCTGCATTTCAATGGCATCGAAAGGGCAAGCCTTGATGCAAAGCTTGCAGCCCTTACATTTTTCTCCAATAACCGTTACGCTCATTTTTCAATCCCCCTATATCAGATGCTTTTTCCGCAGATCGGTGAGAACGCTGCACACCATATCTTTGGGCTGGCCGGTAAATATCTGTCCTTTGCCCTTGGGCGGGGGGGTAAAGGAGCGGAACACTTGCGTGGGGGAGGCTTTAAGTCCCACCTCGGCATCGCTCACTCCCAGGTCCGCAATACCCCAGACGGTAATCTCCTTCTTGCAGGCGTTGACAATCCGTCCCACATTCATATAGCGGGGCTGGTTGAGCTCCTTGACAGCGGTGAGCAGGCAGGGTGTTTCGATTTCGATGATTTCGTAACCGTCCTCCAATTGGCGCTGCACCACCAGTTTATCCCCCCGAAGCTGGATATCCTGTACATAGGTTACCTGGGGCAGGTCGAGGCGAGTGGCAATTTGAGGGCCCACCTGTGCGGTGTCGCCGTCGATGGCCTGACGGCCGGCAAAGATAACATCCGCTCCCCCCAGTTTACGGATAGCGTGGGCAAGAGTATTGGAGGTGGCCCAGGTATCGGCGCCGGCAAAGGCGCGGTCGCTGAGCAGCACCCCTTCATCGGCACCCATGGCAAGGCACTCCCGCAGCATGTATTTGGCTTGAGGCGGCCCCATGGTGAGAACGGTAACGGTGGTGCCGGGGTTGGCATCCTTGATGCGAAGCGCGCCGCCTCCAGCGCGTTGGCATCGTCGGGATTCAGGATACTGGGCACTCCTTCGCGAATCAGCGTTCCCTTGACCGGGTCGATTTTGACCTCGTTGGTGTCGGGAACCTGCTTGACACATACAATAATTTTCATGATGGCATCCTCCCTATTTTCTCAGCAGCATGTTGGAAATGACGAGCTTCTGCACCTGGCTGGTTCCCTCGTAAATGGTGAACACCTTGCAGTCGCGGTACATGCGCTCGATGGGGTAGTCTTTGATGTAGCCATAGCCACCATGCAGCTGCAGGCAGCGCCCCACAATATCCACGGCGGCCTCGGTGGCGTAGTACTTGGCCATGGCGGCTTGCATGGTGTAGTTTTCGCCCCGGTCGCACATGGCGGCTGCCTCGTAGACCATCAGCTTGGCTGCGGTCAACTTGGTCTGCATATCCGCAATGTCAAAGGCAATGGCCTGCATCTTGCTCAGAGGCTTTCCAAACTGCTTGCGCTCCTTGACATACTTGATGGTTTCGTCCAGAGCGCCTTGGGCAATGCCGATTCCTTGGCTGGCGACGCCAATGCGGCCGGTATCCAGGGTTTTCATGGCGATGGCGAAGCCCTTGTTCACTTCACCCAGAATGCAGTCCTTGGGAACGCGGACATCCTCCAGAATGATATCGCTGGTGGCACAGCCGATAAGCCCCATCTTGTTTTCGGGCTTGCCGCAGCTCACACCCGGCAACTTCATGTCCACCACAAAGGCGGTGATGCCCCGGGTGCCGGCCTTCATGTCGGTTTTGGCAAAGATGACGGCGTAGTCGGAAAAAGGAGCCATGGTGATAAAGGTTTTGCGGCCGTTGAGGATATAGTGGTCACCGCAGTCCACCGCTGTGGTCATCATGGCGCCGGCGTCGGAACCTGCTCCCGGTTCGGTGAGTCCAAAGCAGATGACGTGCTGGTTGGACATGGCACCGGGTATGTATTTTTTTTGCTGCTCCGGCGTGCCGCCCAGCAGGAAGGGGGCGCCGGACAGGGAGTTGGGGGAAGAAACATAAAGGCTGGCAACGGCGCTCACCCGTGTAATTTCCTCCATCACGATAACGTAGGAGACGGTGTCGGCGCCTGCTCCGCCCAGTTCCTGGGGCACTTTAATACCAAAGAACCCTGCATCCGCCATCTTTTGAATGACCTCTTGGGGGAATTCCCCGGTTTCATCCACCTGGGCTGCGATGGGTGCCAGTTCTTTTTCGGCAAATTCCCGAGCCAGCTTGCGGATCAGTTGGTGCTGCTCTGTAAAGACCATTGACAAGACCTCCATTATTTCATTGTGATTGTATTGCCCAGTTTACCCCATGTTTCCTGGAACAGATCAGGGTCCATAACGGTGAGTTGGGGAGAAACGGCGGGCCGAAAATCCATATGGTTGAGCACATCTTTTTCCAGATCGATGCCGGGGGCAATTTCCGTCAAGGTGAGCACACCGTCGATCAGGCGGAATACGCAGCGCTCGGTGACATATAAAATGTCCTGATCGGGGCGGGCGTATTTTCCGCTGAAGGTGATATGCTCCACCTGATCCACAAACTTGCGCTTGACACCTTGCTCCAAGATGATGAGCTTGCCGTCCTTGACCTCATATTTTGCTTTGTTCATAAAGCTGCCGCAGAAGACAATTCGCCTGGTAGACTGGCTGATATTGATAAAGCCTCCGGGGCCGGTGAGCCGCGGCCCAAATTTGCTGACGTTGACGTTGCCGTCCTTGTCCGCCTCGCCCATTCCCAGGAAGGTGATGTCCAAGCCGCCGCCGTCAATGAGGTCGAACATATCGCCGTGATTCATACTGGCTTCGGGATTGTAGCTGCTGCCAAAATTGGGCAGGGGAGAGGGAACGCCTCCTACCGCTCCCGACTCGGCAGTCAGGGTAATCTCATCGATAAAGCCCTCTTCGGATACGACGTTGGCAACGTCGGCGGGAATGCCAACGCCCAGGTTGACCACGTCGCCGCAGCGCAGCTCCATGGCACAGCGTCGAACCATGGCTTTGCGCTCGGAGAAAGGCAGTGGTGCAATGGCGGAAAGAGGCTTCTTGATCTGCCCCGAAAAGGCCGGCTCGTAGTAGACACCCTCGGCCTGCCAACAGGCGTCCTTCTGGGTGGCCACCACAACATAGTCCACCAAAATGCCGGGAATCTTGACTTCCTTGGGATTGAGGCTTCCTGCCTTGGCCAGATATTCCACCTGCACAATGACAATGCCGCCGGAGTTTTTGGCAGCCTGAGCCACGGCAAGACCCTCGTTGATGACACTTTCATGCTCAAAGGTAATGTTGCCTTTTTCGTCGGCGGTGGTGCCCCGCAAAAGGGCTACATGCAGAGGAAAGCTCTTGTAAAAGAGATACTCTTCGCCGCCGAACTCAATCAGCTCTACCAGCTCGTCGGTGGTGACATCGTTCATCTTACCGCCATCCAGCCGCGGATCCACAAAGGTGCCGAGTCCTATCTTGGTGACAAGGCCCGGGCGCCCTGCGGCGATTTCCCGCCACAAATTGACGATGACCCCCTGAGGCAGACAATGGCACTGCATTTTATTTTGGCGAACCAGCTCGTTCATGGCAAAGGCAGAACCGATGTGTGCCGCCGACCATTTGGTGACCAAACCCTCGATGCCCAGTACCGTCATGCCCCGCTCGCGCCAGTCTCCCATGGCGCTGCCCTGCTTCATGTTCAGTCCCTTGGGATGCCCGGTTTCCCGATAGTGTTGGGCAATTGCCCGCGCAATTTCCTCCGGCCAGCCGGATAGGCCCATGCCGGCCACACCCACGGTGGAGCCGTCGGGAATCAGCTCTGCTGCCTGTGCAGCGGTGATGATTTTTGCCATTGTTACACTCTCCTTGTCAGCATGATTGACTGATAAAAAATTAACATATTCCAGTAAAAAAATAACGCCTTCTACTTTTTGGATAGATTTAAGAAAAAATTAGAATACATTCTAATATTGATTCTATATGTACTTTACCACAAAGCAAAAGGAGTTGTCAATTTGTAATATACTCTAGAAATTCAAAAAAAATCTATGACATTTGACGTTGACATTCCCAAATATAATCAATACAATACAAGAGAATCCATTCTAATAAGAGCAGTTTGTTGATATAAACACAAAGAATAAGAAGGAGGGTTTGGGATGAGCAAGGTTATTACGGCAAAACAGGCAGCCGAATTGATTCTAGACAACTGCACCGTTGCCGCTGCCACCATAGGGCTGAGCGGATGGCCTCAAGAAGTGGGCGCTGCCATCGGAGAGCGCTTTTTGGAGACAGGGCACCCGAAAAACATCACCTTTATTCATTCCTGCACCTGCGGAGACCATCAGGATAACAGAAATGGTTCCAACGCCATTGCCTATGAGGGCTTGGTCAAGCGGCTGATCTGCGCCCATACCGGGGCGTCTATCCATATGTCCCGGCTGGTTTCGGAAGGCAAAGCGGAATGCTACCTGTTTCCGCAGGGCATCTTTCCCCAAATGTACCGCTCCATTGCAGGGGGCAAGCCGGGTGTCATCACCAAGGTAGGACTTCATACCTTTGTGGACCCTCGGGTAGAAGGGGGGAAGGGCAACCACATCACCACTGAAGATTTGGTAGAGGTAATGGAAATGGACGGGGAAGAGTGGCTGCGCTACAAAAACTTTGCCCCCGATGTTGCCCTGCTGCGGGGTACCTGCTGCGACGAAAAGGGCAACATGACCATGGACGAAGAAATCGCCTTTATGGAGATGCTTTCCCTTGCCAGCGCCGTGAAAAATCGGGGCGGCACGGTCATCTGTCAGGTCAAGTATCTGTCCACCGCCGGCAGCCTTCATCCCAAGGCGGTAAAAATCCCCGGCGCACTCATTGACTATATTGTGGTATCCTCCGGCGTGGAAACTCATATGCAGACCCAGCAGACAAAGTATAACCCCGCCTTTGCAGGAGACCTTAAGGTGCCGGCAAGGGAGATTCCGGCCCTTGCGCTGGATCAGCGCAAGGTGATTGCGCGCCGTGCAGCCATGGAGCTGCGGCCGGGCTATCTGGTCAACCTGGGGATTGGCATGCCTTTGGGAATTTCCAGTGTAGTGGCGGAAGAGGGGTTTACCGACGATATCATTCTGACCACAGAGGCTGGAGGCTACGGCGGCACCCCTGCGGGCGGCTTGGATTTTGGTGCTTCTTACAATGCAGAAGCTATGATAGAACATGGTGCGATGTTTGACCTTTATGACGGCGGCGGTCTGGACATTACCTTTTTGGGAATGGCACAGGTGGATCAGAGCGGAAATGTCAATGTGAGCAAGCTGGGCAACAAGCTCAACGGCCCCGGGGGCTTTATCAACATTTCTCAAAATACCCGCAACGTGGTTTTTTGTGGCACCTTTACCAACGGTGTCAAGGTGCAGGTGCGAGGCGGCAAGCTAAAGATTTTGGAAGAAGGCCAAAACAATAAGTTTGTGGAGGAAGTGATGCAGATCACCTTCAGCGGAAAGTATGCAGCGCAGACCAAACAGAATATCCTGTTTGTGACCGAGCGCTGTGTATTTTCCCTTCAGGATCAGAAGCTTGTGCTCACCGAAGTGGCCCCCGGTATTGATGTGCAGACACAAATTCTTGATCTGATGCCCTTTGCCCCCAAGATAGCACCCAACCTTAAGCTGATGGATGCAGCCCTGTTCCAAGAGCGTTGGGGTGGCCTAGGCAACACCTTACAGAAAGCTTAGACAGTATGACGGGAAGCAAGAGAACCATTCAATCTTTGGCGACGCGGGAAAAAATTCGCAACGCAGTTCTGGGCATGATGCAGACCCGAACGCTGGAGGAGATCAGCGTGGGTGAAATATGCAAAGTGGCGGGAGTTGGAATCGGCACCTTTTACCACCACTACAAGAGCAAGGATGACCTTGCCTTGGAGGCATATGCCGAAATGGACACCCATTTCCTGTTGCTGGCCTCCGACCCAGAGGCAAAGGAAATGACCGCCTACCAATACATAATCCGCCACTTTATCTGCTACGCCCGCTTTCTGACAGGGCAAAAGGTTGAGTTTTCCAAAAAAGTGTATGCCATGCAAAACAAACAGATTGTGGACCGCAAGCGGCCGATTTACACCACCTTAAAAAACAAGCTGCTGGAAGAGAAGGCCAGCGGGCGAATTGCCCGGTCTCTCAACGTGGAAGGGCTCTGCGACTACATTAATCTGGCGCTGCGAGCAGTTGCTTACGATTGGTGCCTGCGGGACGGAGAATACGACCTGATCCATGCCTCCATCACCTATGCGCAGAACATTCTGACCGCATACCAAGAGGCGCTGGGGGTGCAGTAAGGCAAGCAACAAACCCGGTGCACCGCCGGGAACAGGGGATTGGCGGATGACCATAGGCTTTTGCCATCATCGATGTGGCAGACTCGCCGGTGTAAACCCTTGAAGCCGTTTGCCGGTGCATCTTCTCCTGTTTGGCCACAAACTGGCTACACCATCGCGCCCATGCATTCTTTCCCTGATACCATATTTTTGGGAGGGAAGAGTTTTATAAACAAAACTGCAAGTCGGACAAAAATAACAGCCGCACCATGAGTCGATTTTAGGCATCATGGTGCGGCTTGTGGTTTTATTCCCGCGATGGTTAAAAAAAGATTCCCAATCTGTTTGATTTTTGATTTGGGTCAAATTATCTTCCGGTGGAGCGTGCTATAATAACCTCAGAACACAAAATAAAGATGAGAGGGCGGGAGAGAAATGACAAACAAACAAAACTTTTACAAGGTAAAGGAAAAACACTTTCCGCTACTAGGGCAGTATGTGCCTGTTGTGGCAAGGGTTCATGGAAAAAGTCATCCGGAGTTTTATGATGTTCACAAGCTGTTTGACGCGCTGGCCAAAAAAATAGAGGAAGCAGGTCCGGAAGTTCCTGATTTGAAGGGGGAGTTTGAAAAGCTCCGGGAGGTTACCAACCACTACACCGTTCCCGAGGATGTGTGCGAAAGCTACCAAGCGGTTTACAACATGCTGGCAGAGCTGGATCAGGCCTATCAGGAATAAAGGCAAGCAAGCCGGCAAGCAAAGAAGGTGATGAGATGCAAAGACTGATATTGCGTAAGAAAAACCACATAACCTTGGTGAGTGCCATTTTAATCGTCCTTGGCTTTACCAGCGCGCTGGGTTTTAAAAATGAAATTGTGGCTGTTTGGGCCTTGGGGATTGCCTCTGTTTTGGGTCTTGCGCCGATTGTTATTCAGGCGTATCAGGCGCTCAAGGTCAAGGTTGTCAGCATTGACGTATTGGTCACCATTGCGGTTGTCGGCGCATTTTTTATCCGAAACTTTGAAGAATCCGCCATTGTAACCTTTCTGTTCTTATTCGGCGCTTATCTGGAGCAGCGCACGCTGAACAAAACCCGCTCCGCCATCAAAGAGCTGACCGAAATGGCACCGGAAAGCGCTTTAAAGCAGATGGAAAACGGCGGATTTGAAGAGGTTGAAGTGGACGAAGTGGATGTCGGCGACATTTTACTGGTCAAAACCGGCGCAAAGGTACCGGTGGATGGCACCGTCCTATCCGGCGAAGGCAGCATCAACGAGGCCAGCATTACCGGGGAATCCCTCCCCGTTTCCAAGGAAAAAGGCTCGGCGGTATTTGCAGGCACCATCCTGGACAATGGAACCCTTCAGATCACTGCCGACCGCGTAGGGGAAGATACCACCTTTGGCAAAATCATCGAGCTGGTGGAGGAGGCACAGGACTCCAAATCAGAGGCCGAGCGCTTTATCGACCGATTTTCCAAATACTATACACCCGCCGTTCTGCTGATGGGCATAGTGGTTTGGGCCTTCTCCCAAAATCTCGAGCTTGCCATCACCATTCTGGTTTTGGGTTGCCCCGGCGCACTGGTGATCGGCGTTCCCGTATCCAACGTGGCCGGCATCGGAAACGGCGCCCGCCATGGCATTCTGCTCAAGGGCAGTGAAGTCATCGGAGACTTTAGCAGGCTGGATACCATGGTGTTTGATAAAACCGGTACCCTGACGGTGGGCAATCCCTCGGTGGCGGAAAAAGAGTACTACGGAGATGGCATGGAGCAAGCCCTGGGCTACCTTGCAAGCATCGAGCGGGAATCGGATCACCCTCTGGCAAAAGCTGTGTTGGAGCAAATCGGAGAGACCGCCATCTCTGCGGTGGAAAACACCGAAGTTGTCAAGGGCGGCGGCATTGTGGCCACCGTGGACGGACACCAAGTTGCCGTTGGCAACGTGGCCTTGATGGAGAGGGAAGGCGTAGCGCTTAGCGCCAAGGCGCAAGCCGACATCGCCCGCTTTGAACAAAGGGGGAACTCCCTTGTGCTGACCGCCGTGGATGGGGAACTGAAGATCTTAATGGGCGTACGCGATCAGATCCGCCCCGGCGTGAAGGAAGATCTGCGCAGGCTCAGAAAATTGGGCGTTAAGAATCTTGTCATGCTCTCGGGGGATAATCAAGGTACCGTTGACGTGGTGAGCCGGGAGCTGGGCCTGACCGAAGCCCACGGCAATATGCTGCCGGAAGACAAGGCAGCCTATATCAAAAGGCTGATGGAGCAGGAAAAGCAAATCGTCGCCTTTGTAGGCGACGGTGTGAACGACAGCCCCTCTCTGGCTTTGGCCCATATCGGCATCGCAATGGGAAGCGGCACCGACGTTGCCATTGAGACCTCGGATGTTGTTTTGATGAATTCGGACTTTGGCCGCCTGCCCCACGCCCTTGGGTTGACCAAGGCCACAGCCAGAAACATGAGGCAAAATATCTTTATTGCGGTGGGGGTGGTGCTGTTCCTGCTGGCCAGCGTATTCTTCAGCCAGTGGATGAATATGTCCATCGGCATGCTGGTGCACGAGGCCAGTATTTTGGTGGTTATCCTAAACGGCATGAGACTGCTGCGGTATAAACTGAGAAAGTGAAAAGCAAGACAGAAAGGAGCTTAACCATGAAAAGCGCAACCATCCAGTTAGACACATTAACCTGCCCGTCCTGCGTTTTAAAGATCGAAAAGGCGACCAAATCCTTAAGCGGCGTGGACCAGGAAAGCGTAAAGGTGCTGTTTAACTCCAGCAAAGTGAAGTTTGACTTTGACGATGAAAAGCTGTCCCTCCAAGAGGTGGAAAAAGCCATCACCGCCCTTGGCTACGACGTGAAGAAATCGCAGGTAAAGGCAAAATAGAAGGGAAAAAGCGATCCCCCTACTTGGGTGCAAGCCCAGCGGGAGATCGCTTTTTTATGGTTTGTATAAAAGCTCGATGGTTTTGGCATCGTACCGAATCAGTCCGTCCTTCCTCATCTTGGCAAGCTCCCTGGAGAGGGAGGTGCGGGCGACCCCTATTCGTTCGGCCCAGGCTTTTTTGGTGATGGGGAGCAGGATGCGGTTGGAACCCTGCCTTTGCCGCTCATGCTCCAAATAGCGCAAAATACATTCCCGAATGGTTTTGTTGGCATAGTGTTTGAGGCGCTCCCCAAGGATTGTGGTGTGGTCTGCCACAAATTCCAGATAGCTCCTTAAAAAAGCAGGGTTGCCCGAGGCAAGTTCCAAAAGGTGCTCTTTGCCAATTGCCACCATGGTTGTGGGCTGCTTTGCGGTGATGGTCATGGGATAATAGGGATTTTTGGAAAAAAGCAGGTTGCCCCCTAAAATTTCGCCGCCGTAAAATTCCGCTATGGTGGTAAGGTTGCCTGCCTCGTCAATGCGCTCTACATTTACCTGCCCGGTTAAAATGATTTCCAGCTCCCGGCAAACCTCGCCGGAAAAGTGAATGATGTGGTGTTTGCCATAAGTACTGATGCGAAAGCTCCCCTCCTTTAAACAAGTATGCACCTGCTCTTTGGGCAGGCAGTTTAAGAGAGGACTTTTTTCGATAAGGCGGATATATTCTTTCATTTGGCCTGTCCCTCCTAGAAAGAGTGACCTTGGTAACACCTTTTCTCTTATTATATTTGTATAATGAGAGAAGATCAAGAAAAAGGGGAGGGTTCCATGAAGCACAGGGATACCATCATTCGGCTTTTGTTTTTGGCGTTGTTTGCTTTTCTCATGGCCCGGGGAAACATGATGCTGTGGCTGGGGCTGTTTGGGATCAGCCTTTTGGCCGCGGTGCTGTTTGGAAGGTTTTACTGCGGGTATGTCTGTCCGATGAACACGGTGATGATACCGGTGGATTGGGTGGCCAAAAAGCTAAAACTTCAAACCTTAAAAACGCCCCAATGGCTGGAAAAGGGTTATGTTACTTGGATTGCTTTGGTGGGCAGTGTGGCAGCCATGGTTTTATTTAAGAGATTTTTGGGCATTCGCCTGCCTGTTTTACTGATCTGGCTTGCAGCTGCGGTTCTGGTAACCCTTCGGTACAGGCCTGCGGTATTTCACAACTTAATCTGCCCCTTTTCCGCACCTCAAAAGCTGTTTGGTCGCTTTGCCAGACAAAGCAGGATGGTGGAGGAATCTGCCTGCATCGGGTGCAAACGTTGCGAAAAGGCCTGTCCCTCCGATGCAATAACGGTTGCCCCCGAGGACCAGAAAGCCCACATCCATGTAGCGCTTTGTCATCAATGCACCAATTGCCGGCAGGTTTGCCCCAAGGATGCAATTGGCTATTCCCGGGTTTTGCCCAAAGAAAAGTCAGCAGTGTAACGCTGCTGACTTTTTGATGAACAATTTATATTATTCTTCCAGGCTGGCTGCTGTTAGCTGGGATTTGTTTAGTATGCTAATTTTTCGGTGTCCTTTTAATTGAATGAGCCCCTCCTCCTGCAAGGCGGCGAGCTTGCGGCTGAGGGTTTCTTGGGTCATCCCCAGTTGGGAGGCCAAATCTCCCTTGGTCATGGGCAAAAGGAGCTCCTCCTTATCCTGGGCAAGCTCCAGCAGGGCTCTGGTAACCCGCTTGGTCACCGAGCTTAAGCTGATGTCCTCAATGCGGTTTTCCGCCCGTTCCAGCCTGCGGGACAGCTCATCCATCACCTTAAAGGCAATGGAGGGGTATTTTGCCATCAGCTCCTTCAGGCGCTGACCCTGCAAAACGCACATGGTGGTGGCCTCTAAGGCTTGGGCGTTGTCGGTGAGGGGCAGGGAAGAAAAAAGGGACAGCTCCCCGATAAATTCTCCCGGCTCCACCAGCCGGAGCACCTGCTCTTTTCCGCCTGCGGTTAGGCGGAAAAGCTTAGCCTTGCCGGTGTAGAGGACAAAAAGGGTTCCACCCGCATCCCCTGCTCGATAGATCATTTCGCCCTTTTCGAAGCTGCGGGAGGAGGCAATCTCCACAATCTCCATTTTCTCCTCCCGGCTGAGGTTGGCAAAAATGGGCACGTGCTCGATGCAGACAATATGACTCTCACAATGATGGCAGCAGTGCATTTATATTTCCTCCTTCCCTTCACCCGTTGGGAATTACCCTATGCTCTCAATCTGGTGGTTGACATCCATTATACCCCACATGGGCTTGATTGCAAAGCAAAGTGCTCGCGTAGCATATGGTTTTCGCTTGCTACTGCAATTTTAATCATCTGCTTTCCCCTTTATGCCTTCCAATTCGTCTGCAAGCGAGTCAAGCCAATTGCCTTCAAACAGTTCGATCAGGCCCTTGTCGCAGGCGGCTGAAATGCTGGGGTCGATGGGCAATTTGGCAAGCACCTTTAAATGGTGTTTTTGGGCAATTTCATCGATGTGACTGTCGCCAAAGATCTGGTAATCCTTGCCGTTATCGGGGCACCTGAAGTAGGACATGTTTTCCACCAGACCCAGGACGGGAATCTTCATCATTTCCGCCATCTTCACCGCTTTGGAGACAATCATGGACACCAGCTCCTGGGGAGAGGTCACCACAATAATGCCATCCACCGCAATGGACTGGAACACCGTAAGGGGAACGTCGCCGGTTCCCGGCGGCATATCGATGAACATAACATCCATATTGCCCCAGATCACATCGGTCCAAAACTGCTTGACTGTACCGGCAATCACGGGCCCCCGCCACACAACAGGGTCGCTGTCGTCCTCTAAAAGCAAATTGACAGACATGACGTGAATGCCGGTTTTGGTTTGAACAGGGAAAAACCCCACCTCGTTGCCGGTAGCCTTTTCCTTTAGGCCAAAGGCTTTGGGGATGGAAGGCCCGGTGATGTCCGCGTCCAGAATGGCGGTGCGGTATCCTCTCCGGTTCATGATAACCGCCAACATGGAGGTAACCAGAGATTTGCCGACACCGCCTTTGCCGCTGACAATGCCAATGACCTTTTTGATATGGCTCAGCTGGTGGGGTTGTTCGGAAAAATCAAATTCTTCTTTCCGCTCCCCGCAACTTTTGGAACAACTACTGCAGCTTTGATTGCATTGTTCACTCATACCTTTAACCCCTTTTGTTTCTTAATTGATATTTCAGCCCCCGCGGATCGAACCTCCCTGCGGTTTGCAGGCCCCGTTCAGGTCGGAACGCCACAGAGGATGGCCTTGACACTGGAATGCAGTCATCCATCTCCCGGGTGCTCTCACCGCCTTAAACGGAACTGGCGAGTCCCCCGGGAGGGCTCCCCAATTCTTGCGCACCCATCTGCATCCCACATACCATCAGCATTTTGGCACACATAAAACGCACTACAGGGTCAGCCACCCCGATCCTGATGGTCTTCCAGATGCCCACCACCCCTGCGGTGGCGGCAGCCCCGGCCACATCCGTTTCTCCGTCCCTCACAAAGCCGGTATTCGCCACCTTCAATGAGCAACACCTTTCCGTTCACAAGGGATTGGGCCAGCTTTTTTCTGGCTGCGGCATAAACACCCTGAACCGTTGTGCGGGCCACATTCATCTGCCCTGCACATTCCTCTTGGGTGAAGCCCTCCAGGTCGATGAGTCGTATGGCCTCATACTCGTCCACCGTCATCCGGACATAGCCCCTCTCTTCGCCATGAAAGCCAAGAGGCCCAAAGCGGTTTCTTTCCGGTAAACTGCAAACCTTTCTCCATTTCACTGGTCTTGCCATTGGGGTATCACCTCCATTCAAAGCAGAAATAACCAGAGCATCCCTCCGGTTATTTCTGATGATCTTTACAGGACCTCAAGCTGTTGTTCAATTACTTTCAGGCGGCTTTGCAGCACTTCCCTTTGCTCCTGGAGCAGCTCCTTTTTTGTTTTGGAGGAAGCTTCATGAAAGGCAAAGCCCCTGCCAAAACCACGGCCCAAGCGGCGCCTGCAGGCAAGGCCTCGCCCCAACCCGGCGCTATATTTGGCTGGATTTACTCCGGAGCAAAGGCCCAAACCTCGCCCCGTCATTGGGCCGGCATTCACCGGACCAGTTTTGTCTCTTCCAGGCATAGGATTCACCTCCTTATAGTTATTGACATATGTCATTTACAATTCCTATTATACACCGTTTTTGGCATATGTCAACCCGAATATTCACCCGCAATTCTTGTTGTGCTATAATAAGGACAGGCCAAATGCAAAGAATCTAATTTGCGGGGCAATGTGTTTGGAAGGAGGCTACCGAAGCAGACCATGGAAAGCAGAACCTATATTGCCATCGATTTAAAATCCTTCTACGCTTCGGTGGAGTGTGTGGAGCGCGGGCTGGATCCCCTGACCACAAACCTTGTGGTTGCCGATGCCAGCCGCACCGAAAAGACCATCTGCCTTGCGGTTTCTCCCTCTCTCAAAGCCCATGGCATTTCCGGTAGGGCAAGGTTGTTTGAGGTGGTTCAAAAGGTGAGGGAAGTCAACGCAGCGCGGCTGCATAAAGCGCCGGGGCGTGTTTTTTCCGGGGCGTCTTACAACGACAGGGAGCTTCAATCTTCTCCCAGCCTTTCCCTGGACTATCTTGTCGCTCCACCCAGAATGGCCCACTACATGGAGTACAGCACCCGGATTTACAACGTCTATCTCAAATACATTGCACCCGAGGACATTCATGTCTACTCCATCGACGAGGTATTCATCGATGCCACCGGTTATCTGAGCAGCTACCAGCTTTCGGCCCGTCAGCTTGCCACAAAGATGCTTCTGGATGTTCGGAATACCACCGGCATTACAGCGGCGGCGGGGATCGGTACCAACCTGTATCTTGCCAAGGTTGCCATGGATATTCAGGCAAAGCGCACCCCGGTGGATGAAAACGGTGTGCAGATTGCACAACTGGACGAGATGAGCTATCGCCGTCTGTTATGGTCCCACAGGCCCCTGACCGATTTTTGGCGGGTTGGCAAAGGCTACGCCAGAAAACTGGAGCAGCAGGGCCTTTTTACCATGGGGGATATTGCAAGGTGTTCCCTGGGCAAGCCCACCGATTACTATAACGAGGATTTGCTGTACAAGATGTTCGGGGTCAACGCCGAGCTACTCATCGACCATGCCTGGGGTTGGGAGCCCTGCACCATTGCCGATATTAAAGCTTATCAGCCAAGCACCAACAGCATTGGTTCCGGTCAGGTTTTGCAGTCCCCCTACACCTTTGAACAGGCAAAGCTGGTTGTGAGGGAGATGGCCGATCTGCTGGTGCTGGATCTGGTGGACAAAAGACTGGTGACTGACCAGCTTGTTTTGACGGTGGGCTACGACATTGAAAACCTAAAAAACCCGGAAATCAAAAAATCCTACCGGGGAGCAGTTACCACCGACCCCTATGGACGCAGCGTTCCCAAACCGGCCCATGGAACGGTAAACCTTGGCCGGCAAACCTCCTCTACCAAGTTGATTTTGGCTGCTGTCACATCGCTGTATGAGCGCATCGTCCACAAAGATCTGCTGATCCGAAGAATCAACATCACCGCTAATCGGGTTGTGGACGAGGCAAGGGTTCCAAAGGCGGAAGAATTTGAGCAGCTCAGTCTCTTTACAGATTACGCGGCGGAGCAGGCAAAACGAAAGGAAGAAGAGGCCAAGCTTGCACGGGAAAAAAAGGTGCAAAAAACCGTCCTGCAGATCAAAAAGAAATACGGCAAAAACGCCATTTTAAAGGGTATGAATCTGCAAAAGGGCGCTACCGCCCTGGACCGGAACAGGCAGATTGGAGGACATAAGGCATGAAAAAATCCTATGACGATATCATCCATCTGCCCCGCCCCATTTCTAAGACCCGCCCCAAAATGGCGGTGGCCGACCGTGCAGCGCAGTTTTCCCCCTTTGCGGCCCTGACCGGCTTTGAGGCCGCCGTCAAAGAGACTGCAAGGTTGACCGACGAGAGGGTGGAGCTGGATGAAGATAGGAAGAGGGTTTTAAACGACCAGCTGCAAATCATAGCAGAGCGTATAAAAGAACGCCCGGAAATTTCCATCACCTACTTTCAGCCCGATTCCAAAAAAACCGGTGGCGCCTACCGGACCGTCACCGGTACCGCCAAAAAGATAGATGAATACCACCGCGTTGTCACCCTGACGGATGGCACAGCAATCCCCATCCATGACATCACCTGTATGGACGGGGAGATATTTAAAACGGTGTACGACGGCTAAACAGCCACAAAGCCAAACCCTTCAACTTGGGTTTGGCTTCCTCTTTTCTCACGCCCTAAGCTTCGCAACGGCAGTATGCCATCTCGTCGAGAGTCCTCCATCACTCTTAGATAACCTTGAATCAACCGATTTGCCCTTTGATTTAGTATTGACTAAATTACAAAATATGCTAAAATTAATTTAGGGAATACTAAATCAATTGCAAGAAAGGAAGGTTATACCATGGACAGAACCCTTGTACTTAAGGCAATTGCCGATGAAACAAGAATGAAGATTTTGACGCTGCTGCTGGGACAAAGCTACTGCGTTCGAGCATTGGCAAGAAAACTGGAGCTTTCCGAGGGTGGGGTATCACAGCACCTAAAGGTTTTGCGGGATGCTGGATTGCTGACCGGACAAAAGAAAGGCTATTATATGCACTATGATGTAAACCGGGATGTCCTTCATGCCCTTGCCGCCGACCTCGAGACCTTGGCCCGTACCGAGCGGGAGGTCTGCACGCCGGAAGCAGGCGGATGTTCTTCCCAGGGGCAGAGCCGCTGCCGTGAGAAAAATTGCAGCGAGGAAGTGAAGGAGTTCTGCCATGGCAAAGACGTTGGAAAGGGAGAAAAGGGCTATGAACACCATGGACATTGTCACTGTCACAAACCTGAGTAAACACTATGGGGATGTTACGGCGGTAAACGGTGTCTCCTTTTCCATTTGCCGCGGGGAGATATTCGGCTTCCTGGGCCCCAACGGCGCCGGAAAAACCACCACCATCAACATGATGATCGGCCTTGCAAGACCTTCTGGCGGCACCATTGAAATAAACGGGATTGACGCGGTAAAGAACGTGAAAAAGGCGCAGTCCATGATGGGAATTGTTCCGGATGAGAGCAATCTTTACGACGAAATGAACGGCTTTGACAACCTTTGCTTTTGTGGCTCCCTCTATGGCATGAAGAAAGCTGCGCGCGAACAGCGGGCCAGAGAACTGTTGGAACAGTTTGATTTGGCAAAGGCCGGACAGCGTCCCTTCAAGGCATATTCCAAAGGCATGCGCCGCAAGCTGACCATTGCGGCGGGTATCATCCACGCGCCGGAAATTCTTTTTCTGGATGAGCCCACCACGGGAATTGATGTGGAAAGTGCCCGGCAGATCCGCCAGCTTCTGTTAAAGCTCAAGCAAGGGGGTACTACCATCTTTATCACCACCCATTACATCGAGGATGCCGAGCGCATCTGCGATCGGATCGCTTTTATCGTGGACGGCAAGATTGTGGCCAACGGCACGGTGCCGGAGCTGATGCAAAGCGCTTCTCACGGTCACGTCATCCGGCTGACCGCCGACCAGAATTTGGAGCCGTTTGCGCAGGAGTTACAGCGCCATTTTGGCGACTGCACAGTCAAAGCCGCAGGCCAGGAGGCAACCCTTATTTGCGAAGAATGGATCCCCCTTTCCCCTGTCCTGCAATACCTGGACGGAAAAGGCGTTTCGGTGTTTGAGGCAAAAGAGATACGGCCAACCCTGGAAGATGTTTTTGTAAAAATGACGGGGATTGAAGCTGCAAAGCTCCAGAAGGAGAAAGAAAAGGGGGGCATGGCGAAATGAAAACATGGATTGCCTTCTGGAACATCTTAAGAAAGGATGTTCAAACCTATTATTTAAAACCACCCAACATCAGCTGGGGAATCATCTTCCCGCTGTCCTGGACACTGATGCAGCTGATTCGCTCCACCGGCGGGATGAACCTGTCCGAAATTCGGGGGATGCTTCCGGGGCTTATGGCCATGAGTGTGCTGTTTGGCACCACCTCCATGCTGGCGGTTACCATCACCTTTGAACGAAGAGGACGCTCCTTCGAGCGGCTTTTGCTGGCCCCCATTTCCTTGGGGATAATGGTGGCTGCCAAACTTTCCGGGGCGATCTTGTTTGGGCTGTTCAACGCCTTTGTTCCGGTGGTGTTTGCCGCCTTCTTTATCGACCTTTCGGGAATTAGCTGGGGGGCGGTGTTTCTGGCGGTGTTTTTGATTGCCGTTACCTCCACCCTGTTAGGGCTGATGATCGCCGTTTCTGCAAAGGAAGTATTCGAAGCCCAGACCTTTTCCAACTTTTTTCGCTTTCCCATGCTGTTTTTATGCGGCCTGTTCTTACCGGTTAGCAGTCTGCCTTTCTTTTTGCGGCCCATTTCCTACCTGCTGCCTTTGACCTACGGAACCGATCTGCTCAGCGGCTCGATTCTCGGTGTCAGTATGCTGTCTCCGGTACTGTGCATCGCAATACTGCTTGCTTTTGCCGCGGCATTGTTTGCTTTTTGCCAGTACAATATCCGCAGGAAGTGGATTTTATAGGTTGCTTTTAAATTATCAAGCAAAACAAAAACCACCCCACCAATCAAAACCGCTTTGATGGGTGGTTTTGTTTTGTTGTTCGCACACAAGAGGCAGGTGCTCTGCAGAGGAAAAAAGCAAAGTCTGCCATGTAGTGATATAGCAAACCTCTTTCTATTTCGCCTCCCATGGTCTACGGAGAAAAAAGCACCGCCTGTTTTTTGAACAGGCGGTACCAAAACAAACATGGCTATTTGCATGACGGCACAGGCGCATGGCGAAAGTCGTAGATATAGCCGTCTGCAATGGCCCTGATTTCCGCCTCGTTGTGTGCGGAATATGTATCGTATACGCCGTATGCCATCATCCCGGATTGCTTGGCGCTTTTGATGGCGGGCAAGACATCTTCAAAAACAATGCATTTCTGCGGGGGGACTGCCAATCCATCCGAAGCGAACAAAAAGATATCCGGGTATTCTTTCCCTCGCTGCACCTGATTGGTAGAGCACAAAAAATCAAACACATCATATATGCCATTGTTGATCAGACAGGGCTTGTACAGCTCTTCGGGCAAGCCGGTGGCAACGGCAAGCTTGATCTGAAGAGCCTTTAGCCGTAAAAGATATTCGCGGGCATATGGCGTTAAGCGAATGTTATTGGCATATTCCTGCGCTGCCATGCGGTTCCACTCTTGGATAACAGCCGGAACAGTTTCCCTTAGCCCAAACAGTTCAATGGTGTATTGAGCCGCTTCCTCAAAACTGCGGGCGCAGATTTCGGCTGCATAAGTTGCAGGAACGGATAACCCTCTTCGGGAAAGAAAAGCAATATCAATCTTTTCCCACACATCCATGGAAGCAAGCAAAGTGCCATCCAAATCAAAAATTGCCGCTTCAAAATCCATCGCCGGCAGACCCCCTTTCGGAATCGGTGTTTTATTTTTTATTGCCGGTTGGTTTTCGGTCCTTTACCCCCGCAGGAGGTGCAGGAATAAACCAACGGAAGGAACTGCTGATTTTTAGGGTAGGCAACTAAAGTATGATAAAACAAAACCGCACCATTAAGCCAAAACGGTTTAATAGGTGCGGTTTTCGCTGGTGCAGATGGCGGGACTCGAACCCGCACGAGCGTGGCTCACCACCCCCTCAAGATGGCGTGTCTGCCAGTTCCACCACATCTGCAACTTGTTTGCTCCGGTCACGGCACGACCGATGCATCAATGATTATAACAGCAATCCAGTCGGCTGTCAAGAAAAATCGAACCCCGAAATTTCTCCTCTTTGGCATCCTTTTCTGCCATTATTTTTTGCAGGGCAGGGAGGAACTTGCACCGTGGCAAAGGGCGATGCCTTTTATGTCACAATATGGCATTGGGGCAGTGCCTTGGAAAGGGTCTTTAAATCCCCTTGGGGGATGGGGCAATCGGTTAGGTTGAGGGTGGTCAGCCGCCTTAGTTTTCGAAGGGAGGAGACATCGGCCAAAAGATTGTGGGAAAGATCAAGCTCCAGCAGATTGGAGAGCTTGCCCAGAGGTTCAATGGAGGTAAACTGATTGCGGGAGGCGGAGAGCACCCGCATCTCGGAAAGATGTTCCAGAGGGGTTAAGTCCTCCACCTGATTGGAGGCGAAATTGAGGGTGGAAAGCCGGCCGCACCCGGACAGGGGAGAAAGGTCCTCAATACGGTTGAAGGAAAGATCCAGCATGGCAAGATGGGGATAGCTGCCCGCCGCCAGAGGGGAAAGGTCCTCAATGTCATTTCCCGCAAGGCTGAGCTTTTGCAGGTTGGAAAGGTTCTGCAAAGGGGTCAGATCCGAAATGGCGTTTTTGCGCAAATCCAGCTCCTGCAGGGTGACAAGGGAGGAGAGGAAGCTCAGGTCAGATATTTGATTTGCCTCCAGCTTAAGCTTGCGCAGCTTGGGGAACTTTCCTTCGGTGTCCAAGGTTTGCAGTTGGTTTTTGCGCAAATCCAACTCCTGCAGCTCCGGCAGGGTGCCGATGGGGCCAAGATCGGTGACGCCGGTGCCGTACAAAATCAGTTGGGACAGCTTGGGCAGACCGGTGAGAAAGGAAAGATCCGAGAGATTGGGATTGTCATAGAGATAAAGGCGTTGCAGCTCCCGACACAGGGCGACTACCGAGTAATCGGAAATTTGCGTCCGGGATACTTCCAGCCCACCCAGTTTGCGGAAATAGGCCAAATCGTCCAGCTGCTGCACGCCCTGCCCGGCCTCAAAGGGGTAGATGGCGTTGTTGTTAAACTGGATGCTTGCAGAGCGAATGGTCACAATGCGAAGAGAATCCAGCTCTCCCGAGTAGATGGTTCCAGTGGGCTTGTTTAGCTCCTGCCGAACCGCCTGCTCCACGGCGCCATCCGTCCACTGGATGGGCTGACCCAAATCGGGAGGGTCTTGGGCAGGGGAAGCGCAGGCAACCAAAAGCACAAGAAAAAACAGTGGCAAAACAGCAGATGCCAGAGCATGTTTCCTCCTCATCATTCCACCGCCCAGCCTAGATTTTTCCAAGATAAGTATACCATATTTAATGTAAAAAGAAAAGAAATTCCCCTCAAAGGCAAAGGGGAATATTTTACGCAAACCTTTGATAAAATGCGCGGTGCAGGCAGCACTGGCTAATTTGGCCTCACTTCTTGTATCCCTCTGTATTTTGTACTATAATAGGGTATACTTGTGATATCACATGCGGAGGGAATAAACATGAAACGCCTGGAACTGGCAGAACTATACCGAACAGCAGAGCAAAAAATCGGACAAGCCGTAAGGGTGAGCGGCTGGATCAAAACCCAGCGGGATTCCGGCTCCATCGGTTTTATCGAACTCAACGACGGCTCTACCTTTAAAAACCTGCAGGTGGTGCTGGAAGAACATAAGGTGCCCAATTTTAAGGAAGTGTCCAAGCTGGGGGTGGGTGCTGCCATATCGGTAACCGGCGAAGTGGTGGAAAGCCCCGGCGCCAAGCAGCCTTTTGAAATTCACGCCAACCAAATTGAGGTGGAGGGACTTTCCAGCCCCAATTATCCCCTGCAAAAAAAGCGCCACTCCCTGGAATTTTTGCGGAGCATTGCACACCTGCGGCCCCGCACCAATACTTTTCAGGCGGTCTTTCGGGTGCGCAGCGCCGCTGCCTTTGCCATCCACAACTTCTTCCACAGCCGCGGCTTTGTTTACGCCCATACCCCCATCATCACCGGCAGCGACGCCGAGGGTGCGGGAGAGATGTTCCGGGTAACGACTCTGGATCCTGCCAATCCCCCCTTGACCAAGGAGGGAAAGGCCGACTTTTCCCAAGACTTTTTTGGCAAAGAGACCAACCTGACGGTGTCCGGCCAGCTGGAAGCTGAGTGCATGGCTCTTGCCTTTGGCAATGTCTATACCTTTGGCCCCACCTTCCGGGCGGAAAACTCCAACACCCCCCGCCATGCCGCCGAATTTTGGATGATTGAGCCAGAGATCGCCTTTGCCGATCTTTCCGACAATATGCAGCTGGCTCAGGATATGCTTCAAAGCGTGCTGGCCGCGGTGATGAAGGAATGCCCCGAAGAGCTGGCCTTCTTTAACAATTTTTACGATAAAGGGCTTTTGGCCCGGTTGGAGCACATTGTCAACTCCGACTTTGCCCGGGTGACCTACACCGAAGCCATCAAGCTGCTGGAACCGGTGAAGGACCGCTTCTCCTACCCGGTGTACTGGGGCTGCGACCTGCAGACCGAGCACGAGCGCTACCTCACCGAAGAAATTTACAAAGCCCCGGTCTTTGTCACCGACTATCCCAAGGACATCAAAGCCTTTTACATGCGCCTCAACGACGACGGCAAAACCGTTGCCGCCATGGACTGCCTGGTGCCCGGTGTGGGAGAAATCATCGGAGGCAGCCAGAGAGAAGAGCGGCTGGATGTTCTGGAACGCCGCATTCAGGAGATGGGCCTGGATATGGAGGACTACACTTGGTATCTGGATCTGCGCCGCTACGGCGGAGTCAAACATGCCGGGTTTGGTCTGGGCTTTGAGCGCTTGATTATGTATATGACCGGCATTTCCAATATTCGGGATGTCATTCCCTTCCCCCGCACCACCGGTTCGGCGGAATTTTAAGAAAACGACAAGGGCGGCAAACAAGATGAATCAACTGCTCCAGTATTTTAAAAACCTTTCCGGCGGGGTTTGCATTGCTTTTTCCGGCGGAGTGGACAGCGCGGTGGTGCTGGCTGCTGCCCTTAAGGCGGGATGCAAAGTGCATGCCGTTACCCTCCACTCCCCCCTCCACAGCCCCGCCGACCCAGACGGGGCCAGAACCTTAGCCCAGGAGCTGGGGGCTACCCACGCTGTTTTGACCATAGAGGAAATTCCCGCCCCCATCCGGGACAACCCTGTCAACCGGTGCTATCTCTGCAAAAAGGAGCTGTTTTCCAGCTTGTGGGATTACACCCGCAGGCAGGGTCTTGCCCATCTGTTGGACGGCACCAACGCAGACGACCACAAGGTGTACCGCCCCGGGCTTCGGGCTCTGAAAGAGTTGGGGGTGAAAAGCCCCCTGGCGGAGCTGGGCTATTCTAAGGAAAAGGTGCGGGCTCTGGCCGGGGAGTTTGGCCTTGCCGTGGCCCAAAAGCCCGCCGCTCCCTGTCTTGCCACCCGTTTTCCCTACGGCACCCGTCTTTCGGAGGAAGCCATGGCCAAGGCCGATCGGATTGAAGGCTTTCTGCGGGAGCAGGGCCACAAGGTGGTTCGGGCCCGCATTCACGGGGATACGGTGCGGGTGGAAGTTCCAGCAGACGACTTTGCAAAACTCCTGCAGGTGCGGGAGGAGCTGATCAACCTGTGCCATCAGCAGGGCTTTGTCTACGTCACCATGGATTTGGAGGGCTTTCGCTCCGGCAGCATGGACGTGGGTCTGGCGCAGGACCAATAAAGCGCTATTCCTTTCCGATTTTTGGGTTTTGTCCTCCGGTGCACCCTGCAGAAAGGGGCGCATCGGGATCGAGGAACCGGAAAGGCATGGGAAAAGATCTGTTTGGACGATACGGTTAAGGGGAGATCATATGGATATTTGTGCCCTGCTTCGGCAGGTGAAGGACGGCTCGCTCTCCATTGAGAAAGCGGAGCAAAAGCTCAAAAACCTGCCCTACGAGGATATGGGGTTTGCCAAACTGGACCATCACCGCTCCCTGCGCTCTGGGTTTGGAGAGGTGATCTATTGTGCCGGGAAAACCTGTGATCAGGTCAGCGCCATCATGCAGCGCTTTGCCCAGCAAGGTTCCAATGTACTTGGCACCCGGGCCACACCCCAGCAGTACCAGGCAGTGAAACAAGTTCTCCCCGACATTGCATACGACGAAATCAGTGGCGTGCTCAGCTATACCCTTAAACCGGCAGAGCAGATTGGGTTGGTAACGGTGTGTACCGGAGGCACCTCCGATATGCCGGTGGCGGAAGAAGCCGCAAAAACGGCGGAATTCTTCGGAGCAAAGGTGGAGCGCATCTACGATGTAGGGGTGGCGGGCATCCACCGCCTTTTTGACCGGCTGGAGGATATCCGCAAAGCCAACTGCGTCATCGCCGTAGCGGGGATGGAGGGGGCTTTGGCCGGAGTGGTGGCGGGACTGATTGAGTGCCCGGTGGTGGCAGTTCCCACCTCCATTGGCTATGGCGCCAATTTTGGAGGTCTGTCCGCCTTGCTGACCATGCTCAACTCCTGTGCCGAGGGCATTGGCGTGGTGAACATCGACAACGGCTTTGGAGCCGGCTACCTTGCCACCCAAATCAACCGGATGGCGGTAAAAGGCCACCGCTCCCACACCGAATAAAGGAGATTAGCCATGAAGACCCTGTATTTTGACTGTGCCTCAGGCATCAGCGGAGATATGACGGTAGCCGCCCTGCTGGATTTAGGGGGAGACCAAAAGGCGCTGGAAGAGGGCCTTGCAAGTCTTGGAATTTCCGGCTACCGGCTGGAGTTTGGCCGGGCGGAAAAAAACGGCATCGATGCCTTTGACTTCACGGTGGTGCTGGAGCATCCCTCTCACGACCATGATAATGACCATCATCACGACCATGATAATGACCATCATCACGACCACGACCATGACCACGACCATGACCACGACCATGACCACAACCACCATCACGACCATCATCACCATCACGACGAGAACTCCCACCATGCACACCGGGGGTTTGGGGATATTCGCACCCTGATTGAGCAGTCCCCTCTTTCTTCCCGGGTGAAGGAGCTTTCGCTGCGCATCTTCCGAGTGGTGGCCGAGGCGGAGGCCAAGGTGCATCGCCGGCCGGTGGATGAGGTTCACTTCCACGAGGTGGGAGCGGTGGATTCCATTGTGGACATTGTAGGAACCGCCATCCTTCTGGATAACTTAGGAGTGGAGCGGGTGCTGTGCTCCCCCCTTTCGGAGGGACAGGGGACCATCCGCTGTCAGCACGGCGTCATTCCCATTCCAGCCCCTGCAACCTTGGAGATTGTGCGCAGGCACAACATTCCCCTGCATATCACCGAAAACAAGGGAGAGCTGGTCACCCCCACCGGAGCGGCCATTGTAGCGGCTTTGGCTGACGAGTTTGCAGCTCCCAAAGAATTTTCTGTCACCGCCGTGGGCTACGGAGCCGGCAAGCGAAATTACCCCCACACCGCCAATGTACTGCGGGTGCTGGCTTTGGAAGAAAAGCAGCCTCCAAAGGGTGTGGACCGGGTTTGCGAGCTGACCTGTAACCTGGACGATATTGCCAGCGAAGCCCTGGCCTTTGCCTGCGAGGAGCTGATGGCTGCCGGTGCCCTGGATGTTTGGGTCACCCCCGCCACCATGAAAAAGGGACGCCCCGGCCACATTCTGAGCCTGCTTTGCCAGCCGGAGCGTGGGGAAGAGTTTTCCAGACTGCTGCTGCGCCACACCTCCACCATAGGGGTTCGCTCCTGCCTGCGGGAGCGCCGGGTGATGGAGCGCCGCCAGCTTTCGGTGGAAACCCCCTACGGCCCCGTTCTCATCAAGGAATCCTCCATGGAGGGGGTACAAAAAATCAAGGTAGAATTTGAAAGCGCCAAGGCCATTGCAAAGGAAAAAGGTCTGCCCATCGACCGGGTACTCAGCGCCGCCTACGCCGCTCTGGCCCGAAAGTATGGAGAAGAAAAAATGCAGGAAACAAATTAACATCTTGCAAAAAGTAGAGTTTCAGTATAAAATAGAGCGGGGCCGGTTGCCGGCAAACTCAAGGTAAGGAGCCATAAGACTATGATAGCTTATCAAAAGATGACTCCCGCTCAATTGGAACAGGAAGTACAGCTGCTGCGAGTCAGGTACGAAGAATATAAAAAAAAGGGCCTGAAGCTGGATCTTTCCCGGGGGAAACCCGACGGGAATCAGTTGGATCTTGCCCTTCCCATGATGGATATTCTAAAGGAAAAGAAGGACTTTTTGGACGAAACCGGTTTTGACTGCCGCAACTACGGTGTGCTGGAGGGAATTCCCGAGGCACGGCGGTTGATGGCGGAAATTTTGGAGCTTGCGCCCGACGAGGTAATTGTGGGGGGCAACTCCAGCCTCAACCTGATGCACGACTGTGTGGGAATTGGCTACGTCCACGGATACCCCGGTGGCAAAGGGGGCTGGTGCAAAGAGGAGGGCATTAAATTTCTTTGTCCTTGCCCCGGCTATGACCGCCACTTTGCTGTCACCCAGCACTTTGGATTTGAGCTGGTCAGCGTCCCCATGAAAGAGGACGGCCCGGATATGGATGCCGTGGAGCAACTGGTAAAGGACCCTGCCGTCAAGGGAATCTGGTGCGTGCCCAAATATCAGAACCCCATGGGAATTACCTTTTCCGACGATGTGGTTCGCCGCATGGCAAACCTTGCGCCCGCTGCGGGGGATTTTCGCATCTTCTGGGACAATGCCTATGCCATTCATGACCTGGAGCCGGGCAAAGGAGATCGGCTCCTCAACCTGATGGCGGAGCTGAAAAAGGCCGGAAAGCCGGATATGGCGCTGTTCTTTACTTCCACCTCCAAAATTTCCTTCGCCGGTGCCGGCATTGCTGCGGTGGGAGGTTCCGCCGCCAACATTGGGTGGCTTAAACAGCATTTCGGGCTGCAGATGATTTCGGGAGATAAGGTCAATCAGCTGCGCCATGCCCGCTACTTTCAAAACAAAGACGGGGTTTTGGCCCATATGGAAAAGCAGGCCGCCCTGCTGCGCCCCAAGTTCGATGCCGTTCTGGATACCTTGGAGCAGGAGTTGGCTCCCGCCGGGGTGGCTTCTTGGAACAAACCCCGGGGCGGATACTTTATCCCCTTAGATGTGATGGACGGCTGCGCCAAGCGCACGGTGGCCCTTTGCAAGGAAGCGGGTGTGGTGATGACTGGGGCAGGTGCCACCTTCCCCTATGGAAACGATCCCAGAGACCGCAACATTCGCATTGCCCCCACCTTTGCCGGGACAGAAGAGGTGAAAACGGCGGCGACGCTGCTTTGCCTTTGCGTCCGGCTGGCCTGCGCCGAAAAGCTGCTGCAGCAAGCCCAGGCAGCGCAGACAACAGGAGCTTAAGCGCTGAACCGGAGCTGTTTGACAGCTCCGGTATTCCGCCTCTGTGACCGGTTTGCTGACCGGACTGATTTTATGCACGTTTATTCTAATTACAAAGGAGAACCGCTTTATGTTCAACGACACCATACAGGGTCTTTCCCGCACCCATTACTGTGGCGAGCTGCGGGAAAACCACATCGGCCAAAGTGTCACCGTGGCTGGCTGGGTTCAAAAAAACCGGGACAAGGGCAGCCTTGTCTTTGTGGATTTGCGAGACCGCACCGGTATTGTCCAGCTGGTATTTGACGATTCCACCCCGGAAAAGCTGCGGAAGAAAGGCGCTTCGGTGCGGGCGGAATATGTGCTGATGGCAAAAGGTACGGTTCGTGAGCGGGCCTCTAAAAACCCGGAGCTGCCCACCGGCCATGTGGAGATTTTGGTGGAGGAGCTGCGGATTCTTTCCCGAGCGGAAACTCCCCCCTTTGAAATTACCGACCAAACCAACGTCAAGGAAGAGTTGCGCCTGCGCTACCGCTATTTGGATTTGCGCCGGGGGGAGATGCAGCATAACCTGATTATGCGCCACCGCATTGTCAAGGCTGCCCGGGATTTCTATGACAGAAACGGCTTTTTGGAGCTGGAAACTCCTCTGCTGATCAAATCCACCCCCGAAGGGGCCCGAGATTATCTGGTGCCCAGCCGGGTGCATCCCGGCAGCTTTTACGCGCTGCCCCAATCTCCTCAGCTGTACAAACAGCTGTTGATGTTGTCCGGCTACGACCGGTATATGCAGATTGCCAAATGCTTCCGGGACGAGGACCTGCGGGCTGATCGCCAGCCGGAATTTACCCAAATCGACGTGGAAATGAGCTTTGTGGACGAAGACGACGTCATGAACCTCAACGAGGCCTTTATGGTCTACGTCTTTAAAGAAGTGTTGGGTGTGGACCTGCCCACCCCTTTCCGGCGGATTCCCTATACCGAGGCCATGAACCGCTACGGCTCGGATAAGCCGGACACCCGCTTCGGCTTGGAGATTACCGACCTGAGTTCGCTGCTTCAAAACACGGAGTTTAAGGTGTTTGCCAATGCCTTAGCCCAGGGGGGAAGCATCCGGGGCATCAACGCCAAAGCAGCTGCCGACACTCTTACCCGCAAGGAAATCGACAAACTCACCGATGTGGTAAAAACCTATCGGGCAGGGGGCCTTGCCTTCACCCGGCTTACGGCGGATGCTGAGAGCTCCTCCTTTGAAAAGTTCCTCTCCGAGGAAGAAAAGGCGGCCGTCCGCTCCGCTTTGGGGGCCGAAACGGGAGACGTGCTTCTCTTAGTAGCCGATGCCAGCAACGAAACGGTGCTCAACAGTTTGGGCGCCTTGCGGGTGCATTTGGCCCAGCGGCTCAACCTCATTCCCGAAAACAGCTTTGATCTTTTGTGGGTGGTGGATTTCCCCCTCTTTGAGTATGATGAGGAAGAAAAGCGTTATGTGGCCAAACACCACCCCTTTACCTCTCCCAAACTGGAGGACATCGACAAGCTGGAAACCGATCCCGGAGCATGCCGGGCCAGAGCCTATGACATGGTGCTCAACGGCACCGAAGTGGGGGGTGGCTCCATCCGCATCAGCGACCCCCAGTTGCAGCAGCGGATGTTTACCGCCTTGGGATTGGATGAGGAAACCCAGCGGGAGCGGTTTGGCTTCTTGCTGGAGGCCTTCCAGTACGGGGTTCCCCCCCACGGCGGATTGGCCTTTGGCCTGGACCGCTTGGTGATGCTGATGCTGGGCCGGGACTCCATCCGGGATGTCATTGCCTTCCCCAAGGTGCAGAACGCCAGCGATTTGATGAGCCGGTGCCCCTCTCCCGTAGAGGAAAAAAGCCTGCAGGAACTGCACATTCAAATTCAAACCGGCGAATAAACTGGTAAAGGTAAGGTGTTTTCATGTCCCACACCAGGGAATACCCCTTTTATTACGTCAACGGCTTTCTCTACATGGGGCTGATGGTTGCCCTGATGGTGGGGTGGTTTTTGCTGGTCGGGGTGGTGGAAGCTCTCTGCCACCGCTATCTATCCCCCTGGCCTCTTTTCGTCACTCCTTCGGCGATCTTCGCGGGGCTTATCGCCATCTGGTGGGTTCTGCGCTTTCGGCTGAGTTTTCTTTACACCCGGCAGGGGGTGGGGGTCATCGGGCAAGATGGATTTGAACTGCGCCTGCCCCGCCGGAACATCCGGATTTTGTTTGACGATGTTTGGCACCTGACCTACCAGGATGGCAGACGGGGTAAGGGGCTGATTCTCAGCGCCAAAAGCCGTTCGGTTTATTTGGAACCCCCTTATGGCTCTGTGCAAGGAGATGAATCCGCACAGGAAGCTCTCAAGGTTTTTTATCTGGAGCTGAAAACCGCCTATGAAAAAAGCCGGCAGAGTAAGGCCGGGGGAGGAGAAATATTTGCAGAAACGCAGGAGCAGTAACCATGATTGAACTGTTGGACGCCCTTTTTAACAGCCAGAATCCCGCCTTTTCAAGCAGCGGATTTGTTCTGCTGCGGATTTTTCTGATTCTGGTCTGCACCGTGCTCATTTCCAAAATCGTGGGAAAAGCCACTCGCCACAAGCAGTACGACAAGCTTTACTGGAAGTTTTTGCACAATGTCATTACCATTTTAATTTATTTGGTGGGCATTTTATTTGCACTGGGACAGCTTCCCCAGTTTAACAGCGGCATCGAGACGCTGCTGGCCGGCTCGGGAATCGCCGCCCTGGCACTCAGCCTTGCGGCGCAAGAGTCCTTGGGAAACGCCGTCAACGGCATTGTTCTCACCATATCCAAGCCCTTTGAGGTGGGGGACCGCATTCGGCTGGTCAATGCGGGAATTACCGGATACATTGAGGACATCACCCTGCGGCATACGGTGATTCGCACCTTTATGAACAGCCGCATCATTGTTCCCAACTCCACCATCAACAAGGATATGATCGAAAACTCCAACTTTCAGCAGGCCCGGGCCTCTGCCTTTATCGACGTCATCATCAAGTACGAGGCGGATATGGAGCGGGCTATGGAGATTATGGCCCGGGTGGTGGGGGAGCACCCCAACTTTGTGGATACCCGAGGTCCCGAGGAGATGGATAATCCCAAGGTACCGGTTTATGTGCGGGCGCTGGGGATTTATGGTGTGGAGCTGCGGGCCAGTATGTGGACCGAACACGTCGGCTTGAGTTTTGCCTCCTGCAGCGCCGTGCGCCGTCAGCTCAAACACGCCTTTGACGAGGCGGGAATTGAATTTGCCACCGCTATGCCTGCCGCTTTGCCGCCAGCCTAACCAGGTGGCAACGATGATCCTTACACCATAAAGAAACGGCCCAGAAAGCGGGCCGTTTTGTTTATGTTATAACAGACACCGGTGGCTTCTTGGAAAAACACCTTTCCGAGGAGGTATTTTTATCGGCACACCGCACACGTTAAAAAAGCCAAGTTATCCCACATGGTTGAATTTTGGGGCGGGATATGATACATTCGGAACAGAATGGAAAGGGGCAGAACAGTCCAATGAAGGAAATGAAAAAAGTAGTAGTGGGAATGAGCGGGGGAGTGGATAGCACCGTCACCGCCCTGTTGCTCCAGCAGCAGGGTCTGGAGCCGGTGGGGGTGACCCTGCGGCTGTGGGGGGGAGAAGAAAACGCCCAAGATGCGGCTCAGGTTTGCAAGGCCTTGGGGATAGAGCACCGCACTCTGGATTTGCGGGAGCGTTTTTTGCGGGAAGTGGTGGAACCCTTTGCCAACGAGTACACGGCAGGGCGCACCCCCAACCCCTGTGTGCGGTGCAACCGCCGCATTAAGTTTACCGCCCTTTGGGAGGAAGCCAGCAAACTGGATGCCGGTGTTGCCACCGGGCATTACGCCCGGGTTCTGCGGAAGGAAAAGGGGACATTTCTTGCAAAGGGAACGGATTTATCCAAAGAGCAAAGCTACGTGCTGTGGGATTTGCCCCGTTGGCTGGTGCCCTACATCTACCTGCCTCTGGGGGACAAAACCAAGAAGGAAATCCGCGCCATTGCCGCCCAGGCAGGGCTTTCGGTAGCCCAAAAGGCAGACAGTCAGGACATTTGCTTTGTCCCCGACGGGGATTATGCCGCCGTGCTGGAAAGCCTGCGCCCGGGGGAGAATCCTCCCGGCCGCTTTTTGGATGAAGAAGGCCGCACGCTGGGAGAACACCGGGGTCTTTGGCACTACACGGTGGGGCAGCGCAAGGGCCTTGGCATCAGCTTTGGCAAGCCTATGTTTGTTAAGAAAATATGTGGCGAGACAGGGGATGTGGTGTTGGCGGAAAATGACGCCCTTTTCCGCTCCTCTTTGACGGTGGATAAGCTCAACTGGCTGGATCGGGATAAGCTGGAGCAGCCGGAGGAGTTCGAGGTCAAGCTGCGGTATGGGGCCCAGCCGGTGAAGGCACTGGTGATCCCCGAGGAAACCGGCGCCCGGATCGAGCTGCAGACTCCCCACCGGGCCATCACCCCCGGGCAAAGCGCAGTGTTTTATCAAGGAGAGATTCTTTGCGGCGGCGGAATCATTCGGTCTTAAGAGTGAAAAAAAGCAGTCCTCAGGCAAAAGCCTAAGGACTGTTTTCTTGTGTTTGAAAACCCCCGGCTGTGCCGGGGAGTTCTAAAAAAGCTTTAGCGTTCCATATGATAAAAAAACTCCTTTTGATATAGTAAAGATGCGGTCTGGCCACTGCATCGATCAATCAAAAGGAGGTCATTCAAGATGAACGACACAAATAGTCTATCTCATACGAAATGGAATTGCAAATATCATATCGTATTTGCACCAAAGTACCGTAGAAAAATATTCTATGGGGATCGAAAGGCGGAAATAGGAAAAATACTCAGAGAGCTTTGCGATTGGAAGCAAGTGAATATTTTAGAAGCAGAGGTGTGTCCCGATCATATCCATATGCTGGTTGAGATACCACCCAAAATGAGTGTGTCCGGCTTTGTAGGATTTCTGAAAGGCAAAAGCAGCCTGATAATCCACGAAAGACATGGGAACTTGAAGTATCGCTATGGCAACCGCAGCTTTTGGTGTAGGGGATACTATGTGGATACTGCTGGCAAGAATGCAAAGAAAATTGCAGAGTATATCCAGAACCAATTGAAGGAAGATCAAATCCACGATCAGATGACACTAAAAGAATATCAAGACCCGTTTAACGGGTAGCTGGTAGCAATCCCCTCGCAACTGCCAGATCGCAAAAAGCGTCTTTAGACGCCGCTAGTAACATAGGGCTTTGCCCGCATATGAAATACCCCCGGCTAAGCCGGGGGATCTTTATTTATCTATGGGGATAGATGTTTTTGAAGCTTGTACATCACTTCATCCATATCCAGGGGTTTTCCCACATGGTCATTCATGCCGCAGTCCAGGCAGCGCTCCACATCCTCCCGGAAGACATTGGCGGTCATGGCGATGATGGGGATGTTTGCCGCATGGGGAAACTCCAAGGCACGGATGGCGCGAGTGGCTTGGTAGCCGTCCATTTCCGGCATGTGAATATCCATAAAGATGGCGTCATAGCGCAAGGGGTCTGCGGCGAACATCTCCACCGCCCGCAGGCCGTTTTCAGCGCATTCAATGGCGATGCCCGCCGGCTCCAGCAGAGAGATGACAATTTCCCGGTTGATCTCCATATCCTCTGCCAACAGGATGGTTCGCCCGGTCAACACCGGCAGCTGGCTCAAATCCTCCTTCGATTGATTGCCAATGGTAAGGCAGTCTACAATACAGTCAATGATGGAGGAGGCAAAGAGTGGCTTTTGGATGTACCGGCAAACTCCCGGCGGTTTAAAGTTGGGATCCATCTCAGTCCAGGCGGCGGTGGAAGTCATCACCACCAGACAACCGGTGTGCTTCCAAATGGACGGACCGAAAAGAATATCCTGCTCTTCATCCGCAATTTTTTGATCCACAAACAGGATGTGGAAAGGAGGATTCTTCTGGAGGAGGGACTGGGCCTCCTGCCACTGGGAGGCAACCTGACAAGTAAAACCGTGTTTGCCCGAAAGTTGCCCAAAAAAATGCTGTGTTTTGGAGGAGCGGTCCACCACCAAAAGCCGTAAATTCTGCCAGTTGATGTGGGGACGGGCCGATTGGTCTTCCCCCTGTTTGGTGAGGAAGGTAAAGGTGAAGGTAGAGCCTTTGCCCGGCTCAGAGTGTACCCAAATGTCCCCGCCCAAACTTTCCACAATGTTTTTGGAAATGGCAAGACCCAGCCCGGTTCCTCCAAATCGCCGGGAAATCCCCGCATCCGCCTGCTCGAAGGATTGAAACAGCCTTTCCTGATGCTCCGGCGCAATGCCGATGCCGTTATCTTGGACGGAGATTTCCACCAAAAAGGAGCCGTCCTCCTCCGACGGAAGCCGGTGGGCCTCCACAAAGATCTCTCCTCTGCCGGGGGTAAACTTCACGGCGTTGGAAAGGAGATTGGTCATCACCTGTGTCAGCCGCTGTTCATCGCTGACCAGCCAGCGGGGGATGGCATCGTCAATGGAAACCAGAAGGGTGTGCTCCTTTTGACTTAGTCTATACCGCATGACGTTGGTGGTGCGCATCAGCATTTTTTCAAAATCAAAGGGGGCGTAAACCAGGTCCAGCCTGCCCGATTCGATTTTGGACATATCCAAAATATCGTTGATCACCCCCAACAAATGAATGGAGGCCTCAGCGATTTTATCAATGCAGTAATCTCGGTGCTGGGGGTCTTGAGAGTACTTGGCGATTCGGGTCATGCCGATGATGGCGTTGAGAGGGGTGCGCATCTCGTGGGACATATTGGCCAAAAATTGCGATTTGGCCCTGGCAGCATCCTCCACCTTTTCCTTGGCACGCTTTGCTTTTTCGCTCATGATGCGCAGCTCTCTGGTGCGCTTTTCGATGTTTGCCTCCAAGGTATCGGCAAACAGCTTTTTGGAGGTGATGTCGTAGCAGTTGAGCAAAAGGTAGGGCTTTCCATCCAGCCAGGTGATGGAGTTGGCAGAAACCGACAGCCACTGACCGGTGTGCTGGTGATAGAGCTCCGGATAATCCGTCGGCTCCTCCGCCCACTGCCGCTGAAAGGAAGCGGCCTGCGCCTGCAGATAGCGTTTGGCTGGTTGCCCGATGCAATCTTCTCCATGGATATTCCGAAATGCGCTGTTGGCAAAGGCAATGAGATCGGTTTTGGCATCCACCACCAAAATGTAAGAGCCTACATTGTCCAGCACAGATTCGTAGGTTTTGCGGCTCTGTTCCAATTCCTTGGCGGCATGCTGGCAGGCCAGGGCGGTGGAAATCAGGTTGGCTATATTTTTGAGGAAGCGAACGGTGCCCTCGTCCCAGGTTCGCTCCTCCACACAATCGTCAAAGCTGACAAAGCCATAGTGCTTTCCGTCCAGATAGACGGCAAAAACGGCACAGGCAGTGAGATGCTCCTGTTCAAAAAAGGGCTGGCAGCATGGGGGAACCTGCCCGCTATGGATCAGCAGGCTGCCGGAGCTGCGCAGGGAGATGCAGGATTGGGATCCGGAAAGGCAAGCCAGGCGGGGGGAATGCTCCCCCTCCATCACCGAGGGGATACCCCGGTTGCACCACTCACAGATCACCTTGCAGCCTGTATCCCCGAGGAATTCCCGAAATAGAAGGGCTCGGCTGACGTTGAGATATTCTCCCGTTCGGCTCAGAATGATTTGGAGCACATGTTCCGGGTGGGCATCTTGCAGGCTGAGCAAAATATCGTTGAGAACCGCCTGCTGGTGATAGTGATTTTCAATCAGGCGCTGGGTTCCCTCGCATTGGGAATTGCTGATGAGCACCGAGTCGCAGCAGAGGATGTTGTCGTCGGGATCCCGGTGGATGGTGTTGTATTCCGTCACGGGAATACGCTCGCCGTTTTTGGCAATCAGGCGGTAATGCAGCTGAAAGGCGTTCACTTTCCGAACCTCGTAGTCCCTGAGCATTTGGTTTACCATCGTCCTGTCGTCAGGGCAAACCAAGTCAAACCTCTGCTTTTGCTGGCTGGTAAACTCCTCCGGAGTGTATCCGTACATGGACACATTTTGGGTGACAAACCATGTGTGCCAGCTGTCCCCTTGACGGAAGTGACGAAAGGCAACCCCGGGTATTTGCTCAATAATGTCAGGCAGATGAGAAAAACGTGTGTCGTTTGCAGGGATACTCATGATTGGCCCTCCAGCCTTTTCACCGTGGATGGAATGACCTTGGAAAGGTTGGTGCTTGCCGCTAGCGGATTTTGCTTCTTCCTGCCCTTTCCATCCACCAATAGACTTTTAACCCTCCGACTGGTCGTTATATGCACATTGTATACGAAAAATGCAATAAAAACAAGAGAAATTTAAAATATATTACATAAAACACAGGGATTAATACATTTTTTTATAACTAATTGCCAAAGCTCCGATGAAAACATCATCGGAGCTTTTATACCGTTCGATTTCTATTCATGGCTTTGGTGGAGCAAAGAATGTCCTGCCTCCAAAAAGGGGCGGAAGGCGCTGGGCAAGGCCACCTCCTCCTCCAGTTGGGAAGCCCCCGCCCAGAAAAAGCCCGGTGGCGGCGCAAAGAAGGAAGAGCATGCTGCAAAGCCCTTCATTCGCCACTCCACATGGCTAAAGATGTGGGTGGCTTCCCCCAAAAAGTGGAGATGATGCGCCTTGCCTCCCAGCCCTTTCACATAGGCGGAAATCTCCTCCTCTTCCCAAAAGCCCTCTAGGTTGACCGGCTCGGGCAGTCCGGCCAGCAGGCCCTTGGCGGGACGGCGGGAAAGGAGCAGTTTGCCATCCGATATCAGCAGCAGGATGGAGCGCTGCTCCACCCGCCGGGGCTTCTTTTCCGGAAGGTTGGGGATGGCCGGCCAACTGTTTTCCCGGTGGGCGACACAGAGGCCCTGCCAAGGGCAGACAGAGCAGAGGGGAGCGCCGTTGGGCAGGCAGACAATGGCTCCCAGCTCCATCAAGGCCTGATTAAAATCCCCCGGTGCTTCTGGGGGAATCATAGAGGCTGCCACCTGTGCCAATGCCTTTTTTACCTTGCCCTCTCCCAAGCTGGCACGGCTGCCCAGCAGACGGGTGAGCACCCGGTAGACGTTGCCGTCGGGGGCGGGCACCGGGATGCCAAAGGCGATGGACGCAATGGCACCGGCGGTGTAAGCTCCAATGCCGGGAAGGGTTTGCAAAGCGCCATAGTCGGCGGGCAGAGCACCGCCGTGCTGCTCCATCACCTGCCGGGCGGCCTTCTGCATATTTCGCACCCGGTTGTAGTACCCCAGCCCCTCCCACAGCTTGAGAAGCTGGTCCTCCGGTGCCGCTGCCAGAGCAGCAATGTCGGGAAGCTGGGCGATAAAGCGGGTGTAGTAAGCCCTCACAGCTTCTACCCGGGTTTGCTGGAGCATGATTTCGCTCACCCACACCTGATAGGGAGTGGGGGAAAAGGTGTCGGTTCCCCGCCAGGGCATTTCCCGCTTGTTTTGCCGATACCAGTCCAGCAGCAGTTTAGCGGGATGACTAAAATGCTCCAACCGCTGGGGAGGAACCCCAAGTATTTCCTGTAGCTTCATCTTAAGAAATCCCAAAGAGCCGTTTGGCGTTGGCGGCGGTTAAGTCCACCACCTCTTGAGGCTCTAGGGTAAGTTCTCGGGCTATAACCTGCGCCACATAGGCAAGGAGGGTGGAGTCGCACCGCCTGCCCCGCAGGGGCTCGGGAGCCATGTAGGGAGCATCGGTTTCCATCAAAAGCAGCTCCTTTGGCACGGCCCGCAAAGCCTCCAGGGGCTTTCTGGCATTTTTAAAGGTGATCACGCCGGTAAAGCCTACATACAGCCCCAGAGCCGTCACCTCCCGGGCCATTTGGGCACTGCCCGAAAAGCAGTGAACCACTCCCTTGGGGCGATACTGTTTGAGCAGGCGCAGGGTGTCCTCATGGGCTTCCCGGTCGTGGATAATCACCGGAAGCCCAAGCTTGTCCGCCAGAATGAGCTGCTCCTCAAAGACCTGCAGTTGGATCTCCCGGGGGGAAAAGTTGTAGTGGTAATCCAGGCCTATTTCCCCCACAGCCATCACCTTAGGCTGGGCCAATAGTTTTTTTAAGCGGTCTAAATAGTCGGCAGGGGCCTTGGATGCCTCGTGGGGATGAATTCCCGCAGCGCAGTAAACATGGGGATATGCCCGGGCAAGGGCAAGTCCTGCAGCGGCGCTGTCCAGATCGGAGGCGGCATTCATCACATAGGATACCCCCTGCCGAGGCAGCTGGGACAGCACCTCGTTTCGGTCGGGGGCAAAGCGCTCATCGTCGTAGTGGGCGTGGGAATCAAAGATGCCGGCAAGGCAAATGGGTTCAGACATAGGTTCTCCTTTGCGTATGGGGATTTATTGGCGGGACATCCAGCTTCCAATGGCGGCATGAACCATTTCCATGGCCCGGATGTTCTTTTCCGACTCCTCCAGCGAAACCAGAGGAGCTTCTCCCTCCAAAATGCAGCGGCCCATCTGTTCCAGTTGGGTGGCGTAGTTGTTGGGCACCGTAAGGGGGATAATCCGGTTGCCCTCGGGCTGGGCCAGGGTGATTTCCAAATGCCCCCAGGTGTTGGGAGTTTTGGGGAAGGTGATGATGCCCCGGGTGCCAATCACCTTCAGCCCCCGGTGGTTGGCGCCGTCCTTAGAGCTGAGGGAATAGCCCATAATGCCATCCCCCATATCCAGCAGAGCGGTGACGGTGCCGTCCACCCCCGACGGAAGAAAGGTGCCAAAGGCTTTTACCGAGCGGGGCTCCCGTCCGGTGACCTGCCGGATGCTCAGCAGGTTGTAGCAGCCTACATCGTGGATGGAACCGCCCAAAAACTGGGGGGAGAGTTTTGGGCTATCCGGGTCTTTGAGCGGGGAGGAGAAGACGGTTTCCACCACCCGCAGCTCTCCGATTTCCCCTGCCGCAATCAGCTTGCGAATGGTGGCGTAAAGGGGGCTGTGCAGGCAGGCAAAGGCCTCCATGATGTAAACGCCATACTCCTTTGCCGCTTGCTTGATGAGGGCAAGCTCGCTGGAACGGCAAACCATGGGTTTTTCGCAGAGAACGTGCTTTCCGGCCTTGGCGGCCTTGAGGGTCCATTCCAAATGCATGCTGTTGGGCAGGGGGATGTAAACCGCGTCGATGGTGGGCTGTGCTAACAATTCCTCGTAGCTGCATACCTCAAAGGGGGGATAGGCAGCCCGAATCCGCTCCAACCGAGGGGAATTGCCTCGGGTGGCCATGGCGGCAACCACACCGTTTCTTACTTCCTGAAAAGCGGGGAAAACGCGGCGCTCGGCGATGTCGGCACAACCTAATATTCCCCAGCGCACCTGTTTCATCCGGCCACTTCCTTTCCGTCAGCCTGTGGGAAAACTCCCCGGCTGCTCCGGTTTTATATTGTCCCTATTATACGGGAAAAAAAGGCCCCGGGCAAGCACAAAGCCTACCCGGGCAGAGAACAGAAAGGAGAAGTTTTCTATTAATCTTTCATTAGGGTGACCAGAACCGCCTTTTGCGCGTGGAGACGGTTTTCCGCCTCATCAAAGATTTCGGGGTGTGCCTCCATCACCTCGGCGGTGATTTCTTCTCCCCGGTGGGCAGGCAGACAGTGAAGCACCATGGCATCGGGCTTTGCCACCTGGAGCAGTTGGCTGTTCACCTGATAGCCGGCAAAGGCTTTGCGGCGCTGCTGCACCTCATCCTCCATCCCCATGGAGGCCCAGACATCGGTGACCACCACATCGGCGTTCCTGGCTGCCTCATAGATATCCCCTGTCAGGGTGAAGCAGTCGTAGCCCTTGGCAAAATCCAGCACCGACTGGTGAGGGTGATAGCCCTGAGGGCAGGCCAGAGAGACCGCCATTCCGGTTTTGAGAGCACCCACCGTCAGGGAGTTGGCCATGTTGTTGCCGTCCCCAATGTAGCAGAGCTTAAGGCCTTCCAAGGTGCTTTTATATTCCCGGATGGTCATAAGGTCTGCCAGCACCTGGCAGGGATGGTAAAGGTCGGTCAGGCCGTTGATGATGGGGATGCTGCCGTATTTGGCCAGATCCTCCACATCCTCTTGCCGAAAGGTGCGGATCATGATGCCGTCCAGATAGCGGGAGAGCACCTTGGCGGTGTCCTCAATGGGCTCTCCCCGGCCCAGCTGCAGATCGCTGGCCGAAAGAAAGAGGGGGTAGCCTCCCAGCTGCTGCATTCCCACCTCAAAGCTGACCCGGGTACGGGTGGAGGCTTTGGTAAAGATCATGCCAAGGGTTTTGCCCGCCAGATGATGGTGCTTGATTCCGTGCTTGTTTTCGTACTTTAGCTGGTCTGCTTGATTGAGCAGGCTGATGATTTCCTCTCCGGTCAAATCCAATAGCTTTAACAGATGTTTCATAGTCGCAAGGCAGAATCCATTCCTCTGCCTTTTCCTCCCTTTTTATCAGGTTAATGGGTGGGTAAGTTTTGCCAGCACTTCTTCCAAAATGCCAAGACCGGTGTTTAGTTCTTCCCGGGAGATGGTGAGAGGGGGCAAAAATCGCAGCTTGTGCTTGGCCGCCAGAAGAATCAGCCCTTGCTGACCACAGGCAGCGATGACATCGGTGTTTTTTATGCCTTCCTGCAAGGTGGCCCCCAGCATCATGCCCTTGCCCGAAACTTCCACAATCCCCGGCATGGCTTCCAGCCGCTTGCGCAGGTAGTGGCCGGTTTCGGTGACGCGGGATAGAAAGGCATCGTCCATCATTTCCAGCACGGCGCGAGCGCCGGCGCAGCAGACCGGGTTTCCCCCAAAGGTGGAACCATGGTCTCCCTTGCCCAGCACGTCCTTGGTCTTTTCCCCAAAGAGCACTGCCCCAATGGGAAGTCCCCCTCCCAGCCCTTTGGCCAAAGTAACCACATCGGGCTGGATGCCGTAGTGCTCCAGCGCCAGAAACTTTCCGGTGCGGCCCACGCCGGTCTGAACCTCATCCACCATCAGCAGAATATCCCGCTGGCGGCAAAGGTTGGAAACAGCGTCCACAAAATCCTGCTGCAGAGGGATGACCCCGCCTTCTCCCTGCACGCACTCCAGCAGGATGGCTCCCACTCGGGGGGTGAGCTTTTCTTCCAAATCCGCAATATCGTTGGCTTTGGCGTAGACAAACCCCTGGGGAAAGGGCCCAAAGTGCTGGTGCATGCTGTCCTGACCGGTGGCGGTGAGGGTGGCAATGGTTCGTCCGTGGAAGGAGTTGATGAGGGTGAGGATGGTGTCCCGCTGGCCGGGATAGTGGTCGCTCATATATTTGCGGGCGGTTTTTAAAGCGCCTTCGTTGGCCTCTGCCCCGGAGTTTGCAAAGAACACCTTTTTCATGCCGGTGCGCTGGCACAGAGCCTGGGCCAGCAGAGCCATGGGCTGGGTGTAATAGAGGTTGGAGATGTGGGAAAGCTTGTCGATTTGCTCCTTGACCGCCTGCACCCATGCCGGGTTGCCAAAGCCGATGGAATTGACTCCAATGCCTGCCGAAAAGTCGATGAGGGTGCGGCTTGTATCGTCTTGGCAGGTGGCGCCTTTGCCCTGTTGCACCAGCAAATCATTTCGGGCGTAGGTTCCGGCAATATAGGTTTGGTCCAGCTCTTTGATGTTGGAAAAAATCATGGTGTTGCCTCCTTGCCTTTCCCCCTATACCCGGAACATGGTTCCAATGCCTTGATCGGTCATCAGTTCAATGAGGATGGAGTGGGGGATGCGGCCGTCAATAATAATGGCTTTGCTTACCTCCCGACGGACTGCCTCCACGCAGCTTTCGATTTTGGGAATCATGCCGCCGGAGATGATGCCCTCCTTGATGAGAGCAGGCACCTGGCTGATGTTGACCACGGGAATGAGGGTGTTTTCGTCGTCTTTATCGGTCAGAAGGCCCCGGACATCGGTCATGAGAATCAGGTTTTCCGCCTTGAGGGCTCCCGCAATGGCGGCTGCGGCAGTGTCGGCGTTGATGTTGTAGACATTGCCTTCCTCGTCGGTTCCCACGGTGGCAATCACCGGAATATAGCCTTTGGCCAGCTGGTCGGTGATGATGGTGGTGTTCACCGAGGTGATGTCCCCCACAAAGCCCAGATCCTCGGATCCTTTATGCTTTTGCACTTTGATCATTCCGCCGTCGATACCGCAAAGGCCAATGGCCCGGCCACCCCGACGCTCCAAAAGGCTCACCAAATCTTTGTTGGTTTTGCCCGCCAGCACCATCTGCACCACCTTGGCGGTTTCTGCGTCGGTGTAGCGCAGGCCCCCTACAAAGCGGGACTCGATGCCCATTCGCTTTAAGGTGCCGGTAATTTCGGGGCCGCCGCCGTGCACCAGCACCACCTTGATTCCAATGAGGGAGAGCAGGACGATGTCCTCCATCACCGCCTGCTTGAGCTCGTCGCTCTGCATGGCGTTGCCCCCGTATTTGATGACAATCACTTTGCCAAAGTATTTTTGGATATAGGGCAGAGCCTGCACCAAAATATCCGCTTTGGTAGAGTTGCTGTTGATATGAGCTTGTGTCATGAGCGGTAATCTCCGTTTATCTTTACGTAGTCGTAGGAAAGATCGCAGCCCCAGGCAACGGCGCAGCCTTCCCCCTGAAACAGCTCGACATGGATTTCAATTTCATTTTCCAGCAGAACTTGTTTGGCTTCCTCCTCGGAGAAGGAGACGCCTGCTCCCCTGTCGCAGACGGTGACCCTTCCCGCCGAGGAGACAAAGCTCACCTTTACCTTGGAAACGTCAAATTCCGCGTCGGCGTAACCCAGAGCACAGAGCACCCGGCCCCAATTGGCGTCGGCTCCAAACATGGCCGCCTTAAACAGGTTGGAGCAGATGACGGATTTGGCCAGCACTTTGGCGGTATCCTCATCGGGAGCGCCCGAAACCATGCACTCCAGCAGCTTGGTGGCACCCTCGCCGTCTTTGGCAATCATGCGAGCCAGATAGATGCAGACATGGGTGAGGGCCTTGAGGAATGCATCGTAATCGGGGCCGGGGTGGGTGATGGGGGTGTTTTTGGCCATACCGTTGGCCAGCACCACCGCCATGTCGTTGGTGGAGGTATCTCCATCCACGCTGACCATGTTAAAGGTGTTGGGCACCACCGTGTCCAGAGCCTGTTGCAGCATAGCGGGGGAGATATCCACATCGGTGGTTAAAAAGGCAAGCATGGTGCCCATGTTGGGGTGAATCATCCCCGAACCTTTGGCAATTCCCCCGATTTTGCAGACGTTATCCTCCAAAAGAAAGGAGACAGCGATTTCCTTTTCCAGTAGGTCGGTGGTCATGATGGCGGCCTTGGCATCGGCGCTGCCCTGCTGGGAGAGAGCGGATTTTAAGCGAGGCACCGCTTTTTCCACCAGTTTGACGGGCAATGGCTGACCGATCACCCCGGTGGAGGCCACCACCACATCCTTGGGCGAGACCCTCAAAGCTTTTGCCGCAGCCTTGCACATCCGCCAAGCCACTTCCATTCCGTCGGCGTTGCAGGCATTGGCGTTGCCGCTGTTGCAGAGGATGGCCTGGGCCTTTCCGTCGGAAAGGTGCTGTCTGGTCACCTCCAGAGGGGAAGCCTTCACTTTATTTTTGGTGTAGACGGCGGCGGCTGCGCAGGGCACCTGGCTGTAGATGAGAGCCAGATCTTTTTTTTCGGCTTTTTTGGCCAGACCGCAGTGCATTCCCGCTGCCAAAAATCCCTGCGGAGCACAAACGCCTCCGCTTTCCGGCTTTACAGACATGGTAACACTTCTTTCTGTAACTGTAATCAAAGGTCAGACCCTGTGACAAGACCTTGGTCTTCGGGCAGCCCCAATGCGATGTTCATGCACTGAATGGCCGCCCCCGAGGCTCCTTTGCCCAGGTTGTCAAAGCGGGCGGCCAAAATCACCCGTTCTTGGTTGCCGCAAACATAGAGCTCCACATCATCCCGCCCTGCCAAGGTGTCGGCGGCCAGCATCCCTTCCGGCAGAGATTCCTCTGCTCCAAAGGGCTGCACCTTTACCAGCTTCTGTTTGGCATAAAACTCGCTGAAAAAGCCGTGCAGGGCTTTGGCATCGGAATACCGCTCCAAAAGGCGGGTATGAAGGGGAATGGTGACCACCATTCCGGCGTAAAAGTCCCCGATGATGGGATTAAAAACCGGAGGGTGGGCAAGACCGGAGATCTTTTTCATTTCCGGCAGGTGTTTGTGCTGCTGCCCCAGAGCGTATTGGCGGGGAACGGCGTAGTCCACCGGGCGGTTGGAGTCGACGTAGCGGGCAATGACTTTTTTGCCTGCTCCGCTGTAACCGGTCACCGAGTGGGCGGTGAAGGGGTAGTCCGCCGGTGCAATTCCCGCCGACACCAGGGGGTAGGCCAACAGGGCAAAGCCGCCGGCATGGCAGCCGGGAACGCAGATTCGTTTGGATTGGGCAATGGCCTTGCGATGGGCAGAAGAAAGCTCCGGCAGGCCGTAGGTCCAACTGTCCAGCACCCGGTGAGCGGTGGAAGCATCGATGATTCGGGTGTGGGGATTGGTGATGTTTCCCACAGCCATGCGGGCGGCTTCATCGGGCAAACAGAGGAACACCACATCCGCACTATTGGAGACTCTGGCCCGCTCGGCATCGTCCTTTCGCAGGTGGGGATCGATGGTTAAAAGCTCCACGCCATCCCGTCCCGCCAGCCGGTCGGCCAGCCGCAGGCCGGTGGTTCCCTCTGCGCCGTCTATGAATACTTTGACTGCCATGATGAAATCCTTTCTCGGGTGTTTTTACTTCTGGTCTCCCAGCAGCTGGGCCCGCACCTTGATGGGCAGACCAAAGAGGTTGATAAAGCCTTGGCTGTCCATCTGGTTGTAGTCGGTATCCTCGCCAAAGGTGACCACTTTTTCGGAATAAAGGGTGTAGGGGCTGGAGGTTCCCGCCGGGAAGATGTTTCCCTTGTACAGCTTGAGCCGCACCGTGCCGGTGACAGTCTCTTGGGTGGAATCCACAAAGGCATCCAACGCTTTGCGCAAAGGAGTGTACCACTGCCCGTTGTAAACAAGCTCGGCGTATTTGCAGGCAATCAGCTCTTTGTAGTGGGCGGTATCTTTATCCAGGCAGAGCCGCTCCAGCTCCTTGTGGGCGGCATAGAGGATGGCGCCTCCCGGGGTTTCGTATACGCCGCGACACTTCATGCCCACCAGCCGGTTTTCCACAATGTCCAGAATGCCTACGCCGTTTTGGCCCCCCAATTGGTTGAGCTTCTTCACCAGCTCAACGCTGTTCATTTGCTTGCCGTCCAGGGAGACGGGGATGCCCTTTTCGAACCCGATGGTGACGTAGGTGGGGGTGTCGGGCGCCTTTTCGGGAGAAACTCCAAGCTCCAGAATTTTATCCAGCTGGGCTTCGTTTTCGGTTTTCTCCAAATCCAGACCCTCGTGGGAGAGGTGCCAGATGTTCTTATCCTTGGAGTAGTTGGTTTCCCGGGTGATGGGGATGGGAATGCCGTGTTTTTCGGCGTATGCAATTTCATCTTCCCGTCCCTTCAGTTCCCAAGTCCGCCAGGGGGCAATGATGGGCATATCGGGGAGAAAGGCCTTGATGGTCAGCTCAAACCGCACCTGGTCGTTGCCTTTTCCGGTGCAGCCGTGGGCAATGGCGTCCGCCCCTTCTTTTTTTGCAATCTCCACCAGGCGCTTAGCAATCACCGGACGGGCCATGGCGGTGCCCAGCAGGTAATCTTCGTATTTGGCGCCCGCCTTCAGGCAGGGAAAGATAAAGTCATCCACAAATTCTTGGGTCAAATCCTCGACATACAACTTGGAGGCGCCGGTGGCAAGAGCCCGCTCCTCCAGCCCTGCAAGCTCATCTCCCTGTCCCACGTCGGCAGCCACGGCAATGACTTCGCAGCCGTAGTTTTCCTTCAACCAGGGAATGATGACGGAGGTGTCCAGTCCCCCGGAGTATGCCAGCACTACTTTTTTATATTGGGTTTTATGTTGTTGACTCATGGTAAACAGCTCCCTTTCTGTATTCGGAACAGTGCAAACTAATAATTATTCCTAAATTGCTTATTATTATACACTGCAATCTAAGGTAAAGCAATAGGTTTTGAATAATTATTCTATTACTTCAGAAATTTGTGTATTAACAACAAAAAGCCAACAGCAAAAGACATGGCTTTAGGGCACATCGGTTTTCTTTCGGAAAAGGGATGAAAAAGCAATATTATGGAAAGAAAAATTGCCCTTTTGCCTTGCTAATTCTTTGACAAACGGGTATAATAAAACACATAGTGTTTCGGATTTTGCAGGGCAGAAAATAATTTCCTGCAAGGGGCTGACACAGCGATAATTCTTTCACCGTAGAAAGGGGACATGCTTAAATGACAAGCAATCAAAATGTACTGCGCTGGCTGGAGGAGATGAAAGCTCTGGTAAAGCCAATGAATGTTGTGTGGATAGACGGCAGCCGCGAGCAGATGGCTGACCTTAAAAAACAGGCCTTGGCTACCGGCGAGCTGGAAGAGCTGAACCAGGAGCTCCTGCCAGGTTGTACTCTTCACCGCACCGCTGTCAACGACGTGGCACGGGTGGAGCACCGCACCTTTATCTGCTCCCGTAAAAAGGAAGATGCCGGCCCCACCAACAACTGGGAAGACCCCCAAGTCATGTACGAGAAGCTGCGCAAACTGTTTAGCGGCGTCATGCACGATCGCACCATGTATATCATTCCATATTCCATGGGTCCCATCGGCTCTCCCTACTCCAAGGTGGGCATCGAGCTGACCGACTCCATCTATGTGGTGCTGAACATGGACATTATGACCCGGGTGGGCAAGGCTGCTCTTGACCAGCTGGGCGACAGCAACGACTTTGTGCGGGGTCTCCACTCCAAAGCCGATATCGACGAGGAGAACCGCTACATTTGCCACTTCCCCGAGGACAATGCCATTTGGTCCATCAACTCCGGCTACGGCGGCAACGTGCTGCTGGGCAAAAAGTGCTTTGCGCTGCGCATTGCCTCCTACCAGGGTTGGAAGGAAGGCTGGATGGCCGAGCATATGCTGATTCTCGGTATCGAAAATCCCAAGGGCGAAATTAAATACGTGGCCGCTGCCTTCCCCTCTGCTTGCGGAAAGACCAACCTGGCCATGCTGATTCCCCCCGAGGTTTACCAGAAGAAGGGCTACAAGGTTTGGACGGTGGGCGACGACATCGCCTGGATGAACATCGGCAAGGACGGACGCCTCTGGGCCATCAACCCTGAATCCGGCTTCTTTGGCGTGGCTCCTGGCACCAACATGAAGTCCAACCCCAACGCTCTGCTCTCCACCCAGAAAAACACCATCTTCACCAACGTGGTTCACAACCTGGACAACAACACCGTTTGGTGGGAAGGCCTGGACAAGAATCCCCCCGAAAATGCCGTGGATTGGAAGGGCAATCCCTGGAACGGCAAGACCAGCGATGTAAAGGGTGCACATCCCAACAGCCGGTTTACCGCTCCTGCCATCAACTGCCCCTGCATTTCCAGCGAATTCTCCAATCCCGAAGGCGTGCCCATCTCCGCCATCATCTTCGGTGGCCGTCGTGCCAAGACCGCTCCCCTGGTATACCAGGCAAGGGATTGGGAGCACGGTGTGTTCGTAGGCTCCATCATGGCTTCCGAGACCACTGCCGCCGCCTCCGGCGCAGTTGGTGTTGTCCGCCGCGACCCCATGGCCATGTTGCCCTTCTGCGGCTACCACATGGGCGACTACTTCCAGCACTGGCTTGACATGGGCAAAAAGCTGGGCGACAAGGCTCCCAAGATCTTCAACGTCAACTGGTTCCGCACCGACGAAGAGGGCAACTTCATCTGGCCCGGATTCGGCGACAACCTGCGGGTACTGGATTGGATCATCCAGCGCTGCGAGGATTCTGTGGACGCCGTGGAAACCCCCATCGGCTACGAGCCCAAGCCCGAGGACATCAACATCGAGGGTCTGGAGAGTGTCACCCTGGATACCATCAAGGCACTTCTGGATGTGGACAAGGACCTCTGGCTGGAAGATGTGGCCGCCATCAAGGAGTTCTACGCCAAGTTTGGCGAAAGGCTGCCCAAGGAACTTTCCACTGAGCTGGAAGCTCTGGAAAAGCGCCTGAGCTAACTGCATAACCAAAAATAAAAGTGGTATCGGCAGTGCCGATACCACTTTTTGTATGGAATAATAAAAACTGATTTGCAAAAGCCACCCACCCAAGGGCGGCTTTTATTGATTGCAAGCACTAAATTTCTGCTGGCGAAGGCTATAAAGTCCGCCGGAAGGGAAGGGCAAACCTTGAGAAAAAATCCCAACCCCATTCGATGGGGGCAGGTTTGCAAGGTGGGACTTGGGTCAGCCTTGGGCCGGTTTTGCCAGCAAAGCCACCCAACCCTCCTGCTCCTTCTTTTGGAAAATGGCAAAACCGGCGGCCACAAGGGCCTGCTCCACTTCCTCCGAGCGGGAGTCGATGATGCCGGAGGTGATTACCATACCGCCGGGACTTAACAGCCGGGGCAGGTCGGCAATCAATTGCAGGATGATGTCCGCCACAATGTTGGCAAAGACAATGTCAAAGGTGCCGGCAATGCCCTGTGCCAGATTGCCCACCGAATACTGCGCCAGATGCTCCACCCCGTTGAGTGCGGCGTTTTCCCGGGCCACCTGAACGGCCACTTCTTCAATATCGGTGCCCCGGGCGCTTTCGGCTCCCAACAGCAGGGCAGCCAGAGACAAAATGCCGCTGCCGCAGCCCAGATCCAGCACCCTTTCACCGCCACGAATCTGCTCCTGCAGCAGCTCCAGACACATCCGGGTGGAGTGATGGGAGCCACTGCCGAACGCCATTCCCGGGTCAAGGCGGAGTACCACATCCCCGGGGGATGACTCCCATTCCTCCCAGGTGGGACAGACCACCAACCGCTCTCCGATGCGGTCGGGGGTCCAGTAGTTCTTCCAGTTGTTGGCCCAGTCCTCCTCCCGCACGGCGGTGGTGACCATCTCCAACCGCCCCCACGCCTTTTGGGCATCCTGCGCCTGCAAGCGGGCAAGGGCTTCCTTGACCTGAGCCAGCTGCTCCCTGCCCTGGTGGTTGTCCGCCAGATAAAAGGTCACCGAGCTTTCCCGGCTGCGCAGCTTTAGAAGATCTTCGTCAATATAATCCCACCGGCCTTGCTTTCCCTTCAAAAACTCTTCAAAGTCGGCAGCATCCTGAATGGAGCAGCCGGAAATGCCCAAATCCATCAAAGCGGCGGTGAGAGGTTCGATGCCCTGTGAGGTGGTAAAAACTTCTACCTGTGTCCAAGTATCCATAAGCGTTTGAAAGCGGGAAGAATCCGGTACAGGACACTTCCCGCTGTTCTCCTTTCCATTGGTTTAACCGGGTGGTTTTGCCACCATCTCAAACTTTTTAGATACTATAGTAATTGACCGCGCAGCGGAAAATATCCAGATACTCGCAGTCGGGAATATTGCGGTAAATGTCTTCGCTCCAGCGCTCCACATGAGCCATTTTGCCAAACACCCTGCCATCGGGAGAGGTGATGCCCTCGATGGCGTAAAGGGAACCGCTGGGATTGTACTCCAAATCCATGGAAGGATTGCCGCTTGGATCGGCGTACTGGGTGGCAATCTGTCCATTGGCTGCCATTTCCCGGATGGTTTCCTCGGTGGCGATGAACCGCCCCTCCCCGTTGGAGATGGGGGCAAGCCAGACGCTGCCCACAGAGGTGCCCGCCAGCCAAGGGGATTTGTTGGAGGCAATGCGGGTGCGCACCATGACGCTCTGATGGCGGCCGATTTGGTTATAGGTCAGGGTGGGGGAATCGGCTTGTGCCTGCCGATATTCCCCATAGGGAACAAGGCCCAGCTTACAAAGTGCCTGAAAACCGTTGCAGATCCCCAGCATCAAGCCGTCCCGGTTTTGAAGCAGATGTTCAATACCTTGGCGAATCTGGGGATTGCGCAGGAAGGCGGTGATAAATTTTCCGGAGCCGTCCGGCTCATCGCCGCCGGAAAATCCGCCGGGGATGGCCACAATCTGGCTGCGGGAAATCAGCTTAGAGAAAGCCTCCACCGATTCGGCGATGGCCTGTCCTGTCAGGTTGCGCAGCACAAAGATTTCCGGTTTTGCCCCCGCCCGCTGGAAGGCGGCGGCGGTGTCGTACTCGCAGTTGGTGCCGGGGAAGACGGGAATGGCAACCCGGGGAGAAGCCGGCTGCACCTGAATGGAGGGGAATCCCACGCTTTCCCGCTGCCAGTGAAACGCTTCCACATTGCCTTTAGGCGGCGCAAGGTAGGGGTACACCGGCTGAAGGGTGCCCTCCCAGGCTTTTTGCACTTCCTCCAGGTCGACGACCTCTCCGCCGGGCAACTCTAGGCGATAATCGGCAGTGGTGCGACCCAGCAGGAACTTGTCCAGCTCCAGGAAGGGCTCTTTGGCCTCCAGCAGGAAGGCGCCGGGCTGATAGCTCCAGGACAGGGGCTTTTCGGCAATAAAGCCGATTTTGTTGCCAAAGCACATCTTGCAGATGCCCTCGGCGGTGCCGCCGGGGCCCACCGCCCAGCTGGCAATGGCCCGCTTGCCGGCCACCAGCTGCTCCACCATGTCAAAGATAAAGCGGACGTCGTCAAAGTCGGGCAGACCGTCGGCGGTCATGCAGGGGGCGAGGAGGTAGACATAACTGTCGGTGTGTTTAAATTCGGGAGAGATGACTTTGTCCGCCTGCCCCATGGAAAGAGCGATACTCACCAAAGTGGGGGGGACGTTTAGGTCTTCAAAGGTGCCGGACATGCTGTCCTTGCCGCCGATGGCCGCCAGCTGCAGCTGCATCTGGGCTTCCAAGGCTCCCAACAGGGCGGCGGCAGGCTTGCCCCATTTTTCCGGGTCGGTGCCCAGCTTCTCAAAGTATTCCTGGAAGGTGAGCCATGTTTTGCAGCGGCTTCCTCCGGCGGCAATCACCTTGGCCACCGATTCCACCACCGCATAGTAGCCGGCGTGGTAGGGGCTATTCAGAGCGGTTTGGGGGTCATAGGCCCAGCTCATCAGGGTGCAGGCCTTGGTGTGGCTGCCAACATCCACCGGCAGCTTGGCCGCCATAATCTGTGCGGGGGTGCGCCGGTAAGCACCTCCATAGGGCATCAGCACCGTGGCCGACCCTACGGTGGAGTCAAACCGGTCGGACAGCCCCTTCTGAGAGCAGAAGGCAAGGCTGGAAAGCTTTTGCAAAATGGTTTCCCGGTTGACGGGGAGGGAATCCTGACAGACTTCCTTGGCCGGCGCTGTAATTTTAATGGAGGTGTGCTTGGCCGCCCCGTTGGAGTTTAAAAACTTGCGGGATAAATTGACAATGGTGCGTCCCCTCCAGTGCATGGTCAGCCGGGGCGTTTCGGTCACCTCGGCCACCACCGTGGCCTCCAGGTTTTCCTCGTCGGCCAGGCGGATAAACTGCTCCACATCCTCAGCGGCCACCACCACCGCCATACGCTCCTGGCTTTCGGAAATGGCAAGTTCGGTGCCGTCCAGCCCTTCGTACTTTTTGGGCACGGCGTCCAGGTTGATGGCAACGCCGTCGGCCAACTCTCCTATGGCCACCGAAACCCCTCCGGCACCAAAGTCGTTGCAGCGCCGAATCAGGCGGGTCACGTCGGGGTTGCGGAACAGCCGCTGGATTTTACGCTCCTCGGGGGCATTGCCCTTTTGCACCTCGGAGCCGCAGGTTTCCAGAGAGGAAACGGTGTGACTCTTGGAGGAACCGGTGGCGCCGCCGCAGCCGTCCCGTCCGGTGCGGCCGCCCAGCAGGATGACCTTGTCGCCGGGTGCGGGAACCTCCCGCACTACGTGTTCTGCCGGAACAGCGCCCACCACGGCGCCCAGCTCCATTCGCTTGGCTTCGTAGCCGGGGTGATAAATTTCGTGAACCAGGCCGGTGGCCAGGCCGATTTGATTGCCGTAGGAGGAATAGCCCGCTGCCGCTGTCTGGCAAAGTTGCTTTTGAGGCAGCTTGCCGGGGCGGGTTGTGGACACCTCTGCAAGAGGATTGGCGGCTCCGGTAATCCGCATGGCCTGATAGACAAAGCTGCGTCCAGAAAGGGGATCCCGAATGGCTCCCCCCAGGCAGGTGGCCGCCCCGCCGAAGGGCTCAATTTCGGTGGGGTGGTTGTGGGTTTCATTTTTAAACATGATGAGCCAATCCTGGGGCTGGCCGTCCACCTCTACCCGGACATTGACGGAGCAGGCGTTGATTTCGTCGCTGATGTCCAACCGGTTGAGGTATCCGGATTTGCGCAGAGCCTTGGCGGCGATGGTGGCCATATCCATCAGGGTGGAGGGGCGGCCGTCGGTATACAGAGCCTCCCGCATGGTGCGGTACCGCTGATAGCTGCGGGCAATGTATTCCGGCTCAATCTCCACCGAATCGATGTGGGTCAAGAAGGTGGTGTGGCGGCAGTGGTCCGACCAGTAGGTGTCAATCATCCGAATCTCGGTGATGGTGGGGTCCCGTTTTTCTTCCGAGCGGAAGTAGTCCTGACAGAACTGCAGGTCAGCCAAATCCATGGCAAGGCCCAGTTCTTCCAGCAGGGAGGTCAGGGCTTCTTCCTCCATGGCGATAAAGCCTTCCAGCACCGCCACGTCGGCAGGAGCGGGATATACCGTTTCCAAGGTTTGGGGAATTTCCAAAGAGGCCTCTCGGCTTTCCACCGGGTTGATGAGGTACTCTTTGATTCTTTCCAGGGTTTCGGGGGAGAGGATTCCTTCAAAAACCCAAAGCTTGGCGCAGCGCACCGTGGGTCTTTCCCCGCCGGTGGAAAGGGAGATACACTGGGCGCAGCTATCGGCTCGCTGATCAAACTGACCGGGAAGCAGCTCGGTGGCAAACACCGTCTGGCCGGCAAAATCCGGGAGCTTGTCCAGAGTGATGTCCACCTGAGGCTCCGAAAATACGGTATCCCGGCAGGCATCAAAGTCCTCTTGACTCATCCCCTCCACCAGATAGCGGTTGAGAATCCGAAGGCCGGAAAGCTCCAATCCCAAAGAGGTGCGCAGGTCGGAAAGAACTCCTTGCGCTTCCACCGCAAAGGGAGGCTTTTTTTCGACGTAAAGGCAAAAAACGGACACAGTACCGACATCCTTTCCTGTTAGTGGCCACAGCGGACAGGCCTCTTCTATTCCAGAGGTTATGATACAGTAACCAAGGTATTCACTCTTGGAGCTTACATGTGTTGCTGCCACAACGGGCGGTTGCTTGTCTGAAAGACGCTGACAATGAGAATATGATGGGAATATTATAACACAAGTATTTTCTCTATGCCATACTGTCAGCGGCATTCCTGGCAAGGCGGAGCGATTTTTGTCGTATTGTCTTTTCTGCGCGATTTTGTTATACTTACCCTACAAGGAAATAACAGGAAAGCCAAGGTTTTTCTTGATCAATAGACGGCTGCGTTCGCACGGGTTCAAAGGAGGTACCTTCATGGGCAAACAGATTACAGCGCTGCTTTTGGCGGTGGTGCTGATGTCTTTTTTCACCACTACGGCTTTTGCCTGGGGCATTACCGGTTCCGGGGAATTTGCCGATGCCGCCAAACGCTATGGATTTGTAGACGATGCAAAAATCGTTTACAACGGCGAGATCTCCTATCAGGATTATGACGAAGTTTATGTGGGAAGCGCCATCTACATTCCCATTGGCATCCAGGATGACGATGGCAATGTCACCCATGCCACCGCCCAAAACATCAAAAAAGATAAGGTGAGCGTCAGTCACAAGGTTACCCGGGGTGCCCGGCACGTCACCGGCGTTTCCATTGTAGATGGCGGCAAGGAGAAGATTAGCGGCCTTGACAAAGGCGCCTATGTGAAAGTTCAGCTGACCGACAGCTATTCCGGTACCGGCACCGCCAACATTGAGGTGAAGCTGGTGTTGGTGATCAACCGGATGGCCCATCAGGAAACGGAAATCGAGCTGTACTGCACCATGGAAAACCGCACGGTATACATCGACTACGACACCGTTTACGGCGCACAGCTTCCCACCCTGTTCGAAGTGGGATACCATTACAACGGCGAAGCCACCTTTGATATGGGAAACGATGTGCGTTACACCGCCCGGGTAAAAGCCAGGCAAAAGTACATCATCGATTACGATACTCAAACAAACGAAGAAATTGCTGCCCGGTATCCAAAGAACAACCTGGAATTTCACAACTTCAAGGGGGAGCGCACCACCTTTGCCAGCAACGGAAAGTTGGAGCTTCCTCTGGACAGCGCTACCTATTATAAAAACCGTCAATACAAGGCTTATGCCTACAAAATCTCGGGCAATACACTGGTGCCGATGGATTCCAACATCAGCAAGGATGGAATTCTTACCCTTTACACCAGAACCTTGGAAAGCTACGTCATCTCCGATGTGGATTTGCTCAACCAAAAGGATGACCAAGCATCCACTCCGGCCCCTGCCCCTGCCACATCCCCTGCCAGTCAATCGGGAGCCAATCAGCTACAGGCACCGCCGATGGGAGGAGCCCCTCTGCCTGCCCTTCCCACCGAAAGTTCCGCCCCCGCTCTGGTAGAAACTGCTCCGCCCCCGGCAACTTCTCAGCCGGAAACTCCTCAGGTTTCCAGCGTCACTCCGCCTCCTGCCAGCCTAAGCCATATCAGCGCAGTCAACAAGGGAACCGAGAACCCCCTGACGGGAGCGCCCCCCTTGGTGGGGATCGCTGTGATGGGAACTCTTACCGGATGGGGAGCATGGCTGCTGCGTCCCCGCAAAAAATAGGCCTATATTATAATAAGGTATAAATTTTATTGGGAGAATCCATTATGGACAAAAAAATAACGGTATTGTCTTGGATACTGATCCTGACTGTTCTGATGTCCACCCCGGCTGCCGCCTTGGAGCTGGCCCAGCCGGAGGAGGTAAGCCAACGCTTTGCCTCCGAGGGCTATTTTAAAAACGGAACCCGTCTGCGGGGGAACCTTTCCAGCTTTGAGGGAATGACCGTTGCCCGGCCGGGGGACGAAATCTTTCTTCCCTTGGAAACCTGGTATTTTACTTGGGAAAAAAACAGCGACCAGCGCCTTCCGCAAATGACTGCCCGGGATAATCAAACCCTCAATCTGGGGCTGTCGGTGGATTATATCCAAGGGGAGGAAGTTTTTGAAAGGCTTACCCTCACCGCCCGGGACAATCAGCTGGGCATTCTCATCGATTTTGCCGACACTCATCTTTCCTTTGAGCCGGTAAAGTTTCAGGCAAACTGCAAGCTGACGGTGGGGGGCGGTGAAATTCCCGGCGGGGAATTTGAGGTAAGCGGCCTGTTTCGCAACCGGCAGACAACGGTAATCAATGCCAACCGCACCGTTACCCTGGGCAAGGGGCGCACGGCGGTGGGCAGCCACCTTCAAGACCTTGTCGATGTCCAGTTTGACCTTGGTTGCGGCGTTACTTTGACAGCCGATCTGCCTATAGCCCAGCAGGTGTATGCCCACGCCGAGAACACCCCCATCCCGCAGGATCAAGAGATGATGGCCCGCAGCCCTCAAATTAGGCAGGTGGTGCGCATCTGGAGCATGGGATTTGAAAAGGGAACGGTGCGGCTGGATCCCAACCGGTACGGCAACCGCAAGGTGTACGGCCCTATGCTGCATTACCTTGGCACCACCCAAGACCCCCTGCCCTTACAGAGCGTGTATTATTTGGCGGCAGAGGAATGATTTTAGCCGTTAATTTGTAAATTTTTTGTTAAGACAAAGGCCAAACGGGGGTGGAATGTAACCACTCCCGTTTTTTGTCGCAAAAAAACGAGAAAATGAGTACGCTCTATATCTTGTACCAAAAGCAAGAGCAATTCCACTACAAGCAGAAGAGTGCCAAAAAAATGTTACGAAAAAAAATATAAAACCCATGCAGTAAAATGAAGAATGACTGACACTTATTAACTGAAGGCTGCAAACAGGTTACAAAAAAGTTACAGAAATTGCAATTTAGGTCTTGCATTCTAAGAAACTTTGTGGTACACTGTATGCAGTTGGGGAAATGATGGAGAGCTTCCCCCAATTTAGAAACAAAATGCTTACACAAAATAAGGAGGATTAACTCATGAAAAAAGTACTGAGTCTTGTACTTGCTGTCATGATGGTAGTTGGAATGACTACCGTGGCTTTCGCGGCTTTTACACCTGCTGCTGCTACTACATCACGCAACCCAAAGCTGGCACATTGACCCTGGGTACCGCAAAAAGTGTTTCTTTGGCTGGATTTACAAACGACACATGCTATTCTGTAATACCAACGTTGCAAGTTTGCTCCTACTGCAGTAGTTTCGCAACCTGCAGGTACTCCTGTTGACCTTGCAAGTGTTGCTTTCTTGGGTACCATTACTAGTCTACCATTATCGAGGGTAGTACTTGCTACCTGCCATTAAGGTGGCTTTGCATGCGGCTAGCACAGCTATCCTGCTGGTGCCACAGAATTGACGGTTACTATGCTACTATTGACCTCAAGAACATTACCTTTACCGTTGTTGAAGCTCCGTAGCCCCACCTGTTACCGGCAAAGACAAGGTTCCTGCAGACTGGAGAATTAAGGGCTTTAGCGATAGCACAAGCGCAGTATGGTCTCCTAAATCTGAAATCGGAATCGGCGAGCAAACCGACAAACTGCCTATCACAGCTGGTATGTTTACATGGGAAAAGAAAGTTAACGGCCAATGGAAAGATGCAGATCTTGCTGCTGATGGCATTAAAGCAGACGCAAGATTGACTTCCAGCCAATTGGCAAACGTAGGCGTACGCCGCGTATACCAAAAAGGCACAGCCAACACCATTAAGAGCGTTGAGCTGAAAGACAGCAAGTCTGAAGTAGAAGTTAAGACTGTTAAGTACTATGCAAAAACAGGTTCTACCGATGTTGAACTGAAAATTGCCCTTACTTTCAAGAGCAAGACCAGTGACATTGTTGTTGCTAACTACAGCTTTACAATGGAAAACGCAACCGAGACAATCGAGAAAGGCCAGAACCAAGCTTACAGCTATGGCAACTATATCCTCAAAGCAGAAGACACTGTTCGCGACGTAGAGTTCGAAGGCGACATCGGCGGCATCGTTTTCGCCACCAAGACTGTTGTCAAGGGCCAGAAGTACTACTTCAACGTTGACTCCGAGCTGTCTGATGACGATGCTAAGATCGTTGCTGACAACCCCGAAGTTGACTCCATCTACACCGTGTATCAGGTGAACATGGCTAATGCCACCGTTCAGTTCAAGAACCTCGACCGTGAGTTCTTCGTATACGACGGCGATGGCAAGCTCCTGGGCACCACCAAGGACAAGAAGCTGCCCCTGGCCAGCAAGTATATCCTCACCACTGCCAAGGTTGACTTTGGCGGCGAAGAAGAGCCCGTTCAAGAGCCTGTCGAAGAGCCCACCGAGCCCGAAGCTCCTCCCATGGGCGGCGGCGAAGTCGAAGCTCCTGTGAACAACTACAACCCCAACACCGGTCTGTAATCGGTAAGTTGTAAGTTGAGTGTAAGTTAATCGCGTAATACTCTGCCCCCGGTTTCTCCATGCCGGGGGCTTCTTTATGCCTGTACGCAGTACCTAAGCGCAAGGGGGGGGAGTCCAGAGGGGGGCCTGCCCCCCTTCTGGTCGTGGTGGGGAAGGGGTCAAGGGGAAACCCGTTCGAAAGGTTTCCCCTTGCGTATCTTTGCATCCTTTCTGTACGAGCAGAAAGGATGTGCCCGCGCGGCATGAGCGCAGAAAAGATGCCGCTCGGCATGAGCGCAGAAAAGATGTTGCTCGGCACGAGCGCAGAAAAGATGTTGCTCGGCACGAGCGCAGAAAAGAGGCGCCTTTTGGCAAAAGAGAAAGCTCCCGGCCTGAACCGGGAGCCTTTTGCTATGGCTAGATCAGTGGGGCAAACACCTTGAGCACCGCCCGCAGCGCACGAATATGCAGGGGAACTTTTTCTACTTCTTCCAAGGTGTATTCGTGGCATTGCTTTTGACATTCCAAAAAATCCTGTTTTACTGCCATCACCGTATCGCTGCCATAAAAGCTGGCAGAGCATTCAAAATGCAGGTAAAAGCTGCGGAAGTCCATGTTGCAGGTGCCAACCATGCAGATTTCGTCATCGGACACAAAGGTTTTGCCGTGAATAAAACCCGGTGTATATTCAAAAATGCGAACTCCCGAGCGAATCAGCCGGGCGTAATGGGAACGGGTCAATACATGGACATACCATTTATCGTAGCGGTAAGGAGTCATAATCCGAACATCGATGCCGCTTTCCGCCGCGGCGCAGAGAACGCTTTCCATTTCGTAGTTGATAACAAGGTAGGGAGATGTGATGTACACATACTGGGTAGAACGGGAGATGATGTTGCGGTAGGCGGTTTCGGTTACATTCACCTGATCCAGCGGGCTATCCCCAAACACCTGCACAAGCCCCTTGGGGGTGGGAAGATAGGGGGTGGCAGGGGCCCGATAAGCGTTGTAGTCGATTTCTTCCCCCGTCGCAAACTTCCAAAGCTGTAAAAACATAAAGGTAAAGCTCCAAACCGCAGGCCCTTTGATCATAACGCCGGTGTCCTTCCAATGGCCGAACCGGTCTACGGCGTTGATGTATTCGTCGGCAATGTTGATGCCACCGCAAAAAGCCGTTTTTCCGTCGATCACAAGAATTTTGCGGTGATCTCGGTTGTTGAGAATCATATTCACCCGGGGCCGGAAGGGGTTAAACACACAAAGCTTGATGCCTGCCTTCCGGATGATATGGTCGTACCCTTTGGGCAGGGTGCGGATGGAGCCGATGTCGTCGTACATAAAGCGGACTTCTACACCCTGAGCTATCTTGCGTTTTAACAGCTCGAAGATGCGATCCCACATGATACCCGGTCGAACAATAAAAAACTCTAGGAAGATATATTTTTCGGCCCGCTCCATTTCCAGCATCATGCGCTCAAACATTAGCTCCCCCAAAGGAAAGTAGATGGAATCCACATCCTCCCACAAGGGGTTACCGCTCATGTTGTAGATGTAGCGGCTTTGCAGTCCCAGGGAGGGAGAGGCCTTCATCAGGGCATGATCGCAAAGATGATTGGCGGGCATGTAGCTTTTGGTTTCCTCAATGGCCTGATCGGACTGCTCCAACATGGTGGCGGAAAGCCGCTTGTTGCCGAGAATCAGGTAAAACACTCCACCCACAATGGGAAAACTCAAAATAGAAATAATCCAGGTGATTTTGTAGGAGGGATGCTCGTTGTTGGAGATGATCACCAAAACCACCAATAGACTGATTAGGTTGAGAAAGAGATAGGTGTAAAACCCCACCTGACTAAAGGCAAACAAAAGGATGAGCAACAAACAGACTTGCGCAATGAGCATTACAGCCACCATAAACAGGCGACTAAACATAAAAGTTATGGTTTTCTTTAATGTCCTCACACTGCAAAACTCCTTTAAATATGCAGTCGCTTTCCCCAAATACACATTAGTATATGCTTTTGAGAAGAGGAAAGCATCCCCAAAGGTTGTTCAGAGCCACAGTGGGTATCTGATATAGAGCAAGCGGGCTACCGCTTGATGCCGGATGCCCGCTTAACATTATCGTATCTTGGAGCCGGTGGGTAGGTCGTGATCCACAAAAATGACCCGGGCGGCGTCGCCGCAATCGGCAGCCAAAATCATCCCTTGACTTTCGACTCCCCGCAGTTTGGCCGGCTTGAGATTGGCCACCAGCACGATTTTTTTGCCAATGAGATCCTCGGGGGAATACCATTGACGAATTCCGCTGACCACTTGACGCATTCCGGTGCCGTCCTCCAGCTGGAGCCGCAGCAACTTGTCCGATTTTTCCACCGGCTCACAGGCAACCACCTTGGCCACCCGCAGTTCCACTTTGGCAAAGTCCTGAATGTCAATCACAGAGACGACACCTTGGGGCTGTTTGGCCGCTTGGTTGGGAGCAGGGGCCGAAGATGCCGCCTTGGAAGCTTTGGCGGAAAGGGCTTCCAGCTCCGCCAGTTCCTTTTCGGCGTCAATTCGGGGGAAGAGAGCCTCGCCCTTCTGCACCTTTACCGTGGGGGATAACAGTCCGAAGGTAGCGGAGCTATCCCAGCTGGTGATGCTCTCGTCGGCGCCAATCTGGGCAAAAATCTTGGGGGAAGTGTGGGGCATAAAGGGGGTGAGCAGAACAGCAAAAATGCGAATGCTCTCCAACAGGTTGTAGAGAACGGTGGCCAACCGGGGACGGTCCGCCTCCTCCTTGGCCAGCAGCCAGGGCGCTGTCTCGTCAATATATTTGTTGGTGCGGGAAATAAACTTAAAAATCTCGGCCATGGCGGTGGGAATCTGCAGGTTATCGCACTGCTCCTCCACCGTAGAGCGAAGAGCGGTGGCCATGGCAATTAAGTCATCGTCTACAGGCTCTGCCTGCCGCTCCTGAGGCAAGCCGTCGGGGAAGTATTTTTCCGCCATGGCAACGGAGCGGGACACCAGATTCCCCAAGTCGTTGGCCAGATCGGAGTTGATACGGGCGATGAGGGCTTCGTTGGTAAAGGAGCCGTCCTGCCCAAAGGGAACCTCCCGAAGCAGGAAGTACCGCAGGGCATCCACTCCGTAACGCTGACAGAGAACGATGGGGTCCACCACATTGCCCTTGGATTTGCTCATCTTATCTCCGTCAAAAAGCAACCAGCCGTGGCCGTACACCTTCTTGGGCAGGGGAAGTTCCAAAGCCATCAACAGGGCAGGCCAGATGATGGAGTGGAAGCGAATGATCTCCTTGGCCATCATGTGGACATCGGCAGGCCAGTATTTGTCAAAGTCCTGGAAACGGTCGTTGCCATAGCCCAGAGCGGTGATGTAGTTGGAAAGGGCATCCACCCAGACATAAACTACATGGCCGGGGTCAAAGGTGACAGGAACTCCCCAGCGAAAGCTGGTGCGGGAGACACAAAGATCCTCCAGCCCCGGCTTGAGGAAGTTGTTGACCATTTCGTTGACCCGGCTCTGAGGCTGCAAAAAGTCGGGGTTGTCCTGATACAGCTTTAAAATCTTATCGGTGTATTTGCTCAGCCGGAAGAAATAGGCTTCCTCCTTGGCCTGTTCCACCGGACGGCCGCAGTCGGGGCAGTTGCCGTCTTTCAGCTGACTGTCAGTCCAAAAGCTCTCGCAGGGCTTGCAGTAGTGGCCCTGGTAGGTTCCCTTATAAATCTCCCCTTTGTCGTAAAGGGTTTTAAAAATTTTCTGCACACTTTCCACGTGGTAATCATCGGTGGTGCGGATAAACCGGTCGTAGGAAATCCCCATCAGGTCCCAGAGCTCTTTGATGCTCTCCACAATGTGATCTACGTATTCCTTGGGGGAAACGCCGGCCTCTTTGGCTTTGGACTCAATCTTCTGGCCGTGCTCGTCGGTACCGGTCAGGTAAAACACATCAAACCCCTGCATTCGCTTATAGCGAGCCATAGCGTCGCAGACCACCGTGGTGTAACTGTGGCCAATGTGAAGCTTGTCCGACGGATAATAAATGGGGGTGGTGATGTAGAACTTGCCTTTCATGGATGGATCCTCCTAAGTTGGGGAAGTCCCCAAGGTTTGATGTGTAAAAATGCGCATCTCATATAATGATTGCATGATGCACAGGTTACTGGGTAATTTCACTTAAAAATTTACAGTGTGGCAGGATAAAAAAATAACACTGCATAGCCGTTATTATACCACTTTTTGGAGGGTTTATCAACATATGCCTCTTGCGAAAGCGGATTCTATCAGGTATACTGGTAAGGCGAGCAAGCAAGGAAGCGGCCGAAGGGAATCACCTTTGGAGGAAAGTCCGGGCTCCACAGGGCAGGATAGCTGCTAACGGCAGCCGAGGGCGACCTTAGGGCTAGTGCAACAGAAAATTACCGCTCTTTGTAAGAGTAAGGGTGAAAAGGCGAGGTAAGAGCTCACCAGAGTGCAGGAGACTGCATTGCTGTGTAAACCCTATCCGGAGCAACACCGACAGAAGGCAATGCGGCGGCCCGTCGGGCCTTCGACAGGTGGCTTGACGCCCCGCGGCGACGCAGGGCGCAGATAGATCGTTTCCAAATACAGAACCCGGCTTATATGCTTGGTCGCATACGAAATCCTCCTGACGGGGGATTTTTTGTTTGTTTTTTCCTTTTTGACAAAATTTAATCAAAATAAAGAAGCAGTGGGCGGGCAAACTAAAATTGTGCCGCGGAAGAATTGCAAAAAATTAGTTTTGCGCTCTGGCTTATTTTTTGTATCGGCTGCGGCACAATTCTCTGTCAAGGAGGGTTTTGCCATGACCAATTTGACCGCCAAAGAGCTTTCTGCCATTAAAGATCAACTGGGAGTGGAAGAAAACTTAATTAAAAAGTACAAGATGTACGCTCAAAACACGCAGGATATGGTTCTCAAACAAAAATGCGAGGATATTGCCTGCAAGCACCAAAATCACTTTAATACCCTGATGGGTCATTTGAGCTAGGAGGGAGTAGAAGAGATGACGACTCAAGGATTTGCCGATAAAGATATGATGACCGATATCCTCTCCAGCCAGAAAAATATCACGGGGATGTACAACAACTATGCCAACGAGTGCGCATGCCCTGGTCTGAAATCGGATATGATGAACATTCTGAATGAAGAGCATCAAATCCAGCACGATGTGTTCTGCGAGATGCAAAAAAGGGGCTGGTACCAAACCGAAGCGGCGGAAATGACCAAGATTAACGAAGCAAAACAGCAGTATCTCAGCGCCAATCTATAGCAAACCGCAAACAGGATCGGCCCGTAAGGGTCGATCTTGTTTGTTTTGGGTTAGCAAAAATTTCACCAAAGCAGGGATTCCCTTTCCGTCACTTTTGGAAAGAAGCATAAAAATTCGCATTATGCGAAAGATTATACTTTATTAGTCTTGCAAAATCCTGCAAGTTGTGTATAATTAGGGATACTGCTTCCATTGGAAACAATGATACCATGCAACTTCGGACGGCATTTGTCCGAATCAGACAGAGGAGATTGTTTATATGAAAAAGTTTACTGTTGTTCTTTCCCTGATGCTGGTTGCCCTGCTGGTTTTGGCGGGCTGCGGCGCAAAGGAAGCTCCCTCTCAGGCAGCACCTTCTCAGGATGCCACCGCACAGCCCACCTCTAAGGTAGAGTCTTCCGAGCAGGAAGCTCCCTCCCAAGCCGAAGGTACCGGTCTGGACGGAAAAACCAAGCTGATTATGGGAACCGAAGCGGGATTTGCTCCCTACGAGTACTATGATGAAGCCGGAAACGTAGTTGGCGTTGACCCCGATGTTGCCCAGGCCATTGCCGATGCTCTGAATATGGAGCTGGAAATTCAGGAAATGGATTTTGACGCCATCATTCCCGAGGTGCAGTCCGGGCGCATTGATTTTGGCGCTGCCGGCATGACCGTAACCGAGGAGCGTTCCAAGCAGGTTGATTTTTCCATTCCCTACGCCACCTCCAAGCAGATTATTGTGGTGCGGGTCGATAACACCGAAATCACCGGCCCGGATGTCGAGATTCTGGCAGGCAAAAAAGTGGGCGTGCAGCTGGGCACCGTAGCCGACTACGAACTTTCCGACAATTACCCCGACACCACTGTGGAGCGGTACAAAAAGTACTTTGAGGCTGTTTCCGACCTGCTCAACGGGCGAATCGATGCCATTGCCATGGATGTTCTGCCCGCGCAGGAGTTTATTGCCCAGAACAGCGATCTGAAGATTTTAGAACAGGAACTGATGATTGACGAGTACGCCATTGCGGTGCAAAAGGGCAACACCGAGCTGCTGAATGCCATCAACGAAGTGTTGCAGGATTTGATTGACAGCGGAAAAATCGATGAATTTACGGTCAATCACACCGTGACCAACAACTAATTTACGAAATACAGGGCAGGATAGCTACCTGCCCTTGTTTCCTGTTTGTTTGTGAAAGAGAAAGAGTGCGGAAAAACCGGTAACGGCTGCCCTTCCATTCGCTTTTTGCGGACAAGAACTTTTTGCAGGACCTATCACTGACTCTTGGAGCGGAATCTATGATGAATTTCTTACACGGGATATGGGACTCCTTTTATTACGCCTTTTTGGAAGCCCAGCGCTGGAAGTTTTATCTAGGCGGGCTGCGGAACACGCTGTTTATGGCTGCAGTGGCCTGCATCATCGGCATCGTCATCGGGCTGGTGCTGGCTATTTTAAGGTAAGCGCCCAGGCCAACCATTTGGCTGGCCCGCAGCGCTCCGGCACTCTGGGCGGATGGCTGGTTCGCCTGGGGGGCGGCTTTGCCAACCTTTATACCACGGTGATAAGGGGCACTCCCGTACTGGTGCAGCTGCTCATTCTCTACTACGGGGTTTTTAAAACAGTCCCCAAGGAGTATGCCCTTTTGGTGGCGGGGCTTTCCTTTGGCATCAACTCCGGAGCATATGTCTGCGAAATTGTTCGGGCCGGCATTCAAAGTGTGGAAAAAGGCCAGACCGAAGCAGGACGCTCTCTGGGGCTGAGCTCTCGGCAGACCATGCAGCTGGTGGTGCTGCCACAGGCCATTAAGAACATACTGCCCACCCTTTTTAATGAATTCATCACCTTGCTCAAGGAAACATCGGTGGCGGGTTACATAGCCCTGACCGACCTTACCCGGGCAGGAGACGTGGTTCGTTCCCGGGTTTGGAACATCACCCCCCTGATTATTTCCGGCCTTATTTATCTCATTCTTGTCATCCTGCTCACCAAGGTGCAGGGAGTTTTGGAAAGGAGGCTGGGTGCCAGTGATCGACGTCTGTAACCTTTCCAAGGCATTTGGGGATCATTTGGTATTGGACGGCATCAACGAGCGGATTCAAAAAGGGGAAAAGGTAGTGGTGGTGGGCCCTTCCGGCTCTGGTAAATCCACCTTTTTGCGCTGCCTCAACCTGTTGGAGCAGCCCACCGGCGGCGACATTATTTTTGAGGGGCAGAACATCACCGACCCCAAAAACCAACATCAATTTACTCCGCCGAAAAATGGGGATGGTGTTTCAGCAGTTTAATCTCTTTCCCCATCTCACCGTGCAGAGAAACATCACCCTGGCCCCCGTCACCCTGGGACTTTGCACCCAGCGGGAGGCGGACGAAAAAGCCATGGCTCTGCTGGAACGCATTGGATTGACCGATAAGGCACAGGCCTACCCGCGCCAACTTTCGGGCGGGCAGCAGCAGCGCATCGCCATTGTGCGGGCTTTGGCCATGAATCCTACGGTGATGCTGTTTGATGAGCCCACCTCCGCCCTGGACCCCGAAATGGTGGGGGAGGTGCTGGAGGTAATGCGGGAGCTTGCGCTGGACGGCATGACCATGGTGGTGGTCACCCACGAAATGGGCTTTGCCCGCGAAGTTGCCACCCGCGTTCTGTTTATGGATGAGGGACAGATTAAGGAGCAGGCTCCTCCCGACCAGTTTTTCGGTAATCCGCAGCACCCCCGTCTGCAAGAGTTTTTGCACAAAGTTCTTTAAAACAAACATAAAAATCCTCAGAGCAAAACTGCTTTGAGGATTTTTTGATTTGGGATATGACCGGATTTCTTCCTTACAGGGGGATGGGCTGGTTGTTGTCAATGGCTGCGAGTATGGCCAATGCCCTTTCGTACTCGTGGTTGGAGTACTTGTAAAGGTTTGGCTGGGATGTGATGACAAAGCCGGCCTTTTGGTAGATTTTAATGGCTTTGTGGCTCCATGTCTGGGTGTGCAGGTAAATATCCCGATCCCCTTCAATCTCTATCATCCGACGGATGATTTCCGCCACAACGGCTTTTCCCAACCCTTTTCCCTGATGAGTGGGCTTGACAGCCACCCAATGAATCCAAGGATCCCGCCGGTTTCCGGTGTAGCTCCACCAGGCCGTTGCGGTGGCAACCTTTTCTCCGGCATCGGACTGGATAAAAATGCACCGCCGCTCCAGCTCCGAAAGGTAGGGCAGGTAATCTCTTTGAAAGCGAAGCAGAGCGTCAATTTCGCTGTCAAACTCCAGAACCGACGCCTCGATTTGCGCCCACGCCTTCTCGTCTCCCGGTTGAAAAGAGACAAAAGAGTAGCCGGCAGGCAGCGAAACCAAGGGCAGAGGCTGATTGCTTTTGCGGTGCATCAGCACATCCACAAAGGGAACGCTTTTATCCAACAAGTGCATAACCTCCCTTGCAAATGAGTTACAGACCCAAAGCCTTGCCCAGGGCCAAGGTCAGAGCAAAGGCGGATTTGGGAGAGGAGAGCACCGGGATATTGTTTTCTTCCGCCCGCATTCTGGCGTCTTCGTCCAGAGGGGCATTATCGCAGAGGATGATGCAGCTGACATCGGCCAAAAGTGCCACCGCCACCGCATTGATGTTGCCCATTACGGTGATCCAGGCGCTGTTTTCTTCCGCCCGGCCCATCACCCAGGAGAGAAAATCTCCCACATAACCGCCGGTGACGGTGCGGTCCAAGCCGCCGTGGCCGGCAATACAGCTACACTCCAACAGCTGAATCAGAGTTTTTACCGTCATCGGGATGCTCCTCCGTAGGATGGATTCTGCCCTTGTCGGCAGGGTGATCGGACAGACTGACGCCCAGTGAGCTTGCCTCTTTGCGGAGAATAAAGATACAGTCGTTGAGCCTTGCACCGCTGCCGGTGACAATGTCCTCGGCCAAAGCCCGGCAGGAGGGGCGCACCGCAAGCTTCCGCAGTCAAGGGCGGGCCAAAAATCTCCTCCCAAAGCGTCGATTTCCCGCATCATACGCATGGCTTCCTCCAAATTGGGAGAAAGCTGCATGACGCCGGCATATTCCAGCTCCCCGTCCCAATCCATAAGTTGGGGGGAGATGGAGTCGTTCAGGTGATTGAGGGAAACAGGCATATACTTGCGCAACCGCTGGATGCGTGCCTTGGCCACGTAAGGGTTTTCTACGGTGAGAACCCCTCCCACACAGCCTCCGGGGCAGGCGTTTAGCTCGATAAAGTCCAATTCGCTCAAGCGTTCGTCTTCCAGCTGTTCCAGCACGGCAATGACGTTTTCGATGCCGTCGGCGGCCAGATACTGCTCCCGAATCAGGGAGGCGCTTTCCCCTCCCGAATTGGCCCAGCTCACCCCAATGATGCCGCTTTTGGCAAGGGGGCGAGGGGTTTTAATCCGCTCCATTTTTTCCAAAAGAGGGGGATAAATATCCGCAATGGAAAAGGCGCCATCCACCCAGCTTTTGGAGATTCCGATGGGGGAGACGATGTCGGTGACCTTGGCGGGGCAGGGGGTGATAAAGAAGCAGCCGATCTCCTCTTTGGAAAGGCCGGTTTCCTGCATCGCCTCCTCCTTGGCCATATGGGCGGCCACCTGCATGGGGGAAAGGTGAGAAAGCACCTGCTCGCACAAATCGGGGTAGCGCACCTTGACCAGCCGCACAATGGCGGGACAGGCCGAGCTGATGACAGGGGTTTTAAGTTTATTTTCCCGCATGATCTGGCGGGTGTAATCAGAGACCAGCTCGGCAGCGCGACTCACCTCAAAAACGCTGTCAAAGCCCAGCTCCATCAAACCCGTCAGGACGTAATCCACATCCAGCAGGTTGTTGAACTGCCCATATAAGGTGGGGGCGGGCAGAGCAATTTTGTAGCGGAAGTCGTTCATCATACTCAAAGGATCGGTGACGGCTCGCTTGGCATGGTGGGGACAAACTCGGATGCATTCGCCGCAATCGATACAGCGGTTGGAAATGATCCGCGCTTTGCCGTCCCGCACTCGTATGGCCTGGGTAGGGCACCGCTTGATGCAGTTGGTGCAACCCAGACATTTGTCTTCATCCAGGCGTACACTGTGAAAATATTGCATTCGCAAGACCCTTTCCATTTCATTCCCGGAGTGACATGAGCGTTTCAGACAACCGGCGGTTGTCTGGCTCGGATTTTCTTGCCATGGCGCTGGGCGTCTATTTCGTATCGAGAGTCTGCGCCATGAAAACTTCGAAAATCCTAAAAATTCAAAAACCCCAAGGGGTTCCGGGGTTTACACAAAACGCCAACAAATTGCCTGTTTTTCATCCCTTTGCTTTCCGTGAAATTCTCTGAGCGACCGGCCTCTAAACATCAACCCTCCGTCCCGCGGACCCGAATGGTCATGTAGACGTCGGTGCCCTTTCCAATCACGGAGTTGATTTGCAGACCATCGCAGCATTTTTTCATGTTGGGCAACCCCATTCCCGCCCCAAATCCCAGGGCCCGCACCTCGTCGGGAGCGGTGGAATAACCTTCTTCCATCGCTTTTTCCAAATCGGCGATACCGGGGCCGTGGTCGGAGAGCAGGATTTCCACCCGGTCGGGGAAAATCTCCACCTTGGCGGTTCCGCCATGGGCGTGAATTACCATGTTGATTTCACCCTCATACATGGCGATGGATACCCGACGGATGGCGTCGAGATCGTACCCCAGCTTTTTGAGGATGCCTTTTACCTTGCTGGAGGCTTCTCCGGCTCGGGTGAAGTCGTTGCCTGGCACCTCGTATAGCTGGACGATGGGTTCCACAGAAGATTTACTCATCAATGAATTCCCTCTCCCTGATGATATGGACTAACAATCCCCGCCCCGCAGGCCGGCCTGATACAGCTTGCCGCAGGCCGAAAACATTCGGTACCGGGTGGCAAGAACGGCAATGCCCCGCTCTTTGGCCAGTTTTACCACATCATCCCCCGGCACCTTACCCCGCACAAAGCAGATGCAGCGCATATCCAACATTTCGGCGGTGCGCACACTCTGAGGGTTAATCAGCCCGGTCAGCAGCATTCCCTGATCCTCAATAAAGGCCAGAGCATCGCTCATCATGTCGGTGCCACAGGCTGTTTGAATTTCCAGATCCATATCGTCGCCGCAAAGCACCTTGGCATCCAGAAGCTCCACAATTTTTCCCAGCTTCAAGGCAAAACCTCCTACCTCATCTTTTGCTTTGCCGGTGGTGGCAAAGAGGTTACAAAGCCATTTACTGGCTTTGATCCAGCTTTTATCGGCATAATTTGCCACAGGCAGATATCTTATTATAGCATGAATTGCAACAGCAAGCTAACAATCTTTTGCAAGGTTTTTTGTGCCCAACAACCAACAAAATTAGAAAAACTGTAAAACAAAGAGGTAAAATGATAAATTTGTTATTTATTACGCATAAAATGTTGCACACAACTAACCGTCAAAAACCCGCCTATTGTGACAACCATGCGGAAAAGCAAGGTTCTCTTGTGGATTTTGTCTTTTGGTTTTGTTATAATGTTTGGGGACAGAAAAGGGGGCAAGGCGTATGCGGGAGCTTTCCCTTCATGTGATGGATATCACCCAAAACAGCATTTCGGCTGGAGCGTCCCTCATTGACATTGCGGTGGAGGAAAACACCGAGGCAAACACCCTTTCCATCCGAATTGAAGACAACGGAAAGGGCATGAGCGTCCAGCAGGTGGAGCAGGTACAGGATCCCTTTTACACCACCCGCACCACCCGCAAGGTGGGGCTGGGCATCCCCTTTTTTCGGATGGCAGCCCAAATGACGGGGGGCAACCTTTCCATCCGCTCTCAGCAAGGGGTGGGAACTTGGGTGGAAGCAACCTTCTTCACCGACCATATCGACATGGTTCCGCTGGGGAATATGCAGGAGACCATCCTGTTGCTCATCCTCACAAATCCGCATCTGGACTTTACATATACCCGCACTCGGAACAAAGCCTCTTTTACCCTGGATACCCGCAAGCTCCGAGAGATTCTGGGAGAGGGCATCCCCTTAAACGACCCTCAGGTGGTTGCTTGGCTAAAAGATTATCTGGCGCAAGGGGAGGCGGAAGTGTTAGCCTAACACAGGGTAAGCCGAACAGCGGCGGCAAAATTTGTGCAAACCATGGGTTAGTCTGCCCAAAATGGTTTTATTTTTAACAAGGACGTTAAGCAATTCACAAACAGCATGGTCAGTATTTTGACGGGGTGGACTGGACAGGCGTGCCGGCTTTGTCGGTTTTTGCCTTCCAGTAATCAGCAACTATTACAGGAGGTAAGCAAATGAAGTCTCTGGAAGAACTGATGGCGATTCGGGAGAAAGCCAGACAGGGGATGGGAATCCGCAACGACAAGCACGAAGGCACCCGGGTGATTGTGGGTATGGCTACCTGCGGCATTGCCGCCGGAGCGCGGCCGGTGCTGTCGGCAGTGGTAGAAGAAATCGCCAAAGAAAAGCTGGATGTTCAGGTGGGGCAGACCGGCTGCATTGGCATCTGCCAGTACGAGCCAGTGATGGAAGTGATCGAGCCTGGCAAGGAAAAAGTTACCTATGTCAAAATGACCCCCGAAAAAGCCATCAAGGTTGTTCACAAGCATCTGATGGGCGGCGAAGTGGTGCAGGAATACACCATTGGCCGGGTCGGTAAGTAAAGAGGAGGAGAGTTAACAGATGGTAAGATCCCATATTCTGGTCTGTGGCGGAACCGGATGCACGTCTTCCAACAGCCCGGCCATCATTCGTGCATTGGAGGAGCAGCTGGACAAATCCGGTCTGAGCGATGAGGTCAAGGTGGTTCAAACCGGATGCTTTGGCTTGTGCGCTTTGGGCCCCATTATGATTGTGTATCCCGAAGGCACCTTTTACTCCATGGTCAAAGTGGACGACGTTCCCGAAATTGTGGAGGAGCACCTCCTCAAAGGCCGCATTGTCACCCGTCTGGTCTATGATGAGACGGTGCAGGAAAGCGGTGAGGTCGCCTCTCTGGATGACACCAACTTTTACAAAAAGCAAATGCGGGTGGCACTGCGCAACTGCGGCGTGATCGATCCCGAGGATATCAACGAATACATAGCTTATGACGGATATCAGGCTCTGGGCAAAGTCCTGACCCAGATGACCCCCGAACAGGTGATTGAGGAAATCAAGGCTTCCGGTCTGCGGGGCCGGGGCGGTGCCGGTTTCCCCACCGGTGTGAAGTGGTCTTTTGCGGCGGCACAGCCCAAGGGACAGAAATATGTCTGCTGCAACGCCGACGAAGGTGACCCCGGCGCTTTCATGGACCGCTCGGTGCTGGAGGGAGATCCCCACGCCCTCATCGAGGCCATGGCCATTGCGGGCTATGCCATCGGCGCCGACAAGGGCTTTGTCTACGTTCGGGCCGAATACCCCATTGCCGTTCGCCGCTTGCAGATTGCCATTAAGCAGGCCAAGGAACTGGGGCTTTTGGGCAACAACATCTTTGGCACCGACTTCTGCTTTGATCTGGAAATTCGGCTGGGCGCCGGCGCCTTTGTATGCGGTGAGGAAACCGCTCTGATCACCTCCATTGAGGGCAACCGGGGCGAACCCAGACCCCGTCCTCCTTTCCCGGCGGTCAAGGGCCTGTTCGGCAAGCCCACCGTCCTCAACAACGTGGAAACCTACGCCAATATTCCCCGGATTATTCTGTTGGGCGCAGAATGGTTTAAGGAAATCGGAACCGAGAAGTCCAAGGGCACCAAGGTGTTTGCGCTGGGCGGAAAAATCACCAACACCGGTCTGGTAGAAGTGCCCATGGGCACCACCCTGCGGGAAATCGTAGAGGAAATCGGCGGCGGTATTCCCGGCGGTAAGAAGTTTAAGGCAGCGCAAACCGGTGGACCTTCCGGCGGCTGCATTCCCGCCAAGCATCTGGATGTTCCCATCGACTACGACAACCTGATTGCCATCGGTTCCATGATGGGCTCTGGCGGTCTCATCGTCATGGACGAGGACAGCTGCATGGTGGATATTGCCCGCTTCTTCCTGGACTTTACGGTGGACGAAAGCTGCGGCAAGTGCACTCCCTGCCGGATCGGTACCAAGCGTCTGCTGGAAATGCTGGATCGGGTAACCGAGGGCAACGGCAAGCCCGGCGACATCGAAAAGATGGAAGAGCTGTGCTACTACATCAAGGAAAACGCCCTGTGCGGACTGGGCCAGACCGCCCCCAACCCGGTGCTTTCCACCCTCCGGTACTTTAGGGACGAATATGAGGCCCATATCTATCAAAAGACCTGCCCTGCCAAGGTCTGCAAAAACCTGCTTAACTACACCATCATCGCGGAGAAGTGCACCGGCTGCACCCTCTGCTCTCGAGTTTGCCCGGTGGGCGCCATTACGGGCACCGTCAAACAACCGCACGTCATCGATCACGAAAAGTGCATCAAGTGCGGCGCGTGCATGGAAAAATGCCGCTTCGGCGCGATTGTTAAGGAATAGGAGGAATAACCTGTTATGGTGAATATTAAGATTAACGGGATGTCCTTGTCGGTGCCGAAGGAAATGACCATCCTGGAAGCTGCTCGCACCGCCAACATCGAAATCCCCACTCTGTGCTACCTAAAGGAGATCAACCAGATCGGCGCCTGCCGTATCTGCGTGGTAGAGGTAAAGGGCGCTCGCACTTTGGTGGCTGCCTGCACCTACCCTGTAGCCGAGGGTATGGAAGTTTGGACCAACACCGAAAAGGTGCAAAAATCCCGCCGCCTGACGTTGGAACTGATTCTTTCCAACCATGAGCGCCACTGCCTGAGCTGCATTCGCAGCGGCAACTGCGAGCTGCAGCGTCTGTGCTGGCTGTTCGGCGTGGACGACGAACACGCTTACGACGGATACAATCCCGAGTATGAGTTTGACGATTCCGCCATGCACATGGTGCGGAACAACAACAAGTGCATTCTCTGCCGCCGTTGCGAAGCTGCCTGCTCCCGCCTGCAGAACGTAGGCGTCATCGGCCCCAACGACCGCGGCTTCGAAACCCACATTGGCTGTGCCTTTGACCAGAACCTGGACGAAGTGGCCTGTGTTTCCTGCGGACAGTGCATCGTGGTTTGCCCCACCGGCGCCATCCACGAAAAAGATCAGACCCAAAAGGTTTGGGATGCTCTCAACGATCCCCAAAAGCACGTTATTGTGCAGACAGCTCCTTCCATCCGGGCCACCATCGGCGAAGCCTTTGGCATGCCCATCGGCACCGATGCCACCGGCAAAATGGTGGCTGCCCTGCGCCGCCTCGGCTTTGACGGCGTCTACGACACCGACTTTGCCGCCGATATGACCATTATGGAAGAGGCTCATGAGCTGCTGGAGCGGGTTAAGAACGGCGGCACACTGCCCCTGATCACCTCCTGCTCTCCCGGCTGGGTTAAGTTCTGCGAGCACTACTATCCCGAATTTATCCCCAACCTTTCCACCTGCAAGAGCCCTCAGCAGATGTTCGGGGCCATTGCCAAGACCTGGTATGCCCAAAAGCACAACCTGGATCCCAAGGACATCTTTGTGGTAGGAGTTATGCCCTGCACCGCCAAGAAGTTCGAGGTCAACCGGGAAGACGAAAACGCAGCCGGCGTTCCCGACTGCGACGTGTCCCTCACCACTCGGGAAATTTCCCGGATGATGAAGCGGGCGGGGCTGGACTTTGCCAACCTGCCGGATGAGGAATTTGACGATCCCCTGGGCGAGAGCACCGGTGCCGGCACCATCTTTGGAGCCACCGGCGGCGTGATGGAAGCTGCCCTGCGCACCGCTGTCTACTGGCTGACCGGAGACGACGCCTCCCCCGTGGACTTTGTGGAAGTTCGGGGAATGGACGGCATCAAGGAAGCCACCTACAAGATCGGTGATATGGAAATCAACGTCGCCATCGCCTCCGGGCTGGGCAACGCTGACAAGCTCCTCAAGCGGGTGAAGAAGGGCGAGAAGAAGTACCACTTCATCGAAATTATGGGTTGCCCCGGCGGATGCATCAACGGTGGCGGCCAGCCGGTTCAGCCGGCCCATGTCCGCAACTTCGTCGACCTGCGGAGTCTGCGCGCCGCTGTTCTTTACAATCAGGACAAGGGCAGCCAGCTGCGGAAGTCCCACGAAAATCCCATGGTAAAAATGCTCTACGACGAGTGGTTCGATCACCCCGGCAGTGAAAAGGCTCATCATGCACTTCACACCAGCTACAAGGTGCGCAGCCACTTCTAATCAAAACAACAAAAAGAATTCCCCGTCTTGCGGCGGGGAATTCTTTTTATGAATAGAAGATAAATGGCTTGCTGTAATAAATGTTTGCCGGACCCAAAAGGAGGATCAGGGGTATCCTGCTTTGGTTTCGCGGCCATTACAGCCCGGCAATTTCCTTGGTATCCCGGGCAATGAGCAGCTCCTCGTTGGTGGGGATGACCCACACCTGTACCTTGCTGCCCGGCGCAGAGATCAGAGCTTCCCGGCCTTGGCATTCGGCATTTGCTGATTTGTCCAAGGTAATGCCCATAAAATCCAGGCCTTTGCAGGCAGCTTCCCGAGTTTGGGGAGCATTTTCGCCGATGCCGCCGGTAAAGACCACAGCGTCCAGCCCGCCCATGGCGGCGGCGTAGGAGCCAATGTACTTGCGAAGCTGATACTGCTGGATATCCAGAGCCAGCTTGGCCCGCTTGTTGCCCGCTTCCGCAGCACTTACCAGATCCCGCTGGTCGCTGGAAAGCCCGGAAATTCCCATATAGCCGCTCTTTTTGTTCATCAGGTCGTCCATTTCCTTGGGGGTGAGGTTTTCCTTTTCCATGAGGAAGGTCACCACAGAGGGGTCGATGGAGCCGCAGCGGGTACCCATGGTGATGCCGGCCAGAGGGGTAAAGCCCATGGAGGTGTCCACGCTTTTGCCGCCGTCGATGGCGGTGATGGAGGAGCCGTTGCCCAGATGGCAGGTAACCACCTTCATTTTGGAAAGGGGACAGTCCATCAGCTGAGCCAACCGGCCGCTGACATAGCGGTGGCTGGTGCCGTGGAAGCCGTAGCGGCGAATTCTGTACTTTTCGTACAGTTCATAAGGCAGGGGATACAGGTAAGCATGCTGAGGAATGCTCTGGTGGAAGGCGGTGTCAAAGACGGCAACTTGAGGCACCGACGGATCAAACACTTCCATACAGGCCCGGATGGCCATGATGTTGGCGGGGTTGTGCAGGGGGGCAAGATCGGAGTACATTTCCAGAGCGGCCAGCACGTCATCGTTGACCAGCACCGAAGAATTATACAGCTCGGCACCCTGTACCACCCGGTGCCCCACGGCGGAAATCTCCTCCATGCTGGAAATGACCGCCAAATCCCCGGTGGTGAGCAGCTTGACCAGCTCTCGGAACGCTTCCATATGGGTGGGGAAGGGAGTTTCGTATTCGGCCACCCCTTTATCGGTCTTGTGGTTGATGTTGCCAGAAAGTCCAATGCGTTCGCATAGGCCCTTGGCCAACACGCTCTCCTTTTCCATATCGATGAGCTGATACTTTAGGGAAGAGCTTCCTGCGTTGATTACGAGAATCATCATAAGTTCTAAATATCCTTTCCTTCTTTAATCCATGTACCCTTTTCTAATTGCGCTTGTACCTGCCGTCGTTGACAAGCGCACCACGTCTACTATATTATTACATTATTCAAAAAACATCAAGTAAAAAACCGTCACAAAGGGGCGATATTGTGAAGATCGGCGGTGTTGTTGCCGAGTTTAATCCTTTTCATAACGGCCACGCCGCATTGGCGGCGTCCATTCGGCAAAAGGGCATTACCCATCTGGTGGCGGTGATGAGCGGGAATTTTGTCCAGCGGGGAGACATTGCCATCACCGAAAAACGAGTGCGGGCTGCCTGTGCACTATCTGCCGGATTTGATTTGGTTTTGGAGCTTCCGGTGGCTTGGTCCATGGCCCCCGCCCCCACCTTCGCCCGGGGTGGGGTGGGGCTTTTGGCCGCCTGCGGCTGTGTGGAAGCCCTTTGCTTTGGCAGCGAAAGCGGCGATGCAGCCCTGCTAAAAGCCTTGGCCGATTCGGTGAATGACCCGAGGGTGGAGGATGTGCTTCGCACCCGACTGGCTTCGGGGATGACCTTTGCCAAAGCAAGGCAGCAGGCGGTGGAGGAGGTCTATGGAACGGAGCTTTCCTCCCACCTAAAAAACCCCAACGACCTGTTGGGGGTGGAGTATCTGCGGCAGGCCAAAGCCTTGGGGTGGAACCCCAACCTCATGGTGGTTCGGCGGCAGGGAGTTTTTCACGATGCTTTGGCCCCCCAAGGAAGAATCGCCAGCGCCTCTTGGCTGCGGGCCCACGGAGAAAACCGCGCCCTGTTGGCTCGGTATATCCCCGCTTCCTGCGCTGCCTTGCTGGACGTTGCCCGGGAGGACGGCCTCTTTCCCGCTCGGCCGGAAATGCTGGAAACAGCCATTCTGGCTCGGCTGCGAAGGCTGGAACCAAAGGAGCTGGCCCGTCTTCCCGACCTTTCGGAAGGGTTGGAAAACCGCTTTTACACCGCGATTCGCTCGGCGGGAACCTTGGGGGAGCTGGCCTTTTCCCTCAAGACCAAGCGGTATACCATGGCCCGCATTCGCCGGCTGATTCTTTCCGCTTTTTTGGACCTTGGTCCCCGGGACTCGGCGGGAACGCCTCCCTACCTGCACATTCTGGGATTCAACCAGCGAGGGCGGGAAATTCTGGCGGAAATCGGCAAACACTCCTCGCTACCCTGTCAGGCCTCGTTAGCCCGGCTGGAAAAGTTGGGGGGACGCTGCAAGGAAACAGCCGGTCTGGAAAGCCGCACCACCGACCTTTATGGATTGGCTCTGCCAAAACCCCTGCCCTGCGGCTATGACCTGCTGGCTACCGGCAACTGGAAGACCGGGCCGGGCCGCCGATGAGCCGGTTCCGCCCAAGAATCAAGCAGCGCAATTCCTTCTGCAATCCGCTAAAACAGCCGAAGGGACACCCTGCTTTGATAGCACCAAATATAGAACAGGCGGCCCGGATGGGCCGCCGTTTTGATGGCTTTTCTTTTGGGATAAAAAACTAACCTCTGCTGTCCGGCCCCACTTTTTTGTATTCTTTGGGCAGCAGTTTTCCGCAGTGAGGGCAGGTGCAGGCCTCCGGCGGGGAAGATTGGGGCCAGTTGAGTTGAATCTCCTTTGCAGCCGGGACGTTTTCAGCGGGAAAGGGAGGGGAAGCTTCGGGCGGTGGGGCAGGGGATGAGGGCGCGGAAAGCGATCCCTCCTTGAGGCGAAAGCGCTGGGCAGGGGTAAACACACCCCAGTACATGTGGCCGATTTCCTCCCGGCAGGCGGGGCAACGGGCATCGTATTCTATCACGACATTTTCAAATTTCTTTACATTTTTTTTAAGCAGGTGGTTTTCCTCCACATAAGCGTGGCAGTTGGGACAAAACATAGACAGCCTCCCACAAGTTGAATTGCCTATATTATAATGGAAAAGAAAGAAGAAAAAAAGAGAAAAATATGGAGAGACTTCGAAATTTAAGAGCATGAAAAAAAGCCTTTGGTATATACTATGTGCAGAGTATGCCAACGAAAGGAAATCATGCAATGCCCCTGATTCTGCTGGAGGATGTGCATAAAATTTACAATCCCGGCCCGGGGGAAGTGCGTGCGCTGGACGGCGTCAGCCTTGCCATTGAAACAGGGGAGCTGGTGGCGGTGGTTGGTCAGAGCGGGTCGGGAAAATCCACCCTGATGAATCTAATCGGCTGCTTGGATATGCCTACAGCGGGGCGTTATCTGCTGGATGGGCAGGAGATCACCTCCCTGTGTGACGATGCACTTTCCATCATCCGCAACCAAAGTATAGGCTTTGTCTTTCAGGGATTTAACCTGATCCCCAGTCTGACCGCTCTGGAAAATGTGGAACTGCCCCTGCTGTACCGGGGAATGGGGCGGGAAATTCGTCGCCGGCTGGCACTGGAGGCCCTGCATCGCGTGGGCCTGACGGCCCGGAGCCATCACAGGCCCCCCCAAATGTCGGGAGGGCAGCAGCAGCGAACCGCCATTGCCCGAGCCATTGCCGCCAAGCCCCCCATTATTTTGGCGGATGAGCCCACCGGCAATCTGGACAGCACCTCGGGGGCAGAAATCATGCGGATTTTAAAGGAGCTCAACCAAGAGGGAAAAACGGTGGTGCTGATTACCCACGACAGTGGGGTGGCAGCCCAAGCAAGGCGGGTGGTTAAAATACACGATGGCCGCCTGGCGCAGGACAGCGCCGTGCCGGTGAAAAAAGCACAATAACCCAAAAGGGTCTGCGCCTGTGTTATGCAGACCCTTTGCGTTGCCCGGATTGAAGGCCAATTCCCCCCCATGAACTACTGTGCCTTTGCACCGGCTACGCAGACGGTCTGCACCACACCTTTTGCTTTGGATGGCAGTGCTCTGTGTGCAGAAGGCGCTATAACCCGAACAGTTCTTGTAAAAACATCCGCAGAGTTTCCTCGCTCATGGCCCCGGAATAGGCTCCTTCCACATTGCCTTGGGCATCGATGAAAACGGTGGAGGGGAAGGCGCTGATTCCATAGGTCATCAAAGCATCCTGATCCTCGTCAAACCAAACGGGAAAGGTAAACCCCTCTTCCTGGAGGTAGGACTGGGCTTTTTCTCTGGTTTCGATGTAGGAGCCGCTGGTTCCCACCATATCCACCATCAAAAAGCGCAACACATCGCTGTCATACTCCGCAGCTATCTTGTCAAAATGGGGCATCTCCATCCGGCAGGGAGGGCACCAGCTGGCCCAGAAGTTGAGGACAACGGGCACCGTCCCCAGCTGGTCGGACAGTTTGACGGGATTGCCGTCGGCATCGTAGGCGGTAAAGTCGGGAGCGGGAATCTTTTGAGGCTCCTGTGGTTGCGAGCTGCTATCCTCTGCAGAATCCGCGGAACTTTCCCCTTGGGAAGGAGCGGGCAGCGGAACGGCAGGGGCAACCCTCTGGGAGAGGTACCGGTACCCCAGCACCCCCGTAGCCAAAACCAGTGCAAAGGCAATGAGCAAATAGATCAATTTTTGCATGACAAGTCTCCTATCTACTTTTCAAATCCTAAAGCAGGGAAACCAAAAGCCGGTCCAGCCATCCCCCCACCATGGCAATGCCCACCAGCACCAGAAAAGCTCCGCCAATGCGGTGGATGGTGGACAGATGCCGCTTTAAAAAGGCAAAGGTATCGGTTAACCGTTCCAGCAGCAGGGCAGCCATCACAAAGGGAATACCCAGCCCCAGAGAAAAACAGAGCAGCATCAGCACACCGGTAAGGGTATGCCCCACCCCCGCCGCCATCAGCAAAGCAGCGCTGAGAAAAACGCCGACGCAGGGAGTCCAACCCACCGAAAAGATGATGCCAAACAGCACCGAGGAGAAAAAGTTCAGCCCCTGCAGGCGGTGGGACTGCAGGGAAAAACCCTTGAGCAGCCGGGCGATGGGGGCGGGAATCAGCCCCGCATAGATCAGTCCCAGCAAAATGGATAAAACCCCCGCCACCTGCATAATAGGCCTTTTGTGGGTGGAAAGAAACTGGCCGATGGTGCCAGCCGCCGCCCCCATGGCCATAAACACCAAGGTAAAGCCCAGCACAAAGCCCAGCGCGTTACTCAAGGCCTTGCGGCGACCGGAGCCTGCCGAAAAATACGCAATGTAAATGGGAAGCATAGGAAGCATACAGGGGGAGACAAAGGTGCCCACCCCTTCGAGAAAAACCAGAAGATACTGCATCGCAATCACCCCATCCTCTGCAGTTCAGTCAAAAAATATTAGTTTACAGTATAGCAACTTACCTTCCTGATTGCAAACCCCCAGCGGCCCTTGTAGCGGTGGTTTTACCCTGTTTGTCAACGCTCTGGCCACTCTGGCATACAATAGAACCATAAAAAGCTGCCTAAAGGCACGCAGGCTGTCGGAAAAGCCGTTGCTTAAGGGCTTTTCCGACAGCCTGCGTGCCTTTAGGATAAGCTTGTGACAAGTGGAGAAGGGAGTGAAAAGAGTTGGAACAGGAGGATGGAATTTATGTATTAGTCCTTCTTAATTTTAAAAATCATCCGCAGCAAAGGGGACAGAAAGCGGGGACTTTTGAATACGACAATCTTCATAGGGGCACCTCCGTTACATCAAGTGTGAACTTCTATTAGCCGCGTAGGGTAACGCCGACATAAATGAGGATGATGGCTGCAAAAAACAGAGCCAGTCGCACAGAGCAGACAAGGGCGACCAGCAGACCGAGGCCAAAGGCTGTCAGAAAAAGAGTCAGGCCATCTCGTCCACAGTTTCTCCGTCTTCTTCTCATTTCCGCCACATCCTTTCCGGAAGCAAAGTCGGAAGGCAGGAAAAACACCTCTTCCTGCTTCCAGAACGGGTTTGCTCCAGTATACGCAAAGTTGGCAGGTTGTGTTACTTTTTACCGAAGTTTTTCGAATAATCTTTGCATTCTCCTTCAAAAGGTGTAGAATAAATCCAGCGAACTGCAAAGGAAGTGGACAGATGAACGCAGAAATTTTATGTGTGGGAACCGAGCTTTTGCTGGGGGAAATTGTAAACACCAACGCCGCCTATCTGGCCCGAGAGCTGGCTGCTCTGGGCATTGGCTGCTACTATCAGAGTGTGGTGGGGGACAACGCCAAACGCTTGGCCCAAAGCCTGCGCCTGGCTCTTTCCCGGGCGGATATGGTGATTACCACCGGAGGCCTTGGCCCCACCTACGACGATTTGACCAAGGAAACGGTGGCGGAGCACTTTGGGCTCCCCATGGAATTGCACCGCCCCTCTTTGGAAAAGATGGAGGCCATCTTTAAAGGTCGGGGCAGAGTGTTTACCAAAAACAACGAAAAGCAGGCCTACTTTCCCAAAGGGTCCCACATTTTTGCCAACGATCAGGGCACCGCTCCCGGCTTGGCTCTGGAGCATCAGGGCAAAATTGTCATCATGCTGCCCGGGCCTCCCGGTGAGATGACGGCCATGTTTCAAAAGCAGGTGCGCCCCTATCTGGAAAGCCGCTCCAACCGGGTTCTGCGCTCCCACACCATTCATCTCTTCAACATTGGGGAGTCCACGGTGGAGGATAAGCTCCACCAGAGCATGCTGGACCATCAAAATCCCACCATTGCCCCTTACGCCAAGCTGGGGGAGGTACAGCTGCGGGTAACTGCCTCCGCTGCCGACGAGAAGGAGGCAGAGGCCTTGATGCAGCCGGTGGTGGAGGAAATCTGCACCCTTTTTTCCGACTATGTTTACGGGGTGGATGTTCAGGATTTGCAGCACGCTTTGGTGGGCAGATTGACCGAGCTTGATAAAACCATTGCGGTGGCAGAAAGCTGTACCGGCGGCACCATCGCTTCCCGCCTGACCGAGATTCCGGGAGCCTCTCAGGTGTTTTTGTGCGGAGCGGTCACCTATTCCAACGAGAGCAAGGTGGCCATGCTGGGTGTTTCTCCCCAAACGCTGGAGGGGCACGGAGCTGTTTCCCGGCAGTGCGCTCTGGAAATGGCCCGGGGCATTCGCGCTGCTTCCGGCGCAAGCATTGGCCTTTCCACCACAGGCATTGCAGGCCCCGGAGGAGGCACTCCCCAAAAGCCGGTGGGGCTTGTCTATGTGGCGGCGGCAACCGAGACACAGGAAAAGGTGCTGGAACTTCACCTTTCCCGGGGATATGACAACCAGCGGGAACTCATCCGCAACTGGGCCAGTATGTATGCTTTGCATCTGGTGCTGGAGCTCTGCAAGGAAGAGCAATAGGGGGCAGAAACCGCCCCTTCCTTTTAAGCGAGAAAAAGCGCCCTTTCCTCCGAAAGGGCGCTTGAGCTTTGCAGCTTAGGAAAAACCTGCCTGTGGCTGAGAGCTTTACGTTGTGGTTTTAGCTGCCGTCTTTTCCAAAAAGCGGGCGCGGTCCACCACAACCCTTGTATGGGTTCCGGAGCCGATTTCCCCCGCCTCATCCCGGGCGGTGACGGAAAACTCCACCCGGCTTCCCCCCACTTTGGTGACGGTGGCCACAGCCTCTACCCGCATCCCCACAGGGGTGGCGCTGGTGTGGGCGATTTGCAGGCTGATGCCCACCGAGGTTTTCTCCGCCGGCAGAGCGGGGCGGAGGGCAGCGGCGGCAGCCTGCTCCATCAGCGCTGCCATCATAGGGGTGGAAAACACCTCCAGATCGCCGCTGCCCACAGCAGCAGCGGTGTGCCTTGGTTCCACAACAAGGGTAGCGGTCTGTGTCATGCCGATGGCCAGCTTCATATCCATGGTCCTTTCTATGGGTTGAGAGTTGAGCGGGAACCTTTGGCTAATTTGCCCGCACTACATCCTGAAAGAGGGCAACTTCCGCCGGGGGAATTTGTTTGTTTTTATGCAGAAAACCAAAGTACCACCGGCGATAGGTGCAGGTTTTTCGCAATTCATCCAGGAAGGCGTCCAATACGTTGACGTCGTGGTGGTGGGGGTGCAAAAATTCCATGATTTTGCGGCTGGGCTGATGGGTGATGATGTAGTCCACCTTGTTGTCCCACTTGGCCAAATTTTGGCGGGCGTGTTCCAGCTCCTCAGGGGAGGGAAGCTCCCACTGGGCCCAAGGGGGCAGGAGGTCCGATTCCTCCTTGCGGGATCCACCCCCAAAGGCAAAGATGACCTTGCCTTCGATGGAGTAAATTTCTCCCCGCATCAGCTGGCGCAACCGTCCGGAAATTTCCCGGACTTTGCCCCCGTTCCACTCAGCTTGGGGGTAGCGGCGCAGCAGCTCCAGATTGTCGTTGGGGCCCTCCACAAACAGGACATGGTATTTGCGTTTGCCAATCCATTTTAGGATGCGTTTTTCTTTGGGGGAATCGTCCCACACAAAGCCAAAGTCCCCGCAGACGATGAGGACATCGTTTTTTCGCAGGGCCCGCATGGGTTTGCTTTTAAAGCGGGTGAGATCCCCGTGCATATCTCCGGTTACGTAAATCAAAAGGCCCGCTCCCTTCGCGGAAAATTCACAATGATAACTCTCCCCGATATTTGATTGGCGGGGTGATTTCTGGTATACTATGTAACAATAAATCCAATCTCTACTATAACCGAACAGGGGGAGAAAGTCAAAATGAAAAGACTGTTTGCCGTGGTGGTAGTTCTTTTGTTAGCACTACCTGCCTTACCGGCTTATGCCGCCCCCAATCATCAGCCGGATTTTGAGCCCTCCAGCGAGTTTATCTACCTTTACAATATGGACACACAAGATGTGATTTATGAGAAAAATGCGGACAAGCCTGCCTACCCCGCCTCCCTGGTCAAGATTATGACCTGTATTCTGGCGCTGGAAAATACGCCCGACCTTGGGGTGCCTGTTGTCTACCCCAACTATGTGCAGGATTACCTGTACAACTACGGGCGCAACTTTGGCAGCGTCAGCTTGGCGGGGATGTACGCCGGGGAAGAAATGCCTATGAGGGAGCTGTTATACGGCATGATGCTCCGCTCCGGCAACGAGGTGGCCATGACCATAGCCAACCATGTGGCAGGAGGGGGCAACGACCCTTCCAATCAGACCAAGTTTGTGGAGATGATGAACAAGCGCGCCAAAGAACTGGGCGCTACCAACACCAATTTTGTCAACCCCAACGGCCTGTTCGATCCTCAGCAAGTGACCACCGCAAGGGATATGGCCACCATCGCCCGTCATGCCCTGAGCTTGCCGGGGTTTATGGAAATTGTGTCCACCTACAGTTATTCGGCAGCCCCCACCAACAAAAATCCCGAGGGGCTGGATTGGTCCACCACCATTCAGATGCAGGTGCCGGGCACCACTTACTATTACCCCTACCTCAAAGGAGTAAAAAGCGGCACTTTGCCTCAGGCAGGGCGGTGCTTGATTTCCACCGCCACCAAGGACGGCTTTACCTATCTGCTGGTTACCATGGGGGCCCCTTATCTGGATGCCAGCGGCAAGGTGTTGGAAGGCCGCGCCGATTATGAGGACCATCGGCGCATCTACGATTGGGTCTTTGATTCCTTTAAAGTGAAGATGCTGGTAGCCAAAAACCGGGCACTGGCGGAGGTTCCTTTGCGGCTCAATACCGAAAAGGATCACATACAACTGGTTACGGCGGACAACTTCACCTACCTGGTGCCCAAGGATTTGGATCCCGCTACCGGCGTGGTGATGAATTTTGAGGTGCCGGAGGTGGTGGATGCTCCCGTCACCAAGGGGGACGCCATCGGTTGGGTCAGTCTGGTGCTCTACAACGAGGAAGTGGGCAGGGTACAGCTGTTGGCCGCCGAATCGGTGGAAGCCTCCCGCATTTTGGTAATTTTGGAGCAGGTCAAGGCGGTGGTGGCCTCCTTCTGGTTTAAGTTTGCCGTCATCTTTGTGGTGCTGCTCATTGTGCTGTATATCTTTTTGATGATTGCCCGCAACCGCAACCGCCGAAACCGCAGCAAGAGCCTTTACAAGCCCAAACGAAGGATATAACAAGGAGGCAACCTCATTTTGAATTTGGAAATATTGGCGCCGGCCGGCGGCCCGGAAAGTCTTACCGCGGCAGTCCGAAGCGGCGCCGATGCCGTTTATTTGGGAGCAGCCGGGCTACTCAACGCAAGGCGCAGTGCCCAAGGCTTTGACCAGGAGCAGCTGGCCCAGGCGATAGCCTACTGCCATGGCCGGGGGGTCAAGGTGTACCTTACCCTCAACACCCTCATTCGTCAGGAAGAAGAGGCGTTGCTCCTTGGTGCACTGGAAACCGCCTGTGCCTTGGGGGTGGACGCCGTGCTGGTACAGGATTTGGCGGTGGCTGCCTCCATCCAGGCGGGATGTCCCCAGCTTCCTCTCCACGCCTCCACCCAGATGAGCATCACCGGGGTAGCAGGGGCCAAGCAGTTGGAGGAGATGGGGTTTGACCGGGTGGTTCTGGCCCGGGAATTGACCCTGGAAGAAATCGCCGCCATCCGCCGGGAAACCTCCCTGGAGCTGGAGGTGTTTGTCCACGGGGCGCTGTGCATGAGCGTTTCGGGACAGTGCTACCTCTCCTCGGTGATCGGTGGGCGCAGCGGAAACCGGGGGCTTTGCGCCCAACCCTGCCGCCTGCCCTTTGCAGGGGGCAGGAGTAGCCATGCCCTTTCTCTCAAGGACCTCTCTCTGCTGGACCGGCTGGAGGAGCTGGAACAGGCAGGGGTGTGCTGCGTCAAAATTGAAGGGCGGATGAAGCGGCCGGAATATGTGGCGGCGGCAGTCTCCGCCTGTGTGGCCGCCCGAAACAAAGCCTATTACAACAAAGAGGATTTGGCTGCGGTCTTTTCCCGCAGCGGCTTTACCGAAGGATATCTTACAGGGCAGCGGGACGCTTCCATGTACGGCATCCGTCAAAAAGAGGATGTCACCGCCGCTACTTCTTCGCTGCTCAAAGGCTATCAGGCCCTTTACCGCCAAGAGGTGCAGAGGGTGCCCATCACCTTTGAGTTTACCATGAAGGCGGGGCAGCCCTCCTCCCTTACAGTGCGGGATAGACAGGGCAGGGAAGTGACGGTGACGGGGGAGGAGCCTCAAAAAGCTCTGACCGCCCCCACCGACGAGGGGAGAGCCAAGGCCGCCCTGACCAAAACGGGAGGGACCCCCTTTGTGGTGGAGGAGATCCAATGCCGGTTGGATCCGGATTGGATGCTGCCCGCCTCCGCCCTGAATGCCCTGCGGAGGCAAGCGTTGGAAGAACTGCTAACCTTGCGGGAAACCCTTCACCCCGTTGCCTGGAACCGAAAGGCAGCGCAAAAGGTGTGGGAGCCTTCGGCCGTTCCACAACCTCCCAAGGAGCCGGAGCAGCGCATTCGCCTGGGCCGGGCGGACCAACTTCCCGTTGCCGCCGCCACCAATGCCCAACTGCTGATATTGCCCCTCCACCTATGGGAGGAAGCGGATGCTGCCCTCATTGGGGAAAACCTCCATCGAATGGCGGTGGAACTGCCCCGCTGCACCTTTGGCGCCGACGGGTTGCTGCCCGCTCAGCTGGAGAACATCCGCCGGACAGGGGTCTGCCACGGGGTGGTGGGCTCTTTGGGGGCCCTTCGGCAGGCAAAAGAATGGGGCTTTACCCTGCATGGGGATGGGTTCCTCAACATCTTTAACACCCCGGCGCTGGAGGAATACCGACGTTTGGGCCTTGCCGACGCTACCTTGAGCTTTGAGCTAACCTTGGCCGAAGCGAAGGCAGTTCAGGGGAATCTGCCCAAAGGGCTGCTGGCTTATGGCTATTTGCCCTTGATGGCGCTGCGCAACTGCCCTGCCAAGGCTCACGGCCTAAGTTGCAAGGGCAGGGGCTGCGGCTATCCATCCCTCACCGATCGGATGGACAAGGAGTTCTTTCTGGATTGTGACGGCAGGATTTCCACCCTCTACAACTGCGTGCCCCTCTGGATGGGGGATCGGCTTTCCGAGCTGCGAGGCCTTGACTTTTACACCATTTATTTAACCCGGGAAACTCCGGCAGAAACCCACCAGGTGCTAAAGGGCTTTGACAAGGAAGAAAAGCCCCCAATGTCCCACACCCGGGGCCTATACTACCGGGGAGAGGTTCTTCCCCCAAAAAGGAGCAAACCATGAAAGAGCTAAAGGTAAAAAAGCTGTACCCTTACGCAAAACTGCCGCAACGAGCCACCCCCACCAGCGCAGGGGCCGACCTTTGCGCCTGCCTGACCGAGCCGCTGCTGCTGCCTGCCAAGGGGCGGGCTACGGTGCCCACCGGCGTGGCGGTGGAGATCCAACCGGGATGGGCGGGCTTTGTTTTTGGGCGCAGCGGCCTTGGCATCCGTCATGGCATTGTTCCCGCCAACGCCGTGGGAGTGATTGACGCCGACTACCGGGGCGAAATTTTGGTGGGTCTGGTCAATCACGGAGAAGAGGACTACACCATCCAACCGGGGGAGCGAATTGCCCAGCTGGTGCTTCTGCCGGTGGCTCTGGCAAACATTGTGGAGGTGGAGGGCCTTTCCGAGACAGAACGGGGCGAAAAAGGGTTTGGCTCCACCGGAAAATAACCCCAAGTCTGCACAACCTTTTCACTTAACCTTTTAAAGATAATTTTATTATCCAAAGGGGAAATTTTTATGCTGATATTGGCCTCTGGTTCCCCCCGGCGCAGGGAGCTGCTGGAGTATATTTCTTCCGACTTTGCCATCATCACCAAACCCACCGACGAGAGCTTTCCCACCGGGGTTCCTCCCCGCCGGGGAGCGGAGCTGCTGGCTTTGCGCAAAGCCCGGGCGGTGGCGGAGCAGTACCCCTGCGATGTGGTGATTGGGGCGGACACCATTGTGGTGTTGGAGGGAGAAATTTTTGGAAAGCCTCAGGATGCAGCCGACGCCACCCGAATGCTGCAGGCGCTATCGGGGCGGGAGCATACCGTTTATACGGGAGTGGCGGTACTTTCCTCCCAAGGGGAACAGGTTTTTTCGGAGGGGACACAGGTGCGGTTTCTTCCCCTTTCCCCGGAAGAAATAAAAGCCTATGTGGACAGCGGAGAGCCCATGGATAAGGCGGGAGCCTATGGCATTCAGGGGAAGGGAGCTCTGCTGGTGGAAGGAATTACCGGAGATTTTTACAATGTGATGGGCCTGCCGGTCTGCCGGTTGGGAAGGGTTTTGTCGGCCCTTTAACGCTATAAAAACAGCCTTTGCCCTAATTTGCGGCAAAGGCTGTTTTGATGCTATGCAGGCTTTCAGGCGGAGGTGCGCTCAATCATTTTGGTTTTGAGCAGCACATAGCCGCCACTGGTTTCCTGTCCTGTAAATTTGCGGTGCAGGTAATTCTGGGTGTATTCCACCATTTCGTTGACCGGCTGGGAAACCGAGGTGAGCTGGTAACTGCTCCACTGGGCCTGCTCCAGGCTGTCAAAGCCCACAAAGGCAATGTCCTGGGGCACTTGAAGCCCCAGCTTATGGCGGGCTACATCCATGGCGCCAAAGGCCATTAAATCATTGGCGCAAAAGATGGCCCGGGGCAGCTTGCCCTGACGGAAAATTTGCATCAGAGCCTTGGCGCCGGAACTGTAGCTGTAATCGCCGCTGGCCACCGCAATTTTATGAAATCCATGGCGGGCCAGGGTGTCCGCAAAACCCTTGTGGCGGAAGACACTGGTCTGGCGGGAGGGCTTTCCGGAAATAAAGCCAAAGCTGTCGTATCCCTTGGCAACCAGATAATCGGCCACCATGGATCCTGCGTCCACATTGTCGGAGCAGACAGAAAAGAAGTATCGGCTGTCGTACTGGCAATTAAAGAGAACAAGGGGAACCTTAACCCGGGAAAATTTGTCGCTCATCCGCACGGAAAGAGCTGCAGACAGCACAATGACTGCGTCCACATTGTACTGCAACACCCGATAGAGAATATCGTCCAGATCCTGTTCATAGGGAGATTCCACAAACAGCAGCTGCTTGCCCATGGCGGACACCATCTCCGAAAGGCGGATGAGAAGGGTTTGATAAAAAGGGTTGACAAAGTTGAGAGAGACCACCGCAATCAAATTGGTTTCCCGGCCGCCCAAGCCTTTGGAAGCGGTAACCGGCTTGTACCCCAGCTCCTTTGCGGCAGCCATGACCTTTTCTACCGTGTCGTCCCGGACGTAGTCCCGCCGGCTGAACACCCGGGATACCGTTGCTTGGGAGACTCCCGCCAGATTGGCGACATCCTTGGAGGTGACCGACTTTTTATTGCTCTGGCTCATAGGCTCCATCCCTTCTTTTTCACTGCCCATCCATCAAATACTCAAATAATGGTTGACAGTTCTCATTTTATCAGATATCCCATCGGGATTCAAGGCGCTGACATTCCCAAACCGTCAAGGCGAAGGGTTCATTGCTTTTTCCAGGCATCGGGACCGCTGCAGCCAACCGAATACGCTACAAGGAGCAGGAAAAGAAAACAGGGCATTTTTTCAAACCGGTGGGATCTTGCGCAAAAATACTTTCCCCTTGGCCTTTCCTGTGATACAATCAAAGATGGAATCTTGCGCTGTTTTCAAGGGACAGTGCAACTTAAAGCAAAGGATGTATGGCATGACAATTAATCAGCAACTGGCAAACGAACTGGGGCTGGAACAGTGGCAGGTGGACGCTGCCGTCCAATTAATTGAGGGAGGAGCCACCATCCCCTTTATCGCCCGGTACCGCAAGGAAATCACCGGCAGCTTGGACGATACGGTGCTGCGGAACCTTTCGGAGCGGCTGGGGTACCTGCAAAATCTGCAAAAGCGCAAGGAGGAAGTAAGCTCCACCATTGCCGAGCAGGAAAAGCTCACCCCTGAGCTTGCCGCCGCCATTGAAAAAACCAAGACGTTGGCAGAGGTGGAAGACCTTTACCGCCCTTATAAGCCCAAGCGCAGAACCAGAGCGTCGATGGCCCGGGAGCGGGGGCTGGAGCCTTTGGCCCTGACCCTGCTGGAGCAAAAGCGGGATATGGCGGATCCTCTGATTTTGGCCGAGGATTATGTGGATGAAGAAAAACAACTGCCCGACGTGGCCGCTGTCCTGCAGGGAGCCATGGACATTGTGGCGGAAATGGTTTCCGACGATGCCGGTATCCGCAGCAAGCTCCGCGCTTATCTGAGCCAAAAGGCGGAGGTAAAAACCGTTGCCGCCAAGGAGGAAGACAGCGTCTACTCCATGTACTACGATTTTCAGGAGCCTTACCAAAAACTGCCCGGACACCGGATTTTGGCCATCAACCGGGGGGAGAAGGAAGGCTTTTTGAAGGTAAGCCTTGTGGCGGAATCCCAGGAAGCCTTGGGGCTGATTTACCAGGAGGTTCTAAAAGGGGAAAGCCCTGCCAGGGAGTGGATGGTCAAGGCCATTGACGACAGCTACTCCCGCCTCATCTTCCCATCTTTGGAAAACGAACTGCGAGGGGCGCTTACCGAAAAGGCCCAGGACAGCGCCATCGAAGTGTTTAAAGAAAACCTCAGTCAGCTTTTGATGCAGCCGCCCCTCAAGGATCGGGTGGTGCTGGGTCTGGACCCCGCCTACCGCACCGGTTGCAAAATTGCGGTGGTGGACGCTACCGGAAAGGTTTTGGACACCACGGTGATCTATCCCACTCCCCCCCAAAACAGGGTAGAGGAGTCCAAACGCATTCTCAAGGAGCTGATTCAAAAGCACAAAGTCAATGTCATTTCCATTGGCAACGGCACCGCTTCGAGGGAAAGCGAGCAGTTTGTGGCCGAGCTGATTGGAGAAATCCCCCAAAAGGTGAGCTATATGGTGGTCAGCGAGGCAGGGGCTTCGGTGTATTCCGCCTCCAAGCTGGCGGCGGAGGAATTCCCCGAGTTTGACGTCAGCCTGCGCAGCGCCGTCTCCATTGCCCGGCGCATCCAAGACCCCTTGGCCGAGCTGGTCAAAATCGACCCCAAGGCCATCGGGGTGGGACAATATCAGCACGATATGCCTCCCGCCAAGTTGGATGCCTCCCTGGGCGGCGTGGTGGAAAGCTGTGTCAACAGCGTGGGGGTGGATTTAAACACCGCCTCTCACTCCCTGCTGGGGTATGTGGCTGGAATTAACAAGACGGTGGCCAAAAACATTGTGTCCTATCGGGAGGAAAACGGCGCCTTTACCGACCGCAGCCAGCTCAAAAAGGTGCCCAAACTGGGGGCCAAATCCTTTGAGCAGTGTGCCGGATTTTTGCGGGTGAAAGGTGGTAAGAATATTTTAGATTCCACCGCCGTTCACCCCGAAAGCTATCGGGCCACCAAGGCCCTGCTGACCGAGTGCGGCTTTGCCCTGACCGATGTGGGCACCGAAAACCTTTCTCAACTGAGAAGCCGGGCCTTTGACATTGGTTTGCCGGTGCTGGCCCAAAAGGTGGGGGTGGGAGAGCCCACCCTGCGGGACATCATTGACGAGCTGCTCAAGCCGGGCAGAGATCCCCGGGACGAGCTGCCGCCGCCCCTTCTGCGCACCGATGTCCTCTCGATGGAGGACCTACAGCCGGAGATGATCCTTTCGGGAACGGTGCGGAATATTGTGGACTTTGGCGCCTTTGTGGACATTGGAGTCCATCAGGACGGACTGGTGCATGTGTCCCAACTGTCCGACCGCTTTATCAAGCACCCCCTGGACGCCGTCAAGGTGGGGCAGGTGGTCAAGGTGAAGGTGCTGGCAGTGGATGTGGCCAAAAAAAGAATTTCCCTTACGATGAAAAAGATCCCCCAAGAATAGAAGAAGGCTGCCGGATCACCAAGGGTGATTCGGCAGCCTTTTTTCAGGCAGCAAAGCCAAAAAACCTCAAATCCAATCAAAAAAATATTTTCTCGACAAGTGTGTTGACAAATTTTTATGGATACGCTATAATGACTAAGCCGATGTGGCGGCATAGCTCAGTTGGCTAGAGCATTCGGTTCATACCCGGAGAGTCACTGGTTCAAATCCAGTTGCCGCTACCAAATGAGATGAGAATGGAAATAAAGCCTTGTTTTTCCGATCTCACTCTTTCTGGCCCGTTGGTCAAGCGGTTAAGACACCGCCCTTTCACGGCGGTAACACGGGTTCGAGTCCCGTACGGGTCACCAGAAAAACCACCTAGGTTTGCCACTAGGTGGTTTTTTGTATCATTCCCGCCACCGCAGAGAGGTGTTTTAGGATCTGTTCTGCTTTTAAAAAATAATGGTTTAAAAAAGAAAAAACAGGAACTTTATTTTATCCTTGCAAAAGCGATTGCATTGTGGTAAAATTTTAAGGCTGGATATGCCCTTGAATTTGCCGGGTAACCGCAGGAAAGGACTGTGAAGACATGAGTGTGTTTGAAGTGATTGGCGGCATCATCATGGTGCTGATGAGCATAGCTATTTCGCTGTTGGTTCTGCTTCAGGAAGGAACCAAGGGCGGCGGCATCACTGCGCTGACCGGTGGAGATAGCGACTCCTTCTTTGGCAAGAACGGCGGGCGCACACGGGATGCTATGCTTTATCGGGCAACTCGTTTTTGTGCCATTGTCTTTTTTATCGTCACCATTATTGTGTACGGACTGAACGTTTATATGGCATAAGCTCTTGATAGCCGTAAGACAAACCCGTCCCTGCGGCGGGCTTGTTTTGTTTTTATGCCCCCATAGTTAAATGGATATAACAAGCCCCTCCTAAGGGCTAGTTATAGGTTCGATTCCTATTGGGGGTGCCAAAAAGCTGCCGTATGGCGGCTTTTTTTGTGTTAGGAGCAGTGCAGGCAGATTTTTCAGTGTGGACATTTTTTACTCATCTGCTATAATAAATAACGTGACTCAAAAAAGAAGGGTTTTTAACATACCCATTGGCTTCTTCTAATTCCACCCGAAGGATGATTTTATTAATATGATATTTTTCCGAAAGTTTCGGAGATTTCGTTCAGATGTGATTGCTGAATTTTATCTCCACATTCGCCCGCTGCTGGAACATCCCCAAGTGCAGGAGCTGGGCAACTACATACAGCACAACTGTCATTCCCGGCTCAACCATTGTCTGGACGTAGCGTATTTTAGTTTTTTTATTGCCAAACTGCTGGGGTGGGACAGCAAAAGCGCTGCCCGAGGCGGGCTTTTGCATGACCTTTTCCTCTATGACCGGAAGAAAAACAAGGAGGAAGCTCACCGGCATCTGCGCAGACACCCCATCACCGCTTTGGAAAATGCCAGAAAGATCTGCACCCTCAACAAGGTGGAGGAGGATATCATCCGCCGCCACATGTGGCTGATTACGCTGGTGCCCCCCCGCTACAAGGAGGGCTACATCGTCACCTTTGTGGATAAATACTGTGCCTTGCGGGAAGCAATCATCAGTCATCGCAACAGTCGCAGAGCGTTGGCTTTGGCGGCGGCAGGTGCGGCGTAAAGTTTTGTTCCCTTAAAAAATCAGATTGCCTAAGCAGCTAAGCTGCACCGTTTGGAAAAAGACGGTGCGGCTTATTGTTTGTCCGCATACAACCTTTGGGTATCTCCAAAATAACCGCAAGAGCAATATGGGGTTTTGGGATTTGAAGCATCGGATGATTTTTGCACCAGCCCATAGGATAAAAATTCATAAGAGGGGCAGTTCTAGTATTAGCAGACGCCTGTAGGGTGAGAAAATTTGCAAAAGGCTCCGCTCAGGGGTGGACAACGGTAGGGAATTTTTGCTAATCTACTTTAGGAAAAATTTCGTCATCCCCTTTTTATTGATGGTTAAGCGGTTGGCAGCAGTTTTTTCTAAGAGAGTAGCACCATAATCCTGTCGCAGAACCCTGATTTTTTATACATTTTCCCACCCTTTCATTCTTAATATCAATTTATGATAAAAAAAGAGTTTTTTAGTTGAGAGTTGAGAATTTTTCGTGTATACTTTAACATGATTACAATTTTGACAATGTTATAACGATGCAAAATATACACGGATGGAGGAACCTAGATGAGTGCACAAACCTTTCGGCAGGCGCGGGATATGTTGGGGAAACCCTCACCCGCCCGAGAGCGGCTGGCTATGCTGTTCGATGCGGATTCCTTTGTGGAGCTGGACGGCTTTGTCATGACGGGTGATGAGCCGGCCGGCGTAGTCTGCGGCTATGGCGCTGTAATGGGAAGCCCGGCCTGTGCCTTTGCCCAGGATGGAAGCGGATTTGGTAGGGCTCAGGCCACCAAGATAGCAAAGCTCTATGATCTGGCTCTTAAAACCGGTATTCCGGTGGTGGGCATTTACGACAGCGCCGGAGCACGGGTGGCGGAAGGAGCCGACGTGCTGGCGGCTTACAGCGAACTGCTGCTGCGTATTAACAACCTTTCCGGCGTAGTGCCCCAAATCTCTTTGGTGGCGGGAACCTGCGCAGGGTCTTCTGCCTTGTTGGCCTGCTGCGCCGATTTTGTAGTAATGACCAAGGACGCCCAGTTCTTCATGACCCCTCCCGCCCTTTCTCAGGACAAGGTGGAGGGGGCAGGCACCGCAGAAGCGGCAGCCAAAGCGGGGATTGCCCATGTGGTGGCAGACACCGATGCCGAGGCTATCGATGCGGTCAAACAGATGCTGATTCGCCTTCCCCTCAACAATTTGGCGGCATCCCCTGTTCTTGATTTTGCAGCCCCTGCAGAGGCGCTGCCTGCCGCCGGAGCACCCGGTAAGGACTTGGCCGCTGCCTTCTGCGATTCCGGCAGTGTGGTGGAGCTGCTGGGCGGCTTTGCCGACGATTGCGCCTATACCGCTTTGGCCTCTATGGCCGGATACCCGGTGGGCATTGTGGCGGCTTCCGGCAAGCTCTGTGCTGATGGCTGCAACAAAATTGCCAAGCTGGTCAATGTCTGCGATGCGTTCCAGATTCCCGTTGTGACCTTTGTAAACGCCGCCGGCTTTGAGCCTTCTTCCAAGGCGGAGCTTTGCGGGTCGGTGCGGGAGATGGCCAAACTGTCCCACGTTTACGCCGAAGCAACCACTGCCAAGGTGGCGGTGATTACCGGAAAAGCCTACGGAGCTGCCTATGTGGCACTGGCGGGAAGAGCCGCCAACTCCGATTACACCATTGCATGGCCCGATGCCGTCATCTCTCCTCTGGAGCCTCAGACTGCAGTGGCCTTCCTGTACGCAGACAAGATTACTGCCGAAAAATCCAGGGAGCAGGTGCAGGCAGAGTACGAGCAAGGCGAGGCTTCCGCTTTGGCAGCTGCCAAGGCAGGCCATCTGGACGATGTGATTTCCCCCGAGGTGACCCGCCCTGCCATTCTGGCGGCGCTGGATCTTCTCTCGGCCAAGCGGGTGAGCCGTCATCCCAAAAAGCACGGCAACCTGCCTTTGTAACCAGGAGCTAAGATCTTCGGATTTTTCCCCTTTTCCACGCGGTATTCTGTGGGCAAGCTCTATCGGCTAAAGGCATGCACTGCCATAGAGCGTGCCGCAAATGACATCCCATGTCAAATGATGATTAAATGAGCGGACCAAAAAGCTCCGCGAAGTATTAGGAGGAGTAAAAGATATGAAACGTTTTCAAGTAACCGTTAACGGAACTGCATATGATGTACAGGTACAGGAAGTTGCAGCAGGTGCTTCTGCCCCCGCCCCTGCCCCCCGCTCCTGCGGCTGCTCCGGCTCCCGCTGCTGCCCCCGCTCCCGCTCCTGCGGCTGCCCCTGCTGCTCCCGCTCCCGCTCCTGCGGCTGCCCCTGCTGCTCCCGCCGGCTCTGTTCAGGTAACTGCCCCCATGCCCGGCAACATCTGGGAAGTGAAGGCCACCGTTGGACAGCAGGTCAAACGAGGCGATGTGCTTCTGGTTCTGGAAGCCATGAAGATGGAAAACGAAATTGTAGCACCTTCCGAAGGCACCGTAGCCAGCATCCATGTCAACAAGGGGGATGCCGTAGACACCGGCGCTTTGCTGGTTTCGCTCAACTAAACCACAGCGAGAGGAGAATGGCAATATGGCCAACATAAAAATATGTGAAACCGTCCTGCGGGACGCTCACCAAAGCCTCATCGCCACCCGCATGTCCTTAAACGATATGCTGCCCATGCTGGAAGCTCTGGATGAAGTGGGCTTTTGGTCGGTAGAAATGTGGGGCGGCGCCACCTTTGACAGCTGTATCCGCTTTCTGGACGAAGACCCCTGGGAGCGGCTGCGGACCATTAAAAAATATATGCCCAACACCAAAATGCAGATGCTCTTCCGGGGGCAGAACATGCTGGGCTACCGCCACTATGCCGACGATGTGGTGGAGTACTTTGTCAAGAAGATGGTGGAAAACGGCATCGACGTTATCCGCATCTTTGACGCCCTCAACGACATCCGCAACCTGGAAACCGCCATTCGTTCCGCCAAGGCGGAAGGCGCCCATGTACAGGTTGCCCTGAGCTACACCTTAAGCCCGGTTCACTCCAACGAGTATTTTGTCAAATACGCAAAGGAGTTGGAGCAAACCGGAGCCGATTCCATCTGCATTAAGGATATGGCGGGGCTGATCACTCCTTACGCCGCCTACGAGCTGGTGCGGGATCTCAAGGCCACCCTTTCGGTGCCGGTGCATCTTCACACCCACTACACTTCGGGCCTGGCTTCCATGGCCATCATCAAGGCCGCCGAAGCCGGGGTGGATATCATCGATACCGCCATGTCCCCTCTGGCCCTTGGTACCTCCCACGCCCCCACCGAGTCCATCGTGGCTGCGTTCCAGGGCACCCCTTACGATACGGGGCTGGATCTGAAAAAGCTAAACGTGGTGCGGGAACATGTGGCCAAACTTCGGGACAAATACCTGGAAAACGGCCTCTTAAATCCCAAGGTGATGGGAGTAGACGCCAACACCCTGCTGTATCAGGTGCCGGGCGGCATGCTCTCCAACCTTATCAGTCAGCTGGCTCAGGCTGGAAAATCCGATCAGCTGGAAGCTGTGCTTAACGAGATTCCCAGCGTCCGCAAAGATTCGGGCTATCCTCCTCTGGTTACTCCCACCTCCCAGATTGTGGGAACCCAGGCGGTGCTGAACGTGATTGCCGGTGAGCGCTACAAGATGGTTTCCAAGGAGTTTAAGGCCTTGGTGCGGGGCGAGTATGGACGCACCCCCGCTCCCATCGATCCCGAATTCCGCAGAAAGATTATCGGGGACGACGAGCCCATCGAGTGCCGTCCCGCCGATTTGATTCCCGCCGAGCTGGATAAGCTCAAGGGCGAGCTGCCCCAAAAGTACAACGAGCAGGAGGAAGACGTTCTGACTCTGGCCATGTTCCCTCAGGTGGCTCCCAAATTCTTCGAATCCCGCTCCAACAAAAAGTACGGGATTGACAGCGCCCATGCTATCCCTGCCCAGCAGGTGCATCCCGTCTAAGGGAATCTAAAAACCCAACAAAAAGCCGCCGGATGGCGGCTTTTTTGATTGGCTAGAACCCCCTTAACAACAATGCCCGGCCCCAAAAGAAGGGCGGGCATTTTGTGATAGAAAGCATACTCTATGCCAATTCCCACTTGCCGAATTCCAGGCCCTTTGCCCGGATCAGGTCAATGGCCTCGCCCAGCACCTCCGTATTGGTGCGGGAAACGGCATGGAGCAGATAGATGGCTCCGGGGTGAGCGTTTTCTACAATCTTTTCCTGCGCTTCGATGGTCAGCGGCTGATTTTTGACGTCCCAGTCATTGTGGGCAAAGGACCAAAATACCGATTTATAACCCAACGACTGCACCAAAGCCAACAGCTGCTCGTTGTAGCAGCCTTCGGGAAAGCGGAACAGGGTCATTTCATAATCAAAGTCTTTTTTCACCATCTCGTGGAGGGCCATCAGATCCTTGGCGGCCTCGGCAAGGGGAAGATCGGCGTAGTTGGGGTGCTTGTTGGAGTGGTTGCCCAACACATGGCCTTCGTCAATCATGCGGCGAACCAGATCGGGATGGGTTTTGACAAAGTGCCCGGTGACAAAAAAGACGGCAGAAACATTTTTTTCCTTCAGCGTATCCAGAATGGCAGGGGTGTAGCCGTATTCGTATCCCTCGTCAAAGGTGAGGTATACCCGGTCCGAATCGGGCAGGATAAAATAGGCATCGTATTTTCCCAGCTTTTCCTGATGCACTAAGGGGCTGATGGGGCGGTTCTTTTCATCCCGACCACCGCCGCCCCACCCCCAGCCTTTTTTGGTGGCGTCCAGTTGGGCCAGGGAGGAAAAGTCGGTGCTCATGGCGGCGGCGGAGTCTTCGCTGCTCTCCGACTCCTGGGATTCTTCCGATTCCGAGCTCTCCTCTTCCGATTCTTCCTCTTTCGATTCTTCTCCGATGAGGGACATTTCCGAGTCCATTCCCTCGCTGGATTCTTCTGGAATACTGATATGGATGGAGGTTTCTTCTCCTCCCTCTCGCGATTGGCAGCCGGCCAGCGCCATAAGAGCCAGCACCAGGATGAAAGCAGTTGCTTTTTTGATTACATTCACGGGTTTTTCCTCCATAGTATCGTTGGGTCAACACCCAAGGGGCGAGACCGTCTATCCATAGTGTGTACGAAAATAGAAATAATCATGCATGGACTTTTCCAGATTTGTTTAACTTTGGATGAACATTCGACATTAATTTACATTTTTGATGAAATGTTTGTTTTGTCTCAAAACCTTAATAAAACCTTTATTGACGGCTTTTCCTTTTTGGCGTATAGTAAGATTGTATGTGACTATGACCCTGGGCAAAATGCCTTTGGCTGCCTTGACCTTTCTTGGCGAGGAAAGATAAAAAAGGCTTCGTTCATAAAATAACTGTTACATAGCGCCTCTTGGCGGAGGCAGGTTTAAGTTTTGGTGAGTGAATGAGTTATCAGATCGGAATTGACGTAGGCTCCACCACGTTAAAAACAGTGGTGCTGGATGATAAAGGCCATATTGTAGAAAAAAGCTATCAGCGCCATTTTTCCAAAGTGCGGGAGATGACGCTGAGACATTTGGCGTCTCTGGAACCTTTGTTGGGAGAGCACTCTCTCAAGGTAGCGGTGACCGGATCTGCAGGGCTTGGCATTGCCAAGGACAGTGAGCTGGAGTTTGTGCAGGAAGTGTTTGCCACCGCAGGAGCAGTGCGCCGCACGGCACCCGACACCGATGTGGTGATCGAATTGGGGGGCGAGGACGCCAAAATCATCTTTTTAGGCGGAACCTTGGAAGAGCGGATGAACGGCACCTGTGCCGGAGGAACCGGCGCCTTTATCGACCAGATGGCCACCTTGCTGGATGTCACCCCCGATGAGCTGGACGAAATGAGCCTGCGGGCAGAAAAAATTTATCCCATTGCCTCCCGTTGTGGTGTGTTTGCCAAAAGTGATATTCAGCCACTGCTTAATCAGGGGGCCCGCAAAGAGGATATTGCAGCCTCCATTTTTCAGGCGGTGGTGGATCAAACCATTACCGGGTTGGCCCAAGGAAGAAAAATTCAGGGCAAGGTTCTCTTTTTGGGGGGACCGCTCAGCTTTTTAAAGGGATTGCAGCTGCGCTTTTTGCAAACCTTGGACCTGGAGAAAGAAAACGCAGTCTTCCCCCGTTTGGCGCCCTATTTTGTGGCGTTGGGCAGTGCCTACTATGCGGGGAACCTTTCCGATAAAACATCGATTTCTTATCACGAGCTGATGGAGCGGCTGGGGCGGGAACCCGCCAAAGACTCCGCCATCCATTGCCTGCCTCCCCTTTTTGAAAGTCAGGAGGACTACATAGCCTTTAAAGCCCGCCACGATTCCAATACGGTGGAGCGCCGGGACATTGCTACCTATTGCGGACGGGCATACCTTGGTATCGATGCCGGCTCCACCACCACCAAGCTGGTGCTGTTGGACGATGGGGCCCGCATTTTGTACAGCCACTATGTGGGCAATGGGGGAAACCCCATCCCGGTGATTCGGGAGCAGCTGAACATCCTCTATGATTTGTGCGGGGATCGGGTTACCATTGACGCATCGGCGGTGACCGGTTACGGAGAAGAGCTGATGAAGGCCGCCTTTGGCGTAGACTTCGGTTTGGTGGAGACGGTGGCCCACTACACCGCTGCCCGCCATTTTGATCCGTTGGTGGACTTTATCATCGACATCGGCGGACAGGACATCAAATGCTTTACCGTGCGGGACGGCGCTGTGGACAGCATCATCCTCAACGAAGCCTGCTCCTCCGGCTGCGGTTCCTTTATCGAAACCTTTGCCAAAAGCTTGGGCTATGACATTGCGGAGTTTTCCAAGCTGGCCCTCTTTTCCAAAAATCCGGTGGATTTGGGCACCCGCTGCACCGTCTTTATGAATTCCAGCGTCAAGCAGGCCCAGAAGGACGGGGCAACGGTGGAGGATATTTCTGCCGGTCTTGCCATATCGGTGATTAAAAATGCCCTGTATAAGGTGATTCGCGCCAGAAGCGCCGACGAGCTGGGAGAACACATTGTGGTGCAGGGAGGAACCTTCCTCAACAACGCGGTGCTCCGCTCCTTTGAGCAGGAGCTGGGCCGTTCTGTCACCCGCCTTTCCATCTCTGAGCTGATGGGAGCCTATGGAGCGGCTCTCTACGCCATGGAAAACCAAAAGGGCCCCACCACTCTGATCTCCCCAAAGGAGCTGGCTGCCTTTTCCCACAAAGCGGTGGCCGCTACCTGCCACAAATGCACCAACCGCTGCTCCCTCACCGTCAATACCTTTGCCGATGGCAGGCGCTTTATCTCCGGCAACAAATGCGAGCGGGGAGCAGGAGCTGACGAGGCGGGCAGCCTGCCCAATCTGATGGGCTATAAATACCAGCGGATTCTGGACTCCATCCCGGAGGGTAACCAGCAAAAATCCCGTCTGCGGGTGGGGATTCCTTTGGTTCTCAATATGTACGAGAACCTGCCCTTCTGGGCTGCCTTCTTTGATGCTCTGGGCTGCCAGGTGGTGCTGTCGGGGCAGAGCAGCCGCAGCCTTTACATGAAGGGGCAACACACCATTCCCTCCGACACCGTCTGTTACCCCGCCAAGCTGGTGCACGGCCATATGGAGGAACTGGTGGAACAGGGAGTGGATGTCATCTTTTACCCCTGTATGACCTATAACTTTGACGAGGGCATTGCAGACAACTGCTACAATTGCCCGGTGGTGGCCTATTACCCCGAATCCATTGCTGCCAATGTGGAAAGCGTGCAGCGCACCCGCTTTTTGTATCCCCACCTGAGCCTAGTGGACGAGACAGTTTTTGTCCGGCGGATTTACCGGATTTTGCGGGATGTGATTCCCGGACTGAAAAAATCCGAGGTTGCCAAAGGGGCAAAGGCTGCCTACGCTGCCTATGCCACCTACCGGCAGGATGTGGTGGAGGCGGGGCAAGCGGCCCTTGCCTACGCCCGGGAGCAGAACAAAAAGGTGATTATGATGGCCTGCCGGCCCTACCACGTGGACCCGGAGATCAACCACGGCATCGACAAGCTGCTCACCTCCTTGGGCTTTGTCATCGTTACCGACGACTGCGTGGCCCATCTGGAGGGCAAACGCTCCTACAATGTGCTCAACCAGTGGACCTACCATGCCAGGATGTACAATGCCGCTCACTTTACCGTAGGGCAACCCCATATGGAGATGGTGCAGCTGGTGAGTTTTGGCTGTGGACTGGACGCCGTTACCAGCGATGAAATCAAAGACATTTTGCGCCGGGGCGGCAAGCTCTACACCCAATTAAAAATTGACGAAATCAACAATCTGGGCGCTGTCAAAATCCGATTGCGCAGCCTGTTGGCCGCCATGGAAGAACGGGAGGTGACGGTTGGTGCGCGATAAAAACGGTTTGATTGTAAAGCCCCTTTTTACCGAAGAGATGAAAAAGACCCACACCATTTTGATTCCCGATATGCTCACCTTTCATTTTGAGCTGATGAAGGGAGTATTTGCCCAGCACGGCTACCGGGTGGAGGTGCTGAAAACCAAGCATCGAGGAATTGTGGACGAGGGTCTGCAAAGTGTCCACAACGATACCTGTTACCCTGCCCTTTTGGTCATCGGCCAGTTTATCGATGCCCTCAAGTCCGGGAAGTATGACTTAGATCGCACCGCTTTGCTCATCACGCAAACGGGGGGCGGCTGCCGGGCTTCCAACTACATCTATCTGCTGCGCAAGGCTCTGGAAAAAAACGGGATGGGCCATATTCCGGTGCTTTCCCTCAACTTTTCCGGGCTGGAAAAGGAGCACAGTCTGCCCCTGACCCCCAAGATGCTGGTTAAACTGGTGTACGCTGTGCTCTACGCCGATTTTATTATGGGAATTTACAACCAGTGCGTTCCCTACGAGGTCAATCCGGGGCAGAGCATGGCGTTGGTGGAAACCTGGAACAAACGCCTGCTGGAGCAAATGGGCGGTCCCTTGTTTGTCCGCTTGGGCCATAACTACAAGGCCATTCTGGACGACTTTGCAGCCATTCCCCGCAACAAAACCGATAAAATTAAGGTGGGCATTGTGGGGGAAATTTACCTCAAATACTCCCCTTTGGGCAACAACGATTTGGAAAACTACCTCATCTCCGAGGGGGCAGAGGTGGTCAACTCCGGCCTGCTGGACTTTTTGATGTACTGCGTCTACAACTTTATTTACGATAAAAAGCTCTATGGCTGGGGGGGCATCCGCTACCTGGTCAGCCGGTTTGCCATGTGGTATCTCAAAGGGCGTCAGCGGGGAATGATCAAGGCCATTCGCAAGCACGGAGTATTTGATCCCCCTGCCGATTTTGCCAGCGTCATCGACATGGCCAGAGGATACCTGGATCACGGGGTGAAAATGGGGGAGGGGTGGTTGCTCACCGCCGAGATGATTGAGCTCATCCATTCGGGGGTCAACAACATTGTCTCTGCGCAGCCCTTTGGCTGCCTGCCCAACCACATTGTGGCCAAAGGGATGATCCGCAAAATTAAGGATCACTTTCCACAAGCCAACATTGTGGCGGTGGACTATGACCCCGGCGCCAGCCGCATCAATCAGGAAAACCGCATCAAGCTGATGTTGGCCAACGCTCATCTCTCCCAAAGACTGAAAGATCTGGCAGGTCAGGAGGGGAGCGTACCCCTGGACACTCTGGAAGCCCAGGCAGGCTCAGAGGAGAGGGAACTGAAGGTTTCCACAGCGTAATAAAGAAAAAGCTGACTTTGCAAAACAAAGTCAGCTTTTTTTGTTACACTTCGGTGTCGATGCAAACTCTTTCCAGAGCCTTGCCTTTGATAAAGTCCTTAAACTTTAAGTGATTGGGATGATCCCGATAGCCGGCCTCGGCTTGCCGGGAAGCAAACTCAATATACAGCGCCAAATCGTGATCGATGGGCTGGGCCTTGTATCCTTCCCACAGCTCCACCTTGAGGACGCCGTCAATTGTTGCCAGCAAATTGTTGGCCTGCTCCCGAAAGGCTTTGGCCTGTTGGGAACGATCCAATCCTTCTGCCAGCTTCCACATCACCAGATGCTTAACCATACAAATTCTCCTTATTCTGATTTCTTTGCTTTCTTTCTGGGGCAATAGGTTGGGTTGTGCAAACTTTCATTGCCAAGGATTTGCGTCATCCTTTATCATACTCCGCCCCAATACTTTCGGTCAAGCCCCCGGAACTGAATGGCCTGGGAGATATGAGCCGGGCCGATTTTTTCTGCTCCTTCCAAATCCGCTACGGTGCGGGCCACCTTGAGAATCCTGCCGTACCCCCGCGCCGAAAGCCCCATCCGCTCAAAGGCGGCGGCCAGCAGCTTTTCGGCCATCGGCTCCAGCGAGCAGCATTGGGTCAGCAGAGCGGGTGGAATCTGGGCGTTGCAGGCAATGTTTGTCCCGGCAAAACGCTTTACCTGACGGTTCCGGGCTTCTATCACCCGCTGCCGCACCGATGCAGAGCTTTCTTCCGGCCGGGTGGAGGATAGCTTTTCATACTCCACCGGCAGCACCTCCATGTGAAGGTCGATGCGGTCCAGCAGCGGGCCGGATACCCGCCCCAGGTACTGCTCCACCGCCCGAGAGGTACAGCTGCAGTTCTGGCTTGGGTGGCCAAAATAACCGCAGGGACAGGGGTTCATGGCAGCCACCAGCATGGCTCGACTGGGATAGGTCAGGCGCTGCCGCACCCGGGAGATGGTGACCTCCCCGTCCTCCAAAGGTTGGCGGAGCACCTCCAAAACCGACCGGGAAAACTGGGGAAGCTCGTCCAAAAACAAAACGCCACAGTGGGCCAGAGAGATTTCTCCCGGCCGGGGCAGGGAGCCGCCTCCCGTGAGGGAAGCAGCCGAAACCGTGTGATGAGGCGAGCGAAAGGGGCGGGTTTCCAGCAGAGAAACACCGGCGGGCAGCATTCCCGCCACCGAGTAAATTTTGGTGGCCTCCACTGCTTCTTCCTCGCTCATGGGGGGCAGAATGGAGGGAAGCCGTTTGGCCAGCATGCTTTTTCCGGTGCCCGGCGGGCCGATGAGCAGCAGGTTGTGTCCTCCCGCCGCAGCCACCTCCAAGGCCCGTTTGGCTTCCAACTGGCCCTTTACTTCCGAAAGGTCGGGCAGGTAGGCCTCCTGACGTTTAGAAGTGGCGGGCGCCCGGGCTTTGGGCAGGGAACCCTCCGACCGCAGATAGGCAATCACCTCTTTGGCGTGGGAGGCACAGAGCACCTCCACCCCTTTGGCCACCGAAGCTTCTGCAGCATTTTCGGCAGGGACAATCACTCTGGAAAACCCAAGCCTTGCGGCATCCAGCACCATGGGCAACACCCCCGATACCCCCCGCACCTCTCCCGAAAGCCCCACCTCCCCCACCATGGCGATGTTGGAAAGGTCAAAGCTCTCGTAGCCGCAGGCGCAGAGATAGCCCATCAACAGGGGCAGGTCGTAAACCGACCCCACCTTTTTCAGGTCGGCGGGAGCTAAATTGGCCACCACCTTGACCACAGGGGCCTTGTACCCCAGATTTTGCGCCGCCGAGCGCACCCGCTCCCGACTTTCCTTTACGGCGGCGTCGGGCAGGCCCACAATGTCAAAACCAGGCAGAGCCCGGCGGGCATCCACCTCGACCGAAACCACATAGGGCTCGATTCCTGCCAGTCCAAAGCTGGATACAGTGCAGTACAAGGGCGATCCCTCCCATACAACATTCTGTCCACAGGATGCTACCCAAATCTTTTTTGAAGATGTGTTGCATCTGCCATAGCGGATTTTCTGCCCCCGTGCCGGAGGTTACTTGTTCCGGCGCCGAAGGATCAGGTAGCTGCCCCATCCCAAAAGGTTGCCCACCGCTGCAGGGGGCAGCATATACAAATGCACCATTTGAGTCAGGTAGGCAAGCTCTATCCCGGAATAGTCCCTGTATAAAACCACCAGAAAGATGAGATAGTAGAGCGCCAAAAACAAAAATCCCACCGGAACAATCAACTTGTTTTGCAGGGGAACAATAAGGCAGCAGCAGGGGATGGCTGCCAAGAAGCTGATGAGAAAGGGCGGGCCCCATACCGCCAGGATGTCTCCCGTTGGCCCGGGAGTCCAAGCGGCTACCCAGTCGGCGGTGAGCATGTAAGCCAGCACAAAGACCATGGCATATAAAAAGCTCAGGCAAAAACCGGAAAGTATGGTGATGCTGCTGTGTCGCATGGATTGAGGGTCTTGCATCCTGTTTGCTCCTTTCTGGGCCAATGCAAAAGCCCACCGCGTTTATCTTACCATAAGCGCGGTGGGTTTTCCAGATCTTTCCCCTAAAAAACTCCTTGGAGGGGCAGGTCGATGCGCCGGCAGGAATCCCGAATCACCAGGGACGGTATTAGCACACGTTTTTTATGCTCGGTATTGGGGAATTTCATCCGCTCCAGCAGCATGGTGACAGCCGTGGCGGCAATGGCCTGTTTGGGCTGTTCAATGGTGGTGAGGTTTATTTTGGGCAGAGCCGAAAAGACAATATTGTTAAACCCAAGCAGGGAAAAATCCTCGGGAACCCGCACCCCAAAAGCGTCGGCTGCCCGAAGGACACTCAGGGCCATCACGTCGGTATGGGCAAATACGGCGGTGAAGTTTTGGCCCTTTGAAAACAGCTCCCGGGCCAGATCGTAAGACTGCTGAGAGGTGGAGACGGCATAGGGGTAGTCGACAAATCTGGGTGTAAGGCCAAAGTGTCTGCAGGCGTCACTGTAGCCCTGGGCCCGCAGCGTTCGGCTGCGCTTGCCCCGGCGACGGCCGAAGTACACAATTTCCCGATGCCCCAGGGAGTGGAGGTATTCGGTTCCCATCCAGCCGCCCTTGTAATTATCAATGGTGACATAGCTGGCGGGCAGGCCTCCCATATCCTCGTTGATGAACACGGTAGGGGTGGTTCTGGTATAGGGAAGAATGCGCTGGTAGCTGTGCTCGTCGGTGGGATGCATGATAATGCCATCCACCTGACGGCCGATTAACAGCTCAACGGCCGCCTGCTCTTTTTCCACACTGCCGCAGGCGTTGCACAAAATCAGGCTATAGCCTTGAAACCAAGCCTGTTCCTCAATATACCAGGTCACCTCGGAGGTAAAAGGGGAACTGATGTTGTTGATGACAAGACCGATGGTTTTGGTTTCCTGCGCAACCAGAGAGCGAGCGACCGTATTGGGGGAATACCCCATCTCCTGCGAAATTTGAATGATTCGCTTGCGGGTTTCCTCCCCAATGTCGCTGCTGCCGGAAAGCGCGCGGGAAACGGTGGTATAAGAGACACCGGCCACACGGGCTACATCCTTAATGGTAACTCTCTTCACCCAAAATCGCCCTTCATGCACAAATTTTCGAAAACGCTTCCGTAACTAGTTCGGTTTTTATTCATACTATCCCATGGACTCCGGTTTGTCAAGGCAGCTACCTGCCTTTTGCATAGTAATGATTCACAAAAGTTATAAAATTATGGAGTTTTGCATTGACAAACAAAACTATCTTGTATAAAATAAGAATCACAAACGAAACGAAAACGTTTGCACTAAATTTGCCCCCCTTTGCAAAGTCTGCTGGCGGGAAAGGAATGATGACATGAATGCTACCCAGACTGCTCCTCAGCTGGGGGTGGAGGAGTTCTCTCAGGTTCGCAAAATAAAAAATGCTCTGAAAAACCTATTCGGAAACCCCTATAACATTATCGTCATGGTGACCATCCTACTGCTGGTTTATTTAATTGTGGTGCCGCTTATCGATATGATATCCACCACCTTTGAGGCGGCGCAGCGGGATTTGCGCAGAATGGGCACCGGGGTGAACGTGGGTGATTTTACCCTGTTCTACTGGAATCGGCTTCTTTTTTCCGATGTGAGCTCCGCTCTGCTGTACAAGCCGCTGCGAAACTCTTTGTGTATTGCCTTGACGGTATCGGTCTTTAGCATTGTTTTGGGCTCTGCTTGCGCCTGGCTTTTGGTTCGCAGCGATCTGCCCGGAAAAAAATTCTTTTCTCTGGCCATAATCATTCCCTACATGCTGCCCTCCTGGTGTAAATCCATGGCTTGGATGACGGTGTTTAAAACCCCCAGAATCGGCGGCAATATGGGATTTTTGTCGGCTATGGGAGTCAACGTTCCCGAATGGCTGGCCTATGGTCCCATTCCCATCGTGCTGGTGTTGACCATGCACTACTACGCCTACGCTTATCTGCTGGTATCGGCGGCACTGAGCTCTATCAACAGCGAGCTGGAAGAGATGGGGGAAATTGCGGGGGCAGGCAAAATTCAGATTCTGCGCCGCATCACCCTGCCCTTGGTGCTGCCTGCCATTCTTTCCGCCTTTATTCTCACCTTTTCCAAATCCATGGGAACCTTTGGAGTTCCGGCGTTTTTGGGGATGAAGGCCAACTTTATGACCATTTCCACCAGCCTGTACTCCACGGTAAAACAGCAGCAGACCACCACCGGCTACGCCATCGCCATGATCCTCATTCTCATTTCGTCCGCCAATGTTTATTTAAACCAAAAGGCCATTGGTTCCCGGCGCAGCTACGCCACCATCGGCGGCAAGGGCGGGCGCTCCACGCTGATTGGCCTGGGCAGTTGGAAACCTTTGGTTACCCTGTTGCTCACTCTGTTTGTGGTAATTTCGGTGATAGGCCCCCTGTTGGTCCTCACCCTGGACACTTTTATGCTCAAGCCGGGGGTATACAGTTTGGATAACTTCTCCACTTACTATTGGGCGGGTTCGGGGAACCCCACCATCTACGAAGGGGAGCCGGGGGTGCTGGTCAATCCTCGTTTCTGGACCAACACCTGGAACACCTTAAAGCTGGTGGTGATCACCTCGGTTTTCGCCACCTTCTGCGGGCAACTCATTGGCTACATAAACTCCCGCAGCCGGGGCCGCTTTGAGGGAAAACTGGTGGAGCAGTTGGTCTTTATCCCGTATCTAATCCCCTCCATCGCTTTTGGAGCCATCTATCTTTCCATGTTTTCCACCGCCTCTTTGGGGGGATTGATTCCCAGTCTGTACGGCACCTTTGCCTTGCTGGTATTGGTCAGTGTGGTCAAGCATTTGCCCTTTTCCTCCCGGGCCGGCACCTCCAACATGATGCAGATTGGCGTCGAGCTGGAGGAAGCAGGTTCCATCGAGGGTGCAGGGTTCTTCAAGCGGTTTGGCAGAATAGTGCTGCCCCTTTCCAAAGCGGGCTTTGTCTCAGGATTTATGCTGATTTTTATCTCCATCATGAAGGAACTTGACCTGATTATGCTTCTGGTCACTCCCACCATGACCACCCTGCCCTATATGGCCTTTTCCTACTCCAACGGCAATATGCCACCTTATTCCAACGTGGTAGCGGTGATTATGTTCCTGATTGTTCTCTTTGTCTACTGGCTGACAAACAAGTTCGGCAACGCCGACATTTCCAAGAGCATGGGGGGTTAAACAATGAGCACCATTGTACTGAAGGAGATCGACAAATACTATGGCAGCAACCATGTGCTGAAAAACCTCAACCTCACCATTGAGGACGGAGAATTTATGACCCTGCTGGGGCCTTCCGGCTGCGGCAAAACCACCACTCTGCGGGTGATATCGGGATTGGAGAAGCCCCAAAACGGCACCCTGTACATGGACGGGGAACTGATGGTGAACGCAAAAGAGCTGTACTTTGCCCCCCCTTCCAAGCGGATGCTGAACCTGGTGTTCCAGAGCTATGCCCTGTGGCCTCACATGACGGTATTCAACAACGTAGCCTTTGGACTTTCCATCAAAAAGGTGCCCAAGGACGAAATCAAGACCCGGGTGGAAAATGCCCTGAGCCGGATGCAGATCTTGGAGTACCGGGACCGGTACCCTTCCGAGCTTTCCGGCGGGCAACAGCAGCGGGTGGCCATTGCCCGCGCCATTGTTTCCGAGCCCAAAGTGCTGCTGCTGGATGAGCCTCTTTCCAATCTGGATGCCAAGTTGCGCATTGATATGCGCTCCGAGCTCAAACGGCTCCATCAGGAGCTGGGCACCACCGTGGTCTATGTCACCCACGACCAGATCGAGGCCCTCACCATGTCCACCAAGGTGGCAATCTTTTTTGAGGGAGAGCTGGCGCAGGTGGATACCCCCCTCAACGTTTACCAAAATCCCGCCGATTTGCGGGTGGCAGACTTTATCGGAAACCCCTCCATCAACTTTGTGGAGGCCAAAGGCCGGTTGGAGAACAACATACTTTACATTGATTCCGATGTGGGAAGCTTTGCCTTTGGCAGCGACCATTTTACCCAAAACGGATTTCCCCGGACAGGCGAGTTTGACTGTGTGCTGGGCATCCGGCCGGAGCAGATTTACCTGCGGTCCAACCCATGGCACGATGCCAGGGAGGCGGTAATTTATGCCAGCCAGCCCGCCGGATCCGAAACGTTGGTGCAGATTCAAATAGGAGGCACCCGGTTGCTGGTCAAACAGGTGGGAACACGCAACTATCAAACCAATCAGACCGTTTACGCCACCATTTTGGAAAACATGGTCACCGTTTACAACAAGGAGACAGGAAAACTCATTAAGTTGGCTGTGGAGCTGGATATGGAGGCTGTGGAGATGGAAGCTCTAAAAGCTTCCGGATCCTTGTAATAGAGAATAGGAGGAATACTATGAAGTCGAAACAAATCATCGCCTTTACCCTGATGGTCTGCTTTATCCTGATGGCCGCAGGCTGCGGCAGTAGCTCCAGCACCGCCCCCGCCCCCGCCGACTCCACCCCACAGGCAGCATCTTCTCAGGCAGCTTCCTCTACCCCTCAGTCCATGTCTAAGGCAGAGCCCGTTCCCGAGGCAGGAAGCTGGGCCGATATTCACAAGATAAACGACGGATCGGAAACGGTGGAAGAGCTTTACGAAAAAGCCAAGGAAGAGGGCACCGTGGTGCTCTATTCCATCTCCAGCCGCTGCGTCAAGGTGAAGGAAAGCTTTGAGGCCCAGTACCCCGGTATTGTGGTGGAAGCTTACGATATTTCCACCAACGAGCTGATGGAGAAAATCACCAGAGAATACGAATCCGGGATTCGCAATGCCGACGTCATTCACTGCAAGGATCAGGACGGCTCGCTCTATGTGGAAAAGGTGACCAACGGCATCTTCCACAACTACCGCCCCAATGACATTATCACCAGCATCGAAAACGAGAATTACCTAAAATACGCCATGCCTTTGTACATTGAGCTGGATCAGTGGTTCTACAACTACGAGGTGTACGACTCTCCGCCCATCGACAGTTGGTGGGATGTCACCCGTCCCGAGTGGAAGGGCAAAATTATCCTCAACGATCCACTGCAAAATCAGAACCTGATGTGCATTTTTACCGCCTTTACCCAACATCCTGAGTTGGTGGCCGAAGATTACAAGCGGGAATTTGGTGAGGACATCGTCTTGTCGGAAGGTGTACCCACTGCCGCCCACGAGCTCTTTAAACGGCTGATGGACAACAACCCCATCTTCACCACCTCCTCCGACGAGGTATGCGAAGCGGTGGGAACTCCTGGGCAGACCGATCCTCCCATTGGCTACGCTGCATCCTCCAAGCTGCGCAAAAACGAGAGTGAAGGCTGGGTGCTGGCTCCCATTAACATACTGCCTGCCACCGGTATTCCTGCCCAGAACAACCTCTACATCGTCAACGAGGCTCCCCATCCCAACGCCGCCAAACTTTTAGTGCGCTGGATGTGCGGCGAGACAGACGGCAAGGGCAAAGGGTTTGACCCTTTTAACACCCTGGGCGGATTTAGCGTGCGCAACAATGTTCCTCCTGTAGAGGGAAACGCCGTGCTCTCTGAGCAGAACCTGCTTCCCTTTGACCCGGAATACATCTACAATGAACTGATGAACTTCCAAGATTTCTGGCTGACTTTGCAAAAATAATCCTCCAAACCAAATACCTACACCATCAAAAGACCCTCAAGCCCCCGGCCTTTGCCGGGGGCTTTGAGGGTTTCTTCCGGCAGACCATTCTTTCTCGGAAAGTGCGCAGGAAACGGTGATACAAAAGACACCCACCACGCAGACAACATCCTGAACGGCAGCTCTTTCACGCAGAACTTCCTTTCATGCACTACGAAAACGATTCCGAAATTTACATGATTTTTAGTGAAATTAATTACAGGTTTCGGTTTATTAAAATGACAGTGTGGATTGCTTATTGTATCAATTCATGACATTTTATAAAAATATTAATTTTACATTGACAAACACGGTCGTTCTATATAAAATAAGAATCACAAACGCAAACGAAAACGTTTGCGCTAATTTGCCCCATTTGCGATATTTGCTAACAGGAAAGGAAGGATGACACGAAGGCTGCCCAAACCCCAGAAGCGGCGGCACATAAGGTTCTTGTCGCTATGGGATCAATGCTCCCGAATGACTGGGCGGGCCCGTTCCTATTGTGCTGGTGTTGCCCCATTTACCACTGCGTCTACGCTTATCTGCTGATAATAGAGAAAAGGAGGAATACCATGAAGTCGAAACAAATCGTCGCCTTTGCCCTGATGGTCTGCTTTATTCTGATGGCCGCAGGCTGCGGCAGCAGCTCCAGCACCGCCCCCGCCCCCGCCCCCGCCGACTCCACCTCTCAGGCAGCTTCCTCTACTCCTCAATCCGTATCTCAGGCAGAGCCCGCTCCCGAGGCAGGAAGCTGGGCGGATATTCACAAGATAAACGACGGCTCCGAAACGGTGGAGGAGCTTTACGAAAAAGCCAAGGAAGAGGGTACGGTAGTGCTCTATTCCATCTCCAGCCGCTGCGGCAAGGTGAAGGAAAGCTTTGAGGCCCAGTACCCCGGCATTGTGGTGGAGGCTTACGATATTTCCACCAACGAGCTTCTGGAAAAGATCACCAGAGAATACGATGCCGGTGTGCGCAATGCAGACGTTGTACATATCAAGGATCAGGACGGCTCCATCTACCGCGAAATGCAGCTGCCCGGCAAGCTTCACAGTTATTATCCCGAGGATATCTGCGCTCATATCGACCCGGATATGATGAAGTACTCCCTGCCCATGTATGTGGAACTTTGCTACCTGTATTACAACGAAGAAATTTACGATGCGCCCCCTGTGGACAGCTGGTGGGATTTAACCAAGCCCGAGTGGAATGGGAGGGTGATTCTTACCAATCCCTTGGATAACATCAGCTATCTGGCGCAATTTACCGCCTTTACCCAAAACGCCGATGCTTTGGCGCAGGATTACGAAAGAGTGTTCGGCGAGCCCATTGTGCTGGACGGCACCCCCAATGCAGGCTACGAGCTGATTAAGCGCCTGGCAGCCAACAACCTGATTTTTGCCAGTTCCAGCGATGAAATTGTGGAGGCAGTAGGCACAAGGGGACAGACCAGTGCCCCCCATCGGCTACGGCTCCTCGGTCAAGATGCGCAACAAGGAGCAAAACAATTGGGCCCTGGGTGTAGCCATGGACTTTAAGCCTGCCAGCGGCATTCCCGCGGTAAACTCCCTTTACATTGTGGACGAGGCTCCCCACCCCAACGCCGCCAAGCTGCTGGTGCGCTGGATCATGGGGGAAGCGGACGGCAAGGGCGAGGGCTTTGCTCCCTTTAACACGTTGGGTGGCTGGCCCGTTCGAGACGATGTTACCCCCGCGGAGGGGACTATTCCCTTGGAGGATATTAACCTGTTTAAGCTGGATCTCGAGTATATTTACGAACATGCCCCCGAAGTAGCGGATTTCTGGGTTTCCGTGCAAAAATAATCCTCCTACAGGAACCAAATACCTACACCATCCAAAAGACCATCAAGCCTCCGGCAAAAGCTGGGGGCTTGATGATTTCTCCCGGCAGACCATGCTTTACACAGTCCCCTCAAAAAGGGTTTCAGAGAACCCATGGGTGCATTTTCTTTTGTGGCTCTTTGGTTGGATTTTATCCGGTGTATTTTACCCTGATTTGTAGTTTTATTCTATTGCTTCGGTGTGCTCCAAACCCTTCTACCCGGCGATACAATGGAATCCTGTGATTTTCTTGCCACTTGGGACAGGCTGTGGTATAATAACCGAAAAGTGGCTATTGCACATTCCTATGGCCGGAGCGGTTTTACAATAAACCGCTCCCACTTTTGAAGACTTTTGACGAAAGCGAAACAAAGCGATGGAAAAGTTTTTTACCCGCCCTGCGCAAAGTTGGCTAAATGGGGTAAAATAGCATCCATAGGCTATGGGAAGGATAAGCCCCTATCACCAAGGGGGCCACACAATCTTTTCAAAGCCCCACTTCTCAAAAGCAGTGGCCAAGGAAGACCTTGCTTTCCTACCGGAACAAAACACGAACCCGCTTATTGCAATGCCTCATTTGCGCAGCACAGACGCAGGATGGGGTTCGTTTGGAGTAAAACTATACCGAATTAAGGGAAAAAATACCAGGGGGGAACACCATGAGCGAAGAACTCTCCAACTTTATTCATGATATTGTAGATGCCGATTTGGCGGCGGGCTTTTCCCGGCAGATTCACACCCGTTTCCCGCCGGAGCCCAACGGATACCTGCATATTGGCAGCGCCAAAGCCATCTGGATCAACTACTCTACGGCTCAAAAGTATGGCGGCCTCTTTAATTTGCGGTACGACGACACCAACCCCGTGCGGGAAGATGAAGAGTATGTCCGCTCCATTGAGGAGGATTTGCGCTGGCTGGGCTGCCATCCTACCGGCGGTATCTTTTACGGCTCCGATTATTTTGATCAGTGCTACGAATTTGCAATCAAGCTGATCAAAGAGGGCAAGGCCTACGTCTGCGACCTGTCTCCCGACGAGATGCGGGAGTATCGGGGCACCCTCACCGAGCCGGGGAGGGAAAGTCCTTATCGCAACCGCAGCGTAGAGGAAAATCTGGATTTGTTTGAGCGGATGAAGAACGGCGAGTTTGAAAACGGTTCCCGCACGTTGCGGGCCAAAATCGATATGGCCTCCCCCAATATGAATCTGCGGGATCCGGCCCTTTACCGTATTCTTCATGTCCCTCACCACCGTCAGGGGAACAAGTGGTGCATCTATCCTCTTTACGATTACGCCCATCCCATTCAGGATGCGCTGGAGGGAATCACCCACTCCCTCTGCTCCATTGAGTTTGAAAATCATCGCCCTCTTTATGACTGGGTGATTGAGAATATCGGGTTTGAAAATCCGCCCCGCCAGTTTGAATTTGCCCGGCTGAATATCACCAACACCGTGATGAGCAAGCGCTATCTGCGGGAATTGGTGGAGACCGGGCGGGTAGACGGTTGGGATGACCCCAGAATGCCAACCCTTTCTGGGCTGCGCCGCCGGGGCTACACCCCCACCTCCATCATCGAGTTTGTGCGCAGAGCAGGGGTGGCAAAAACCTATTCCATTGTGGATATTCGCCTGTTGGAATACTGCATCCGGGAAGAACTGAACCAAACAGCCCTGCGCCGCATGGCAGTGACCAAGCCCATTAAAATGGTGATCACCAACTATCCACAGGGGAAGACCGAAACGTTCCCCCTGCCCAACAACCCGCTGGATCCGGAAAGCGGCACCCGGGAGGTTGTCTTTTCCCGCGAGCTCTATATTGAAGAGGAAGATTTTTCTCTGGATCCTCCTCCCAAATACCAGAGACTGCGGCTGGGCGGTGAGGTTCGCCTGATGGGAGCCTACATTGTTCGCTGCGACGAGGCCATCACCGACGAGGCCGGCAATGTGGTGGAGCTGCGCTGCACCGCCGATCTGGAAACCGGCAACGGCAGCCGTGCCCATGGGCGTAAAGTCAGAGGCACCATTCATTGGGTCAGTGCCGACCATTGCATAGAAGCCAATCTGCATCTGTACGAAAACCTCTTTACCCTGGAGAATGTGGGAGATGTTCCGGAAGGAGCCAGCTATCTGGATTACATCAACCCCGATTCTCTGCAGAAGCTGACAGGCTGTAAACTGGAAGCGGCATTGGCCGATGCAAAGCCGGGAGATCGCTTTCAGTTTGTCCGCATCGGGTATTTTTGCATGGATTCCAAGTACGAGGGAACCTTTAACCGCATTGTAATGCTCAAGGACGGTTTTAAGCTTCCGCAAGAATGACCCGAAAGCGAAGCTAACACATTAAGTACGCCTGTACCTTATGCAATAGGGCACCAAGCAGTGCCCTGTTGCCCCTTTCTGGCAGTGCCGGATTCGGGGGTCTGGTAGACAGGAGAGGATTAAACTGATGCACATCACTTTGGAAGCAGACTATGCCCTGCGAATTGTGGATACTTTGGCGCGCCAGGACATCCGGATGGAGGCCAAAACCATTGCCGAAAAAGCTTGTGTTACGTTGCGCTTCTCGCTTAAAATACTGCGCAAACTGGTGGCGGCAGGTATCGTTCGCTCTTACAAGGGCTCCCAGGGCGGTTATGAAATTGCAAAGCCATTGGAAGAAATTACAGTATACGAAATACTGGAAACCATCGAAGGACCCTTGGCTCTGAATCGCTGTGTCCTTGCCGAACATAACTGCAACCGTATGCCCGACAAAAAATGCCCCTACCACTACCTATTTGAACACGCTACCGACCGGCTGAAAGCAGAACTATCTGCGGTAACCATGGCCAACATAGTGGGCAAACGCAAACAATAGCCATTCAAAATGCCCTTCTACCAGCAAGCTCGGTGGAAGGGCTGTTGAACGCTGATTCTTGACGGGATATCCAAGGCGTGCTAAAGTATTATCGGTACCAAAATACCACAAAAAAAGGGATAGGCGCAGAGCATTTGGCTTCTGAAAGGAAAGGAAGCAACAGCGCCTAACCGGATCCTTTATTTTAATTGCTCGTTCCAACATGAACTTGGAGGATAAAGGCTTGCAGAAGCTAAATATTGTTCTGGTGGAGCCCCAAATTCCCCAGAACACCGGCAATATTGCCCGCACCTGTGCCGCCACCGGTGCCGTGTTGCATCTGGTGCGCCCCATGGGATTTTCGGTAGATGATAAAAAACTAAAGCGTGCGGGGCTGGACTACTGGTATCTGTTGGATATTCGCTATCACGACAGCTGGGATGCTTTTTTAAGGACCGAAAACCCGCAGTCCTGTTTCTTTTTTTCTACCAAGGCAGCCAAAACCTACAGCGAGGTCTCCTATCCCGCCGGCAGCTATCTTGTGTTTGGAAGAGAGGATGCAGGCCTTCCCGAAGATCTGCTGCGCCAACATTATACGCAGTGTGTGCGGCTGCCCATGCTGGAAGGAGCCAGAAGCCTCAACCTTTCCAACACCGTGGCAGTAGCCGTTTACGAGGCACTGCGGCAGCAGGGATTTTCCGCACTGAAAACGAAGAGCTTCATTTCCACCCAATCCACACCGAAAGACGGGGAGGACCTTTTGTTAGATGCAGAAGATTAAAATTATCACCGATTCCGCCAGCGATATTCCTCAGCAGGATTTGGAAGCCTTGGGAATTGAAATGCTCAGCATTCCCATTGCGGTGGACGGTAAGGGATATTTTGAGCGCAAGAGCTTTACCATCGAAGAGTTTTACGAGATTTTGGACAAGGCAAGCGAAATCCCTGTCACCAGCCGTATTCCCGAGCAGGACTACTTTACCTGCTACCGGAACGCCATGGAAAAGGGCTATACGCACCTGATTAACGTCACCATCAACGCGGGCGGTTCGGGGGTCAACGCTGCTGCCCATATGGCCCGGGACCGGTTTTATGACGAAATTCCCGGCGCCCGCAAAAAGCTGGAAATCCACATCGTAGATTCCGGCACCTACTCTTTGGCTTACGGATGGCCCACCATGCAGGCGGCCAAAATGGCCAAAAGCGGAAAATCGGTGGAGGAAATCCTTCTTTGGCTGGAGGATTACTTTTCCTCGGTGGAAATCTATCTGGGCTGCTATACGTTGGAATACGCCAAAAAATCGGGACGCATCAGTGCCGCTGCCGCCTTTGTGGGAGATGTGCTGGGGCTTCGCCCCATTATCGCTATGATTGGGGGAGGCACCAAGGTGGTGGATAAGGTGCGGGGCGAGAAAAATGTGGCGCCTCGCCTGTTACAGGCCTATCTGGACAATTGCGCCGACCCCCAGACACCGGCGCTGGTGGTTTGCGGCAAGGAGCCCCAATACGGTGAGGAGCTGGCGGAGGCCATTCAAAGCAAGACCGGGCTGCCCAAGCCTCCTGTGTATCGGGCGGGAGCCTGTATTGTCACCAACGCAGGGCCCCGTATGCTGGCCGTAATCTGCAAGGGGAAAAAGAGAAGCTGACAAAATTCTGGTATAAAATCAGGCAATTTTGCCCATGGTAACCGTATAAGAATAGAGCAATCTGCCATGGGCGTGGTGGTTGGAAGGAAGACCATTGCCCCAATTGCCATAACGAAAGGACATACTATGCCGGAACGTCTTTATATGGTGATTCCCTGTTACAATGAGGAAGAAGTGTTGCCCGAAACGGCCAAGCGGCTAAAGGAAAAGCTGGAGGGCCTGATCCAGAAGGGAAGGATTGCCTCCAACAGCCGGATTTTGTTTGTGGATGACGGAAGCCGGGACAATACCTGGTCGATGATTGCCGATCTGCACCGGCAGGACAAGCTGTTTTCCGGCGTAAAGCTTTCCCGCAACCGTGGGCATCAAAATGCGCTGCTCTGCGGTTTGATGACCGCCAAGGATCTTTGCGACATCACCATTTCCATGGATGCCGACCTGCAGGACGACATCCATGTGATTGACGGCTTTTTACATGAGCGGGAAAAGGGCTGCGATGTGGTCTACGGGGTTCGCTCCGACCGGGAAAGCGACTCCTTTTTTAAGCGGGCAACGGCTCAGGGCTTTTACAAAGGGATGAAGGCCTTGGGGGTGGATGTGGTCTACAACCACGCCGATTGCCGCCTGATGAGTCGCCGCGCTTTGGAGGGGCTGGCCCAGTTTCCCGAAAAGAACCTGTTTTTGCGGGGGATGGTTCCCCTCATCGGCTACCCATCCGCCATTGTCTCCTACAAAAGAGCGGAGCGGTTTGCGGGAGAATCCAAGTACCCCCTCAAAAAGATGCTGTCCTTTGCCTGGGATGGGGTGACCTCCTTTTCTGTTAAGCCGCTGCAACTGCTGGGGACAGTGGGAATGGTCATTACCGCGTTGAGCCTTCTTTTCAGTCTGTACAGCCTGCTGGCCCATCTGCTCAACTGGTCCTTCCGGGGCTGGAGTGCTCTGATGGGTTCCCTGTGGCTGATCGCAGGGGTTTTACTGATGGCGCAGGGGTTGACAGGAGCCTATATCGGAAAGATTTATGCAGAGGTGAAGGATCGCCCCCGCTATCTGACCGAAACCCTGTTGGATGAATAAACCGGTCAAGATAACAACGGAGCGGCTGTTATTTACGGCTGCTCCTTTTTTATTGTGTGTACCGATGTAAAATTTTAACAAAATATTTTCTCATAGGGCTTTTTACAGCTGCGCATACTAACAGTATCCCCATGAAAAACGGAGGTGACGTTATGGCTCTCACGCCCTATGAAGATCCGATGCAGTCCATGGATGGGGAAAATTACCTGTACCCTGATGTTTATTTTCGAACCGGAAAAGCTCCCAAAAGCGAAGAATGGGAGGAATTTTTGCGGGTGGAAGGTCTTAAAAAACCGGAAGAGGACATTTATCCCAACTTTTTAGATTACTGGATGTTTTGGTCATAGCAAAGGGAAGGAAGCGTACGCGCTTCCTTCCCTTTGTTGTGCGGTCGGCCTATTCCTATTTTACGCAGAAACTTTTTTACAAGCCGATGGGACAGAGCCTTTGCTCTGTCCCGCTGTGCAAGGGGCTGACAATCTTACAGGATGATGCAAACAAGGCCGCCGCAACCCTCGTTGATGATGCGCTCGATGGTTTCCTGCAGCTTTAGTCTGGCGTCGGCAGGCATCCGGTAGAGCTTGTTGTGCAGCCCCTCGTTGACCAGTTCGTGGAGGGATTTGCCAAAGATGTTGGAGGCCCAAATTTTTTCTGGATTTTCCTCAAAGTCGTTGAGCAGGAACATCACCAGCTCTTCGCTTTGTTTTTCGCTGCCCACAATGGGGGAAATTTCGGTGGTGATATCCGCCCGCATCATGTGGATGGAGGGAGCGGAAGCCCGCAGCTTGACACCATATTTGCCGCCCTGATTGACAATCTGCGGCTCCTCCAAGGTCAGCTCCTCCAGGCTGGGCATGACAATGCCGTAGCCGGTGGCAGATACCTCTTCCAGAGCGCCTTTTATCTTGTCGTAATTCTTTTTGATGCGGGCCAGCTCAATCATGGTGGGCATCAGCCCCGCCTCACCGTCAATTTCAATGCCGGTGGCCTCGCCAAGGATGGTGTAGAATAAGGTGTTGGGAACGGTGATGCTCATTTTGACGCTGCCATGTCCCAGATCAATGTCGTCCACCCGGTGGCTTTGGATATGGTCGCAGCTGCCCAGACCTTCAAAGACCGTTTCCACATCCCGCACATGCTCCACGTTGCGAGCGCAGTTCTGAATGCAGCCGTAGATGCTGTTTTTCAGCCAGTGTTCCTTTTCCAACGCGCAGATCCAGCCGGGAATGTCCACACAGACTTCTTTGACGGGGAACTGGTAGAGCACCGAGCGCAAAATTTCCTTGATGTCCTCTTCGGAAAGATCCAGGCAGTTGGTGGCCACCACCGGAACCTCGTATTTTTCTTCCAGGCGGGCTCTCAAATCCTGGGCGGCGGGGGTGTTGGGGTGGGTGCAGTTGAGCAGAATGGCAAAGGGCTTGTTGATCTCCTTCAGCTCGTTGACCACCCGCTCCTCCGCCTCTTCATACTCCACCCGGGGAATGTCTGAGATGGAGCCGTCGGTGGTGATGAGAAGGCCGATGGAGGAGTGATCGTTAATCACTTTTTGGGTGCCGATTTCTGCGGCCATGTTAAAGGGAATGGCTTCCTCAAACCACGGGGTGATCACCATGCGGGGCTGCTCGTTTTCGATATATCCCAAAGCGGAGGGGACAATGTATCCCACGCAGTCAATCATTCGCACATTCATGCCGGCATTGTCGGCCAGCTGAACATGAACCGCTTCTTCGGGGATGAACTTGGGCTCGGTAGTCATAATGGTTTTGCCGCCCGAGGACTGAGGCAACTCATCCACCGCCCGCTCCCGGACAAAGTCGCTTTCAATATTGGGGATGACCAGGGTTTCCATAAACTTTTTGATGAATGTGGATTTGCCGGTGCGCACCGGCCCCACTACGCCTATGTAGATATTCCCCTCGGTCCGCCGGGCAATATCGGTATATATATTGCGCTTTTCCATGGACGAAAACTCCTCTCCTCTATTACATAATCTAAAACAAATATATTCGCCCGGTGGTCAAGTTATGTCCTGTTGTGGGTGTAATCGCTGAAAATTTACGGCAGATTGGGCAAGGCAGCCAGCGGGGCTTTTCCAAAAACGACCCTTTCCTGCGCCCGGGGATAAAATTATGGGCAGAGCTTATGGCTCTGAGGCAAAGAAGTGGCACTGCGGCATCAAATATCAGGGCCCCGGAACTTCCGGGGCCCTGGGAGCTGCATGATTACACAATGGGGATGAGTAACATACATTTTTCGGCCAGGGAGTCCTCTTGGATGCCGTTTTCCTCCCAGATGGCGGTGGGGGAAGTGTTGTAGCGCTTGGCAATCTCCCAAACACTTTCGCCGGGTTCGGCGTAGTAGATGTAGAGCTTATTTTGCTCTTTTTGCTTTTGTTTGCTTTCGTCCAGGGCAATGCTGGAAATGGACTGCCGCCGGATGGTGCAGTAGACACAGCCCTTGATGAGCACCTCACAGCGCAGGTCGATTTTTTCCTTGCCCACCAAGGAGTAGCTGGAGGACAGCACATCGCAGGTGGGCTCAAAGGAAATGTCCTCACAGGTCACCCCCAGCGGGATGGTGTGGGTAAACTGACTCTGCTGCTCAAAGTACAGGCACTCCCGGTTTTCCATGCGGGCAAAGAGGCTGATGGTGAGGTTGCAGTCCACCAACAGTGCATCCTCCCGCTGCTTCCAAGTGATGGAATCCACCTCGCACCAAGCGTCCAGCACACAGTCAATCCCCTCCGGCAGATCCAGAGAAACCTTGTGCATAGCCACTTCGTTGACAACGTCGATCAGCCTTTGGAAGGTGACGGGGGCGTGTTTGCAGCTGCTTTCGTACCGGGTGGAGAAGCAGTCACTGGCCACCGGGATTTCGGTGTGGCGGTGAGCGGTGACAGAGGCCAACAGCTTGGCATCCACCGCAAAGGCACGGCACTCCCCATCCTCCCCCACCTTAGGGGATACCATGCAGCTTGCCACAATCAGCTCCACATCGCAGATGCAGTCTTCGTCGGCGGCGTCGCAGTCCAAAATCTGGGAAAGGGGCAGGGTGTACTCCATCACCTGAAGATTTTCTTCTTCCTCTACCGGTTGGTAGAGAATGTGCAGCAAGAAGTCTCCCTTTACCACCACCTTGCCGGAGACCACCTTGTAGTCCAATAGATGGACCCGGCAGTCGCTGCGAATGATGTTGCCGATGGCAGGCTTTCCGTAACCCAAATCCAACTCCTCGATGAGAGGGAAGGAGCTTTGGCATTGACCGAGGATATCGGTGGTTTTTACCATTTCCTGCTTAAACTGCAGGTTTCCGCCAATGGCGTCGGAAATAAACTGCACCTGCTTTTGGTCGGTGATCTTGATGGTAAAGGAAATGGCGCCCCGCACATCAATGCGCCGCTGGTTCACCGCCCGGCAGTTGACATAGTCTACACTGGGCGTTACGCTGATAATGGGGTCGGCCGGGGAGCTGCGCAGATCCACATTTTTGCTAAACGGAATCTTATACTCCACATGGCGAATTTGATTGGACTCCGAGGTGTAGTAGATGTGGCAGACGGTAATTCCCTCGATGGTGAGCCGGTCGCCCGACACCGAGGAGGAGTCTACATGGACTACCGCGCCGCACTTGAGCACCTTGACAATATCGGGACAGTAGTCGGGCAAAAGTCCATCGCATTCAATGGGATGCTCTACACTCCCTTGATAAACCGTTTCGTTTATGGTAATGGTTTGCTGCTGCAAGTTCAGTTCCATAAGGGTACCCTCTCCTCTATCATAATCTAACACAAATATATTCACAGGTTGTCAGCCTTAGTACAAATCCTGCCTATAAGGGGAAAACTTCCCCCAAAAAGAAAGGTTCCCAAGGCAGTTAAGGGGGTTGAAAGGAGAAAAAACAAAAAAGCCACAGCCAAACAGGCTGCGGCATTGCAGGCAAAAGGTTTTGGTGTGCAAAGGGTGGCCTTCTAGGGGGTTCTTCCTCTAAGCCAGTCCAGCACGGCAGCGGCTGTCCGCTGAGGCAGTTCCATCACCCGGTCTTCCTCCGGCTCCATCATATCCTCAAGATGATGCGCATCACTGGCCCGAATGAGAGGAATCCTTTCCAGCGCCGGATGGTCAGTTCGCAGAGTTTGGACATTGGCGTTGCGGCTGATCTCCGCCACGGGAAACTGCAAATGCTCTGGATAAACACCAAAGCTGGAGAGGACGGAAAAAGAGGCACGGTCGATGTGAGCAGGGTAGCAGATCCCTCCATAGCTGCTGACCAGGGCAGAAACATGGTCGATGCTGATACCGCTGGCGGTAACCAGCAGAAGGGGTTCCTCCCCCAAGATGCCGTCGGCGGCGTCCATCCGCAGCTGGCGGCCATAAATGTGGGGGCGGTTTTGAACGGGGGGCAGGCTTTGATAAACTGTTTGGGCAAACTCCTCCCCTTGTTCCAGGGTGGGGAAGAGGCAAACCACGTGAATTTCCTCGGCGGTGCAAAGCTCCATACCGGGAATCACCAAAATGCCGGCCCGCTTTCCCGCCTCGATGGCACTGCGGCAGTTGCCTGCCGTATTGTGGTCGGTGAGGGCAATGATATCCAGGCCCAGCAGGGCGGCCATGTTCACTAAATTCGCCGGGGTCATCTCCTCATCCCCGCAGGGGGAAAGGCAGGAGTGCAGGTGTAAATCGTAGGTATATCGCACACCGTTTACCCCCTTCTCTATCCCGTGAGCGGATAGGCTGTCATTCACAACAGGCCATCCTTCAAAAATCCGAAAGGGATGCAAAGGATGGCCTGACTGGTATCGTATCATCGGGAAAGAAGCCAAATGGCCTCGCTTTCATGGCGGTTGGGCCGCTTCATCAAATCGCTGACGGCTTCTTTGGGGTTCTTGCCTTGGTAGAGCACAGCGTACACCTGCTCCACAATGGGCATGGCGATGGAGTGCTTTTGGCTCAGCTCCCAAGCAATTTTGGCGCAGCCGTAGCCCTCAACCGTCATGCCGATTTCTTCCACCGCTTTGGCGGGCTCCATGCCCTGACCGATAAGGATGCCGCAGCGGCGGTTGCGGCTGTGCATGGAGGCGCAGGTGACAATGAGGTCCCCAATGCCGGAAAGTCCGGAAAAGGTTTCGCTTTTGGCGCCCAAAGCCACACCCAGACGGGCAATTTCTGCAATGCCCCGGGTCATGAGTGCTGCCTTGGTGTTGTCCCCTTCCTGCAGACCGTCCAGAATGCCGGCGGCCAAAGCAATGACGTTTTTCAGCGCGCCGCCCAGTTCCACTCCCAACACATCGTCGCTGACATAAATGCGCAGGTTGCCGCCTCCCAAGGTGTCCTGCACATACTCGGCGGCAGCGCGGTTGCGACAGGCGGCCACCACAGCGGTGGGAACCCCCCGGGCCACTTCTTCCGCGTGAGAAGGTCCCGACAGCATCACCTGACGGTTGCGGGACAGTTCTTCCTCCAGCACATCGGAAAGGGGTTTGTAGCTGCCCGCCTCCAAGCCTTTGGAGACACAGACCACCGTTGTTTTGGGGTCAATGCGCGAAGCCAGCCTCTGTGCCGTTTGGCGCACCGCGGAGGAAGGGGTGGCCAAAATCACCAGATCCTGCTTGGGGATATCCTTGAGCGAGGTGGTGATGACAATCTCCTTGGGAATTGTGACACCCCGCAGAAGCTTTTGATGCTCCCGGGTGGTGTTGAGTTGCTCCACTTCCTGCTGGAAGGGAGACCATATGGTGAGGTGGTGTCCCAGATGGTGAGCCATCACCGCCAAAGCAGTGCCAAAACCACCTGCTCCCATCACAAAAATTTGAGCCAACTCGGTCTACCTCCTATTTTTTGGTCCCAAACCGCCGCTCGGTGCCGGTGAGCAGCCGCTTGATGTTATCCCGATGCATGACCAATACAAGAGCGCCAATGACGGCGGCGCCCAAAGTATCGCACCAAGGGTCTGCCCCCTGGCGGGAGAGCACCAGCCAGGTGATGAAGGGATAGAACAGGGCACCCAACACCGAGGCTAGGGAAACAATGCGGGTGATAAACACAAGGGGAACAAAGACAACGGCAATGATGAGAAACACCAAGGGGTTGATGCAGACAATAATGCCCAAAGAGCTGGCCACGCCCTTTCCCCCTTTAAAGTGAAAGTAAACGGGGAAGAGATGGCCCAGCAGCGCCGATAACCCTGCGATATACCCCACATCCAGAGGCAAAGTCACCCCCGCCCAGGCTAAAATCCACCGGGAAAGGGCGATGGCAACGGCCGCCTTGAAAAAGTCCCCCAAAAAGGTGAGGGCGGCAGGTCCCTTGCCGTAGGTGCGCAACATGTTGGTCATACCGGCGTTGCCGCTGCCGTGGCGACGCACATCGTCCCCGGCATACAGGCGGGAGACAATGATGGCAAAGCTGATACTTCCAATTAGGTAGCTAAGTAGGGCAATCCCCGCGGTAATGGCGATGGTCATGTCCTTCCCCCCAAGAAAGCGTTGGTTGTACAGGTTATTCAACAAGCCCGAACACTTCTTCCACTCGGGCAAGGGTTTGTTCCAAAGTTAGGGTTCCGTCCACCAGGAGAGTGGAATAATCCAGGGCCTTTGCTTCCTCCATACGGCGGCGGGCAAACAGCTCATCCCGCTTCATCCAGCGCCGAAAAGCAAATTCCGGCTGGGCGCAGTCTTTGAGGAAAAGCTCCACCCAATCCCGCCTTGCATAGTGTTCCCACTGAAAGGAAGGGGAGGGAACCATACAGAGATAGCGCTTTGCCGGCACACCGGCCTTTTTTAGAAGGCAGGGCATCAGTCCGGCCCCTTCCGCCAAAACGGTGATATCGGGGTGGAGGGCAGAGAGTTTTTGCCAAACCAAGGGAAAGATGGCCTCATACAGAAGCTCCTGCTCCCGGCACAGATCTTGGACATCCCGTGTCCAGGTGGCATCGGTCCAGGGCTTTTGCAGGGCTTGGCAAAGTGAGTTGCCCTGCTTGGCCAAACGGTTCATAAACTCCCCCAAATCCTCATCCAGGCTGTAGAGGAAAAAACCGTGCTTGCCGGCCAGATGCTCTGCCACTGCGCTTTTGCCGCAGCAGGGAGACCCGCCAATCCAATAGATGGCCTGAGGCATAAGATACCTCCAACGACGCTATTTGTCGCCCCGCTCCCGCACAATCAGGCGGATGGGGGTACCTTCCAGCCCAAAGCTTTCCCGAATTTGGTTTTCCAGGTATCGCTGATAGGAGAAGTGAAAGAGCTTGGCCTGGTTGACAAAGCAGACAAAGGTGGGGGGCTTGGTGCTGGCTTGAGTCATGTAAAAGATTTTAAGCCGTTTGCCCTTGTCGGAAGGAGGCTGCACCCGTGCCGTAGCATAGGAGAGCAGATCGTTGAGCATACCGGTGGAAATGCGGGTGGCGTTTTGCTGGGCCACATAGACAATTAAATCAAAGAGGTTGGAGATCCGCTGTCCGGTTTTGGCGGAGATAAAGACAAAGGGAACATAACTCATAAAGGAAAAATCATGCTCCAGCTTTTTGCGCATCTCCTGCATGGTTTTGTCGTCTTTTTCCACGGCATCCCATTTGTTGACTGCCACAATGCAGCCCTTGCCCTGTTCGTGGGCATAACCTGCAATTTTGGAATCCTGCTCGGTAAAACCCACGGTGGCATCCAGTAAAATGACACAGACATCGGAGCGGTCCACCGCCATGTAGGAGCGCAGAACACTGTACCGCTCAATGGCTTCGTCCACCTTGGATTTTCGCCGGATGCCGGCGGTGTCGATAAACACAAACTTGCCTTTGTCGTTTTCGATGATGGTATCGGTGGCGTCCCGGGTGGTACCGGGGATATCCGAGACAATCATCCGCTCCTCTCCGGCAATTTTGTTGATCAGGGAGCTTTTTCCCACATTGGGTTTGCCGATGACCGCTACCTTGATGTAATCTTCGCTGTAATCGTCGGTCTCTTCAAAGTTCAAATGCTCAAACACTTGATCCAACAAATCGCCGGTGCCGTGGCCGTGGGTGGAGGAGACGGCAATGGGATCCCCAAGGCCCAAATTGTAGAACTCATACAATTCCGGGGGTGGTTCTCCCAGACTATCGCATTTGTTGACACAGAGCACAATGGGTTTTCCGCTTTTTTGCAGCATGACAGCCACATCGGCATCGGTAGCAGTGACCCCCGACCTTATATCGGTGACCAAAATAATGGCATCGGCGCTGTCGATGGCGATTTGAGCCTGACGGCGCATCATGGCCAGCATGGGACTGTTGTCGTAAGGCTCGATGCCGCCGGTGTCCACCAGCATAAACTCCTTGGCCCGCCACTCGCACTCGGCGTAAAGCCTGTCCCGGGTGACGCCGGGGGTGTCCTCCACAATGGCCAGCCGTTTGCCGGTCAGCTTGTTAAACAGGGTAGATTTCCCTACGTTGGGCCGCCCAACAATGGCGACAATGGGTTTCGACATAGAGGACCCTCCCTCCTTTATTAAATCATAAAACGTATTTAGTATCCCGAAAAGACGATGGAAAGATACCTTGCTTTGACACAAGGCTTTCCCATCCTTTCAAAAGAAAAGGACTCGTCCGGTTAGGGCGAATCCAGTATAGCACAGATAAGCGCCCGAATCCAGCGCTATTTCTTGTGGGAAGCTTTCGGCTTTCCATTTTGGCGCAAAGGCAGAAAAATCAGCAACAGGGTGGCGGAGGCCAGAACAAGAGGGGGCAGAGGCCGCAGAGCCATAGCCTGCACCGCAAGGGAAAGCCGCTGGGGATTTCCAAAAAGGAAGGCCCCTACTCCTATGCTGGCAAGAGCTGCTACCAGCACCCCCGCAGCCGCCGTATCCTTGGCCACTTTGAGCAGGGGATGCAGCTGCCCCGCCGCCACCAAATCGGTGAGATGTTCCACTGCGGTGTTGAGCAGCTCGCAAGCGGTGACCATACCGATGGTGAGCAGCAAAACCGCCCACTCGACAGAGGAAAGGCCGTAAATGCTTCCAAAATACAGTGCCCCCGCACCCACTCCCAGATGAACGCGCAAATTCCTCTCCCGGAAAAAGGCAATGCCGATTCCCGAAAAGGCATAGGCAAAGGAGCGAGACAACGGGGGATTCTTTTTCAAGGGCAAAAGGTCGCATTGTTTGCCAACCCTGCTTGTGGGTTTTGGGTGCTTCCCTTGTTTCGGCAACAAAGGCTCAGACATCCTCGCGAACATAGCTGGCATCCCGCTGCAGACCCAGCCGGGCCAGCACTTCCTCCTCTTTTTCCCGCATTCTCACTTGGGCAATGCCGCCCTGTTCGTGGTCGTACCCCAGCAGATGGAGCATGGAATGGACGGTGAGATAAGCAAATTCCCGGCGGATGGAATGGCCGTACTGCTCGGCCTGCTTATACACCATGGGGATGGAAAGGGCAATGTCTCCCAGCATGGTGGCGCCGGTTTCCTGATTGATCTCAAACTTGCCGTCTTCTCCGCTGGGGAAGCTGAGCACGTCGGTGACAGCGTCCTTGTTCCGGTATTTGCGGTTGAGCTCGCGGATGGACTCGTTGTCCAAAAAGCTGACCGAAACCTCAAAGCTGCCACTCATTCCCTCCAGTTGCAGCACAGCATGGCAACATTTGCGGATGAGCAGACGGATTCCGGTGGGGATTTTGATTTCCTTCTGCATATTGGTGATGGCAACCTTTAATTTATCCATAATTAACGTCCTCTCCGGTTTTCATCGTAGTATTTTTCGTAGGCCTTAATAATTTCCTGTACCAGCTTGTGCCGCACCACATCCCGCTCGGAAAAGCGAACAATGGCGATGTCGTCGATATGCCGCAGCACCTTGGCAGCTTCGGTGAGTCCCGACTTTTTTGGGTCGGGCAAGTCGATTTGGGTGACATCTCCGGTGATCACCGCCTTGGAGCCGGTTCCAAGGCGGGTGAGGAACATCTTCATCTGTTCGTGGGTGGTGTTCTGTGCTTCGTCCAGGATGATGTAGCTGTCGTCCAGGGTGCGACCCCGCATATAGGCCAGAGGAGCAATTTCTATGTTGCCCCGCTCCATGTATTTATGAAAATTTTCCACCCCCAGCATCTCAAACAATGCATCGTAAAGGGGACGCAGATAGGGGTCTACTTTATTTTGCAAATCTCCCGGCAAAAAGCCCAGCTTTTCTCCGGCTTCCACCGCAGGGCGGGTGAGGATGATCCGGTTGATCTCCTGTGCCCGGAAGGCGCGTACCGCCATGGCCACCGCCAAGTAGGTTTTGCCGGTACCGGCTGGCCCGATGCCTACGGTGATGGTTTTTTGCCGCATGGCGTCCACGTATTTTTTTTGTCCCAAGGTTTTGGCCTTAAGGGGCTTGCCCCGGGCGGTAATGCAGATGACATCTTTGGAGAGGGTTTCCAGTTCGCCTTCGTTGCCCTCTTCCACCAGGGTAAGCATATAGTGAATGGACTGGTCGGTGAGCTGCTCTCCCCGCTCCACCAGCCGCAAAAGCCCTTGTATGGCACGGGCAGCCCGGGAGACGTCTGCCTCCTCGCCGGAAACCCGAATTTCCCCGCCACGGCAGACCACCTGTACACCCAGGGCGTTTCGCAGAATATCAATGTTTTTGTCGTAGTTGCCAAAAAGCTCTACGGCGTGCTCCATCCTGTCGATCCGAATCAAATGTTCTGTCATGGTGTGGATGCAATTCCCCCAATGATGCGGAGTGTGCCCATGTCCCGGGTGGGGGCAGAAAAGCTCCTATTCAAGCGGCTTTTTGGCACGTTCTCACTTCGATACAATTCAATACAATAAGTTATAACCATTATATCACATTTGCGAAAGATTTTATTAACTATTTGTAAAAAACTAAAAATTTTATTAAAATAGAACAAAATCTTTCCATGATTATGGGTTGTATGTACGGTATTTATTCGCCTTGAAGAATTTCTTTTTGCAAGGCGATGTTCATATGGCAGATATAGTCCGCCCGCAACCGGTATAGTCTGCCATCCAACCGTCCCACAAGGGTGCGCTCTATAATTTTGCTGTCCCCCAACCTCGCCTGCTCCAAGGCCGACAGTTCCAGCAGGGCCTGTTTCTTGGCTTGTTCTTCGGTAAAGACAACGGGAACCTCCCGCATCAGGGTATACTGTTCCAACCGGCGGGCAAGGGGTAGTTCCAGAGGCCCCACCATCAGTGGGTAACGGCTTCGTTCTGCCAGATAGGGCCGGGGAACCGGCAGGGGAAGAAAGAGGGGAAACTCTGCCCCCAACACCCGCAGATAGTTGCGGCGCAGGGTTTTTCCGGTCTCCTCATAAGTGATCTGGTCCAGGGGGACTGCCACCTCCAGAGAAAGGCTCACCTCGGCCAAAACATCTGCCCGGGCATGGCGGAAGGTGTTTTGCCCCCTTTTATCCTGGGTGATGCCGCTTACAATAATCTGGCCTTCCAGCACCGCCTCCCCTTTTTGCAGGACAGGCTGGCCGCTGTAGACCTGAAGCTCCAAAATCTGCCCCGAGTGGGAAGCCACCACATTGCAGGGAGTGCCCGGATCCACCATGGGGGGGACCGGCATGGTTTCGTTGACCTCCACATAGATGGTAGAGCCGTCGATGTTCAGGGCAATCCAGCTCAGTTCGGGCAGCCGGAGCAGAGCCTTGCTTTCAATTTCCCGCACCTGGATGGAGCTGCGAAGGATGCCGGGCTTGACCCCCAGCTCTTCCAAAACGGAAAGGATTCGCTCGGGGGGGACTTTCTCCTGCACGTTGACTTGGATGGACCAGATAAACCGGCTCATGATAAATAAAAACAGGATAAAAAAGCCCAGTCCCACCACAAGGCCCCGGCGTCGGCTGAGCTTTTTGCGCTGAAAGGGCAGGCCGCGCTTTTCCATCAGGCGCAGTTTTACGCCCGCCTTTCGGGCCAAAGGTCGCAGTTGGGGGTAGCGGGCGGCAGCTACACAGGCGGAAAGGCAGTCCTCCCGCCGCTTGGCACCCCAAATGACAATCCGCTCCCGGGCCAAAAAATTGAGGAACCGTTCCACATACATGCCCCGGACCGAAAAGCGGACATACCCTCTAATGTATCGAATGAGAGCAATCAAAAACATGCAGTTCTCCTCTTTAACTGGGAATCAAGGAAGGTGTAAAGACCCAAAGCTTTACAGTTATAAAACAAGATGTTTGGGAAGGAATCTGGTTGCCGGCAGGGCGACATATCTCCTTTGGCTGGTTTCAGGTGATAAATTCAACGCTTAAAATAAATCCGGCGATGATGGCGCTGTCGTGGGTGAGCACCTTAATTTGCAGCCCGCGCCCGGTAAAGCGGACGTTCATTTTTCCACCTGTCAGCCGGATGATGTTTTCATCGTATTCCAGAACACCGGTGCAGCCGCTTACCACTGCTTCGGTGTTGCCGGCCAGCTCAATTTGCATCACCCCCGGCATGGCAGACTTGGGGATGTCGAACAGTTCTCCCAAACCGCCTTTGGGTTTTTGCTCGGGAACGGGGGCGGGTTCCCGGTTTCTGCGTCGATTCATGACCTATCCTCCCGCTTTGTTCTATATATAGATGTATGCGAAAGACCCCATGGATAGACATGTTTTGCCTGGAATGCATCATATGTATATACAGAACAAAGCCTTTCCTCCTTTTTGCACCAACCAAGAAGGAGAAAAAATTGATGTGCTTATAATAAGGTAAGAGTGGGGGATTTGGGATGAAAAAAACAGGGGTACTGCTCCTTTCCATTCTCATTGTGTTGGTGGGGGTGGGGCTTCTGGTGGATGCCTCTACGGTGGCCGCCGGAGTTCGCAGAGGGTTGGAGATCTGCGGCGGCGTACTCATTCCCGCTCTGTTTCCCTTTATGGTGCTCAGCTGCTTTTTGGTGGGAACGGATATGGCCCGCATTCTTTCCCTGCCCTTGGCTCCTGTCACCACCCGGATGCTGCGGCTGCCGTCCCATCTGGGTGCTACGGTGCTGCTAAGTCTCATTGGAGGGTATCCGGTGGGGGCTAAAATGGTGGCCAACCTGTTGGACCGGGGAGAAATTGACGAGGTTACCGCCCGGCGGATGCTTTGCTTTTGTGTAAACGCCAGCCCCTCCTTTCTCATTTCTGCTGTGGGAATTGGGATGCTGATGATCCGTCGGGTAGGGGTTGTCCTTTTCATTGGGCAGACCTTGGCAACGTTGGTGATTGGTGCGGTGGTTTCTTGGGGACAACCGCTTCCCAAGCGCAGGAAAGAGGCACTGACCGGATCGAGCGGGGCTTTTGTTCCCGCCGTGGTGGATGCTTCCTCCGCCATGATCACCATGTGCGCCTTTGCCGTGCTGTTTTCGGGGCTACTCTCCTTATTAAGAGGAAGAGGGCTGTCGGATGCGCTGGCAGATGTCCTTCATCTGGATCCCGCCATGGTCAATGTTTTTTTTACCGGACTGTTTGAGGTGACGGGGGGCAGCATCGCCGCCGCCGCACTGGGCGGAGAAAGGGCGGTCATCGCCTTGAGTTTTTGCTGCTCCTGGGGTGGCCTGTCGGTCATCTTTCAGGTTATTTCCTGCTTCCAACACAAGAAGCCCCAATTTTGGCCCTTTGTTTTTTCCAGGATTGTGCACGGCTTTGTGTCGGCGGGCATTGCACGGATTCTTTACCGGAAATTTTGCGCCGATTTGCCGGTTTGGACCACAACCACTCCCCCAGTTTTGGAACTGGATCCTCCCAAGGCGGCGGCTGCCTTTTGCCTGTTGGCCATGTGCAGCATTTTGGTGCTGGGCACTGGAAAAAGCAATCATTGACTCTTGTCCCACCTTAAGATACAATGGCGGTATACTTACAATAAGGTGGGACAAGCCTTATGACCATTACCATCACCTTAATCCGGAGCGGTGCCACCCAAACGGGTTTGCAGGACAGGTTTCTGGGTCTTGTGGATGAACCCTTGTCTGACCAGGGGAGAGACTCCCTGATACGGCAGGCTGCCAACGGGATGTACCCCGAAGCGGAGCTGGTCTTTACCAGCGGTCGTTCCCGCAGCCTTGCCACCGCTCACATCATCTACCCCCGCACCCCCGCCATTGTGTTGCGGGAGCTGGAGCCCTACGATTACGGGGCATTTGCCGGCAAAAGTTACCGTGAACTGGAGGAGGATGAAGCATTCAGACGTTGGCTTGCCAGCCCCTGCCTTGTTTCGCCCCCCGGTGGAGAGGAGCCCCACGCTTTTGCCGCCCGCTGCGGGGCTGCCATTCGGCAGATTGCCAACGAGACCCAGCGCAAAGGCCGGCAGAAAGTTGCCATTATTACTCACCTGTCGGTGATCCGCAGCATTCTGCGCCGCTATCATCTGCCTCGTCCCCTCTATTGGGATTGGCAGGTAGCCTTTGGGGGCGGATTTGTCACTCAGTTCGACACAACAAGAGGTGTTTTGACGATTTCCGAGAAATTTTAAAAAACCCCCTTGACATAGCTGGGGCGGTATGCTATTATCTTAAAGCTGCCTGCTGCACGGAGCGCAGGTCGACCGGCAAGAATCTTTGAAAAAAGAAAAAATAAAGGTTGACAAAAGCGACCGGCTATGGTAGAATCAATAATTGTCACCCCAAGGCGACGGACGAGTGCTCAGAAGGCTCTGAGGGCTGGAAGTTGCAGGGGGAGACAAGAAATGCACCTTGAAAATTGAACAACATTAAGCTATTGAAAAATAGCCCTTGAGATTTCTTTATGAAGTTTCTTTTATGCGAACGATTACAAGCTAGTGTAATTTGTGAGCAGGAGACGATTAATTTTTTGATTTAGAAGCGCAAGCTTTTAGATACCAATGAATTAAGAGTTTGATCCTGGCTCAGGACGAACGCTGGCGGCGCGCCTAACACATGCAAGTCGAACGGGGTTCATTAGGAAGCTTGCTTCTTGGCTGAACTTAGTGGCGGACGGGTGAGTAACACGTGAGCAACCTGCCCTTGAGAGGGGGATAACATCTGGAAACGGATGCTAATACCGCATAACATCGAGATCCGGCATCGGGTTTCGATCAAAGGAGTAATCCGCTGAAGGATGGGCTCGCGTCCGATTAGCTAGTTGGTGAGGTAACGGCTCACCAAGGCGACGATCGGTAGCCGGACTGAGAGGTTGATCGGCCACATTGGGACTGAGACACGGCCCAGACTCCTACGGGAGGCAGCAGTGGGGAATATTGCACAATGGGGGAAACCCTGATGCAGCGACGCCGCGTGAGGGAAGACGGTCTTCGGATTGTAAACCTCTGTCTAGGGGGACGATAATGACGGTACCCGAGGAGGAAGCCACGGCTAACTACGTGCCAGCAGCCGCGGTAATACGTAGGTGGCGAGCGTTGTCCGGAATTACTGGGTGTAAAGGGAGCGTAGGCGGGTGTGCAAGTTGGATGTGAAATCTATCGGGCTCAACCCGTAGCTGCATTCAAAACTGCACTTCTTGAGTGAAGTAGAGGCAAGCGGAATTCCTAGTGTAGCGGTGAAATGCGTAGATATTAGGAGGAACACCAGTGGCGAAGGCGGCTTGCTGGGCTTTTACTGACGCTGAGGCTCGAAAGCGTGGGGAGCAAACAGGATTAGATACCCTGGTAGTCCACGCCGTAAACGATGATTACTAGGTGTGGGGGGACTGACCCCTTCCGTGCCGCAGTTAACACAATAAGTAATCCACCTGGGGAGTACGGCCGCAAGGTTGAAACTCAAAGGAATTGACGGGGGCCCGCACAAGCAGTGGAGTATGTGGTTTAATTCGAAGCAACGCGAAGAACCTTACCAGGTCTTGACATCGAGTGCATAGCCTAGAGATAGGTGAAGCCCTTCGGGGCACGAAGACAGGTGGTGCATGGTTGTCGTCAGCTCGTGTCGTGAGATGTTGGGTTAAGTCCCGCAACGAGCGCAACCCTTACTGTTAGTTGCTACGCAAGAGCACTCTAATGGGACTGCCGTTGACAAAACGGAGGAAGGTGGGGATGACGTCAAATCATCATGCCCCTTATGACCTGGGCTACACACGTACTACAATGGCCGTTAACAGAGGGAAGCGAAACCGCGAGGTGGAGCGAATCCCTAAAAACGGTCTCAGTTCGGATTGCAGGCTGCAACTCGCCTGCATGAAGTCGGAATTGCTAGTAATCGCGGATCAGCATGCCGCGGTGAATACGTTCCCGGGCCTTGTACACACCGCCCGTCACACCATGAGAGTCGGTAACACCCGAAGTCAGTAGCCTAACCGCAAGGAGGGCGCTGCCGAAGGTGGGATTGATGATTGGGGTGAAGTCGTAACAAGGTAGCCGTATCGGAAGGTGCGGCTGGATCACCTCCTTTCTAAGGAGAACAGCGTAGATTTGGACTGGAACTTCTGGTCAGGCAGGGTTATGAGAAGATTCATGTTGTTCAATTTTGAAGGTGCATGGACTTCGAGATAGAGCGTGACAGGCGGAAGATACGTGGGGGTGTAGCTCAGCTGGGAGAGCACCTGCCTTGCAAGCAGGGGGTCAGGAGTTCGATCCTCCTCATCTCCACCACGGAGGGCTCATAGCTCAGGTGGTTAGAGCGCACGCCTGATAAGCGTGAGGTCGGTGGTTCGAGTCCACTTGAGCCCACCAAGAGAAATGAGAAGGTAAGAACGGAAACTGAATGCTGATGTAAAGATGAGTTCTGCTGGGAAGACAAATAAATGCACCTTGAAAACTGAACAATGGAAATGCAAGAGAGTAAATTTGTAAAGCAAGTATTACAGCGGGAAACTACAATTTTAGTGTAATAAAAACTTCAGAAGCATCCGAAGAGAACAGCAAAATGGTCAAGCTAAAAAGGGCGCAGGGCGAATGCCTTGGCACTGGGAGCCGATGAAGGACGTGGTAAGCTGCGATAAGCCGCGGGGAGCCGCAAACAGGCGATATATCCGCGGATATCCGAATGGAGCAATCCGGCAGGAGTAAGTCCTGTCATCATATACTGAATACATAGGTATATGAGGGGAACCGCCTGAACTGAAACATCTAAGTAGGGCGAGGAAAAGAAATCAACCGAGATTCCGCAAGTAGTGGCGAGCGAACGCGGAAGAGGCCAAACCGAGGTAGCAATATCTTCGGGGTTGAGGACTGCATAAGGCATGCATGAAGCTAGCAGAAGTGCATGGGAAGGCACACCGAAGAATGTGAGAGTCATGTATGCGAAAGGAAGAGCAGCCGAGCAGGATCCAGAGTACCGCGGGGCACGTGAAATCCCGTGGGAAGCAGGGGGGACCACCCTCCAAGCCTAAATACTACCCAGTGACCGATAGCGAATAGTACTGTGAAGGAAAGGTGAAAAGAACCCCGGGAGGGGAGTGAAAGAGAACCTGAAACCCTGTGCCTACAAGCACCTAGAGCACGTCAAAGTGTGATAGGGTACTTTTTGTAGAACGGTCCGGCGAGCGTATGTATGCAGCGAGGTTAAGGACTTAAGGTCTGAAGCCGAAGGGAAACCGAGTCTGAACAGGGCGATATAGTTGCATGCATAGGACCCGAAACCGGGTGACCTATCCATGTCCAGGTTGAAGTGGAGGTAAAACTCCATGGAGGACCGAACCGACCCCCGTTGAAAAGGTGGCGGATGAGGTGTGGATAGCGGAGAAATTCCAATCGAACCCGGAGATAGCTGGTTCTCCCCGAAATAGCTTTAGGGCTAGCCTTGTATTAGATTACCGGAGGTAAAGCACTGAATGGGCTAGGGGCCGAGAGGTTACCGAACCTCTATCAAACTCTGAATGCCGGATAATTGATGTACAGGAGTCAGACTATGTGAGATAAGTTTCATAGTCGAGAGGGAAACAGCCCAGACCCACAGCTAAGGTCCCAAAATGTGTTAAGTGGAGAAGGATGTGGAGTTGCACAGACAACCAGGATGTTGGCTTAGAAGCAGCCACTCATTGAAAGAGTGCGTAATAGCTCACTGGTCGAGTGATTCTGCGCCGAAAATGTAACGGGGCTAAAACATATACCGAAGCTTGGGCTGCATAGTTTAAGTATGCGGGGTAGGGGAGCGTCTGTATGCGGGGTGAAGCCATAGCGGAAGCGGCGGTGGACTGCATACGAGTGAGAATGCCGGAATGAGTAGCGAGAATTATGTGAGAATCATAATGGCCGAAAGCCTAAGGATTTTGGAGGAAGGTTCGTCCGCTCCAAGTTAGCCGGGAGCTAAGGTGAGGCCGAAAGGCGTAGCCGATGCACATACGGTAGAAATTCCGTAGCCGCCGAAAGATTTAAGCAGGAGGACACTTTCGAAGCGTGTGACCCGGGCGTTGGTTGACCCGGGCGCAAGGGACCGAAATTAAGTAGGGAAGCATGCGTGGAGGAGAGGCGAGAAAAGCTCTGTGGATATCTGAGGCGCCCGTACCGCAAACCGACACAGGTAGGTAGGAAGAGGATTCTAAGGCCAACGGGAGAAGGGTTGTTAAGGAACTCGGCAAGTTGACCCCGTAACTTAGGGAGAAGGGGTGCTCTAGAGAATAGAGCCGCAGAGAATAGGCCCAGGCGACTGTTTAGCAAAAACACAGCTCTATGCTAAATCGAAAGATGACGTATATGGGGCTGACACCTGCCCGGTGCTGGAAGGTTAAGAGGAGGAGTGCAGAGCTCTGAATTGAAGCCCCAGTAAACGGCGGCCGTAACTATAACGGTCCTAAGGTAGCGAAATTCCTTGTCAGGTAAGTTCTGACCCGCACGAATGGTGTAACGATCTGGGCACTGTCTCAACAACCCGCCCGGCGAAATTGTAGTACCGGTGAAGATGCCGGTTACCCGCGACAAGACGGAAAGACCCCATGGAGCTTTACTGTAGCTTAATATTGGATTTCGGTATTTCATGTACAGGATAGGTGGGAGACTGGGAAGCACAGACGTCAGCTTGTGTGGAGTCAACCTTGGGATACCACTCTTGGAGTACTGAAATTCTAACCTGCGGCCATGAATCTGGTCGGGGGACATTGTTAGGTGGGCAGTTTGACTGGGGCGGTCGCCTCCAAAAGAGTAACGGAGGCGCTCAAAGGTTGGCTCAGCACGGACGGAAACCATGCATTAGAGTGCAAACGCATAAGCCAGCCTAACTGCGAGACTGACGGGTCGAGCAGTAACGAAAGTTGGAGTTAGTGATCCGGCGGTATGTGAGTGGAAATGCCGTCGCTCAACGGATAAAAGCTACCCTGGGGATAACAGGCTGATCTCCCCCAAGAGTCCACATCGACGGGGAGGTTTGGCACCTCGATGTCGGCTCATCGCATCCTGGGGCTGAATTCGGTCCCAAGGGTTTGGCTGTTCGCCAATTAAAGCGGTACGCGAGCTGGGTTCAGAACGTCGTGAGACAGTTCGGTCCCTATCTGTCGTGGGCGCAGGATATTTGAGGGAGCTGTCCCTAGTACGAGAGGACCGGGATGGACGCACCTCTGGTGCACCAGTTGTCACGCCAGTGGCACAGCTGGGCAGCTATGTGCGGAACGGATAAACGCTGAAAGCATCTAAGCGTGAAGCCGCTCTCAAGATAAGACTTCCCACTCCTTTAAGGAGGTAAGACCCCTTGTAGACTACAAGGTGATAGGCCTAAGGTGTAAGCATGGCGACATGTTTAGCCTGTGGGTACTAATCGGTCGAGGGCTTGACCTAATTGCTCTTCTCTTCCTCTTCCTTCCATTGTTTAGTTTTCAGGGTACGATTTAGCACCCATAGCCGGTATCGATGACGGTGAGGACCCACCCGTTCCCATTCCGAACACGGAAGTTAAGCTCACTTGTGCTGACGATACTTGGGGGGAAGCCCCCTGGGAAAATAAGTAGATGCCGGCATCTAGCGGATTGTGTCCTAGGCCTGACTAGTTTGGGCAGGCATAGTCCGCTTTTTGTTCCTCAATAGCTCAGTCGGTAGAGCATGCGGCTGTTAACCGCAGGGTCGTTGGTTCGAGTCCAACTTGGGGAGCCAGAAAAAATCCGAACTCTATGAAAAATAGGGTTCGGATTTTCTTTATGATTGTAACATTTTATATAGCAGCAGAGTTTACATTATATGGAATTCTTATCCTGGTCTATTTGCAATGAAAGCCGGAATACGTTATAATAATTCTGTTGCGTTTGATTCATTCCAGAGGCGTCTTTCTTGGATAGAAAGAGTTTAGGCGATATGTTACATAAGAATGCATACGCGCTTTGAGGAAATGTGCGGCTTCAAAGCAAAAAGTTCGGATGAATGCAGTATTGTGTGGATGTTTCTACACTATTATAATGACCGCACACTGATGTGGTGGTGAACCAGTGGTAATCGACACAGCTAAGGTTGAGTCGGCCAGACAGGGTGATAAGGAAAGCTTTGCTCAGGTGTACCAATGTGTGGCATCTGATTTATACAAGGTTGCCCTTTATACCCTGGGGAACTCCTACGATGCGGAGGACGTGGTCAGCGAAACCTTTATTGAGGCATACAAGGGGATTACCAATCTCCGGGACGTTGGCAGCTTTAAAGCGTGGATGATGAAGATTCTCTCTGTGCGCTGCAAACGAAAAATTGCCGATTATGTAAAGCATAAAAACACCTTTGACCTAGAAAACTTTATAACCACCCTTTCGGACAGCACTGATATGGCAAGCGATGCTTCTGAGCGGGTGACTGTGGTAGAAGCCATGAGCCGCCTTTCCTATCAGGAGCGGCAAATCATTGTACTTTCGGTGCTTCAGGGTTATACCACAAAAGAAATTGCCCGTATTTTGGGCAGTCCCCAGGGCACCATTTCCTCCAAGCTCCATCGTTCTCTCGCCAAGCTTCGCAAAATGATTCAGGACGATCAGGAAGCATAAAGGCTCAGGAAAGCAGGGCTGGGGAAATAGATCTGTTTGACACCCGGCTATTTGCTTTAAGAAATGAGGTATCCGTGTTGGCAGCCTACTCTGAAAACAGGGAACACAACCTGGAAATGAAATATTTGCGCAAAAGGCTGAGCGAGGTGGACAAAAGAATTGTCCTGCCCGACTCGCTACAGGGCAGCGCCCTGCTGGCCCGCTTGGATGGAGTGGAACAAAAGGCTCCCCCCATGAGGGTTGCTTTAATATCGCCCCGCCGCTTGCTCAATGCCCGTTCGGGCTTTGCCTATGCAGCCGCCTTTTTGTTGATGGTTGGCCTGTTTTACGGTTTGGGAATTGACAAACAAAACAATCTGGTGGACGGAATGATTGCGTTGGATCGTGAGCAGGGGCGCTCATCTGCCATGCAACAAGATGGGCAGGAGATGCTCCAACCCTCTCCTTCCGCTCCGGAGGATTCTGCAAGGTCTTATGCCTTAAAGAGTGAGGAGTCGGATCAGCCAGAGGCAGCCCCACCGAAGGGAGCGGAAATGGCCCCCTTTGCAGCCATACCGGACTCTTCCTCCTCCATTGCCCTACACCGGGAAATGGAGCAGGAGAGCGCTTCCGACGCTGCCATCGGAGGGGTTTTATCCACGCAGCTGTGCACCTTTGGAGAGGACTATGTCCTGGCCTGCCGTCCGGTGGACCAGAATGATCCGGATATGGGCGTTTCCAATGTGTTGGAGGTGCTCCATCACCAGGAAAACCGGCTGGTAGCGTTGGTGCCCCTTCCAGCCATGGAGCGAGTGATTTCCGCTTTTACCAAAGATGATTTGGTGGCAGTGGTGGGAGAGGATCAAGGCTTTGTCTATACGCTGACGGTGGACCTTTCCCATTTGGAGGAACCCAAGCCTCTGGAGCTACTGGAACAGCCGGGCGTGTGGAAAGGGGCCCGGGCCTTTGAAGATGTGGTGCATGTGGTGTCCTTTGCCCCTCAACTTCTGGAAGGGGAAAGGAATGCGGTGGAGCTGCCTCATAGCCGCGAAACCGGCACAGTCATTTTTACCGCCCTGAGCCTGAAGGATGGCAGTTACAACCAAGCGGCATTTTTGGGAGCGGGCGAAGAGATGAACCTGTACAACCACAGCGCCTATATCTACTTTAATGGCTACACAGTGGAGGAGAACAACGAGGAAACAGAGGATTTGTTTGTAGCAAAGATTAAGTTAGCCGATTTGGATATCGAGCTGGGAGGCGTCTCCTGACCCAATATTGGCGCTGAAATCAGGAAGAAAAAAGGGCCGCGTTCCGATGGGAATGCGGCCCTGCAGCATCCAATTTACAACTTTTACCGACGGCTTTGTATGTCTGCTGACAAAAGGGAAATACCAGTATCGAAAAGGACGGGGGTGACTTAAGCTGGAGCTGCTACAGGCTTTGCGGGAATATGCCAACCCAACCTTAGATGCGCTGTGGGAAGCGGTCACCATTTTGGGAGAGCATCTGGTGTTGGCGGGGATCTGCTTTCTGGCCTATTGGTGCCTGGATAAAAAAGCAGGGCGATACCTTATTCTTTCTCTGGGCTTGAGTCTTTGTATCAATGCCTTTTTAAAGGATCTGGTGCAGGCGCCCCGCCCTTTTTGGGAGCCAGGTGCTCCGGAAGCTTTGCGCCTTGAGACAGCCACCGGATATTCCTTTCCCAGTGGACATTCACAAGCTGCAGCCGCCCTCTACACGGCACTGGCCACCCTGGTCCGACAAAAATGGGTCAAGGCCGCTTCGGTGGTGGTGATTCTTGGAGTGGGGTTTTCCAGACTCTATTTAGGAGTTCATTATCCACAGGATGTGGTAGTGGGCGTGCTGCTGGGAGCAGGGACTTCTCTTTGTGTCCGGCTTTTTATAAAAAAACAGGGCTTGGGCTCAACCATGGTGCTCTGCACCTTAACGGCGGTATTGACCCTGCTCCTGGCGCAGTCGGAGGATACCTACGCAGCGGTAGGGCTGCTGGCAGGGCTTTTAAGCGGCTTTTGGATGGAAGACCGGGTGGTGGGGTTTGAAGACTCCATCGGCCTACTGCAGGGCTCTGTACGCCTTGCGATGGGGGTATTGTTTTTGGGAGTGTGTTATATGGGGATGGGATTTGGGGGAACTCACATTTCTATTGCTACTTTGTTACTGGGCAATGCCGGAATCGGATTTTTGGCGACGGGGGGCTACCCTTGGCTTTTTCGGAAATGGGAAAGAGATATTGCGAAATAATGGGATAGGCAAAACATGGGGGGTAAAAAAGCGACATTTTTTTCATTAGACTATTGACAATATCGCAGACTCATAGTATAATAAGTTTCGTTGTGGAAAGCCCAACGGGAGCATAGCTCAGCTGGGAGAGCATCTGCCTTACAAGCAGGGGGTCACAGGTTCGAGCCCTGTTGTTCCCACCAAATGGCCCGGTAGTTCAGATGGTTAGAACGCTAGCCTGTCACGCTAGAGGCCGAGGGTTCGAGTCCCTTCCGGGTCGCCAATTTTTAGCTGTTAGCTTTGGTCCATGTTTCCCCAAAGTGGCTACAGGCAAAGACTAACGCTATAAGCCTTTGTAGCTCAGTTGGTAGAGCAGTGGACTGAAAATCCACGTGTCGCTGGTTCGATTCCGGCCGAAGGCACCAAAAACGTTGTTGGCTCTGCCGGCAACTATCTGCGGGTTTAGCTCATCTGGTAGAGCGCCACCTTGCCAAGGTGGAGGTAGCGAGTTCGAGCCTCGTAACCCGCTCCACAACCAAAATCCCTTTAGCCATGCGGCTGGAGGGGTTTTTTGTTCTACCTTAGCATCCACTAACTCTACGGTTAGAAAAACCCTGATAGGGATGGACAAGAAAAAAGTTTTTCGATATATTTAAGTTAAGATCTGCCGATCCTACTTGAAAAAGTTGTAGGCACACAAAAGAGAACGGTTCATATCGCGAATTTGCATTAGAAAAGATCCATCCCCTATGCTATAATGAGCATTAATTATTTACTGCAAGAGGAGAAGATTATGAGATATCGGGCACTGGGCGATACCGGAATGCAGGCCAGCATCATTGGTCTGGGCGGTGAGCATTTGGACGGCAAACCCTACGAAATCGTAAAAGATACCCTTGATGCAGCAATGGAACATGGGGTCAATCTATTGGATGTTTTTATGCCCGGACACGACATTCGTCAAAAGTTGGGAAGGGCACTGAAAGGCCGGCGCCAAAACATGATCATTCAGGGGCATTTGGGCTCCACCGATGTGAACCAGCAATACGACATATCGCGGGATATGCCCACAGTCAAAAAGTACTTCGAGAACTTATTAATCGATTTGGGCACAGACTATATCGATATTGGCATGCTTTTTTTCATTGATTCGGAAGAAGAGTTTGATGCCGTCTTTCACTCCGATTTTATTGCCTATGCGCAGCAGCTAAAGCGGTCCGGCACCATTCGAGCCATAGGGGCCAGCTCCCACGACCCCATCACTGCGAAAAAAATCGTGGAGACAGGTGTGGTTCAGCTGTTGATGTTTAGCATCAACCCCGCATTTGATATGGTCCCATCAGACACGCATGTTTTGGATTATCTAGAGAAGGAGTTTGAAAAAGAAAAGATGCTCCAAATCGATGAAAAGAGGCTGGAGCTTTATCGCCTTTGCGAACAACGCAATATTCCCATCACTGTGATGAAACCCTTTGGGGGTGGTAAGTTGCTTTCCAGGGAGCATTCTCCCTTTGCCCAAGCACTGACCCCCAAGCAATGCATCCACTACGCTCTGACCCGTCCGGGGGTTGCCAGTGCATTGGTGGGCTGCCAAAACAGAGAAGAGATGCTGGAGGCGCTCTCTTATCTGGATAGTTCCGAAGAGGAGCTGGATTTCACCGCTGCCATTAGCAGTATGAATGAGAACTTTAAGGGCAGCTGCGTTTACTGCAACCATTGCCTGCCCTGCCCCAGCAATATTGATATTGCGGCAGTGCATAAGTATCTGGATATTGCCCTGGCTGACCCAACGGCTGCCCAAAAGGGAATCGGGCAGCATTACCGGGCGCTTTCAGCTCATGGCAGCGATTGCATTGCCTGTGGAAGCTGCGAAAGCAAATGTCCCTTTTCGGTTTCTATTATCCACAACATGAAAAAAGCGGTGGAAGTATTTTCGCTCTAAAAAATAGCTCCTACCCCGCCGTCATAGCAGTCGTTACATTGTCAGATGATATGATATTATTATGGTAAAAACGAGAAAAGCGACCCCGGCACCAAATTATATAAGAAATTATACAAAAATGTTTTCACATATTATTTTATTTTAAAGAGATAACTTGAAAGAATTGGATTGAATCTTTAAACTTTGGGAACAATGTCATAAATATTGTTATCAGACAATGAACAAAAAGATTGTTTTTTTAAATACTTATGATATACTATATTCAACGGCTTGTAACAAAATTTGATAGATAAAGAAGTGATTAATTGGAACCCATTGCAAAAATTTCGATTACAGAACAAACGGTAAAGAGCATTCAGAACTTTATTAAATCATCTGAATACAATCCAGGGGATAAGTTGCCGTCGGAAAGCATCTTTAGCCAAAAGTTGCAGGTGGGGCGCTCTACCGTGCGCGAAGCCTTGCGGATTCTGCAGGCGAAAGGTGTCATTGATATTGTCCACGGTAAGGGTGCTTTTGTGGCCAATGCGCCTCCAGCCAGCCGACAAAGCGCCGTAGATTGGTTTGCCGAAAATAAGATCCATTTGGAAGACCTGATGAATGTTCGTCTGGCCATCGAACAAATGTCGGTAAAATTAGCCGTGTACAATGTCACCGAAAAGTCGTTAGAGGAGCTGCAGAAGATTCAGGACCAATTTGTTGTAGCAGTGGACAGCATGAATGTGGCGCAAATGGCGGCACTGGATGAGTTGCTGCACAGCAAGGTTTGCGATATTTCCAACAATGCTCTGCTCATATCCATTCTCAGGCAAATTTCGGAGCCGATGCGCACCTACCGGCTGAACTCCTTCGCCATCCCCGAAAACTGCCACCATGCGATTACCCATCATCAGGCCATACTGGACAGTTTGAAAGCTCGCTCCATGGAACGGGCCTTGAATGCCATTACCGAACACATTAAATCTTCCTTGGCGGATATGCGGGATGTCATTGCCTCTGTCAAGCACGATGATACGGTGTTTTAAGGGGTAAAAGAAATACAAGGCAGAAAAAGCTCTTCCTTGGCAAGGTTGCTGTCAAAAGGCAGCTTTAGATTTTAAGGGCTTCATGGGGTTGTCGAAATCTTCGACAACCCCATTGGCATCCCAGTCCGCTGGATGAAGGGAATGGTTTATCGATCACAACAGACATCCACATGGCTCAAAAGGGAGCAGGGAAAAAAAGATCACCTCCTTTCCGGCAGGGAACCATTCGTTGCTGGAAATAAGGTGATCTTTTTCTCTGATAAGGCTTTGCGCCCGATTGCCAGCGATGACAGGATGCGGTCAGCGGTTTAGGCGCCTTTGCACTGGGTGGGATTGCTGCGGTAGGCGCCGGGGGGAACACCCACCTCCCGCCGAAACACCCGGCGAAAATACTGCGGATCGGCGTAGCCCACTGCTTGGGCAATTTGATTGGTGCTAAGCTGCCCTTCCATCAACAGCTCCTTGGCCCTTTTCATGCGGCAGTGGGTCAGGTATTTGACCGGTGACATCCCGGTATGTTCCTTAAAAATATGGGCGAGATGGTACTTGCTGACATGGGCTACCTGGGCCAAGTCATCTAAAGTCAGGTTGTAGGCATAATGCTGCTGGATGTATCTTTGCACATTCTGCACCCGTTGGCTGGGAGTGACGTCGTGGAGGCTGGTGACATAAAGCCGCATGGCAAGGGAGAGGATGGCGGCAACGATTCCCTTCACAATGGGCTGAGAATAGGGCTGGGGATGCCCTGTTTCGGATATTACTTTTCGGAACAGAGCTGCCATTTGCTTGGCATAGGAACCGCAGCTTAGGATAGGAGAAGCGCCCTGTGGCAGCAAGCAGTTTTTAGGGATTCCCTCGAAGGAAAAACCGGTGACCGCAATAAATTCCAAGTGCAGGATCTCGCTGCCCATGGCGTATTCCTCGTGGATTTGGCCGGGATTGCAGATAACGATATCCCCCCGACGGGCCGTATAGGGCTCCCCCTCCATCAAAAAGGCCATCTGTCCTTCGGCCACATACATAACCTCACAAAAATCGTGTTTGTGGGGGTAGCTTTTCCAGCTGGTCAGGTTGGAAACTTTCCCCGAATAAATCAGCTCGGGGTCGAGAAAATCGGCTGACTGTTCCGGCTGATCCATGGAAGGATAATAATGCAGATGTGCCATAGCGTTCCCTCTTTCCGTAGGATGTTGTGGACTTTCTTGCGGTTTTGAACGGGCAGCCTGTAAAAAACACAATGTGCGCCATTGAAGTAGGGGGAAAAGTCCGGTAAAATTAAACTATAATACACAACAATAGAATCGTATTTTTAGTGAAGGAGGTTTGGGAATGAAACAGTACCCTAAGATTGGTATTCGCCCGGTGATCGATGGCCGTCCTGCTGTGCGCAGCGGCTTGGAAGAAAAGACCATGCAGATGGCCAAGGCAGCCAAGGACCTGTTGCAATCCAACTTAAAATATGCCGACGGTACACCGGTTCAGGTAGTCATTTCCGATTGCACCATTGGTGGCGGAGAACAGGCTGCACAGTGCGCTGCCCAGTTCGCCAAGGAAGATGTATGCGCTACCCTGAGTGTAACTCCTTGCTGGTGTTATGGAAGCGAAACCATGGACCTGGATCCTTTGACCATCAAGGCGGTTTGGGGCTTTAACGGCACCGAGCGCCCCGGGGCTGTCTATCTGGCGGCGGTGATGAGCGCTCATAACCAACGGGGGCTTCCTGCCTTTTCCATCTACGGCAAGGATGTGCAGGATGTAGACGACAATTCCATCCCCGAGGACGTGGCCGAAAAAATTCTGCGCTTTGGCCGTTGTGCCATCGCAGTGGGTGCAATGCGCAACAAGGCCTATGTAGGAATCGGCTCGGTGAGCATGGGAATTGCCGGCAGCTTTTTGGATCCTCAAATCATGCAGGATTACTTTGGTATTCGCGCCGAATGGGTGGATATGAGCGAAGTAAGCCGGCGTCTCAACCGGGGGATTTACGATCACGAGGAGTTTGAAAAAGCCTTTGCATGGGCAAAGAAAAACTGTCCCGAAGGCTTTGACAAAAACCCGGCTGACAAGCAGCATACCCGCCAGCAAAAGGATGAGGAACTGGCCACCGTTGTAAAGATGACCATGATCATCCGGGATATTATGCTGGGCAATGAAAAATTGGCCAAGGACGGCTACGAGGAAGAGGCTTTGGGTCGCAATGCCATTTTGGGCGGCTTCCAGGGACAGCGCATGTGGAGCGACTGGATGCCCAATGCCGACTTCTGCGAAGCCATACTCAATACCAGTTTTGACTGGAACGGCAAGCGTCAACCCATCCTTCTTGCCACCGAAAATGATTCTTCCAACGGCATGAGCATGCTGTTTGCCCATCTGCTCACCGGAAAAGCCAGCCTGTTTGCCGATGTGCGCACCTATTGGAGCCCCGAGGCTGTAAAGCGGGTTACCGGCTGGACCCCCGAAGGTCTTGCCAAAAACGGCTTCATCCACATGATTAACAGCGGCGCTGCCTGTTTGGATGCCACCGGTGCTTCCAAGGATGCACAGGGAAATGGCGTGATGAAAAACTGGTGGGATATGACGGAGGCAGATATAGAAGCTTGCTTGAAGGCAACCGACTGGTGCCCCGCCGACCAGGGCTACTTCCCCGGCGGTGGATTTTCCAGTCACTTCAAAACCCTTGCCGAAATGCCCATGACCATGATTCGCCTGAATTTGGTAAAGGGCATTGGCGCAACGCTGCAAATTGCAGAGGGTTATACCTGCGTTCTGCCCGATGAGGTTCACAATATTTTGGAACAGCGCACCGACCCCACCTGGCCCACCACCTGGTTTGCCCCCCGCCTTACCCAAGGGGGCGCCTGCCGCAGCGTTTATCACCTGATGGCCAACTGGGGCAGCAACCACGCTGCTTTTGCCTATGGACATATCGGGGCCGACCTGATTACCTTGGCCAGTATGCTGCGCATTCCCGTCAGCCTGCACAACCTGGAAGTGGACGAAATATTCCGTCCCCATGCATGGAGCGCCTTTGGCACTTCTGAACTGGAAAGTGCGGACTATCGCGCTTGCCAAACCTACGGCCCCATCTATCAATAAATAACCGTGTGTATATCGCAAGACGGAGGTTGTGTCCGGAAACAGCTTTGCCACCGCAAGCTGTTTCCGGCCTCTCGCCGTCCCTTTGGTATTTTAGGAGGTGCATTGTGAACAAAGAGATTAGGCAAACAATCCAAAACGGGCAGGCCATATTGGGAATCGAGCTGGGGTCCACCCGCATCAAATCGGTTTTAATTGGCAAAGATCATGCGCCTATTGCTACGGGCAGCCACGAATGGGAAAATCGGTTGGAAAACGGCATATGGACTTATCATTTGGACGATGTTTGGTCGGGGCTGCAAAATAGCTATCAAAAGCTGGCTGCCGATGTGCAGAAAAAATACGATGTTGCTCTGACTGGCGTGGAGGCCATCGGTATTTCCGCCATGATGCATGGGTATTTGGTATTTGACAAGGCGGGCAACCAATTGGTGCCCTTCCGCACCTGGCGCAACACCACCACCGAGCAGGCCGCCAACATCCTCACCCAAGCCTTTGAGTTTAATGTACCTCTGCGCTGGAATATCTCCCATCTGTATCAGGCGCTGTTAAACCAAGAGCCCCATGTGGGCAGCATTGATTTTCTCACCACCCTCTCCGGCTATGTGCACTGGCAGCTCACCGGCCAAAAGGTGCTGGGAGTGGGAGATGCCTCCGGAGTCTTCCCCATTGACAGTTCCACCAACACCTATGACGCCGGCATGGTGGAGAAATTTGACCAGCTTTCGGCCAAACTGGGATTTGAGAAGAAGCTGCTGGATATTCTGCCCAAGGTGCTGGTGGCAGGGGAGTCGGCCGGCAACCTGACCGCCGAGGGAGCCCGCCTGCTGGATCCCACCGGGACCTTGCAGCCGGGAGTTCCCATGTGCCCGCCCGAGGGGGATGCCGGAACCGGTATGGTAGCCACCAACAGCGTGGCCAAACGCACCGGAAATGTGTCGGCGGGAACCTCCATTTTCTCCATGGTGGTGCTGGAAAAGCCCTTATCCAGCGTGTATACCGAAATCGATATGGTGACAACCCCTTCCGGGGCCCCGGTAGCCATGGTACACTGCAACAACTGCACCAGCGATTTGGATGCTTGGGTGCGGCTGTTTGGGCAGCTGCTGGAGGCGGTAGGCGCTAAGGTGGAGCGCCCCGATTTGTACGACGCATTGTACTTTTCGGCGTTGGAGGGCGATATGGACTGCGGCGGCGTCATGAGCTACAACTACGTATCGGGAGAGCCCCTTACCGGCTTTGACGATGGTCGCCCCTTGCTGGTGCGCGCTTCCAATGCCAACTTTACTTTGGCGAATTTTATGCGGGCACAGCTGTTCTCCATCATGGCCACCTTGAAAATCGGCATGGACATTTTAACGGAAAAAGAGCATGTGACACTGGATAAGCTGCTGGGGCACGGCGGACTGTTTAAAACCAAGGAGGTAGGGCAGCGCCTGATGGCGGCGGCCCTGAATGTGCCGGTAGCTGTCATGGAATCCGCCGGGGAGGGCGGCGCCTGGGGCATTGCTCTACTGGCTGCCTACCTGGTGCGAAACCAAGGCAAGCAACCCCTAGAAGACTATTTGAACGAAAAGGTGTTTGCCGGTCTGTCCGGTTCCTGCATTGCCCCTGTGGCGGAAGATGTGGAGAGTTTTGCTCACTTTATGAAGCGCTATGAGGCAGGCCTTGCGGTGGAACGGGCTGCCGTTGACCACCTGTAAAGCCTCCGGGAAAAAACCGGTGCTCCAGCCCGGAAGGGTAAAAAATTAAGAATGAAATAGGCTATATCCCTAAAACAGTTTCTTCCCCTCATTTTTTGAGGCCGGTTGCTCCATGGGGAGAGAACACTGGTTTTTCTAGGATGGATGGCGTCCCTATGGGGAAAAAGCGGTTGTGGCAATTCCGAAAGGAAAGGCCGGCCGCTTTTGTTTTGTCCAAACGTCTTTTTTCGTCTCCTTTGCTTGGAGGTGATGCAAAAGGAGGGTTTTGAATAAGAATTCAAAACCCTCGGAAAAAACACAGTATTGGCCGGTATCCTTCGTTTCCTTTTGCTTGCTGTTCCATCCGTCAGGTGGCGGCAAAGCCAGTTAGATTTTTCCAGCTTCCCTCAGGGTTGCCATCATCACTTCGGTCTCCTCCGGAGTGATGGGAGCAATGGGGTTGCGAGCCGGACCTACTTTGATGCCGGTAACGGCTTCGATAGCTGGGCGGAGAATGGGGTTGGGCAGGATGCGCCCGTTTTGGCCGCAAGATTTGCAGAATTTGTAAATGGGAAGGAAGATCTCGTAAGCCTTTTTGTTGTCGCCTTTTTCGTATGCTTCGAAAATGGCGCGGATTTCTTTGCCGAAAATGTGGGAACCACCGCTGATAATGCCGACTGCACCCTGCACAATGGTGGGGAGCAGCATGATGTCGTCACCGTTGAAGAGAACAAATTCGGGATCGACATCTTTGGTGGCCAGGTAGTAATCGCTCAGCTGGGTGGGGTTGATGCCGGCCTCGTCCTTGATGCCAATGATGTTGTCAATGGCAGCCAGTTTGCCCACCGTCTCGGGCTCTAGGTTGACGCCAACAAAAATGGGGATATTGTAGAGCATAATGTTGCAGGTGGTGCTTTCTGCAAGAATTTTGTAGTGGTTGTACAGGCCGTTCTGGTCGGGCTTGTTGTAAAAAGGAGCCACAACCATGCAGGTCTCGATTCCCAGAGCCTCAGCTTCCTTGGTGAGTGCTATGGTTTCTTTGGTAGAAGCACAACCGGTACCCGCAATCACAGGTTTACGCCCTGCGGCAGTTTTCACTGCTGTCTTCATCAGCTCTACACGCTCATCAAAGGTAAGTAGGGAAGCTTCGCCAGTGGTACCTGTTACAATAAGAGTATCACAAAGGTCGTTATCAATCAAGTAATTAATGAGTTGAGCGTATTTTTCGTAGTCAACTTCTTCGTTTTCCTTGTAGGGGGTCACTACAGGAATTAGAATTTTGCCGTACTTGTTGCAGAAGATCTCTTTCTTGCCCATCAACTTAACTCCTTACATTGTATTGTGTTTCTACGACAACCAATATTCAGACTGTCTGATGTCCTTACGGTTGTAGCATAGCATTTTTCATTCTACTTGTCAATTGCAAATTTAATTTTATCTTTTATACTTAATTTTTTAGAATTTATTGACATAATATTTGATTGCATTTATAATATTAGCAGGATTGTCTGATGACTGGAAATACTTGGTGATATTGTAACAATATTATTAATGATCTGAAGGAGGCCGTTATGTTAGAAAAAACATTCTACGGAATTATCCCCCCCGCTTTAACGCCCTTTACGCGGGATGGCGAATTGGATATGGCGCTTTTTGAGAAAGACATAAGGCTACTGCTGGATGCCGGTGTTCACGGTATCAGCATAGGCGGCTCCACCGGCGAAGGCGCCTTTTTGGATGACAATGAGCTTCACCAATTAATTGCCCACGTGCGCAAGATGGACTCCGACATTCCCATTTTGGCTGGCATTATCCGCAATAGCGCCAGAAGTGCCATTTCTGCCGGCAAGGCGGCAAAAGCGGCCGGGGCAAATGGCTTGATGATTACCCCTACCTCCTATACGCCCCTGGTTCCGGATGAGGATGGCAACTATGCCTATTTCAACGAGATCTCCAATGCCATTGATCTTCCCATTGTGATTTACAATGTGGTAAAGCAGAATGTAATCTCCGCCCCTCTTTTTAAACGCATGGCAGAGGGGATTGAGAATGTGCAGGGCATTAAGCAGAGCTGTGGCAGCATCCCGGCCCTTTATGATATGCTGATGACCTGTGGCAAGTCCGCCACCATATACAGTGCTACCGACGAAATGCTGTGCACCACCTACGAACTGGGTGCAGCCGGTGCCATTTCGGCAGTACTTACCGTTTTCCCCGAAATTTGTGTGGAAATGTGGAATGAAGTCAAGGCGGGCAACGTTGAAAAAGCGCGGAGCTTACAGGATCGCATCTATTTTGTATGGCAGGCCATTGCCGGAAACCAGTTCCCCATCCGTGCGAAATATGCCCTTAAGCTGCTGGGACGGGATCTGGGATATACCCGCAATCCCATCACCTCCATCTCCGATGCCGAGAAGGAACGCATTCGATCTGCCCTGCAGCAAAACGGTTTTATTTAGTCGTTAAGACTGAAAACCTGCTCTTTTCTTGGTGGATGGCAATATCGGTGTTTTTGGCATGACAAGCATTCTAATAGAGAACTCGCTTTGGATGCTTAACGTTATATTGTCAGACATCATAACAATTATTGGCTAATTGTTTACTAAAGCCAATAAGAATGCGAAAATATAAACAAAAATATAACTATTGACAAAGATAACCTCATGAATTATAATCATAACAGATTGTCAGATGTCTTTAAACATAAGCGCTGAAAGGGGGAATGGGCAGCAGAAGCCTATAATTTTATTCGGTTTCCTCTGTGAGTCACCCTTGGTATGGCATGATTAGGGATGATGTTTCCTGCTGCTTTCTCTCAAAGGGATGGATGACATAATAAGTTTGGTAGGCTAGAGTTTTTTCGTATATGACAAATGCAGGTTCTGTTTGTATTTCCGTAGGGCTATGGCTAGGGCTATCGCTCTAGATCCAAGAATGTTCCCCAGCGAAAGCAGCGGCTTCCTGTGTTTTTACACAAAAACCAAGCAAAATTTATGACGGAGCTACCATATTTTAATTGACAAGGAGAACAATTATGAGTCGGAAAATTTTCGTAACAACACTCATTATCGCCCTTATCGCAAATCTCTTAACTGCCTGCGGCGCTCCGGCCGCTACTTCTCAAGCGCAAAGCAGCACCGCTGCTCCCGCCGCTTCACAGAGTGCCGAAAGCAAAAGCGCTGACGCTGCTGCACCGGCAGAAACCACAGACGGGGAGATCGTGTTTGGCGTAATCTCCGCCATTACAGGTTCTTTCCCCATGGCCGGCGAGATGACCAGAAAAGGCGTGGAAATGGCTTGTGAGGAAATCAACAGCGCCGGTGGCGTTCTGGGCAAGAAGCTGGTTCCTCAGTTTGAAGACGACGCCGCAAAGCAAGATATGGCAGTAAACGCCGCCAAAAAATTGATCAGCGACAAAGTGGTTGCGATTCTTGGCCCCAATATGAGCACAAACGTCATTGCCATTAGCGAGGACATTAAAGCCGCTAAAATGCCCACCCTGGTTGGCGGAACCAGCCCCAAAATCTATGATTTGAACAACGAATACATATTCCGGATTCGCCCTGCGGATACCATTTCTGCAGCAGCTGCCGCCCAATACATGTACGAAGACGTGGGTGCCCGCACCATTGGCGTGCTCACCAACAACGACGACTTTGGTTCCGGCGGTAAAGATGTCATTCTTTCTTACCTGAACACCAAAGACGATGTCACCGTTGTGGAACAGGGAGTCAACTCCGGAGATAAGGACCTGACCGGTCAAATCGTTATGTTTAAAAACGCCGGCATCGATGCCCTGATTTACTGGGGACATGACGCTGAAGTGTCCATTCTGGCCCGCCAGACAACCGAGCTGGGTCTGGATGTTCCCACCGTTACTTCCGGAAGCCTTCCTCAGGTAGTAGGTTCTCTGGACGCCGAATATGTAGCCGGATGGTGTGTATCCACCGATATGTCCGCTGCCGACACACGCCCTGCTATGGCGGAATTCGTAAAGAAGTTTAACGAAAAATACAGCATGGATCCCGAAGTATATGCAACAGCTTTTTACGGCGGCACCATCTTGTTGGCCGATGCCCTGCAACGCGCCGGCTCTACCGATGCCGAGGCTCTTGTAAAGGCCCTGCAGGAAACCAAGGATGTAGCTGGCCCCATCGGCAACTACAATTGCCAGCCCAACCGGGATATGCTCAAGGGCTGCACAATCATGCAGTATGACGGGAACAAAGAGGAATCCGTGGTTGCCAACGTAGTAGTCGGATAATCGACGCATCAACCGGTCTTATTTGTTCTGGCCTATGCCCTAGTATGCCCTATACAATGGAATACACAAGGCCTTTTAAAAGGCCTTGTGTATTCCAAAATTAATGTAGGGCAGCCTTTATCGTCTAATAGACCGAAATCAGCAGAGAAAGAGAGGCGAGGGTAACCATGGAGGTTTTTCTCCAACTATTGGTGAGTGGTGCGGCAATTGGTTTTATTTATGCTCTTGTCGGCTTAGAATACACCATCGTATACAATGCTACAAACCTTTTGAATTTTGCGCATGATAAGTTTATTATGTTAGGCGCATATTTTTTTGTGGGAACTTTTATTCTGGACCTCGGACTTCCCATCTGGTTGGCCATTGTGTTGAGTCTTATCATCATGTTTTTGTTTGGCGTAGTGGTATCCATGGGTATTTTTAACCCGTTGCGGAACATGGATTCCCGCTTGTTCGCCATTATGGGCACCATTGCATTGGGGCGAATTATAAATGAAATGGCACGCCTTGTTTGGGGGGCGCTGCCATTATCTATCACAGGATTTATGACCGGTGTGTTTCGGTTTGGCAATATTGTAATTTCCAAAGCCAATGTGCTGATTATTGTCATTGCTGTTCTGATGGTGCTTTCTCTGCACCTTTATATGAAACATACCAAGATGGGAAAGGCAATGCGCTGCATTAACCAAAACAAAGCGGCTTCGACTCTAATGGGAATTAATGTAGGGCAAAACATCAACCTTACCCTGGGCATCAGCGCAGTCATTTGTGGGGTCATTGGAATTCTCTTGGTTCCCATGTACAATGTGGAATCCAGTATGGCCACCATGATTGGCATGAAAGGTTTCGCCGCAGGTGTGGTGGGAGGCTTCGGTTACATTCCCGGAGCTATTTTGGGAGGCATTCTTGTGGGACTGGTCGAAACATTGAGTGTGATGTTTCTGCCCGCAGTTTATAAAGACTGTGTGGCCTTTGCGCTGCTCATTGTATTCCTTCTCATCCGGCCGCTGGGAATCCTGGGTCATCGGAGGTAGTGGAGATGAAAACAATAAACAGCAGCGTTTTGCGCAAGTTGATATTGGTAGCAATGATTTTCATTGCTTTTCTGATACCTCTGTTTACAAACAACTTATATTATCTAACCCTTTTTGACCAAGCCATGATCAATATGATTGTGGTTATGGGGTTAAACTTTATTACCGGACTCACCGGCCAGATGAATATGGGAACGGCGGCCTTTTTTGCACTGGGTGCTTACTCGGTGGCCTTGGGTCACCTGCATTTCGGATTATCCGCTTGGGCAGGCTTGGGCATTGCCATTGTTGTGGGCCTATTGTTAGGGCGGGGGTTGGGCTACCCCAGCTTGCGCATCCATGGATTTTACCTTACCCTAACCACCATTGGATTTTGCGAAATTGTACGGCTGCTTCTGCTGAATCTAAGCGATTTGACAGGCGGTGCATTGGGGGTTCGCGAGATTCCCGGGTTTAGTGTATTTGGGGTAGTCATTCGCAGCGAAAGGTCGTTCTACTATTTCCTGCTGGTGTTTGTCGTCCTGGCAGCTTTTATCTCGTGGCGCATTGTGAACTCCAAATGGGGGAGAGCCTTTAAGGCAATCAAGGACAACCCGGAAGCTGCGGAATCCTGCGGCATCAATACTGCAAAGATCAAGATCCTTGCCTTTACACTGGCTGCCGTATTTGGAAGTGTGGGCGGCGCTTTTTATGCCAGTTTGATGGGGTATATCAGCCCCAACACATTTACGACCGAACTGTCCACCAACTACCTGGTTATGATGATGATTGGCGGAATTGGCAGTGTGGGAGGAAATATTGTAGGAGCTGCCCTGGTAACCATCTTGCCAGAGATTTTACGCTTTTTAAAAGAGTACTATTGGCTTATCTTCAGTATTATCACATTGCTGTTTGCAATTTTCTTCCCCTATGGACTGGCATCCCTACCCAGAATCATGATGGGTATGCTGGGCGGCAAACAAAAAGGAGGTGTTTCGCTTGAAAACAATTCTCAAGATTGAAAACCTCACCAAGAATTTTTCCGGCCTGGTGGCGGTGAATGATCTTTCCATTGAAATGAAGGAAAGAAGCATCCATTCTCTCATCGGCCCCAACGGTTCTGGAAAAAGCACCACAGTGAACTTAATCACTGGATTTTTGGCTCCCACATCCGGTAGAGTGCTGTATCACGATGAGGAAATTCAAAACCAGCCGATCCATAAAATTGCCCGCCGGGGCATCGGACGTACCTTCCAGAACCTGAAGCTCTTTAAATCCATGACCGTTCTGGAAAATGTAATGGTTGGTGGGCATCAAGAAACAAAAGATGGAATTCTCCGCTTTTTGTGGGATATTCCCGGTTCTGCTCAGCGGGAGCGCCAGCTCAAAGAAAAAGCCGAAGAAATTCTGAACTTTATCGGCATGTATAAGCTCAGAAACGAGTACATAGGAAACATTTCTTACGGCCGCCAAAAGGTGACAGAGCTGGGGCGTGCTTTGATGACCAACCCAAAGCTTATGTTTTTGGATGAACCGGCAGCGGGGCTCAACCCCACCGAGCGGGCCGAGTTTATCAACATCCTTTTAAAAACCTTTGATTCCGGCGTGGATTTGTTCTTGATCGAACACAATATGGACGTGGTTATGAATATTAGCGACCAAATTACGGTGATTAACTTTGGTGCTAAGATTGCAGAGGGTACTCCCGAAGAGATTCAGAACGACCAAGAGGTTATCACTGCATACCTGGGGGACAAATACCGGGCCATGCACAAGCAGGGAGGTACAGCCGATGCTCAAGGTGAGTAACATTGACGTTTTTTACGACAAGGTGCAGGCACTGTTTGATGTGAGTATAGAGGTTGGAGAGAACGAAATTGTCTCCATCATCGGCTCAAATGGCGCCGGAAAAACCACTTTGATGAAAACCATTTGTGGCCTGAACCGGCCACGCACAGGCACCATCACCTTCCTGGGCGAAGAAATCTCTACCGTAAAACCACATCTGATTGTGGGACGTGGCATTGTATATGTTCCAGAAGGAAGAGAGATTTTCCCTCAAATGTCGGTGAAGGAAAATCTGGAAATGGGGGCTTTTTCCTGCAAATATACCAAACAGCAGTTTGCAGAAAAAATCGAGGAGCAGTACACCCTGTTCCCGCGGTTGAAGGAGCGCGAAACCCAGCCGGCGGGCACCCTTTCGGGCGGCGAGCAGCAGATGCTGGCCATATCCCGCGGGCTGATGAGCAATCCCAAACTGATTATGTTTGACGAGCCTTCTCTTGGTCTTGCACCGGTACTGGTGGACGAAATGTTTGAGGCAATTGTCAAAATCAATCAGGTGAGCAAAATTCCGGTGCTGATTGTGGAGCAAAACGCTTATATGGCTTTGAGCATTTCGCAGCGGGGCTATGTATTGGAAGTGGGGCAAATGATCGCCAGCGGCCCCAGCACAGAACTGCTGAACAGCCCAGCAATCAAAAAAGCCTATTTAGGGGGATAAAAGATGGCATACCATCGTTACAGCTACGAAAAAGTAGGAGAGCTTGCCAAAACCATTTTTGAAAAATATGGTTTTTCATCGGAAGATGCTGCCATTATTACCGATGTACTGCTGACAAGCGATCGCATGGGCATTGAATCCCATGGTGTGCAGCGGCTGGCTCTGTATCCTTATGGAATAGATATTGGCCGGATTAAGGTAAATGCACCGATTGAAGTGGTCAAGCAAACCCCTGTTTCTGCCGTGGTGGACGCAAACGAAAGCATGGGGCAGCTGTCCAGTGTATTTGCTATGAATCTGGCCATCCAAAAGGCCAAACAATCGGGTATTGGAATGGTGGTTGTACGCAATTCCAACCATTACGGAATTGCAGGATACTACACTCTGATGGCTGCAAAAGAGGGACTGTTGGGCATTTCCATGACCAACACCGAGGCGCTGGTGGTGCCGATTTTTGGCAAACAGCCCATGATGGGAACCAACCCCATTGCAGTGAGCATGCCTGCCCATCCCACCCCTTTCCATCTGGATATGTCCACCAGCGTGGTAACCGCCGGAAAAATGGAGGTCTACGCCAAAAACAAAGAGCCGGTTCCCGAGGGCTGGTCGGTGGGGGTAGACGGCGGCGTCAACACCCGTGCAGAGGAGTTTGTGCGGATTCGCAAAGACAAACTGGACGGCGGACTGCTGCCCCTCGGCGGAATCAGTCAGCTCCATGGCGGCCATAAGGGATACGGCCTTTCGATGGTGGTGGAGCTGATGACCGGTATCCTGGCCCAGGGCTTTGTCAGCCCGGATGTGCGCCGGGTGGCCAACGTAGAGCGCTGCTGCCATATGTTCTGCGCCATTGATTACGGCATGTTCGCAGAGGATAAAGCAGCTCTGGAAGCTTCCTTCTCCAAGTATCTGCAGGATATTCGGGATTCGAAAAAGGCCGACGGGCAGGAGCGCATTTATATTCATGGTGAGCCGGAATTTGAGAAGGAACAGGATGTTTTGAAAAACGGTATTCCCATCAATCGTGCCAGCTACGACGAAATTCAAAAGGTATGCGAGAAATTCGACATCGACATTACCGATTATCTGGGTGATGTGGTACCCGATTAATGGTTCCATCGTCTTCTCTGTAAAGGAGGCCTAATAAGGGCCTCCTGTATGGTGATGAGGCGCAGCCTTTTGTCAAAGAACTCCGCAGGATGGAAAAGGAGAATACGATGAGCATATACGATACCTTGTTTGCCGAGACGCAGATTCCCCAGGTTGTTCCGGTGGAATACAACCTGCCCAGGGGAGAAATCAGCAGAGATATGGTGCCGCAAAAGGTGGAACAGACCATAGAACAGAGCAACGTCCTTCAAAAAATAAAACCGGGGCAAACCATTGCCATAGCAGCGGGAAGCCGGGAAATCAGCAACATCGATCTTGTGGTGAAACAGCTGGCAGATATGCTGCTAAAGGCAGGGGCAAAACCCTTTATTATTCCCGCCATGGGAAGTCACGGCGGTGCAACGGCGCAGGGGCAGAAGGAAATCCTCGCCGGTTATGGCATCACCGAAGAAGCCATGGGAATTCCCATCCGCGCCACCATGGACACCGTCCCCATTGGGGAAACCCCCAGTGGACTGCGGGTTTGCATCGACCGCTATGCCGATGAGGCGGACGGTATCATTCCCGTTGGACGGATCAAAGCCCATACAGATTTTCGCGGCAAAATCGAAAGCGGCTTGATGAAAATGCTGGCCATTGGCTGCGGCAAGCAATATGGCGCCCATATCTGCCACACCATGGGATTTCCCAGCATGTCCAAAAACGTAACGGAAATTGCCAGAGTGATTTTAGAGAAAAAGGTAGTGCCTTTTGGAATCGGTATCTTGGAAGACGCCTTTCACAACACCTATCAAATTCAGGCGGTGGCGGGGGAGGTAATGGAGCAGACAGAAGAAGAGCTGCTGGTGATTGCCAAGAAGTTGGTGCCCTGCATTCCCTTTGAAAAAATCGATGTGCTGGTTCTGGAGGAAATCGGAAAGGACATCAGCGGAGCGGGGATGGATCCTAACGTAACAGGGCGCTCCATTATGCTGGGCTCTTCCAAGCCCTTTGTGGAGCGTATTGCCGTATTGGATTTATCGGAAAAATCCCATCATAGCGGGGCAGGCATTGGCGGAGCCGATGTTACCACCCGCCGCTTCTTCTCCAAGATGGATTTGGATATCACCTATCCCAATGGAATTACCAGCCACGATCCTCAAAGCATCAAAATCCCTGCCATTATGCCAAACGACCGGGATGCCATCCGCATGGCATTGCAAACCTGTGTGCATAACGACCCAAAACTGGGCTATCGCATGGTGATGATGAAAAACACCCTCCACCTAAACCGGTTTTTCATTTCCACCGCCCTGATGGAAGAAGCCAAGAAACATCCCGACCTCACCATAGTGGGCCAAGCACAGGACATCGTTTTTGATGCTAACGGCAATCTGCCCCATTTGGCATAAGTGGGTTACCTGCCGAAAAATTTACTTGACATCCACATTCCCTCATATAGAGTTGCTCCACACTACTTTTTATCGTTTGTGTGGGGCAACTCTTTCTTTGATGGTTGGGCATTTGCTTGCTTTTACCGTGGAGGGGTGATAAAATAATATAATCGCTATTTCAAACCGATTACTACAATTTATAGGTGGCCTTATGATTGACTTTCGGCACGAAACCTTTTACCGCCTATGCCAACTAAAAAGCTACACCAAAACGGCGGAGTACCTGCATTTGACACAGCCCGCCGTCTCCCAGCATATCCGGTATTTGGAGAAGCTGTATGGCGGAGCTTTGTTTGAGTACAACGGAAGAAAGCTCAGCCTCACCCAGCGAGGGGAGCGCCTGTATCGGTATGTGCAGGTGCTCCGGGCGGACACCAAAAAGATTGGGGAAGAGTTGCAGAAAGTTCATACGGAACATCCTTCGGTGTTTTTTGGGGCAACCCTTACCATCGGCGAGTATGTCATGCCGGAAGTGCTGCATCAAATCTTGCAGGAACATCCCCACTACCATATTGGCATGGTTGTAGAAAACACCCAAAAGCTATTGCAGGAGCTCAGCGATGGAACCATCGATTTTGCCTTGCTGGAGGGTTATTTTGACCAGTCCCGGTATGGCGCCAAACTGTTAAGCTATGAAAAATTTATTCCGGTTTGCTCTCCCGCCTCTCCCTTTGCGGGAAAAACCGTATCCTTTGATGCCATCACCTCCCGACGCCTGATTCTGCGGGAAAAGGGCTCCGGCACAAGGGAAATTTTGGAGCAGGCATTAAAGGCGCACAACTACTCCCTGGACAGCTTTGAGCAGGTGTGTGAAATCGGAAATATGAACGCCATCAAGGAGCTGGTAGGTAGAGATGACGGCATCTCCTTCATGTATCTGCAGGCAGCCGCCCGGGAGCTGGAAGAAGGAAAGCTTGCAGAATTTCAGATAGAAGGCTTTTCGGCGGGACACGAGTTCAACTTTGTATTTTTGGCAAACAGCGTTTATGAAGAACAGTACCTTGGGTGGTTTGATATGATCAGCCAAGCCTACCAGATGTACAGACCAAGGCTTCATAAGGCAGATTCCTAGTCAATTCATTTTGTTTTAGTGGGAATGGAGGAAGTGTGGTGGAAGGAAAAGCGGTGCTTTGTGTGCTCAATGCAAAGTATGTCCATGCATCGCCGGCACCTTGGTGTTTGGCGGCAGGGGTCAAGGCATATGCACCGGAACTATACCACCGGGTTGAGATTGTAGAAGCCAACATTGGTCAGCCCTTAAACCAGGTGTTGGAGCTAATTGTGGCCGCCGCTCCTGTTGTTGTGGGGCTTTCCTGTTATATTTGGAATATTCGTGCGACTTTGGCGCTGGCCAAAGCACTGAAGGAAACTTTGCCCGGCGTGATCATCCTGCTAGGCGGCCCGGAGGTCAGCTATTGTGCAAGGGAGATTCTCCGGCGCCATCCTCAAGTGGATTATATTTTGGCGGGGGAAGGGGAAGAGAGCTTTCCCGCCTTTTTAAGGGCGGTCTTTGCTTTGGATCAGCCCCGGCCCTTATCTTTGCCGGAACCGCAACAAATTCCCGGCCTTTGCGGGCGAAATGCGGACGGCACCCTGTACGAAAGTGCGCCCTGTGTTTTGCAGGGGGCGGTGCCTTCTCCCCTGGCAGCAGGGTACGCCGAGGTGGTGCGGGGGCGCTTTGCCTACCTGGAAACCAGCCGTGGCTGCCCTTATTCCTGCGCCTTTTGCCTGTCGGGGCGGTGCGGAATCCCCCGGTTTTTTGATTTGGACGCTGCATTCCAAGACTTGCTGCAGCTGGCAAACAGCGGTGCTCGCGCCATTAAATTTGTGGACCGCACCTTTAATGCCAATGCAGTCCATGCCAACCAAATTTTGCGGTTTATTTTGGAGCATTATGGCAAGGAAATTCCCTTGGGCACCTGTTTTCATTTTGAAATCGCAGGGGATATTTTGCGGGAGGAAACCTTTGCCCTTTTGGCCCAAATGCCGCCCGGGGCTGTGCAGTTGGAAATTGGCATGCAGTCGTTTTACGAAAAAACCTTGGAGGCCGTTCACCGCAAGACGGACACAACTGTTTTGCAGGCCAACATCCGACGTCTGGTGGCCTTGGGGAATATGCACCTTCACATCGATTTGATTGCCGGGCTGCCCTACGAGACGCTGGAGCAGTTTGCCCAAAGTTTTGATAAGGGGTATGCCCTGGGTGCCCATATGCTGCAGCTGGGGTTTTTAAAGCTGCTTCACGGAAGTGATATGCGGAGCAATCCCCAAAGCTACCCCTGTAAATTTGAGGAAGCTCCCCCTTATTCCGTTCTGGAAACCCCCTGGCTTTCGGCCCAGGACATTGCTCAGCTCAAACATACCGAGGATGCGGTGGAGCGGGTTTATAACAGCGGGCGCTTTTGCCTGACCGCAAATTATGTGTTGACCGCCAGCGGCCTTTCCCCTTTTGCGTTTTATACCGGTCTTGGCCTGTACGCTCACAAGGCGGGAGTTGGCTGGCGCACTTCGCTGGATGATTTTACAGCGGTGTTGCAGCGCTACTGCGCCTTGCTGGAGGGGGTAGAGGAGGAGAAACTGCGGGATGCTCTGGTGCGGGACCGGCTTTCCACCAACTCCACCGGGGGGCTGCCTCCCTGTCTCCAGCGGCAGGATGCTCAACTGGCCAAAGCTATGAAACGCCTTTCAGCCAATCCTGCCACGGCACCGCCAAAGGGGGTGCGCCGTGGGGTGGCTTTGCTGTATGGTGCAAAGGTGGTGTGCTGGGTGGACTATCACCCTGCACAAAGAAATCCCGTTACCAAGCGCTGGCCCCTGCACGAAATGCCTCTGGAAGCCATATTGCCATAACATTCCCTGCTGAGGGCAACCGAAATAGTGCCAAAAAGCCACCACAACCAGCTTGCTGTGTCGTGGTGGCTTTTGTAACCAATCAGGCAATTCTATTCGGCATTTGGCTGCACGCAGCAGCCCGGCAGGACTTATGAAAAGTACTTACCTTTCAGTCCGCTGCGTTGATGACCGCTCCCTGGGCGGCGTCCAAGGTGACAATGGTGCCGCTTTTTAGAATACCGGTGGCGCCGGCGGCCCCTACCAATACGGGGATATCCAGAGCCAGGCCGGCAATGGCTGCATGGGAATCGGCACCGGCCTCCTCGGTGATGATGCCGGCAGCGTTTTTTAGCAGCGAGATAAGATTGTTGGAGGTGGAAGGCACCACCAGAATATCTCCCCGCTTAAAGCGAAGGAGGGCATCCTCTTCGCTGGAAGCAACGCAGAGGTTGGCGCTGACGCTGCCTTTGCCAATGCCGGTTCCGGTTACCAGCACATCCCCTGCAACATGAACCTTAATGAGGTTGGTGGTTCCTGCAATCCCAAGAGGAACGCCGGTGGTGATGACCACAAGCTCTCCGCTGGAAACCAGACCCAGATCACAGGCTTTGCTCACTGCGTGGGAGAACAGCTCGTCCAAATTGGTTTCCTGTCCCAGCATAACGGGAACCACGCCCCAGCTTAAGGCCAGCTGTTGATAGGTGCGGGGGTTGCTGGTGCATCCTAAAATGGGAATATCGGGGCGGAACTTGCTGATCATCCGGGCGGTGTGGCCCGAAATGGTAACTGCGATAATGGCCGAGGCATTGAGGTCGTAGGCGGTGGTGCAGGTGGCGTGGGAGATGGCATCGGTTACCCCGCCAATACCCTGACGCAACCCGCGGGTGAAAAATCGTTTTTTATAGTCGATGTCCGCTTCGGTGCGCTTGGCAATCATCGCCATGGTCTCCACTGCTTTGATGGGATATTTGCCCGCTGCCGTTTCTCCGCTGAGCATAATGGCGCTGGTGCCGTCGTAGATGGCGTTGGCAACGTCGGTGGCCTCTGCCCGGGTGGGCCTGGGATGGTTCTGCATACTTTCCAGCATTTGCGTGGCGGTAATCACCATCTTGCTGGCGGTATAAGCTTTTTGAATCAAGTGCTTTTGCAGGGCGGGAACCTCCTCAAAGGGAATTTCCACCCCCATATCTCCCCGGGCCACCATAATACCGTCGGAAACCCGCAAAATCTCGTCGATGTTGTTGACTCCTTCGGCATTTTCAATTTTGGCAATAATCCGCACATCGTCGGCGTTGTGTTGGTGCAGAATTTCCCGAATTTGCAGAATGTCGCTGGCGGTTCGCACAAAGGAAGCGGCAATAAAATCAAATCCACACTCAATGCCAAAGAGGATATCGGTCCGGTCCTGTTCGCTGACATAGGGAATGCTCAAATGCACACCCGGCAGATTGACTCCCTTGCGGTCGGAGATGGGACCGCCGTTGATGACCAGACAGTGAATATCGTTGTTTTTGATGCGCTCTACCCGCAGTTCAATGAGACCGTCATCCAGCAGAACGGTGTCTCCTACTTTTAGGTCATTGGGCAGTCCTTGGTAGGAGACAGAAGCACATAAGGACGTTCCCATCACCTCCCGGGTGGTCAGGATAAAGGAGGCTCCGGTTTCCAAAAAGGCCTTTCCATCCTCAAACACACCCAGCCGCACTTCCGGGCCTTTGGTGTCCAGCAGAGTGGCCACGGCACGCCGGTGCTTCTTTCGCAATTCTACTACAATATCAAACTTTTTCTTATGCTCCTCATGGGTACCGTGGGAAAAGTTGAAGCGGGCAACATCCATGCCGGCCAGCATCAACTGTTCAATTACCTCCGGTGTCTCCGAAGCGTAGCCCAGGGTGCATACAATCTTTGTTTTCTTCATTTTATAACCTCACCTTGCAAAGAAACATCCTAACAATGCTTCTAGTTTAATGGATTTCTTCTTACAACAGATCTTTGTTGCATGGTATCAACCAAAAAAGTCCCGCGTGTTTTTAAAAAAACAGGAAGGCCTATTTTTCTGTCAATTTTAAAAAATCAAGGGCTTACATTCCTTAGCACAAACTTTCCCCCATTATCATTGTACCACAAATTTTATGGAAATTCATCCCAGACCGGGGATTTCATCTCTGGGTTTGATTCATATTTTGTATTTTAAGAAAGATCCGCCCGGTTTAAACACCGCGGTGATTTGGGCAGAATCAGCTTGGGTACAGCCCATGGCATAAATCCTCACAGTCTGCGAATGCTATAGAAGAAAAAACTGCGGAAAGGTTGTAGTGCAATGGAACTTAATACACAAGACTATTTAAAGAAAGCCCTTCTGGACACCCAAGAGCGGGTGAGGGACTTTATGAATTATGCCCAAAAGGTGGAAGGCCCCGAACTGCAGAAGTTCTTTCGGGAATATGCAGAGACGGAAGGGCATCAGGCCCAAAAACTCCAGGCTTACCTGAAAGAGCTGAAGTAATACAGCAAACTACATGGATGGGGGATCGATGATCCGCCAAGGTGAGTTGCTTAATAATGGGGGAATATATGTTATTGTACCACCCTATCCCAAACAAAAATCCTGTAAACATAAAGTTTACAGGATTTTTGTTTGGAGCTACCGAGGGGACTCGAACCCCTGACCTGCTGATTACGAATCAGCTGCTCTACCAACTGAGCCACGGTAGCATATCGGATTTTCGATTAAAAAGCCAAAGGCTGCGAACTTAAATAGTATAGCATGGCCGAGGGGAATTTTCAAGGGTTTGTCGCCATGTGGTTGGCTCAAAACCGGTTGCCAGAACAGCTGGGATAGGATACAATAAAACAAGCTTTGATTCTTACGGAAAGAAGGTGCTTTTATGCTGTTAGGGCCCAACCGCCCCAAGGCTCCCCCTTGGCGCATCTTTCTGTACTGCCTGCTGGCGGCGGGCTTTCTCATCCTGTTGGGTTATCTCACCTCCTAGGGCGGCAACCCATCTGCCCCTAAAAGCACTGCCCACCTGCATAGCAGATGGGCAGTGCTTTTTTTCAAATCCAGTTGCATCCTGAGGGGAGAGGGCTGACAGGTTACCGAACTTCAGCCTGTTCCTGCTGCGGGGGGAAAATCCCCTTTTCCCGCAGATAGCGGCGGGCGTTTTTGATCAGCAGTCGGTCGTTGTCGTAGGTGAGATATCCTCCCATGCTCCGCAGATTAACCCAGCGAATTTCGCTGATCTCTTCCTCCTGCCGAACGGTGCGGGAATCCTCAGCGTAGCCTAAAAAGTAAACCACCTCTTTGGAAATTCCCGGCCGGGGAGAATAGCAGACCTGTTCGCGAAATCCCGGCATCAGTTGGATGGTCAGGCCGGTTTCTTCCCTCACCTCTCGAAGAGCGGTTTCCACCTCGGTTTCTCCTGCCTCTACATGTCCCTTCGGAAAGGACCAATGCCCTCCCATTTTGTGGCGCAGGATCAGCATTTGGACGGTATCTCCTTTTTTGCGGTACACCAAGGCACCGCAGGATTTTTCCTTTGCCATTCGTCTGTCTCCTTGCGTGTGAACGTAGCCTGGCCTTTTTTCGGGGGCCGGCCGCGGCAAATTTCTTTGCCCTAGATCCAGTATTACTATACCATCTTTCCCCGAAAATGAAAAGACCCAGGGGAATTTTCTCCCAACATGCCGGTAAAAAAAGCAGGCGCCACCTTCCCGTCCTATTGCGGGAAGGCGGCGTATAGTTCCCCTGCACATGAGCTTTGCGGTTGTCCCGAATGACCATGCACCTGCGTCTATGTAGGACCCATATGTCCCGGACGAGGTGCCTGGTGCTTAGGCTATTGTACTCCCAATCCGAAGCTGATGGAAAGAGCCCGGTTGATTTCGTTCATGGAAGTTTCGTCCAATCGACCCATTTTTTCTTTGAGTCTTTTTTTATCAATGGTGCGAATCTGCTCCAGCAACACCACCGAATCTTTGGAAAGCCCAGATCCCACGCTGGGGAGCTGAATATGTGTGGGAAGCCGACTTTTGCCCTTTTGACTGGTGATGGCTGCGGCAATGACCGTGGGACTAAATTTGTTTCCCACATCGTTTTGTACAATGAGAACAGGACGGATTCCCCCCTGTTCGGAGCCTACCACCGGGGACAGGTCCGCGTAATAGATATCTCCTCTTTTCACAGTCACGTAGAATCACGCTCCGCTAGTTTTATCCTGCAAATATTCTTGCCGAAAGTTTGAGTGAATAAACAGGCTTATCCAAAATTTCAGCGATTTTTGCAGTGTCTCCCCCCGCTACCATCATATTGCAAAGCGGTCAATCCCGTCCTTTGGGCATCAAAAAAGCTCCTTCCTGTTTTGAAGGAGCCTTTGCGGTTCAGCTTAAAAAGGTAAAATTTTTCAGTGCTATTTCCAAATCTCCGCCCTCCAGTAAAAGTTTGACCGGAAGGCCGGTCTCCTGTGCAATCAGCAGGGAGCACTCCTTGCCGTTTACGGTGGCGGTCATCCTCCACAAGTCCCCCTCCCGCACCGGAAGCTCTTGGGGGCGAAAGGTGAGCAGGGTGCTCAAGGCGGCCAGAGTTTGAGGAAAGGGGGCCAATCCGGCCATACCTCCCGCAGATTTGTCCAAGGCAAAACTCAGACCGGAAAAGCTCACCTCGATGTGGTCGGCATCCACCCGGTAACACAACCCCGCAAGGTTTTGGGGTGCCGTTACCTCCACCATGCCGGAGCCGGGATCGGGGCGGGAGACCTTCCCCTGCAGCTCCAGGCCGTCCAAAGTGCAGGAAAAATCCGATTCAAAATGCTGGGAAAAGCTCTCCATCAGTTGGCGGGCCCGGGCTTCATCCCTGGCTTTGGAACAGCCGGTCAGGCTTGTAACCCCCCACAGAAGGGCGGCGAGCACAAGGGCAAAGCGCAAACAAAAAGACCTCATTTCCATCCTCTCCCATGGGGCACACTCAACCCCAAGCGATAAGAAACAAGGCCTTATCCTGTTTGCCGATCCGCTGCTATCTTCCCTGCTCCAAAAAGATGCCGGCCAAATCTTCCAAAACATCCCTGGGAAGCATGGCGGTGCGGGAAAGACGTTTGGCGGTGCGGTCGGCAGCCATGCCATGAAGGAATACCCCTACCGCGGCGGCGTAGTGGGGAGCCATCCCCTGCGCCAGCAGGGCGCCGATCATACCGGCCAGCAGATCACCGCTGCCCCCCTTGGCAAGCCCCGAGTTGCCGGTTTCGTTGACCGTCAGCGCTCCGTCCGGTGAGGCGATGAGGGTGCGGGGTCCCTTGAGAACCACCGTCACATGGTGCTGCCGGGCAAAGTCTAGGGCCATTTCCTCCCGGTTGGCCTCTACCTGCGCAATGTCGCAGCCTGCCAGCCGGGCCATCTCTCCCGGATGAGGGGTAAGGAGCAGGGGGGCCTTTGCTTCTTTCAATACATGTATATTCCCCGCCACCGCATTTATGCCATCGGCATCCAGCACCACAGGGCAGGTGGTGTTTTTGAGGACATGCTCCAGCAGCCGGGCGGTGTGGAGGTTGTTGCCCAGTCCACAGCCAAACACCACCGCATCCGCTTCTTCCAGACACTGGGTGAGGGGAGAAAGAGGCAGGGTGCCGTCCAAGGTGCCGATGTCGTTCTGGGCCAGAGGGAGCAGGATGGCCTCCGGCGCATGGGCGGAGACAGCGGCGCAAACCGGCTCGGTGGAGCAGAGGGTGACAAGGCCTGTGCCGCAGCGCAGAGCCCCCAAGGTGGACAATATGGCAGCCCCCCGATAACGGGCGCTGCCCGCCACATTCACCAGCTTGCCATAGGTGCCCTTGTGGGAATCCTCCCGGCGAGGGGGAATCCGTTCAAAAGCTTGGGAAAGGGTCATTTTGCCCCTGGTGACAGGAGCTTGTGGCGGCATCTCCACGGTGGAGATGGCGGAAGGGGAAGGTTCCTGCTCAAGAGGGGGAGGTTCTTCCTCCTGACTGTCGTAGTTTGCATATACAATTCCCTCCCGCGCCTCGTCGGGAATGCCGATGTCCAACACCTCAATGGCTCCGCACTGCTCTTTGGAGCCGGGGAGCACATGGGCTGGCTTGAGGCTGTCAAACACCAGAGTGAAGTCGGCCTTGACGGCGCCCCGGGCAATCTGCCCGGAATCGCACTCCACCCCGGTGGGAATATCCAGAGACACCACGGCACAGGCGCTTTGGTTGATGAGATCGCAGGCCCGACGGTGATGCTCCCGCAGCTCCCCCTGAAAACCGGTGCCGCAGATGGCGTCCACCACCAAATCGGTTTGGGTCAGCCAACTGGCCAGCTTGTCTGCCGCCTGCTCAAAGCCCAGGATGGGCACCCCCATGGCATCCAGCAGGCGGTACATTTCCATGGCTTCCGGGCTGGTGGGCAGGCCGTCCAGCAGGGTGACCACCACGTTGACGTCGTTTTCGGTGAGCTTGCGGGCCACCACCAGGCCATCTCCGCCGTTGTTGCCTTTGGCGCAAAAAATAATGCAGTTTCTGTCCTGAATTTTAAAGGTGCGGCGCAAAAAGGCTGCCGCTGCCGAACCTGCGTTTTCCATCAGCCGCTGAAAGGTCAGATCGTAACGCAGGGAGTTTTCCTCAATCTGCTTCATTTGGGCGCTGGTGACGACCCGCACGATGAATCACCCCGTATCGTTAATGGTAAGGTTCCCTAAGCGGAACAGGTGCTGCAACATTCGGTTTTACCGGGTGGCGACCACAAAGGCCAGGGCCAATTCCCGGGTATGGGAAAGGCTGACCGCAAAGGTAAGACCCTTTGCCTGAACCAATTCCTTTGCCCGGCCGGAAAAATGGAAGTAAGGAGCCCCCAAGGGGGTGCGGAGCAGCTCCACCTCTTTGAGGGCAAAGCCTCGCACACCGGTGCCTATAGCTTTGGCAAAGGCCTCTTTGGCGCAAAAATTTGCAGCCACACTTTGGGCGGGACAACCCTTGCTTGCAAGCCAGGCCCGTTCCTGCTCTCCGAAGAAGCGCTGCAAAAAGCGCGGGTTTTTTAGACTGCGCCGGATGCGGTCAATCTCCACCAGATCCACGCCGGTTTGCAGGCTCACGGTTGATTGCCCAGAGCCTCCCGCCGAACAGAGGCGGGAAGGAACTTGCCCATGGCTGCCAACAGGGAATCGCTGGGATTAAACACAAAGGTCGCCGAGCCGTGCCCGGGTTGTTTGACGGTGCACCGCCACAGGTTTTTGTCCTCCAGGGAAGAACAGGCCACAATAGCGCCGGAGGGCAGCTTTTCCCCCGTCTTCAAGGGCACGAGCTGCTCTACATCCCGGCAGTGAAAGGTGAGAAGCTGCTTGCGAGAGGAACGGGCGATAATCTTGTCCAGATCAAACTCGCCATTGGTCAAAATGTATTCAAACTCCACCTGCTGCCCGCGGGCCAGACGCCAAGCCAAATAGGCCGCTCCCACTCCTGCCAGTATAAATAAAAATCCTATGCTTCCTGCCATGGGTGAGAACATAAGGGCAACCAAAAGCACGGCACCTCCCGCCACAAGGAACAGGATCTGTCGTGCGCGCAGAGCAGGTGTCATAACACGCTTTACCATATGCTCTACCAAAATATCGGACATGTAATTACCCCCTTTTTTCTATTCCTTAGTGTACCAAAGAATGCAAGGTTTTTCTATAGACGCAGGAGAAATTTACAGATTGTTTGTTTCCGATCCCAAAGCAAATGAATAATCTTGGAAAAAACTGTATTTCTACTTTGCTATTTGATAAGGGATTTGCTATAATTGTATTCGTCAATAAGCGGAGGATTGCTTATGTTGTTTAAGAGAAGCGGCACAATAGATGTTGAGCGCGTTGTCACCGAGATTTTGGATGCGCTGGATTGTATGGCAATGGTGGTAAGGGGAGAAGGTTGCGAAACTTTATATCTCAACGCCGCTGCCCAGGATTTTTTGATTCGGGAACAGCAGGGATTTGCCAGTTGCCGGAACAGCTGTGCTGCGTTATTTTCGAATCTTTGTGAAAATTGCGCCAATCGCAACGGAGACAGCGCCGATTACAGCGGGCGGGTCGAAGTTTGCAACCACACGGGGCACACCTATGCAGTCACCACCCGGGGGATCAGCTGGATCGACGGCAAACCCGCCACTCTGCTGATGCTGGAAGATATTCAGGAAAGGCGCGATATCGAAAAACGGCTTTATAACCTTGCTTATCTGGATCAGCTCACCATGGTGCCCAACCGGCTCAAGCTGAAGCAGGATTTTGATAAAATTCAAAAACAGGGCGACTATGTTGGGGCCATAGCAATGTTTGATATGGACAACTTTAAGGCGATTAACGACACCTACGGCCACAATACCGGGGATGTTATGATTCGCCGGCTGGTGGATCACCTCAATCGGCTGCCTGCCTTTGCGGGGCATCTTTACCGGCTGGGTGGCGATGAATTTGTCATTTTTTACGCCCAAAAAGCCGGCCGGCTCAAGGGGGAGGCAGATTTTCGCCAGTATTATGGCAGCGTTCTCCGGGGAGCTTTTCACTCCTACAGTATGCCCCACATTGATTTGGTTTGCACCATCAGCATGGGGGTAGCTTTTTTTCCGCAGCATGGCACCATTCTTTCGGAGCTGCTGCGCAAGGCGGACATTGCTCTTTATCAGGCCAAGGACGCCGGACGAAACCAGCTTGTTTTTTTTGAAGACAAATACGATACTGCAAAAAAATTCGAGGACTATTACATCTGTATTCGCCCCATTCTCACCGCGGCGGGAAAGACCTTTGGCTACGAGCTGACCGAGAGCAGCCGCCAGGACAACGACAATTGGAGCCTGGGGGATTACGACAGAGCCGTTGACTCTCTGGGTCTGCGGGATTTGGAAAACAACTTCAAATACGTCATCACCCATTCCAATAAGTTGGACTGCAAGGCGGTTCTCAACAACCTGCCCCGGGATAAGTTTATTGTTCAGATGCACTTTCCCAAAACCGTGACCCAAGAGGAACTGGAGATCTGCAAAAGACTCAACAGCTACGGCTATTCCCTGATGATTGATGGCCTGCGGGAGAATGAATGGACGGCAGAGCTGTTAAAAGTGGGGGATTTATACAAGTTTGCTCCCGATGTTCCGGAAGAAACCCAGTTTCGAATCATCTTCAAAGCCCCTCACAAAACCTTTATCGCCACCGAGGTGAACAGCCAGGAAGCTTGGGAAAAGGCTCATAAAGCGGGATTTACCCTGTTTCAGGGCAGCTACTTCAGTCAGCTGCCGGTGGTCCGCAAGGAAAAGGATGTCTCCCCCCTCAAGGCCAATTACCTGCGGCTGATTCGGCTGACCAGCACCGATGATTATGTGGATTTTTCCAAAATCACCCAGGTTATTTCCTCCGATGTGGCTCTTTCCTATAAGCTGCTCAAGCTGCTCAACTCTGCTGCTGTGGGGCTGCGCAATCGGATGAACTCCATCTCCATGGCCGTTTCCTATCTGGGGGAGGAGGGGCTGAAGAAATGGATTGCCCTGCTGGCTCTTCGGGGAGTGGCGGGAGACAAACCCCTGGAACTGATTCGCATGTCCCTGATTCGGGCTCAGTTTGGGGAGCTGTTGGTACCCCATATGCAGCCCCCCAGAGATGGCAAGTATGTGTTTTTAACCGGCATGTTTTCGCTGCTTCACATCGCCTTGGATATGCCCATCGAACAGCTGATGGAGGAAATCCCCATGGCGGAAGATATTCGCCTTTCTCTTACCACCAAAACGGGACCTTACTCCGACTTGATTGCTTTTTTCAGCCATTACGAATACGCCAATTGGGATGAGGTAACCAAATTCTCGGAAGAAAATCGCCTCAACAGCGATATTATCTATAACTCCTATATTTCCGCCATCAACTGGTACAACGAATTAGCCGGGGTCTAGGTTTCCTGCCATCAAAAATGAATAGAACCAAAATATTAGCACTCTATTATGTAGAGTGCTAATATTTACGGTTTCGTCATAAAATTTGCAAATATCCTTCATAATGGCAGGATATAATAAACATACACCAAGAGAGTGCCTAACCCTCTCTGGTTCAAAATATAATTTAACATTCCAAAGGTAAGGAGGAATTGTGATGTTTGATCTGGTACCCTTCCGCACCGGCAATCGAGGCATCTGGAGCTATTTCGATGATCTGGAACGCAGCTTTTTCCAGAACGTTTTTCCCGCCACCGGAATGCTCCGCACCGACATTCTGGATCAAGGGGATCATTTCCTGCTCTCCGCCGAGTTGCCCGGCTTTAGCAAAGAGGACATTCAGGTGGACTTGGCTGACGGTATGCTGACCATTCGGGCCCACCGCGCGGAGGAAAACGAGGAATCCAAGGGCAATTACCTGCGTCGGGAACGCCGTGTCGGCTCCTATGTCAGAAGCTTTGATGTTTCCGCTGTGAAAACACAGGACATTACCGCTCAATACCAGGATGGCGTTTTGACCCTGAAGCTACCTAAACTGGAAACCCAACCCCTTCCCCCGGCACGTCAGATCGAAATTCAATAAGACAGCACCCCTGCAAAAGACCCACCCTTTTGGGTGGGTTTTTTGCGCCTTTCATTCCCCGCTGCCCTGCGGGCTCCCCTTTGCAATTGGCTGCGTAAAAAAAGAGGTGTGGTGCCCGCAGCGTTTGCCGATGTCGGTTGCGCAGCGGGGGAGTTTGGGGTATACTGAAAACAGAACAAAACACGATACAGTGACGATTAAATAGCGGAGTGATAGATATGGAAATCCTTACCCCCAGCCAATATCCCGAGTACGAGGCCTTTGTCGCCGCTCATCCGGCGGGGGGCATTACCCAGTCCACCCTTTGGCACAAGGTGAAGGCGGGCTGGGGTCACGAGGTGGTGGTCAGCCGAAACGCCGACGGCCAAATTGTGGGAGGGGTTAGTGTGCTGATTCGCCGCTTTCCCATCATCGGCACCAGTATGCTCTATTCGCCCCGAGGCCCCGTCTGTGATTACCACGATCAAGAGGTGCTGGCCGACCTGAAAAAGGGAGTGGATCTGTTAGCCAAGCGGTACCGGGCCCATGTCTGGAAGATGGACCCCGACCTTTCCATCCAAGATACCGCCTTTGGGGATATTACCAAGCAAATGGGCTTCCGGCGTTTTTTGGGAGGTGACGGCTTCGAAACCATACAGGCCCGCTTTAACTATCGCCTTTATTTTCAGGGGCGGGGAGAAGAGGAGATTTTGGCCGGCTTTACCCAAATGACCCGCCGCAACATTCGCAAGGCTCAAAAGGCGGGGGTAGAAATTGTAGTTGCCGGGAAGGAAGGATTGGACGATTTTGCCCGTCTGATGCGGATTACCGGCGAGCGGGATGGCTTTGCCACCCGCCCCAAAGCCTACTTTGAGGGGATGCTGGACGCACTGGGCGAACACTGCCGCCTGTATCTGGCCATGTATCAGGGGCAGGCTATTGCAGGGGCCATCACCACAAACTATGCAGGCAAAACCTCCTATGTTTACGGCGCTTCCGACAACCAGCACCGGGATGTAATGCCCAACCAACTGATGCAGTGGGAGATGATTCGCTGGGCTTTGGAAACCGGCTGCACCGTCTATGATTTTCAGGGCGTGAGCGGAAATTTGTCAGAAGACAATCCCCTTTACGGGCTCTACCGGTTTAAAAAGGGATTTGGCGGGACCTTGGACGAGCTGGCGGGAGAATTTGACTATGTTTACCGCCCCATCTGTTACTGGCTGGCCAACCGGGCAGTGGACCTTGTGGAGTGGCTGCGGAAAATGAAGCGGAGGCTGGGCGGATGGGGCCACTAAGCCGAGCGGTGGCGGAGTATCTGGAAGGGGATTTTTCTAGGTTTCATACCCCCGGCCACAAGGGGAAGGACCGCTTTGCCCCCCATTTTGGCTGGGGGGAGGTGTGGTGCTGGGATGTGACCGAGTGTGCTGGCCTGGACAGCCTCTTTGAGGCAAGCGGCCCCATTCGGGAAACGGAACAACTCTATTCCCGCTTGTACGGCACAGCCGATTCCCTCATCAGCGCCGGAGGCTCCACCCTCTGCATTCAGGCCATGTTGGCTTTGGCTCTGCAACCCGGGGACAGCCTGCTGGCGGTGCGGGGGGTGCACAGTTCGGCGGTTCACGCCATGGCTTTGCTGGATTTACACCCCCAGTGGGTGTTGCCCTCCATCGACCAAGCCACCGGCTTGGCGGGGGCGGTCTGTCCGGAGGAGGTGGAGCGGGCTTTCACCTGCAACCCCCGGCTTAAGGCCGTTTACCTCACCAGTCCCAACTATTTTGGAGCCATCAGCGACATCGCCACCCTTTCTAAGGTTTGTCATTCTTTTGGCGTCCCTCTTTTGGTGGACAACGCCCATGGTGCCCATCTGGCTTTTTTGCCTCAGAGTCTCCACCCCATTGGGTTGGGGGCCGACCTTTGCTGTGATTCCCTCCACAAAACCCTGCCTGTGCTGACAGGAGGGGCCATGCTTCATGTGGGGAATAAGGCCTATGCCTCACAGGCCCGAAGAAAGATGGCTCTGTTTGGCTCCACCAGTCCCAGCTATCCGGTGATGCTGTCAATCGATGCAGCCCTGAGCTATTTAGAAAGGGAGGTTGCCAGGGACAGTGTCAGAGTTTCGCAAGAGGTGGAGCGGGCCGCTGCCATCGCCGAGGAGCAGGGCTGCTTTATGCCCCGGTTCCCCCTCAAAGACCCTTGGCGGCTCACCTTGAGCGCAGCTCCCCTTGGGTTGGACGGACCCGGGCTGGCGGCTCATCTGCGGGGGCACCAAATCGAGCCGGAACTGGTGTCCGACCCGTTTTGCGTGTTGATGGCAAGCCCCGGCAACACCGAGGAGGATTTTCGCCGCTTGGCAGAAGGGCTTAGGGCTTTGCCGAGGGGAAGCTCCCATTTTTCCCAAACAGCAGGTTTTACCCTGCCCCGGCAGAAAGTTTCCCTGCGGGAGGCTGTGTTTGCCCCTTCCCAGCCTGTGCCTCTGGAGCAGGCGGTGGGAAGGGTGGCGGGAGCCATGGTAAGCCCCTGTCCGCCCGGCATTGCGTTGGTGGTGCCCGGAGAGGAGATTGACAGCCAAACGGCTACTTTACTCAAAAGTTATGGAATTTTTTCCATCCATGTGTTACACTAATAACAAAATTGCTAGAAATAGAAAAAGGGGTAGCTTCCCCGTAAGAAAGGATGTGGGTTTGTGAAGCTGATTCTTGCCATTGTGTCGGGGGATGACAGCGTGAAGGTGTCCCGTTCCTTGACAAAGGGAGGTTATTTTATCACCAAGCTGGCCACCACAGGCGGCTTTCTCATGGCTGGAAATACCACGTTTCTCATCGGTACCGAAGATGACAAGGTGGATGACGTCATTGCCATTATTCGGGAAAACTCCAAGACGCGCAAGCAGATGGTGTCCAGTTCCGCCTCGTATGGCGTGGGCATGATTTCCGCTTCCCCCATTGAGGTGCTGGTAGGCGGCGCTACCATCTTTGTGTTGGATATCGAGCGGTTTGAAAAACTGTAGCCCGAGGGCAGATTGGTGGAACAATCCCCCAAGGATAGGGTAGGCCTTGGGCGTACCCGATTCATTGGGAATGTCCGCTATATCCTCCCTCAGAGGTTGTTAGGATGTCGAAAACTCCATGACGGAACCATTTTCTATGCGCCATGTTGGTGCTCAGGCTGCTCTGGCCTCCTACCGAGGGGGGCGGCTTCCCCATGCCATACTCATCGAAGGCCCAGCGGGCTGCGGAAAAAGCCGCTTTGCCCGCCGCTTTGCCATGTCTATTCTTTGTCGCAATCCCCAAGAGGCCCCTTGCGGCCATTGCCCTGCCTGTAAAAAGGTGGCGGCAGAAATTTACCCCGACCTTTTGGTCTACGAGGGAGAAAAGGGCAAGGCGAAATCCTTCCATGTGGATACGGTGCGCCAGCTGCGGGCCCAGGCTTATGTGGCTCCCAACGAAGGGGAGCGTAAGGTTCTGCTGCTGGAGGATGTGCAGAATATGACCGAGCAGGCTCAGAATGCCCTGCTCAAAGTATTGGAAGAACCTCCCGCCTCTACGGTGTTTCTTCTCACCTGCCAAAGCAGGGGACAGCTGCTGGAAACCATCCTCTCCCGGGTGACCATCATTGCTCTCTCCCTTCCCGATGTGGAAACTTGTGCCGACATTCTGGCGGAGCATCTGCCGGAATGTTCGAGAGAAGAGCTGCTGTCGGCAGCCAGAGATGCCTCCGGAAGCCCGGGGGTGGCGCTGGAGGCTTTGGCTCAGGAAACTCAGAGCAGAACCCGGGGACACCGGGAGTGTGCACAGCAGGTGCTGGAGCTGTTGGGAAAAGGGAAGGAAGCTGCCGCCCTTGCCCGGTTGCAGCCCTACGAAAAGGATCGGCAGGGCATGATTGCCCTGTTGGAGGCCATGGCTTTTCAGGTCACCAATCTTTTGTTGGAGGACGAAAAAAAGGCCGGGTTTTCCCAATTGCAGCTTGTCCGGATAACTGCTATAATAGAGAGGATAACAGCCGCTGCATACAGCAATGTAGGAGGGCTGCTGCTGGGCAGTGCTCTCTGCGCCGGAATCAGTCAGATGATCCGCGAAACCTCCGGCCGCAAAACTTCTTAAATCCGGTTTGGGAACCTGCTGCTTGCCTGCGGCCTTTATCGAGTGGTCGACCAATTTTTGTGGCCAAAAACAACAAACGCCATGTCTGCGGGGCTTGTGGTTGGGCCTTTAGGGCAGGATAAAATCGTTTTTATGTTTGATTGCAGACGATGTAAGGAGTAATATATGGCAGAAATTATTGGCGTGCGCTTTAAAAGCGCAGGCAAAATTTATTATTTTGACCCGGATGGGCAGCAGGTTTCTGCGGGAGATCAGGTGATTGTCGAGACCTCCCGGGGCACCGAGTGCGGAGAGGTGGTTACCCCCAACCGGGAAGTGCCGGAAAAAGATGTGGTTCAGCCCCTGAAAAAGCTGGTGCGCCTTGCCAACAAGCAGGATCTGGACCGGCTGAAGCGCAACCGGGAAAAAGAAGCCTATGCCTTTCAGGTATGTCAGGAAAAGGTGCGCCACCACAATCTGGATATGAAGCTGATTGACGTGGAGTACACCTTTGACAACAACAAAATTCTCTTTTACTTTACCGCCGATGGCCGGGTAGATTTCCGGGAGCTGGTGAAAGACTTGGCCAGCGTGCTCAAAACAAGGATTGAACTGCGGCAAATCGGTGTGCGGGACGAAGCCAAGATGCTGGGAGGCCTTGGGATTTGTGGCCGGCCTTTCTGTTGTTCCACCTTTTTGGGGGAATTTCAGCCTGTTTCCATTAAAATGGCAAAGGAGCAGGGGCTTTCCCTGAATCCGGCCAAGATTTCCGGCACCTGCGGGCGGCTGATGTGCTGTCTGAAGTACGAGCAGGCTGCCTACGAAGATCTCATTAAGAGCACCCCCAAGGTGGGAACTCATGTCCAGACCCCCGAAGGGCGGGGCGTCATCACCGAGGTTTCGCTGCTGACCGGAAACCTCAAGGTGGCGCTGGAGAAGTACCAAAACGGCACCGTCACCGTATTCCATAAAGATCAGGTTCGCCCCAGCAAAGCCGACCGGCGAGAGGAAAAAGAAGCCGCCCCTGTTGTGGCGGAGGATAGCGAAGTTCCCGTGGATCAGGAAGGTAAGCCCGAGCGCAAGACCGAAGGTCGTCGCCCAAGGTCCCGTCGCCGGGATAAGGGAAATAAAAAGCCATCGGCTGACCAGTAATGGTTTGCGTGCAGCCTCCTGCTTTGGCGGGAGGTTGTTGTTTTGTGCCCATTAACCAACAACAGAAAAGCAACAGCAGGAAAATCTTGCTGTTTACGGCGTTTTTACAGTTTTAAAAAGATAAAATACTTGACAACGGGACAGGATTTTATTATACTAATAAGGCTGTCAACATTCCCAAGACAGCAGGCGCCGCATAGCGGCTGAAATGGGCGGAAATATCCGCACCGGCCTGCCGAGGAAGCGTGTTGATTCACTATTGGTGAACTTACGCTCTTTCCACGGTCTGTGGGAAGAGCTTTTTTCTTTGCGGGCGATGTTGACGCGGAGAACATATGCCGGGAGGTGAAAACAAGTTGCCAAGCGAAAAGATTCTGCAACAAAAGCAGGAACAGGTAGCGGCTTTGGCCGAGCAGATGAAGAACGCTGTTGCCGGTGTTTTAGTAGACTATAAGGGCATCAACGTGCAAAACGACACCAAGCTGCGCAAGGAGCTGCGGGAAGCCGGCGTCAACTACATGGTAGTGAAGAACTCCCTGTTGCGTCGCGCCGCAGACAAAGTGGGTTACGAAGCCCTGCGGGATGTGCTGGTGGGCTCCACTGCATTGGCCCTGTCCGAAAACGACATGGTTGCCGCCGCCAAGATTCTCTGCAAGTATGCCGAAGGCTCCAAGGGTGCCTTTACCATCAAGGCCGGCTTTGTAGAGGGGAATCTGCTGGACGTTGACGGTGTGAACCAGCTTTCCAAGCTGCCGTCCAGAGAGGAACTGGTTGCCATGACTCTCCGGGGTCTCAACGCTCCCATTTCTGGATTCGCCAATGTCCTCAACGCAAACATCCGGGGGCTGGTTATCGCCCTCAACCAGATTGCGGAGAAGTCCGCGTAATTTCAAGAAATATCATTCTTATTACAAACAAGATTATGGAGGTTTACTGTTATGGCATCCGATAAGGTTCTTAAATTGATCGAAGACGTAAAGGCTCTTACTGTTCTGGAGCTCTCCGAGCTGGTGAAAGCTCTGGAAGAGGAATTCGGCGTTTCTGCCGCTGCTCCCGTTGCTATGGCTGCTGCTCCTGCCGCTGCCGCTGCTCCCGCTGCTGACGAGAAGAGCGAGTTTGATGTTATTCTGGTCGAAGCTGGCCAGAGCAAGATGGGCGTTATCAAGCTGGTGAAGGAGATCACTGGTCTTGGCCTCAAAGAAGCTAAAGAGCTGGTTGACAATGCTCCCAAGCCTGTTAAGGAAGGCCTGGGCAAAGAGGACGCAGAGGCTCTTCAGAAGCAGCTGGAAGAAGCCGGCGCAAAGGTCGAACTCAAATAGAACCCTCTCCCTTGCATCCAAAAGCCGCCGTCAGGCGGCTTTTTCGTGCCCAAAAACAAACGGAGCTGCCCAAACAGTGCGGGTATTGAAAAGGCAAAGGCCCTCCAAAACAAAAACAGTTTGACAGCACCGGTTTCCCTCATTGATTTTTTCTCATAAATATGCTATGATTCTAAATCATACAAGAAAAGTAAACATAAAAGGGGGGACACTGGTGCCCAGAAATTCCAGGAAGAACGTGGAAAAAAGGCGGGCACAACTGCTGGAACTGCTTGCACTAAAGGGCCAAATGTCCATTGAAGCTCTGGCAGGACAACTAAAGGTATCTACCATGACAGTGCGCAGAGATGTGGAGCAGTTGGAAAAAAACTTAGCGGTAGAGCGGTTGGGAAGTGGCATGGTAGGCCTGCGGGATCGCCTGACGGAGGATTTGGAATACCTAAAGCGAAAAGCATCCAATCGCCGGGAGCAACAATTGATTGCCAGAGCCGCCGTTGCTCTTATTGAACCGGGACAGGTGATCGGGCTGGATGCAAGCGTTTCGGCGCTGGAGCTAAGCCGGCTTCTGTCGTCCAAACAGGGCATTACGGTGGTGACCAACAGCTTGTTGATTCCGTCGCTGCTGGGCGCAGGGGAAGGGCTCGAAATCATCACCGCCGGCGGTACGTTGCGCAATCGGTCGCTATCCTGCGTGGGAACTTTTGCTTGCCAAATCATAGATAGCTTTGTGTACGACAAGGTGTTTTTATCCGATTTGGCTGTAGACGCTCAGGTAGGACTCACCGATACCGAAACCGACGAAATCATGGTCAAACAGTCCTTTGTGAACAACGCAAAAGAGCTGGTGGTTCTGGCGGATCGAGGCAAATTGGGCACCGTTGCCTACAAAAAATGTGTGCCGGCAGATAAAATATCGGTTTTGGTAACCGACGCTCCCCAAAACCATCCCCAAGTGCTGGCGTTTCAAAAAAGAGGTATTGAGGTCATCTGCGTGTAAATGGATACCCCCCGGTCAAACTGAAAAAAATAGGGCGAATTATCCTCGAGATTGTTAATATTTTAACTAAACGGAAAATATGACCCCTTGCTTTTTCTCGATCGGGAAAATTATCCCTATCCTTTTTGCTTTTCATGGAAAATTTATTTGATAATTTACATATTATATGATAACAGATAGCAAAGGCTGTAAAACGGGTTGCCTGTTTGCGAAAACAGCCATGGATTTGGCAACCGGGCGAAAACCGCCCATTGGAGGAGGAGCAATGAAACATCAAGTCATCATTATTTTAAAGGCGGTTGCCCTGGCCGCCGGGATTGCCACCATTGTGTTGGGGCTGATGCAGCGGATTGCTGTGGGAGAGGCAATTATGCTGTTGGCTTTGGGGCAGAGCTGTCTGGCCCTTACCAGCCTGCAGTTTGCCGGCTCCAACAGGAATGAGAGGGACTGATTTTCCCTTGCGCCTGAGCAGGGGAACATGCTATACTGGTAAAAGTGTGTTCCATGATTATGCTCACCGGAGGGCCAACCGTTGAAACGCTCTGCTTTTTTTCCTTTTTTTGCCCTGTACTGGGGCACCTTGATTCTCTGTGGTGGGATACAAATCCGGCTTAAGCTGGTTCAGATGGATTATACTACCGGCTTTTATACCGGTAGCCGCCTTCCGGTAGCAGTCTTTTATACGGTGCTGGGACTTTGTATTGCGCTACTGTTTTTGCTTTACCTTCTTCGCCGCACCGGCGGAGATTATCCGGTGTTGCGCAGCCGGCGCAGCATTGCGGTTCCGGCTATTTTGCTGGGGGGTTCCATTCTTTTTTTCACTGCCGAAACTTTGGCTCTGTTCCCCTTTGGAAAGGGAAGCCCCATCCCAATGGGTGCGCCTTCCGCCATTTTGCGCGGTTTGTTGGGACTTATGGCGGGCTTTTCTTTTCTGGTATCGGGGATACAGGGGCTGCGCCTGGGCCGCATGAAGGGTGGCTTGCTGGTGCTGGCACCCGGTGTGTGGATGTTGGTCACCTTGGTCTGCCGCTTTAATGCCTACAATACCCTCACCACCGTTTCCGACAATCTGCTTACGGTGCTGTTTATGCTGTTTGCTGCCGTTTTTTTGGTGGGACACGCACGCACCCTCAGCGGTCTGGCCCGAAAGGATGGCCGCAATTATGTGATTCCGGCAGGGCTTTGCGCCTCCCTTTGCGGCTTTTTTGTATCGGTACCCAATTGGATTTGGATGGCTGTCCACCATTCCATGGACATTCCCGCTCCCCTTTTGGGGCTTGCCGAAAGCTGCTTCCTCTTTATGACAGCCCTTTATGCCCTGTGGTTTGTTTACCACACCTGTGCCAGCATTCAAGAAGTTTAGTCACTTACCTATATGGGCATCCAAAAAGCGACCTGATTGCAGGTCGCTTTTTGCTTTTTTATTCTAAGCCTTGGAAGCGCCGTGGAACAAAATGGTTCCGCCGGGGGTGACCTCTACCCCCGTCACCTTGGGTGCCATGACATAGGTTGTGGTTTCCCAAACAAGTGGAATGACCACCGCATCCCGGAGGAGCAGCTCCTCGGTGGCGGCGTAGATTTCCAATGCCTTGGAGGGATCGGCTTCTGTGCCTGCCAACTCCAGGTCCACGTCAAAGCGAGGGCTGTGATAACCGGTGTGATTGTCAGCATGATCGGATCCAAACCGGCGGAGCATGGCATGGGGGCCGGTATCTTTTGCAGAGAACGGAAGGAGGAGAATCTGGAAATTTCCCCTCTTTAGGCGCTCTTGCAAATCTTCCAAGGGGGCAAATTCCGGATAGACGGAGAGGTTCAGATGCTGTTGCCAGCCCTGGGTAATATGGTTTAATACGTCCCGATACTCCTGAGGGGCGGGCAGCGCCGTGGAGGGGATGCGCTCCAGCCCTTGTGCTTGGAGCCCCAATGCCAGCAGACGCTTTCCCTGCCGGGGATCAAAGGAGATGGGGGATTGGTGGTCGGGCTTGCGCAGGGGTTGGCCTTGTAGCGTGATGGCGGGGGGAATCAGCAAGCCGGAAGCTCGCTGCCCCAGCCCCAAGGCTGTTTGGTACTGGGAAGGATCGATGGTGCAGGCAAGGCTTTGGCGCAGAAGAGGGTTTGCCCAAACGGAAGACCTTTGGTTAAAGATAAGACACCACACCCGGTCTTCCCACGGTATCACCTCTCCCATTTCCTTAACCGATTCCAGTTGGTTGGGAAGTACCCGGAGCAAATCGCTTTTTCCGTTGGCGTATTGGACCACCGCATCCCCCCGTCCTATATAAAAGATAACCCATTGTGGCTTTGCAGGACCCCGGGGGGAGAGGTAAGCGTCATTGCGCTCCAGCCGAATGGAATTGCCGTTATCCCAGCGGGACAACACAAAAGGCCCGTTGGAAAGGACATGACTTCGCTCCAAGCCGTATCGGCCCCGGCTTTGGGTAAAAAAGTCCTCCCGGCAGGGCAGGGCGGGGGCAGTGGCCAGCAGTTCCAAAAAAACAGGGGAGGGATGCTCCAAATGAAACACCACCCGGGACGGATCGGGGGCTTCTACCCCCAAATCCCCCAAGGAACCTTGCCCCGCCAGAATGGCCTGGGCTCCTTTTAACATGCTAAAATTTTCTGCGTTGGGCGAAAAAATACCGGGAACAAACATCCGCTGAAAGGCAAATAAAAAGTGGGAAGCCAGAACCGGCTCTCCATCCTCCCAGCAGGCATCTTCCCGCAGGATAAACTCATAGGTCAATCCATCCCGGGAGATGGTATAGCTCTGGGCTACCCCTTGGCTTAGCCCCTGGCCATCCCGAATCATCAGTCCCTCTCCCAGATTGAGCAGAATCATTTGGGCAGCCTCTTCGGTGGTGAATTGAGGGTCCAGATTGTGGATGGAGCTTTGCAGGTCCATTCGCAGGATGGAGGAATTGCTGCTGGTGCAGCCGGTTAGAACGGCTATCCACAGCAAGAGCAGCAGGGCAAGCAAACGCCTGATAGGGAACACCTCCTAAAAGACGGCAGCAACAAAATGAGCTGCAATCATGGTGTGGCATGCCGGCTGCATTCTGCTTGGCAGACAGGGCGCTAATGGATGCAGATGCCGGCAAGTATAAAATAATGCCTCGATTTAATGAAGGCAGAAGAAAAATGGCAGTATGGATACCGTTGCAGTCAGCTCAAACGGCGTTGCAAGCAACGATGACATCGAAAGATGCAAAATCGCAGATCACCTGTCGTGGAGAAGGTCAGCGCCTTTCCTCCAACCACAAATGAATGGCCAAAGCGGTTTTGGCATCCAGAATTCGGCCGTCCCGGCAGGCGGCCAACGCTTCGGAAATGGGCAGGGTGACCACGCTGAGCATCTCGTCCTCATCCAAATGCTGGGCGGTGGGAACCAACCCTTGGGCGGCGTAAAGGTAGAGAGCCTCCGAGGTGTAGCCCGGGGAAGGGTAAAAACAACCCAGCTGCCGCACCTGTTTCGCCCGGTATCCCGTTTCCTCCTCCAGCTCCCGCATGGCGCAGGCGGCGGGGGATTCGCCGGCTTCCAGCTTTCCGGCGGGGAGCTCCAGCAGTTCCCGACCTACAGGGTGGCGGTACTGCCGCACCAGCAGAAGGTTTTCCCCGTCGGCACTGGCAAGGATGGCAACGCCTCCCCCGTGTTCCACCACCTCTCGGGAGACGGTTTTTCCTTCGGGAAGCTCCACCTCATCCAGATGAAGCTTGAGGATTCTTCCACTATAAATGGTTTGGCGGGAAATGGAATGTTCTTTTCGCATGGTGTCACCTTTGCCCTCACAAAATTTGGGGGTGCTGTTTTTATTTTGGTTGGCTAGTTGTCCTTTGCAGATTCGCATGGATGATACAACCTGTGGTCTGCATATTCCTTAATAGAGCACTTACCATTCCATGGGTTGGAGGTTAGATTATGTTGCAAGATTTTTATAGGCAGCCGCCCACCTACCAGCGGGTACAGGAGGCAATTTGGTCGTTGCAGGAACATTACCGCTGTCTTAAGGTGTTTCCCATTGGCAAGAGCGTACTGGGACGGAAGATTCATGCCCTTTGCATCGGCAATCCCACAGGGGCCACTTTGTTTGTGGGGGCTACCCACGGTTTGGAATGGCTTACCTGTATGCTTCTCATCCGGTTTTGCGAGAATATGCTGGAAGCCTTGGAAACAGGGGGAAAGGTATCGGATATTGATGTGGGGCGGGCTTTGTGCAACCGCTCTTTGGTGATTGTGCCCTGCCTTAACCCCGATGGAGTGGAAATTGCCCTGCAGGGTACCGCAGGGGCCGGGAACCGGGCGGACTGCATTGAAGAGATGTTGCAGGGGCAGGACCCTCGCTTGGTGTGGCAGGCCAACGCCAACGGGGTGGACTTAAACCACAACTTTGATGCCGGCTGGTGCATGGTCAAGGAGATGGAAGTGGCCAGCGGCATTATCTGCCCCGGGCCAACGCGCTTTGGCGGCATTCACCCTCACAGTGAGCCGGAGACCATTGCCATCACAACCTTTTGCATGACCCACCAGCCCCGCAGCTTGTACGCCCTTCACTCCCAAGGGGAGGAAATCTACTGGTGTTACGGATGCAACACTCCTGCCCGCAGCAAAATGATGGCCCAGATTCTGGCTTCTTCCAGCGGCTATTCCCTTGCCAAGCCGGTGGAGATGGCCTCTCACGGCGGGCTGAAAGACTGGTTTATCGACAAACTGCGCAGGCCCGGCTTTACCATCGAGGTAGGGCTGGGGAAAAACCCTTTGGGACTGGATCAACTGGACAACATCTACCACAAAATTGAGGAGATGCTGATGATTGCAACCTTGCTTTAAGATAAGGCGGTGGGGCAGACTTTTTTTCCAGTGATATCGCCACTCCGGGGCAGGACACCATAACTGCAGACTCTAAATTACTCTTGGCAGAACAGGGCGCGAAGGCTTCTTCTGCGCCTATTGTTTATTTTTGCGAAAGGCAAGGTAACTTTCCAGCAGGATGGTGGCGGCTACCGCATCCACCACCTGACGCTTTTTCCGGCCCTTGGTGGTGCCGGCGTTGAGGGCTACGTGAGCGGCCAAAGTGGTGCCCCGCTCGTCCCAAAGATGGACGGGGACATCCAGCCGCTCGGCAAGCTCCCGGGCAAACTCCTCACTGATTCTGGCCCGCTCTCCCAGGGTATTATCCCGGTTTTTGGGGTACCCTACAATTACCGTTTCTGCCCGGTGTTCCCGGGCAGCCTGTGCCACCTTGTCCAGAATGGCGGGGCGGTGCTTTTCCTGAATCACTCCGGCGGGATAGGCCAGCAGCTCCCCGGCGTCGCAAAGGGCCAAACCGGTGCGGGCATCTCCCAAATCGACGGCGAGGATGATCATATCTTCTTTCCTCCGCCGCCGGTAATCAGCTTGGAGGGCAGATGGCTGACATCGTTGATTCGGTGCAGCGATACCTTGTCTTGATAATAGATGATATGACTAACCCCTGTATTGGAGCCCCACTCTGTTTCTCCCAGCCGCTCCAAGGGGTAAGCTTTGGCAAAGGAAAGGTAGCAGCGAATGGCGCAGCCGTGGCTGACCACCACCACCGACTGATTGGGGTGCCGCCGGGCAATGTTGCCCATTCCCCTCACCATGCGGGTGTAGACATCCAGAATGCTTTCCCCCTCCTTGGGGGCGGTAAAGAGATGGGGGGAGACATCAAAGGCCTGCAACTCCTGAGGGTAGAGCTGACTTACCTCCTCAAGGGTGCGATTTTCAAAATCCCCCAGATCAATTTCAATGACATCCGGCTCGGTTTGCACTTCCAGATTGTGACAGGCGGCAATGGCAGCAGCCGTTTGACGGGCCCGCTGCAGGGGGCTGGCGTAGATGGCGTCTAGGGGCAGTGCCGCAAAGCGCTCGGCCAAATACGCTGCCTGTTCCAGGCCCAAAGGGGCGAGTGGGGTGTCGGTTCGCCCCTGAAAGCGCCCCGCCTCATTTCCTTCGGAACGAGCGTGGCGTACGAGATAGATACTGGTCATAATAGCCTCCCACAGTTGATTTTTTCCCACAAATACTATATACTTAGGCATGTTCCCCGGCTTGTAATAAAGCCTTTTTTGATCGGAAACAAACAGGACAGGATCTGGTAGTTTGAATAAAAATGGATTTTCCACCTGGAAAATTGCCGTCTGCGGATTGATTGCCGCACTGTACACCGCCCTTTGCTTGGCCACGCCCATTATCAGCTACGGTATGATTCAGGTGCGGGTGGCCGAGGCCCTTACTCTGCTGCCGGTTTTATCCCCCGTTGCCATCTGGGGCGTTACCTTGGGCTGCGCCGTTTCCAATCTGGTGGGCTGGCTTTCCGGAGCCAACCCCATCGGCTATATGGATGTGCTGTTTGGCACCTTTGCCACCCTGCTGGCCGCCCTTGCATCCTACCGGCTGCGCAATCTGCGCTGGTTTGGGCTGCCGGTTCTCTCCGCACTGGCTCCCGTTCTCTGCAACGGCATCATCATCGGTGCCGAGCTTTCCATTCTGGTGACCGGAAGCCTGAGTCTTTCCGCTCTTTTGATCAACGGCGCTTATGTGGCGGCGGGAGAGCTGATTGCCTGTGTCCTGCTGGGGATTCCCCTGGTGATGGCGTTGGAGCGGCGGGGCATTTTGCGGGACAAGCTCTAATCTTTTATTATTTTACCGGAATGTTGGACAGAATACAACAGCCTAGAGGAAGCTTCTTCCACCCAGCGGTTTTATTGATACCATAACAGAGAGGTAGTTGCCTTATGCTGGATCAGAGCAGCGCCCCCATTTATGAGGCATTGGAGCAGTTTCGCAAGGCGCGGGTGGTTCCCTTTGATGTTCCCGGCCACAAGCGGGGGAGGGGAAACCCCGAGCTGACCCGATTTTTGGGGGAACAGTGCGTCGGCATCGACGTCAACTCCATGAAGCCCTTGGATAATCTCTGCCATCCGGTTTCGGTGATTCGCCAGGCAGAGGAGTTGGCGGCGGAGGCCTTTGGAGCCTCCCATGCTTTTCTAATGGTGGGTGGAACCACTTCCGCCGTGCAAAGTATGGTGCTTTCCGCCTGCAAAAGCGGAGAAAAATTAATTTTGCCCCGCAACGTGCACCGCAGCGTCATCAATGCTCTGGTGCTCAACGGAGCGCAACCGGTATACATCAACCCCGAAACCGACGACCGGTTGGGCATTTCGTTGGGGATGCGCCTTTCCCAGGTGGAAAAGGCGGTGGCCGAACACCCCGATGCCAAGGCCATTCTGGTGAACAACCCCACCTATTACGGCATCTGCTCCGACCTGCGGGGCATTATTGATTTGGCACACCGAAACGACATGCTGGTGCTGGCCGACGAGGCCCATGGCACCCATTTCTATTTTGGGGAGGGACTCCCCGACGCTGCCATGCGGGTGGGGGCGGATATGGCCGCCGTTTCCATGCACAAATCGGGGGGAAGCCTTTCCCAAAGCTCCTTTTTGCTGACAGGGCCGGCTGTAAGCCCCGGCTATGTGCGGCAGGTGATCAACCTAACCCAAACCACCAGTGGCAGCTACCTTTTGATGTCCAGCCTGGATATTTCCCGCCGGAATCTTGCGCTGCGGGGCAAAGAGGTGTTTCGCAAGGTGGTGGAGATGGCGGAGTATGCCCGCAGCGAAATCAATGCAATCGGCGGCTACTACGCCTATTCCCGGGAGCTGATTTCCGAATGCGTTTATAATTTTGACGTCACCAAACTTTCGGTTCACACGCTGGATATCGGCCTTGCGGGAATTGAAGTTTACGATATCCTGCGGGACGAATACGATATCCAAATTGAGTTTGGCGATTTGGGCAACATTTTGGCCTACATTTCCATTGGGGACCGGCAGCGGGATCTGGAGCGGTTGGTGGCCGCACTGGCAGAAATCCGCCGCAAATACCAGAGAGACAAAGCTGGCCTGATGAATCAGGAATACATCGACCCCCAGGTGGCGGTTACTCCCCAGCAGGCCTTTTATGCCGAGAAGGAAAGCCTGCCTTTGCGGGAGACTTTGGGCCGGGTGAGCAGTGAATTTGTGATGTGTTATCCTCCGGGAATTCCCATTCTGGCCCCCGGAGAGCGAATTACCCGCAAGATTTTGGATTATATTGAATATGCCGGCGAAAAAGGCTGTTCCATCACCGGGCCGGAGGATCCGGAAATTAAGTACCTCAACGTGCTTAAGGATCTGGACTATATTTAATGTCTACAAACGGCACGAGTGCCTTGCGGGCTGCGTATCAGGGAGGAGTGCTTTTATGGAGTTATGGTTTTCGGAATCTCATACCCCCAATGCCAAGTTTTCCATCCGGGTGGACAAGCAAATCTATTCCGGTCACAGCGAATTCCAGCGGATCGATGTGTTTGAATCCCAGGAATTTGGCCGTTTTCTGGCTTTGGACGGATATTTGATGTGCACCGAAAAGGACGAATTCATCTACCATGAGATGATCACCCATGTCCCCATGGCGGTTCACAAAAATGCCCGCAAGATTTTGGTGATCGGCGGCGGAGACGGAGGCGCTGTGCGGGAGCTTGTGCGTTACGACCGGGTGGAGACCATTCATATGGTGGAAATCGACCCCGAAGTGGTGCAGGTTTGCAAAAACTATATGCCCTTTACCGCCGGGTGGCTGGATGACCCCAGGGTGACCCTTTTTTACGAGGATGGACTCAAGTACATCCGCCGTCAGGTGGACGAATACGATTTGATCATTGTGGATTCCACCGACCCCTTTGGTCCGGGGGAGGGCCTGTTTACCAAGGAGTTTTACGGCAACTGTTTCAAGGCCCTCAAAGAGGACGGCATCATGGTCAACCAGCACGAAAGTCCCTTTTACGAAAACGATGCGGTGGCCATGCAGCGGGCTCACAAGCGGATTGTCCAGAGCTTCCCCATCAGCCGGGTGTATCAGGTGCACATTCCCACCTACCCTTCGGGGCACTGGCTGTTCGGCTTTGCTTCCAAGCAGCTTCACCCCCTGCGGGATTTTGATGGGGCTGCCTGGAAGGCCTTAAACATTAAAACCCGGTATTATACCACCGTTCTTCACACCGGCTGCTTTGCCCTGCCCGCTTATGTGGAGGAGCTGCTGCAGGAGGTAGAGTAACCCGCTCGACTCCTTTTGCAGCGGGCAGGCCGGCGGTGCACCCTTCCCGACGCCTAAGAGACGGCAACCATTTCCAAGGTACCATCCCTTTACCTTATTCCACAGTCCAACCGATGAAAGGGGGAACTCTCCCATGCTTCACCGCCAATACGATTCTTTTATGGCCTGTGACGCCGACTACCAAGATGCCGGCATTGTTCTGTTTGGCGCTCCCTTCGACTCCACTACCTCCAACCGCCCCGGTGCCCGCTTTGGGCCAAGGGCCATCCGGCAGGAGAGCTTTGGGCTGGAGACCTACAGCCCTTGGCTGGATAAAGATTTAATCGACTGCACTGTCTTTGATGCCGGAGATCTGGAGCTTCCCTTTGGGGACAGCGAACAAACCCTTGCCCTCATCCGTGAGCAGACCGCCACCATCCTCAAGGGCGGCAAGCGCCCCTTGATGCTGGGGGGAGAGCATTCTCTGACTCTGGGGGCGGTGCAGGCGGCTTTGGAGCAGCATCCCCAACTGCATCTCATTCACTTTGATGCCCACACCGATCTGCGGGAGGAATACCTGGGAGTGCGGTTTTCCCACGCCAGTGTCATCCGCCGGTGCTGGGATTTGATGGGGGACGGGCGCATTGCCCAGTTTGGCATCCGCTCGGGGGAGAGAGAGGAGTTTCTCTGGGCCAAACAGCATACCAAGCTCCAGCCCTTTGACTTTGCCGGGCTGGAGGATGTGATGGCTGCCTTAAAAAAAGGTGACAAGCCTATTTACTTTACACTGGATTTGGACGTGTTGGATCCGGGATGCTTCCCCGGCACCGGCACCCCCGAGGCAGGAGGGGTGAGCTTTCAAGAGCTGATGAAAGCCATCCGCCTTGTGATGGAAGGCAATGTGGTGGCCTGCGATGTGATGGAGCTGGCCCCCGGGCTGGATGTTTCCGGCATATCTACTGCCACCGCCTGCAAGGTGGTGCGGGAGATGCTTCTGCTGTGGGGAGCTTCCTAGCATATCTTGTGTTTGTGCGGACCAACCGCAGCCATTCATTAGCCAATGAGTCGAAAGAGCAAACGAGTTTTCTAAATCCCTGACCCCTTTGGGGACAGGGATTTCCAACATTATCCCATCAAGGGATTGGAACATTACGTATAAGGGGGGATTTCCGTGAAGCTGCTGGCAATCGACGGCAACAGTATTTTGAACAGAGCGTTTTACGGCATCAAGCTACTTACCACCAAGGAGGGGATGCCCACCAACGGCATTTACGGTTTTTTGACCATCCTGCTGCGGCTGCTGCAGGATATTGCGCCGGATGGGGTAGCGGTTTGTTTTGATTTGGCGGCGCCCACCTTTCGCCATCGGCAGTACGAAGGCTACAAGGCTTTGCGCAAGGGAATGCCCGATGATCTGGCCCGGCAGGTGCAGCCTCTCAAGGAACTGCTCACCGCCTTGGGCTATGTGGTAGTGGAGCAGGAAGGCTATGAGGCCGACGATTTGCTGGGCACTCTTTCCAAAGCCTGCGAACAATCGGGAGCCACCTGTGTCATTGCCACCGGGGATCGGGACTCCTTCCAGCTGGTGGGGCCCAACACCACCGTTCGTTTGGCCTACACCAAAGGCGGAAGGCCGGTTGCCGAAATGGTGGACGAGGCCTACATTTGGGAAAAATACGGGCTCAAGCCCGCTCAACTCATCGACCTGAAGGCCCTGATGGGGGACAGCTCCGACAATGTGCCGGGGGTGCCCGGGGTGGGGGAAAAAACCGCCCTTGCCCTGATGCAGGAGGTGGGAAGCCTTGAAAAAATCTACGAGGATATCGACGCTTTAACCAGTGTTAAGGCGGGGGCAAAAAACAAGCTGCGGGAAGGCAGGGAATCGGCTTTTCTCAGTCGGCAGCTGGTCACCATCCACTGCGGGGCGCCCATCGACACCAACCTTGCAAGCTACCAAATTCAGCCCCCCGACCAGCAAAAAAGCTGGGAGCTGATGAGCCGGTTGGAGCTGTTTTCGCTGGTGGACAAGTTTGGCATCCAAAGGGGTACCGCTCAGGTGGTGGAGCAGAAGCGGCAAGAGCCGGTGCATATCAGCTTTAACACCCTTCCCGAGGATTTGTTCCAGCGCAAGGAGCCGGTGGATATTCTCTTTGATATCTACCAAAACCAAATCATTGCCTTCTGCCTCATCACCAAGGAGGCCCTGTACCTATGGGACAAAGACGCTCAGGAGACGGCCGCAAAGATTTTGGCATCCAACCTTCCCAAGCGGACCAATCGCCTCAAAGAGCTTTACCATGTGGGACTAACCGCCGGCTTTGAGGTAAAGGGCATTGTCTTTGACGCCGAAATTGCCGGCTATATTCTCGACCCCCAAAGCAACGACTACAGCATTTCCCGCCTGGCTGCCCTTTACGGAACCCCGGCGGTGGAGCTTGCCAGCTTTTTCGGGACCAGCGGCCCTTTGCTGGAGGAATGCGCTCTTTACACCGCTTTGGCGGATCTGTTGGAGGAGAAAATCTCTCAAAACGGCCAGTATAAGCTGCTCCACGAGGTAGAGCTGCCCCTTTGCCGGGTGCTGGCGGAAATGGAGCATGTGGGCATCGGCATTGACGTGGAAGGACTGACAGCCTACGGGGAAAAGCTGGACGCCGAAATTGAAAAGTACAGCAGCTCTGTCTTTGCACAGGCGGGGCAGACCTTCAATCTCAATTCCCCCAAGCAGCTGGGGGAGATTCTGTTTGAAAAGCTGGGGCTTCCCACCGGCAAAAAGACCAAAACCGGCTACTCCACCAGTGCCGATGTGCTGGAAAACTTAAGGGGCAAGCACCCCATTATCGAGGATATTTTGGAGTACCGCAAGGTGCAGAAGTTAAAGTCCACCTATGTGGACGGATTGCTGAAGGTGGTGGGCAGCGACGGGCGCATTCACACCAGCTTCCAGCAGACCCTAACCCGCACCGGGCGCATTTCCTCCACCGAGCCCAATATGCAGAACATTCCCATCCGCACCCAATTGGGCAGCGAGCTGCGCCGCTTCTTTGTGGCAAGACCGGGCACCCTTCTGCTAGATGCCGACTATTCCCAAATCGAACTGCGGGTGCTGGCCCACATTGCAGGGGACAAAAACATGATTGAGGCCTTTCAAAACGACGAGGATATTCATACCCGCACCGCCTCCCAGGTGTTTAACCTGCCGCCCCCTCTCATCACCTCCGGTATGCGCAGCCGGGCCAAGGCGGTAAACTTTGGCATTGTCTACGGCATCGGCGCCTATTCCCTCAGTCAGGATATCGGTGTCAGCGTAGGGGAGGCCAAGGCCTATATCGACGGATACCTGAAGCACTTTTCCGGTGTCAAAGAGTATATGGACGCCACGGTGGAATTTGCCACCGAACACGGCTATGTCCAAACCTTGATGGGCCGCCGGCGGTATCTCCCCGAACTTTCCAGCTCCAATCGAGCCATGCGGGAGTTTGGAAAGCGGGTGGCTCTCAACACCCCCATTCAGGGGGCGGCCGCCGACATCATCAAGGTGGCCATGGTGCGGGTGTTCCACCGCCTGAAACAGGAGGGGCTGGAGGCTCGACTGCTTCTTCAGGTTCACGACGAACTGATTGTGGAATGTCCCCAACACGAGGTAGCCACCGCCTCCAAAATCCTGCGGGAGGAGATGGAGGGAGCTGCCCAGCTTTCGGTTCCTCTGCGAGCGGATGTGGGCACCGGCCCCAACTGGCTGGAGGCAAAATAAATTATCCATCAAGGCGGGCAATGTATGCCCGCCTTTGGTATGTTAAGCACAGGGTATAGGTGTAAAGAAAATATCTTTACATCAAAACCGCAGGTAAATAACAGTACCCCTTGACAAAGAAGGCGGGATAGAGTAATATATACCCAACGGGGGTATAGTAAATCGAAGGAGAGATGCCTTTTATGGATACCAATAAACCCACCTGTTGTGCCGGGGAGGAGAATTTTCGCACCACCGAGCGGGAAGAAAAGCTCAAGCAGAACCTGCTCTCCCGACTGAGGAGGATTGAGGGTCAGGTGCGGGGCATTTACGGCATGATCGAAAAGGATGCCTACTGCGATGATGTGATTCACCAGATTTCCGCCGCCGGCTCTGCCCTGGACAGCGTGAGCAAGCTGGTGCTGGAATACCACATACGCCGCTGTCTGGTGGACAAAATACGGGCAGGGCAGGATGAAATTGTAGATGAACTGATTACCACTGTGGGCAAGTTGTTGTAACGCAGCCCTTCACAGATAAGGAGAAACGCTATGGAAAAAACCTATCTCATTACCGGTATGACCTGCGCTGCCTGCGCCCGTCGGGTGGAAAAAACAGCCGCCAAGCAGGAGGGGGTCACATCGGCTGCCCTCAACTATGCGGCGGAAAAACTGGTTCTGCAGGTGGAAGAAGGTTTTTCCGAGGAGGATCTGGTGGCCGCCATCCAAAAAGCGGGATATGGCGTCAAAAAGCAGGGGAGACGGCAGATTCATATCCCCATTGAGGGGATGACCTGTGCCGCCTGCGCTGCCCGGATTGAAAAGAAGCTGGCAAAGCTCCCCGGTGTGGAGCAGGCCAGTGTCAACTACGCCACCGAGCGGGCGGAAGTTACCTTCGACCCCGCTTTGGTACGGCTTTTTGAGCTGCGGCAGGCCATCGAAAAGCTGGGCTACAAGCCCTTGGAGGCGGATCAGCCCCTCACCGATCAGGACACCGCCCGCAAGGATGCCGAAATTAAGGCAATGTGGCGCCGCTTTCAAATAGCGGCTGTTTTCGCCGCTCCGCTGCTCTACATCGCCATGGCCCCCATGATTCCCGGGCTGCCGGGGGGAGGAGTCCCTTCCTTTCTCCACCCCGACCGCCATCCTCTTGCCTTTGCTTTGGTGCAGCTCTGCCTGACCATTCCTGTTATTTTTGTGGGCCGAAGATTTTACACCGTAGGATTTCGGGCACTGTTTCAGCGCAGCCCCAACATGGACTCCCTCATTGCGGTGGGCACCTGCGCTGCCGTTGCCTACAGCTTGGTTTCCCTGTTCCGCATTGTTCAGGGGGACCATCACGCCGTTCACTCCCTCTATTTTGAATCGGCGGGGGTAATTATTGCCCTGATTCTGTTGGGCAAGTCCTTGGAGGCCAGAAGCCGGGGACGTACCGGAGAAGCCATCAAAAAGCTGATGGGTCTTGCTCCCAAAACGGCCACCGTTTTGAGAGGGGAAGAGGAGGTCGCCCTTCCCATTGACGAGGTGGAGGTAGACGACGTGATTCTGGTGCGGCCGGGGGAGAAAATTCCGGTAGACGGGGTGGTGCTGGAAGGCCACACCGCCATTGATGAATCCATGCTCACCGGCGAGAGCATTCCGGTGGAGAAAACCCAAGGGGATCGGGTCTATGCGGCATCGGTCAATGCCAACGGCACCATTCGGTTCCGGGCCACCAAGGTGGGCAGCGATACGGCTTTGGCACAGATTATCAAGCTGGTGGAGGACGCCCAAGGCTCCAAAGCGCCCATCGCCCAACTGGCCGATATTGTTTCCGGCTATTTTGTTCCCATCGTCATTGTCGTTGCCCTGCTGGCGGGAATTGCTTGGCTGGCGGCCGGGGAGGGGATTGGCTTTGCCCTCACCATCTTTGTCTCCATTCTGGTGATTGCCTGTCCCTGCGCTCTCGGCCTTGCCACTCCCACCGCCATTATGGTGGGAACCGGAAAAGGGGCGGAGCATGGCATCCTCATCAAAAGCGGTACGGCGCTGGAAACCGCCCACAAGGCTCAAGTGGTGGTGCTGGACAAAACCGGAACCATCACCGAAGGAAAGCCCCAGGTCACCGATATTCTTCCGGCACAAAGGGTGGAGGTTCCCTCCTTGCTGCTGGTCACCGCCTCTGCCGAGCACGCTTCCGAGCACCCGCTTGGTCAGGCTATTGTGGCCCGTGCCCGCCAGGAAAACCTTGCTCTTTTGGAGGTGGAACAGTTTGAAAATCTGCCGGGCCGGGGAATCCGGGCGGTGATGGAGGGGCGCACCTACCACATCGGCAACCGCCGCCTGATGGAGGAAGTTCCAGTGGAGCTGGGAGGGTTTTCCCAGCGGGCCGATGCTCTGGCCGACGAGGGGAAAACCCCCATGTTTATCTCCCAAGAGGGCAAACTGCTGGGCATCATTGCCGTGGCTGATGTAGTAAAAGAAAGCAGCGCCACCGCCATTGCCGCCATGAAGGAAATGGGTCTGGAAGTGGTGATGCTCACCGGAGACAACCAAAAGACCGCCGCCGCCATCGGGCGGCTGGTGGGGGTGACCTCGGTGCTGGCGGAGGTGCTTCCCCAAGATAAGGCCGCCAAGGTGAAAGAATTGCAGGAGCAGGGCAAAAAGGTGGCCATGGTGGGGGATGGTATCAACGATGCTCCCGCTTTGGCTCAGGCGGACATCGGCATTGCCATCGGCTCCGGCACCGATGTGGCCATGGAAAGTGCCGACATTGTTCTGATGCGCAGCGACCTTTTGGATGTTCCTGCCGCACTGCAGCTTTCGCGGGCCACCATTCGCATCATCAAGCAGAATTTGTTCTGGGCCTTTGGGTACAACATCGTTGGAATTCCTGTGGCGGCAGGTTTGCTCCACATCTTTGGCGGGCCGTTGCTCAACCCGATGATTGCCGCCGCCGCCATGTCCTTAAGCTCGGTGTCGGTGCTGACCAACGCCTTGCGCCTCAAGGGTTGGAAGCCTCGTTAGCCGATTGAAAGGCAGCACAAAAAGGCAGACCGGATCGTTATCCGGTCTGCCTTTTGACATTATGGCTGACAGTGACGTGAATTCGGTCGGACAGGCGAGGGCTTTTAGAGGGCCTGTCCTTTCGGCGGCTTAAGGGTGTTCTCATTTCATCCTTTTCCTGCTGGGTGTAGCGGCGAATTTTCTCCTGCAAGGTGCTCTCCACCCGCACCAGCATATCCAGCATCTTCGGATTAAACGCTCCGCACTGCCCGCTTAGAATCATTCGGATGGTTTCCTCATGGGAATAAGCTTTTTTGTAAACCCGCTCGCTGGTCAAAGCGTCGTAGACATCGGCCAGAGAGGTGGCTTGCGCCCAAATGGAAATCTCATCGCCCTTGAGTCCGTCGGGATAACCGCTGCCGTCCCAGCGCTCGTGGTGGTGGCGGCAGATATCGTAGGAATACCGGTAGGATTCTTCATCCTGGGTGTAGTTGAGGGTATCCAGCATTTCACAGCCGCGGATGGTATGGGTTTTCATAATTTCAAATTCTGCTTTTGTTAGGGGGCCGGGCTTGAGCAGAATGGAATCGGATATGACAATTTTGCCGATGTCGTGCATGGCAGACACGTTGGAGATGGTTTCGATCTGCTCGTCGGTGAGGGGATAGAATTCCCGCAGCTCCTCCAAAAAGATCTTGGTCAGGATGCGCACCCGCATGATGTGTTCTCCCGACTCCATATTGCGAAATTCCACCGTGGTGGACAAAGCGTCGATGACAAACTGGTTGGACTGGCGAATCCGGCGGGCCTGCTGCTCCAGTATTTCCTTTTGCTCCCGCAGCTGCCGCTCCAGCTCCTGCTGGTGGGAGTACAGCTTTACCACGTTGCTTACCCGGCGGGAAACAATTTCCGGATTAAAGGGCTTGCTCACCAGATCCGATACGCCAAGGGCATACCCCATCAAAGTTTTTTCGTCGTCACTTTCCCCTGTGATCATGATGACGGGTATGGTGTGCATTAAGCCAAGCTCGGTCATCTGCTTGAGCACCTGAAAGCCATCCATCACCGGCATCACAATATCCAAAAGAACAATAGCCAGCTGATCCCGATATTGGAGAATCAGCTCGAGGGCTTTTTGTCCGTTTTCCGCTTCCAAAACCTCGTATTCTTGCTCAAAGAGGTCTGCCAGTATCACACGATTGAGCTGGACATCGTCTACCACAAGCAATTTTTTCTTATCGCGGCTCAACGGACAACCACATCCCTTCCCAGAGATTTCGGTTATAATTATAACATGATATGGATGATAGATCTATACGTTTTACTAATTTAGCAGTTTAAAAAGAATCATTTTGGTTAAAATTAACCCGCAGCTCGTAGAAAAGCTGCGGGCGGCATACATTCAGAGGGTAGAGCGGCAATCAATGGATGTTCCGCAAACCGTGGAGATTGGCCTGCTCCAGGCCCTTGCGCAGGGCAAAGGAAAGGGGAACGGCAAATACAACGGCGATGATTCCGTTGATGGTGGAGGTAATCCCCTTTTGAGCCAGAGAAAACATTGCCGTTTGGATTTCGATTCGGTGGAAGAACAGATTGGTCACCAGATCCTTGCTTAGATAGAGGACAATATAGGTGAGCTGTCCCAAAATACCGGCAAAGATATTGCGTTTGAAGGATTTGGCCTGTGCCCCCCGGCTCCAGGCAATCTGGCCGCAGACAAAAGCCATCAAGAATTTAAAGACCAGAGTAAAGGGTGCGCTGGAAACATAAAGGGGGTTGGTAAGGTCAAAAAACAGGGAACCGACGCCGGCGGCGATTCCCCCTGCAATCGGGCCCAGTGTCAGGCCGGACAACAGACACATAATATTCCCCATATGGATGCGGGGGGTGGTCCCTGCAATGGCAGGCAGGGGAACATAGAGATAGTTGGAGGCAAATACAAGGGCCCCCATCACCCCTACCATGGCCACAAATACAACGTTGTTCATTTTTTTGCGCATATCATCTACCTCCTGCTGCGAAAATGGACAAAAAAGGGCTGCCGTACCTTCCACCAGAACACAGCAACCGCTTCTTTGTCTGGTTTCCGGCAGCTACAAGGCCTGATACCCCGTCAGAATCTGATCCCTAGTCAACCAGGGAAGGGAGTGCTCCAGCAAGACGCCAAAGCGGGGGTCGGTACCATATCCGTATGTAGTTTTGATGCACAGTTCCACAAAGGCGGTGGCGCGGTTGATGGCAAGGGGCAGACTGTCTCCCGAAAGCAGTCCACCGGTCAACACGGCTGCAAACAAATCTCCGGTGCCGGGATAAGAGACGGGGACATACTGGCAATCCGCCCGCCAGTAAGCATTCCGCTCCCGATCGTACCCCACGTTGGTGATAGCGCCGGACATCAAATTGACGCCGGTAATCACCACCTGTTTGGGGCCCAGCTCGCCCAGGCGGGCCAAAAAGCTTTTGGTCTGAGAGGTGGTGAGAGGCCCTTGGGGATACTCAATCCCCAACAGCATGCTGACCTCGGTGAGGTTGGGGGTGATGATCTGCGCTTCCCGCACCAGCTCCCGCATCCGGCGGCGAATTTCCGGGGTGCAGGTGCGGTAGGGCTTTCCGTGATCGCCCATCACCGGATCCACCACATGGAGCGCTTTGGGATAAGCTCTTAAAAACTCCAAACAGTGATCAATCTGGGCTTCGTTGCTCAAAAATCCGCTGTAGATGCAGTCAAACTCCAGACCCAAACGCTGGTAGTGCTCCAGTGCTCCCGAAATGTAATCGGTGAGATCCCGCATTTCCACTTCGCCCATTCCCCCGGTGTGAGTGGAAAGAATGGCGGTTGGCACCGCACAAACCTGCACCCCCATAGCGGAAAGGGCCGGCATAATCACCGAAAGGGAGCAGCGCCCAAATCCCGAAAGATCGTGAATAGCCGCCACGCGGCAGTGGCTTTTCTGCATGAAAATTACTCCTTGCATCTTCAGTATATGCCCACCCACCCCTTGCCTTCAACTGGAGAGGGGGGACAAGAAAGCTCAACCAACTTATGAAAAAATCACAAATAAATCAAAATACATGCAACCAAAATACTCAACTCTGCACAACAAAAACGAAACCAATCCGGTGAGGGAGAGGGCAGATATAAATACTGCATAAATAACGGGGGAGATGTCTATCTATTTCTTGTGAAAATGGTAGAATGCTAGCATTCTTTTCCGGGCTTGTCCGCAGGGGAGCGGAAGATCCAGAACTTGCTGAACAGGTAGTTGAGGATGACCACCAGAACATTGGAGGCGAGCTTAATAAGTCCCGGATGAAAGCCTAACCGATCCACAAACAGATAGACAATGCCAAGATCCAGCACCAAAGAAAACAGGCGAGCCCCAAAAAAGGAGAGAATTTCCCGCCCCAAAGCAGCGGCTCCCCGTGTCTGAGAGCGAAATACCCAAGTGCGGTTGGTGCCGTAGGCAAACAGCACCGAGGCAATCCAGGCAATCAAATTGGGAGCTATGGTGGAGCTGCCGGGCCAAAGAGTCAGCAGCGCCATAAAGGTAATGTAGTTGACGGCGGTGGTCAGCACCCCGAATACCAGATACAGCAGAATATCCCGATGCTTTTGGCAAAGCGCCAGCACTTTTTCCCTCAAAAGGGCAGCCTCCTTCCTTGCCTGAGGGCAATGGCACAAGACACAAGCCTTTTCCCAGCTTTGCGGTGATAAGGGTATCATAACCACAAAGAGGTTACGATACCCCAACAAGCATATTTTCTTTTCCAGTATATCACAAACTTGGCGGGAGAAAAAGTCCCCAACATTGCCAGAAACCAGGTTTTGCGCTATACTGAAACGGTGATAAGAGGCAAAGTAATCGGCATTTTAATTACCGCAACTGCATTGCCCGGGTGTCTTTGGTGCGAAATGCGGACTGTAGGGAGGAAAGGGTTGTGAGAAGAAAGGCGTACCTGTCTTTGGTTCTGATTTTGCTGTTGCTGCTTTCCGGATGTTCCTTGGGCGGCCCTGCCCCAGAGGGGAAACAGACCAAGGAGCTGACCGATATGCTTGGCCGGACGGTGTCCATCCAGACCCCTGTGGAGCGGGTGGTGGTCCTGACCGCCGCCGACTGCGAAATCATCAGCGCTTTGGGATGTGAATCCCTCCTGGTGGGCCGGGGAGAATACTGCGACTACCCGGCTTCGGTGCTGGAGATACCCTCGGTACAGAGTGGTTACGAAACCAACATCGAGCAGATCATTGCCTTAAATCCCCAAGTGGTGGTGATGGGCTCCATGGATCAGTGGGAGGAACAGGCTCAGGCACTGTCTCAGGCAGGCATTGCCACAGTCTTTACCGACGCCCAGAGCATCGAAGGGGTGTATCAGGCCATCACCTTTCTGGGGGATGTGCTGGATCGTCCCCAGCAGGCGCAGCAGCTGGTGGAGAAGATGCAGAACACCTTTGCCGAAATCAGGGACAAAGCGGGAAAACACCAAAACAAAGGCTCCGTTTATTTTGAAGTTTCTCCCTTGGAGTACGGCCTCTGGACGGCAGGGCAGGACACCTTTATGGATGAGATTGCCACCCTGCTGGGACTGAACAACATCTTTGCGGATATGAAGGGCTGGGGGGAAATTTCTCAAGAGCAGGTGATCGCCCGACGCCCCGACTATATCGTCACCGTAACCATGTACTTTGGGGAAGGCCCCCGCCCGGAGGAAGAAATTGCTGCCCGAAAGGGGTGGGAAAGTATTCCGGCAGTGGAACAGGGCAATATCATCCATTCCAATTCCGACGAAATCACCCGCCCCGGCCCTCGTCTGGCAGAAGCGGCCGCCCGCCTGTATGAGCGCATTTATCAGCAAGCAGAATAAATCCAACCAAATCATCGCCCCCGGATTAAAAATCCGGGGGCGATGAACGGCTTACTTCTTTTGTTGATGTCCCTGTGACTTGATGGAGTGCTTTTTGGCGTTGCGGCCTTCGCCGTCCGGTTCATCGCTGGCGGGAGTGGGCCCGCCCTTGGATTTGGCGCGGCGCACTTCCTTGGGATCGATTTGACTATCTTTTGGCATTTCATTTTCTCCTTTGCAGGCATTTTTCTTATTCTCTGCATTCCGGATGGGTTTCATGCAAATACTATAGGCAATCGATCCAAGGAGGCGGGGTTATGAAAAAATTCGTCATCATTGCAGGGGCCGTGCTGGCTATCCCCCTTGCCTTTACGCTGCTGCTCAAGGCTATGCATCTGCTGCAAGGGCTCATCTCAAAACTTCTTTCCGCGCTGCTATGGTGCCTTTCGCTGGCTGCCGTTTTGCTGCTGATCCGGCAGGTGCTGACGAGGAAAGAACCCCGGTAGAAGGGGCTGGCTATTGGCTCGCCGTTGGCAAAGTACCCCTTTGCCCTTCTGGGTCGGCTGGATTTTGCTGCGAATTTGCGCTTTTCTCCTCCGCCGAACTGGCATCACTTCCCGAATCAGTGGCGCTGCTTTTTTCCTGTGTTGCCGGGTCTTTGCCTGGGTTGATGCTATCCTGAACCGACCGAATGGTAGCAATGGTTTGCAGTATCTCCCCCAGCAGGTTCAGCACCGAGCCGAGAAGATTCAGCTCATCGGTGGATAACTGCGCTGCGGTGACATTGGCAATTGCGGTTAACGCAGCGGTAATTTCGGCCGAGTTCATGGCTCATCTCCTCTTTGCGTTCTGGTACAGTCTATGCCAAAGGGGGGAAGAAAGCCAAAGAAAAGCGCCCCGAAATCCCTCGGAGCGTTTTGTTTTGGGTTATTTTCTTATATCCGCTGTACCAAAACCACACAGTGGGCTGCCATTCCCTGACCGGTTCCGGTAAAGCCCAGCCCTTCTTCGGTGGTGGCTTTGATGCTGACGGCATCCATCTCAATACCCAGGGCCTTGGCAACGTTTTGACGCATTTGAAGCAGATGGGGTGCCATTCGCGGCTGTTGGGCCACCAGGGTGGCGTCCAGATTGCCTACCCGCCATCCCTTATTCCCAAGCATTTGGCCCACCTGCTCCAACAGCGCCAGGCTGTTGGCATCTTTGTAGGCGGGATCCCCGGGAGGGAAGTGGGTGCCGATATCCCCAAGGGCAACCGCCCCCAACAGAGCATCGGAGATGGCATGACAAAGCACATCGGCATCGGAATGGCCGTCCAGCCCCATCTCCCAGGGAATTTCCACTCCCCCCAAAATCAGTTTGCGGCGGGGAACCAGACGGTGCACATCATATCCGTGTCCTATTCGAAAACTTCCCATCGGTCCCATCCTTCCTCCTGGAATTGCAGCACCGCTTCCGCCATGGCCAGATCCTCCGGAATGGTAATTTTCAGGTTGGAGTAATCCCCCAAAATCACCTTCACCTTGTGGCCCATCTGTTCCACCAGCTGGCAGTCGTCGGTATAGTCCTGTTGCTCCCGCTGGGCCCGAGTCATGGCTGCGCGATACAGATGCGCCTCAAACACCTGAGGAGTCTGTATGGCCACCAACTTCTCTCTGGGAGGGGTGGAAACCGCAAAGCCGTCCTCATCCAGCATCTTGATGGTGTCTTTGGGAGGGGCTCCGGCAGCGGCGGCTCCCAATTCCATGGCGGCGCGAATACACTGTTCCACCACTGGGGCAGCCACCAAAGGCCGGGCTCCGTCGTGAATCAGGTAGTAAGCTGCTTTGGGATCACAGGCCTCGATTCCCCGAAAAACCGACTGCTGGCGGGTGGCTCCGCCTCCGACGACGGTGCTCACCAAATCCAGGGAAAATTCCCGGACAAGGGCATAGTATTCGGCAATTCGCTGCGGTGGACAGACCAGCACCACCTCGCTGACCAGTGGACAGCGGCTGAGAGCTTCGACGCTGCGCACCACCACCGGCAAGCCGTCCAGAAGAGCCTGCTGCTTATCGATTCCCTGCATCCGCTCGGCCGAGCCTGCTGCCACCACCACCGCCGATACCAGAGGGGATTGCTCTTTTTTCTTAAAAAACATCGCTCACCCAGCTTTTGAAATATTTTAAAATTTTGTGGATATGATTCATTTCGAACTACTCTTTTTATGCAGAATGTGTATTTTGGCTTCATTCTAGCAGTTGACCATGGGCTTGTCAACAAAAACCTGTCGGACTCAAAGCTGGGGATTGACATTCCGGAATATTTCCTTCATAATAATATCGGATCAGTTGTTTGTAAGTAATCGGCCGCCAATGGAGGATCCGTCGTGAACCGAGAGGAACTGTGTGCACATTTGAATGACATTCCTGTCATTGCAGCCGTCAAGGAAGATGCCTCCCTTCAAAAGGCGCTGGAATCAGAAAGTATGATTATCTTTCTGCTTTTTGGCACCGCCTCCACCATCGAGGGAATCGTCAATCGGGTTAAGGATGCCGGCAAGCATGCCTTTGTCCACATTGATTTGGTTGAGGGGCTTTCCAGCAAGGACGGGGCCATTGATTTTATCCGGCAATACACCAAAGCAGACGGCATCATCTCCACCAAGGCGAGCCAGATTAAATATGCAAGAAAACAGGGCCTTGCCACCATCCAACGGGTTTTTGCCATCGACTCCAAGGCCATTGACAATATCGGCAATCAGGTGGCTCTCAGCGATGTGGATATGATTGAGGTCATGCCCGGCATCATGCCAAAGGTGCTGAAGATCATCATGGAAAAAACCCAGGTTCCTGTCATTGCAGGGGGACTGATCCGGGATAAGGAAGATGTTATTTCCGCTTTGTCGGCAGGTGTGGTGGCCATCTCCACCACCAAGGAAGATATCTGGTTTATGTAAGGATAAATGAATAGAACCGCATTGAGATTTTAGAGAGTAGTGCGCATTGGACGAAAGTCCAGTTTGCATTGCTCTTTTATTATTTTATAGAATGGAGAGAAGCACTATGGGAAGCAGCACAGGATATGTCAATGTACCATGGGAATTGATGGAGTCCTTTGTCAAAGAGGCCTTTATGGGATACGGTGTGCCCGAAAAGGACGCAGAAATCTGCACCGACGTTTTAATTGAGTCTGACCGCAGAGGGATCGAATCCCACGGAGTCAACCGTTTTAAGCCGATTTATATCGACCGCATCAAAGCTGGAATCCAAAAGCCTGTCACCGAAATCGAGATTCTGAAGGAAACCGCCACCACCGCTGTTATGGACGCAAACCACGGTATGGGACAGGTGGCCGGCTACCGGGCTATGGAAATGGCCATTCAAAAGGCAAAGAAATACGGCATGGGCATGGTGGCAGTTCGCAATTCCACCCATTACGGCATTGCCGGCTATTTCACCTCGATGGCCATTGACAACGGCTGCATCGGCATTACAGGCACCAACGCAAGACCCTCCATCGCCCCCACCTTTGGCGTGCAGAATATGCTGGGCACCAACCCTCTGACCATCGGTTTCCCCACCGACGAGGAGTTCCCCTTTAATCTGGACTGCGCCACCAGCATCATCCAGCGGGGCAGAATCGAATACTATGCCCGCATTGGCAAAGATTGCCCCAGCGGCACCGTTATCGATCGGGACGGAAATGCTCTGACCGATTCCGGCCCCATCCTCAAGGCCCTGACCTCCGGTGATGCTGCCCTGACCCCTCTGGGCGGCATTGGCGAAGAGCTGGCAGGCTACAAGGGATACGGCTACGCCGTGGCGGTGGAAGTGCTTTCCGCTGCTCTGCAGGCCGGTTGCTTCCTCACCGATTTGACCGACAAGGACAAGGACGGCAACAAAAAACCCTATCAGCTGGGCCACTTCTTTATCGCCATTGATACCGAGGCCTTCCTGGGACTGGAGACCTTTAAGAAAACGGCAGGAGACATCATGCGGGCTCTGCGGGCTTCTCAGAAAGCACCGGGTCAGGAGCGCATCTACACGGCGGGCGAAAAAGAATACCTCACCTGGCTGGAGCGCAAGGACAAGGGTCTGCCGGTCAGCCAGGGAGTTCAGCCCGAGCTGATTGCCGTGCGGGATGAACTGAAGCTGAACCAATTTGTATTCCCCTTTGAAGAGAAATAAGCCTTTTGGCAGCCTTTGTAAAACCATCACAACCCAAAAAAGCAGTCCGGCGGCTTAGGAGCCGCCGGACTGCTTTTTGACTTTCGGGAGGGATAAAGGGACAATTCTCACTTTAGGCTGAGAATCTTATTCCAAACCTTTTCGTTGACGGGAATCCCCTGCTCGGTGTTTTCTTTTCGGATCCGCACCATGGCCTGACCGGGATAGCGAACGGTCTGCCCCGGAACGGGAGTGGCATGAAGCACCATGTCCAGAGCTTGGTCGATGATAGCCTCAGCCTGCGCCGGTTCCCCCAAAGCAAAGGGGTTGATGACAATAAAGGTTTGAGAGCAGGCCTTTTCGTCATCTCCTTCCATGGCAGCAATGGCCGCCGAGGAATAACCAAAGGAGGATACGCTGGCAATAAGGTCCAGCAGCATGGCAATGGAGGAGCCCTTCCACTTGCCCATGGAGATCAACCGCCGACTGCGCAGCACCTCTGCCGGGTCGCAGGAAAGGTTGCCCTGATGGTCGTAGCCGGCAGGGTCGGGCATGGTGCGGCCTTCCAGCTTGGCCAGCTGCAGTTTGCCGTAGGAATACTGGGAAAAGGAGGTATCCATCACCACGTGCTCTCCGTTGCTTCGGGGTACCGCCATCACCAAAGGGTTGTTGCCCACACAATGCTCCATGGTGCCCCAAGCGCACATATTGGCTTTGGTATTGGTAAACAAAATGCCCAGCATACCGGCCTGAGCTACCATAATGCCATAGGTGCCTCCGCGCAGCCAGTGGTTGGTGTTGCGGACCGAAACACAGGCAATACCGTGGGTTTTGGCCAGTTCGATGGCGCGCTGGGTGCAGATTCTTGCGTTGACGATTCCCAGTCCTGCCCGGCCGTCCCAGATTTCGTAGCCTCCCAGGCCGGAGATGCGGCAGGCGGTTTCGTTGGGCAGAACACTGCCCAGTTCGATGCTGTTGATCAGCGTCACAAAGCGGTTGATGCCGTGGGTGTAGACGCCGTCCAACGAGTTTTGGGTGATAACGTGGGCCACTTCTTCCGCAAAAGGCTCGGGGGTATTGTGCCTGTGTATCAAAATCTCCTTCAGGGTGGCCTTCACTTCCTCAAACGGTATCCTCAAGATCATACCTCCAAGCTCTGGTGCAAGCTATATTATCATCCAGAATAGCATCAAATCCCTCTTTGTCAAGTCCAAAAAACGATCCGCCCGTTCCCTGAAGTGAGAACGGGCGGATCGCTTTAGCAACATCGTTTGGGTAGTGTTTTAAAAATAGATGATAGATTCTTTGCCTTGGAGGAATGCTGTGCAGGATGAGATCACAGTATTTCTCTTAACTCTACCTGATAGGTCACACCGTTGATGGTGATGGACTGATGAATTACCCCGGAGGAAACTGAGCCAGCCGCCGGAGAAGGTGCAGGTTGAGGCGGAGCAGGCGGCGGGGGAGCGGGGGGAGTGGCGGCCTGTGGCGCCGGTGCCTCCATCACTTCGATGCAGCTTGCCTGCAGGGCCTTCATTCTCTGTGCTTCCTCAAAGAGAATCTGCTGGGCCTGCTCCACCGACACGATCTCAAAGCGGAAGCTGTCCCCTGCCTTTGCCTGAGCCACCTTGGGCAGATCCACAGAGATGACGGTGGCAACTTTGGTGTATCCCCCCGTGGTCTGGCGATCCGCCATCAAAATAATGGGCAGGCCATTGCCGGGAACCTGAACGCTTCCAATCATAATGCCGTCGGAGATAATATCGGCGGACTCCTTGTGGGCAATGGGCTTTCCTTCCAGACGGTAGCCCATCCGATCACATTCCTTGCTCACCGTGTATGTCTCCGAAACCAGGGTGTCGATGCCCTCTTGGGTGAAATAATCATCCTGAGGGCCCAAAACCACCCGCAGCACCTGCTCGGTGGGATAGTTTGGGATATACTGCTCCGCCACCCGAACCCGCTTGATGTTTAAGCTTTTCTTCAGGCGGTTGACACTCAGCACATCCCCGGCACGCAAGGGGCGCCCCTCCAGTCCTCCCACCTTGGCTTTGACATAGGTGGAGCGGCTGCCCATCACCTCCGGCAGGTCAATGCCGCCGGCAAAGGCGATGTATCCCCGGGCACCACAGGTAAGGGCCGAAAAGGTGAGCATCGATCCCTTTGGGGACAAACAGGGTCTGCCACATGGGAACAGCCTTGCCGTCGATTTGGGGAGCCATATCCGCCCCGGTCAGGGCAATGACACAGTCCCCCTGCATCTCCAGGGAAGGGCCCATCAGCGTGGTTTCCAGCACGGCTTCGCCGGGGTCATTTCCCACCAGAAAATTGGCCACATGGCTGGAAAACCGATCCATAGCGCCGGAAATGGACATGCCAAACCGCTGGTAGGCATAGCGCCCATCGTCCTGCACCGTGGTCAACAGCCCGGGGCTGATGATTTTGACAACACTCATTTCTCATCCGCCCCCTTTCTGGGAACCAGGCCGATACTCATAGGTTCCCTGCCGAACAGCCTTTTCAATGGAGTCGTACTCTTCCCGGGTGATGGGGATAAACCGAATGTAGTCGCCGGTTTGGTGCAGAATAGGCGGCTGACGGTCGGGATCGTAAAGCCGGATGGGGGTTCTGCCGATCAGTTGCCATCCTCCGGGGCTATCATCGATGGAGTAGATGCCGGTTTGCTTGCCTGCAATCCCCACCGAACCGCCGGGGATTTTTTCCGCGGGGTGACTTAAGGCGCGGCGTTTCAATGGTGGGATCCATTCCGCCCAGATAGGAAAATCCCGGGGTAAAGCCCAGCATGTAAATCAGATATTCCGTGGAGTGGTGAATGCGAATCACTTCCTCCTTGGATATTCCGGCGTGTTGGGCCACAAAGTCCAGGTCCGGCCCAAACTCGCCGCCGTACAGGGTGGGAACCTCCAATACGCGGGCGGGAGGCAGCTTGGTGGAATACAGCCGGGATTCCAGCTGCTGCAGCGCCTCCAGCAGCTTCCCATAAGGAAGCCGCAGGGGGTCGTACTCAATCAACAGGGAACGGTAGGTGGTATTCACCGACACAATGCCGTCCAGATTGGCGTCCTCCAGAACCAGAAGGAATCCCCGCACCCGCTCGTTAATTTGGGGCGAGATGGCATTCCCCAGTTCCACAACCACAACCGCGATCATCTCCGGCAGGCAGATATTTTGCCTTTTCGTACAATGGAGGCAAACCTCCTTCCTTATGCCTTTATGCGAACAGCTTTGATAAATTGGCCCAGAGAAGTAATGCCAAGATAAGCGGACAGGCAGAACACAATGATGCCGGCTACAAACAGCCAAGTGGGATGTTTGTAGTCTTCGCCCATGATGTCCTTTTTCTGGGATGCCACCAGACAGACACCCAAGGTAACCGGCAGAATCAGGCCGTTGAGTGCACCGGCCAGAACCAGCAGCTTGGCGGGCTGTCCCAGCAGCAGCATAATCAGAGTGGAAACGGCGATAAAGGCCACCGTAACCAGGTTGGCGTTTTTATTAATGGGCTCGCTGAGAGTTTTCAGGAAAGAGACGGAGGTGTAGGCGGCGCCCACAATGGAGGTGGTTCCGGCAGCCCACAGCACCCAAACCAAAGAAGCGGTAACCCAGCTCGCCTGCACCAATGCGGAAGGCATCTGCGGCAGGGTTGGAGGGATCCAGACAGACTGACCCCGGTGACTACGACTCCCAATATGGCCAGGAAGAGGAAAACCCGGACAATGGAAGCAATGCCAATACCCATAATGGAGCTGCGCTTAATCTGATCCAAATTTTCTTCTCCACTGATTCCGGCGTCGATGAGGCGATGGGCGCCAGAGAAGGTGATGTATCCGCCTACCGTTCCGCCCAGCAGGGTGAGGATGGCAGGGGCAAGCTCGAGGACAGGGGTGGAGGGGGCAAAGGTTTCCTTCAGTGCCAGTCCAACGGGGGGCTGCACAATGAAGATCACTACCAGAATCACCACAATCATAATGCCGCCCAACACTTTTACCAGGGTATCCATTACCTTAGAAGCCTGCTTAACCAGAAAAACAACAATGCCTATGGCGCCGCTGACTATGTAGCCAACGCGAACATCCAGCCCCAGAGCGGCATTGAGTCCCAAAGCGGTTCCGCCCACGTTGCCGATGTTAAAGGCAAGCCCGCCCAGACAAATCAGGGCAGCTACATACAAAATAGCCAAGGCCTTTGAGGACTCGGTTGGCCACATCCTGCCCCCGCAGAATTGGAAATGCAGAGCACACGCCATACGTTAAGCTGTACCACAGCAGCCAGCAAAAGGGAAACCAGAATGACGAAACCGAAGCTGCCGTGAAAACGGTCGGTAAAAGTGGCAGTTTGGGTCAAAAAACCAGGACCGATGGCAGAAGTAGCCATCAGAAATGCAGCTGCAATCAGAACACTAGCACTCTGTCCGGACTGTTTTTTATTCATGAATATTCTCCTTTATCGATATGATAAGGCCTTTGCCTGTTTAGCCTGCTGTAATCTGTTCCAGGTTAGACGGAGTAATGCCATTTTCCATTAGTTTTTCCTTAATGGTTTTGACAAAGGCTACAGCTTCCGGGGTGTCCCCGTGGACGCAGATGGACTGGGGAGAAAGGGCAACCTCTTCGCCGGTGATGGCGGTTACCTTGTGCTCCTTTACCATTTTAATGATGCGGGCAACACATTCCTCTTCCTCCACATCGTGAATCACTGCTCCGGGGGTGCCCCGGGCTACAAGGCTTCCATCAGCGTTGTAGGCGCGATCAGCAAACACTTCGCTGGCATAGGGAAGACCAATATCCTTGGCCGCAATCAGGGATTGGCTGCCCGAAAGTCCCAAAAGAATGATGGAAGGATCCACTTCGTAGACCGCTTCGGCAATGGCGACAGCCAGCTTGTAATCCTTTGCTGCCGTGTTGTATAGTGCGCCGTGGGGCTTTACGTGCTGGAGCTTTACGCCGGCACTTTTGCAAAAGGCCATCAGTGCGCCGACCTGGTATTTTATATAGGCCTTAACCTCGGCAGGAGAAGCTCCCATATTGCGGCGGCCAAACCCCATCAGATCCGGATAACCCGGATGGGCGCCCACCGCAACACCGTGTTGTTTGCACATCTGAACCGTCGCTTCCATCACGGTAGGATCTCCTGCGTGATAGCCGCAAGCCACATTGGCAGATGTGATGTGTGGGATGACTTGGGAGGGAGTCCAGCCCTATGGTGTAAGCACCAAAACTCTCTCCCAAATCGCTGTTCAAGTCAATTCTCATCACAAACCCTCCTTTATTGTGTAAAACACTAACCCATAATCCATTATATAATATCTTCTAAATTAGTAAAGAGATAATGCACCAAAGGTGTTATCTTTTTAAACATCTTAACCAAAAAACCTCCATAAAATCGAAGCACCCCTTCATTTTCCATTGTTTTGCCAAGCGAGAAATCTTCCTCGCTCAGGAAAGGGATCCAAGGTGTTTTTGCTCAGCAAAAAAGCTGCCTGACCCCAGGTGCTGAGGGAAGAAACTGTATTGCAAACGAGTATAATTTCATGAAATAGAAGAACAATGATGATGAATACCACAGAGAAAGGTGAAGCAGGATGAAACCCAATACCAATCAGAATAAAAATACTGTAAATCCTACCAAGGGCTCTGCTCCCATCAAAGACACCGAAAAAAATCCTTGGCAACATGCCCAGAATTCGGATGGCTCGCTCTTTTCAGCCCCATAACATCCAAAAAGAAGCTTTAGGGCCAAACACCAAACGCTGACACCATGAATGCCCAGGATCTGTTTGTCGAAATGGAACAGCATCTGCTTAAGGACGGCGCTCCATCCAACTACCTTGCCTCCATAGCAGATACACCGGCTTTGGAGCTGTATCCCTTTCACCTCCTCAAACTCATGCAGGACACAAACCAGTCTCCCCGGCATCACCCCGAAGGCAATGTGTGGAACCACACCTTGCTGGTTGTGGACCAGGCGGCACAGAGAAAAAGCCAAAGCGCAAGTCCCCGTGTGTTTATGTGGGCCGCTCTGCTTCACGATATTGGCAAGCCTTCCACCACAAAAATCCGAAAAGGAAAAATCACCGCCTACAATCACGACAAAGTGGGTGCGGCGTTGGCAGAGGAATTTTTAAGCTACCTGAATCAGGAGCCGTCTTTTATCTCATCGGTCTGCAACCTGATACGCTATCACATGCAGATTTTATATGTGGGGTAAACGGTTTGCCCTATGCCGACATAGACGCCATGATGAAAAACGCAGACATTGGTGAAGTTGCTTTGCTGGGGCCTGTGCGACCGGCTGGGGCGAACCGGAGTCAACCAACAGGCAGAAGAAGAGAATATTCAGCGATTTTTGGCGCTGTGCCGCAATCAAAAAAAGGGAGGATCCTATGGAACACAGCAATCAATTTATCGGAATCGGCAAAAACCCCGACGGACCGGATCTGCCTTTGGGGCTTGGCATGGAGCTGGCACAAAACCCCAAGGCAATGAACGCCTTTGGAACCATGACCAAATCCCAGAAAGCATCCATGATCAGCCATATTCAAGCAGCCACCACGGGAGAGGATGCAAAACAGCGGATCAGGGAGGCTGTCAACCAGTTAAGTAACAACCAAACGCAGTTGTAAAAGCTGATTCTAAAATGAATTTAATAACCATAAGGCATAGAAATACAATTCTATGCTTTATTTTTACCAAGAAATCGGCAAGGAGGGAGAGCATAAGGCAATGTTACCTCTTGATGATGGCTTGGACAGAAAGGCAGGAAAGCTCTTGGGAATGCCTGCGTTTCACCATAAAAAGGCAAAAAAACGAAATCCCTGATGCTTTATCTAAAACACATCAAGGGTTTCGTTCGTTTTGGGCAAAATTTGAGCGTGAAGTTGGCCTAGTGAGCTGGCCGCCGTTACAGCTTGGACACGCAGGGGAAAGACTGAAGTTGACAAGAGGCGGTGCTATCCTATATCATCTTACATGCTCAATCTGCAAGGGTATTGCATTAACTTAGAAGGCAGGTTAAAAATGGCTATCACTCACGATTTAACAGTGGGAAATGAAACGAGAGCAATGTTAAAATTAGCGTTTCCCATGATGATGGGGAACTTGATTCAGCAACTATATAATGTTGCGGACACCATTATTGTAGGCAGATTTATTGGCTCTCATGCCCTTGCTGCAGTGGGCAGTGCGTTTTCGGTTATGGTTTTGTTAAACTCTATCATCTTAGGTTTTTGCATGGGCAGCGGTACTGTATTTTCCGTTTTATTTGGCGCAAAAGAAATAAATCAATTAAAAAACAGCTTTTTTGTGTCCTTTTGTTTAATTGGAACCCTTGCCTTGGTGATTCAGTTTCTCGCCCTGTTTTTTATTGATGAAATTTTACTTTTTATCCGAATTCCTGTAGAGGTATGGGCTGATACCAAGACCTATTTGCAAATCATCTTCTATGGTATTCTCTTTACCTCGGCTTATAACTATTTTGCTGCAATTATGCGCAGCATGGGCAACACAATGATTCCGCTCCTCTTTCTTGCGGCATCCGCCATAATTAACATCGTCTTGGACATTGTCTTTATCGTTCCCTTTAACATGGGCGTCGGCGGTGCTGCGTATGCAACTATCATTGCTCAAGGAATTTCCGCTATATCCTTAACGGTTTACTGCATGAAAAAAATTCCCATCCTTCGGCTGGAACGCAAGCATCTTCAATTTGACACGGACATCGTGAAAAAGATCGGAAACCATTCCATTCTTACCAGCATTCAACAGTCCGTTATGAATTTAGGGATTCTAATGATACAGGGGTTGGTAAACAGCTTTGGTGTATCCGCTATGGCTGCATTTGCAGCAGTAGTGAAAATTGAGAGTTTTGCGTATTTGCCCGAGCAGGAATTCGGCAATGCGTTTTCCACCTTTATCGCTCAGAACTATGGTGCAAAAGAACAGGGGCGTATCCGAAATGGAATTCGGTCAGCCATAAAGGTGATAACGATTTACGGTATAGCCGTTTCGGCCTTAATCATATTGTTTGCCAAGCCTTTAATGCGTATTTTTATCAGCCCCAACGAAACGGAAATTCTACAAATAGGCATGCAGTATTTGTTCATTGTAGCAAGCTTTTATTGTTTCATCGGCTATTTATTTATGTTTTATGGGTTATATCGGGGAATTGGAAAACCAGAGGTGTCCATCCTCCTTACTGTCATAAGCCTTGGGACAAGGGTGGTATTGGCCTATACCCTTTCTTCGGTACCCTCAATAGGAATGGGGGGCATCTGGTGGGCAATCCCCATTGGTTGGGCTTTGGCAGACCTTACCGGTTTTTATAAAATGAGGACAATTGATAAGCTCAAAGAACCCAAGCCTGCACCGGAAACATAAAGATATTAAATTTAGGGGAGTAGACCAGTTGTCTACCCCCCTATTTTTACGCCATGAAGTTATTTTTTAAGCGTTTGAAATGATCTTAGGGAGGGCCTAACCCCTCCGCTAAAACGCAATCTTCTATTAAAAATCCGCATTTCTGATCAGTCTTTATAAAGGATCTTGCTTTTTATGTAGTACCCCTTGCGGCGTTGCATTTTCGCATCATGGATTTGGGTATTCGTTGCAGAGCAACCGGTAGGGGGGCTCATCCTCCTCAATGGCGGGAAAACGGCCAACGGGCTTTAAAAAGCGGTTGTCGGTATTGTCATCGTTGCATTGACTCACCTCGCCCAGCAGCACCGGTCCCGTGCCTTCCTCCACCGAAAAGTCGTGGTACAAATAGGGCGGTATGGTGATGCTCTCACCGGGTGTTAGGCGTATCTGTGTTCCTGCGGGAACCGTCAGCTCCCGTCCATC